>JBFBCZ010000044.1:0-68826 GCA_040689555.1 Actinosynnema sp. NPDC051121 | reverse complement strand
TCACGTCGTGGGGGCCGCTGCCACCCGCCGGCGGGCCGGGGTGGGGACGGCGGCCGGTGTGCTCGCCGGGGCGCGGCCCGTCCGCGAGCCGCCTCCCGATGCCGTCGGCGGGCGCGCCCTCGGCGACCCGGCGTCCGGGCGCACCCGGCTCGTCCGGCCGCCTGCGCGGGCCGTCGGCCAGGTCGTCGGGACGTTGCCGCGGCCCGTCCGCCGGACGCCTGGGCGCGTCCTCGGGACGGGGGCGCGGTCCGCTGCCGTCCGGTGTGCGCCGGACGTCGGACGCGAAGTCCTCGGGGTGCCGGCGCGGCGCGCTGCCGTCGGCCGGGCGGGCCGGGTCGTCGGTGCGGCGGCGTGACCCGGTGCCGTCGGGCGTGCGCCGGGGTGTGTCGGGCGCGAGGTCTTCGGGGCGCTGCCGCGGTCCGCTGCCGTCGGCCGGGTGTCGCGGTGCGTCGGGCGCGAGGCCTTGCGGTCGCTGCCGCGGTCCGCTGCCGTCGGGGAGCGGGCGTCGGCCGGTGCCCTCAGCGGGGTGCCGCGGCGCGGCCGGGTCCTGCGGGGCGCGCGGGCCTTCGGGGTGGGGGCGGCCGTTGGCGGGGAAGCGCCTGCTCGGCTCTCCGGGCACCTCACCCGGTGGCACGGGACGCGCGGCACGCCTCGGGTCGACGTCGTCCGGTCGGCCGGCGTAACCGTTCGCGGGCGGGGGCGCGCCGCGACGTGCCTGGCCGGGCTCCTCGGCACGGCGTCGGCCGCCGGTGTCCTCCGGGAGGGGGCGGGGCGTCCGGGTGCCGGTGCCCTCGCCCGCGGCCGTGAAGAAGTCGTTCGAGGGCGGCGCGGGCCGCCGGGCGTCGACCGGTGCGCCGTTCGCGGGCCTGGGCCGGGTGCCGGTGTCCTCGGGGGGCGCGTAGTCCGGCGGCGCCTGCCTGCGCGGCGGCTCGGGGGCGGCGCGGCGGCCGGTGCCTTCGGGGGCGTGCCTGCCGTTCTGGGGCGGCGCGGGTCTGCGGGGCGGCTCAGGCTCGGGCGCGGCGCGCCTGCCGGTGTCCGACGGACCGGGTGGGACCGGGCGTGGGATGTTCGTGCGGCTGTGCTGCTCCAGCAGATCGGACACGCTCAGCCCGCCACCGTCCAGCGACCTGCGGCGACGGCCGGTCGGCTGGTCTTCCTGCGGGGCCTGGTCACCTCCGGGTCCGGGGCCGCCACGGCGGGGCTCGTCGGGCACCCGGTCTCCCTTCAGCGTCGGTCATTAGTCGGTCGTCATCACGAGTTGACGACAGCAAGGACACAGTGGTTGCACCAACGGCGTGTCACTTGCCTTGGCGATACTACGGATGACGGCCAGTCCTGACGACCACTCCCGGTGATACAGGGGTCGGCAGTACTCGGTTGCGCGCAGCAGACTACGTCCGAAAGGGTGAGTTGCCGTTTGGTGTCAGTAACCGACGACCCGCGATTCGGCTATCCCTCGTCGCCCGGAAGCGGCACCCGCGAGGCGGACGCGACCGTTCTCCCGGTAGGCGACCGCGTTGCGTCCTGACTGCTTGGCGGTGTAGAGCAGGCTGTCCGCGTGCAGGAGTTGCTGCTCCGGCGCGACCGGCGACCGCGTCGGCGACTCCACCGCCGGCGGCTCATAGGCCAACCCGATGCTGACGGTCACTCGCAAACCGGGCGCGAGCGAACCCCAGGCGTGACGCTCGACACGCAACCGGGCCGCCTCGGCGATCTCCACCGCCGGCGCGGGCTCCACGCCCGGCAGCACGAGGACGAACTCCTCGCCGCCGTAGCGGGCGCAGAAACCGCCCTCCGGCAGCTCCTCCTGCAACAGCTCGACCACGCGCTGCAACACCCGGTCGCCCAACAGGTGCCCGAACGTGTCATTCACCTGCTTGAACCAGTCCAGGTCGATCAACGCGATCGCGAGGCCCGCCGCGGTGGAGCCGCGCTCGGCGACCATGTCGAGCAGTCGCTCGTCCAGGTACCTGCGGTTGTAGCTGTCGGTGAGGCTGTCGCGCAGGCTCTGCTCGCGCGCCTCGGCGTGCTCGCGGCGCAGCCGGTCCACCTCCCGGCGCAGCTGCTCGGGCACCTGCGGCGGGTCGTCCTGGTCGGCGTAGACCAGGTCGAACGCGGACCGCAGGTGCTGGTAGGCCTGCCGCCACTGGCCACGGGAGGCGAGCAGCGCGGCGATCGACTCGTGCAGCTGCACCAGGCCGGTGCCCTCGTGCTCCGACGCGGGCACGCCTGTTCCGGGCCGGCCGTCGCTGTCGGACTCGGCCACTTCAGGTCGCAGTGCGGTCATCGCGCTTCACCTCCCTACTTGCCAAGGTGTCGTCTGATACGAGGCGACGCTTGAGCTGCCGGGACGCGTCATAGAGGGATTTCCCTCGACTGGTTGACCGTGCACTGCTCCGAACTAGTGACATTCGGTGATCGAAAAGCCTGGAAGTTCACTGTGCGTGGTCAACCGGCCCTGTGTCACCTCAATTGACGCAGGGGGCGAAGCCGTAGGCCTTGCCGTTGAGCAGCACGACGTGCTGCGAGCCGATCTGGCTGCCGACCTCGGAGCCCTCCTGCACGACGGTCAACGTGACCGCGACGACCAGCACGACACCGCGCGGGTGCTCGTCCGCGCCGGGCGGCGTCCAGGCCGGGTCCAGGCGCAGCGTCGACAGGGTCGGCTGCACCCTGATCGTGCCCGCGGGCAGCTGGCAGTCCTCGTCGCGGAAATCCGGGTGCTGGGTGTCCTTGAGCAGGTCGCGCTGCTCGGACGCGCCCTGCCCGCCCGCCTCGTTGAGGTCGGCGAAGTAGCCCGACACCAGCTCCCGCTCCACGTCGGTGACCCGCAGCGGACGGGCCACGCCGGCGATCGCCGAGCCGCACCCGGCCAGCAGCAGGGCGCACGCCAGCGCCGTCACGGCGCGTCCGACCACGTCAGCCACCCGAGTGCAGCTCGTCGGCGCCCACCGGCACGGTGGCGTCCTCCGGGTCGTCCAGCCAACCCTCGGGCAGCACGACCTTGCCCGGCGAGCCCTGCCTGCCGCGCGGCTCGTCGGCGTTGTCGGGGAACTCCAGCGCCGGGTCGAGCCTGCCGAGCAGGTCGTCCAGCTCGGCGAGGGTGGACACCATGGCGAGGCCGCGCCGCAGTTCCGCGCCGACCGGGAAGCCCTTCAGGTACCAGGCCATGTGCTTGCGCAGGTCGCGCAGGCCCTTGTCCTCGCCGAGGAAGTCCGCGAGCAGCACGCCGTGCCGGCGCAGGATCTCCGCGACCTGGCCCAGCCGCGGACCCGGCGGGATCGGCTCGCCCCGGAACGCCGCCTGCAGCTCGCCGAACAGCCACGGCCGGCCCAGGCAGCCGCGCCCGACGACCACCCCGTCGCAGCCGGTCCGGGCGACCATGTCCAGGGCGTCGCGGGCGCTGAAGATGTCGCCGTTGCCGAGCACCGGGATGCCGGTCACGGCCTCCTTCAGCCGGGCGATGGCGGACCAGTCGGCCTGGCCGGAGTAGCGCTGGGCGGCGGTGCGCGCGTGCAGGGCGACGGCCTGCGCGCCCTCGTCCTCGGCGATGCGGCCCGCGTCCAGGTAGGTGAGGTGGTCGGCGTCGATGCCGATGCGGAACTTGACCGTCACGGGCACCCCGGCGGGCTCGGCGGCGCGCACCGCGGCCCGGACGATCTGCCGGAACAGCTGCCGCTTGTACGGCAGCGCCGCCCCGCCGCCCTTGCGCGTCACCTTGGGCACCGGGCAGCCGAAGTTCATGTCGATGTGGTCGGCCCGGTCCTCGGCGACGATGATCTTCGCGGCTTCGGACATCGACTTCGGGTCGACGCCGTAGAGCTGCATCGAGCGGGGGCTCTCGCCCTCGCCGAACGTGATCATCTGCATCGTCTTCGGGTCGCGCTCGACGATCGCGCGCGCCGTGATCATCTCGCACACGTACAGCGACGTGGGGCTGCCGAACTCGCGGCAGAGCTGCCGGAAGGCCACGTTCGTGATGCCCGCCATCGGCGCGAGCACGACGGCGGGATCGACCGGGAACCGGCCGATCTTCAGGGGCTTGGTGGCGTGCAGGGCGGTGGACATCGCCGTCCATTGTCACCCAGCGCCGGTAGTGGTGGGTGCCACATCAGCGGATCGGCCGGACCCGCCACGCCGGCTCCAGCTCCAGAACGTGCCCGGTCATCGCGGTGACGTCGGTGTCCACGGCGGCGCGGTCACGCAGCCCGGGCACGTCCCTGGTGTACCGGCGGTGGGTTTCGGCGTCGGGCCAGAACGTGGCGACCAGGCGGCGGTTCGCTCCCAGGCTCGCGACCACGCCGCCGAGCACGCCCGCGGCCGCCATCGCCGGCGCCCACACGTGACGCTGGGCGTCCTCGAAGCGCTCGCTCGCGCCCTCGGCGAGCCGGCAGTCCGCGACGCGCAGCACCAGGCCCTCGATCGCCTCCGCCGCAGTCGTCGCCGTGCCGGGCAGGGTGAGGGTGTCACCGACCGCGACCTCGATCCCCCGGTAGCCGCTCGTGTCGGCCACTGCGCCGTGCCGGTCGCGCAGGAACACCCGGTGGCTGTCGGCGTCCGCCCAGAGCGCCAGCACGTGCGCGCGCCCAGTGCGCTGGTCCCAGCCGCCGACCTGGCCGATCAGCCCCGGCTGGTCGGCGATGGCCGTCCACCGAGCCTGGGCCGCGTCGAACGCGTCACGCGCCCTGGTCGGCACGTCACAGGTGATCCACTTGGCGAGCACGGGCACACCTCCATCCGCGGGGACGATCGTGCGACCTCGTGCGCGCTGGAGGTCAACCCAGCCGAACCGCCCAGTCGTGGCACCGCATCCAGCGGCCCGGCGGGTACTCGAAGTCGGCTTCGCCGAGCAGCGTGAACCCCGCCTTGCGGCACACCGCGTTGGACGCCGGGTGGTCCACCGACGGGAAGGCGTGGACCGACCGGCGCGTCCCCTCGGAGCGCGCGGCCGCCACCGTCGCCCGTGCCGCCGCCGAGGCCACGCCGCGCCCCTCGAACTCGGGCAGCACGCTCCACCCGACCTCCCAGACCGGCTCGTCCCGCCACGACCTCTCCCAGAACCCGATGCTGCCCGCGGGCACGCCGTCGACCTCCACGCGGAACATCCGGCCGTCGCCGGGCACGAGGTAGCGCCGGTGCCGGTCGGCGACCCGGTCGTCCGTTTCCGGGCCGCCGAGGTGGGTGGTGAGTTCCGGCGCGTTCAGCCGGCGCAGCAGCCCGAGGTCGCCCTCGGACCACGGCCGGAGGTCGACGTTCGCGGTCATGGGAACAGGGTGCCGGCGGGGTCCGACGATTCCGGGATCCGGGTCAGAACGGCACGGTGAGGCAGCCGACCCGTGCCCCGGCCATGCCCGCGTGCCCCGGTTCGGTGTGCGTGTGCTCCTCGTGCAGCACGACCGACCCCGGCCGCCGTTCGCCGAACTGCCACTCGACCCGCGCGTGCGCCTCGCCCCGCCCGTACGCGTCGGTGGTGAAGTCGAGCCAGATCTCGTTGCGCGGGTTGGCGAACGCGGGATCCGCCGCGTCACCCTGGACGTGCTGGTAGTGCGGCCCGGCATCGGCCGGCGCCGGCCCGCAGGGGTTGACGTGCACGTGCGCGCCGTACTCGCGTTCGGGCAGCAGCCCGTGCGCCCGCAACATCACGGCCGTGCCGCCGGCGAGGGGCGCGGCCACCACCTCGGCCCGCGCACCGGCGGGCACGCGCGGGTCGTAGCTGGTGAGGTCCCCGGACACGACGGTGAACGAGGCCGCGAGAGCGAGTGCCACAGCGAAGTGCATGCCCCCTGCTTATCGACCACCGCCCCCACCCGCCACCGCGATCACCCGTTCCGGTGGACTTCGTGCCGGTATTCGATTTCGGAATGCTCGCGCGACCGAACCTGGTGAGCCGGCACGTTTCGCGCGCGGTCAAGGACGAGGCGGAGGCCGGCATGGCTGCTCTGGCGCGAAACGGTTTCGCGCCGGATCCCCGTCGACCCCGGGACGTGACACCACCTCTGGCGGGTGCGATCACCGCCGTGATCGGCGTCCGCGCCGATTCGAGGGTACGAGTGGGGACCGGAGTACCGCACGACTCCGCGGCCACCGCGCTGACCAGCGAGTCTGGTGGGCCGCCAGGGACTCGAACCCTGAACCCGAAGATTGTGGATCTTAGCCTATCGATGTCTGCTGTCACCTTGTGATGGCTGCCCCTAGCTGCACTCTTTCCGAGTGGGAACGACCAGTGTGGACTGTCGTATGCGGTCGGCTGCTGTCGTTCTTGAGGGGTAAGTTGGGGATTTGATCTTGGTGAGCGGCCGGGTGGTCTCGGGTGTGCGATGTCAGAACGTCGATGCCGACCGTTCGCGGTCGGCTCGGTTGGGTCGTTGCTGCCCTTCGACCTCCCTTGATGTCCATCAAGCGCTACTGTGACACCACGTGCCGTCAGGCACCAGCACGCAAGGCTCTACACCGTTTAAGCGACGGTCAGCCAACGGTCAACGTGCGAAAATTTCCCAACGATCTGTTGAAGCGATGTTGCGACGCGTGATTGAAGCCGGGAACACACCCACGGCCGGCGGAAGGTAGGTTGACCGACAGGCGCTTCACGAGCTGAACATTGGAGACCGATGCTTACACCGTCCGACCAAGGACACTTTCGGAAGTACCTAACGACTCTTGGAGTAGCCATTATCGTTGGCTCGATCGGATTGGGTGGATTTTTCCTGCAAGCCCAAGGTGACCTGTCAGTTGAACAAGAGAAACTGTCGAAGCTGACTCCAACTGCACAAGAGGCCATCCAGAGAAAGCAAGGAATAATCCTGGTGGTAGCGAAAGTCGTACCCTATGCCGTTGCGGGTCTTACTCTAGCAGGTCTCACGCTTACGGGTTTCGGCTTAAAAGGATGGAGCAGGCGACAAAGGGTGCAGGACCGAAGAGACGATATCGAACTCGATAAGCTATCTGTCGAATTTACCCGGTTGACACAAGAAGAAAGGAAGGAAAAGGCCGAGAAGGAGGCGAGCGAGTTGGTAAAAGACCAACGAATCGCCGAGGAGGCTTCGATCGGCGTTACTCTGAACGACGATCCACTGTTACTACCTGACAAAGAGTCCGAAAAGAACCTGTCTTCGGAAATTGATCGTCGGCCGGGCGGGGAAACAGGGCAAACATCGACAGATTCGCCCTACGGGCAAAGGGCTGTAACAGTATATGAACTACGAGATAAGATGCTTGCCTTCGAAAAACAGTTGGCCCGTAAGCTCCAAACAGTCTTCGAATTCAGAAATGTATTTTCCGGTGTTCGAATCAATCGTGTAAATGCCCCGGCGCTTGAGGCTGATGTCTACGTGCGGCCTGCGAAAAATCATGACGGATACGCGTTCGAGGTGAAGTACGTAAGTGGGAAATTGCCGTCCCGGTCAACAATTGCTCGCGCCATGACAAAAGTGGCACTCGCTGCCGACAGCTTGAATAGCCGGCGCAGTAACCTTAGTCGTGATGTTATTCCAATCCTGGTACTTGTCACTAAAGGTAACCCTGAAAGGCTGGATGAATCGATCCAGGTTGAGATTGCGGCCGCAAAAAACTTGCTCCCCCGCCTCCCCGTAGTACTCCGATACAGCGAGGATGTGTTTCACGGTCTTACGGGGTCGGAGATGATGGAGGATATTCGGCTAGGTTTGAGCAATTTGTCTTGATCCAACGGCACGCTTGTAACGGGATCAATTGTGTTCCTTGGCTGACCTTCATACCGCCAACAACCCGTGCGCTTAGAAGCGTCTACACAGACCGAGGTCAACATCCGTCGAGTGAGGTGCTGGCCGGTGCCGCCGGTAGCGGTCGTTGCGGTCACGGTTGGTCAACCGCATCCCGTGCCTGACCACCGCCCCGGCCCACCATTCAGCGCTCGTTCCGACCTGCTACCTCGGGATTAGGTCGAGACGCCTGCCAGCGTCCGTCGTGATCGATGGATACCGCTCCCTACATGCGCTGATGCCGTGCTTGAGGTGAGCGTCACAAGCCGTGCGCAACGGTCATCTGCCGCTGTTTCACAGGGAAGACGTGGAGACGATCTTCAGTGGCTCTGCTGGCTTACTGCCTCGCCAGAGGTGGATCTCGCGCGTAAGATCCAGCCATGCTGAGTAGGGTTTGCTGGAAATGCAAAACGAAGTCAAGAATGGATGCAGTTAGTGATCTATTTTCAGAACGTGTCCGATCTGTCGGCGATGATCGCTACATAATTCAGGCAGCGTTCTCGTGTCAGAATTGCGGCACCCTGTCGATCGGTTTTTCTGTTTGGCATTCGGACGCTAGTCGCGATCAAAGTCGCAACTTCGACGAATATTTCGGACCTAGTGCAAAATGGCTTCCCGAGTACGGGTATGCGCAAGAATTTCCCGATGTGCCAGAGCATATTGCTTCTGCTGCCGAAGAAGCTCATCGGTGTCACAGTATCGGCGCATCGCGGGCTGCCGTGCAACTGGCACGGGCGGTGGTGGAGGCTTCCGCAAAAGCTGTAGGTGTAACGGTGAATGGAATCTATCCTAAGATTGAAGGTCTACACAATGAAGGCATAATTCGTGAGCATATCAAGGAGGCTGCCCACGAGATCAGGTTCCTTGGTAATGATATGGCGCACGGCGACTTTGTGGAACCCATTGCCGCCGAAGAAGTCGAGTTGGTTTTGACGCTAATGGGTGAACTGCTCGCTGAAGTGTTTCAGTCGCCAGCGCGTGTGGCTCGGGCAAGAGAGGCGCGGTTGGCGAAGAAGAAAAACGGGGGCTAGCGTTGGTATTCAAAGGAGGGTGTCGTGTCATCCCGCCGACCTGGCTCGCCCCAACCACGCGTGTCAAGGGGGCACATTTGTCCATACGGGACCGCTAGGCTGGGTCTGCCCCCTTGACGCGTGTGGTTGCCCTCGTGGAGGTCGGCGGGATGACACGAACCCGGCCCACGCTGGTAGCCGAACCGATGGTGCCGTCCCCGTCATCCTGCTGGCCTGCCGCGCGGCGAGCGCTTCTTTAATCGTTTGCGGTCGCCTTCGGGGGTCGCTGGCCGTTCCTCACCGACGTCGGGACCGGCGCTCTTCCTCGCGTGGCACGCCCGCGGGCCGCCAGGCCCGCTTGGGCGTGCCGCACTACGGGGCGTCGGTCCTTCGGCGTCGGCCTGGCACCAACGGCCAGCGGCCCCCGGAGGGGGCCGCCTTGATGAAGAAAAGAAACTCTGAACACCCTGGCCAGGCCATGTCAGCGCACGCAGGACGGCAGGGTCACTGTCGCGCGGCGGGCGGTGATGGCGTAGGAGTAGGGCATGGTCGCGGCGGTGGTGTTCGACGTGGGTGAGACGTTGTTGGATGACTCGCGGGAGTGGGGGGCTTGGGCGGACTGGGTTGGGGTGTCTCGGCATACGTTCTCGACGGTGCTGGGGGCGGTGACTGCGGCGGGGCGGGATAACGCGGAGACGTTCCAGTACTTCCGGCCTGGGTTTGATGTGGCTCGTGAGCGGCGGTTGCGGGAGGAGGCTGGGGTTGGGGAGCGGATCGAGGAGGGTGATCTGTACCCGGATGTGAGGGCTGGGTTGGGGCGGTTGCGGGAGCTTGGGGTGTGGGTTGGGGTGGCGGGGAACCAGACTGCTCGGGCGGCTGAGTTGTTGCGTGGGTTGAGGTTGCCGGTGGATGGGTTGGCGACGTCTGGGGAGTGGGGTGTGGCCAAGCCTGCGGCGGAGTTCTTTGAGCGGGTGGTGGGGATGACGCCTGCGGCGGTGGCTGGTGAGGTGCTCTACGTCGGTGATCACCGGGACAACGATGTTGTGGCGGCGAAGGCGGCTGGGTTGCGCACGGCGTTGATCCGGCGGGGGCCGTGGGGGTACCTGTGGGCAGATGACCCGTTGGTGCGTCGGGATGCCGATTGGGTGATCGACTCGCTGCGTGACCTGCCGGAGCTGCTGGCGAACGGCTGAGACGTAGCCGCTCAGCGAGCGCCCGCCCAGGCGGCCAGGTCGAGTAGATCGGAGCTGAGTGATGGGTGGGTGCGCAGCAGCACCGATAGGGCCTGGCGGACCTGTGGGTGTGCGCGGACGTGTTCCGGTGCGGCTTGGCGGGCGGTTTGCAGGCACAGGTAGGCGTCTTCGTGGTGGCCGAGGTCGAGTTGGGCGCGGGCCAAGTCGATGTAGTAATGCGAGCGGCGTTCGGCGGGTAGTTCGGCGGGCGGGTGCCAGGTGGACGCTCGTTGGATGCCTGCCGTGTCGCGGAGTTCGGCGGCAACGGCCAGCTCGTGGATGCGTAGCGAGGCTGGGCCGAAGGCGGTGCCGTGGTAGATGCCTTCGGGTGCGGCGTGGGCGGCGTGGCGGGCGGTGAGGAGGTGGTCGGCGGCGATGTCGGCTTTGCCTGCTCGGGCGGCGACGACCGCGGCTCGCATGTGGAGTGCGCCGAAGGCGGCTGCGGTGGGTGCGTGTTTCAGGTCGCGGGTGGGGAGTTGGTCCGCGGCGTGGTCGAGGGCGCGGGCGGCGGTGTGGAGGTCGCCGCTGGCGAAGAACGTTTCGGTGCGCACGTAGGCGACTGCTGCGGGTAGGAGTGGGCTGTCGGCCTCGTTTGCTGTTGCGCGCATAAGGTCGATGAGGCGGGCCGACAGGTCGAAGTAGCGGTACTTGTAGGCCACACCGTCGGCGGCGCGTAGGGCCAGGGTCAGCAGGGATGCGACGTGGCGGCGGTCGGCTGGGTCGAGGAGTTGGCGGGCTCGGGCAAGTTCGCCGATCAGGGCGGGTAGGTGGCGGACCAGTTCGCCGTAGCGCGCTTCGAGCCGATGGTTGTTCATGCGGGCGACGTCGGCGGCCAGCTCGGGAAGGCTTCGGGTCGGGCCGTCGTCTGGTAGGTCGAGGATGTCGAGCGCGCGGCGTAGGCGTGGGATGCCCACCTGCACGATGTCCAGCTCTTGAGCTGGTTGGGGTGGCGGCTGGTCGACCGGGGCCCATGCGGGTGAGTAGGCCGGACTCGGGTCGACGGTGCGGCTGGCGTAGAGGTTGCGGACATCGTGGACTTCCCGCGCGGTGCCGTCGAACCAGCGGAGGTGGCGGGGGACGTGGAGGGCGTCGCACCAGCGTTCGAGGCGTTCGAGGTCGGTGACCGGGCGGCGGGAGCGTTCGACTTCGCTGACGCGGCCTTGGGTGAGGTCGAGCCAGGCGGCGAGGGTGGCTTGGGGGACGGGCGGGTTCTGGGCCTGGCGGTAGGCGCGGAAGACCTGGCCGATGTTGCGTGACTCGAACGCCTCGCGGAGGGTGGGCTTGGCCCAGAACTCCGGCGGCAGCGTCGGGGCGTGGAGTGTAGAAGCCGCGGTGCAGCGGCTACAGAGTTCGCCCCGGTTGTCCTTGGCCAGCAGGGTGTCGCACGTGCGGCAGCGTCGTCTGGACGTGGTCACGTGGTCGTTCACCCCCTGGTCAAGCTGTACGTACTTCGGAGTGTAACTCGGCGATTACCGCGCTGACCTGCGGTTAGTGGTGACGGCGATATCCGATCAGTCATTGGTATGGGATCGGTCTTCCTTTCGCGTGAATCTGGTCGAGCAAGTCCCAGGTGTACACGGAGGTCGAACCGATGGGGATGTACTTGCTCCTCCAGCCGGAGGAGGACGCCGAGTCGGCGTTGGTGGAACGGGCACAGGGGCATCCGTCCCTGGTGATCACGTCCGGTGACGCGCGGCTGACGGTGCAGATCGCCGGACGTGAGGGTGGGGCGCAGCTCGCGATCAGGTTCGCGCGTGAGCTGGCGGAGTCGGCTACGCGGTTCGCCGACCGGTGCGAAGCGCTGACCAAGCTCGCACCGCTGGACTTCGAGCACTTGAGTGCCTTGGTGAGCGCGACGCCCGAGGAAGTGAACGCGCTGACGGTTCCTGCCGGCGACGACGAGAAGGAAGCCGGCCGGTGAGTGAGGTCGACGGCTTGAAGCCGTTGTGCGGTGAGACGGAGTTCGCGGCCCTGCTGGAAACGATGGTGGTGACGTCCGCGCCGCGGGTGTTCGCGGTGGTGCAGGAGTTCGGCGAACGCTTGGACGGCTGGGTCGTCGGGTGGGGGTTCGCCTTCGAGGACCGTGCGGAGGTCTTCGCGGTTCATGACCACTCCCGCATGAGTCTGGGGAAGCCGGAGAACGCGTTGCACCTGTTCAGCAGCGCGCGCAATCAGTTGAGGGCGCGGTTGGTCTGGCTGCCTGATGTCGGCGAGCGACCGGAGGCGGCGGAGGTGGCTACCTGCTCGGTGTAGCGGTCGAGGTTCGGCGGGAGCGGCAAGGGGGGCGTGGTGTCTGAAGAGGACGAGTGGACGGCGGAGGACTGGCGGGAACTCCACGCCCGAGCCTCCGAACTCCTGGCACGCCTGGACGAACTCAGTGATCGGCTGAGTCGGGTCGAGGCTCGTCTGGAGTGGTCCCGAAAATCTCAGCCTCGACAGCGGCGACGCGCCGGCTGAGGTCGTCCAGGACCGAGTTGATGCGGTCGAACATCTGCCGAAGCTCATGCGGTGAGGGCACGTCGTCCCCCGCATGGGCTTCGGGCTTCTTCACCACGATCGTGCCCTCGCCCTGGCGGGAAATGACCAGTCCTTCGTTGCGGAGCTGGTCCAGCGCCTTCTGCAACGTCATCACGGCGCGGCCGTACTTGGTCTGAAGCTCGGTAAGGGACGGGAGCTTGTCGCCGACCTCGACCTCGTCGGACGCGATGTAGTGGCGCAGGTCGTCTGCGATCTGCTGGTACGCAGGTCTGCGGTCGGTTGCGTCGGGGCGCATGGACAGACTGTAGCGATAGAGCTAGCACTGCTGGAAGTCACTCGATCGGCCTAGTTCCTCTTATAGCTCTACTAGCTATGTTGGTTGTAGCGACAGGGCGGCGATGGGTCGTCCTGGGAAGTGGAGGTATCGCGAGATGGCGCTCCAGGACTTGCCGGTCATGTTGAGCGGCTACCGGCTGATGATCACGGAGGCTCCGGCGGCGAAGATGCGGGAGGCCGACGACGGCACTGTGACGCCGGTGGTCGACCGCACCTCGGGTGAGGTGCAGTACGTGGTGACGCTGTTCGCCAAGCCGTTGCCGGTGGAGGGCCGCAAGGCGGGCAAGGGTGAGGAGATCCGCGTCAACCTGCCCGGTGACCCCGGCGAGGGGTTCGAAGAGGGCATGTACGTGGAGTTGGTCAACGCGGTGGTGAACACCTACGAGATCCCGGACCGCGTCGACCCGCGCAAGATCGCCTCGGCCGGCCTGTGGTTCAAGGCGGCCGGTCTGAAGCCGGTGGCGCGACCGGTGCGCAGCGCGGCCTGATCGTCGTGCCCGCGCTCTGAACATTTCTAAGCCCTTGCTCGGGGCTGCCTGATCTTTGTCAATTCCACAGTGGGTAGAGCCATGCCTGAATCCGGCGCTTGTTTGATGAGCGCCGGGGTTTTCGGTGATCCCGGAGTCGGCTTCGTCGGTCCGGGGTCGCCGTGGTCCCCGATATCGGAGGTGGGTTGTGCTCGAAGTCAGCGATTACCCGGTCAAGGTCAATGTCGTGCCTCCGGAAGGAACGGAGCTACAGGAAGCGATGACCGCGCTTGGCCGGATCTGTTCTCAAGGTGACGGCTACGTGCTCACTGTGCGCTCTCGGCGGGTGTTCCGTGCTGTCGGGTCGCGTGACATGCGGCGGTCGGCGGCGTGGGAAACGGCGGCGGTTCACCGGCTGGGCAATCTCGGCTTGATCTTCCCGGTGCCGGAGCCGGTGGTCTTGCGGACGGGAGCCGTGCGCGCCCTCGTGAACCTGCTGCTCCCTACGGAATTGGGGTTCGAGGTGGCGGAAGCGTGGGGCGAGCTGACGGCGTATGCGGAGGGAGGTGTGGATGGCAGGACAAAACAAGCGAGCTGAGGAGCGGTACGCGAACCTCGTCAACGCGATCGACTTCGTCACGGAGCAGTTCGGGCCGTTGGACAAGCTGATCGCCAAGATGCGGGAGAACCCTTCTCCTCCGGGTTCGTGGCGGGTCACGCCGCCTGATGAGTTGAAGAAGTTGCTCGCCACGGTTCAGCAGAGTCTGACGAACCTAAAAGATCAAGCGGCTCGCTATGAGACCGAGTTGAAGACTCGGGAGTGGAAGGTCTGATGTCCCAGGAATTGACCACGGCTTTGGAATGCCTGGACAAGTCCATGCGGCAACTGCGCCTGGCCATGCGGGACGTCCCGTATCGGCGGGAGGGGTTCAGGAGCCAGCACCACGCGTTCGTGCGGTCAGTCGCGGTTCTGCGGACCTCGTTGTCGTACTCGCGTTCGCAGCTCGAACCGGCGTCCGCTCGTCGGCGTCGACGGGGCAGTCCGCGCAAGTAGCGCATCTCCACGTCACGGCAACGGCCGATCACTGCTCCTCGGTGGTCGGCCGTTGCCGTGACCGACAGAAGGGAACGATGTATGCGGCAGACGACTACGGGCGCGTCCCGTCGTTCAGTTGGGTGGGAGTTCCGTACGGCGCGGTGGTTCGTCCGCCATCCCGGTGCGGTGGTTGGTCCTGGCGCGCTCGGAGCCTCGGCGGTCGAGTTCGGGCCTGAGGTGGCCGGTGGTGTTCTCGGTGGCTTGGCGGTGGGCACCGCGGCTTGGTACCGGGCGCATCCGGACACCTTCGACACGTGGGCCGCGCCGGTGCTGCGAGCGTGGCGGCGTCGATGGGCCGGTGTCTACACCGGTCGCCGATGGGTCAACTTGATGGGCTCCTGCGGGTTGACCACCGTGCACTATCGGACCGGGGAAGTGCTGGTGCCGCGCGTGCTGCAGGTGCGGTCCTGGTCGCCGTCGATTGACGTGGTGCGGGTGCGCCTGGTGCCCGGTCAGGCGTTGCGGGCGTTCTCGGCGGTCCTGCCGGAGCTGGCGGCGACGCTCAAGGCCGAGCGGGTCGCGGTTGAGCAGGGCAAGCCCGGTGAGGTCGTGCTGATCGTCCAGCGCGACGAGCTGTTCGACCGGGTGATCCCGGCACCGGCGATGCCGGAGTCCTCCGGCGCGGTAAACCTGCGGTCGCTGTGCCTCGGGGAGACGGAGCTGGGTGGGGAGTGGCGTGAGCCGCTGATCGGCACCCATCACCTGACGGCCGGTGCCACCGGTGCGGGCAAGAACTCGGTAGTGATGGCGAAGCTGCGGGCCGTTGCACCGATGATCCGCGACGGCCTGGTGCGGCCGTGGGTCTGTGACCCGAAGTTGTTCGAGTTCGTCTCGCTCAAGCCGATCCTCGACGGCCGGTACGCCGACAACCCGGAGGACTGCGCCGAGTTGATCGAGCGATTTGTCGACAACATGCAGCGCAAGCAGAAGCGGTTGCAGCGCAAGGGGAAGCGTTCGGTTCCTGTGTCGCGTGAGCACCCGGTGGACTGGCTGATCCTGGACGAGGTCGGCTTCCTGATGGCCTACAACTCCGAGTACGCGCACGAGATCACCAGCGCCTGCGCCGTCATCTCCTCGATGGGCCGGGCGACCAACGACGTGCTCGACGTGTACGTGCAGGAGCCGTCCAAGGACGTGCTGCCAATCCGCGACTTGCTTCCGCACCGCGTGTGCCTGCGGGTGACCTCCGAGCGGCACCCCGACATGGTCTTGGGCGAGGGTGCCCGTGAGCGTGGCGCGATCGCCGACGAGATCCCCGCCGACCCGTCCAGCGCCGGTATCGGCTACCGCGTCGACCCGCGTTCCCGCACTCCTCGCCGCGTGCGTGCGGCCTACACCAGCGACCACGACATCGACGAGCTGGTCGCGTTCGTCAAGGCCGGTCCGGCCGATTCCGGCTCGGGTCTGCGCGTCGTCGCCTGACCTCATCACTTACTGACTTACTGATCTCAGGAGCTTTGCCATGCCCTCGAACAGCTCTCGTTCGCTGGACCGGATCATCCGCACCCTGCGATCGCTCATGCGGTCTACGGGCCTGCCACGACCGGACCGGCTGCTCATCTCGACCGTGTCCGGCTCGGTGCACGTCGAGTTCACCTCCGGGTCCGCACCTGATCGCTTGGCGGCGCTGCTGCTGTGGGTCTCACGCCTGGACGGCGTGACGCTCACGTGGACGCTCCGGTCTGACCACGCGTTGACCGTGGCGGCGACTGCTCGGAACGGTGCGGGCTTGGCGTTCGGCCTGACCGCCTCGGCGGCCGTCTCCGACCTCGGCGGCACGTCGGCCGGGCAGTCCGCGGTGACCGTTGGCCCGTTCCGGCTCGTCCCGCTCGTAGTCGAGCCGGTGACCTTCGAGGAGGTCGCCCGCCTGGTTCACCTCGGTCGCGCGGTGGCAGCCCGTCGCCGCGTGGCCAATGCGACGGCTGCGTGACCGACATGCCGCACACGATCAAACTCCGGCGCGACGTGTTCACCAAGGCCGCTCGGCTGGCCGGCTTCCGGTCGGTCTACGCGCTCGCCAAGGCGATGGACGTCAACCGCTCGACGGTCGCCCGTGTGCTGGCCGGCGAGTTGCAGCCCGGACCAGCGTTCATCGCCGGAGCGCTGCTCGCGCTCAGCCCGATGCAGTTCCACGACCTCTTCGACATCGTCTCCGACCAGCGGCGGAGCCCTGAGGAGGTGAACCGTGTTCCGCAAGCGCCGGACCGATGACCAGGGCGAAACGCGCACCGTGCAGAGGCTGCGCGCCCGTCTCGCCGAGTCCCACCAACTGCACGACCTGACCTCGGACCCGCTGTTGCACGCGGTCCGCCTGGAGCGCTTCCGCGTCTCGGTCACCCGCTCCATGTGGTTCTTCCTCGCCCTGGGCCTGGGCTTCACCACCACCGGCGTGCACGAGTTCCTCGCCGGACACCTGACACCAGTTGCCGCGCTGTGGTGGGGCGCGTGGCTGGTCGAACCGGCCTTGGCGGGCATCCTCGTCACGCTCCTGCGCTGGGAAGCCGAGATGCTGTCCCACGGCCAAGCCGTCGACGTCGCCCCGGTGGTCTGGCTCAAGCGGCTTCTGCTCGGCGCCACCCTCGTCACCAACGTGTGGTCATCACTGCGCCCGCCGTCCTGCCAGGTCGAGTACGGCGTCGTCTTCCTCCACGTCGTCGTGCCGCTGGTCGTGTTCCTCATAGCCGAAGTCATGCCGGTCATCCAGCACCGCTGCAACGCCGCCCGTGACCGCGTCATGGCCACTGCGGCACCGATGCCCACCACCACGGCCCTCAGCGCGCCACGTACGGCGCTCAAGCTCCCGGCCCACCTGCAAGCCGTCCTCGGCACCAAAGCCGCCGAAGTCCGCGAACAGGGCCGCGCGATCACTCCGGCCGACGTGCAGGCCGCGGTGAACGTCCCCGACGCGTTCGCGGCCCAGCTCGCCGACCAGCTCAACGCCGCTTGATCATCGGAGGAGCCTTTGGTTCTCACGCTCGAAGATCGAATCGCCGACCGGGTCCAACGATCCGACTACCGGGACTGGCGCGACCAGGTCACCGCCACCGGCGGGTGCCTCTCACCGATCCGCCTGTTCGGAGCCTGGCAACTCCACAACCTCGACAGCACGAAAACTCTCGCCCACCTCGGCGGCGACGTCATGGTTCCGTGCGGCAACCGTCGTGCCTCCGTCTGCCCGTCCTGCTCCGACCGGTACGCGGCCGACGCCTTCCACCTCATGCGCGCGGGTCTGTCCGGCGGAAGCAAGGGCGTCCCCGAGTCGGTCGCCGAGAAGCCGCGAGTGTTCGCCACCCTGACCGCCCCGTCCTTCGGACCGGTCCACAACCGGCCAACCACCGCCGGCGGCAAGACGCGGCCGTGCACGGGGTGCGGGGTCTTCCACCACCCCGATGACCCTCGCATCGGCAGCGCGGTCGACCCGGACACCTATGACTACGTCGGGGCGGTCCTGTGGCAGGCACACGCCGGGAAGCTCTGGCACCGGTTCACCATCGCCCTGCGACGAGCGATGGCTCGTGCGGCTGGACTGACGGTGAGGGCCTTCGCAGACCACGCGCGGCTCTCGTACGCCAAGGTCGCCGAGTACCAGCGACGCGGCCTGGTCCACTTCCACGCCGTCATCCGGATCGACGGCCCTGACGGCTCACGCGACCCGGCACCCTCGTGGGCCACCGTGGACCTGGTCGACCACGCCGTTCGGGCCGCTGCCCGCGCCGTCCGGGTCGAGTCATTCCGACCGGACGGCACGGTGATCGACCTGGTCTGGGGCGATCAGGTCGACGTGCGCCCCATCCGAGCAGCCTCGGCGCACCAGGTCGAGGACGACACCGGAGCGGTCAGTGACGGCAAGCTCGCCGCCTACGTCGCCAAGTACGCCACCAAGGGCACTGGCGCACGCGACACGACGGACCGCCCGATCCGTTCGCAGCTCGACATCGACCACCTGCATGTCTCCGACCACCACCGACGCATGATCCAAACCGCGTGGGACCTCGGTGAACTGCACTTCTACGACGGTCTGAACCTACGGAAGTGGGCGCACATGCTCGGCTTCCGCGGCCACTTCCTGACCAAGTCCAAGCACTACTCGACCACCTTCAAGCGCATCCGTGAAGACCGCCGCGCCTACCGAGCGGCCGAGACGCTCGAACGCCTCGGCCTGACAGCCGACGAGGTGATCGTCGTCAACGACTGGGCCTACGCGGGCTCCGGCTACGCCAACGACGCAGAGCGCGAACTGGCCTCCGGCATCGCCGAACGCCTCCGCGCACAACGCCAACGCCAATACGCAGAGGAGGACGCAGCGTGAACGAAATCTGGGACATCGAGCAGGTGGCGGCCTACCTCCGCATCCCGGTCAACACGATCTACCAGTGGCGGACCAGGAAGTACGGACCTCCCGGCCGCCGGGTCGGCAAGCACCTGCGCTTCAACGCAGCCGACGTCAAGGCGTGGTTCGAGTCGCTTCCCACTGAGGCGGCCTGATGGGCAGAAGACCGATGCCGATCGGCACCTTCGGCAAGATCAGGGTCGAGGTTCTCGGTCCGAAGCGCTACCGGGCTCGTTGCCGGTACCGCGACTTCAACGGCAAGGTCTACGACGTCGAGCGCCTGGGCACCAGCCGCACGGACGCCGAGAACAACCTCAAGGCGGCTATCCGCGACTGGGTGACACCCATCGCGGGAGCGACTGTCACGGCAAGCACCAAGTTCAGCGAGGTCGCCGCTCGATGGCTCGCTGAACTCGTGCGCGACGCTGAACGGGAGTTCCGCTCCTGGGGCACGGTGGACACGTACCGCAACCGGCTGGAAGGGCTCGTTCTCCCGGCCGTGGGTGACCTGCGGATGAACGAGTTGTCCACGCCGATCCTCGACGCCCTGTGCAAGAAGGTCCGGGACAGCTCCAGCGCAAGCTCGGCGAAGACGGTCCGGGCCGTGCTGAGCGGCGTCTGTGCCTACGCGGTGCAGCACGGGGCGCTTGAGGCCAACCCGGCGCGGGAGATCACCCGGTTGGAGAGCAAGCGGGCGAAGAACCGGCCGCAGAAGTCGCGGGCGTTGACCGCGGTTGAAGTGCTCGATCTGCTTCAGAAGTTGGACCAGGACGAGCGGGCGGTGAAGGACGATCTGCCGGACCTGGTCAGGTTCTTCCTGGCGACGGGGGAGCGGACAGGGGAGGCGCTGGGGGCGCACTGGCCGGACTTCAACGAGAACGCACGGGAGCTGGCGATGTCCGGGAACGTCATCCGGGCGCCTGGCCGTGGCCGGATCGTGAATCGGGGTAAGACGGAGAACGCCGAACGGCCGATTCCGCTGCCGGACTGGTGCGTCGTCATGCTCGTGGAAAGGCGGGAGAAGACGGTCGACCTCGACGGCCCGATCTTCCCCAGTTCGACCGGCACGATCCGCGAAGCGACCAACGTCCGCAATCGCGCTTGGAAGCCGTTCATCGCCCGAGCCGGCTACGAATGGGTGACTTTCCGAACCTTTCGGAGGACGGTCGCGACGCTGCTCGATGAGGCCGGTCTGACGGCGAGGCAGATCGCCGACCTGCTCGGTCACTCCCGGCCGTCGATGACGCAGGACGTCTACATGGGGCGCAGGTCACCCGGTCGTGCGGCAGCGGACGCGCTGGGAGCGGTCATCCGCGTAAGTGGGGGGTAAATGGGGGCTACGAGGTTGCTCGGTCTCCGACAGATCGTCGTGACCAGCGGTTTTGGTGGGCCGCCAGGGACTCGAACCCTGAACCCGAAGATTAAAAGTCTCCTGCTCTGCCAATTGAGCTAGCAGCCCGTGCTCGACAGCTTACCGAGACCCGCCCGCCCGGTGAGCCGGGTGGTCGGGGGTGCGGTGTGGGTGGCGTCACGTTCCGGTGAACGGATGTGGGGCTGGTCCGGGGGTTGACGCCGCGTCGCGGTGGGGCGTTCGGACTACCGTGGGGTCGTGCGGGTGGCTACTTGGAACGTGAACTCGGTCAAGCAGCGGGTGCCCCGGTTGTTGCCGTGGCTCGACCAGCGGCGGCCCGACGTGGTCTGCCTGCAGGAGACGAAGCTCGCCGACGACGCCTTCGCCGCGCTCCTGGGTGACGAGCTGGCGCACCGCGGGTACGAGGTGGCGGCGCACGGCGAGAGCCGGTGGAACGGGGTGGCGATCCTGTCCCGCGTGGGCCTCGAGGACGTCGTCGACGGGCTCGCGGACGGGCCCGGGTTCCCGCACCCCGAGGCGCGGGCGGTGGCGGCGACGTGCGGCGGGGTGCGGGTGCACTCGGTGTACGTGCCCAACGGCCGCACGCCCGACTCCGACCACTACCACTACAAGCTGGCCTGGCTGGCGGCGTTGCGGGACGTGGTGGCGGCCGGGCCGGAGGACGCCGTGGTGTGCGGCGACGTCAACATCGCGCCCGCCGACGCCGACGTGTTCGACCCGGCGGCCTACGTCGGCCACACGCACGTGACCGCGCCCGAACGGGAGGCGCTGGCGGCGTTGCAGGCGGTCGGGTTGCACGACGTGGTGCGCGACCGGTGGCCGGACGAGCGGGTCTTCACCTACTGGGACTACCGCGCCGGCATGTTCCACCAGGACCTCGGCATGCGCATCGACCTGGTGCTGGCCTCCACGCCCGTCGCGGCCCGGGTGAAGGCCGCGTGGGTCGACCGGCACGCCCGCAAGGGCACCGGCCCGAGCGACCACGCCCCGGTGATCGTGGACCTGGACGAAGCGCCCGACGGCGACATCGGCCCGGTCGTGCCGCCGCCGTCCGCGCCGCGCACCCGCAAGACGGTGAAGCTGCCGCAGTCCTGACCCGCGGGCCGACCCCGTCGGGGCCGTACGCACGGTGCTTCGGGGGATTCTCGCGGGCCGGCCGCTCCGCCATCATGTGCGCCGACCCACGACCCGAGGAGCGGCGACGGTGACCGACCACGTGACGCAGGCCTACCTGGACGACGAGAGCCTGCACGGGGTGATGGGACGGCTCGACCTGCCGCCCCGCCTGCGCGCCGCCTACGGCCACCGGCTGGTCGACCGGCCGTTCTTCCTGGAGGAGTACACCGCGCACCGCGTCGCGGCGGACCTCATGGACTTCTTCGAGCTGCTGTTCAAGCTGCCGAAGAAGATGTTCGACGGCAGCTTCACGCGGTTCGCCGAAGCCCTGGGCATCCCGCCCGAGGAGGCGGCGATCATGGGTTCCGACCGGCCGCCGATGCACGGCCGCGCGGACATCTACCGGGTCGGCGACGAGTTCCGGCTGCTGGAGGTCAACGCGGGCTCGCAGCTCGGCGGCCCGGACCTCGGCGAGCTGGCCCGGGTCATCCACTCCGACCCCGGTTTCCAGCCGTTCGCGCGGGAGCACGAACTGGCGTACTTCGACCCGATCGAGAAGCTGCTCGACGTGATCGGCCGCGACCGCACGATCGCGTTCCTCGAAGAGGGCGGGATGCTGGCGAAGTTCGCCAAGGGTTTCGCGAGCTTCAAGGAGACCTGCGCACGGTTGGGCGTGGACGTGCTGCTCGGCGAGCTCGACGAGGTGACCGAGCGCAACGGCTTCCTGCACCTGCACGGCACGAAGCTGGACGTGGTCGTCCGGTACTTCTCCGCCACGCAGGCGGTGGGCTACGCCGACCTGCTGGCCAAGGGCCACAAGACCGAGCTGTACACGCCGTTGTCGAGCTACTACTACGGCAGCAAGTCGACCATCGCGCTGCTGTCCGAGCACCGCGAGGTGCTGGACGAGGACGAGAAGGCGTTGGTGGACCGGCTGGTGCCGTGGACCCGCTACCTGCGCGACGTGCCGCGCGACCGGCTGCGCGCGGACCGGGAGGACCTGATCGTCAAGGCGGCGGGCGGGTTCGCGGGCGCGGGCGTGCACGCCGGCTGGCTGATGACCGACCGGGAGTGGGCCGAGCTGCTCGACGACATCGCGGGCCGACCGTACGTGGTGCAGCAACGGGTGCGGCCCACGCCCGACGTCGTGCCCGGCGACGACCGGCCGTGGCTCACGACGTGGGGCTGGTTCGTGACCGACCAGGGGTTCGCGGGCATGAGCATCCGGTCCATGCCGTTCGCCGACGGCGCCGTGGTCAGCTACGCGGGCAACCCGCTGACGAAGGTGTCCGGCTTGCTCGTGTACTGACCGGCGTGCTCCGACCGCGTTGCGTCATTTCCCCCGGGTGCCCGCCGAAAACGGGTTAGGGTCCCCGAAAGGGGGGTACATGGGGGAGTTCTTCGCGGCGTCGCTGGGATTCCCGGTCGCGGTGCTCAGCGTCCTGCTGGTGATCGTGGTGGCCTACTGGCTGCTGGTCGCCTTCGGCGCGGCGGACGCGGACTGGGTCGAGCTGGACATCGGCGGCGTGCCCGCGACCCTCGGCCTCTCCCTGCTGGTCGCCTTGTCCTGGTTCGCCTGCCTGGCGGGCGTCGTGGTGCTCGAACCACCGTCGACGCTCGCCGGCGCGGGCGTGCTCGCCGGGTCGCTCGCCGTCGGCCTGGTGCTGACCCGGGTGGTGATGACGCCGTTGAAGCGGCTGTTCCCGGCCGACCCGCCCGCGTCGCGCCTGGACTTCGTCGGCCGCACGTGCGTCATCCGCACGGGCCGCGTGACGCGGACGTTCGGCCAGGCCGAGGTCACCGCCGCGGACGGCTCGTCGGCGGTCGTGCAGGTGCGGCAGCCGGGCGCGGACCCGCTCACCGCGGGCGTCACCGCGCTCATCTTCGACTACGACGTGGACGGCGAGTTCTTCTGGGTCGCGTCGCTCGACTTCGGGCCCGACCCGACTCTCACACGGGGGGAACACTGATGGATGTCATCACCACCGGCTTCGGCATTCTCGTCGCCGTCGTCCTGGTCGTCGTCATCGGGATGCTGATCCTGATCAGCCGCCTGTTCCGCAAGATCGACCAGGGCAAGGCGCTGATCATCTCCAAGGTGCGCAAGGTGGACGTGACGTTCACCGGCGCGGTGGTGCTGCCGGTGCTGCACCGCGCGGAGATCATGGACATCTCGGTGAAGACCATCGAGATCCGGCGGGCCGGGCAGGAGGGCCTGATCTGCCAGGACAACATCCGCGCCGACATCCGCATCACGTTCTTCGTGCGGGTCAACAAGACCGTCGAGGACGTCATCAAGGTCGCCCAGGCGATCGGCACCGCCCGCGCGAGCGACGAGCAGACGTTGCAGGAGCTGTTCAACGCCAAGTTCTCCGAGGCGTTGAAGACGGTCGGCAAGCAGCTCGACTTCATCGACCTCTACACCAAGCGCGACGAGTTCCGCGACCGGATCATCCAGGTCATCGGCACCGACCTCAACGGCTACAGCCTGGAGGACGCGGCGATCGACTACCTGGAGCAGACGCCGATGTCGCAGCTCAACCCGTCGAACATCCTCGACGCGCAGGGCATCCGCAAGATCACCGAGCTGACCGCGATCGAGCACGTGCGCACGAACGAGTTCACCCGGCACGAGGAGAAGGAGATCACGCGCCAGGACGTCGAGGCGCGCGAGGCGATCCTGGAGCTGGAGCGCCGCCAGGCCGACGCGGAGATCAAGCAGAAGCGCGAGGTCGAGACCATGCGCGCCCGCGAGGAGGCCGAGATCGCCAAGGTGCGGGCCGAGGAACGCCTCAAGGCCGACACCGCGCACATCCGCACGGACGAGCAGTTGGGCATCCAGGCCGAGAACAAGGCGCGTGAGATCGCGGTGGCGGAGAAGAACCGCGAGCGCGTGATCGCGATCGAGACCGAGCGCATCGAGAAGGACCGGATGCTGGAGGTCATCGGCCGGGAGCGGGAGACCGAGCTGTCCCGGATCGCCGCGGACAAGGAGCTGGAGGCGGAGAAGCGGTCCATCGCCGAGGTGGTGCGCGAGCGCATCGCGGTGGAGAAGACCGTGGCCGAGCAGGAGGAGATCATCAAGCGGCTGCGCGCGGTCGAGGAGGCCGAGCGGCACCGCCAGACCGTGGTGATCAAGGCCGAGGCCGAGGCGCAGGAGGGCCTGGTCAAGGACATCAAGGCGGCCGAGGCCGCCGAGCAGGCCGCGAAGTTCAAGGCCCGCGAGGAGCTGCTGCTGGCCGAGGCGCGGCAGCAGGCCGCGGAGCTCGACACCCGCGCCATGATCCGGCTGGCCGAGGGCAAGCAGGCCGAGGCGGCGGCGACCGGGCTGGCCGACGTGCAGGTGCGCGAGCGCGACGCGGAGGCGACCGAGAAGGTCGGCCGCGCCGAGGCCGTGGTGCAGCGGGAGAAGGCGCTGGTGGAGGCGCTGGCGATCCGCGAGAAGCTGAAGGGCGAGGCGGAGGGCCTGGCCGACAAGGCGGGCGCGATGGCGGCACTGGACGACGCCACCCGCGAGCACGAGGAGTACCGGTTGCGGCTGGAGGCCGACAAGGAGGTCCGGCTCGCCGGGATCGACGTGCAGCGGCAGGTGGCCGAGTCGCAGGCGCTGGTGCTGGCCGCGGGCCTGGAGAAGGCCGACATCGACATCGTCGGCGGCGACAGCATGTTCTTCGACCGGATCGTCGGCGCCATCACGATGGGCAAGCAGGTGGACGGGTTCGTCGGCCACTCCGACGTCGCGCAGACGTTGGCCGGGCCGTGGCTGAACGGGTCGGCGAGCTTCACCGACGACATCGGCAGGCTGCTCGGCTCGATCAGCACCGGTGACGTGAAGAACCTGACCGTGTCCGCGCTGCTGCTCAAGCTGATCAGCTCCGGCGGGCCGGACGAGGGCAAGCTGCGCGAGCTGCTCTCCGCCGCGCAGCGCCTGGGCGTGGCCGAGCGGCCGGTCGCCTCGCTGTCGTGACCGCGGTGGTGGAACCGACGTTGGAGGCGGGCACCTACGAGGTGCTGCGGGCCCGGCTGGCCGAGCAGGCGGCCGGGCTCGCCCGCCGGGCCGAGGCGCTCAACGCGCGCCGGCTGGAGGCGTTCGGCAGCGCCGAGCTGACGCTGCTGGGCACCGAGCGCATCCGCACCGAGCACAACTGCGTGCCGCGCGACTGCGTACCGGTCTCCTTCGCCGACGGGCGCGGGTGCCAGGTGGCGGGCCTGATGTTGTTCGGCTACAACGTCTTCATCGGCCTGAAGCCGGAGACGACGGTCGACGACGTGTTCTCGCTGCACCGCTTCACCCGCGACGGCGACGCGTTCCGGTTCGAGGACGCGGGCGACGACGAGCTGCCCGGCCTGCTGCGCGACCCGAAGTTCGAGCGCGACTTCGCCGAGCTGTACCGGTACTACCGCGACACCAGGCTGATCCAGTTGCGCCGGCTCGAGGGCCGGTTGCTGGCGGTGTTCCAGACCGGTGCCCGGATCGGGGACATCCGGGTGCTGCGCTGGCAGGTCGGCGTGGACGGCGACGTCGAGTACCTGGACAACCGGGGCGAGCGCGACCACGTGTTCCCGCCGTCGCACGACTTCGAGTGGATCCCGACCGGCCGCGAGCACCACGTGCCGGGACGGCACCCGCACATCTCGATCGAGGACGAGGTGTTCGTCGAGACCATCGGCGGCGACCTCACCATCAAGGTGGAGAACAACACCGAGACCGGCGAGGGCATCTACACCGAGCCGGTGGACGAGCCGCTGCAGTCGCTGGCCGACGGCGAGGTGCAGTACGCGCGGGTCGGCTCGCTGATCCTGCTCCGCATCCGCCCCTACAACGAGACCGCGTGGCGGCACCTGGTGTTCAACACCCGCACCCGGTCGGTGGTGCGGCTGGACGGCATCGGCCAGGCGTGCCGGCGGCTGCCCGAGGACCAGGGCCTGATCTTCCCCGGCGGCTACTACCTGGCCACGGGCGTCGGCAAGACCTTCGACACCCCGGTGGACGAGCTGGAGTTCGAGCGGGTCATCCGCTCCACCAACGGCGAGGACGTGCTGTACGTCTTCCACGCCCGCCGCGACGGCCGCTCGCTGCTGCTGCCCTACAACGTGATCCGCAAGGAAGTGGCCACCCCGCTGTCGTGCCACGGGTACTCGCTGTTCGACGACGGCACGCTGGTCGTGTTCCGGGCGATGGGCGACGAGCCGACCCGCGTGCACCCGATGCAGGTGTGGCAGACGCCGTACCTGTCCGACGCCTACGCCGCCGCGCAGCCGGTGGGCAGCGGGCCGTTGGAGCGGGTCGGGAACGCCGACCTGGTGCGCGGCATCTCCGACTGCCTGTCGGTGACCCGGATGGTCGCCGAGATGGCGCCGTCGGTGGTCGTGTTCGAGGACCTGATCGCCTCGTGCACCAGGGTGTTCGACGCCTACCACTGGCTGGGCGAGGCCGAGCTGGAGGACCTGCGCACCCCGTTGACGCAGGTGCGCGCCACGGCCGAGCAAGTGCTGGACGAGTTCGAGACCGTGCAGGCGCTGACCGACCAGGCGGCGACCGCGGTGGCCGAGGCGGACGACCGGATCGCGTCGATCCTGCGCCGGGTGCGCGGCGAGGCGCCGACCACGGCCGACGCGTGGGTGCGGCAGCTCGCCGACCTGCGGCAGGCGCAGGGGCACCTGGTGACGTTGAAGGAGATGCGGTACGTCGACGTGGCGCGCATCGACGCCCTGGTGTCCTCACTGGACGACGAGCTGGGCGGCACGGCGCGGCGCGCGGTCGAGCACCTGCGCCGCGACGACGCGTTCGCCGGCTACCACGAGCAGGTCGAGGCGCTGGTCGGCCGGGCGGACGCGATCGGCACGGTCGCCGAGGCCGTGCCGGTGGTCGAGGAGCTGGGCGAGCGGCAGCGCGGCCTGGAGGTGCTGACCGAGGTCGTCGGCTCGCTGGACATCGCCGACGCCACCGTGCGCACGTCGATCCTGGAGCGCATCGGCGAGGTCCTGGGCGGGCTGAACCGGGCCAGGGCCACCGTGGACGGTCGCCGTCGCGCCCTGCTGGCCACCGAGGGCCGGGCCGAGTTCGCCGCCGAGTTCGCGCTCCTGGGCCAGGCGATCACCGGCGCGCTGGCGGCGGCGGACACCCCGCAGCGGTGCGACGAGCAGCTGGGCAGGCTGCTGCTGCACCTGGAGAACCTGGAGTCCCGGTTCGGCGAGTTCGACGACTTCCTGGCCCGGCTCGGCGACAAGCGGACCGACGTCTACGAGGCGTTCTCGTCGCGCAAGCAGGCGCTGCTGGACGACCGCGCCCGCCGCGCGGACCGGCTCGCGTCCTCGGCCGACCGGATCCTGGCGAGCGTCACCAGGCGGGTGGCGTCGCTGGCGTCGCCGGACGAGGTCAACACCTACTTCGCGGCCGACCCGATGGTGGCGAAGGTCCGCTCGGTGGCCGACGAGCTGCGGTCGCTGGGCGACCAGGTGCGGGCCGAGGAGCTGGACGGCCGGGTGCTGGCCGCGCGCCAGGAGGCGGGCCGATCGCTGCGCGACCGGCTGGACCTGTTCGACGGCGACACGATCCGGCTCGGCAGGCACCGGTTCGCGGTGAACACCCAGCCGGTGGACCTTACGCTGGTGCCGAAGGACGGCGAGCTGTCGTTCGCCATCACCGGCACCGACTTCCGCTCGCCCGTGCGCGACCCCGCGTTCGCCGACACCAGGCCGTTCTGGGACCAGTTGCTGGTGTCGGAGACGGCCGAGGTGTACCGGGCCGAGCACCTGGCCACGTCGATCCTGGCCACGCACCCGGTGGACGGGCTGCACGCGGCGGTCGCCGAGGACCGGCTGCTCGACCTGGTGCGGCAGGTGGCCGAGTCGCGGCTGGACGAGGGCTACGAGCGCGGCGTGCACGACCACGACGCGGCGCGGATCCTCGACGCGGTGCTGCGCGTGCACGCGGGCGCGGGCGTGCTGCGCTACCCGCCGTCCGCGCGGGCGGCGGCTCAGCTGTTCTGGGCTTCGGCGGACCCCGACGTGCGGGCGCTGTTCGCACGGCGGGCGACGTCGCTGGGGCGGGCGCGGGAGGCGTTCGGGCACACGGCGGCCATCGACGAGCTGTGCGCGGAGCTGTCCGAGGCGGCCGGCGACCCGTGGGCGGGCGAGTACCTGTTCGAGGAGCTGTGCAGCGCGCCGTTCGGGTTCGCCACGAGCGCCGCGGCCCGCGCTCTGGTGGACGCGTTCCACCAGGCGTTGGGCGGGCGCAAGGAGTTCGACGAGGACCTGCGCGCGGTCGCCGACCCGGACGTGCGGCGGCGGCTGGTGGAGGGCTGGTACGAGGCGTTCCTGGCCGGCCGCGCCGATCCCGACCTGCCCGAGGCGGTGGCGCTGGAGCTGTGCCGCGACCTGCCGCGGCACGAGTCGTCGGCGCAGCTCACCGCGACCGTGGACGGCCTGCTCGGCGCGCACCCGCGGATCACCGACCGCTCGCTGACGTTCCGGCTGGACGAGCTGCTGACCCGCACCCGCGTGTTCCGCGAGCAGCGCGTGCCCGCCTACCGCGCCTACCAACGGCGGCGCAACGAGGTCGTCGCGGCCGAGCGCGCGCGGTTGCGGCTGGACGAGTTCCGGCCGAAGGTGATGAGCGCGTTCGTCCGCAACCGGCTGCTGGACGAGGTGTACCTGCCGCTGATCGGCGACAACCTGGCCAAGCAGCTCGGCGCGGCGGGTGACGCCAAGCGCACCGACCAGATGGGCCTGCTGCTGCTCATCTCACCGCCCGGCTACGGCAAGACGACGTTGATGGAGTACGTCGCCAACCGGCTCGGCCTGGTGTTCGTCAAGGTCAACGGCCCCTCGCTGGGGCACGACGTGACGTCGGTCGACCCGGCGGACGCGCCGAACGCCACCGCGCGGCAGGAGGTCGAGAAGATCTCGTTCGCGCTGGAGGCGGGCAACAACGTGCTGCTGTACCTGGACGACATCCAGCACACGTCGCCGGAGCTGCTGCAGAAGTTCATCTCGCTGTGCGACGCGCAGCGGCGGATGGAAGGCGTGTGGGACGGCGGCACGCGCACCTACGACCTGCGCGGCAAGCGGTTCGCGGTGTGCATGGCGGGCAACCCGTACACCGAGTCGGGGCAGCGCTTCCGCATCCCGGACATGCTCGCCAACCGCGCCGACGTGTGGAACCTGGGCGACGTGCTGTCCGGCCGCGAGGACCTGTTCGCGTTGAGCTACGTCGAGAACGCGCTGACGTCCAACCCGGTGCTCGCGCCGCTGTCCACGCGCGACCGCGGCGACGTGGAACTGCTGGTGCGGATGGCGCGCGGCGAGGACGTGCGGGCGGACCGGCTCGCGCACCCGTACTCGTCGGTGGAGCTGGAACAGGTGCTGTCCGTGCTGCGCAAGCTGCTGCGCGTGCAGGAGGTCGTGCTGGCGAACAACCAGGCCTACATCGCCTCGGCCGCCCAGTCCGACGCCTCGCGCGTCGAGCCGCCGTTCCAGCTCCAGGGCTCGTACCGGAACATGAACAAGCTGGCCGAGAAGGTCGTGCCGGTGATGAACGACGACGAGCTGGCCGCCGTGATCGACGACCACTACGCGGGCGAGGCCCAGACGCTGACCTCCGGCGCCGAGGCGAACCTGCTGAAGCTGGCCGAGCTGCGCGGCACCCTGACCCCCGCCCGGGCGACCCGCTGGCAGGAGGTGAAATCGGCCTACGTCCGCGCCCAGGCGCTGGGCGGCTCCACCGACGACCCGACCACCCGCACCGTCGGCGCCCTGTCCCTGCTGACCGACCGCGTGGGCACCGCCCTGGACCGCCTGGCCGACCGCTGACCCCCCGAACCCGCGCGTGTCGAACGCTCAGAACGCGCGTGTCGAACGCTCAGGTCGCGCGTGTCCTACGTTCAGGTCGCGCGTGTCCTACGTTCAGGACCCCCGAGTTCAACGCTCAGGTCGGCCACACCGCGTCAGTCGGCACGTTCGCAGGCCAGGCCGTCGTGGTCCCGGTCCAGGTGGTGGCGGTCCCACCCGACCACCTCGATCCGCGTGACCCCCTGCTCGTGCAGCCACTCGCACAACCGCCACACCCCGCGCGGGAACCGCCACGGCACGCACGGGCCGTCCGTCACGTACGCGTCGTCGCAGTCCTCCCCCCACGACGGGCGGGTGGACGTCGTGCTCACCGGCGCGCTGGACGACGCGGGCGGCTCGGACGTCGTCGTCACGGCGACGGTGGTGATGGCCGTCGTCGTCACCGGCGGCACGGGCCGCTGCTCGGGAGGGGGAACCGCCACCGCCACGGTCGTCGACCGCACGACCGCCACCGTGGTCGTGTAGGTGGCGCTGAGCACACCGGGCTCCGCCGGGCTGAGCCGCACCTGCCGCACGTCGACGGGCCGGGGCTCGTGCACCGCGAGCGACAGCGTCACGAGCGCTCCGGTCGCCAGTAACAGCGCCACTCCGGCGAAGGCGACACTCCTGCCACTGCTCATCCCAGCACCCGCTCCAGGCTCCAAGCTGTCACGTGGAATCGTCCACCACGCCGAAGGCGTTACGCCCCAGCCCATCCGGGCAGGTCGCAGGGGTGACGGACACCGCACGGCGTGACACGATCGGGTGATGGACATCGGGTTGCTCGGGCCGGGAACCGTCACCTGGCAGCTGCACGCCGACCCGGCCATGTGGGTCGCCGGCATCGCGAGCCTCTACCTCCAGTCGCTGCACCCCCGCGCGGTCGCCGCCGTCGTCCAGAACTCGAACTTCCAGCAGGACCCGCTCGGCCGCCTGATGCGCACCGCGGACTTCGTCGGCACGGTCAGCTACGGCTCCACCGAAGAGGTCGAACGGGCCGCCGCACGCGTCCGCGGCGTGCACCGCGGCCTGCGCGCGAAGGACGCCACCGGCCGGAGCTTCCGCATCGACGACCCCGAACTGCTGCTCTGGGTGCACTGCGCCGAGGTGCACTGCTTCCTCACCGTGCTGCGCCGCGCCGGCTACCGCCTCACCGACGCCCAGGCCGACCGCTACTACGCCGAGCAGCGCCGCACCGCCGCCCTCGTCGGCCTGCACGAGGACGAGGTGCCCGGCAGCGCCGCCGAGATGGCCGACTACTTCGCCGGCGTGCTCCCCGGGCTGAAGCGCACCGCGGACTCCGAAGTCGTGTACCGGTTCCTGCACCGCCCGCCCGTCGCCGGCGTGCTGCGCCTGGGCCTGGACGCCTACGAGCCGCTGCTCGGCCACCTCGCGTACTCCGTGCTGCCCGAGTGGGCCGTCGCCCTGCACGGCCACCGCCCGTACCCCGAACCCGCCGCCACCGCCCTGCTGCGCGCCGTCCGGGCCGCCGCGCTGCTGGTGCCCGCGCCGATCCGCTGGGGCGTGCCCGAAGGCCACGTGAACAAGGCGATACGGCGACTTGGCCTGCGGGTTGCGCCCAGGCGCGCGCTGCTGCCGTCCTGACGGGCAGTCGGCGGGCTCACAGCGCGGATTGCTCCGAACGGCCCACCGACGTGCCCCACTGCGACCTTTATCGCACCGGGAAGACCGTTCGGTTTGCTTAGCATGGCCAACGTCCGGCGCGTGATCCGCGCCCGCGTTCCCCGAGCACCCCGAGAGGTTCGCACCTCATGCTGTTCCGACGACTCCTGCCCGCGACCGCGCTGATCACGGCCCTGACCCTGATCGCCGCGTGCGGCGGCGCGAGCGACGACACCCTCGCCGGCAAGGCCGACGACGGCGAGCTGACCATCGGCATCCGGTTCGACCAACCGGGCCTGGGCCAGCGCAGGCTCGACGGCAAGTACGTCGGCTTCGACGTGGACGTCGCCAAGTACGTGGCCGCCCAGCTCGGCGTCGAGGAATCCGGCATCACCTGGCGCGAAGCGCGCTCCGCCGACCGCGAGAAGCTGATCACCCGGGGCGAGGTGGACTTCGTCGTCGCCACCTACTCGATCACCGACAAGCGCAAGGAGCAGGTGTCCTTCGCCGGACCGTACTTCGAGACCGGCCAGGGCGTGCTCGTCCGCTTCACCGACGACGAGATCAACGGCCCCGAGACGCTCAACGGCAAGAAGCTGTGCTCGGTCACCGGCTCGACGTCCGCGCAGAAGGTCAAGGACCAGTTCGCCCAGGACGTGCGGCTGGTGGAGTACGGCCAGTACTCCGACTGCGTCATCGCGCTGCTCGCCGGCAACGTCGACGCGGTGACCACCGACGAGGTGATCCTCGCCGGGTACGTGGCGGAGAACCCCGAACTGCTCAAGCTGGTCGGCACGCCGTTCACCACCGAGCACTACGGCATCGGCCTGGCCAAGGACGACGCCGAGGGCCGGGCGCAGGTCAGCGCGGCCATCGAGAAGATGGTCGGCTCCGGCGAGTGGAGGTCCGCCCTGGAGCGCAACATCGGCCAGGCCGGCGTCCGGCTTCCGGAACCACCCAAGGTGACGGAGAAGTAGCTGTCCGGTGGACCAATGACTTCGGGGGTGTAGTGCTGGGCGTCACCAACCGATACGCTCAGCCACGCAGGCCGTGGTTTCTGTGTTCGTGTCTCACGCTCGCGGAACGACACGCGGGCGTGCCGTCCCCACCCTGAGCGGTGGGGGAAACGCCCCGGGACGGCCGGGGCTGCACGGTGCAGCCCCAAGCTTTCCTGCGATGGAGGCAGGTACATGGCACTGGGCACTGTCAAGTGGTTCAACTCCGAAAAGGGCTTCGGCTTCATCGCGCAGGAGAACGGCGGGCCGGACGTCTTCGTGCACTACTCGGAGATCCAGGGTCAGGGTTTCCGCACCCTGGAGGAGAACCAGCGGGTCGAGTTCGAGATCGGCCAGGGCACCAAGGGTCCGCAGGCCCAGAACGTGCGCAAGGTCTGATCGCAGCTGATCACCCACCGACTCACGTCTCCGCGGTGACGAAGCAGGCCCCCGACCGGATCCGGTCGGGGGCCTGTTCGTGCACTCGGTGTCGGGCCCGGCTTTCGGGTGCCGGGGCGTTGCGGTGTCGCCGGTGGTGCGGTGTGGCTAGTAGCCGCGCTGGCGGGCTTCCCACTCCAGCCGCTGCATGACCCACTCGGTGGCCAGCGCCTGGGGGGACGTCTGCCGCTCGGCGGCCAGCTCCTTCAGCTGCTCGTTCGCCATCAGCTGGAGGCGGAGCTGGTAGACCTGCGCGTTGCCGAAGCTCGTGCCGGCCGTCGTCTCCGCGTCCGCCGTCTCCGGGGCGAGGGCGGCCAGGTACGACTGCAGCTCCTCGTCGGGCAGCTCTTCTTCCAGTTCACGCGCGGGCGGGCGATGCCGGCCGGACTTCGACCGTCCAAGGGATCCAAGAGGCACGGCGACACGATAACGGTTGGATTGCGGACCCGGCTGAACTGTGGCCTGGGTCACAGATGTGTGCATGGAGAGGCCCCCGCGCCAGGGGGAGGAACGCGGGGGCCGGAGGGGATCTCCACAGGCGCTGACCGGGGGTGTGTCAGCAATTCGGATTGTTGCACGCGCACGTGGGCCTGGGGAGTGGGTTGGGCCGAAATCTTCAGGTAGTCGATGGCCGCAACCCTGTGCCCGCCCCGTTTTCGCACGTCGGTCGCGCCGGCGGCACTACCCCTTGGGGGTATCGGCCTCGTCGGGCGGCGGCTCGAGGTTGGTGATCTCGCCCTCCAGCCGCTGCACCAGGTCCTCGAGTCCCGCGAGCATCCCGTCGAGCTCGCTCATCTTGTCGCTCATCAGCCGGTCGATGTCCGCCTCGATCGCCGCCAGCGACAGGCTGCCGAACAGCTCCTGCGGGTTCGCCGCGGCGGGCTCGGGCCCGTCCGTCGGCGTCGCGGTCGCGTCGTCCGCCACCGCTGGTTCCGGCGTCTGCCCCGGTACCGGTTCGGTCATGGGTTGCACCCTCCTCGTTCGCGACAAGCACATCACGCGACGCTTGACACCAAGTGGCCTACACGGAAAGTGACGCTCCGTCGCGCCTGAATCACTCTCCGGGGGGCTGCGGCGGTTCGATCGGCTCGCTTAGCCTCGCGCCAACCTCAAGTCGGGGAGGCGTCATGAGCGGGTCCCTAGAAGTGCGTCAGTTCCTGTGGAACCAGGACGACACGATGTCCAGGCCGGGCGGCGGTGGGGTGCCCGCCCAGCGAACCGGTGAACCGTCGCGGATCTCGGACGAGCAGGTGCACCGGGCACGGCTGTCGGTGGCGCGCGGCGCCACCAGCGCCGAGGACTGCCGGCTGCTGCTCGACATGCTCGGGCTGTCGCCGAGTGAGGACGGGGGCGTGCCGCCGGTGCAGCGGTAGGACGTCAGAGGCGCGGCCCTCCGGGACACGTCGTCCCGCGGGGGCCGCACCGTTCACGCGAGCTTGGCGAACCTCTCGGCGTCGGGCACGTCGGCGAGGTGGTTGCGGGCCCAGTCCCGGCACACTCGGTGGCACCGCACGCCCCGGCCGCCCTCGGGCAAGCCCTGATGGTGTTGCGCGAGCTGCGCGGCGGCCTGCACTTCGCCGCACTGCGCGCCGTCGGCCTCGGCGTCACCCAGGCCGTGGCCCTGGACCCCGGTGGTGGGCGCGGCCGGCTGCTGCGCACGGGGTGGCGACCCGAGGACGCCGAGGCGCTGCCGGCGTCGGTGGCGGACCGGCCGGACCTCCGGGACCGGTGGCGGCGGGCCGAGCGGTCGACCGACGACCGGTTCGCCGACGCGCCGGCCGTGCTGACCGGAGCCGAACGGGCCGAGTTCGCCGACCGGCTGCTCGCCCCGCGGCCGCCGACGCGCGGGTGAACCGTCGCGAACGGGGGTGGAATCGCAGGTCAAGAACGTGTGCCACCCCCGTTTTGGAGGAGTGGACCCTCGTGCCCTATGCTTACGATGCTTCCACCGGACAGCGTGGAGGGCCTGGGAAAGAAGGTGGCCCAAGGGCTGCCGGAGGACTCGGGTCCCCATCGTCTAGCGGCCTAGGACCCCGCCCTTTCAAGGCGGTAGCGCGGGTTCGAATCCCGTTGGGGGCACGCAGTACAGTAAGGACGCAAGGCAGAAGTGAGCAAGGCCCAGTGGCGCAGTTGGTTAGCGCGTCGCCCTGTCACGGCGAAGGTCGCGGGTTCGAGTCCCGTCTGGGTCGCAAGGCAGTTCGGCCGGTTGGTCGAGCCGCTACCTGGCCAGGTAGCTCAGTTGGTACGAGCGACCGCCTGAAAAGCGGTAGGTCGGCGGTTCGACCCCGCCCCTGGCCACCAGATCGCTCGAGAAAGCCCCTCCGCTTACCGCGAGGGGCTTTTCTCATTTCCCGGGCGTGAATCGGATGACCGCCAGCGCTTGATCGTCGTGCACTTTCGCCCGCCGCCACTTCGTGCGCTCCGCGTCACCCTCTTCGGCCGCCCGGATCTCGTCCAGCACCGCTTCCGGGCCATTTTCCGACGTGATGTCCAACACGGTTTGCCAGTCCGCGAACAAGCCGTAGTCGTCCACGCCGCAGGACACGCCGTCGGTCGCCATCAGCACGGTCCGGACCCGTTCGCGCGGCCAGCTCGCCCGGACCGCCCGGTGCGCGGCGGCCGGCTCGGCCTCGGCCACCCACCAGCCGTGCTCGCGGTTGCGCCAGTCGGTGATCCGGTCGACCGCGCCGCGCAGGTCCCGCAGCCGGTTGTCGGCGACGACCTCGACCCCCGTGTCGGTGAACACCACCACCGGGCTGTCGGCGAGCACCAGGACGTCGACGGTGGTGTCGGTCCAGCGCGTGATCGAGACCGTGCTGGACGGTGAGTCACCCGGGACGAGGCCGTGCCGGTCGGCCAGGCGCTCGATCGCCCCGGCCAGGTCGTCGGCGAGGTCGCCGTCCAGGCGGGTCAGCTCGGCCGCCAGGTGGCGGGAGTGCCAGCCGCCGTCACGCTCGCGCGGCGTCGGCGAGGTCGCGCCGTCGAGCAGCACCACGGCGTTCGGCAGCAGGACGACGCGGTCCTCGGTGGGGCGCGGCAGGCCGTCACGGCCCACCCCGGCCCGTTCGGCGGTGGTGATCTCCGGCATCGCGACCGAGCCTAGTGCGTCAACCTGGGTTGACAAGCGGGCGTGTGTCAACCAAAGTTGACGGCATGACGGAAGCGACCGAGCTCGCCTCGGCGGCGGGCGATCAGGACCCACGAGTCGGGCTGCGAGCGGTGAGCGCGCTGCGCCGGCTGCTGGAAACGCTGGAAGCCGTGCAGGTGCGCAACGCCCGCGCCCGCGGCTGGTCGTGGCAGGAGATCGCGGCCGAACTCGGGGTCACCCGACAGGCCGTCCACAAGAAGCACGGGGGAGACCGATGATCGGGGAACGGTTCACCAGGGCCGCCCGCCAAGCCGTCCACGAAGCCGTCGTGCAGGCCGAACGCCTCGACGCGCCCGAGATCGGGCCCGAGCACCTGGCGCTGGCACTGCTCGACGCGCCGGTACTGGCCGGGTTCGAACTGGCGCGCGACGAGGTCGTCGACGCGTTCGCCGCCGCCCGCCGCAAGGGCGGGCTCAGCGACGCCGACACCGAGGCGTTGCGGCGGCTCGGCATCGACGTCGACCAGATCGTCGCCTCGGTCGAGCGCACCCACGGCGAAGGCGCGCTGGCCGGTGCGCCCACCCGACGTCGGCGGCGGTTCTTCGGCAACCACCTGCCGTTCACCGCGGCGGCGCGGAAGACGTTGGAGCGCAGCCTGGTGGAAGCCCGCGACCTCGGCCACCACACGCTCGGCCAGGAGCACCTGGTGCTGGCGCTGCTGGCCGAACGCGGCCTGGTGGCCGAGGTGCTGGGCGCACGCGGCGTGAGCTACACGGAGGTCAGGAAGCGGGTCGCTCGCTCACCCAGGTGACCAGGGGGAGGAACGCCTGGGTCAGCGGGCCGATCGCGACGGCGTAGAGGACGGTGCCGACGCCGATCGTGCCGCCGAGCAGCCAGCCGACGGCGAGCACGGTCACCTCCACCACGGTGCGCACCAGGCGCAACGAGGTCCCGGTCCGCGCGCAGAAACCGGTCGTCAGGCCGTCGCGCGGGCCGGGGCCCAGGCGGGCACCGATGTAGACGGCGGCGGCCAAGCCGTTCAGCACGATGCCGGCGGCGAGGAAGAGGATGCGCGGCAGGAGGTCGGCCGGGCTCGGCAGGATCGCGAGCGTGACGTCGACCGCGAGGCCGATGACGATCACGTTGCTGACCGTGCCGACGCCCGGTCGTTGCCGGAGCGGGATCCAGCACAGCAGGACCACCGCGCCGACGAGGGCGGTGATCAGGCCGAACGACAGGCCGGTGATCTTGGTCAGGCCCTCGTGCAGCACGTCCCACGGGTCGAGGCCGAGGGTGGCGCGGATCTGCAGCGCCATGCTCGCGCCGTAGAGCCACAGTCCCGCGAGGAGCTGGGGGATGCGGCGGACGGGCGAGACGGTGACCGGGACCGGGGTGAGGGCGGCGAGCATGTGGCCATCCTTCGTCGCGATTGGCCTTGCATTCCACATCCAATTGGCAATAATTGGCCTTATGAGCTCCGATGTCCCACCAGGTGGACGCATATCCGGCTTCCGCCTGGCCCGACTGCTCGGCGAGTGGCGACGCCGTGGCGCACGTCACGGCTCGGTCGACCTGGCGGCGGCGATCCGGATGCTCGTGCTGGACGGTCGGCTGCCCGCCGGGACGCGGCTGCCCGCGGAGCGGGAGCTGGCCGAGGTGCTGCCGGTGAGCCGCACGATGATCACCGCGGCGCTGGACCAACTGCGGTCGGAAGGGCTGGTCGCGAGCCGGCGCGGCGCGGGGTCGTGGATCAGCCTGCCGACGGGGACGCTGGGCGTCGTGCCGGACACCCCGCTGGTGGGGCCGAGCATGGTCGACTTCGCGCGTGCCGCCCCTCCCGCGCTGCCGGGCGTGCTGGCGGCGTTCGACCAGGTCAGGCGGTATTTGCCGGATCACCTGGCCGATCACGGGTACTACGAGCACGGGGTGCCCGCGCTGCGTCGGCGCATCGCGGACCGGTACACGGCGCGCGGGTTGCCGACGTCACCCGACCAGATCGTGGTGACCAGCGGCGCGCAGCACGCGCTCGCCCTGACCCTGCGGCTGTTCACCGGACCGGGCGACCGGGTGCTGGTGGAGCAGCCGAGCTACCCGAACGCGCTGGACGCGATCAAGGCCGTCTCCGCCATCCCGGTCCCGGTCGCGATGACCGACACGGGCTGGGACCTGCCCGGCATCGCCGCCGCCCTCCGCCAAGCCGCACCGCGCATGGCGTACGTCGTGGTCGACTTCCACAACCCCACCGCCCACCGCCTGGACGCCGAGGGCCGCGCCGAACTGGCCGACACCGCCCGCCGCGCCCGCACCCCGCTGGTGGTCGACGAGACCGTCGTCGAACTGGACCTGGACGGCGACCCGCTGGACGGCCCCCCGCCGCTGGCGAAGTTCGCCGACGACCTGGTCGTGACCCTGGGCTCGGCCAGCAAGTCCCACTGGGGCGGCCTGCGCATCGGCTGGATCCGCGCGTCCGCCGAGGTCGTCCACCGCCTGATCTCCACCCGCACGGCCCTCGACCTGGGCTCGGCGGTGGTCGACCAGCTCGTGCTGGCCGAGCTCCTGGCCGACCCCGAGCCGGCGCTGCGCGAACGCCGGGCCCAGCTGGCGGCCCAGCGCGACGTGCTCATCGAGGGCCTGCGCGAACACTGCCCGACGTGGCGTTTCCGCAGGCCGGGGGGTGGGCTGAGCGTGTGGTGCGAGCTGGACGCCCCGGTGAGCACCCGCATCGCCGTCGTGGCCCAGAACCACGGCATCCGCTTGGCTCCGGGCTCGCGGTTCGGCGCTCACGGCGGGTTCGAGCGCTGGCTGCGGCTGCCGTTCGTGCAACCGCCGGACGTCCTGCGTGACGCCGTCCGCCGGCTGGGGCTGGTGGCCGCGTCCGTCACGGGTCCCGCACTGTCCACCGACGCCGACCTCACCGTGCCGGTCGCCTGACCGACCACGCGGTCCCGTCTCACCGGCCGTCGGATCTTGCCTGACCGGCTGCCGGGTCTCGTCTCGCCGGCCGTCGGGTCTCGCCTGACCGGATGCTGTTCCGCCTCGCCAGGGCCGGCTGCTGCGTCTCGCGTGGCCGGTGGTCCGGTTCGTGCGGCCGGCAGGCCGGGTCCGGATCGCGCTGTGCCGCTGCCGCCGCTGTGTCGCTGCTGCCCGCTGGGTCAGTGCCTTGCGCGTGCGCCGGCGGGGCCGGGCGTGTGTCGCAGGTGGTGGCGGGCGGGGCGGGTTCGCGGTGTCCGAGGGTGCCGGCTGGAGGGGCGGCTGGTGGCGGGCGGGGCGGTCGGGGGCTTCGAGGGCTGGGGGTGTGGGGCTCTGGGGTGTGGGGGTTGAGGGCTTGGGGGTGTGGGGTTGGGGTGTGGAGGTGGGGCGGGTGGTTGGCGGGGGTCCTCATGTTTTAACCGAGGGGCGGTAACAGTGTTTCCGTACATTTTCGGGCGATGATCACCCGATCGTGGGTCCCAGCCGTCGGGTCCGGCGCAGCCCCTCGGTGAGCCGGAGCCCGACGGCGGTTCGTGGACCTGCGGCGGGGACGCTCCAGGGATTGGCGTCCCCTGCCGCAGGTTCCCGTGCGGTCCCAACGCTCGCGGGGGCAGCGCGGCGACGGGACCTTGCCCGTTCCTGCCAGGGCGCGGTTGGCAGGACGGGGGTCATGGGCGTGCGTGACAGGCGTGATGTGTGAGAAAAGACCAGGTCAAACGATGTGCGACCGCACGTGCTCAGGGCACACGGGTCCCGTCGGACCTCAGTCGGGTGACGTGCTGGGCAGCCCCGGAACGCTGCCCGGGGACCTGCCGTCGTCCCGCCGCTCGGCCGACCACGCGGCCGACGGCTTGGGGTGGCACTCGGCGGTGAGCGACGCGAGTTGGCCGCCGCGTTGGCTGCCGCCGCTGTCCGCGCTGCCCGAGGACGCCGTCGGCGCGCTCGGTGCGGGGGCCTGCTTCGGCGCGGGCGCGGGGGAGCTCGGCTCCGGCGCGTCCCACGTCACCTCGGTGTCCGGGGTGGCCTGGGACGCGACCGGTGACGCCGAGGTGATCGGCGCGAACGGCTGCACGTCCGCGGTCGCCGGCGTGGTCACGGTGACCGCGGGCGACACGGGGGCCGCGGCTTGGACGGCCGCCTCACGGGCGGCGGCCTTCGCGGCCACCTTCGCCTCGTACAGCGGGGCGGGCATGGTGTTCGACACCGCGCCCGAGTGGCTGTAGCCGCTGGAGTAGCCGTAACCCGAGTAGCTCTGGCCGCCGGTGTCCGAGGACGCGTCGGAATCCGGGTAGTAGCCCGGGTCCGTATAGGCGTCCGAGTAGGCGTCCGGGTAGCGGTAGGACTCCGCCGCGGCCTGGTCCGACATGACGGCCAGCGGGGCCGGATCGACCGCGGTGGCAGCGGCGAGGTCGACGGAGAACAGCTCGACCGCCGTGAAGGGCTCGAACGACTCGAACGACTGAGTTGACTCGATCGGCTGAGCCTCGTGGGTGACGACCGCGAACGGCCCCACCTTCCGCGGCACGGCGTCGGCGACCAACCGGTCGACCTCCGCCACCTCCGGCCCGCCGTACGCCGCGTTCACCGCGTCGAGCGTCTTCGTTACCTCGTCCGAGTGGTCTTCGCCCGCGGACGCCACCCCGGTGCACACGAACCACGCCGCCGCCGCGAAACCACCGACGGCAAGCGTCCGGAGCAGCACCGATCCACCGCGGCGCACCGCGTAGGGAGTTGCCACTGTGGATCACCACCGTTCCGGCGTGAGGCGAACGGGACGGACCGTTCGAGGTCGACGTTCTGCTATGTCTAGCACTGGGAACCGCATTTTCGAACGTTCTCCGGCGGAACCCACTCGGAAGGGCGGTGCGGTGCGGCTGTCCGTGTTGTCCCACCGGTCCACGAACACAGTCCGTCGTGTCCACCTGATGGGGTGACGGTGGGCGAAGTCCGTTGTGGACGCCCGCGTCACGTCCGCTGTGGACGTCTGACCGGCGGCTTTTCCCCTACCGCACCCCTGCACCCAAATGGGCTTCCCTCGATTAGGTGAGGAGCAGCGCACGGTCACCCCGCACCCACGCAGACGAACCCCAGGTCACCGTGCCGGACCTGCGCCTGCGCAAGCGCTTGCGCAGGCGACGCGAGGTTCGCGTGGAGATCGACCATCAGGCCCACCGCGGCCTCTGCCGGCATCGCCCGAACGGTTTGCACGACGACACGCGCCCCGCGCCGCAACAACACCCGCGCCAACCCGGATTCACCGGCCGACAAGACCACCACCGGAGGAACGCGCGCCAAGCCGTCGAGATCATGTCCGTGCAACGGCCCGTCACCCAATTCCAGATACGAAAACAATTCGTCTTGCCGCACGCCCCGGGCCGCGAAGTGCACGACGTCCGCCTCGGCCATTTCCCGCAATGCCGCCGCCACCGTCGAACAAATCCGTCCGCCGTGCACGCGTCGCAACACCTCGACCTCCGGATCCGCATCCCCCGAAGCCACCCAGACGCGGTCCGCCACCGTCAACGGCCGTGCGGCGGCCCGGAACCAGCAACCCACCGACGGCGCCACCGACACCGCACGCCCCGGGCCGACGGCAGCGCGCCCCACGGCACCCGCGCCAGCTCCGGGCTCGGCACCACGACCACCTCACGGTCACCGGCCGGCCGCAGGAGCCGGTCCAGCGCCGACCACGACCGCGAGCGGACGTGCCGCCCGATCGCCAGGGCGTCACCGAGGTCGCACACCCGAACACGCCCGCCGGCCGCGGACACGCCCGCCAACCGCCCCCGGTGGCTGATGAACACCAGCAACGCCCGGTCGCCCAACGCGTCCACCACGTCCGTCAGCGGCACGCCCGGCCGACCCACCGCCGCCGAACGCGACAGCACCCGGATCTCCCGTTCCAGCCGCGCGATCCGGTCCCGGGGCGTCACGCGACGAACCACGGCGTGGCGCGATCACGGCCCGCGCCCCGCAACACGCACCTGACCGGCCCGGACGGCACCCGCTCGACGTGGAACCACCCGTCCGGGCCGACCACCGCCGCCACCTCGCTCCCCGGCCACCGCACCACGGCCACCGCCGCACCGGGAGCCGACCCGGTCACGCTCAGCCCACCGTCCACGCGGTCCAACCGGAGGGTGAGCCCGGCGAACGCCAACCTCCGCGCGCCACCCCGCGGCTCGACGTGCACCGAGTCGGACAGCGACCGCAGCGGGGCCGCGTCGGTGCGCTCCGCCAGAGCGGACCACGCCCAGGCGACCAGCGACTCCGGGATCGGGTCGAGCACGTCCACCACGACAGCCAGGGCGTCCAGCAACTCGCGGTCCGTGCAAACGAACCCCAGCCTCATCGCGCCACCTCCGCGCCGAGGCGACGGCGCAACTGGGCCAGGCACCGGCCGCGGGTCGCGCCCAGGCTGTTCACCGGGATCCCGACCGCCTCGGCGACCTGCGTGAACGACAGCTCCGGCGCGAACGCGGCCAGCCGCAGGATCTCCCGGCAGCGGTCGGTCAGCGTCGCGTAAGCGCGCCACAGCCCGGCGTCACGGGCCAGCGCCGCCTCCTCGGGCGTCGGCCCGTCGTCGGCGAACGCCGACTCCCACAGCTCCAGCGGCGCCTCCCGGCCGCGCAGCCGCAGCACCGCCAGCGTCTCGCGCCGGGTGGTCGTGACCAGCCACGCGCCCAGCCGCTCCGGCCGGCGGATGCGCGCCAGGTTCTCGGCCAGCGCCAGCCAGGTGGCCTGGCAGACGTCGGCCGCGTCGTCCGGTCCCAGCCGGTGCGACCGCGGCACCGCCCAGACCAGGCGCGCGTAGCGGCGGACGATCTCGTGCCACGCGGCGGTGTCACCACAGCCGGCGAGGACGATCAGCTCAGTGTTGTCCCGATCTCGCATGCTCCTTGAGAGCACCGGGCCTGACCTGGGGATACCGCCGCCGCTCGATGGTGTGGTCGCGGGAACCGACGCCCGTCGCGCTGCGTCGCTACTCGGTTCGCAGGGCGGCCGGCCGGATCGCCGAGCGCAGCGCGGGCAGCGTGCACAGCGACACCACGAGCACGACGACGGCCGCGGCGGCGACCGTGGTGGCGATCTCGGACCAGTCGACGCGGAACCGCCCGGCCGGCGCCACGAGCCACGCCGTGCCCAGGCCGATCGGGATGGCCAGGCCGATGCCGAGCGCCGCGGGTATCGCCGACTGCCACAGCGCGGACAGCGCCAGCACCTTCGGCGGCACGCCGTTCGCGGCCAGCACGGCCACCGGCCGGCGGCGTTCGAAGACCTGGTCCACGGCCGCCGCGGCGAGGCCGATCACGGCCAGCAGGGTCAGCAGCACCGATCCGCCGATGACGCCGCTGCGCAGGGACGAGAACAGCTCGACCTGCCCGGCCTCGCCCGGGCGGCGCAGCGTGACGCCCCGGTCGGCGCGGCCGGTGGCGGCGAGCAGCCGGTCGCCGAACGACTCGTCCGGGTCGCCCCGCACGACGAGCTCGGTCGGCGGCAGGGAGGCCAGTACCGGGTCGGCGCCGCCGGCCACGACGAGCCCCCAGAGGTCGCCCTGGGCTCTCCGGTACTGCGGCACGACCCAGTCCTGCCCGTTGATGGTGAGCTTCGTGCCCGGCTGCGGACCCGACGGCTCCCCCACCAGGTACGCGGAGCCGTTCGCGCAGTCCCGCACGCCGAGGCGTTCGGCGATCTCGGCGCAGTCGGTGCTGGTCACGACGGTGCCCCGCTCGGCGTGCCCGCGCACTTCGCTGACCTGCCGCACGCCGCCGACGAGCGCGATCGCCTCCTCCAGCGACCGCACCGAGGTGTGCTGGGGCAGGTCGAGCACCCAGCGGTCGGGGTTGTCCGACGGCGGCGCGGCGGTGTGCTGGGCCGCCACGCCGAGCAGGACCTGCAACGTCAGCGAGCCGGTCAGGACCACGACGACGCCGGCCAGCACGCGTGGCGTGCCCGCGTCGAAGCGCAGGGTGCGCAGGGCCAGCAGCGGCGCGACGCCGTCCGGTTCGAGGCGGTGGGCGACCTCGCCGACCAGCCACGGCAGCACCGCGCCCGTGCCCGCGAGGACCAGCGCGATGCCCACGCCGAGGCCGACGGCCAGGCGCGCGTCGGACATCACGTCCCAGTAGCCGCCGACCGCCGAGACGGCGAGGATCAGCGCGGCGCCCGCGCCGATCAGCCCGAACCGCCACCACGCCCGGTGCCGGGGCAGTTCGACGGCTCGGGACAGGCCGAGCGGGCCGACGTCCTCGGTGCGCAGGGCGAGCAGGGCCGACACGACGGCCACCACGGGCACGCCCACCGCGATCAGCACGCCGAGCAGCGGGTCGGGCAGCAGGTCGGTGGGGAAGAAGCCGACCCCCTCGACCTCGATGAACCGGGCCAGCGGCCGGGCGGCGAAGAACAGCGCCACGCCCACGAACAGCCCGAGCACCGCCCCGGTCAACGTCTCGCCGCTGGCGATCCAGCGCAGCTGGGTGCGGGACGCGCCGACCAGCCGGATCGAGGCCAGGCGCTGCTGGCGGCCGGTCGCGCCGAGGCGGGTGGCGACCAGGACGAAGATGCCGAGCGGGACGAGCAGCGCGCTGATCGCGGTGACCATCAGCAGCCGGTAGATCGGGGGCAGGGTGGTCGGTGGCCGGTCGCTGCCGAACCCGGCGGCCGGGTGGGCGCTGTCCTGGTGGGCGTCGGGCAGGCCCGCGTAGAAGATCAGGGACTTGGGCCGGGGCAGGCCCGCGTCGGCGATCACGCCGATGACGCTCTCCGGGAAGAGGGCCCGGACGGAGTCCTCGGTGCGCATGAGGTCGAGCAACTCGGGCGAGACGACCAGCTCGCCCGGGACCGGGATGCGGCCGACGCCGGGCGGCGCGGGCGCGTCGGACGTGGTGGCGGCCAGTTCCACGCCGGTGATGCGGCGGCCCTGCCAGGACACGCTGACGTGGCGGGCGGCCAGCTTCGGGTTCGCCGACGTCGAGTCGATCGACGCGGCCTGGACGCGTTGCGACTTCGCCTCCCGCGCGGGGCCGATCGAGGCGGCGAGCAGCAGGACGGTGACGCCGAGGCCCACGCCGGCGGCCGTGAGCGCCAACCTGGCCCACGACGTCCGGCTGCCCCCGACGGCCAGCCGGATGCCGAGGAGCAGGTCGGCGGCCCACCTCATCGGAGCGCGCTCCGGCCGCCCGCGCGAGGGCCGTGGTGGGGGTGGTGGGGAAATGGGGTCACATCTCCTCAGACGTCTCAGGACGCCAGGACGTGGCTTCGGTGTGCCGACTGAGATGGCGTCGCCGCCCCGGCTCGGGGGTTGCGGGGGCGGCGACGCCCGCCCCGGGCCTACTCGGAACGCAGGCCCAGGGCGCCGGTGGCCCGGTGCAGGGACGGCAGCGACAGCAGCGTCACGACCACGACCATCAGGGCGGCGGCGCCGCTGAGCACGCCGATCCCCGGCCAGTCGAGCACGATCGGCTGGGAGATGATCCGCAGCAGCAGGACCGCCAGGCTGCCGCCCACGCCCACGGCCACGACCAGCGCCAGGAGCAGCGGCACGGCGTTCTGCCACAGCAGCGACCGGCCCAGCGCGCCGCGCGGGACGCCGCCGGCCGCCAGCACCGCCAGCGGTCGCCTGCGTTCGCGGACCTGCTCCAGCGCCAGCACCAGCAGGCTCGCGCCCGCCAGCAGCAGGGTGATCAGCGAACCCGCCAGCAGCGCCTGCCGGATGCTCTGGAACTCCTGCACCCGTTGGGACGCCTCGACCTGGCCGAAGTAGGACGTGTAGGCGCGCCACGTCATCGGGGCCAGGGCGTTGCGGACGTGCTCGGCGATCTCGGGCTGGTCGGGGTCCACCTCCACCAGCACGCTGGCGCCGTCGGGGTCGACGGGCAGGTCCCGTGCCGCCGCCGGCGTGACCAGCAGGCCGAACCGGTACATGAACGGGTCGTCGGGCGCCTTGACGGCGGTGAACGCGGGAACCGTCCACTGTGGACCGGACTGGTCCGGGTCGGAGCCGATGAGCACCGAAACCCGTTGGCCCGGCTCGAGCTCCGCGCGCTCGGAGGGCCGCTCGGAGGACACGGAGCCGGGGTCGACGTAGAAGGAGTCGCCGTCCTGGCAGCTCGGCAGCGCCGCCTGGGTCCGCAGCGCCTCGCAGCTCCCGACCGTCACGGCGTGGTACTCGTTCGGGCCCGCCACGAGCGTCACGGTCCGCATCGGGTGCACCTGCCGCACCCCCACCGACCGGGCCAGCAGGCCGGCGGTCTGCTCGGTCAGCTCGGGCGGCGAGTCCTGCAGGCTGACCACCATCCGGCCCTTGTCCGGGTCGAGCAGCGGCCGGTCCACGATCCTGGCCTGCGCGCTCGCCATCACCGACTGCAGGGCGATCCCGCCCGCCAGGACGACGGCCACGCCACCGACCACGCGCGCCGCCGTGCCGCTCTCCAACTGGAGCCTGCGGATCGCCAGCTGCCAGGACGGCGCGCCGCCGCGCAGCCGGCCGACCGCGCGTTCGACCACCCACGGCAGCAGCACCGGGATGCCGAGCAGCAGCAGGATGATCCCGCCGATGACGATCTCGGCAGACCCGCTGCCCGTGTCGCCGAACGCGCCGGCCTGGGTCACCAGCGCCACCGCGCCGAGCGCGATCGGCACGACCCGCCACCACAGCACCCGCCGCACCGGCTTCGTCCGGCGCACGACCCCGAGCGGCTCGATCACCGTGCGGCGCATGGCGACCACCGACGTCACCACCGCCATGACCGGCACCAGCACCGCGATCAGCACCGCGAGCGGCGCCGACGGGGTCAGGTCGCTGACGAACACGCTCACGCCCAGCAGCCGCACGCCCTCCACGAACTGCCGCGCGGTGAAGAACAGCGCCGCGCCGACGGCCAGGCCGACGACCGCGCCCAGCAGCGCCTCACCGGCCGCGATCCGGCGCACCCGCTGCGCGCCCGCGCCGACCAGCCGCAACGCCGCCAGCCTGCGGTCCCGCTCCGCGCCCGCCAGCCGGGTCGTGATGCCGACGAACACCAGCACCGGGAACAGCAGCGCCACCACGCCGACCATGATCAGCACGGACAGGATCGGGTCGAGTTCCCGGTCCTGCCGCGCGCCGCCGAACGCCGAGATCGCGTCGGCGGAGTCCTCGGCCAGGGTCGCGTCGCCGGCGTAGAACATCAGGTCGTTCGGCGCGATCAGGCCGGCCTGGTCGATCGTGCCGATCACCCGCTGCGGGAAGCGGTCCCGCAGCAGCTCGCCCTCCGGGGAGGCCAGCAGCTCGGCCAGGGCGGGCGACAGGAAGACCTCGCCGTCGGCGGGCACCCGGGTCGTGCCCGGCCGCACCGGCGCGCCCGGCCCGTCGCCCTTCACGAACCACCCGGTGATCGCGTGGCCGCGGTAGTCGGTGTTCCAGAAGGTCGAGTGCAGCACGTCGCCGCCCGACCCCGGCTCGGCGCTCACCGGCTCGACCGCGGCCTCCCGGTCGGCGCGGTCGCCCAGCACCGTCGTCACCGAGGAGGCGGTCAGCAGCACGGCCACCCCGATGCCGATGCCCGCGCCGGTCAGCGCGAGCCGCACCCACGACGTGCGACCGCCGCCGATCGCCAGCCGGACGCCGAGCGCCAGGTCGGAGAACCAGCGTTTCACGTGACCGGCTCCATCTCGCGGGACCGGCCGTCGCGCACCACGACCTCGCGGTCGGAGTAGGCCGCCACCCTGGCCTCGTGCGTCACCAGCACCACCGCCGCGTTGGTCTCCTTCGCCGCGGTGACCAGCAGCTGCATCACGCGCTCGCCGTTGAGCGAATCGAGCGCGCCGGTCGGCTCGTCGGCGAACACCACGCGCGGACCCGTGACGAGGGCGCGTGCGACGGCCACCCGCTGGCCCTGGCCGCCGGACGTCTCGCCGGGCCGCTTGTCCGCGACGTCGGCGACCTCCAGCCGCTCCAGCCACTCGCGGGCCCGCGACTCGGCCTGCTTGCGCTTCACCGAACCCAGCCGCAGGGGCAGCGCCACGTTCTCCAGGCAGCTCAGCTCCGGCACGAGCTGGCCGAACTGGAACACGAACCCGAAGTCGGTGCGCCGCAGCTCGCTGCGCGCGCCGTCACCCATCGCGCTCAGCTCCACGTCCCGGTAGCGGACCGTGCCCTTGTCGGGGGTGAGGATCCCGGCCAGGCAGTGCAGGAGGGTCGACTTGCCGGAGCCGGACGGCCCCATGACGGCCACGACCTCGCCCGCACGCACGCTCAGGCCGGCGCCGTCGAGCGCGGGCGTGGGGCCGAACGACTTGTGCAGGTCTACCGCTTCCAACAGGGCACGCGGGGTGCTCTCTTCGCCGCTCTCGTTGCCGGTCACCGGGTCACCGCCGTCTTCAGCTGGCCGAGGCGCGCGGCGGTGAGCTCCAGCCAGCGCAGGTCGGCTTCCAGGTGGAACAGGGCGTGGTCGCAGATCAGCTGGTCGGCGAGGTCGCCGGCGGCCTTGCGCTTGGTCAGCTCGCGCATCGTGGCCAGGTGGGCGGCGCGCTGGGCGTCGAGCACCTCGTCCGCGCTGCGACCGGACAGCAGGGCCAGCACGACCTTCGTGTACAGCGTGTTCTGCAGGTAGGGCTCCGGCTTCTCCGGCGTGCCCAGCCAGTGCTCCACGTCCGTCACGCCCGCGTCGGTGATGGCGTACCGCTTGCGCTCGGGCCCTTCGCCCGCCTCGACACCGGCTTCCTCGACCAGGCCGTTGCGGAGCAGGCGCGAGAGCGTGGTGTAGACCTGCCCGTAGTGCAGCGGCCGGTCCTGGCCGAACCGCTCGTCGTAGGCCTTCTTCAGGTCGTATCCGTGCCGCGGGCCCTTTTCGAGCAGGCCCAGCAGGGTGTGTCCGATCGACATGCGCCGACTATACACACGATGTATACACGCGGTTCATAGCCTGATCGGCGCAGCGGGACCGCTGGTCCGGGTGGGCACTCGGAGTAACCGATAACGGTGGTTTGACGGTTACTTCGCCACATCGGGTGTCTCCGACGCCTACAGTGGAGGGGTGACTGGTCTGGCGGCCGGCTGGGACCACGCGGCTTTCACGCAGGGTCGAGCCGGCGATGCGGAACACGATGTGGAGCTGCTGCTCGCTTTCCTGAACACCCGGGACCTCGAACTCGGCACGGACGTCCTGGACAGCGCCGCCGCCTGGCGCGCGTGGGTCACCGAACGCGGCCTGGGCCGGGCGGGTGATCCGCACGAGGTCCGCGCCGTCCGCTCCTCGCTGCGGGCGTCGCTGGGCGAACGGCACGACGGACTCGATCCGACCCCCGTCGCGGGCTTGATCCGCGTCGACCTCAGCCACGGCGTGCCGACCATGTCCAGCACCGACGCGCTCGGCGCGGTGCTCGGCGCGGCGGCGCGGCTGGCCGTGCTCGGGTCGTGGGAGCGGTTCAAGATCTGCCAGGCGGACGACTGCCGCTGGGCCTTCTTCGACCGCTCGCGCAACCGCTCGCGCACCTGGTGCTCGATGCAGACGTGCGGCAACAGGGAGAAGGCGCGCAACTGGCGGGAACGCCGCGCCCTGAGCGTGACCTGAACGCAGAACACGGGGTACCCGAACGTTCGACACGCGCGACCTGAACGTAGGACACGCGCGAGAGTCCTACGTCCACACCGCGCGTGTCCTACGTCCGGAACGCGCGTGTCGAACGTTCAGGACGCGCGTGTCGAACGTTCAGGACGCGCGTGTCGAACGTTCAGGACCGCCGTGTCCTGCGTTCAGGTACCCCGAGTTCGACGCTCAGGTCACCAGTTGGCCCACGGTGTAGATCAGCAGGCCCGCCAGGGCGCCCACGACCGTGCCGTTGATCCGGATGAACTGCAGGTCGCGGCCGACCTGGAGCTCGATCTTGCGCGAGGTCTCCTCGGCGTCCCAGCGCTCGACGGTGTCGGTGATCAGCGTGGTGATCTCGTCGCGGTAGTTGGTCACCACGTACCCCGCCGCGCCCTCGAGCCACCCGTCGACCTTCGCGCGCATCGACTCGTCCTCCACCATCCGGCGGCCGAACGTCATCAGCCCCTCGCGCACGCGCTTGCGCAGCTCCGACGACGGGTCCTCGGCCGCGTCGAGCAGCATCTTCTTCGCCGTGCCCCACGCCGACCCGATGAGCCGCTGCACGTCCGGGTGCGTCACGAGCTGCTGCTTGACCTGCTCGGCCCGCTGCATGGTCGCCGGGTCGGTGCGCAGGTCGGCCGCGAACTCGATCAGGAACTGGTCCACCGCCCGCCGCATCGGGTGGTTGACGTCGGTCTTCACGGCCCACGCGAAGTTCAGCAGCTCGGTGTAGACCTTGTCGCCCAGCAGCGAGTCGACGAACTTCGGCGACCACGACGGCGCGCGGTCCGACACCACGCCCATGACCTTGTCGTAGTTGTCCCGCACCCAGTCGTACGCCCGGTCGCACACCAGGTCCACGAGCTTGTGGTGCGCGCCGTCGGTGAGCACCTGGCCGAGCAGCTTGCCCAGCGGCGGGCCCCACGGCTGGTCGACCAACCGCCGCACCAGCGCCTGCTCGACCACCGCCTGCACGTCGTCGTCGCGCAGCACGGTCACCGCGCCCTTCACGACGTTGGCCAGCTCCGACGTGACCCGTTCGGCGTGCTCGGGCCGCGCGACCCACTCGCCGAGCCGCCGCCCGATGCCCGCCCGGCGCAGCTTGTCCCGCACCACGGCCTCGGACAGGAAGTTCGTCCCGACGAACGACCCCAGCGCGTCGCCGAAGCTGTCCTTGCGGGTCGGGATGATCGCCGTGTGCGGGATCGGCAGGCCCAGCGGCCTGCGGAACAGCGCGGTGACGGCGAACCAGTCGGCCAGCGCGCCCACCATGCCCGCCTCGGCGGCCGCGCGGACGTACCCGACCCACGCCGGGCCGCCGTCCTCGAACAGCAGGGCGACGAGGAAGATCGCGGTGGCGGCCAGGAAGAAGCCGGTCGCCACGAGCTTCATCCGGCGCAGGCCCTGGCGCTTGAGCTGGTCAGCGGGGGTCAGTTGCTCCACGACGCCATTGTCCGTGAAGATTCGACGTTGTGCGGGAACCAGCGCTAGTCACCAGGATGAGGCCGTTCACCTCGACGATCTTCGCCGAGATGACGGCGTTGGCCACGCGCACGGGCGCGGTGAACCTCGGGCAGGGCTTCCCGGACACCGACGGCCCGGCCGGGATGCTCGAGGTCGCCAAGGCCTCCATCGACGGCGGCGTCAACCAGTACCCGCCGGGACCGGGCATCCCGGAGCTGCGCCAGGCGATCTCCGCGCACCGCGCCCGCTACGGCACGCACTACGACCCCGACACCGAGGTCCTGGTGACGGTCGGCGCCACGGAGGCCATCGCATCCACGCTCCTGGGCCTGGTGGAGCCCGGCGACGAGGTCGTGCTGATCGAGCCCTACTACGACTCGTACGCGGCGTGCGTGGCGCTGGCCGGCGCGACCCGCCGCACGGTGGGGCTGGTCGAGGAGCCGGGCACGGGGCGGCTCGGGCTGGACGTCGACGCCCTGCGCGCCGCGATCGGCCCGCGCACCAGGGCGTTGCTGATCAACTCGCCGCACAACCCGACCGGCACCGTGCTCAACCGCGACGAGATGGCCGCCGTGGCCGCCCTGTGCGTCGAGCACGACATCGTGGCGATCACCGACGAGGTCTACGAGCACCTGGTGTTCGACGGCCTGGAGCACGTGCCGCTGGCCACGTTCCCCGGCATGGCCGAGCGGACCGTGACGATCTCCAGCGCGGGCAAGTCGTTCAACTGCACGGGCTGGAAGATCGGCTGGGCGTGCGGTCCGGCCGAGCTGGTGGGCGCGGTGCGGGCGGCCAAGCAGTTCCTGACCTTCGTGGGCGGCGCGCCGTTCCAGCCGGCCGTGGCGCACGCGTTGCGGCACGAGCTGGACTGGGTCGAGGGGCTGCGCACGTCGTTGCAGGACAAGCGATCGCGGTTGTCCGACGGCCTGGCCGAGGCCGGGTTCGCGGTGCGGCCCAGCGAGGGCACGTACTTCATCACCGCCGACGTCCGGCCGCTCGGCTTCACCGACGGCGCCCAGCTGTGCCGCGAGCTGCCCGAGCGGATCGGCGTGGCGGCCGTGCCGGTGCAGGTGTTCACCGACCACCCCGACCAGTGGCGGCACCTGGTGCGGTTCGCGTTCTGCAAGCGCGACGAGGTGCTGGACGAGGCGATCTCGCGGCTACGCAAGCTCGGCGTCTGAGGTGACGCGGGACGGGCGGTCGCCCGCCAGCCGGTCCTGCACCAGCGCGTGCCGGAACTGGTAGGCGGCGCCCGCCTGCCGCAGCACGCCGAGCTTGCGCGCGTCCTCCAGGAACACCATCAGCTCCCACGGCAGCTTGCCGCGCGCGGCCAGCCAGATCCGCGCCACGGTGAACCACCACCAGCGCAGGTGCAGCACGGACAGCGTGAAGCCGAGCATCAGCCCGCACGCCAGGCCGAGCCCGACCATGCCCGACTGCGTCGGCCCGAACACCAGCCCGGCCGCCGCGCCGAACACCACGGCGAGCACCAGCGACCCCGTCCACACCGCGATCCGGTCGCGCGCCATCGTCCACTTCGGACTGGACGGGTGGCTCAGCTCGGCCGTGCTGCCCAACCCGAACCGCAACGCCACCGCCACCGCGATGCCCAGGCCGACCACTAGGCCCGCCGACAGCCCGTACAGCGCGCCGAACACCAGTCCCGCCGCCGTGCCGAGCACCCCGCTGACCACGACCAGGCTGCGCCAGACGCCCAGCCGGGGCTTCGGCGCGCGGTGCCCGGACGCGTACAGCGCCGCCACCGCCACCGCGATGCCGGCGGCCAGCCCGGTGATCGGCGCCAGCTTCGGCGTGCTCGCGTACGCCATCAGCCAGGCGACGCCGAACCCGCCGATCAGCCCGAGCGTGAGCGCGCCGAGCAGCGCCAGCCACGTGCTGCCGACCGACCGGCGCAGCTCCCACCAACCCAGCTCGCGCACGCCGCGGCGGCGCATCTCGCCGGCCAGGAACGCGAGCCAGCGGGCCGCCTTGTCACGTGGCCAGACCTGGCTGGCACGGGCCTGGTGCGCCACGCCCCGGTCGCCGAACGCGCCGTTGACCAGCAGGTCCGCCAGGTGGTTCTCGATGGCGAAGCGGTCGGGGAACCGGCCCCGGTCCAGCAGTTCGCTCGGCTCGCCGTACCCGTAGACGACGCCCGCCAGCCACACCGCCAGCGGCGTGGACAGCGCCTCGGCCAACCGGCCGTCCGGCTCGTCGCGCAGGTGCAGGAACACCGGCTCCCAGCGGGCCGCCGTGACCGGGTCGGACACCGACCGCAGGTAGCCCGCGACCTCCTCCAGGTCCACCGGCTCCAGCTCCACCACCTGGGCGTTCGCGACCGTGGCGGCCGTCTCGGCGAACTCGTCGGTGCGGCAGGTCAGCACGAGCGGGTGCGTGCCGGGGAACGCGCGGTTGATCCGGTCGAGCGCGTCGGCGCGCCGTTCGGGCGGGATCTGGTCCAGGCCGTCGAGCACCGGGAAGATCCGCCGCTGCTCGACCAGCAGGTCGCCCGCGTAGCTGCCGTACAGCTCGGTGTTGCGCAGCGCCGGGTGGTCCTCGTACAGCCGCCGGGTCATCCAGGTGCGGACGTCCTCCGCCTCCGGGTTCCACGTCGACAGCGGCAGCAGGAACGGCACCGGGCCGTCCACGAGGCGGTCGAGCAGGCCGATCGTGAGAAGCATCACCGTCGTGCTCTTGCCCGCGCCGGGTTCGCCGAGGAACACCACGCGCGGGTTGCGCTGGAAGGCGCGGACGACCGCGTCGCTGTGGCCGGGTTCGCCCTGCCGGGCGGTCCAGTGCAGGTCGAGAAGGTGGTCCTCCAGGCCGCGGGCGCGGCACTCCTCGTTCCACTGGGCGTGCAGGGCGCGGGCCAGGGCGCTCGCGGCGGCGTCGAGGTTGTCGTCGGTGGCGAGGCCTGCGGCCCGCCTGCGGTGCAGCCACGGGTCCAGCGCGGCGAGCAGCGCGAGGAAGCCGAGGGCGAGGCCGGTCAGCCACAGGTCGGGGTCGATGCCGTAGTCGGTGACGAACAGGCCGGCCGCGGCGAGCACGGCGGCCAGCACGCACCCCGTGAGCACGGCCCGCTGGCGGAATCTGGACACCACCGCATCATGACTGACCGATCACGGATGGTGGTGACACGGTCACCCCTGTGTCGTGCGTACCCTCGATGGCGTGATCTGCCCGAAATGCCAGGACCTCATGCGGACCATCAGCCGTGGTTCCGTGCACATCGAGCAGTGCGAGAACTGCCAGGGCGTGTTCCTGGACGGCGGCGAGCTGGAACAGATCATCGCCGCCGAGCGGGCGCACTACGCGCAGCCGTACCGGCCGGAGGGCGTGCCCGTCCCGGTGCCGCCCGTTCCCGTTCCGGTGGCTGCCGTCGATCCGACGGCGTCCGTGCCGGTCGAGGGGACGTCGCCGGTCGACGGCGCCGTTCCGGTGGAGGGTGGGCAGCCCGCCGGTCCGCCCCCGCCGTACCAGCCGCCGCCCGGCACGCAGCCCGCCGGCCCGCCGCCCCCGTACCAACCGCCGCCCGGCACCGTGCCCGCCGCGCCACCGCCGCAGGTCTACCCGGTCGGGTACTACGACCCGCACTACCCGCCCCCGCGCAGGCGCAGCTTCCTGGAGGAACTGCTCGACTGAACGTCCCGCGGGCGCGTCCTGAGCGTTGAATTCAGGGGTCCTGAACGTAGGACACGCGCGTTCTGAACGTAGGACACGCGGGACCTGAGCGTTCGACACGCGCGGGTTGGAGGGTGGACTCACGGGAGTGGCCAGGTCAGGGTGGTGCCGTCCAGGGTGAAGTGCTGGGAGGTCGGGGTCGCGGTGAAGCCGAACTGGTGGCGGCGCGGTCGGCCCAGCGCGCGCCACTGGCGGTAGGCGGCTTCGGCGAGGTCCCACAGCGCGCGCGGGCCGCCCTGGTCCACGACCGCGCCCCGGTGCCGGACCCACGAGCCGTCGGGGTGCACCAGGCGGATCGGGTCGGCCGCCACCGCCACCTCGGCCAGCGCCAGGCCGGCGAAGAACTCGAACCCGCCCGCCGGGTCCAGCACGCTGCGCGAGGACAGCAGCGTCGTGCGGGACGTCGTCGGCTCGGCGGTCAGGGCCTCCAGCAGCGCCTCGTCGGCCCACGCCTGCCGGTGCGCGCGCAGCGGCATGAACCGCCCGTCCTCCTCCAGCACGCGGCCGGTGGCCTGCCCGTCCCGCGCGGTCAGCCGGACCAGGCCCGCGCCGATGGCCCGGTTGAGCGTGGTCACGACCAGCCCGCCGGGTGCGGCCTGCTCCAACCAGGCCGAGGGGATCCGGGACACCGCGCACGTGCCGAGGATGCGGTCGTAAGGCGCGCGCGGCGCGTACCCCTGCTCGCCGTCGCCCGCGACGCACGTCGGGTGGTAGCCGGCCGCGTTCAGCCGCGCCCGAGCCCGCGCCAGCACGCCGGGGTCGACGTCGATCGAGGTCACCCGCTCCTCGCCGAGCACGTGGCAGAGCAGGGCGGCGTTGTAGCCGGTGCCGGTGCCGATCTCCAGCACCCGGTCGCCCGGCGCGACCGCCAGGGCCTCCAGCATGATCGCCATGATCGTCGGCATGCTGGACGAACTCGTGGGTACCCCGGTCACGGCACCGGTGACGAGTGCTTGCTCCCACGCGTGGTCGTCGTTGTCGAGCTGGGTCACGCAGACGTCGTTGCGGTAGATGAGCGCGAGGTGGTCGGGGTGCTCGGCGGTCACGGGCTCCCAGGTGCCGTCGGGGCGCTGGACGAAGAAGCCCGGCAGGAACGCGTGCCTCGGGACCTGGCGAAACGCCTCGACCCAGCGCGGGTCGCGCAGCACCCCGGCGGCCACGAGCGAGTCGGCCAGGCGTGCTCGCAGGTTCGCCGCGACGTCCACGCCGTCCACCGTAGCCCTGTGGGCGAGCACACGTCCGGATCGCTAGCAGAGCGCTTGCAGCAGCTAGCACCTCCGCGTACGGTCGAAGGCGGAACGAGGAGGTGCCGCGAAGTTGGACAAGTCCATCGACGAGGCGGTGGCCGATCTCGGCCGCGACATCGGTGAGTACATCCGCCAGCAGCGCAACACGGCGAAGATCTCGTTGCGGCAGCTGGCCAAGCTCGCCGGGGTCTCCAACCCGTACCTGAGCCAGATCGAACGCGGTCTGCGCAAGCCGAGCGCGGAGATCCTGCAGCAGATCGCCAAGGGGCTCAGGATCTCGGCCGAGGCGCTGTACGTCGAGGCCGGGATCCTGGAGCAGCGCGAGGGCGGCGCCCTCGCGGACGCCATCGTCACCGCCCCCGACCTGACCGAGCGGCAGAAGCAGGTGCTGCTCGACGTCTACGAGTCGTTCCGGCGGGAGAACACCGCCAAGGCGGACAAGCCCGGCGACCAGCCGGCCGCCGACCAGACCAAGCCGGAGGAGTGATCGCCATGCCGAACCTGCCCACCACCGAGGAACTGCGCAAGGCGGGCGAGCAGGCCGTCGCCGCCGCCCGCACGCCGCTGCTGGCCGCCCTCGGCGCCGGTGACCTGGCCGCGAAGGCCGTCATCGAGGCGCTGAACAAGGCCCGCGAGCGCGCCGAGTCGGCCAAGAGCGCCGCCGAGTCCGCCGACCTGAAGAAAGACCTGCGCGACCGGCTCGACCCGGCCGAGCTGCGCAAGGTCGTGGACGCCTACACGCAGTCCGCGCTGAACCTCTACCAGTTCCTCGCCCAGCACGGCGAGGAGGCGCTGGAGAAGCTGAAGGCGCAGCCGGGCCTGCAGAAGGCGCTGCACCAGGTCGAGGAGGCCGTCGAGACCGCGCAGAAGCGCACCGAGGCCGCCGCCGCGGACGCTCGCGTGCTGGCCGACGACGTGCTCGGCAAGGTGTCCCGCCGGACCCGCGCGGCAGGCGAGAAGGTCGCCGACGACCTGGACGACGCGAGCGAGAAGCTGGCCGAGACCGTGGTCGAGGTCGGCGGTGACGTCGCCGCCGAGGTGCGCGAGACCACCCGCAAGGCCGCGGCGCGCAAGCCCGCCGCGACCAAGCCGGTCACCGCGACCAAGCCCGCGGCGAAGCCCGCGAGCCCGACCAAGACCGCGGCCACCCGCTCCACCACGGCGAAGAAGCCGACCGACACCGACCGCTGACCCGACCGCGACGGGGCGTCCCACCAGGGCCGCCCCGTTTCGGCTGTACCCCGACCGCGCCGCGCACGTAGTCTGGAGGTGTGTTGCCACCGTTCCCAGACTTCAGTCCCCTCTACTTGGATCTCTGGGTCATGTTCGCGGCGTACTACGCCGCGCTGGTCATGGGCGTGTTCGCCTTCGCGCACGCGCTCTCGCAGCGCGCCGACGCCTACACGGCGGCCGAGCGCATGACCAAGCCCGCGTGGCTCGGCATCACCGGCGGTGGCGCGTTCGCGCTGCTGCTGTTCCACCCGTTCTCCGCCGGCGGCATGTTCTGGCTCGCCGGGCTGGTCGCGGTCACGGTGTACGTGGTCGACGTCCGGCCCCGGCTGATCGAGGTCCAGCGCGGCCCGCGGTGGTGACGCACCGGAGCTTCGGCTCCGGAGCTCCCGTCACGCTCGTCGGCCACGGCCTGGGCGCGACCCCCGGTGAGGCCCGTCTGCCCACCTCCGGCCTGCCGGGCACGAAAGTCGTGGTCACCCTCCCCTCGCACGGCGACGCGCCGGACGCGCCCGAGGGCTACTGGACCTACCGGCGCATCGCCGCCGACCTGCGGGAAGCCGCACGGGAAACCGGCGCGACCCGGGCGGTCGGCGTCTCGCTGACCGCGGGCGCGCTGCTGACCCTGCTGGCAGGCGAACCCGACGCGTTCGACCGCGTGGCCCTGCTGCTGCCCGCCGTCCTGGACGAGCCCAGGCGCATGCTGAGCCGTGAGGAGGCCATCACCGCCGTCGGCGGCCCACCGGGTTACCAGGCGGAACGGCGGCAGGCGTTCGCCCGGCTCGACGGCGCGCTCGCCGAGCTGCCCGGCCAGGTCGCGGTTCCCGACCGCGCGGTGTTGTCGCAGGTCACGGCCCCGGTCCTGGTGGTCGGCGCGACCGACGACCCGCTGCACCCCGAGGACGTGGCCAAGCAGGTCGCGGCCTCGTTCCCGAACGGCAGGCTGGAACTCGTGCCGTCGTGGTCGACCCACCGCGCACAGGTCCGAGGGTGGTTGTCCGGCTTCCTGCGCGGGTAGCCGAACCACATGGCCGAACAGAAGAGGATCGCATTCCTGGTCGACACGGAGGGCATCGAGCAGGTCGAGCTGACCGAGCCCTGGCAGCACGTGGAGAAGGCCGGTGCCGTGCCGAGGCTGCTCGCGCCCAAGCTGGGGCAGGTGCAGGCGTACGACCACCTGACGCCGGCCGACACGTTCGACGTGGACGTGCCGTTCGCGCACGCCGACCCCATGGACTACGACGCCGTGGTGATCCCGGGCGGGGTGGCCAACGCCGACTTCCTGCGAATGGACCGCGACGCGGTGAAGTTCGTCAAGCAGCACGTCGCCGCGGGCAAGCCGATCGCGGCGATCTGCCACGGGCCGTGGCTGCTGGTCGAGGCGGACGTGGTGCGGGGCAAGGCGCTGACCTCGTTCCCGAGCCTGGCCACCGACATCCGCAACGCGGGCGGTGACTGGTCGGACGACGAGGTCCAGGTCTGCGACCGGGCCGGGTGGACCCTGGTCACCAGCCGCAAGCCGGACGACCTGCCCGCGTTCAACCGCGAGGCGCTCAAGGCCTTCGGGCTCCAGGACATCTGACCGGTTCCGGGCCGGGTCCACGGGGATGTGCACCTCCCCGTGGACCTGCTAGAGCCTGGTCGCCGCGTACGCCGCGATCGCGTCGCGGACGTACTCGGCCAGGCCCTCGGCGTGCTCGTCCAACTGGGCACTGAACTCCGGCGCGTCGGCGTAGAGCTCGCCCAAGCCGGTGTAGGACTCCCGGTTCGGCGTCCAGCTCCGGGACAGCCAGGCGTGGTGCCGCCCGGTCACGTCCAGGGCGCGCGGCGCGTCGGCCGCGACACCGGCGCTGAACACCTCGGCGTAGGCCCGGACGATCGCCTGCCACTCGGCCAGGTACGCGTCCGCGTCCGCCTTGGTCCAGCCCTTCATCCGCCCCTTGCTCTCGTCGACCCGCTCCTGCGCCCGGTCGCCGTAGCGCTCCACCAGCTCCGCCTCGTAACGGGCCTGGCGGTCGGCGTCGAAACCGTCGAACAGCTCCTCCAGCTTCACTTCGTCACCCCCTTCCAGTTCCTCGATCGTGCGGGAGACGGTCCGGGCCAGCGTCGCCAGCCGTTCCTGCTCGGCGGCCAGCCACCGGGCGTGGTTGCGCAGCACGTCGACCGCCCGGTGCCGCCCGTCCAGGACCTCGGCCACGGTGTCGAGGCCGAGCCCCAGGTCGCGCAGCAGCAGGATCCGCTGGAGCCGGAGCAACTGCTCGCGCTCGTAGTAGCGGTAGCCGTTGTCGCCGACCCACGCCGGTTCGAGCAGGCCGATCGCGTCGTAGTGCCGCAGCGTCCGCGACGTCACCTTCGACATCCGCGCGACCTGCGCGATCGACCAGGCCATGACCGTGCTCCCTCCCTGTGCCGACCACGCTAGGGGTTGACGCAACGTCAACGTCAAGGCCGGCCGGCAGGATGGTCGGTGTGTGGACCATCGCAGGAACCCTGACCCCGCTGCCCGCGCTCGACCGGCTGGACCTGGTGGCCGACCCCGTCGCGGCGGCGCTGCGCTCGATGGCGGACGGCGGCCGGCTCGCGGTCGCGGAGATCGACCCGGCGCTGGCGGACACGGCCGAGTTCTGCGCGCACTACGGCTCGCCGCTGGAGGCGTCGGCGAACTGCGTCGTCGTCGCGGGCAAGCGCGGCGACACCGTCCGGTACGCGGCGTGCGTGGTGTTGGCGACGACGCGCGCGGACGTGAACGGTGTCGTGCGGCGGCGGTTGGACGCGCGCAAGGCGTCGTTCGCGCCGATGGACGACGCGGTGTCGCTCAGCGGCATGGAGTACGGCGGCATCACGCCGGTGGGCCTGCCCGCGGACTGGCCAGTGCTGCTGTCGCCGGAGGTCGCCGCCGCGCCGGAACTGGTGATCGGCAGCGGCATCCGGGGCAGCAAGCTGCTGGTGCCGGGCGAGGTGCTGGCGAAGCTGCCCGGCGCGGAGGTGGTCGAGGGCCTGGCCCGCTGACGGGCCGGTTCGCCGGTGGGCCGGCTTGCTCACGGGCGGTGCGCTGAGGGGTCGGTGCGCTGACGGGCGGTGCGGCGGCGGGCGGTGCGGCGGCGGGGGTGTCAGCCGGAGTACGCGCGCAGGAAGGCGACCGCCTCGTCGGCGTCGTCGGTCACGAGGATCCAGCGCTCGGCCTCCCGGCCCCGGGCCAGCCGCTGCACCAGCGGCGCGGCAGGCACCTCGTCCACCCAGAACTCCCGGCCCAGGAACACCATCGGCGCGGCCGGGCCGACCGAGCCGTAGTGGTTCTGGCAGTAGTCCTGGAAGACCTCCTGCACGGTGCCCGCGCTGCCCGGCGTGTAGATGATCCCGCCGGTCGCGACCGTGAGCAGGCCCTCCTCGCGCACGGAGTTGGCGAAGTACTTGGCGTGCAGCTCGCACGCCGGGTTGGGCGGCTCGTGGCCGTAGAACCAGGTGGGGATGCCAATCGTGCGCGGCCGGTCGAACGCGGGCAGGTCGGTGGGGCAGGCGGCGATCCAGCGGCCGATGGACTCGGCGTCGCCGCCGAACCTCGGCGCGGTCGCCAGCTCCTTCAGCGTCGGCTCGTCCACGCCGATCCGCACGCCCAGCGGCACGGCCTCCATCACGCCCGGCCCACCACCGGTGAGCACGGTGAACCCGGCCTCGCCGAGCGCCGCGCCCAGCCGCACGGCCCGCCGGTAGCCGTCCGTGTCACGGCCCAGCGCGTGCCCGCCCATCACGGCGACCGGCCGTTCGGGCAGCGCGTCGGCCAGCGCCTCGGTGATCGCGTGGTCGTGCAGGCGCTCGGCGAGGGCGTGCAGCGGGTCGGGGTTGTGGCCCTGCGCGCGGCTGTGCCGGTAGATCAGGGCGTCCGGGGTGCCGGCGTAGGACACCGGGTCGTCCGGGTCGAACCCGGCGAACAGCTCGGCCGGCGTGTACAGCCGCGACCGGTACACGTCGTAAGGCAGGTCGGGGATGGCCGGGAACACCAGCGCCCCGGCCGCCGCCGCACGCCGCTGGGCGACCGGCGAGAGCGTGCAGCCGAGGAACAGCGCGCCGTCCATCGGCACGCGCAGCTCCTCGGCGCTCAAGTCCAGCCCGACGAGGACGGCGTGCCTCAACTCACCCGCCGCGCGGACCTGGTCGAGGTCGGTGTACTCGGTGCGCACCGGCGCAGCCTACGTCCGGCGACCCGCCAGGTCCGGCGGTTCGTCAGAAGATCACGGTCTGGTTGCCGTGCACCAGGACCCGGTCCTCCAGGTGCCACCGCAGGCCGCGCGCCAGCACCACCTTCTCGATGTCACGCCCCTTGCGCACCATGTCGTTGATCGAGTCGGTGTGGTCCACCCGGATCACGTCCTGCTCCACGATCGGTCCCTGGTCGAGGTCCGCCGTGACGTAGTGGCACGTCGCGCCGACCAGCTTCACGCCCCGGCTGTGCGCCTGGTGGTACGGCCGCGCCCCGATGAACGACGGCAGGAAGCTGTGGTGGATGTTCAGCGCCCGCCCGGCCCAGGCCGCGCACAGCTCCGCGGGCAGGATCTGCATGAACCGCGCCAGCACCACCGCGTGCGGCTGGTGCCCGTCGACGAGCTGCCGCAACTGCGCGAACGCCGCCGCCTTGCCCTCCGGGTCGTTGGGCGGGAACGGCACGTGGTGGAACGGGATGCCGTGCGCGCGGGTGATCCCGGCCAGGTCGGCGTGGTTGCCGATGACCGCGGCCACGTCGACGTCCAGCTCCCGCGACGCCACCCGGCCCAGCAGGTCGTACAGGCAGTGGCCCTCCTTGGAGACCAGGATCACCACCCGCCTGCGCTCGCCGGAGTCGGTCACCCGCCACGAGCCGGGGTGCGCGCCCAGCTCCCGCGCCACCTCGGCGAACCGGGCCCGCAGCTCGTCGACGTCGAACGGCAGCGAGTCCGCCCGCACCTCCTGGCGGGTGAAGAACCAGTTGGTGGTCGGGTCGGTGTGGTAGGCCGCCTCGACGATCCAGCCACCGTGCTCGGCCAGGAACGAGGAGATCCGCGCCACGATGCCGGTGCGGTCGGGGCAGCCGAAGGTGATCACGTAGCGTCGTTCAGGCAGAGGCACGCCCGGAAGTATCTCCCGGACGCGGCTACGGTCGCGGCAGCCCGTCCAGCAGTGACCTGTCACCTGATGTGATGGCCCCGCTCGGCCGGCCCCACGCGGCCCGGTACAGCGCGTCGGCGGTGCCGGCCGCGGTGGCGTCCTCGTCGGTCGCCGAACCGGTGATCGGGCCGACCTCCGGCGGCAGGCCGGGCGTGAGCAGCACCTCCCAGGCGCGGCTCGCGTCGGCCGCGTGGAACAGCACCCGACCCGCCCGCTCGATCGGCTTGCGCCGGGCGACGTGGACCAGCATCACGGTCAGGTACTCGTCCACGCCGTCGGCCGCGAACTCGACGTCGAACAGCAGCGACGGCACGTCCGGGCCGAGCCGCGCGTGCTCGGCGTCCAGCCGGTGGATCGCGGTCTCGTGGGCCTGCCGGCGTGACCAGAAGGCGAAGGTCTTGGTGCCCGTGAACGACCACGCGGGCGTGTTCGACGTGGTGTAGGCCAGGGTGTCGGCGAGCTCGGCGAGGTTCTTGTCACACCAGTCGAGCAGCTCGTCCCAGTCGGAGGGGCGGTCGGCGGGCTTGGGCCGCGCGCCGTCCACCGGCGTGTGCAGGGCTTGCAACGCCCACGAGTGCGTGAGCCCGACGTGGTCGAGGAGGTCCCGCACCGTCCACCCCGGACAGGTCGGCACCGCCGCGTCCGGTCCGGCGGCCACCGCGGCGGCGCGCAACGCGGCGTACTGGGTCCTCAGGTGCTGCACGTGATCGGCGTGGTCCACTCCGCACAGCCTAGGGACTCACCACGTCCCAGGGCAGGGTGACTTCCCCGAGCCGCCACCGCTTCCGGTCGTCCAGCACGGGCCAGCCGCGTGCGGCCAGCAGCCGCACGGACTCCACCCACCGGGCCCGCGGGCCGTAGGGCGCGAACGGCGCGCACGTCGCCCAGCACGCGTCCAGCTCGCTGAGCAGGGCGTGCACCCTCTCGCCCGGCACGTTGTGGTGGATCAACGCCTTCGGCAGCCGTTCGGCCAGGTCGCCCGGGGTCTCCAGGTCGGCGGGCAGGCAGGACAGCGTGAACGTCCGCGGGCCGTCCGAGGTCAGCGCCACCCAGCAGCACCGGCGGCCGATCTCGTCGCACGTCCCCTCGACGAGCACGCCGCCGGGCGCGAGCCGGCCGACCATGGTGTCCCACGCCTCGGCGGCCTGCTCCTCGGTGTACTGGCGCAGCACGTTGAACGCGCGCAGCAGCAGCGGGCGTGCGCCGGCCAGCTCGAACCCGCCGCGCCGGAAGTCCAGCAGCGGCGGGTCGGCGACCTCCTTGCCCGCGGCGACCCGGTCGGCGTCGAGCTCCAGGCCGAGCACGCGCACGTCCGGGTTGACGGCCCGCAGCCGTGCCGCCAGCTCGACGGTCGTGACGGGGGACGAGCCGTAGCCGAGGTCCACCACCAGCGGTTCGGGCGCGGCCAGCAGGTCGCGGTAGGCGTGCGCGACCCACCGGTCGACCCGGCGCAGGCGGTTCGGGTTGGTGGTGCCTCTCGTGGGCAGGCCGAGCGCGCGCGCCCGACCCGCGGCTAGGCGCGGCGTGCGAGCCATTCGGCGGTGAACTCGGATTCCTTGTCCAGCAGCAGCGAGACCTGGTCGGCGATCATCGCCTCCAGCTTGCCGCCCATGATCGGGATGCCCACCTTGACCTGACCCGTGAGGGTGAGTTCGCTCCCACCCGAGGCGGTGTCGGCCAGCGTGATGGTGCCGTCCAACCGGCCCGGGACGCCGTTCAGCGTCACCTCGACCGTGCCCGCGTAGCCCGCCTCGGTCCACGACTCGGCGCGGTCGATGACGAGGTCGCCACCGAGCAGGCCGCGTGCCACCGACGGCAGCTTGTCCGCGGGCACACCCTGCTTGAGCTCGTAGGACGTGGTCTGGTCGGTGGTGGTGAAGGCGACCAGCTCCGGGTTCGTGCCACCCAGCTCGGCGAGCCGGTCGCGCAGGTACGTCTGGTCCACCAGCGCTGCGTACACGTCCCGCGCGGGCCAGCGGGACGTGGTTCGGTGCTCGATGCGGCGTGCCATGTCGCGGAGGCTACCGTTCTCGGTCGTGACCACCCCGCCCTCCAGTGCCCGTGTGCCGCTGGCCGAGTGCACCACGCTGCGGCTCGGTGGCCCTGCGACGAGGTTCACCCGCGCCACGACAGCCGCCGAGTTGGTCGAGACCGTGCGCGCGCTGGACGCCGACGGCGAACCGCTGCTGCTGCTCGGCGGCGGTTCCAACCTGGTCGTGTCCGATGCCGGGTTCGACGGCACCGCGGTGGCCGTCGGCACCTCCGGCCGCCGGCTCGACCCGCTGGGCGACGGCCTCGTGCAGCTGACCGTGGAGGCGGGCGAGGACTGGGACTCGGTCGTCGCGGAGGCCGTGGCGCAGGGGCTGGGCGGGCTGGAGTGCCTGTCCGGGATCCCCGGGCTGGTCGGTGCGACGCCGGTGCAGAACGTCGGCGCGTACGGCGTCGAGGTCTCGCAGGTGCTGACCTCGGTGGACCTGCTCGACCGGCGCACCGGCCGGGTGCACCAGGTGCCCGCGGACGGGCTGGGGCTGGCGTACCGGACGAGCGTGCTGAAGGGCACCGACCAGGCCGTGGTGCTGCGGGCGCGGTTCGCGCTGACCGCGGGCGGGCAGTCCGCGCCCATCCGGTACGGCGAGCTGGCCCGGGTGCTGGGCGTCGCGCCCGGCGACCGGGTGCCCGCCGACGCGGCCCGCAAGGCGGTGCTGGAACTGCGGCGCGGCAAGGGCATGGTGCTCGACGCGGCCGACCACGACACGTGGAGCGCGGGCTCGTTCTTCACCAACCCGCTGCTGGACGACTCGACGTTGGCGGGGGTGCTGATCCGGATCGCGGAACGGCTGGGGTCGCACGTGGACGTGCCGACCTACCCGGCCGGGCCGGGGTTCTCGAAGCTGTCGGCGGCGTGGCTGATCGAGCGGGCCGGGTTCGGGCGCGGGTACCGCGGGCCGGGCGGCCGGGTGGCGCTGTCGGGCAAGCACACGTTGGCGTTGACGAACCGGGGTGGGGCGTCCACGGAGGACCTGCTCGACCTGGCGCGCGAGGTGCGGGACGGGGTGCGGGCGGCGTTCGGGGTGGAGTTGCTGCCGGAGCCGGTGCTGGTGGGGTGCGAGCTCGGCTGACGGTTCGCTCGACGGGAGGGCGAAGAGCTGAACGGCCGAACGGGTGACTCGGTGTGACGAATCCTCACTCCGCGCGTTTCATGGAGGTAGGGGCACCCGTTGGAGGTCGTCATGGCCTACCCCGACGACGAACGCGCGGCCGTCAGGCCGATCAAGAAGCTGGTTGAGGACGATTTCCTGAGCCGGCCCGGCGTGGTGGGTGTCGATCTCGGCGAGAAGACCGTCGGCGGCCGGGCGACCGGTGAGCTGGCGATCGTCGTGTTCGTCCGCCACAAGGGGCCCGCGGCCCAGTTCGCCATCCCGCCGGACGTGCTGGGCGTCCCGACCGACGTGGTCGAGGACACGTTCTGGCCGCACCACACCATCGCGTCACCGGAGGGCGTGAGCGGTGCGGAGCGGCACGAGTCGCTGGTGGGCGGCATCGGGATCGGGCCGAGCCGGGCGGTCCGGCTGGTGCCGCCGGACGTCGCGGAAGTGGACGACTACGTGGTGGCCGGGACGCTGGGCGCGCTGGTGACGCCGCGGCGCAAGCACGTCGTGATGGCGTTGACGTCGTTCCACGTGGCGTGCGTGGACGACGCGTGGGCGGTCGGCGACCCGATGGTGCACCCGTCCCGGATCGACGGCGGGCACCCGGTGCACGACCGGGTCGGCGCGCTGGCGCGGGCCGCGCTGTCGGGGCGGGTGGACGCCGCGGCGATCGTGCTCACGACGCCTCGGGCGCGACCGGAGGTGGTCGGGTTGGGCCCGATCACGGGTCGGGCGTCGGCGCGGGTCGGCGACCGGGTGCGCAAGCGGGGGCGGACGACGGCGGTCACGGAAGGCGTGGTGGCGTCCACGGACGCGGCGATCACGCTGGACTTCGGGGTGGGGCTGGGCGTGCGGACGCTGCACGACCAGATCCGGATCGAGACGCCCAGGTTCGCCGACCACGGCGACTCGGGCGCGGTGCTGCTGGACGACTCGAACCGGGTGGTCGGGCTGTACTGCGGCGGGAGCCCGGACCGGGGGTTCGCGAACCCGATCGGTCCGGTGCTCGACGAGTTGGACGTGGAGTTGCTCACGTCCTGAGGGTGAGTCGCCGGTGACGCTGGGCCGGTGCGGCTTTTGTCAGGGGCAGGGCAGGGCAGGGGTGAGGGTGGGGGTGGGGGTGGGGGCGAGTCAGGTTCGGTGCAGGCGGGAGGCGGAGGCCTGGGCGCGGGGCTTGAGCACGATCTGGTCCAGGTTGACGTGCGACGGCCTGGTCACCGCGAACGCGATCACGTCGGCCACGTCGTCGGCGGTCAGCGGCGTGACGCCCTGGTAGACGGCGGCGGCGCGCTCGGTGTCCCCGTCGAACCGGTTGACGGAGAAGTCGGTCTCGACCATGCCCGGCAGGACCTCGGTGACGCGGACCGGTTGGCCGAGCAGCTCGCCGCGCAGCGTGCGGTGCAGGGCGGACTGGGCGTGCTTGGCGGAGGTGTAGCCGGAGCCGTTGTCGTAGGCCTCGAAGGCGGCGATCGACGTGACGGTGACCACGTGCCCGTCACCGGAGGCGATCAGCTTCGGCAGCAGGCCCTTGGTGACGCGCAACGTGCCCAGCACGTTCGTCTCCCACATCCACCGCCAGTGCTCCTCGTCGGCCTCGGCGACCTTCGCCAGACCGCGTGCCCCACCGGCGTTGTTGACCAGCACGTTCGCCTCCGGCACGGCGTCGAGGAAGGACTCGACGGACGGGGCGGACGTGACGTCCAGTTCGATCGCGGTACCACCGATCTCATCCGCGATAACCTTGAGTCGGTCGACCCGCCGGGCGCCGAGCACCACGTGGAAGCCCTCGGCGGCGAGCCTGCGGGCGGTGGCCTCACCGATACCCGCGCTGGCTCCGGTAACGACTGCGATAGGACGGTTCACACCGGCGATCCTAGGTGTGCGACGCGGATGTGATGCGGATCACTCGCACCAGGCGTCGGCTGGGACGTCCTTCGATCGGGAGGTCGTAACGTGCACAGGACAGTGGCGGCACTGCTGCTCGGCTTGGCCCTCGTGGCCGGCTGCTCGGCGAAGGTGGAACAGGGCACGGCGAAGCCGGTCGGCGGCGACCAGCCGCCGGTGGCCAAGTTCACCACCGCGCCCGCGGACGGTGCGACCGACGCGCCGGTGAACGTGCCGGTGCAGGTCACCGTGGCCGAGGGCACCATCGACCAGGTCGCGGTCACCAACCCCGAGGGCAAGGCCGTCGAGGGCAAGCTGGCCGAGGACAAGAAGTCGTGGAGCAGCACCGAGCCGCTCGGCTACGGCAAGAGCTACGCCTACGCCGGCAAGGCGACCGGGACGGACGGACGGCCGGTCGAGCTGAAGGGCGGGTTCACGACGGTGAACCCGGCGTCCCAGGTGCGCGCCACGCTGTTCCCCGGCGACAACCAGACCGTCGGCGTGGCCGTGCCGATCAAGGTCGAGTTCGACGCCGACGTCGCGGACCGGGCGACGGTGGAGAAGGCGCTGGCGGTGACCAACTCGGCCGGCGTCAAGGGCAGTTGGGCGTGGCTGAGCTCGCGCGAGGCCCACTACCGGCCGGAGACGTACTGGCCCGCGAACACCCAGATCCACGTCGAGGCGAAGCTGTACGGGGTGCCCTACGGCGGCGGCGCGTTCGGGCGCGCAGACGTGACCAGCGATTTCACCATCGGCCGGAACCAGGTCGTGAAGATCGACACGCCGACGCACCAGTTGGTCGTGCAGCGTGACGGGCAGACGGTCGCGACGTACCCGGCGTCGTTCGGCAAGGACGCCGATCCGGAGCTGACCACGCCGAACGGCACGTTCGTGGTCATGCAGAAGGACCCGCAGTTCAGCTTCGACAACCCGCGGTACGGCTACACGAACGTGGTCAAGAAGTGGGCGGTGCGGATCTCCAACCACGGTGAGTTCATCCACGAGAACAACGACAACGCCGGGAACATCGGCAAGGTCAACTCGTCGCACGGGTGCGCGAACCTGCTGGAGGCGGACGCGAAGGCGTACTACGACAGCGCGTTGGTCGGTGATCCGGTGGAGGTGACCGGGTCGATCACGACGCTGCCGGCGCAGTTCGACTGGTACGACTGGCAGATTCCGTGGGCGCAGTGGCAGACGATGTCGGCGCTGTGAGGGGTTCGGGGTTGGGGTCGGTGGTGCAGGCCGGCTCGATTTGACATGGGGCCCTTACGGGCACCCCAGGCAGGCCAAAGCCGGCAGGCCCGGCGGGGTAAAGCGTCCCGCCAGGCCTGCCGGCTTC
>JBFBCZ010000043.1:0-70025 GCA_040689555.1 Actinosynnema sp. NPDC051121 | reverse complement strand
CTGCGGAGCGTGCTCGGCCGGCGCGTGGACGTCGAGCCGACCGCCGCGGCACGCCTGGTCGAGCTGTGCGGCGGGCTGCCGCTGGCGTTGCGGGTCGCGGCGCACCGGGCCGTGCGCAGGCCGTCCGCGCGGCTGACCGCGCTGGCCGACCACCTGGCCGACGAGACCGGGCGGATCGACCTGCTGTCACCGCCCGACGACCCGTCCGCCGCCGTGCGCGCCGTCTTCTCCTGGTCCTACCGGGCGCTGCCGCCGGCTGCGGCGACCCTGTTCCGGCGGCTCGGCGCGGTACCGGGCCCGGACTTCGACGCCGAGGCCGCCGCCGCGGCGGCCGGCTCGGACGTCCGCCACGAGCTCGCCCTGCTCGCCTCCGGCCACCTGCTGGAGGAAGTCGGCCTGGACCGCTACCGGCTGCACGACCTGCTGCGCGTGTACGCCGCCGAGCTGGCCGGGCCCGAGGAGAAGCACGCCGCCGCGGTCCGGGTGCTCGACTGGTACCTCGACCGGGCGGCGAGGGCGGTGGGCGCGGTCGAGACCGACGCGGACCCCGGCGACCGCGACACCGCCGCGCGGTGGCTGGCCGCCGAACGGCGCAACCTCGTCGCGGCCACCCGCCTCGCCGCCGCGTCCGGCCTGCACGAGCACGCGTGGCGGCTGCCGGACTCGGTGTGGCGGCACTGGTTCACCCTCGGCCTGCTGGACGACTGGACCGCCGCGCACGAGGTCGGCCTGGCGTCCGCGCGCACGCTCGGCGACATCCGCGCCCAGGCGCGGCTGCTCAACGGACTCGGCGTCGCCCACCAGACCGCCCAGCGGCACGCCGCCGCGCTGGACGCCTACGAGGAGGCGTCGGCGCTGTGGGAGGAGCTCGGCGACGGCGCGGGCGCGGCGCGGACCTCGACCAACACCGCCATCGTGCACTACCTGACCGGGCACTACCGGGACGCGGTCGAGCAGGGCGAGCGGGTGCTGGCGCTGCGGCTCGACCAGGACGACGCGTTCGGCGAGGCGATCGCGCACACCGCGCTCGGCGGCTTCCACCTGCGGCTCGGTGACACGGCCCGGGCGCTCGACCACGGGCAGCGGGCGTTGACCGTGTTCGAGAAGCTGGCCAACCGGTTCGGCGTGGCCGCCGCCACCCTCAACCTGGGGCACGTGCGCCGACAGGCGGGCGAACCCGACCGCGCCACGGCGCACTACCACGACGCCCTGATCCGGTTCCGCGAGCTCGGCGACCAGCGGCACGAGGGCGAGGCGCTGTGCGGGCTGGGATCGGTGCACCTGGCGCGCGGCGCGCCGGGCCAGGCCCGCGACCACCTCGACGCGGCGCTGGCGGTCGCCGCCGTGACCGACGACCAGCCGCTGCTGGGCGAGGTGCGGTACCGGTTGGGGTTGCTGCGGCTGGCCACGGGCGAGCCGGAACGGGCGCTGCGGCACTTCGAGCACGCCCGACGGGTCGGCGGGCCGTACGAGCGGGCACGGGGGCGTCACGGGATGGCGCGGGCGGAGTGCGCGTCGGGGCGGCACGGGGTCGCGGCGCGGTCGTGGCGCGCGGCGGCGGAGGGCTACGCGGCGCTCGGCGTGCCGGACCGGGCCGTACCGGACTGCCCGGTGTGCGCCGCGGCCGTCAGCACGTGAGCGTCCACGCTCCAGTCCACAGTAGACGAAGAGAGTTCTTGCCCTGCAAAGAAGACGGGGCCGCAGGCGATCGCCCGCGGCCCCGTTGGGGGACAGCTGCCGCGCCTCACCGGGATACCGGCTGCAGGACGCGGCCCGACGCGGTCAGGTGTTCCCAGGTCCGGCCGCGCTGGCTGGGCGGCGCTTCGCCGTCCGCCGTGCACGTCGGGTAAACCAGGCCGTACGGGACGGGTTGGTGGAAGAGGTCGCCGCTGCGGATGTCGATCAGGTCCTTCGACTGTGCCATCACGACCTCCTGCCGCAGAAGGGTGAGGTGCCCATGATCCTGCTCCTCGTCGAACCGGGTGGGGGTGCTTCGGATACCCGCTGAGCTGCACTGATATGCCCGGTTCGTTGCGACGTAAGGGTGAATCGCGGTCACCGTGCGCGGTGGTGCGCGACCTCCTGCTCGGCGTCGTCGGCGGGCGGGAGGCCGCGGTCGACGTGGTCGGCGTGGAAGAGTGCTTGCGCCAGCAGGGATCGCACGTGCTCGTTGGCCGCGGAGTAGTACACGAACGTGCCCTCGCGGCGGCCCTTCACCAGGCCCGCGAGGCGCAGCTTGGCCAGGTGCTGGCTGACCGCGGTCGGCGCGGCGCCCGCCAGCTCGGCGAGGCACGCCACCGACGACTCGCCCTGCAACAACGCCCACAGCACCTTGATCCGGGTGGGGTCGGCCAGCAGTCGGAACGACTCGGCGGCCAGGTGGACCTGCTCGTCGTTGGGCATGTCGAAGTCCGGCAGCGCGCTGTGCATGACCCTCATCCTACTGCTTGCGTATCTGCATGAATGCGCAGGTATGCTCACAGCATCGCGGGTGGGGTCGAGGGTCGAGCAGAAGGCGGAACGGTGACAGGCGCATCACACGGGCACGGCCACGGGCATGGACACGGACACGGGCACCGGTCGGCGGACCGGGTCGACACCGCGCTGGAGAGCAGCAAGCGCGGGATGCGGGCGCTGGTCGTCTCGTTCGTGGCGCTGTTCGCCACCGCGGTCGTGCAGGCGGCGCTGGTGCTGGTCACCGGCTCGGTCGCGCTGCTGGGCGACACCGTGCACAACGTCGCCGACGCCCTCACCTCGGTCCCCCTGGCCATCGCGTTCGTGCTCGGCCGCCGCGCCGCGTCCCGCCGGTTCACCTACGGCCTCGGCCGGGCCGAGGACCTGGCCGGCGTCGTGATCGTGCTGGTGATCGCCGCGTCCGCGGTGTACGCGGGGTACGAGTCCGTGCGCGACCTGCTCGACCCGCAGCCGGTGCGCCACCTCTGGATCGTCGCGGCGGCGGGCGTGGTCGGGTTCCTGGGCAACGAACTGGTCGCCCGCTACCGGATGCGGATCGGCCGCGAGATCGGCTCGGCCGCGCTCGTCGCCGACGGCCTGCACGCCCGCACCGACGGCTTCACCTCGCTGGCCGTGGTGGTCGGCGGGATCGGCGTGGCCCTGGGCTTCCCCGCCGCCGACCCGCTCGTCGGCCTGGGCATGACGGTCGCCATCCTGTTCGTCCTGCGCGATGCGGCGGGCGAGGTGTTCGGCCGGCTGCTCGACGCGGTCGACCCGGCGTCGGTCGACCTGGCCGAACGCGCCGCCGCCCAGGTCGACGGCGTGGTGCGCGCCGACCGGGTGCGGATGCGGTGGACCGGGCACGTGCTGCGGGCCGAGCTGGCGATCGCCGTGGACGCGGGCCTGAGCGTCGAGCAGGGCCACCGCATCGCGCACGAGGTCGAGCACCACCTCAAGCGCGCCGTCCCGCGCCTCGCCGCCGTCACCGTGCACACCGAACCCGCCACCGCGCCGGCCTAGCCGCCGGCGGAGGATGAGCGCGTGCCCGAGGTCCCCACGCCGAGACTGGTCGCGCTCCTGGCGGCCTTGGACGCCGTCCCCGCCGAGGACGTGCCCCACTGGGCCGCGCACTGGCTGATCGCCGGGCACGACGGTGACGCCCTGCGCACCCTGGCCGGGCTCAGCGGCAGCGATCCCGGTGACGTGCGCGACGTGCTGGAGGACGCGCTGGCCGACTGCGGCGTCACGATCCCGGACGCCGACGTGGCCGCCGCCGCCCTCTCCCTCACCCACCTCGCCCGCATGTTCGCCGACGGCCGGGCCGGGTCGCGCTGGGTGGTGCAGAAGGCCGCCGAGATCGTGGCGGACTCGCCTCCCGACGCCGTGGCCGGCCTGCCGCTCGCCCGGCTGACCGACGACTCCGACGACGCCGAGGTGTCCCGGGCCTGCGCGGACCACCTCGCCACCTGGGGCTGATCACCGGAACGCTCCTCTGTGGACCGCGTGCGGACCGCCGAAGGTTCGCGCAAAGCAGCCGATCGGACGTTGTCGGCACGTTACGCGCGCCCTACGGTCGGATCACGTCCGATCGGCGGCAACCCCCTTTGGAGGCCTGCGGTGTCGCGGAAACAGGTTGGCGCCGTCATCGGCGCGCTCTTACTCACCGGCTCCACCTTCCTCACGCTCCCCACCACGGCCAACGCCGTGGACGACCGGCCCACCGCCGTCGTCTCCCTCGGCGACAGCGCGATGTCCGGCGAGGGCGCCGGGTCCTACGAGCCCGGCACCGAGGGCGAGAACGGCAACTGGTGCCACCGCTCCACCCAGGCCATGATCCACCGCACCCAGCTGGCCGACCGCACGTTCAACCTGGCGTGCTCGGGCGCGGACTCGGCCAACGTCTCGCTGGCCGACACCGTGCACTACACCGAGGGCTCCCAGGCCCGGCGGCTGATCGACATCGCCCGCCAGTACCGCGTCACCACCGTCGTCGTGCAGGTCGGCGCGAACGACGACGTGCACTTCGCCGACACCATGGTCGACTGCGTCGCCGCCTGGGTGAACCCGTTCGGCGCGAGCTGCCGCTCCACGCTGGAGCGCGAGTGGTCCGGCCGGCTGGCCGCGATGGCGCCCAAGGTGGAGAACGCCCTGAGCGACGTCCGCACCGCGATGACCCAGGCCGGGTACGCCGCCGCCTCCTACAACCTGATCCTCACCTCCTACGCCTCGCCGGTGACCGAGAAGATGGACCGCTACCTGCACGGTCCGCAGGGCTGCCCGCTGCGCCTGCCCGACGCCGCCTACGGCCGCACCGTCGCCGTGCCGCAGCTCTCCGAGGCGCTGCGCGGCGTGGCGACCCGGTCGGGCGCGAAGTTCCTCGACTTCTCCCGCGCCACGGAGAACCGCGAGGCGTGCAGCATGGGCGAGAGCTCCGCGGGCGAGTGGCAGCGCCGGCTGACCGTCGACCCGTACGCGTTGGTCACCGGCGGCCTGGACGCGATCGGCCTGCACCTGGCCCAGCAGTCGTTCCACCCGAACGCCGCCGCCCACGCGCAGCTCGGCCGCTGCATCACCGAGTTCGTCACCGCCGGCGCGGGCTCGGCCCGCTGCCTGGCCGGGGCCGACGGGAACCTGCACGCCGTCGCCTGACGCCCCTGATCACCGGAAACCGCTCTCACCCCGCCCGGGTGAGAGCGGTTTCGCGTTGTCGCGCAACCCCGGGCACCCCGCCGGCGTCATACCTGTCAGTCGACGAAACCGGATAGGGGTAGGGCTTTGGGGGGACCGGTGTCCAAGAACGCCTTCGTCCGCGTGTGCGGGCTGGCCGCAGTGGTGCTCGCCGCGGCCGCGTGCACGTCGACCGGAGCGGAGCCGCTCGACCCCGGGCTGGCGCCGCGCGGCACCGTGCAGACCACGGCCAAACCGACCAGGCAGGACCTGTCCAACAAGGTCAGCCTGACCGGCAAGGTCACCATGAACCCGCTGTTCGGCATCGTCGCGCCGGTCGCGGGCGAGGTGCGCTACTGGACCGTGCCGGAGTCGACCGGCACGCCGACCAAGCCCACCCGGATCGCCACCGTCTGGCTGGACGGCAAGCCCACCAACGTGGACGTGCCCGCCGGTGCGACGTTCGGCGGACGCCTGGTCGACGACCGCGCCACCGTCACCGCGGGCATGCCGATCGCGTCGGCGAAGCACGCGGGCTACGGCATCGTCGCCGAACTCGACGGCGAGCAGGCCTACCAGGTCTCCGACGCCGCCCAGGGCACCGTGCAGGCGCAGATCAAGAACGGCCCCGGCCCGTTCCCGTGCGCCCTGCTCGGCACGATCGCGGCACTGCCCGTGGGCACCGTCCCCGCGCCGCCGCCCGCGCAACCGGACCCGGGCACCGACCGCGACGCCACCGGCGCCAACACGCCCGCGCCGCCGCCCCAACAGCAGCCGGACGACTCCTCCGAGCCCACCGGCCTGCGCCTGGTGTGCACCGCGCCCGCCGACGTCAAGCTGATCAACGGCGCCGCCGCCACCCTCGAACTGGTCACCGCGTCCGCGCAGAACGCGTTGGTCGTGCCGGTCGAGGCGGTCGCGGGCGGCCAGGGCAAGGGCAAGGTCGACGTGGTCGGCCCGGACGGCGCCAAGGTGACCACCGACGTCGTGCTCGGCCTCACCGACGGCAAGGTCGTGGAGATCAAGTCCGGCCTGACGGGGGAGGAGACCCTCGCCGTGCCCGGCCCGAACCTGCCGCCGGGCGAGGCCGCCGGCCAGGCCGAGCCGGGGGCGGGGCGCAAGTGACCACGCCACCACCGCTCGTGCCATCCCCGCTCGTGCCGCCACCGCTCGTGACGCCACCACCGTTGCTCCACCTCACCGGTGTCACCAAGACCCTCAAGGGCCAGGACGAACCGCGCACCATCCTCGCCGGCGTCGACCTGACCGTGCACCCGGGCGACAGCGTCGCCATCCTCGGCCGCTCCGGCTCCGGCAAGAGCACGCTGCTCAGCCTGATCGGCCTGTTCGACCGGCCCGACGGCGGCCAGTACCTGTTGGGTGACCGGGACATCACCAGGATCCCCGAGCGCAAGGCCGCCGCCCTGCGCAGCGCCGAGTTCGGGTTCGTGTTCCAGCGCTTCTTCCTGCTCAAGCACCTCACCGCCGCGCAGAACGTGGCCATGGCGCTCGTCAACGGCCAGGGCTGGCTGCCGCGGCGCAAGCGCAAGGCGAAGGTGCTGGCGGCGTTGGAGCGCGTCGGCATCGGCCACCTGGCCAAGCACAAGCCACCCCGCCTGTCCGGCGGCGAGCAGCAACGCGTCGCGATCGCCCGCGCCCTCGTGCGCGAGCCGCGCATCCTGCTGGCCGACGAACCGACCGGCGCGCTCGACACCGAGACCGGCAACCTCGTCGTGGAGGTCCTGCGCCAGGCCACCGAGGTCGGCTGCGGTCTCGTGCTCGTCACCCACGACCACGACCACGCGGCGAAGATGGACCGGGTCCTGCACCTGTCCGACGGCCTGCTGCGCCCGGCCGGTCAGCGGGTGGTCGCGTGATCAGGCTCTCGGGCAGGCTCCGCGCGTCGCTGATCATCGGCGGCCAGGGCATCAGGGCCCGCAAGCTGCGCACGTTCCTGTCCATGGTCAGCCTCTTCCTCGGCGTGCTGGCCGTCGTCGTGGTGCAGGCGGGCGCGGAGATCGCGAACCGGGCCATGCTCGCCGACGTCGAGCTGTACCAGGGCAAGGACGGCACCCGGCAGATCTACCTGTCGCCGGAGGGCCAGACCGTGCCGCTGGCGCTGGAGGTCCTGGAGGGCCGCACCGACGCGGTGGCCATGACCACCACCCGGGCGATCATCGGCGAACCCGGCGTGAAGCCGATCAACGAGGGCGGCGGGCCGATCGACCAGGGCGGCGGGTACGGCGGCCAGCGCATGACGTGCGACGAGAACGGGTGCTACCCCGTCCAGGACGGCAACGCGGGCGCGCCGCCGGGCCAGGCGGTGGAGCTCCAGCTCGTCGGGCTCACCGGGGACATCCGCCAGTTCCGGCCGTTCCGCCCGTCGCAGGGGCAGTGGCTGGACTTCGGCGGCGAGCCGTCGCTGGCACCGCGGCTCGTGCTCAACGAGGAAGCGGCGAAGGCCTTCACCCGCTACCACGTGCCCGCGGAGATGCGGGTCGACGGCGCGACCGCCAACCCGACGCCCCTGATCACCGGGGTGGTCGACGACGGCGGCTACCAGCCCACCGCCTACGTGCGCGTCGACGAGCTGATGAACTGGCTGCCGGCGACGGACGTGAGCGGCAGCCCGTCCGGCCCCGGCCTCCAGGTGCTGATGACACCGGACGCGGTCGAGGTCGAGCACGTCCTGCGGGCCAGGCTGGTCGCGGCCGGCACGCCCGCGGACCGCATCCAGGTCAACACCGTGGAGACGCTCAAGCGGATGTCCACCGAACTGGCGCTGATGCGCTGGATCTTCCTCGGCATGGCGGCGCTGGTGCTGCTGATCGGCGTGGCGGGCATCCTCAACGTCGGCCTGGCCACCGTCGGCGAGCGCATCGAGGAGTTCGCGCTGCGGCGGGCCGTGGGCACGCCCCGGCTGCTGCTGGCGGGCATCGTGCTGGCCGAGACGCTGCTGACCGGACTGCTGACGGCGGCGCTGGCGATCGGCGCGGGCGCGGTGGGGCTGAAGCTCGCGCTGATGGTGTTCGGCTCGCGGTTCCCGGCGCTGGAGGGCACGGCGTTCCCGTGGCAGGCGGGCGTGGCCGGGGTGATCGCGGGCCTGGTGGCCGGCGTCCTCGGCGGCCTCGTCCCGGCGCTGCGGGCGGCGCGCATCCCGATCGCCACGGTGATGCGCGCCTGACGCGTGCCGGTCCTGATCGCCACGGTGGTGCGGGCCTGACGCGTGCCGGTCCCGATCGCCGCGGTGATGCGGGCCTGACGCGTGCCGGTCCCGATCGCCGCGGTCATGCCCGCCTGAGGCCGTGCCGGTCAGGGGGCGGCGGTCCACGGCCGCAACCCCAGCCTGCCGGTGCTGCCGAGGTCGATCGTGTCGGGGACGCCGTCCCCCCTCACCGGGGTGAACACCTGCGTCGGCTGCCCGGTCGCGACCGCGAGCTCCAGGTGCTCGCCCACCACCGGCGGCGCGGACGTGTCGTCGTAGGTGTTGCGCCACAACAGCCCCGTCACCGCCGACCCGCCCGGCGGCACCGTGACGGGCTGCGGCTCGACGTCGAACGCCTCCACCCGGGAGACCCCGAACGACCCGGGCCCGACCGCGATCGTCACCGGCTGCCGGTCGGCGTCCAGGACCGTGACCGACGGGTAGCCGTGCAGCTCCAACGCCTCCGTGCCGCAGTTGGTCAGCTTCAGCGTCATCACCCGCAGCCCCATGGCCGCCTCCGTGCCCGCCAGCGCGTACTCCACGCCGGTCGGGCAGGGGTCGGCGGACGGGGACGGGGACGGTGTCGGCGGAGGCGGCGGAGGCGGCGGGACCGGCGCGGCCGTGCAGGCGGACACTGCGCACGCGGACACGAAGAACAGGAGGAGGAAAAGACGTCGGGGCACTACACGATCGTGCCACGAAAGACGAAGTTGCCCGACCGCGCATTCACCGGATAAGGTCGTCCACGTGACTGCCGGGTCGGCCTTGAGCCATCAGCGAGAAAGTCACCCGGCCAAGGTTTGACCGCCGGGTGGGCCAGAGGCCCGCCTCACACCGGGGTTTCCCGGGTTTCCGCGCACGTAGGCGCGACGCACCCGTACCCCTGTTCCCACTTCAGCGCACCGGCGCAGACGCGCGCGGACCGTCGTGCCCGCGCGCCTCCACAAAACCTTCACGACCTTCACCGAAAACCACGGCGGAATTCACCCGTGGTCATCCGGTCATGCCCGAAATCAGGAGACGCATGGATTTCAACCAGCAGGTGATCGACGAGTTCCGCGCCAACGCCGGACGGGTCGGCGGTCCCTTCGAAGGCGGCAGGCTCGTCCTGCTGACCACCACCGGCGCCCGGACCGGCGCCCGCCACACCAACCCCGTCGGCTACCTGCCCGACGGCGACCGGATCGTGGTCATCGCGTCCGCCGGTGGTTCGCCCCGCCACCCCGACTGGTTCCACAACCTCGTCGCCAACCCGGTCGTGCAGGTCGAGGACGGCGTCTTCACCTATCAGGCCGAGGCGACCGTCCTGGAGGGGGCGGAACGCGAGGAGCTGTGGGCGCGCGCGGTCGAGTCGGACCCCGGTTGGGCGGCGTACCAGGAGAAGACGTCCCGGCGGATTCCGGTGATCGCGCTTCGGCAGGTCTCGGGCGGGCCGCCGAACGCGTCGAGCTGGGGCGCGGCGCTCAAGCTCGTGCACGACGCGTTCCGCCGTGAACTGGCCACCATCCGCCGCGAGGTCGCCACGTCCAAACCGGTCCTGGGCGCCCAGCTGAAGGTCAACTGCCTGACCGCGTGCCAGGGTCTGCGGTTCCACCACACGGCCGAGGACACCGGCACGTTCCCGATGCTGCGCGACCGGTTCCCGGAACTGACCCCAACCCTCGACCGCCTCGCTTCGGAGCACGAGAGCCTGGCGGCGCTGTTGGCGCGGCTCCAGGAGGCCTTGGAACGCGGTGACGTCGCCACGTTGCGCGCGGACGTGGACCGGCTGATCGACGACCTGGAGGCCCACCTGACCTATGAGGAGGAACAACTGATCCCCTTCCTCGATCGGTGACGCCCGAACGTGTTGCGACGACCCACGGCAATCAACCGTTCGCGTGACCCCCCTGCCGCGCGAAGGCCACGAAACACCCGTGGGTGAAGCAAGAACCTCGGTTGCCCTGTTGGCCCTGTTCGCCTCAGCCGTCGTCGCGACGACCGCGCCGAGCGCGAACAGGGCACCCAGCCGCACCACCCCGCACCCCGCCCCGCCACCGCCCCGCACCCCGCGCCACCGCCCCACGCCCCGCCACCGCCCCACGCCCCGCCACCGCCCCATGCCCCGCCATCGCCCCACACCTCGCGCCCGGCCGCGGCCTCAGACCACCGCTGCACCCACTCGCAGACCCCGCAACACCGCCACCGCCTGAACACACCGCCTGAACATCGCAAGGACCGGAACACCGCCGACGTGGGCACCAGCGAGCGCCGACACGGGTACGGCTAGGCGCGGGTGCGGCCCAGGTAGACGTTTCGGGCTCGGTAGTAGGTGTCGGTGGTCGGGCCCGGTGAGCCGGAGGAGCCTTCCATCTGCAGGTTGATGATGATCCACATCGGTTTGCCGACGAAGCCGGCCCCGCGGTGCTGTCCGACCCACGTCCCGTCGAGGTAGTAGTGGATGTCCACGTCCGTCGAACCGACCTTGGCGATCCACGCCCGGTACGTGTGCCAGGAGCCCGGGGACGACACCGGGCGGATGGTGTTCGACCAACCGCCCGAGGCGTTCTTGTACGTGTTGAACCAGTTCCGCGCGTCACCCTTGTACTCCAGGATGTCGCTCTCCGGCGGCCACGAGTCGGCGCCGGTGAGCCAGAACGCGGGCCACGTGCCGCGTGCCGACGGCGCCTGGAACTCGCCCTTCACCTCCCAGTTCGGGAACCGGTCGTCGACCAGCACGTGCTGCTTGGCGTGCACCGCACCGGAGTGGTAGCGGATCGGCAGGTGCGGGTCGGCGGAACTGGTGCCCTCGTCCCAGTTGATCCGGGTCGCCTTGAGCACCAGCGTCGACCCCTCGAGGTACACGTGGTTGTGGTCGGACGCGCTCGCGTACATCCGCGCGCTGCCGTTGTGGTCGGAACCCCACGGGTAGCGGTAGTTCCAGGCGGACTCCAGCGCGCCGTAGTTCGCGAACGAACCGTTGATCATGGTCTCCCAGGTGGCTGCCCGGCCGATCCCGGACGTTCCGAGAGCGGCCAGGGCGCCGCCCGCCACCAGGAAACCACGTCGACTCAGTGTCACGGGAAAGCCCTTTCCTCGACGACGTTGACGAGGCGGTGTCACTCCCGAACGTAGGGCCCGGACGCAGGGGTTGCCAAGGAGAAAGCGAGTGATCGGTCACTCACCGGACGTCAGTAGTGGCGGATGCCCTTCGACAGCGTCCGTGCCCACGGCGCGTCGACGTGGTCGGCGTCCACCGCCATCACCAGGTGGCACAACATGCCCACGGCGAAGAACTCCTGCACCTGGTCCTCGCTGCCGCCGGACACGCCGCGCACGTACTCGACCGTCCGCGCGACCCCGCGTCGGACGACCTCGCGCACGGCCGGTTCGGAGATCGCGGCGCACTGGGCGTGCATCTGGACCAGCAGCAGGGTGCTCTCCTCGGAGATCAGGCGCGCGTAGGCATCGCCCATCGCGTCGAGGACGGCCTCCGGCGTGCTGCCCCGGGCCTCGGCGACGCCGTCGGCGAGGCTCTCCCTGATCCGCGCGAAGCAGTGCTCCACCACGGAGAGGAACAGCGCCTCCTTGTCGGGGAACAGCCGGTAGACGTAAGCCTGGGAGATGCCGGCCGACTTCGCGACCTCGCCGGTGGTCGTGCCGTAGTAGCCGCGCGCCGCGAACGCGCCGATGGCGGTGCGCAGGACCGTCTCGCGACGCTCCTCGGCGGTCGACAGTCGACGCTCGCTCGCTCCGGCCGGCATGAGTGTAATCAACCACTCACACCTGGGGAAGTCAAGTCGGCCCCACCGGCGCAGGTTAGGGTCGCCCGCATGCCCCGTGGTGCGTTGGTGGTCCTCCTGCTGTTGGCGGCGTGCACGTCCTCGCCCCAAGCACTCCAGCCGTCTCCGGCCGCCGCACCACCGAGCACGACGAAGACCACCACCACAACGCCATCGCCGACCACGTCCCCGTCGCCCACCCGGTTCACGCCGCCCCCGGCGGGCAACCCGAACGGCGGCGCGACGGTGCCGCCCGAGGCCGCCGCCGCGGACACGTCCCACCCGACCCGCGTGATCGGCGACGGCACCCCGGCCGGCTGCACGTCCCGAGCGGTGGTGGCGGCGGTCGCGGAGGGCGGGATCATCACGTTCGACTGCGGCCCCGACCCGATCACCATCACCCTCGCGGTGACCGCGCAGGTCCGCAACGACGCCACGCCGGACGTGGTGCTGGACGGCGGGGGACTGGTCACCCTCAGCGGCGCGGGGCAGCGGCGCGTCCTCTACCAGAACACGTGCGACGAAGCCCTCGGCATCACCACCTCCCACTGCCAGGACCAGGACCACCCGAGGCTGACGATCCAGAACCTCACGCTGGTCGACGGCAACGCCGCCGGTGCGGCCGAGGGCGGCGGCGCGGTGTTCGTGCGCGGCGGCCGGGTCAAGGTGGTGAACTCGACGTTCCTGCGCAACGAGTGCGGCGCGACCGGACCGGACCTCGGCGGCGCGGCGATGCGCGTGCTCGGCCAGTCGGCCGGACGGCCGGTGTTCGTGGTCGGCAGCACGTTCGACGGCGGCACGTGCGCCAACGGCGGCGCGATGAGCAGCATCGGCGTCTCGTGGGTGGTGCTGAACAGCGTGCTGCGCAACAACTCCGCGATCGGCAACGGCGCCAACCCGGCCCGCCCCGGCACCCCGGGCGGCGGCAGTGGCGGCGCGATCTACGCGGACGGCACCACGTTCACGGTCCGCATCGCGGGCAGCCTCGTGGAGGACAACAAGGCCAACGAGGGCGGCGGCGCGGTGTTCTTCGTCAGCAACGACCGCACCGGGACGATGGCGGTCGAGTCGTCCACGCTGCGCCGCAACCCGAGCGCCGGCTTCGAGACACCGGGCTTGAAGGGCATCTTCTTCCTCGGCGCGGCGACCCCGGTCGTCACCGGGTCCACCATCCAGTAGGGCCGTCGGAACCACGCCCTACCACGGTCCCCACCGCAAGAACTCCCGTCGATCGACGGATTGTGAGCAGGCCGTTCGCCACGGACGATGAGTCGCCGGCAGAGGGGCCGGCTGGATAGTTCCCTGCGATCTCGACGTCCGGCCACCCTGCGAGCACGACCCCGGCCGGGCGCGGGAAGGATCACCGTGCGTGACACCGTGAGAAGGACGCTTGCCCTGGGAGCGGGCATCGTCGCCGTGCTGGCCGCGTTGGCCGGCCAGGCCGTCGCCGCTCCACCGCCGCCCGACGCGGGCACCCCGACGCCCATGGTCGTCGGCGGCACCCAGGCCACGAAGGGGGAGTTCCCCTGGATGGTCCGCCTGTCCATGGGCTGCGGCGGCGCGATGCTGACCGACCAACTGGTGCTGACGGCGGCGCACTGCGTCAGCCGCACCGGCAACAACACCTCCATCACCGCGACCTACGGCGTGGTGGACCTCCAGGACACCTCCCGCATCACCCGCACGTCCACCTACGTGCACCGCTCGCCCACCTACGACACGGCCACCGGCGGTGACTGGGCGATCATCAAGCTGGGCAGCCCGATCACCGGCGCGGCCCTGCTGCCCATCGCCACCACGTCCGCGTACAACACGGGCGTGTTCACCGTGGCGGGTTGGGGCGCGACGCGGGAGGGCGGCAGCCAGTCCCGCTACCTGCTCAAGGCGAACGTCGACTACATCGACGACACCACCTGCAAGAACTCCGACCCGTACTACGCGGACCTGATCCCGGCCGCCGAGCTGTGCGCGGGCAAGCTCGCGGGTGGCGTCGACACGTGCCAGGGCGACTCGGGCGGCCCGATGTTCCGCCGCGACAACAACGGCGCGTGGGTCCAGGTCGGCATCGTCAGCCACGGCAACGGGTGCGCGCGGCCGGACAACCCCGGCGTCTACACCGAGGTCAGCACGTTCGCGGCGGCCATCAACCAGGCGGCGGCCGACCTCGGCGGCACGCAGCCGCCCGGCAAGGTGTTCGAGAACCTCGACAACGTGACCATCCCGGACGCGGGCGCGGCCGTCTACAGCAACGTGACCGTCAGCGGCGTCACGGGCAACGCGCCGTCCACCCTGAAGGTCGGCGTGGACATCAAGCACACCTACAGCGGTGACCTGGTGATCGACCTGGTCGCGCCGGACGGCTCCACCTACCGGGTGAAGAACTCCAGCAACTCCAGCACGCCCAACGTGGTCACCACCTACACCGTGAACGCCTCCTCCGAGGTCGCCAACGGCACGTGGCGGCTCAAGGTGCAGGACGTCTACAGCCAGGACACCGGCTACATCGACGCCTGGCGGCTCACCTTCTGACCTCACGCGAGGAATCCCGACCCCACGCGACGAACCGCGCGCCGAGTCCGCTCGGCGCGCGGTTCCGCCATCGACGGGCCGGGCGTGGGGCGTCAGGCCGGTCGACGCCACAGCTCACGGGCCACCAGCCAGCAGCCGACGAGCAGGAGCGCGCCGTGCGCGATGCGCACCGGCGGCGCGGTGAAGAACTGCGGCAGGAAGAGCGCGAAGCCCAGCGCGTACGGGATGGCGAGCCGGCTGCGCAGTTCCAGGGCGGCCATCACCGCGCCCGCGGCGAGCGCGACCAGGCCGACGGCGAAGAGCGTGATCGCGGCGGGCTGGTAGCGGATCGCGTCGACCTGCTCCAGCAGGCCCGGGTCCGGTGAGCGGACCGCCAGTTGCCCGATGGCGTGCAACCCGAACGTCTCCGCGCCGTAGTACACCGACGTCAGCACCGCGCCGGTCAGCGTCACGACGGCGGCCCGCGACCGCGTCGCGGCCAGCAGCCCGAGGCTGACCAGCAGGAACCCGCCCACGGCGAACAGGTGCGCGGCCACCCACGCGGACGTCCCCATGACCGCCAGGCCCTCGACGGTCGTCTCGTCCGAGTACGGCCGCACCAGCGGGTAGAGCAGGAAGAACGCGCCGGCGACGCCGAACGCGGCGGCCCCTGCCTTGAGCTTGTCCATGACGTCTCCGTGAGCGCTAGTCGTTTTAGAGAGCACCGCTCTCGGAAGAGAATGCTGCTACCCGCCCGCCCGTCTTGTCAAGAGCGGTGCTCTCTTTTGTTGCACCCGCTCTCACCATCGGCGATCATGGCTGCCATGACCGGCACACCGAGGCAGCGGGCACGGGCCCAGGCGATCGAGGACGTCAAGCGCATCGCCCGGGAGCAGCTCGCCCAGGAGGGCAGCGCCGCGCTGTCGCTGCGGGCGATCGCCCGCGAGCTGGGCATCGTGTCCTCCGCCGTCTACCGGTACGTGCCCAGCCGCGACGAGCTGCTGACCATGCTGATCGTGGACGCCTACAACTCGCTCGGCGAAGTGGTCGAGGCCGCCGAGGGCGCGTGCGCGCGGGACGACCTGCGCGGCCGGTGGATCGCGCTCGGCACGGCCGCGCGGGCGTGGGCCGTCGAACGGCCCGCCGAGTACGCGTTGATCTACGGCAGCCCGGTGCCCGGCTACCAGGCACCGGTGGACCGGACCGGCGGCCCCGGCGGCCGGGTGTCCTCCCTGCTGCTGGCGCTGCTGGTCGAAGCCCAACGCGACCAGGCCGACCGGCCGCTGTCCGGTCCGCTGGCCGCCGACTTCGCCGCGTTGCGCGACAACCTGGGCCTGGCGATCGGCGACGACCTGCTGGCGCGCGGCTACCTGGCGTTCTCGGCGTTGTTCGGGCTGATCAGCTTCGAGCTGTTCGGCCAGTACCAGGGCAGCCTGACCGACTGCGCGGCCCACTTCGACCACCAGCTCGGGCGGTTGGCCGACGTGCTCGGCCTCTGACGCGCCAGGTCCGCACAGCGGAAGAAGCACGCGGGCGGTCGGCGCTGACAGGGTCGACCGATGACGCATGCGGTGGTGTTGGGCGCGAGCATGGGCGGGCTGATGGCGGCTCGCGCGCTGGTCGGTTCCTACGACCGGATCACGGTGGTCGACCGCGACCGGCTGCCCGAGGACGGCGGCCACCGGCGCGGCGTGCCGCAGGCCAAGCACTTCCACACCATCCTGTTGCGCGGCAAGCAGGTCCTGGACGGGATGTTCCCCGGCCTGACCGACGAGCTGGTCGCCGCGGGCGCGATCCGGGTCGGCTTCACCGTCGACGCCCGGTTCGTGCTGGCGGGCCACGCCATGGTGCGCGCGGACACCGGCGCGTCGGACATCCAGACGACCCGGCCGATGCTGGAGGGCGCGGTCCGCGCGCGGGTCGCGAACTACCCGGGAGTGCGGATCGTGCCGGGCTGCGACGTGATCGGTCCGGTGTTCGAGGGCGGCCGGGTGACCGGCGTCGAGGTGAGCCGCGACGGCGTCGACGAGGTGCTGCGGGCCGATCTCGTGGTCGACGCGATGGGCCGGTCCGGGCGGGCGCGGTCGTGGTTGGCGGCTGAGGGCCTGCCGACGCCCGCCGAGGACCGCATCGACGTGAACATGGTGTACGCGAGCCGATTGGTCCGTCCCCCCGAGCCGTTCCAGGACAAGCTGGTGCTCGTCGGCCCCGTGCCCGGCCGGCCGACCGGGTTCGCGTTCGCCGCGCAGGAGCACGGCCAGTGGATGGTGACGCAGGTCGGCATGGCGGGCGACCACCCGCCGACCGACGAGACCGGTTACCTGACGTTCCTCAAGCGGTCCGCGCCACCGGACGTGCTCGACGCCGTCACCGCCTCCGAACCGCTCACCGAGATCCGCACGCACCGGTTCCCGGCCAGCCTGCGCCGCCGCTACGAGCGGCTGCGGCGGTTCCCGGCAGGCCTGCTCGTCTTCGGCGACGCGATGTGCAGCTTCAACCCGATCTACGGCCAGGGCATGACCGTCGCGGCGATGGAGGGCGAAGCGCTGCGCGAGTGCCTCAAGGGCGGCGAGGACGACCTGGCCCGCCGGTTCTTCCGCGCCACGGGCAGGATCATCGACCCCGTGTGGCAGCTGAACGCGCTCGGTGACCTGGCGCTGCCGGAGATCTCCGGCCACCGGTCGCTGTCCACCAAGGCGCTCAACCGGTACGTCGCCCGGCTGCAACGCGTCGCCACCCGCGACCCGGTGGCCGCCACCGCGTTCATCCGCACGATCGGGCTGCTCCAGCCGCCGTCGTCGATCCTGCGCCCGGACGTGCTGGCACGCGTGGCGCTCGGGGGCCTGCGCCGGAACTGAGCCGGAGGCGGTCCCCGAACGGCTACCTTGGGCCCATGCTGCTGCCGTCCGCGATGTTCGCGGTGAGCGCCGTCTACGTGATCGCGGGCGTGGTCGGCCGCCGCGTCCAGCCGCGCAACCGGATCGGGCTGCTGTTCATCCTGGTCGGCGTCGGACGGCTGCTCGACTACGTCATGGACGAGCGGGTCTTCCTGCTGACGATGGCCTACAAGCTCTGGCCTTCCGTGCTCGCCCACGCGCTGCTGGCGTTCCCGACCGGCAGGCTGCGCACGACACCGCGGCGGCTGGCCGTGGCCGCCGCGTACGCCGAGAGCCTGGCGCTGTGCGTGGCGTCGAGGTTCGAGGACCAGCCGTGGGCGGTGGCGGTCATGGACGCCGAGACGGCGGCGACCGCGGTCATCGGGATCTCCCTGCTGGGCCTGCAACTGCACCGCTGGCGGGCCAGCAGCATGGCGCAGCGGCGGACCCTCACCGCGATGCTCGGCGCGGCGGCGGTGGCGACCAGCGCGTTCGTGGCGTGGGAACCGGCGGAACGCGCGGGCCTCGAACCGCCGCTCGTGGTGCTGATGCTGGCGTTGAGCGGCATCCCGCTCGCGTACCTGGCCGGGTTGCTGCGCCGCCGGATGGACCGCGGCGAGGTGGCCGACCTGGTGGTGCGGCTCAGCGGCGACAGCAGGCGCGACGGGGTGCAGGAGGCGCTGGCCGCCACGCTGCACGACCCGGGCCTGCGGGTGGCGTACTGGGTGGCCGAGCAGGAGCGGTACGTGGACGTGGACGGGCGGCCGGTCGCGCTGGACTCCGTGCACACCAGGGTCGACCGGGGCGGCACGCCGGTCGCCGTGCTGCTGCACGACCCCGTGCTGGACCTGGAACTCGTGGACGCCGCCTGCGCCGCCGTGGGGCTGGCGCTGGAGAACGAACGGCTCACCGCCGAGCTGCGGGCCAGGGTCAGGCAGCTCGCCGAGTCGCGCGCCAAGGTGCTGCGCGCGGCCGAGGACGAGCGGCGTCGGCTCGAACGCGACCTGCACGACGGCGTCCAGCAGCGGTTGCTGTCGGCGGCGATGACGCTCGGGCTGGCCGAGACCGTGCCGCCGGATCGCGCGCGGGCGCTCGCCGGCGAGGCCAAGCAGGCGGTGCTGGCGACCATCGACGACGTGCGCGCGGTGTGCCACGGCATCCACCCGCCGGTCCTGGCCGAACGCGGCCTGCACGGCGCGGTGCGCGAGCTGACCGCGCTGGCCGAGCCGCGGGTCGACCTCACGCTGGACCTGCCCGACGCGGTGCCGCCGCTGGTGGAGACGACGGCGTACTACGTTGTGGCCGAGGCGCTGGCGAACGTCACCAAGCACGCCGAGGCGTCCAGCACCAGGGTCGTGATCAGCGGCCGGGACGGGCGGCTGGTCGTGGAGGTCGCCGACGACGGGCGCGGGGGAGCGGACCCGGTGCGGGGCTCGGGGCTGCGCGGCCTGAGCGAACGGGTCGAGGCGAACGGGGGGACGATGCGGGTGGACAGCGCGGCCGAGAAGGGCACGAGCCTGCGGGTGGTGCTGCCGTGCGGGTAGTGATCGCGGAGGACTCGACGCTGCTGCGCGAAGGGCTGGCGCGGCTCCTTGCCGAGGCCGGGTTCGAGGTGGTGGCGGCGGTCGAGGACGCGCCGTCGCTGATGGCGTCGGTGGACGAGCACCGGCCCGACGTGGCCATCGTGGACATCCGGATGCCGCCGACGCACACCGACGAGGGGCTGCGGGCGGCGGTGGTGCTGCGCCGGCAGTACCCGGCGACGGGCGTCCTGGTGCTGTCGCAGTACGTCCGGGTGAGCTACGCGGCGGAACTGCTGGACGCGGGCGCGGACGGCGTCGGCTACCTGCTCAAGGACCGGGTGTCGGACCTGGCCGAGTTCACCGCCGCGATCCGGCGCGTCGGCGCGGGCGGCTCCGCGTTCGACCCGGACGTGGTGAGCCGGCTGCTGGTGCGGCGGCGCGACGACAGCGACGACCGGCTGACCGAGCGGGAACGCGCCGTGCTCGCGCTGATGGCGGAAGGGCGCACCAACCAGGCCATCGCGCAGCGGCTGTTCATCGCCGAGCGGACCGTGGAGAAGCACTGCACCAGCATCTTCACCAAGCTGGAGCTGACCGCGAGCCCGCACGACCACCGCCGCGTGCTCGCCGTCCTGCGCTACCTCAACGCCTGAGAGGTGCGGTTAACCGCACCACGCGGTGGTGGTGGCACGATTCCGGCGCACCCGTCCGCGCGGGCACGCTCGACCCCATGACACTGGGGCACGACGTAGGAGTTGACGGACCGGCGACGACGCCGAGCGGGCGGCCCCGGGCCGACTACCGCACGGACCTGATCACCGTGCTGCTCGGGACCTGGTTCTCGATCGGCCTGTTCCTCGACGCGTGGGCGCACTCCAACGTGCCCGAGCTCGAGTCGTTCTTCACACCGTGGCACGCGGTGTTCTACTCCGGTTTCGCCGCGACCGGCGCGTGGATCCTGTGGGTGCTGTGGCGCAACTACCAGCAGGGGCGGCGCGGGCTGGACGCGGTGCCGGTCGGCTACGGCCCGGCGGTGCTCGCGCTGCCCGTGTTCGCCGCGGCCGGCTTCGGCGACTACCTGTGGCACACGTTCATCGGCATCGAGCGGGGCATCGACATCCTGTTCAGCCCGACCCACCTCCTGCTGATCACGTCCATGATCGTGATCCTCACGACGCCGCTGCGCACGCTGTGGGGCGACCGCGACGTGGTGAGCCCGTCGTTCCGCCGGTACCTGCCGGCCGGCCTGGCGCTGGGGTTCACCACCTCGCTGGTGCTGCTGTTCGCGGGCTACGCCGACGCGACCGTGTTCACCAGCGGCCAGGTGATCAAGGCGTTCACCTTCGAGAAGGGCGCGAACGGCATCGGCCGGGCGGGGGACCTCGCCGCCTCGATCATGTTCACCAACCTGATCATGATCATGCCGCTGCTGCTGGTCGTGCGCCGGTTCCGGCCCCCGTTCGGCGCGGCGACGCTGCTGGCGTTCGTGGTGATGCTGCTCAGCACCGCCGTCGCCGACTACGACAACCTCGGCATCGCGTTCGGGTTCGTCCTGTCCGGCGTGGTGATCGACGTGCTGCTGCTGAAGCTGCGCCCGTCGGAGGACCGGGTCGCGCAGTACCGGATCTTCGCCGTGGCGGCGTCGTTCACCACGTGGGCGGTGTATTTCGCGGCGGCCGTCATCGAGCAGGGCGAGGTGCCCGGCGTCACCGAGATGTGGACCGGCGCACCGGTCATGGCCGCGTTGCAGGCGCTGCTCGTGGCGGTGGTGCTCGTGCCGACCGCCCGCCGGTGAGGGCGCTGCTGTCGGCGCTCGTGCTGCTGGTCGCCACCGCCGTCCCGGCCCAGGCGCACGCGGGCGGCCTCACGCCGCAGGACCACCTGAGCCTGGTCACCGGGATCGAACCGCCGCTGCCCGGCGTCACCGCGGCGATGGTCAACCACGGGACGCAGGTGGAGGTCCGCAACGGTGGCGCCACCCCGATCGCGGTCGCCGACCACGTGATCGGGCCGGGCGAGACGTACCGCTTCCGCGACGAGCGCACCACCGCGCCGCGGTGGGAGGTCCCGCTCGGCGCGTCGGTGATCAAAGGCCGGGTGGACGTGACACCGGGCCCGAACCCCCTGTGGTGGCTGCTGATCACGCTCGCGCTCGCCGCCGGCGGCTTCCTCCTGGGCCGTCGACGGGCGCTGCTCGCGGCCGGCGTGGTGGTGGTGACGGCGGGGCACGTGTGGCACGCGGTCGGCTCGACCCTCGCCGTGACGGGCGAGCCGTTCGTGCCGCTGCTGCTCGGCGCGAGCGGCGTGGGCCTGGTGGCGTGGCCGCTGACGGTGGTCGCCGTGGTGGCCGCCGCCCGGCGCAAGCCCGCGACCGCGTTCGTGGCGGCCGTCGTCGGGGCGATGCTGGTGGTCGCGGGGATCCCCGACTTCGACAGCTTCCGCTTCTCCCGGCTGCCGTTCGCCGGCCCGGCCGACCTGGACCGGCTGCTCGTGGCACTCACGCTCGGCGGTGGCCTCGGCCTGGCCGCGGGCGGATTCGACTACCTGAGAAGGACTGGTCCCACCGCATGAAGACGGTTCACGCCCTGCTGCTCGCGCTGCTCGTGCTCGCGGGCTGCTCGTCCGCTCCCGACGCCGGGCCCGCCACCGCGCCTCCCGGTGAGCCGCTCGTGCTCCGGCTGTCGGTCGACGAGCCGTCACCGCAGCGGGTGGAGGTGGTGCGCGGGCAGGCCGTCGAGCTGACCGTCACCAGCGAGTCCCCGGTGGAGGTGCACGTGCACGGGTTCGACGTGATGGGCGAGGCGGAGAGCGGCAAGCCGGCCGTCCTGGCGTTCACCGCCGACCGGACCGGCACGTTCGACGTGGAGGCGCACCCGGACACGCTGCTCGTGCAACTGGTGGTGCGGTGACGGTCCTCGCCCACGGGGTGGGCGCGCGGCACGACCTGCCGCTGCCGCTGGACCTCGTGCTGCAGGGGGCGGCGGTCGCGCTGCTGGCGTCGTTCCTGGCGCTGGGCCTGCTGTGGACGAAACCCCGGTTCACCGCCGCCGAACCGGGACCCGACCGCGACTGGTGGCCGGTGCGGCTGCTGGTCGCGGCCGGCCTGCTGCTGGTGCCCGCGCAGGCGTGGCCGCACCTGGTGTTCGTGCTGGTGTGGGTCGGCGTGGCGGTGCTGTCGATGCTGCTGGGCCCGGTGTGGCGGGTGCTCAACCCGCTGCGCCTGGCCACCCGCGTCACGCTCGGCCGCGCGTACCCGGAACGGCTGGGGCACTGGCCGGCCGCGCTGGGCCTGCTCGCGTTCACGTGGGTGGAACTGGTCTCGCCGGACGCGCTGCCGTGGTTCCTGGTGGTGCACGCGGTGGTGAACGTGGCCGGCGGGGTGGTGTTCGGCGGCACGTGGTTCGAGCGGGCCGACGGGTTCGAGGTGTTCTCGACCCTGCTGGGCCGGCTGTCCCCGCTGCGCGGCAACCCGTTCCGCGCGCTCGTCGCCACGCCCGTGCGGCCCGGCCTGGTCGCCGTGGTGGCGGTGCTGCTCGGCTCGACCGCGTTCGACGGCATCGGCTCCAGCCCGGCCTGGGAGCGCCTGTCCGTGCCGGACACCGCCGGCCTGGTGGCGGCCGTGGCGCTGGTGGCGGGCAGCTACCTGGCGGCGTGCCGGTCGCTCGGCGGGCAGCTCGCCCACTCGATGGTGCCGATCGTCGCCGGGTACGTCGTGGCGCACTACTTCTCGCTGCTCGCCGTGGAGGGCCAGCGGGCCGTCGCACTGCTGTTCGGCGTCACCGGCTTCACGCCCGACGACACGCTCGCATCACCCGTCCTGGTGGCGTCGGTGCAGCTCGGCGCGGTGCTCACCGGGCACCTGCTGGCCGTGGTGGCCGCGCACGACCGGACGTTGCGGCTGCTCCCGCCGAGCAGGCACCTGACCGGCCAGGCGCCGTTGCTCGTGCTGATGGTCGGCTACACCTCGGGCGGCCTGGCCCTGTTGTTCGCCGGCTGAACGGACATTTCCGGAGCGGCAACCGTCCGTCATGTCATTAATAGCTCGATCGGGCTAGGTGATTAGCTCGATGGGCTGATTTCTTCCGCATTCCAGCGGCTTCCTGCCCGGCTTCACGGTGGTGTGGGGTGATCGTGTCACCTGACGGTTTACCTTTTGCTGGCACTCGGATGAACGATCTTCTCCCCGGATCGGGTCAATCACTAGCTTTCGGGGGAGTGAAATCGGCGGATCTGTGGAATTCATCCCGAGTGACGAAAGGGTGTCGATGAGCATTTACCTCACAGGTCTGCTGTGGGTCGCCGGCGCGGCGGTCGTGGCCGCCGTCATGGCCTACCTGATCCGCAAGTACGGCGAGCTGGAGGGCCGCTCGGCCAACAACGAGGCCGCGGGGCAGGTGTTCACGATCGTGGGCGGCCTGCACGCGGTCCTGGTGGCGTTCGTGCTCATCGCCCTCTTCGACGCCGTCAACCAGGCGAGTGACGCCGCGTACCGCGAGGCGGACGGGCTGGTGGCGGCCACCTGGGCGAGCGACGCGCTGTCCGAGCAGACCGGCGGCGAGGTGCGCGAGCTGGCCAAGAAGTACGCCGTCACGGTCATCGACGACGAGTGGCCGGGCATGCGGGCGGGCACCGACTTCCAGACGACCGGCTGGTCGCAGCTCGACGAGCTGCGCCGGGTCGTGGCCGAGACGCAGGCGACCGACGAGTGGCAGGTCGACCGCAAGACCGAGGCCGCCAACCAGCTGTGGCAGGTGTACCAGGCCCGGCAGGAGCGGCTGGAGGCGGCGGGCGGCGGGGTCAGCTCGGTGGTGTGGTTCGTGCTCATCGCGGGCAGCGTGCTGGCCGTCTGCCTGCCGCTGCTGTTCGGCGGGCCGCGCATCCGCACGCACGTGCTCATCGTGGCCACCCTGGCCGCCACCATCACGCTGCTGCTGTACGCGACCTACCAGCTGCAGAACCCGTTCGGCGGTGGCGCCGGGGTGAGCCCCGAGGCGTTCGAGGCCGCCGTGGAGCGATTCGGATGATCGAAGCGTTCGCGCAGGTCGTGTGCACCGTCATCGAGGTCGAGGCGGGGGCCCATGGCCCGTCGACCGCCTTCCAGGTGCGGCTGCCGTCCGGCGAGACGACTTCCCTCACCGCACTCGACGTGCGGCTGAACGCCATCGGCTTCTCGGCCGAGCAGGACCTCGTCTACGGCGTGGACGACCGCGGCCGGATCGTCGCCCTCGACCGGACCGGGCGGGTGGTCGGCGAGCCGACCCCGCCCTCGCCCCTGCTGCGGAACGCGACGGCGGGCGCGGTGGTGGGCGACCGGCTCGTCGTGCGGGCCGGGCCGTGGCTGCGCTCGGTCGACATCGACCCGGACAGCCCGTCGTTCGGGCACGTCGTGCACGACGCGTGGCTGTGGCCGTGGGAGGGGGTGATGGTCGACGACTTCGACCTCAACCCGGACGACGGCCTGCTCTACGGCGTCGCGGCGCACGAGCACGGCCACGCCGCGGTGGTCGCCATCGACCCGGACACCGGCAAGACGACGCCGGTGCCGGGTGCGGGCCTGCTGCCCGGCGGCAGCTCCTACGGCGCGGTGACGCTCGCGCCGGACGGCGCGCTCTACGCCACGAACAACAGCCACGAAGGCCACAGCACGCTGTACCGGGTGGCGCTGGACGGCTCGGGCGTGGTCACGGAGATCTCGTCCAGGCAGGTCCTGCACACCATCGACTCGTCGGGCTGCCTGTCGGTCCCCCCGCCCACGACCACGCCGACCACCACCACGACCACACCACCCACGACCACCACCACGACGACCACGACCACCACCACGACGACCGTCCCGCCTACGACGACGACCCCCGTCCCCCCGACCACGACCACCACCACGCCACCCACGACCACCACCACCGTCGCCCGGACGACGACGACCGTTCCCACCACCACGATCGGTCCGGCTCCCGCGCTGCCGGCACCGCCGAACGTCCCGCCGCCGGAGCCGCCGCTGGAGCTCCCCCCGGAGCTGCCGCCGCCGCCGAACGTCCCGCCCCCGGTGCCGCCGCCACCGCCGCCGGCGGACCTGCACGTGCCGGAGCGCCAGGTGGTGACCCTGTCGCCGACCAACAACTCCGTCCGCGACCAGCGGCGCTGGGGCCTGGTCGCGATCATCCTGATCGTGGGCGCCGGCGCGCTCGCCCGCCAGGCCGCGAGCAGGCGCCGATAGCCCGGACGGCCGGCACGCTCACACGGCCAGCATCCGCCGCACCTCCTCGTCGTGCAGCTCCGCCGTCGCCCCCGCGTGCACGACCTCGCCCGCGTCCATCACGACGAAGCTGTCCGCCAGCCGCAGCGCGAAGTCCAGGTACTGCTCCACCAGCAGCACGGTCAGCCCGGCCTCCCGGTGCAGCCGCTCGATCGCGGCCTCGATCTCGTCGATCACCGACGGCTGGATGCCCTCCGTCGGCTCGTCCAGCACGAGCAGCCGGGGCCGGGTGATCAGCGCCCGCGCGATCGCCAACTGCTGCCGCTGCCCACCGGACAGCAGCCCGGCGGCCCGCTTGAGGAACTGCCGCAACGCCGGGAACACGTCCAGCGCCTCGTCCACCGCCCCCGCGTCGCGGTGCGCCGTCGCCTCCAGCGTCACCTGGAGGTTCTCCCACACCGTCAGCAGCGGGAACGAGACGTGACCCTGCGGCACGTACGCCATGCCCGCGCGCACCCGCTGGTGCGTCGGCGCCCGCGTGATGTCCTGCCCGTCGAACGTGATGCGGCCGGCCGTGGGCGTGAGCGTGCCCATCACGGTCTTGAGCAACGTCGTCTTGCCCACGCCGTTGCGCCCCATCACGCACACCAGCGACCCGGCGGGCACCTCCAGCCCCACGCCGAACAGCACCCGCGCCCGCCCGTAGGCCGCGTCCACCCCGGACACCGACAGCATCACGTCACCGCCTTCCCCTTGGCCCGCCCCAGGTACACCTCGCGCACCTGCGGGTCCTCCTGCACCTCGGCGACCGACCCCTCCCGCAGCACGTGGCCCTGGTGCAGCACGGTCACCTTGCGCGCGTACTTGCGCAGGAACTCCATGTCGTGCTCCACCACGACCACCGTGTGCGTGGCGGCGATCCGGTGCAGCAGCTCACCGGTCCGCTCGCGCTCCGACCGGCTCATGCCCGCCACCGGCTCGTCCAGCAGCAGCAGCTTCGGCCGCTGCACCAGCAGCATCCCGATCTCCAGCCACTGCCGCTGACCGTGCGAGAGCACCCCGGCGGGCTTGTCGGCCAACGCCGTCAGGTCCGCCGCCTCCAACGCCGACGCCACCGCGTCCGACACGCCGCGACGCCGTCGCAGCAACGACCTCAGCGGCAGCCGGAACGTGTCCGCGAGGTCCAGGTTCTCCACCACGGTCAGCTCCTCGAACACCGCGGCGGTCTGGAACGTGCGGCCGACGCCCATCCGCACGATCCGGTGCTCCCTCCTGCCGACCAGCTCCTGGCCGCCGAACCGCACGCTGCCCGCCGCCGGCTTGGTCAACCCGGTCACCACGTCGATCAACGTCGTCTTGCCCGCGCCGTTGGGCCCGATCAGGAACCGGAGCTCGCCCTCCTCGACGGTGAGGTCCAGCCCGTCGATCGCGGCGAAGCCGTCGAACACCACGCGCAGCCCGCGCACCTCCAGCAGAGCCGTCACGCCGTCACCTCCACCGGCTTGCGGGACCACCGGGCGCGCGCCGACTCGACCACGCCCGCCAGGCCCTTCGGTGCGAACACGAGCACCAGCACGAACAACCCGCCTTGGAGGTACAGCCAGCCCTCGGCGAAGTCCTCGCTGAACAGCGTCTTGGCGTAGTTCACCGCGATCGCGCCCGCGATGGCGCCGGCCAGCACGAACCGCCCGCCGACCGCCACCCCGACCAGCAGCTCCAACGACGGCACGATGCCGAGCATCGCGGGGGAGATGATCCCGACGACGGGCACGAACAACGCGCCCGCCAACCCCGCCATCACCGCCGAGATGGTGAACGTGATCGTCTTGACCACGGCCGGGTCGTAGCCGAGGAACCGCACCCGGTCCTCGCCGTCGCGCACGGCCACCAGCAGCCGCCCGAACCGGCTGCGCACCAGCAGCTTCGCCACCAGGAACGTCACGCCCAGCACCAGCGCCGCGATCGCGTACACGGCGCGCTGCCCGTTCGGGTCGGTGAGGTCCAGCCCGAAGAACCGGCTGAAGTTCGTCATCCCGTTCGTGCCGCCGGTCAGCCCCTGCTGCCCGACCAGTAGGATCACGAACGCCGCCGCCAGCGCCTGGGACAGGATCGCGAAGTACGCGCCGCGCACCCGTTGCCGGAACACCAGCAGCCCCAGCAGGAACGCGACCAGGCCCGGCACCAGCACCACCGCCGCCAGCGCGAACACCGGGTTGCCGAACGGCTTCCACAGCGCGGGCAGCTCCTCGACCCCGCTCCACACCATGAAGTCCGGCAACCCGGCCGACCCGGCCTCCTCCAGCTTCAGGTACATCGCCATCGCGTAGCCGCCCAGGCCGAAGAACACGCCCTGGCCGAGCGTCAGCATCCCGCCCCGGCCCCAGGCCAGCGCGATGCCGACGGCGACGATCGCGAAGCACAGGTACTTCGCCAGCAGGCCGAGGCGGAACGGCGAGAGCGCCAGCGGAGCCAACGCCAGCAGCACCACGCACACCACCAGGGAGACGCGACCCAACGTCATACCAACGCCCTCCCCTTCAGCACGAACATGCCCTGCGGCCGGACCTGGAGGAACGCGATGATCGCCACGAACACCAGCACCTTCGCCAGGCTCGCGTCCGTCCAGAACTCGAGGTAGCTGTTGAGGAACCCGAGCGCGACCGCCGCGATCACCGCGCCGCGCAACTGGCCGAGCCCGCCCGCGACCACGACCAGGAACGCGTCCACGATGTAGAAGGTGCCCAGGCCCGGGCCGACCGGGCCGACGAGCGTCAGCGCGACGCCCGCCACCCCGGCCAGCCCCGAGCCGAGCAGGAACGTGAACCGGTCGACCCGCCCGGTGGCGATGCCGCTGTACGCGGCCAGCTCCCGGTCCTGCACCACGGCGCGCATCCGGCGGCCGGCGGGCAGCTTGGTCAGGTAGAGCCACACCCCGACCACGCACAGCACGGCCAGCACGATGATGAACACCCGGTTGTAGGGCAGGCGCACGCCGAGCACGTCGACGCCGCCGACCAGCCAGCCCGGCGCGGTCACCTGGACGTTCGGCGCGCCGAAGATGTCACGGGCCAGCTGTTGCAGCACCAGGCTCACGCCCCAGGTCAGCAACAGCGTGTCCAGCGGTCGCCCGTAGAACCGGCGGATCAACGACCACTCCAGCAGCAGCCCCATCAAACCGGCCACGGCGAACGCGACCGGCAGCGCGATGAGGAACGACTGGCTCGTGAATCCCTGCAACAGGTACGCCGTGTACGCGCCCGCCATGATGAACTCGCCGTGCGCCATGTTGATGACGCCCATCTGGCCGAACGTGAACGTCAGGCCGAGCGCGATGAGCAGCAGCACGGCGGCGATGCTGAGCCCGATGGGGAGCTGGTTGGCCAGCGCGCCCATCAGCTGAGACCACCCGCCCAGTCGTAGCTCTTCAGGTACGGGTCCGGCTTGATCGGGCCCGGGGACGACCACACCTCCTTGATCTGGCCGTCCGCCTGCACCAGGCCGATCCGCGCGGTCTTGGCGACGTGCTGGTTGTCGCCGTCGATGGTGGTGGTGCCCTCTGGCGCGTCGATCGTGATGCCGCCCGCGGCCTTCTTCACCGCCTCGACCTCCGTCGTGCCCGCCTTCTTCACCGCCTCCGCCCACAGGTGCACGGCGTTGTAGCCGGCCTCCATCGGGTCGGACGTCACCTTGTCCGCGCCGTACTTCGCCTTGAAGGCCTTGACGAACGCGTCGTTCGCGGGCGTGGTGGTGGTCTGGTAGTAGTTCCACGCCACCAGGTGCCCGGCGACGTTCTCCGGCCCGATGCCCTTGACCTCCTCCTCGGCGACGCTCACCGACACCACCGGCGTGGTCTGCGGCGTGATGCCGGACCCGCGCAACTGCTTGAAGAACGCCACGTTGCTGTCGCCGTTGAGGGTGTTGAACACCGCGTCCGGCTTCGCGTCGGCGATCTTGTTGACCAGCGTGCTGTACTCGGTGTGGCCCAGCGGCGTGTACTCCTCGCCCAGGACCTCGATGCCCTTCGCGGCCGCGTACGCCTTGATGATCTTGTTGGCGGTGCGCGGGAACACGTAGTCGCTGCCCACCAGGAACAGCTTCTTCTTGCCCTGCGCGGCCAGGTAGTCCAGCGCGGGCACGATCTGCTGGTTCGTCGTCGCGCCGGTGTAGAAGATGTACGGCGAGCTCTCCAGGCCCTCGTACTGCACCGGGTACCAGAGCAGCGCCTTGTTGCGCTCGAACACCGGCAGCATCGCCTTGCGGCTGGCCGAGGTCCAACCGCCGAACACCGTCGCCACCTTGTCCTGCGAGATCAGCTTCTGCGCCTTCTCCGCGAACGTGGGCCAGTCGGACGCGCCGTCCTCGGTGACCGGCACGATCTTCTTGCCCAGCACGCCGCCCTTGGCGTTGATCTCCTCGACGGCCAGCAGCTCCGCGTCGCGCACGGTCACCTCGCTGATGGCCATCGTGCCGCTCAACGAGTGCAGGATGCCGACTTTGATCTCGTCACCGGAAGCACCCGCGGCACCACCGGGCTCGTCGACGCAGGCCGTCGCGAGCAGGGCGGGCAGCAGGAGGGCGAGCAGACCGCGGCTGAGGGTTCTGGAACGCACCGGCGGCTCCTTTCGAGCAGGTGGAACCGAGAAGCTATGAACCGCGTGTTGCGTGCCGGACGCGCGAGGTTACGTTCGCGTGGCCAAATCCGCACGGTATGGAGTTGTGACCTTTCCTGCTCACCTTGTGCTGTCGCCGTGTCATCCGTTCGGCCGCCGCCGTCGTCCGAAGGAGGGACACGTCCGGGCACCTTCGGCCGACGATCGCCGACCGCCGCCCGTCCTACGTTCGATCGCACGACCAGTTCGGGGAGGCGGGTCATGGGTGGACGAATCGCGGCGCTGGACGTGCTGCGCGGGGTGGCGATCCTGGGCACGTTCGGGACCAACGTGTGGGCTTTCACGCACCCGCAGGGGGTGATGGGTTTCCTGGCCGGCTTCGGCTCGGGCGCGGGGGACACCGTCACGGCGCTGCTCCAGATGATCACCAACGGCAAGTTCCTCGGGCTGCTGTCGATCATGTTCGGCATCGGCCTGGCGATCCAGCACCGCTCCGCCGGACGGCGGGGGCGGCGCTGGCCCGGGTGGTACCTCTGGCGTTCGGCGCTGCTGCTGTTCGAGGGCCTGCTGCACTACGTGCTGGTCTTCGAGTTCGACGTGCTGATGTTCTACGCGGTGGTGTCCGTGCTGGTCGCCTACCTGGTGGGGCGCGGGCCGCGCGTCCAGGCGGGGTGGATGGTCGCGGCCGGCGCGCTGAACCTGGCGCTGGTCGGCGTGATCACGGCGGCCCTGCTGACCGGCGGCACGACGGTCGGCGATCCGGGGTTCGTGCTGACCACGGAGAGCTGGTGGGACGGCGTCCGGGCCCGGGTCGAGCACTTCGGGCTGTTCCGCTCGGAGGGGTTCCTGGTGCTGCCGCTGAGCGCCCTGCTGTTCCTGGCCGGCGCGCGGCTGTTCGGGGCGGGCGCGTTGGAGGACTCGGCGCGGGGCGGCAGGATCCGGCGACGGCTGGTGGTGTGGGGCCTCGGGGTCGGCGTGCCGCTGAACGTCGCCACCACGCTCGCCGGCGCGTCGTGGTTCGCCGTCGACCGGTACGTGTGCGCGCCGCTGGTCGCGTTCGGGCTGCTGGGTGGGATCACCGCGCTGGTCCACCGGATGCGCGCCGAGGCGGGGCCGGTGCGCCGGGGCGTCACGGCCGTCGGCCGGTCGGCGTTGAGCTGCTACGTCGCGCAGAACGTGATCGCGTCCGCGCTCTGCTACCGGTGGGGCCTGGGCCTGGCCGCGCGGTGGGGGCATCTCGGGCCGTGGTTCACCGCCGGCGTGTGGCTGGTGGTCTCGGCCCTGCTGGTGGTGGGCGCGTCGTGGTGGATGCGGCGGTTCCCGCGCGGACCCGTGGAGACGGTGTGGGATTGGGCCTACCGCGCGCCCGCCGAAGGGCTCTTCCGGCGCAGGACGAGGCCCGTGGTGGGGGCGAGCTTCACGGTGCCGGACACGGTCTTGCCGTCCATGCGGAGGTAGTCGCCCTTGATCGGCACCGACGCGTCAGGGCCTTGCTTGTTCGCGTTGACCAGCACGAGGCCCCGGGCGAAGTGCCGGCGGAACACGTTCTTGCTGCCCGGCACCTCGCGGTACTGCTCGTCGGCCTTGCCGAGGTCCCACCCGTACACCTCCCACCTGTGCGGGAGTTCCTGGTGGGCGTCGGTCCGGCCGATCGGGGTGATCATGGATCGGCCGTCGGCCGCCATGAAGTAGCTCGCCATCGCGTACCACAGCGCCCGCGTGTCCTTCGGCGTGAAGTGCGGCTGCACCCAGGTGGTCTTCCCGTTCCGCTCGTCGTGCGCGATCTCCTCCACCTGCCGCCGCCAGCCCTCGCGGTACTCCTCGAGCAGATTGGTCCCGCTGAAGGCGATCCACCACTCGTCCATGCCGATGTCGAGGCTCTTCATGTACCGCGCCCACACGCCGTCGTGCTCCCGGGCGTTGGACATGTTCGCCGCGGTCAGGAGCTTCTCCTTCTTCAGGCGGGTGCAGACGTGGTCCAAGGCGTACGCGTAGACGTCGTGCACCTTCTGGTCCGTCGGGTACTTCTTCGGCTTGCGGCCGGGGTGGTAGTCCTCGGCGGCGACCAGCGCGTTGTCGAGGTAGACGCCGTGGAACGGGAGGCTCTTCGTCTCCTTGACGACGTTCTCGACCCAGCAGTCGAGGTAGGCCGGGTCGCCCACGTCCATCTGCCAGTGGTCCCGGTAGCTGTCGTACTCCAGCCGCTTGCCCTGCTGGTCCAGCAGGAACCACTCGGGGTGCTCGTCGTGGGCGTACCAGTAGCCGACGCCGGCCGGCAGGCGCGGAGGGTCCGGCTTGGCCTTGGTGAGCTTGCGGGTGGAGGAGATGTCCTTGTAGACGAGGAGCTTGACGTCCTTGTTGTTGTCCCTGATGAGCTTGGCCGACCTGTCGTCCTTGGCGTTCAGCACGACGTACCGGTGGCGGGCGGCCTCCTCCAGGAGCTTCTCGTCCGACAGCTTCAGCTCCTCGGCCTTCAGGTGCAGCCAGAACGAGTACGCCTTTCCCTGTCGTGGCTTCGGATTCGTCTGCTCCGTCATGCCACCCTGTTCTACCCCATGGCCCTGTGCCGATCGTGTGACGACCGAGTCCTTCACCCCAACGGGACGACAGGTCACCGCCCCGGGCGACCGTTCTGCCGCCGGCCGTCCCGCAGGCAGGCTGTCCCGCAGGCAGGTTGTCCCGCAGCCATCGCAGCGGAGGAGAACCCACGGCCCGCGCGGCACTGCTATCGTCCGGGCGTCGGGACTTGGGGGGTGCCGTGAGCGACGTTGCCGGGCAGTGGGCGGTGGTGCGGGACGTGCTGCCCGCCGTGACCGGGCGGTTCGCGGACCTCGTCGCCGGCTCGGATCCGAGCGCGCTCGCCACCGCGGACTGGACGGTGGCCGACACGGCGGCGCACGTCGTGGCCATCGCCTCGATCTACACCACGTTGTTGGCCCCGGACCGCGCCGAGGTGGCCGACCCCGCCCTCGCCGAGCGCATCCCGACCGTCACGGTCGACACCGTCGCCGACCTGAACGACCTGGCGCTGCGGCGCTTCACCGAGCGCGATCCCGTGGCGCTGGCCGCGATGCTGCGGTCGATGGTGGCGTCGATCGTGGAGATGACCGCGCAGGCCGATCCCGAGCGGACCGTGCCGTGGCTGGGCGCGTCGAAGGTGCCGATCGCCGGGGTGTTCGCCCACCTGGTCAACGAGCTGCTGGTCCACGGCTGGGACATCGCCCGCGGTGTCGGCGCGCCGTGGACCATCCCGCCGCGCGAGGCCGCGCTGTTCTTCGAGCTGTTCCTCGTCGGCATGTTCCGCAACGAGGTCGGCGGCGTGCTCGGCGGGGCGCCGCCCGACGACCGCCGGATCGCGGTGGCGTTCCGCTCGCGCCACACCACTCCGGTGACGATCGTGCTGCACCAGGGCCGGGTGTCGGTCGAGGAGCCCGGCGGGCCGGTCGACGTGCGCCTGACGTTCGACCCCGCCGTGCTGAACCTGGTCCTGTTCGGCCGGGTCAGCCGGGCTCGGGCCGCGGTGACGGGCAAGCTGCGCGTCGGCGGGCGGCGGCCGTGGCTGCTGCCGGCGTTCTTGCGCGTGGTGCGCCTGCCGACGAACTCCGTGCCGTTGTCGGGGAGTTAGCGCCCGCGGGTCGGGGTGAGCAGTCGGCGCAGCGCGGTGGGCGTGTGGCCGAGGTGCTGGCGGACCGTGCGGGTCAGGTGGGCCTGGTCGGCGAACCCGAGGTCGGCCGCGAGCCCGGCCAGGTCGTCCTCCCCGGCCTCCAGCCGCTCCACCGCGCGGCCCACCCGGACCTGGTTGCGGAACCGGGTGAGGGAGACGCCGACCTCGCGGCTGAACGCGCGGCTCAGGCGGTAGGGCGACACGCCGAGGGACTGCGCCAGCGGCACCAGGCCGGTGGACTCGGGGGCGTCCGCCAGCACCGCCGCGCGTGCGGCGGCCACGGCGGAACGGTCCTGCGCGCCGGGGAGCGGCCGGTGCGCCGCTCGTCGGGCGGTTGCGGCGATCAGGCGGACCAGGTCCTCGGCCACGCCGAACGCCACGTCGCGGACCGGTTCGGCGGCGCGGTGGGACGCGGCGTCGTGGTGGGACGCGGGGTCGTGGTGGGACGCGGGGTCGTGGTGGGACGCGGGGTCGTGGTGGGACGCGGGGTCGTGGTGGGACGCGGGGTCGTGGCGGGATGTCGGGTCAGGGCCGGCACGCCTCGACCCGGGGCGGGTGGTCACCAGGCGGCGGTGGGCCAGGTCCACGGCCGCGTCCACGTAGAAGGCCGTCCGCGCCGGCCGGTCCTCGCCCACCACCGACCGCCACAACGCCGGCCGCACCCTCACCGCCGTGCACACGTCCCCACCGGCCGGGTGCGCGAACTCCACCGGCTCGCCCGGGGCCTGGAGGTACGCCGTGCCCGGTTCCGCCTCGAACACACCGTCCCGCGCCCGCAGCCGGAACCGGCCCCGCCGCACGAGCACGATGCAGTGCCCGCGCCCGACCTCGGCCTCCGACCACCGGGCGTGCGAATCCGTGCAGGTCACGGCCTCGACCGCGAAGTCGGCCGACGCGACGAGCGATACCGGGGTGAGCACGTCGGCAAGATACGCCGGCGGTACGACAAAAATGTTCAATACCGGCCCGGTGCCGATCGGAGAGGCTGCGCGGGCACAACCGAGAAGGGAAAGACCATGCGCCTCGCCACGATCATCCTCGACAGCGCCGACCCGGCCGGGCTCGCCGGGTTCTACGCCGCCGCGACCGGCTGGAAGCCCACCTACACCGATGACGACTACGTCTTCCTCGGCGCGGACGACGGCGGCACGGTGCAGCTCGCGTTCCAGCGCGTCGCCGACTACCAGGGCCCGACCTGGCCGGACGACCGCAAGCACGCCCACCTCGACTTCGCCGTGCCGGACGTCGCCGCGACCGTCGCCACCCTGCTCGGACTCGGCGCGCGCAAGCCGGACTTCCAGCCCGGTGGGGACAAGTGGACCGTCCTCCTCGACCCCGAGGGCCACCCGTTCTGCGTTGCCCCGGAGTGATGCGGAACCGCCCCGCCGGGATCGAGGTCCCGGCGGGGCGGTCGGACGAGCCGATCCGATCAGTCGGTCGTCACGGGTAGTTGACGACGTACCGCTGCTGCGTGGCCGTGTTCGCCGCGCCGCCGACGCCGTTCACCACGTTGTCGATCGTGCCGACACCGCCGAGCGACACCGTCACCAGGTCGTGCAGCCTCACGCCCGACCGGTTGGGCACCTCGAAGCCGTTCGCCGTGTGGATGCTCGGGTCGGCCTGGTTGAACGAGTACACGCCCAGGCCCCAGCCCTCGTGGGTGGTGACGCCGTCGGCGACCTTGTACCCGGCCCAGCCCGGCTGCGAGCCGTTCATCCACGACGCCTGGTTCGGCGGGTCGTACGGCAGCTCGTTCTGGAAGAAGTACGTGCGGCCGCCGTTGCCGTTCCACAGCACGTTGTACTGCTGGTAGTGCTCGACGAACAACCCGTACGCGGTCACGTTGTCGCCGTTGACGACGACGCCGTTGCGCCCGGTGTTGACGTTCCAGCCGACGCCCGCGCCGTGGTCGGCCCGCCACACCCACGTGTGGTCCACGATCACGTCGTCGCTGTTGATCTCCAGCGAGACGGTGGCCTTGCCGGCCTGCGAACCGCCCACCCGCAGGTACACGTCGTGCATCGAGGTCGGGTTCGCGGCGTGCGAGACCGACGAGTTCGCCGGGCCGAGCTGGAGCAGCACGGGGGAGTTCTGCACGCCGGCGTCCACCAGGAAACCGGCCAGCTTCACGCCGTCCACATCGGACACGGCCAGCGCGGCCTTGCCGGTGTCGGGGGAGAGGGTCGCCAGGCCGAGCCCGAGCACCACGGTGTTCGGACGGGTCACGTTGATCGTGTCGGTGAGGTGGTGCACACCCGGCGTCAGCAGCAGGTGCTTGCCCTGCGCCAGCGCCGCGTTGATCGTCGCCACCGGGGTGCCGGGCTTGACGATGAAGAAGTCGGCCAGCGAGATCGACTGCCCGGCGGGCGCGCCCGCCTCCCAGCTCGTGCCGCGCGAGTTCTGCCGCAGGGCCGGGACGAACACCTTGTACTCGCCGTTCTCGAAGTACAGGAACGGCTTCTCGCGCACGACCGGCGTGGTGTCGACCGTGGTGTGCGACGGGTTCGGGAAGTGCTGCGCGGGCGAGCCCGGCGAGCCGACGAACACCATGTTCCACACCGAGCCGTTCCAGCCGCCCGCGAGGTTGCTGTTGCGGGTCAGGAATTGCTGCTGCGAACCGGACACCGTGACGCCGTCGATCTTGCTGTCCACGATCAGGCCGCCGGACGCCCAGCCGTCGCCGCCGTTCCACAGCTGGACCTGGCCGGACAGGTGCATGCGCCGGTAGGACGCGGCCTGCGACACGGCCCACCGCTCGATCTGGCCGGCGGGCAGGTTGACGTTCAGGTTCTCGGCCTGGCGCCAGAAGTTCTGGGTGGCGTTGCCCAGGTTGTTCGGGTTGTCACCCTGCTGCAACCAGTCCGCCTCGACCCGCACGTGGCCGTTGAGCCGCACGTCGTCCGGCCGCAGGCCCAGGCCCGCGACCTGGGTGTAGAAGCGGAGGTTGACGTCCGCGTCGTACACGCCCGGCTTGTACAGCACGGCGTACCGCTCGTTGCCGAACTGGTTGGTCTTCATCTGGGCGGAGATCTGGTCCAACCGGGACTGCATCGCGGCCCGGTCGTAGCCGGGACCGTAGACGAGCACGTTCGGCCCGAAGTCCGGGTTGCGCGGGTCGGTCGGCGGGATGACGACCCCGCCCGTGGTCTCGGTGTTGACAGCCAGCTCCCACAGTGAGTAGCCGTAGCCGGTGGCGCGCGCCGTGCCGTAGACCCGGACGTAGCGACCGGAGCCCGTGACGGTCAGGGACTGCGCGCCGCCCGTGCCGGTGGTGGTGGAGTAGACGGTGTTCCAGGTGGACGCGTTGTCCGACAGCTGCACCTGGAACGCCCGGCCGTACGCGGCCTCCCAGGTCAGCGTCACGCGGCACACCTGCTGCGTGGAGCCGAGGTCGACCTGGAGCCACTGGGGGTCGGCGAACGCGCTGGACCAGCGGGTCCCGGTGTTGCCGTCGACCGCGGCGGCGGCAGGGGTGCCGCCGTTCTCGACGGACGACGCGGTGGCCGGCCGGTTCAGCGCGGCGTTGGTCGTGCCGCACTCGGCGGCCTGTGCGGACTGGGTGATCACGGGGCTGAGCACCGCGGCGAGGCCGAGTGCCAGCGCGGCGGTCAGGACCCGTGACAGGGAACGGGGAGAGCTCATTGTCCTACCTGACGAGGTAAAGGGCGCGAGAAGGCCCGGAGCCGTGCCTCCGTGGCACCGGAGGCGCTGAGAGAGCGCTCTCTCGGAGCGTAACGCCGATGTTGCGAAGACGTCAACGGCGGTTCAGGCAGAGTCCCTTACGACGAGTGAGGGCTCGAAGATGACGGATTTGGGGCGCAGTCCCGGTTCTTCGACGTGGTCGAGCAACAACCGGGACATCCCGGCCGCCATGTCCTCCACCGGCTGCCGCACCGTGGTCAGGAGCGGTCGGCAGATCAGCGCGGGGCTGCTGTCGTCGAAGCCGATCACGGCGACGTCGTCCGGCACGCGCCTGCCGTGCTTGTGCAGCACCAGCAACGCGCCCTGCGCCATCAGGTCGTTGGCCGCGAAGACGCCGTCGAGGTCGGGGTGCTCGGCCAGCAACCGCTCCATCGCCGCCTCGCCGCTGCCCGAGGTGAAGCCGCCCTCGGCGATCGGGACGTACGGGAAGCCGTGCCGCGCCATGGCGTCGCGGAAGCCGGTCAGCCGGTCCTGGGACGCGGGCACGTCCAGCGGGCCGGTGATCGTGGCGACCTGCGTGCAGCCGCGGCGGACCAGGTGGTCGGCGGCGAGCTTGGCCCCGGCCTGGTGGTCGAGGTCGACGTAGCTGATCGGCACGGGGCGGGCGGGGCGCGCGAACAGCACGGCGGGGAGTTCGGCCTCCACCAGGCGGGCGGGCAGCGGGTCCTCGGCGTGGGTCGAGACGAGCAGCGCGCCGTCCGCGCTGCCCTGGCGGAGGAACGACAGGACGTCGTCCCGGGCCGGTTCGGTGTCGGCGACCATCAGGACGGGGTGCACGCCGCGGGTGCGCAGGAAGCCGAGGACACCGCTGGCGACGCGGCCGAAGAAGGGGTCGGCGAACACGCGTGCGGCGAAGGCGTCTTCTTCGTTCGGGTCGCCCGCGCCCGACACCACCAGGGCGATGGTGCCGGACCGCCTGGTCACCAGGGAGCGGGCGGCGCGGTTGGGCGCGTAGCCGGTCTTGTCGATGGCGGCGCGCACGACTTCCTGGATCTTGCGGTCGACGTTGCGGGTGCCGTTGATGACGCGGGAGACGGTGGCGCGGGACACGCCGGCGACCCGCGCCACGTCTTCCAACGTCGGCTGGGCTGTCGGCGGTCTGCTCACCCCCCTATTCTGCCACGCTCGGGAGAGCGCTCTCCTCTCACCTCCGCGCGTGTCGAACCCTCAGGCCCCGCGTGTCGAACGTTCAGGTCGGGCGTGTCCTACGTTCAGAACGCGAGAGTCCTACGTTCGGGACGTGTGAGTTCAACGCTCGGGTCCGGCTCGATTTGACATGGGGCCCTTACGGGCACCCCAGGCAGGCCAAAGCCGGGCAGGCCTGGCGGATAAAGCGCCCGCCAAGCCTGCCCGGCTTCGTCCAGCCTATGGCACCCGAACCCATGTCAAATCGGGCCTCGGCGGGTGGTTGGTGGGTGGTTGGTGGGGTGGTGGTGGGTGGTGGTGAGGGGGGTTTGGCCTGCTGATGGGCCGATCAGGAGGGTGAAGTCGCCGGGTTCGGTGGTCCAGCCGGTGGGGGTCCAGTGTTGGTAGGCGCGGGGTGGGATGTGGATGGTGGTTTCGGTGGTTTGGCCTGGTTCGGCGGTTGCGGTGGTCCAGGCGGCCAGCCAGCGGTCGGGGCGGTCGATGGTGCTGTCCGGGCGGGTCACGTAGACCTGCACGACTTCGCGGCCGGGGCGGTTGCCCGTGTTGCGCAGGCGTACGCGGACGCCGGTGGGGGTTGGAGTGGCTTCTTCGTAGTGCCAGGTGGTGTAGCCGAGGCCGTGGCCGAACCAGTAGGCGGGGCTTGTGCCGGCACGGTGCCAGGCGCGGTAGCCCAGGTGGAGGCCCTCGGTGTAGTGCAGGGTGCCGTTGGTCGGGAGGACGTTGGAGACCGGTAGGTCGTCTTGGGTGGCGGGCCAGGTGGTGGGGAGGCGGGCGGTCGGTTCGCGGTGGCCGAAGAGGACGTCGGTCAGGCCGTGGCCCGCTTCCTGGCCGGGGAACCAGGTCAGGAGGATGGCGGCGACCTCGTCGCGCCACGGCAGTTCGACCGGGCCGCCGGAGTTGACCACGACGATCGTCCGGTCGTTCGCCGCACGGACCGCGCGCACCAGGTCGTCCTGACGTCCGGGCAGCGCGAGGGACGTGCGGTCGAAGCCCTCGCTCTCGATCTCGTCGGTGGTGCCCACGACGACCACGGCCACGTCGCTCGTGCGGGCCAGTTCGACGGCACGGGCCAGTTCGTCGGCGTCACCGAGGCGCGGTGGGTCGGCGGCGAGGACGGTGGCGGTGCCGGTGTGGTCACGCAGTTCGCGGCGGGCGACGAGGTCGACCGTGGTGCCCGCTTCGAGGTGCGCGGTGGCTTGCCGGGACGGTGGGGTGAGGTGGATGACGGCCGGGTCGTCCGTGTCGAGCGGGACGTCGTCGTCCACGAGGCGGTGACCGTCGACGTCGAGGGTGAGGCGGCCGAAGCCGGCGACGGAGAGGGTCCAGTCGCCCGTCACGTCCGCGGTGAGCTTGCCGTGAACCTCGATGGTGCGAGCGCCGTCGACCAGGGGCACTTCGAGGATCCGGCCGAGGAAGCGGTGTTCGGCGGAGAGTTCCGCGCCGTCGGCGTCGAGGAGTCGGACCAGCACGCCGGGCTCGCCGTGGTGCGGGTGGCGGGCGTTGGCGGTGGTCAGGGGCGACGGCCGGTTCTGGAGGTGGACGCCGGGGGTGTGCACGACGTCGGCGACCTCCGCGAGGCCGTCCAGGAACGACACGACCTTCTCCGGGTAGACGCCCGCGCTGCCACCACCCTGGATGCGGGCGGTGGCGGCGTTGGGGCCGAGGACGGCGACCTTCACGCCGGGGGACAGCGGGAGGACGCCGTCGTTGCGCAGCAGCACGGTGCTCGCGGCGACGGCTTCGCGCAGCAGCTCGTGCGGGGCGGTGACCTCGGGTTTCGCCGGTGTGGAGCCGTCGAGCGCGCCGACCCTGGAGGCCAGTCGGAGGAGCCGTTCGACCTTGAGGTCCAGGGCGCTCTCCGGCACCTCGCCGTTCTCGACGGCGGCGGCGAGGTCGTTCCACGGGCTGTGCGGGCCGGGCATGGCGAGGTCCTGCGCGGCGAGGGCGGACGCGGTGGTGGAGCGGATCGCGCCCCAGTCGGAGACGACCAGGCCGTCGAAGCCCCAGGTGCCCTTCAACGGCTCGTCCAGCAGCGGGCTCTCCGACATCGGGGTGCCGTTGACGCCGTTGTAGGCCGACATCACCACCCACACGCCGGCTTCGACGGCGGCCTCGAACGGGACCAGGTAGACCTCGTGCAGGGTGCGTTCGTCCACGTCGGCGTCCAGCGTCATGCGCTCGGTCTCGGAGTCGTTGGCCACGTAGTGCTTGGCGGTGGCCGCGACACCGCCGCTCTGCACGCCGGTGATGTAGGCGGCGCCGATGCGGGCGGTGAGCAGGGGGTCTTCGGAGAAGCACTCGAAGTGACGCCCGGCGAACGGGGACCGGTGCAGGTTGAGGGTCGGCGCGAGCAGCACGTCGACACCTTTCCGGCGCGCCTCCGCCGCCAGCAGCACACCGAGCCGTCGCACCAGGTCGAAGTCCCAGGTGGCGGCGAGCGCGGTGGGGGAGGGCAGGGCCAGTGACGTGCTGCGCTCGTCCCACCCCTGGCCGCGGACCCCGATCGGGCCGTCGGACACCACGATCGAGCGCAGGCCGAGGTCCGGCTCGTCGTGCGTCGACCAGACCGTGGCCCCGGTCAGGAGCCGAACCTTGCGCGCCACGTCCAGCTTGCCGACCACACCACACCCCTTGCCTCGGAGAGCGCTCTCCCATCCAGCCTCAGGCCCCGACGGCCGTGGTGTCAACTACCCGAACGTAGAACTCGGGGGTCCTGAGCGTTCGACACGCGGGACGCGAACGTTCGACACGCCGGTTCAGGTGGTGCGGGGGTCGGCGGCGCGGTCCAGCAGGGCGGCGACGGGGAGGGTGGCGGCGCCCACGGCGACGGCGTCCGGGCCCAGGCGGCCCAGTTCGATGGAGATCTGCTCGTACGGGTGGCGCAACGCGTGGGCGCGGGTGGCGGCGACGATGCGGTCCAGTTGGTGCGCGCCGAGGGCCAGGCCGGCCCACCCGCCCAGCACGATCCGCTCCGGGTTGAACAGGTTCACCAGGTTCGCGATGCCCGCGCCGAGGTACCCGGCGGTCTCGTCCAGGACGCGGGCGGCGGTCTTGGAGCGGGGTGCGGCGTCGATCAGGGCGGCCACGGTCGACTGCTCGTCGCCGGTGGGGAGCTCGCGCCCGCGCGCCTTGCGGTACCGGTCGAGGATGCCCTCCGCGCCGACGTAGGCCTCCAGGCAGCCCAGAGCGCCGCACCGGCACGGCCTGCCGCCGTACACGATGGTCGTGTGCCCCCACTCGCCTGCCGAACTGGTCGCACCCCGGTACACGCCGCCGTCCGTCACGACCGCCGCGCCGACGCCGGACCCGATGAGGGCTATCACGACGTGGCTCGCGCCACGGCCCGCGCCGAACCACATCTCGGCCTGACCCTGTGTCTTCGCCCCGTTCTCCACGTACAGCGGCCACGCGGACTCCGACGCCGAGGCGACCAGCTCCTCCAGCCGCACGCCGTCCCACCCGATGGTCGGCGCGTGCACGACCGCCGTCGCGCCCTGCTCCACCGTGCCGGGCACGCCGATGCCGACGCCGAGCACGGTCGACGCCGGGACGCCCGCCGAGTCGACCACGTCCCGGACGGCGGAGGCGATCAGCGAAGCGACGGCGGTGGGCGACGACGGTGACAGGGCGTGGTCGAACGCGGCCAACTGGGTCAACGACAGGTCGAACAGCTCGACCTTGATCCCGGTCTCGCCGACGTCCACCCCGACCACGTGCCCGAACGCCGGGTTGACCCGCAGCAGCACGCGCGGCCGGCCGCCGTCGGAGTCCACCGAGCCGGCCTCCACCACCAGCCCGTCGTCCACCAGCTCACCGGTCACGTTCGACACCGTCGCGGCCGACAGCCCGGACAGCCGGGACAGCTCGTACCTGCTCAAAGGCCCGTCGAAGAACAGCGTCGACAGCAACGTCGACCGGTTCTGGCGACGCAGGTCGCGGACGGTGGTGCGCTTCGGTGCCACGCCACGGACCTTAGTTTGCGACTTAAAATTAGGCTAAGTTTGTAACCTGTTCGTGATTGACGTGACTTGGCTCACCGGGGTTGAGTCTGCAACGACACGAGGACGCCCCCGGCGTCCCAGCCGCGATGGCACCCGCGGCCCGCACCAACGAGCGCTCGCCCTTCCCCCGCCCGACAAGGAGAACCCATGCGACTCAGGCGAACGTCCGCCCTCGCCGTCGCGGCAGCCCTGCTGTTCTCGGCCGCCTGTTCCACCTCGAACCCCGGTGCGAACAAGACCAACGAAGGCGTGCTGAACGTCGGCATGCCGAACGGTCCGCAGACCGAGAACAACAACCCGTTCCTCAACACGTCGGCGGCCAGCTCGCTCGGCTACCGGCGGCTGATCTTCGAGCCGCTGGCGATGGTGAACGAGACCAACCCCACGGAGAAGCCCAAGCCGTGGCTGGCCACCGAGTGGGAGTGGTCGGACAACTACCGCAAGCTGAGCCTGACCGTCCGCGACGGCGCGACGTGGTCGGACGGCAAGCCGCTGACCACCGAGGACGTGGCGTTCACCTTCGAGCTGCTGAAGAAGAACCCCGGCCTGAACGTCGACTCCGTGCCCTACGACGCGATCTCCTCGTCCGGCAGCAAGGTCGAGGTCGGCTTCCCGAGGTCGCAGTTCGTCAACCAGAAGAAGATCCTCGAGCAGCTGATCGTGCCCAAGCACATCTGGTCGACCCTCGCGGACCCGAGCACGGACGCGGTCAAGACCCCGGTCGGCAGCGGCCCGTACACGCTGAAGACGTTCACCTCGCAGACCGTCACGCTGACCGTGCGCGACTCGTACTGGCAGGAGCTGCCGAAGGTCAAGGAGGTCCGCTACACCTCCTACAGCGACAACAACGCGCAGACCACCGCCCTGGCGACCGGCGCGGCCGAGTGGAGCTTCGTGTTCATCCCGAACTACGAGGCCGTCTACACCTCCAAGGACCCCGAGCACTACAAGCTCTACTTCCCGCCGGTGCTCGGCATCCACGGCCTGTGGTTCAACACCAAGGTCGCGCCGTGGGACAACCCGGCCCTGCGCCGCGCGGTCAACATGGTGATCAACCGCGACGACATCTTCACCCAGGGCGAGGCGGGGTACTTCTACCCGAAGGTCGACAACATCACCGGCATCCCGACGCCCGCCGGCACGTCGTACCTCGCGCCCGAGTTCAAGGACAAGACCGTCAAGGTCGACGTCGACGGCGCGAAGAAGGAGCTGACCTCGGCCGGCTTCACCTTCGACGGCGACAAGCTCAAGGACCCCTCGGGGAAGCCCGTCACGCTCAAGATGACCGTGCCGTCCGGCTGGTCGGACTACGTGACGAACCTGGAGATCATCAAGGACAACGTGTCCAAGATCGGCATCGAGGCCACGGTCGACCTGCCGAACGCCGACGCGTGGAGCAAGGCGCTCGACACCGGTGACTTCCAGGCCGCGCTGCACTGGACCAACAACGGTCCGACGCCGTACGACATCTACGAGAACATCATGAACGGCGCGCTGCTCAAGCCGATCGGCGAGGGCGGCATCAACGGCAACTACGGCCGCTACGAGAACCCCGAGGCGACCGCGCTGCTCAACGAGTACGCCAACGCCGCCGACGACACCGCCCGCAACGCGGCCCTGCACAAGCTCCAGCAGATCTTCGTGCGGGACATGCCGGTCGCCATCACCTCGGCGGCCAACGCGGGCGGCCAGTACAGCACGAAGAACTGGGTCGGCTGGCCGGACGCCGCCAACCCGTACGCGCCCGCCCAGCCCACGCTGGAGAACGCGCTCGACGTCGTCATGCACCTGAAGCCGGCCGCATGACGACGAGCACCGCACCGTCGGCCTCCGGGACCACTGAGGTGGTCCTGGAGGCCGATGGCCTGACCAAGCACTTCCCGGTCCGCAAGCGCGGTCGCGAGCTGCTGTCCCGGACCACGCGCTCGGTGCGCGCGGTCGAGGACGTGACGCTCGGGCTGCGCCGCGGCCGGGTCACCGCGCTGGTCGGCGAGTCCGGTTCGGGCAAGTCGACGGTGGCCCGGCTCCTGGCGCAGCTCTACCCCCAGACCTCCGGCACGATCCGGCTGCACGGCGAGCCGGTGCGGGTCAAGGGCGGCAAGCGCTTCCGGGCGTACAGCAAGCGCGTCCAGATGATCTTCCAGGACCCGTTCGCCTCGCTGAACCCCGTGCACACCGTGCGCTACCACCTGACCCGCGCGCTGAAGATCCACGGCAACGCGGGCCGCACGCCGCAGGAGCTGGAGCAGGCGCTGGCCGACCTGCTCACCCGGGTGCAGCTCACCCCGCCCGAGCGGTACGTGGACAAGTTCCCGCACGAGCTGTCCGGCGGCCAGCGCCAGCGCGTGGCCATCGCGCGCGCCCTGGGCGCCGACCCCGAGGCGCTGCTGGCCGACGAGCCGGTGTCCATGCTGGACGTCTCCATCCGCCTCGGCGTGCTGAACCTGCTGCGCGACCTCAAGGAGCGCCTGCACCTGGCGATCCTCTACATCACCCACGACATCGCCTCGGCCCGCTACTTCGCCGACGAGACGTTCGTGATGTACGCCGGGCGCGTGGTGGAGGGCGGCGACAGCGAGACCGTGACGCAACGGCCCGCGCACCCGTACACGCAGCTGCTGATCGACTCCGCGCCGGACCCCGACCGGCCCGCCGTGCAGGAGAAGGACGGCGGCACGGGCGAGCCGCCGTCGCTGATCGACCCGCCCTCGGGCTGCCGGTTCAACCCGCGCTGCCCGCACGCGATGAAGGTCTGCGCCGAGAAGGTGCCGCCGCGGTTCGCCGTCCCCGACGAAGGCGCGGCCGGTGATCGGGAAGCGCACTTCGCCGCGTGCTGGCTCTACGGCGACGGCCTGTCCGACGCCGACCGGGTGAAGCTGCGCGCCGCCGAGGAGGTGTCGTGAGCTACCTCCTCAAGCGGATCGCGTTCTACCTGTTCACCGCGTGGGCCGCGGTCACCATCAACTTCTTCATCCCGCGCGCCATCCCCGGCGACCCGGTGCAGGCGCTGATCACCCGCTCGCGCGGCCAGATGACCAGCGACGCCGTGCAGTCGCTGTACGTGCTGTTCGGGCTGGACAAGGACGCGAGCCTGGTCGAGCAGTACTTCACCTACCTGGGCCAGTTGCTCAGCGGCGACCTCGGCCTGTCGTTCACCTACTTCCCGTCCCCGGTGTCGCAGGTGCTCGGCGACGGCCTGCCGTGGACCCTGGGCCTGGTCGGCATCACCACCGTGCTCGGCTTCCTCATCGGCACGGCCCTGGGCACCGGCATCGGCTGGCGGCGCGGCTCGTGGGCCGACGCGCTGATCCCGGTGACCACGTTCGTGTCGTCCATCCCGTACTTCTGGCTCGGCCTGATCGCCATCGCGCTGCTGACCGGCCCGGACAGCTTCTTCCCGGCCTCGGGCGCCTACGACGGCGGCCTGGTGCCCAACCCGGACCTGGAGTTCATCGGCAGCGTGCTGCGGCACGGCATCCTGCCCGCGTTCACCATCCTCATCTCGTCCATGGCGGGCTGGATCCTGTCCATGCGCAACATGATGGTCACGGTGGCCTCCGAGGACTACGTGACCGTCGCGCACGCCAAGGGCCTGTCCGACCGCCGCGTGATGGTGTCCTACGCGGCGCGCAACGCGTTGCTGCCCAACGTCTCCGGGTTCGCGCTGTCGCTGGGCTTCATCGTCGGCGGCACGCTGCTGGTGGAGATCGTGTTCTCCTACCCCGGCCTGGGCCTCCAGCTGTTCCAGGCCGTCGGCGCCAAGGACTACCCGCTCATGCAGGGCATCTTCCTGATCATCACGCTGTCCGTGCTGCTGGCGAACTTCATCGCCGACGTGGCCTACCTCGCGCTCGACCCGCGCACCCGACGGGAGGGCTGAGCGGTGACCGTCGTACCCACCACCGGCACGGCCACCCCGGTCGCGGCGCCGGTGAAGCGCCGCAGGCTGCGGTTCGTGGCCAACCCCAAGGCCACCACCGGCCTGGTCGTCCTCGGCTTCTTCGCCCTGCTCGCGATCATCGGTCCGTGGATCGCGCCGTACGACCCGTCCGGGCGCAGCAACGACCTGCTCCAGGGACCGTCGGCCGCGCACTGGTTCGGCACCACCCACCTCGGCCAGGACATCTTCAGCCAGGTCGTGGCCGGCACCCGCAGCGTCATCGTGGTCGGGTTCGTCGCGGGCCTGGTGGCGACCGTGCTGTCGATCCTGGTCGGCGTCACGTCGGGCTACCTGGCGGGCGCCGGCAGCGAGGTGCTCTCCGCGCTGTCCAACGTGTTCCTGGTGCTCCCGGCGCTGCCGCTGATGATCATCGTCACGTCGACCCTGCCGGAGACGAGCACCCTCACGATCGCGCTGGTCATCGGCTTCACGTCGTGGGCGTGGGGCGCTCGCGTGCTCCGGGCGCAAACGCTGTCGTTGCGCGGCCGCGACTACGTGGAGGCCGCGCGGGCGACCGGCGAGAAGACGTGGCGGATCATCCTGTTCGAGATCCTGCCCAACCTCACCGCCGTCATCGCCTCCGGCTTCGTCGGCACGGTCATCTTCGCGGTGACCCTGGAGATCACGCTGGCGTTCATCGGCATCGGCGCGGGCGGCGACTGGAACTGGGGCACGGTCCTGTACTGGGCGCAGAGTCAGCAGGCCCTCGCGCAGGGCGCGTGGTGGTGGTTCGTGCCGGCGGGCCTGGCCATCGCGCTGCTGGGCACCGCGCTGTCGCTGGTGAACTTCGGCATCGACGAGTTCGTCAGCCCGCGGCTGCGCGGCGGCGGCAAGACGAACGTCAAGACCGCCGACGGCCGCACGGTCCGGATGCGCGTCGGCTTCACGCCGGTGCTCGCCGCGAAGGCCGGGTCCGAGGGAAGGGAGACGCCGTGACCGACGCGGTGCTGGAGATCCGCGGCCTGAACGTGGACTACGGCCTGGGCGACGAGGCCGTGCACGCGATCCGGGACGTCGACCTCACCCTGCACCGGGGCGAAGTCCTCGGCCTCGCGGGCGAGAGCGGCAGCGGCAAGTCGACCCTCGCCTACGGCCTGACCAGGCTCCTCCCGCCGCCGGGCGTGATCACCGGCGGCGAGGTGCTCTACCACCCCGACGGCGGCGACCCGGTCGACGTGCTGCGGATGACCCACCCGCAGCTGCGGCGGTTCCGCTGGGCCGAGACCGCGATCGTGTTCCAGGGCGCGATGAACTCGCTCAACCCGGTGCACCGGATCTCCACCCAGCTCACCGACGTGATCAAGGCGCACGACCCGCGCGGCTCCGCCGCGTCCCGGCTGGACCGCGCCCGCGAGATGCTGCACCTGGTCGGCATCTCCGCCGACCGGCTCGACAGCTACCCGCACCAGCTCTCCGGCGGCATGCGGCAGCGCGTGATGATCGGCATGGCGCTGGCGCTGGAGCCGAAGGTCGTCATCATGGACGAGCCGACCACCGCGCTGGACGTGGTGGTGCAGCGGCAGATCCTGCGCCAGCTCGTGGAGCTGCGCGAGCGGCTCGGGTTCTCGGTCGTGTTCATCACCCACGACCTGTCCCTGCTGGTCGAGTTCTCCGACCGGATCGCGATCATGTACGGCGGCCGGATCGTGGAGGAGGCCGCCTCGGCCGACCTCTACCGCGACCCGCTGCACCCCTACAGCCACGGCCTGCTCAACTCGTTCCCCGCGCTGCGGGGGCCGAAGCGCGAGCTGACCGGCATCCCCGGCTCACCGCCGGACCTGCGGTCGATGCCCTCGGGCTGCTCTTTCCACCCACGTTGTCCGCACGCGATGGAGCGCTGCGGTGTGGAGGTCCCGGTGCTCGGCGTCCCTTCCACCCGGGAGGGACCAGCCGACCGCACCGTGGCCTGCTGGCTGCACCCCGTTCACGACGACGGGCTCTGACCCCGTCCACGACGACGGGATCCGAACTCCTGAGGAGATCAATGGACACCACGGCGCCGACCGTCGGGCTCGACCCCGCGATCGACACCCTGCCCGCCTCGTTCCGCTGGGGCGTGGCGACCTCCGCGTACCAGATCGAGGGGGCGTACGACGAGGACGGTCGCGGACCGTCCATCTGGGACACCTACTGCCGGACGCCCGGCATGGTGCACAACGGCGACAACGGCGACGTCGCGTGCGACCACTACCACCGCATGCCCGAGGACGTCGCGCTGATCGGCTCGCTCGGCGTGGACACCTACCGGTTCTCCGTCGCCTGGCCGCGCGTGCAGCCGGGCGGCAAGGGCCCGGTCAACGCGGCCGGCCTGGCGTTCTACGACCGGCTGGTGGACGAGCTGCTGGCCAAGGGCATCACCCCGTGGGTCACGCTCTACCACTGGGACCTGCCGCAGGAGCTGGAGGACGCGGGCGGCTGGCCCGTCCGCGACACCGCCTACCGGTTCGCCGACTACTCGATGCTCGTGTTCGACGCGCTGTCGGACCGGGTGCGCCACTGGACCACGCTCAACGAGCCGTGGTGCTCGGCGATGCTCGGCTACTACGAGGGCCGCCAGGCACCGGGCAGGCAGGACTTCGAGGCCGCCATCCACGCCGTTCACCACCTGCTGCTCGGCCACGGCCTGGCCACGCAGAGGATGCGCGAGGCGGCGAAGGAGCCGATGGAGTTCGGCATCACGCTCAACATGAGCCACGCCAGCCCCGCCACCGACAGCGCGGCCGACCACGACGCGGCCCGCCGGGCGGACGGCCTGTCCCGCCGGATCTACCTCGACCCGCTGGTGCGCGGCCACTACCCGGCCGACGTGGTGGACGACCTGGCCGCGCGCGGGGTGAAGGTCCCCGAGGAGCCGGGCGACCTCGAGATCATCAAGCAGCCCATCGACGTGCTGGGCGTGAACTACTACTCCAGCTCGAAGTTCTCCGGCGTGGACGAGGCGGGCAACACGGAGGACGCGGACGGCGTGCCGGTGTGCCGCGAGGTCCGCTACGGCCGCCCGGTGACCGCGATGGACTGGGAGATCGTGCCCGAGGGCTTCACCGACCTGCTGGTGCAGATCGGCCGGGAGTACCCGGGCGTGCCGATGGTCATCACGGAGAACGGCGCGGCGTTCGACGACCGGGCCGACGAGTCGGGGTTCGTGCGCGACGACGACCGCACCGCGTACCTGGAGTCGCACATCGCGGCCGTGGCCAAGGCCCGCACGGCGGGCGCGGACGTGCGCGGCTACTTCGCGTGGTCGCTGATGGACAACTTCGAGTGGTCCTACGGCTACGACAAGCGGTTCGGGCTGGTGCACGTGGACTACGAGACCCAGGCACGCACCCTGAAGAGCAGCGCGCTGTGGTACCGGGACACCATCCGCCGCGTCCGCGGCAGCTGACGGAACGGCCGGAGGGCCGGGGGGATGTGCTCCCCCCGGCCCTCCGGCTTTCCCCGTCAGCGCCGGTAGACGCCGAACTCGTAGAGCGAGTAACCCCACCCGGTGCCGCGTTGCGTGGCGTTCAGCCGCACGTACCGACCGGTGGCCGTGACGTCGATCGAGTCCACGCCGCCGTTGCCCGTGGTGGTGCCGTACACCGCGCGCCAGGTCGTGCCGTCGTCGGACACCTGGATCTCGTACGCCCGGCCGTACGCGCCCTCCCACACGAGCTGCACGTGCTGGAACGTGGTCACCGCGCCGAGGTCCACCCGCAGCCACTGCGGGTCGGCCCAGTCGGTGGCCCAGCGGGAGCCCGCGTTGCCGTCCACGGCGTTCGAGGGCGGGAACGGCGCGCCGTCGCCCACCTGCTGGTAGGACGACGCCGTGACGGGCTTGTTCAGGGCCACGTTCACGCCCGCCGGCTGCGGCGCGACGACCCGGACCGACCTGGTCTCGATGCCGATGTTGCCGCGACCGTCCTCGGCCATCACGTACACCTTCCACACGCCCAGCCGGTCGGGCGCGGTGACGGTCAGCCGGTTGCCGTCGACCTGCACGGGCGTGAACGCGAGACCGCCGCTGTTGTCGACGTACTTGCTGTTGAACGCCGCCGACCAGGTGATCGGGTCGCCGTCCGGGTCGCTCGCGGCCACGTCGACGGTCAACCGCGCGCCCGCCGGGACGCTGGTGGGCAGGGTCATCGAGGTGATCACCGGCGGGGTGTTGGCGGGGGTCGCCCCGCCGAACGCCTTCTGCACCGCGTAGAACGACAGCCGCTTCTTGCCCGCCGGGGTCAGGTTGAACCACACCGCGCCGAAGTCGTACTCCGTGCCGTAGTGGAACAGCGTGCCGCCGAACGACACCCCGGTGTGCCCGGTGATGCAGTTCCACGCCCGCGTGTAGCCGTCCCGCTTCTGCACGTCCGTGGGCTCGCTCGGCACGCCGTTGACGTCGTTCGGCACCTCCCACTCACCGGCCGGGCCGGCCTCGGTCAGCAGGTACGGCTTGGTGTAGCCGCCGTTGACCCAGTCCTGCCGGACCTGGCACACGTTGCCGTAGGAGTTCACCGAGTACAGGTCGAGGTCGGGGGCGTGCGCCTTGAGGTAGACCCACGCGCCGGTCCACGCGTCGGTGTTCGTGACCGGGTGGTTGGCGTCGATGGCGTGGATCGCCCGCGCGGCCTCGTTGACGTACTTGGCGTAGGCGACCCGCTGGTTCTCCAGCTCCGTGCCCGAGTAGCAGTTCTGCAGGCCCAGGATGGACTCGTTGCCGACGTTCCACATGAGCACGCCAGGGTGGTCCTTGTAGGTGGTCACCCACTGCCTGATGGTGTTCATCATGTCGTTCTTGTAGGTGGCGTCGGTGACGTAGTCGACGCAGCCGCCGGAGCCGGGTCCGCCGCCGGGCTGCAACCAGAACCCGGCCATCACCTTGATGCCGTTGGCCGCCGAGGCGTCCAGCAGGGGCTTGGTGGAGGCGTCGGTGCCCCAGGTGCGCAGGGTGTTGACGCCCATGGACTTCAGCTCCGGCATGTACCGGGCCGCGTCCGCCGCCGGCGGTCCCCAGGTGAGGCCCTTCACCGTCCACGGCCGGCCGTCCACCACGAGCTGCCAGTTGCCCTGGGAGCCGGTGACGTGCACACCAGTGCCGGGCTGGGGAGTGGTGCCCTGCGTGCCGTAGACGCGGAACTCCCACAGCGAGTAGCCGTAGCCGTTGGCGCGCTGGGTGCCGTACACGCGGACGTACCGGCCGGAGCCGGTGACGTCGAAGCCCTGCCTGCCGCCCGTGCCGGAGGTCGTGGTGTGGACGGTGGTCCAGGCGTTGCCGTCGGCGGAGACCTGGAGCTGGAACGAGGTGGCGTACGCGGCTTCCCAGTCGAGCTCGACGCGGCTGAGGGTCGAGGTGGCGCCCAGGTCCACCCGCAGCCACTGCGGGTCGCTCCACGCGCTGGCCCACCGGGTGCCGGCGTCGCCGTCCACGGCCGCCGACGCGGGCGTGCCCGCGCCTTCGGTCGAGGACGCCGTGGCCGGCTTGCCCTGCGACAGCAGCACGGGTGCGGTGCTCGCCGTGCCCGGGACCACTGCGAGCCCCATGAGCAGGACGAACCCCAGAACGGTGGCGAGCGCCGTGCTGGCGGATCGGAGGCGGTACATGGCGTCTCCTGCCGGATTGTCGGGTCGAAGTGCGGGAGAGCGCTCTCTCAACCCGGCTCGAAGTGTTGCGAACCGACTTCGGATCTGTCAATGACAGCCCTCTTGACACCCGGGTGGCGCACCGGGCACCCTCGGCTGGGAGAGCGCTCTCCCAGCCGCCACGTCCCGCACGTCGGCAGGAGGACAAAGGTGTCCCGAAAACTCCGCGCGCCCGCCGCGATCGCCGCGGCAGGCCTACTCGCGACCGTCCTGGCGGTCGCCACCCAACCGGCCCGCGCCGACGACCTGGTCACGCACCACGAGTTCCAGGCCAACTGCTCGGTCACCGCCCACCGGCCGGACGACCCGATCGTCTCACCGGGGTTGCCCGGCGCGTCCCACATGCACACGTTCCTCGGCAACAACTCCACCATCGCGAGCAGCACCAACGAGTCGCTGAAGGCCGGGCAGACCAACTGCCGGACCCCGGACGACAAGTCGGCGTACTGGTTCCCGTCGGTCTACAACGGCGACCAGTTGATCGTCCCCGACTTCCCGCAGGTCATCTACTACAAGTCCGGCATCCTCAAGTACCAGGAGGTCCGGTCGTTCCCGGCCGGGATCCGGTTCGTCGTCGGCAGCCCCACGGCGACGCAGGACCAGTTCCGCACCGCGCCCGGCGCGGTCGAGGGCTGGGAGTGCGGCAACAGCTCGCACAACTGGGACTTCCCGTCCTACTGCCCGCCGGGCAGCCAGCTCAACATCCGCTACCAGGCCCCGAGTTGCTGGAACGGGCGCGACCTCGACTCGGCGGACCACAAGTCGCACATGGCCTACCCGGACCGGGCGACGCTCGTGTGCCCGGCGACCCACCCGGTGCCCGTGCCGATGCTGGAGTTCAAGATCGCGTTCCCGGTCTCGGGCGACATGTCGCGCGTGCGGCTGTCCAGCGGGCGCGGGTACACCTGGCACTACGACTTCATGAACGCGTGGGACGGTCCCACGTTGCAGGCGCTGGTCAGCCACTGCGTCAACGGCGGCCTCCAGTGCGACCCGCGGGGGTACGACCAGTACAAGCCGGACCGGGGCGCCGCCCTCGGGCCGGACTACAGGTTGCCGCGGTGACGACGGACCCGGCCACCCCAGGGCGCTTCCGGGCGCTCTGGGGTGCCACCCTGCTGCTCCTGGCCGCGTGCGCGCCCGCACCCGCCCCCGCACCGGCGTCCCCGTTCAACGCCACCGACACCGCGTGGATCCAGCTGATGATCCCGATGAACGAACAGCTCCTGCCCGCGCTCGACCTCGCGCCGCCCGAGCTCGCGCCGTTCGCGGCGGAGCTCAAGGTGTCGCACGAGCAGGAACTGGGCCGGCTCGAGCGGCTGCGCGAGCGGGCCGGGCTGTCGGGAGACAACCCGCACGCCGGTCACCAGATGCCCGGCCTGGTGTCCGAGGCGGACCTGGCGGGCCTGCGCCTGGACCCGTCCGGCCTGCCCGCGAAGCTGCGCGAGCACCTGGACCAGTCGGCGTTGCTGGCGCGCGGCGAGCAGGACAGCGGCGCGGACCAGGAGACCCGGGACCTGGCGGCGTCGATCGCCGCCGCACGCGCCGACCAGAGCACGCGATTGGGCGCGTTCGCCCCTGCGGGGTGACGGAGGGGAGGAGGATGACGGCGGCAGGCCGTGGCCGACGTGATCGCGTCCTGCCTGCGGATGCCGTTCGCGCTGCCCGACGAGGGCGACGGCGACGTGCGGACCGCGGACCTCGACGGCCTCCAGGAGGTGCACGTCCGCCGTGCCGCGGGCAGCATCCTCACCACGCACCTGCGCGATCCGCGCCCGGCGGGGCAACGCCGGGGCGTGCCGGCCGACGACCGGACGGGTCGGTCGTGGCCGAGTCGCGGACCGACCGGCTATGAGGCGCGCCCGACCAGGAAGTCGACCGCCTCGGGCAGGTCGGCCGGCCCCTCCACGGTGATCCCCGCGCCGCCCAGCTCGCGCAGCGGCCGGATGTCGATGTCGTAGCGGTCGCCGACGCCCCACACCTCGCGCGCGTCCACGTCGAACCGCTCCAGCAGCACGCGGAACGCGCCCGGGTCCGGCTTCGGCCGGCCGCCCACGTCGTCCGCGCTCACCACGCCCGTGAAGCCCGCCACGCCGACGCCGATCCGGTCCAGGATCGCCTCGGCCGCGCCGGTGGTGTTGTTGGTCAGCAACGCGATCGGCACCACCGCGCGCAGCCGCTCCAGCGCCCGCACCACCTGCTCGTCGGGCCGGATGCCGTCCACGATCGACAGGTGCGCCTTGCGGTACGCGCGCCACTCGTCCACGTCGAAACCGTTGGCGAGCACGAAGGAGGTGGTCGACGTGCGCGACCAGTCGGTGCGCATCAGCTCGCGCAGCTCCGCGACCTTGCGGGCGGCGTGGTCGGGCGTCGCGCCGCGCAGCTCGACGAACATCGCGCCGATCACGTCCAGGACCAGCCCGGTGTACAGCTCGCGCGGGTAGAGCGTCCCGTCGAGGTCGAAGACGACCAGACGCGGCGCCGACCCGTTGTCGATCACCTCGACCATCAGCCGAGCATAGTTCGGCAACACCGGAGAAATGCCGCGCCTCCCGGCCCGCGGGACTCGGGCGTAGCGTCGTGACCATGAGTGCTGCCGAACGCGGACGGGTGCGGGTGGAGACCGGGACCAAGCGGGTCCGGGCCTACCTGGCGGGCGAGCTGGTCGTGGACACCACGCGGCCGGCGCTGGTGTGGGAGAAGCCGTACTACCCCACGTACTACTTCCCGGCGGAGGACGTCCGGGCGACCCTCGTGCCGACGGGCGAGGTGAAGCGGTCGCCCAGCCGGGGCAACGGCGAGCTGTTCGACGTCAAGACCGGCACGGCCACGGCGGCGGGCGCGGGCCTGCGCTACCCGGACTCGCCGCTGGAGGCGTTGCGCGACCTGGTCCGGCTGGACTGGGACGCGATGGACGAGTGGTTCGAGGAGGACGAGCCGGTCTACGTGCACCCGCGCGACCCGTACACCAGGGTCGACGCCCTGCCCAGCAGCAGGCACATCCGGGTCGAGGTGGGCGGCGTGGAGGTGGCGAACTCGCACCGCCCGGTGATCCTGTTCGAGACCGGCCTGCCTGCCCGCTACTACCTGCCGATGACCGACGTCCGGCTGGACCTGCTGCGGCCGACCGACCTGCGCACGAGCTGCCCGTACAAGGGCACGGCCGAGTACTGGTCGGTGGTGGTCGGCGAGCAGACCCACGAGAACGTCGTCTGGGGCTACCGCACGCCGCTGCCGGAGAGCAGGCAGGTGGCCGGCCTGGTCGCGTTCTACAACGAGAAGGTCGACACCTACGTCGACGGCGTCCTGGAGGAACGGCCGCGGACCCACTTGGCCTAGCGCCGGCGTGATCACCGGGGGTGCCGCCCGGACGGCGGATGGTAGTGCCTGATCAAGACGGGAACGCTAGCGAACCATGGACGTCTTCCCCTCCACCCCGAGGGCACACCGGAACCCCGTGGTCGTCGCTCGGAAGATGGCTCTGCTCAAGGCGCCCCACCTGGCGAAGCTGACCGAGTTCGCGCAGCGCATCGCGACCGAGCGCAAGGCCGACGTGCCGCTGTTCGACCCGGCGAGCGGCGGCGTGAACTCGAAGGTCCTGCTGCTGCTGGAGTCGCCCGGGCCCGCGTCGTCGGGCTCGGGCTTCAACTCGCCGGACAACGACGACCCGACCGCGGCCAACGTGTTCGCCGCGATGGCCGAGGCGGGCCTGTCGCGCCGGGTGAGCCTGAGCTGGAACGTCGTGCCGTGGCACCTGAACAACCGCGAGCCGTCGCCCGCGGACCTGCGTGCCGCCGTGCCGTACCTGGTGGAGCTGCTGCGGATGCTGACCTCGCTGAAGGCCGTCGTGGTGCTGGGCAGGCCCGCCGGCACGGGCTGGACCCTGTCCGGCCGCGGCCACAAGCTCCAGGTGTTCAACGCACCCCACCCCTCGCCGTTGTCGATCAACCGCGACCGGGCGGGCCGGTGGCCGCAGCTCGTGGACGCCTGCCGCCAGGCCGCCAAGGCGGCTGACTGAGCGCCCCGGTCGGCACGCACGCCCCGGTCCGCACGCACGGCCTGGCACTAGTGCACGACCCGGTCGGCACGTGCGGCCCATCACTCACACACGGCCTGGCACTCGCGCAGGGCCCGGTCCGCACGCACGGCAGGGCACCCACGCACGGCCCGGCGCCTCAGCCGGGCCCGACCGCCCTCCCGATCCGGTCGTGCAGCCCCCGCAGGTGCGCGACCAGCTCGGCCGGTTCGTGCACCTCGAACTCGCAGCCCAGTTGCAGCAGGTGGAACGCGAGGTACTCCAGCGTGTCGTCCAGACCGCTCACCCGGCACGTCCGCTCGTCCACCTCCTCGACCTCCACGCCGGGGAACCGGGCCCGCACGTCACGAGCCGGCAGGTGCACGGTCGCCACGACCGCGTAGGTCGAAGCCCGGCCGAGCATGTGCTCCCGCAGGTACGCCGCCGGGTCGTCGGCGGGCAGCGCGCGCGGCGCGAAACGCGCTCCGGTAGCCGTCGGCGCCGTCATCCGGTCGACCCGGAAGAACCGCCAGTCCTCCCGCTCCGGGTCGAACGCCACCAGGTACCACCGCCGCCCGGACGGCACGAGGTGCAGGGGCTCGACGTGCCGACTGCTCCGCGCGCCATCCGCGGCCGAGTAGCGGAACCGCAGCCGTTCCCGGTTCGCGATGGCCCACGCCAGCACGGTCAGGTGCTCGGGATCCACCGTCACGCCGTCCGCGCCCAGCACCACCGGCAGGGTCGCCGCGCCCAACGCGCCCACCCGCCGCCTCAGCCGGGACGGCAGCACCTGCTCCAGCTTCGCCATGGCTCGCACGGACGCCTCCTCGATACCCGCCACGGCCTGCCGCGCCGCCGTCCGCAACCCGACCGCGATCGCCACGGCCTCTTCGTCGTCCAGCAGCAACGGCGGCATCGCCGTGCCCGCGACCAGCCGGTACCCGCCCTCCGCGCCCATCGACGCCTCGACCGGGTACCCCAGCTCCCGCAGCCGGTCGACGTCACGGCGGATCGTGCGCGGGCTGACCTCCAACCGCCGCGCCAGCTCGCTGCCCGGCCACTCGCGCGGCAACTGGAGCAGCGACAACAGCGACAGCAGCCGGCCGGCGGTCTCGGTCACCCGACCATCATGCCCCGCCAGTAGGACTGGATCCGGCCTACTTGCCGAAGAGCTCCCGCAGCTCCGCCGGCGCGACCTCTTCGAGCTGGGCGTACGTGCACGACCCGGGCGTGCGGTCCGGGCGGAAGCGGACCAGCCTGCTCGTGTGCCGGAACCGCCGCGACTGGAGGTGCTCGTAGCGCACCTCGGCGACCAGCTCCGGCCGCAGCGGCTCCCACGTCAGCGTCTTGGTCGGGTTCCACCGGCTCTGCGCGCCCGGCGTGGCCGCGTCGATCCCGGCCCACTCCGCCCACGGGTGGCCCACCAGCGCGTCCTCCCGGTACGGCGCCAACTCGGTCAGCAGCTCACGGCGGCGCGCGGCGGTGAAGCTGCTCGCCACGCCGACGTGGTGCAGCGCGCCCGCGTCGTCGAACAGGCCCAGCAGCAGCGACCCGACGCCCTCGCCGTCCTTGTGCGGCCGGAACCCGGCCACCACGCAGTCGGCCGTCCGCTCGTGCTTGACCTTCCACATGACCCGCTTGTCCTGCTCGTACGGCAGGTCCGTGCGCTTGGCCACCACCCCGTCGAACCCCGCGCCCTCGAACCGGGTGAACCAGTCCTCGGCCTGGTCGGCGTCGTCCGTCGCGGGCGTCAGGTACAGCCCCGGCACGTCCCGCAGCACGCCCTCCAGCAGCCGACGCCGCTCGCCGAACGGCGTCGAGGTCAGGTCCCGGTCGTCCAGCGCGAGCAGGTCGAACGCGACGAACCCGGCCGGCGTGTCGACCGCGAGCTTGCGCACCCGTGACGCGGCCGGGTGCAGCCGCAGCTGCAACAGGTCGAAGCTCAACCCCTCGGGCGTGACGATGACGATCTCGCCGTCCACCACGCACCGCGGCGGCAGCCCGGCGAGGAGCACCTCGACCACTTCGGGGAAGTACCTGGTCAACGGCCGGTCGTTGCGGGAACCCAGCTCCAGCTCGGCCCCGTCGCGGAACACCACGCAGCGGAAGCCGTCCCACTTCGGCTCGTAGACGAGCCCCGGCTCGCGCGGCACCGCGTGCACGGCCTTGGCGAGCATCGGCCGCACGGGCGGCATCACGGGCAGGTCCACCCGCCGAGCGTAATTCGAAGGAGTGGATTCCACCGTGGATCGGAATCGAGGGCGGAAACTGTCCGCATTGCCGGATAGCGTTGCGCCATCACCGAAACGGAAGGCAGAACACACGCCATGAGCACCACCGCGATCGCCTCGACCGAGCTCACCGACCTGCTCTCGACCCTGGCCAACCACCGCCGGTTCCTCCGCTTCACGGTGCGCGGGCTGACCGACGAGCAGGCCCGGCAGACGCCCACCGCGAGCGAGCTGTCCCTCGGCGGCCTCATCAAGCACGTCCGCACCGTGGAGGAGGCGTGGATGCGCTTCGCCGTCGGCGGCGCGGAGCTGATGGAGAGCGAGCAGGCCGACTGGGTGAACGGCTTCCGCATGCTGGCGGACGAGACGCTGGAGGGGCTGCTGGCCGCCTACGAGGAGACGGCGGCGAAGACCGAGCGGCTGCTCCAGGGCCTGGACCTGAACACCGCCCACCCGCTGCCGGTCGCACCGTGGTTCGAGGCGGGCGCGTCGTGGACCATCCGGCGCGTGGTGCTGCACCTCATCGCCGAGACGTCCCAGCACGCGGGCCACGCGGACATCCTCCGCGAGAGCATCGACGGCCAGAAGACGATGGGCTGACGCTCAGCGGCGGCACAGCCGGCGGATCAGGTCGGCGTGCGAGGGGTAGCGCGGCGCGAGGGTGTCGGCCTCGCCGAAGGTGACCACGTCATCGGTGTAGGGCGGCACCACCACCGTGCCGACCAGCGACCACTCGCCGTCCGGCTCACTGGCCTGCCACACCCCGGCGGGCACGACCACCTGCGGCCGCTGGCCCGCGGCGAGGTCCGGGCCGAGCACGGGCGTGGTCACCGTGCCGTCCGGGTGCAGCAGCAGCATCCGCAACGCCGCGCCGCGGTGGTGGGCGTAGACCTCCACGTGGTCGAGCTTGTGCACGCCGGAGAACTCGCCCTCCCGCAGCAGGTAGTAGATCGCGGACACCTCGGGCGAGCGCCACGACTGCGCGAACCACCCGCCCTCCACCGGCAGCTCGACCAGCCCCAGCGCCTCGACGACCTCGTCGGCGGTCGACGCCGGGCCCCGTCCACCGTCGAGTCCGCTCACGACAGCTCCGCCTCCACCGGTCCGTGCACCACGACCATCCCCTTGCCCAGCCGCTTGGCCGTGTACATCGCCGCGTCCGCCGTGCCGAGCAGGTCGTCGGCGGTCAGCGACGGGTCGAACGCCTCGCGGTGCGAGATCCCGATCGACGCGCGGATCACGTGCGAGCCGTTCGCGGTGCGGTGCGGCTCGTCCAGCGCGCCCAGCACCCGCCGCCCGATCTCCTCCGGCGGCTGCGGGTAGCCGTCGACCAGCACGCCGAACTCGTCGCCGCCCAGCCGCGCCACCACGTCCTGCGCCCGCACGCACGCCTGCAACCGCGACGCGACGATCCGCAGCACCGCGTCACCCTCGGCGTGGCCGTAGTTGTCGTTGACGTCCTTGAACCCGTCCACGTCGATGAACAGCACCACCACCGGCGACGTCCCGGCCAGCGCCGCGTCCAGCCGCTCCCGGAACAGCGCCCGGTTCGCCACCCCGGTCAACGGGTCGTGGTAGGCCTGGTGCCGCAGCCGCTCCCGGCTGTCCCGCAGCTGCTCCAGCAGCTTCACGTTGTCGATCAGGGTGAGCAGCTGCCGTGCGATCACCAGCAGCACCACGCCCAGCCCGACGTAGATCTCCAGCGGGTTGAGCCGCACGCCCGTCGCCGTGCCCACCACGATAAACAGGCCCGTGACCAGCATCGGCAGGTACGGCACCAGCAGGTGCAGCAGCTCGCCCGCGCGCAGCCTGGTTGCGCCGACCCGTTCCCGCGCGGCGTTGCTCGGCGCGATCGAGCTCAGGAAGAACAACGCCGGGCAGACCATGAACCCGATGTCGGCGGCCGTCGGGACGGCGGTGGCGCCCTTGCTCACCAGGTACGCGAACACCCAGCCCGACGCCGACTGAGCGAGGGCGGCGAGCGCGATGAACAGCACCGGGAGCTGCCGCACCGAGCGGTGCGTCCACGACGACACCAGCAGCACGACGAGCAGCACCAGGTACGCCGCCGGGTGCGCCACCACGGTCGCGAAACCCGGCCCCGAGGTGGCCCACGCGCGGACCATCGACTCCAGCGCCGACACCCACGTGAGCACGAACAGCGAGCCGACCACGATCAGCCCGTCCAGCGCGACCACCAGCCTGCTGCGGTGACCGGGCAGCTTGCCCGACCCGCCGTGGGCCAGCACCAGGATCGCGCACAGCGTGAGCCCGGGCACGAGCATGAACCCGATCGGCGCGAGCGTGGAGGAGGGCAGCGACACCCCCAGGATCACCTGGCCCCAGATCCACACCGCCAGCCCGACGACCAGGCTCGCCATGGCCGCGACCATCCACAGCCGCCAGCGCCGCGCCACGCCCTGCCGACGCCGTGCGGCCCGCCAGTACGACACCATCGCGGCGGTCGCCGCGAGCAACTGGGTGAACTTGTCGATCGCGACCGACGCCGGCCGGTCGAACACCCCGGAGACGACCAGGGAGACGATGCCGACGACCAGGGCGCAGACGACGCAGGAAACGACGCCGAACCGCCTCAGGGTCATGGCACCCCGCTCATGCCGCCACTGGAGTCGATCAGTTGACCGAGCCACTGTAGTGAACTGGTGACGCTGTGTCGATCCGGGGGTACCTGTTGGTCACCATCCGCGTGTCACTCGGGCTGTCGGCGGTGCCGAGCCCCTAAGGTTTCGAACTGGTGTTCGTCGGCGGTTGAGGGGACCAGCGTGCGCGTGTTCGGAGTCGACCCCGGCCTGACCCGGTGCGGGTTCGGGGTGGTCGACGGCGGTGCGGGGCGCACCGTGCGGCCGGTCGCCGTGGACGTCGTGCGCACCCCCGCGGACGAGGACCTGGCGTTGCGGCTGCTCCAGCTGTCGGACGCGGTGGAGCAGTGGCTGGACCGCTACCAGCCTCAGGTCGTGGCGATCGAGCGGGTGTTCAGCCAGCACAACGTGCGCACCGCGATGGGGACGGCGCAGGCGGGCGGCGTGGTGGCGCTCTCGGCCGCGCGGCGCGGGCTGCCGGTCGTGTTCCACACGCCGAGCGAGGTCAAGGCCGCCGTCACCGGGTCGGGCCGGGCGGACAAGGCCCAGGTCACCGCCATGGTCACCAAGCTGCTCGGCCTGAAGACCGCGCCGAAGCCCGCCGACGCCGCCGACGCGCTCGCGCTGGCCATCTGCCACCTGTGGCGCGCGCCGATGCGGTCGCGCCTGGAGGAGGCCCAGGCGAGGGCCGCCGAGATCGCCCGGACGCACCGCGCGAGACTGGCGCAGGCCGGCGCGAAGGTGGCGGCCACGCCGAGGGCGGCGAAGGCGGGGTCGGGCGGATCGGCGAGGATCGTGCCGGTCGCGGCCGAGGTGGCCGAGGCGGACAAGAGCGGGAGGAAGAGCCGGTGATCTCGTCACTGCGCGGGCAGGTGCTGTCGATCGGGCTCGACCACGTCGTCGTCGAGGTCGGCGGTGTCGGCTACGCCGTGCAGGCCACCCCCGCCACGCTGGCCACCCTGCGCCGCGGCGAGGAGACCCAGCTGAGCACGGCCCTGGTGGTGCGCGAGGACTCGCTGACCCTCTTCGGCTTCGCCGACGCCGACGCCCGCGAGCTGTTCGGCCTCCTCCAGACCGTCTCCGGGATCGGGCCCCGGCTGGCGCTGGCGACACTGGCCGTGCTGGAGCCGGACAAGCTGCGCGCCGCCCTCGCCGAGGGCAACATCACCGTCCTCACCCAGGTGCCCGGCATCGGCCGCAAGGGCGCCGAGCGCCTGATCATCGAGCTGCGCGACAAGGTCGGCCACCTCGCGCCCGCGCCGACCGCCACCGGCGACACCGGCCAGGTCCGCGCCCAGGTCACCGAGGCCCTGCTCGGCCTCGGCTTCCCGGCCAAGCAGGCCGAGCAGGCCGTGGACGCCGTGCTGGCCGCCGACGGCGCCCTCGGCACGTCCGAGGTCCTCCGCCGCTCCCTGGCGACCCTGGGCCGCAAGCGATGAACTACGAAGACGACACCCTCAACCCGCTGCCCGACCCGGCCGAGCGCGACCTCGAGACCACCCTCCGGCCGAAGGACCTGCACGAGTTCGTCGGCCAGCCCAAGGTCCGCGAACAGCTCGAACTCGTGCTCCAAGGCGCGCTGCAACGCGGCGCGCCGCCCGACCACGTGCTGCTGTCCGGACCGCCCGGCCTGGGCAAGACCAGCCTCGCCATGATCATCGCCGCCGAGCTGGGCGCGTCCCTGCGCATCACCTCCGGCCCCGCCCTGGAACGCGCGGGCGACCTGGCCGCGATGCTGTCGAACCTGGTCGAGGGCGACGTGCTGTTCATCGACGAGATCCACCGGATGGCCCGGCCCGCCGAGGAGATGCTGTACCTGGCGATGGAGGACTTCCGGGTCGACGTGGTCGTCGGCAAGGGCCCCGGCGCGACCAGCATCCCGCTCGACATCGCCCCGTTCACGCTGGTCGGCGCCACCACCCGGTCCGGCGCGCTGACCGGCCCGCTGCGCGACCGGTTCGGCTTCACCGGGCACATGGAGTTCTACAGCGCCGACGAGCTGGAGCTGATCGTCCGCCGGTCGGCCCGCATCCTCGGCGTCGACCTGCGCGACGACGGCGGCCGGGAGATCGCGGGCCGGTCCCGCGGCACGCCCCGCATCGCGAACCGCCTGCTCAGGCGGGTGCGGGACTACGCAGAGGTGCGCGCGGACGGCGCGGTGACCCTCGACGTCGCCCGGGACGCGCTGAAGGTCTACGACGTGGACGAACTGGGCCTGGACCGGTTGGACCGGGCGGTCCTGGGCGCGTTGGTCCGCTCGTTCGGCGGCGGACCCGTCGGCGTCTCCACGCTGGCCGTCGCCGTCGGTGAGGAGCCCACCACGGTCGAGGAGGTCTGCGAGCCGTACCTGGTCCGCGCGGGCATGCTGGCACGCACGCCGCGCGGCCGGGTCGCCACCGCCGCCGCCTGGCTGCACCTCGGGCTGAGGCCGCCGCCACAGGCGCCGGGTGAGGCCACCCGATCCCTGTTCGACGACGCCACCGGGTGATCGGGATTGCTCACCTGGCACAATCGGCAGCGGCACCCCAGAAATTCGGACGTTCCGGGCGCTGATCGCGACCGCCCGTCCGGTTGATCGGAGAATGATGGACCTGTCCTCCTTGATGTTCCCGCTGCTGCTCGTGCTGCTCGCGGTGCCGCTGTTCCTCAGCGCCCGCAAGCAGAAGCGGGCCGTCGCCGAACAGCAGTCGCTGCTGAACTCGCTGGAGCCGGGTGACCGGGTCATGACCACCTCCGGGCTGTACGCGACGGTGGCCGGCGTGAACGACGAAGACAACACGATCGACCTCGAGATCGCCGACGGCGTGGTCACCACTTGGCTTCGCCAGGCCATCCGCGAGAAGGTGGTCGTGGACACCGAGACCGACGCGGTCGTGGACGACGTCGAGGACGTCGCCGTCGTGGACGAGACCGCCGACGTCGACCGCGCACAGCAGGAGAGCAAGAAGTAACCAGGAGTAACCAGCGGAGGCCTCGCCTGGAGCCGGCAACTGTCAACGTGCCGACTCCAGGCAGTGACGCGCAGCTCACACCATCAGGGGTACGCTGCGGCCTCGCTGACCTTGTCAACTATCAGGAGACGGACGGACCGTGGCACCTCCGGCCGGGCAAATCCGCCCCGCGAAGTACCTGGGCGCATTTGTCCTCATCGTGGTCGCGCTGTACTCCCTGGTGTTCTTCACCGGGAACGGCAAGGCGACACCCAAGCTCGGCATCGACCTGCAGGGTGGCACCCGTGTCACGCTGACCGCCCGGGCTCCTGATGGGAAAACGCCCTCGGAAGAGTCGCTCAACCAGGCGCGCGCGCTCATCGAGACGCGCGTCAACGGTCTGGGCGTGGCCGGTCCCGAGGTCATCCGTGACGGCACCAACCTCGTCATCACGGTCCCCGGCTCCGACAGCGAGGGCGCCAAGCGCCTCGGCCAGACGGCGAAGCTGAACTTCCGCAAGGTCATCGGCTCGCCGGTGCCCAACGCGCCGGAGCCCGCCCCGACCGAGAGCAGCACGCCGCCGTCCACGTCGGGCTCGGCCGCGCCGACCACGACCGGTTCGGCCGCGCCGACCGAGAGCGCGGCGTCCGCCGCGCCGACCACGACCGCGCAGGGCCGCCCGGCGCCGGCGTTCGAGGGCCAGCCGGCGACGACGACCCCGCCGGCCGCCACCACGACCCCGGCCGCGGACCCGTCCGCCCCCGCGGAGCAGCCGCCCGCCGAGTCGCAGGTCGACTGCCGCGCGGTGTTCCAGGGCCAGTACTCCGACGACCCGACCAAGGCCATCGAGGAGTCCCGCACCTGCCGGCAGGACCCGCAGCTGACCACCCTGGACGCCCAGACCGTGTCCCAGGCGCTCGGCGCGTTCACCTGCCCCACGGTCGACCCGCTGATCGGCAACGACGACCCGGCGCTGCCGCTGCTGACGTGCAACCAGGACCGCACCGAGAAGTACGTGCTGGCCCCGGTCACTCCGCCGACCGACGGCAGCGTGAAGGACGACGACTTCAGCCTGTACTCGCGGCTGACCGGTGAGGACATCGACAACGCGGTGGCGGGCACCGACCCGCAGGGCGCCGGCTTCGTGGTCGACCTGACGTTCAAGAGCGACGGCGGCAAGAAGTGGGGCCAGTTCACCTCGGCCAACGTCTCGCAGCAGGTCGCCGTGGTGCTCGACAGCCAGGTCGTGTCCGCGCCGAACATCAACGAGGCGATCCTCGGCGGTTCGACGCAGATCAGCGGCAAGTTCACCCAGGCAGACGCGACCAGCCTCGCCAACGTGCTCAAGTACGGCTCGCTGCCGCTGTCGTTCGAGGCCTCCGAGGCCGAGACGGTGTCCGCGACGCTGGGCCTGGCCTCGCTGGAGGCCGGTCTGATCGCCGGCGGCATCGGCCTGCTGCTGGTGTTCATCTACTGCCTGTTCTACTACCGCCTGCTGGGCGTGCTGACGATCCTGTCGCTGGCCCTGTCCGCCGTGATCGTCTACGCGGTGCTGGTGCTGCTCGGCCGCTGGATCGGGTTCACCCTCGACCTCGCGGGCATCGCCGGTTTCATCGTGTCGATCGGTATCACCGCGGACTCGTTCGTGGTGTTCTTCGAACGGCTCAAGGACGAGATGCGCGAGGGCCGGTCGTTCCGGTCCGCGGTGCCGCGCGCCTGGGTCCGGTCCCGCCGCACGATCCTGTCCGCGGACGCGGTCAGCTTCCTGGCCTCGGCCATCCTGTACGTGATCGCCGTCGGCCAGGTGAAGGGCTTCGCGTTCACCCTCGGCATGTCGACCGTGCTCGACCTGGTCGTGGTCTTCCTGGTCACGCACCCGCTGGTCAGCATGATCTCCAAGTCGAAGCGCCTGTCGAACCCGAGGCTCGTGGGTCTCGGCGGCGCCGTCCAAGCGGCGGTCGACGACCGCGCGCTGTCGGGTGCGAAGAGCACCGCTGTGAAGGAGGTCTGACGTGGCCGAGACGAAGAAGGCAGGCGTCTTCCATCGCCTCTACGTCGGCAACGGCGCGTTCGACATCGTCGGCAAGCGCAAGCGCTGGTACGTGATCTTCGGCCTGATCCTGCTGGTCTGCGTCCTGTCGATCGTGTTCCGGGGCTTCAACCGGGGCATCGACTTCACCGGCGGCACGCGGATCCAGCTGCCGGCCGTCAGCTCGTCCGGCACGATCAGCATCGACGCGGCCAAGGAGTCGTTCGACAAGGCCCTCGGCAAGGAGCCGGCCGCGACGCAGACCGTCGGCACCGGTGACGCGGCGACCATCCAGATCCGGTCGGAGGCGCTGAACGCCGACCAGGTCGCCAAGCTCAAGACGACGCTGAACGACGACCTCAAGCCCAACGGCGGCATCCAGGCCATCAGCGACAGCGCCGTCTCCGCCTCGTGGGGCGGCGAGATCACCAGCCAGGCGCTGATCGCCCTGGTCGTGTTCTTCATCGCGGTGATGATCTTCCTGGCGCTGTACTTCGAGCTGTCGATGGCGATCGCCGCGCTCGTCGCGGTGCTCCACGACGTGCTCATCACGGCGGGCGTGTACTCGCTCGTCGGCTTCGAGGTCACGCCGGCCACGGTCATCGGCCTGCTCACGATCCTCGGCTTCTCGCTGTACGACACGGTGGTCGTGTTCGACAAGGTCCGGGAGAACACCCGCGGCCTGCTCGGCCTGACCCGCCGCACCTACGGCGAGGCCGCGAACCTGGCGGTCAACCAGACCCTGATGCGGTCGATCAACACCTCGCTGATCGCGCTGCTGCCGGTGCTGGGCCTGCTGGCGATCGGCGTGGGCCTGCTCGGCGTCGGCACCCTGAAGGACCTGGCGCTGGTGCAGCTGACCGGTATCGCGATCGGTGCGCTGTCGTCGATCTTCATCGCGACCCCGGTCGCGGTGGACCTGAAGATGCGCGACGCCCGGTACAAGGCCCAGGCGGCCCGGGTCAAGGCGCGTCGGGACAACCTGGCCCGCAAGGCCGCCGCGACCGGTGCGGTCGCCGGTGACGTCACCGGCGGTGACGACGTCGTGGAGTCGACCGACGACGAGTCGTTGCAGGCCGAACTGCGCAAGGAGAAGGCCATGGCGGCCGCGGCGGGCGTGCCCACGCGGACCGGCAAGGCAGGCGACGCGCGGCGCCGCCCGACGGGCAAGAAGCACCGTTGAAGCTCGACCGCGCCCTAGGGCTGCTGCGTGAGGTCCCGGACTTCCCCCTGCCGGGGGTCGTGTTCCGGGACCTCACGCCGGTCCTCGCCGACCCGGACGCGTTGCGCGCCGTGGTCGACGCCCTCCAGGACAAGATCCACCCCGACACCCAGGTGGTGGCCGCGATCGAGTCGCGGGGCTTCCTGCTGGGTGCGGCGCTCGGGTACGGCTGGCACTACGGCGTGGTGCCGTTGCGGAAGCCGGGCAAGCTGCCGGCGGTCGCGCACCGCGTGTCGTACGACCTGGAGTACGGGACGGCGACGCTCGAACTGCCTGCGGAGGCCGTTGTGCCTGGTCAGCACGTCGTGGTTGTCGACGACGTGCTGGCGACGGGCGGCACGGCCGCGGCGGCGTGCGAGTTGGTGGAGCGGGCCGGTGGTGTGGTGACGGGCGTGTCGGTGGTGTTGGAGATCCCGGGGTTGGGTGGGCGTGAGCGGCTGGTCGGCCGTGAGGTCAACGCCCTGTTGACGGTGTGACCCGGCCCTCGGTGGAGGGCACAACCCTGGTTTTGCGCTGGATGCGCTGGGTGTGTTGCGCTGGATGCGCTGGTGAAGCGTGCTCACGTCCGATTGGTCCAGGTGAATCACAGGTGCTGCTCACCGTGTGAACCGCACCGCTCATCGGCTCGTCGCCGAGGCAGACGCCGCAACGGAGTTATCCTCGGTTCCTAGACCCGAGGAGCGTGGTTGAGCCAGGACACCGAACCCGCCCAGACGTCGCAGCCCGTGCCCGCACGGCCGCCGTCGGCGACGAGGCGCGTGCGCGCGCGGCTGGCACGTCGGATCACCGCCCAGCGCGCCGCGCCGGTCAAGCAGGTGCTCGAACCGCTGGCCGCCGTCCACCGCGACCTGCACCCCAAGGCCGACCTGGCGCTGCTCCAGCACGCCTACGACGTGGCCGAGGAGAAGCACCGCCCCCAGCGGCGCAAGTCCGGCGACCCCTACATCACCCACCCGCTCGCCGTGGCGACCATCCTGGCCGAGCTGGGCATGGACACCACCACGCTGGTGGCGGCCCTCCTGCACGACACGGTGGAGGACACCGACTACTCGCTGGACCAGCTGCGGGTCGACTTCGGCAACGAGGTCGCGCTGCTGGTCGACGGCGTCACCAAGCTCGACAAGGTCAAGCTCGGCGCGGCGGCGGAGGCCGAGACCATCCGCAAGATGGTCATCGCCATGGCCAAGGACCCCCGGGTGCTGGTCATCAAGCTCGCCGACCGGCTGCACAACATGCGGACCATGCGGTTCCTGCCGCCGGAGAAGCAGGCCCGCAAGGCGCGCGAGACGCTGGAGGTCCTGGCGCCGCTGGCGCACCGCCTCGGCATGGCGACGGTGAAGTGGGAGCTCGAGGACCTGGCGTTCGCGATCCTCCAGCCCAAGAAGTACGACGAGATCGTGCGCCTGGTCGCCAATCGAGCCCCGTCCCGCGACACGTACCTGGGCGGCGTGATCACGGAGCTGTCCCAGCAGCTCGCGGGAGCCCAGATCACCGCCAAGGTCGAGGGCAGGCCCAAGCACTACTACTCGATCCACCAGAAGATGATCGTGCGCGGTCGCGACTTCGACGACATCCACGACCTGGTCGGCGTGCGCATCCAGGTGGACGAGGTCCGCGACTGCTACGCGGCGATGGGCGTGGTGCACGCGCTGTGGCAGCCCATGCCCGGCCGGTTCAAGGACTACATCGCGCAGCCCCGGTTCGGCGTCTACCAGTCGTTGCACACGACGGTCATCGGGCCGGACGGCAAGCCGCTGGAAGTGCAGATCCGCACCTACGACATGCACCGGACCGCCGAGTACGGCATCGCGGCGCACTGGCGGTACAAGGAGACGCGCGGCACGCACAGCGGCAAGGGCGTCGAGGTCGACGAGATGGCCTGGATGCGGCAGCTGCTGGACTGGCAGCGGGAGGCCGCCGACCCCGGCGAGTTCCTGGAGTCGCTGCGGTTCGACCTGGCCGCGCGGGAGATCTTCGTCTTCACGCCGAAGGGCGACGTGGTGACGCTGCCGACCGGGTCCACGCCGGTCGACTTCGCCTACGCCGTGCACACCGAGGTGGGCCACCGGTGCATCGGCGCGCGGGTGAACGGCCGGCTCGTCGCGCTGGAGCGCAAGCTCGAGAACGGCGAGGTCATCGAGATCTTCACCTCGAAGGCGGAAGGCGCGGGCCCGTCCCGCGACTGGCTGTCGTTCGCGGCCTCGCCCAGGGCCAAGGCGAAGATCAAGCAGTGGTTCGCGAAGGAGCGCAAGGAAGAGGCCATCGAGGTCGGCAAGGACGCCATCGCGAAGGAGGTCCGACGCGTCGGGCTGCCCCTGCAGCGGTTGGTCTCGGCCGACTCCATGGGCGCGCTGTCGAAGGAACTGCACTACCCGGACGTGTCGGCGCTGTACGCGGCCGTGGGGGAGGGGCACACCTCCGCCCGGCACGTGGTGCAACGGCTGGTCGCGCAGCTGGGTGGGGTGGAGCACGCCGAGGACGAGCTGGCGGAGCGCTCGACGCCGTCCACGGTGGCGCGGCGGCGGGTCACCGGTGACGCGGGCGTCATCGTCAAGGACGCGGCGGACGTGTGGGTCAAGCTGGCCCGCTGCTGCACGCCGGTGCCCGGGGACGACATCCTGGGTTTCGTGACGCGTGGTGGCGGGGTGTCCGTGCACCGGACCGACTGCACCAACGCGGATGAGCTGCTGAAGACGCCGGAGCGGCTGCTGGACGTCGAGTGGGCGCCGTCGTCGTCCTCGGTGTTCCTGGTGGCGATCCAGGTGGAGGCGCTGGACCGGCACCGGCTGCTGTCGGACGTGACGAAGGTGCTGGCCGACGAGAAGGTCAACATCCTGTCGGCGTCGGTGACGACGTCGCGGGACCGGGTGGCGGTGTCGCGGTTCTCGTTCGAGATGGGCGATCCGAAGCACCTCGGTCACGTGTTGAAGGCGGTTCGGAGCGTGGAGGGCGTGTACGACGTGTACCGGGTGACGTCGGCGTCGTAGGCGGGGGTTGGAGCTCGAGAAGCTCGAAGATCAAGAGCTCTAAAGATCAAAAGAGTCCTCGCCGGACGGGCAGATCAGCAGGATGACGGGGAAGGCGGTCATGCTGCGGGTCCGTTGTGGGTCGGGTTTCGTGTCATCCCGCCGA
>JBFBCZ010000042.1:0-70885 GCA_040689555.1 Actinosynnema sp. NPDC051121 | reverse complement strand
CGCGAGGGCTGCGAGCCCGCGGCGCGCGGCAGGACCGGCTGGGGACCGGTCGACGGCGGCAGCGCCGGCTGCGGACCCGTGGCGCGCGGCAGGACCTGCTGCGGGCCGGTCGAGGGCGAGAGCGGGCCCGCGGCGCGCGGCACCACCGACTGCGGGCCGGTGGACGGCGACGGCGACGGGATGGCTCCCTGCGCCGGCATCGCTCGCGCCGGCACCGGGCCGGTCACGCGGACCAGCTCGGCGGGCAGCGCCACGACCGCGCGCAGCCCGTCGCCCTGCTCGCGCAGCACCACCTCGATGCCGTGCCGCCCGGCGAGCCTGCCGACCACGTACAGGCCGAGCTGGCGGGACACGGGCAGCTCGCCGTTGTCCTCCGACGCGGCCAGCGCGATCCGGCGGTTGGCCTGCGCCAGGTCCTCCTCCGACATGCCGACGCCGACGTCGACCACGTCGACGAGCACGCCGCCGCCGGGCCGGGGCCGGCCGCCGACGACCACCTGGGTGCGCGGCGGCGAGAACGCGGTCGCGTTGTCCAGCAGCTCGGCGACCAGTCGGACCAGGTCGCCCGCGGCGTAGCCGACGACCTCGACCGACGGCGTGGTCTGCACGACGACCCGCTGGTACTGCTCGATCTCGGACGCGGCGGCGCGCAGCACGTCGCCCAGCGGCACCGGGCGGGTGAAGCGGCGGGCCACGTCGCTGCCGGACAGCACCATCAGGTTCTCGTTGTTGCGGCGCATCCGGGTGGCGAGGTTGTCCAGCTTGAACAGGTTCGCCAGCTGCTCGGGGTTCTCCTCCTGCCGCTCCAGCTCCTCCATGAGCTTGAGCTGCCGCTCCACCAGGCCCTGGCTGCGGCGGGACAGGTTGATGAACGCGTTGCGCATGCCGGTGCGCAGGTCGGCCTGCTCGGCGGCGGAGCTGACCGCCTGCCGGTGCACCGCGTCGAACGCGCGCGCGAGCTGGCCCAGCTCCTCCCTGGTGTGCACCGGCACGGGCTCGACGGTGACGTCGTGCGCGGCGTTCTCCCGCAGTTGCGCCACCAGGGTGGGCAGGCGGTGCTCGGCGACGTCGAGCGCGGCGGTGCGCAGCGCGCGGAGGGAGCGCAGCAGGTAGTTGCCGACGACGAAGCCGACGGCCCCGGCGGCGAACATCGACGCGAGCAGGATCACGGCCGCCGCGCCCGCCCGGTCGCTGGTGGAGTCCTGCAACCGGCTCGCGGCGGCGGTCAGCTGGCTCTCCAGGGACCGCGCCACCACGTCGATCTGCTTGAGCGTGCTCTCCGAGCCCGCGTTCCAGGGATCGGCCTGGACGAACAGCTCCACCGCGCCGGAGTTGACGCGGACCTGCTGGAACAGGCTGTCGCGCAGGTCCACCTGCTGGCCGGAGACGGTGCTGCGGTAGTCGGCCTGCTGCTGGGGCGTGGCGACGGCGGCGAAGTCGGCCAGCTTGTCCTGCTGGCGGGTGTAGGACTGCTCCAACGCGGTGACCTCGTTGTCGACCAGCCTGCCGCGGCTGATGCCGGCCAGCACGGTGGCGTGCTGCCACGAGACCTGCTCGCCTGCCATGGCGATGTTGTGCAGCGCGGTCGCGGTGCCGGACAGCGCCGGGTCGCCGAAGTCGCCGACCATGGCCTGGTCGAAGTCGAGCAGGGCGCGGGCGACCACGGTGTAGCCGCCGACGGAACCTTCCAGGTCGACGCTGCCCGACACCACGCGCTCGCGCAGCTGGGGCAGGCCGTCGAGCTGGACGGCGACGTCGCGGAACCGGGCGATGGCGACCTCGCCGAGCGTCGTGGTGCGCTCCATCAGGTTGCGCACGCCGGCGGCGGCGTTGTCGGTGGCGCGGGTGAGCTCGCGGAAGCGCTTCTCGGGCACGCCGGAGCCCTCGGCCCGCTGCGCGGAGAACGCGCGTTCGGCCTGCACGCCGGCGATCAGCGGGTCCATGCCGGCACGCAGCGTGACGATGCGCTGCATCGAGGCGTAGGTGTCCGCGCTCTTGACGTACCCGCGGATCTGCACCACGCCCGCGCCGACGGCGACGAGCACGGGCACCGCCAGCACGGCGGCGAGCTTGACCGGCAGACGCCAATTCCGCCAGTCCGCGACGGCACTCCACCACTGCCCGCGCGCGTTGTTGTCGCCAGTCACCAGACAAGCCCCGGAATGTCCGTAGTTGTTTCGAAGTTGAACGACGTCGACGCATTGATGACCGACGAGCGTGGATGTTGCTGGGCGGATAGTAGGTGGTGGACAGGCGTGGGACAACGACCTTGCGGTAGGTCCTCATCCGATCGGCGCAGCGTGACGAACCGGGGTGCCCCGGACGCCGATCCGGACAACGGTCCGGCATCGACCGAGCAGTTGTGACACGTCCGTTGGCGTCACCTCGTTGACTGGCGGCGCAGCGCGGTTACGCTGAGCGCTCGCCGCCGGCCCGCGGCTGGAGCGTGCGCGGCGAGGCAAATCCCCGTGGAGGATTGATGACGAAGGCGATCCTGCCTCCGACGGATTCGAGACCCGCCCGCGGCGGGCGCGGCTTCGCCACTTTCGACGACCCGGTCTCACCCCTGTTGGTCGACGAAGCGGGTGAGCCCGACTTCGCCGCGCTTCAGGCGAGCGCGGATTTCCGCGAGCTGCGCCGCCGAACAATGATCTTCGTGGCACCCGCCACGTGCGGATTCCTGCTGTGGTACCTGGGATACGTCGCGCTGTCGGCGTACGCGCCCGACTTCATGGGCACGCAGGTGTGGGGCGTGCTCAACATCGGCCTGCTGTTCGGGCTGCTGCAGTTCGCCACCACGATCGCGCTCACGCTGGGCTACGCGCGCTACGCGCGGCGCAAGCTCGACCCCCAGGTCGACGCGGTCCGCTCGCTCACCGCGGAGGACCAGGCCTGATGGGCGGCAACACCGCGATCAACCTCGGCGTCTTCGGCGTCTTCGTGTTGATCACCCTCTACATCGTGTACCGGGCGGGCAGCCGCAACGCCACCGCGTCGGACTACTACGCCGCGGGCAGCAGCTTCACCGGGCCGCAGAACGGCATCGCGCTGTCGGGCGACTTCCTGTCCGCCGCGTCGTTCCTCGGCATCTCCGGCAGCATCGCGGTCAACGGCTACGACGGGTTCCTGTACTCGATCGGCTGGGTCGTGTCCTGGCTGCTCGGCCTGATGATCATCGCGGAGCGGCTGCGCAACACCGGCCGGTTCACCCTCGGCGACGTGCTGGCGTTCCGGATGCGGCAGCGCCCGGTGCGCGCCGCGGCGGCCAACGTGACGCTGGTGATCTCGCTGTTCTACATGATCGCGCAGATGGCGGGCGCGGGCGCGCTGATGGCGCTGCTGCTGGACGTGCACAGCAAGGTCGGCCAGTCGGTGATCATCGCCGTGGTGGGCATCGTCATGGTGCTGTACGTGCTGGTGGGCGGCATGAAGGGCACCACCTGGGTGCAGATCATCAAGGCCGTCTTCCTGATCATGTGCGTGACGCTGATGACGGTGTTCCTGCTCGGGAAGTTCGGCTTCAGCCTGTCGGCGATCCTGGAGACGGCGTCGCGCAACACGCCGCTGGGGCCGGAGGTGCTCCAGCCGGGCGTGCGGTACGGCGGTACCCCGACCAGCCGGCTCGACTTCATCTCGCTGGCGCTGGCCCTGGTGCTCGGCACGGCGTCGCTGCCGCACGTGCTGATGCGGTTCTACACCGTGCCGAACGCCCGCGAGGCTCGCCGCTCGGTGGTGTGGGCGACGTGGATGATGGCCACCTTCTACCTGTGCACGCTGGTGATCGGGTTCGGCGCGCTGGCGCTGGTCGGGTCGAAGGAGATCTCGGCGGCGCCGGGCGGCGAGAACTCCGCCGCGCCGCTGCTGGCCTACGAGATCGGCGGCGCGGTGCTGCTGGGCGTGGTGAGCGCGGTGGCGTTCGCGACGATCCTGGCGGTGGTGGCCGGCCTGACGTTGACGGCGTCGGCGTCGTTCGCGCACGACGTGTACGCGAACGTGATCAAGCGCGGTCAGGCCGACCCGCGGTCGGAGGTGCGGGTCGCCCGGCTCACCGCGGTCGTCGTGGGCCTGCTGGCGATCGCCGGCGGCATCGCGGCGAACGGGCAGAACGTGGCGTTCCTGGTGGCGCTGGCGTTCGCGCTGGCGGCGTCGGCGAACCTGTCGACCATCATCTACTCGATGTTCTGGAAGCGGTTCAACACGCCGGGGACGCTGTGGGCGGTGTACGGCGGGCTGGGGTCGTGCATCTTCCTGCTCGCCTTCTCCCCCGCCGTGTCCGGCGCGAAGTCCTCGATCTTCCCGGACGTCGACTTCGCCTGGTTCCCGCTGAGCAACCCGGGCCTGGTCTCCATCCCGTTCTCGTTCCTGTGCGGCTACCTCGGCACGATCCTGAGCAAGGAGAAGTCCGACCCGGCCAAGCAGGCCGAGATGGAGGTCCGGTCGCTGACGGGCATCGGCTCCGGCCTGAGGTGACGCGGTGGCACGTCGAACGCCGGAGCACCCGGGTGCTCCGGCGTTCTGCGTTCGTCGGGCGGTCTAGCGCCGCGAGAGGGCGGCGCGGACGGCCGAGGCGAAGCGGAGCGGTGCGGTGGAGTCGGTCTGGCGGAAGCCCAGTGAGGGCTCGACCAGTTCCAGTTCCAGCAGCAGCGGTGCGTTGTCGGGGCCCGGGATCAGGTCGACGCGGGCGTAGAGGAAGTCGTCGCGGCGCAGGCCGGTGAGTTCGGCGGCGGCGTCCATCACGTCCTCGGCGACCCGGCGTTGCGCCGGTGACGGGGTCGCGCCCGACAGGCGCTCCACGATGTACAGGCCGGACTCGTCGTACTCCGCGTCCGGGGTGAGCATCGCGCCCTTGGTGAACGCGTGCGAGTACTGACCGCCCAGGAACACCATCGCGGTCTCGCCGACGGAGTCCACGTGCGACTGGTACGGCTGCACGAGCGCGGGCACGCCGAGGGCGGCCAGGTGCGCGGCGGCCGTCGCGTGGTCGCCCGACGCGACGCGCAGCGCGCCCCGCGAACCCGCGCCGACGGTCGGCTTCACCACGAACTCGCCGTCCGGCCAGTCGGTGAAGCCCGGTCCGGCCACCGCCGTCGGCACCACCGGCACGCCGTGGCCCGCGAGGTCGACCAGGTAGGTCTTGTCGGTGTTCCACCGCACCACCGACGCCGGGTTCACCAGCGCGGGCTCGGCGTCGCACCAGGCCAGGAACTCCGGCAGCCGCTCGGTGTAGTCCCACGTGGACCGCAGCACGACCAGGTCGGCCTGCACCGGCGTGCCCCACGTCGTCCACGACGCCTGCACGCCGACGTCGGCCAGCGCGTCCACCAGCGCGTCGTCGTCGCCGTCACCGGCGGGCAGCGAGTCGCAGGTGGCGAAGAGGACCTTCACCGGCCCGCCATCTTGCGCCGGTGCGCCGGTCCGATCTTCACCGCCGCGGTCGTCTCGCGGTCCCACTCGTGCCGCTCCAGGTCCGCGACGGCCTCGACCACGGCCTCCGCCGACGCCACGTCCGGCAGCACCACGTCGCCCATGGCGCCGTCGTCGCCGACCAGCACGACCCGCGCACCCGCCCGTCCGACGTTCTCCACGACCGCCCGGGCGGGCTTGCCGTGCGCGGCCACGAACGCCGTCGCCGTCTTCACCGCGCGCCCGATCTTCTTGTCCTCTGCCACGTCGGCCAGACTAGAACCTGCCGGTAACTTCCGCGCACGTGACCGCACTCACGACACCCCGTCCACACCGGCTCGCAGGCGTCGACCAGCCACTCGTCGGCAGGTCGGGACCGGACGGGGCGTTCACCACGGCGGTGCGCTCCTCGGCGCCGCGACGGAATCCGCGCCGCCGCACGGTCCGCGCGACCGCGAGGTAGCTTGCCGGTCGTGACCGATACCCCACAGCTCACCCACCTGGTCGACCAGTTCCTCGGGTGGCACTTCGACCGCAACCCGGGCAGTGCCGCGATGCTCGGCTCGCTCGCCCACGACCACACCCTCGGCGATTTCAGCGCGAGCGCGTTCACCGAGTACGAACGCGGCGCGGACGCCTGGCTCGACCGGTTCGCCGCGGTCGAGGCCGACGACCTCCAGGGCTCGGTGGACCGGGATCTCGTCGTCGCCGTGCTGCGCGGCGTGAAGGCGAAGGCGACGTGGCCCGCGTGGCGGCGCGATCCGTCGACCTACACGACCGCGGTGCTGTACCCGTTGTTCAGCGCGTTCCTCAACCGGTTGCGGCCGGAGCCGGAGCTGGTGGCGAGCGTGGCGCGGCGGCTGGCCGAGGTGCCCGCGGTGCTGGCGGCGTGCCGGGCGAACCTGGACCCGGGGCTGGCCTCGCCGCAGATCGTCAAGCGGGCGGCCGACCAGGCGCGCACCGGTCGGGCGTTCCTCACCGTGACGCTGCCGGCCGAGGTGTCCGACCTGGGGCTGCGCGCGGAGCTGGCCGAGGCCGCCGAGCCGGCCGCGCGGGCGTTCGACGAGCTGGCCGCGTTCCTCGACGAGTTCGCCACGCGCGCGACGGGTGACTGGCGGATGGGCGAGCACCTGTACTCGACGCTGCTGCGCGAGCAGGAGGTGCTGGGGTACGGCGCGGCCGAGCTGCACGAGCGGGGCAAGGCCGCCTACGCCGAGCTGGACGCCGAGATGCGCGAGCTGGCCGGGACCGACGACTGGCACTCGGTGATGGCGTCGTTCCAGGACGACCACCCGCCGACGCCGGAGGCGATGCGCGCCGAGTACGAGGCGGAGACGCAGAGGGCGCGGGCGTTCCTGGTCGAGCACGGCCTGGTGACGTTCGCCGAGGGCGAGGAGTGCCGGGTGGTGCCCTCGCCGACGTTCCAGCGGCCGGTGCTGGCGGTGGCGTCCTACATGTCGCCGCCGCCGCTGACCGACCAGCGGACCGGTCACTTCTTCGTGCCGTTCCCGCCGGACGGGTTCACCGCCGAGCAGACCGTCCAGCGGCTGCGCACCAACTCCCGCGCCCAGCTCGCCACGATCGCCGTGCACGAGGCGTACCCCGGCCACCACTGGCACCTGTCGTGGCTGGCCGCGCAGGACCGGCCGGTGCGCAAGGTGTTCCGCACCCCGTACTTCTCCGAGGGCTGGGCGCTGTACGCGGAGAAGCTGCTGCGCGAGCACGGCTACTTCACCGCCGAGGTCGTCGGCGACGCGGCCAGGGCGCGCGCGCAGGAGCTGGCGCACGTCGAGGCACGGTTGTTCCGGGCGGCGCGGATGGTCGTGGACACCGCGCTGCACTGCGGCGACATGGGCGTCGAGGAGGCCGAGGAGTTCATGACCACCAAGGCGTCGCTCACACCCGGCACGGCCGCCGGCGAGGTCAGCCGGTACTGCGCGTGGCCGACGCAGGCGCCGTCGTACCTGACCGGCGCGCTGGAGATCGAGCGCATCCGGTCGGAGTTCACCGGGTCGCTGCGCGAGTTCCACGACACCATCGCGGGTGCGGGCGCGCTGCCGCTCGGGCTGGCCCGCAAGGTCGCTCTCGGACGGTGAGAAGCGGAACAGGCCGGCCGTCGCGGCGGTTGGTGTGCTGACGTAGGGACATCTCGACAGGAGGACGAACACATGCCCAAGGCAGTGGTGGTGCGCGCGACCGGCGGACCGGAAGCGCTGGAGTTCGGCGACGTGGAGGCGAAGTCGCCCGGCTCGGGCGAGCTGCTGGTGGACGTGGCCGCCGCCGGGGTGAACTTCATCGACTGCTACCACCGCGAAGGCCGCTACCCGCTGGCCCTGCCGTTCGGGCCGGGGCTGGAGGGCGCGGGCCGGGTGAGCGCGGTCGGCCCGGACGTCACCGGGTTCGCGGTGGGCGACCGCGTGGCCTGGGCGCAGGCCCTCGGCAGCTACGCGGAGCAGGCCGTGGTGCCGGTCAAGGACGCGGTGCCGGTGCCGGACGGCGTGGACGACGACACGGCGGGCGCGCTGCTGCTCCAGGGCTTGACCGCGCACTACCTGGTCGCCTCCACGTACCCCGTGCAGAAGGGCGACACGGTCCTCGTGCACGCCGCCGCCGGTGGCGTGGGGCTGCTGCTGGTGCAGTTGGCCAAGGCGCGGGGCGCGCGGGTCATCGGCACGGTGTCCACCGAGGCCAAGGAGGCGTTGGCGCGCGAGGCCGGCGCGGACGAGGTGATCAGGTACGACCAGGTCGACTTCGCGCCCGTGGTGCGCGAGCTCACCGACGGCGTGGGCGTCGCGGCGGTGTACGACGGCGTCGGCAAGACCACGTTCGACGGCAGCCTGGCCAGCCTCAAGCCGCGTGGCGTGCTGGCGTTGTTCGGCGCGTCCAGCGGCGCGGTGCCGCCGGTCGACCCGCAGCGCCTCAACCAGGCCGGGTCGGTGTACCTGACCCGGCCGTCGCTGGGCGTCCACGTGGCCACCCGCGAGGAGCTGGAGTGGCGGACCGGCGAGCTGTTCGCGGCCGTGGTGGACGGTGCGCTGACCGTGCGGATCGGCGGGCGCTACCCGTTGGCCGACGCACGGCGGGCGCACGAGGACCTGGAGGCCCGCCGCACCACCGGCAAGCTGCTGCTCGTCCCCTGAGCCCGCGGACGCGGAAGGGCGGCCCCGGTTCGGGACCGCCCTTCTCTCACGTTTGGGTGAAACTCAGCCCTCGACGGTTCGGTCCCCGACGGTTCGATCCTCGACGGTTCGGTCCTCGACGGCTCAGCCCGCGACCGTGACCGCGTCGACCACGAAGATCAGCGTCTCGCCGGGCTGGATGTCGCCCTTCCCGTTCGGGTAGCCCTTGTCCGACGGCACGACGAGCAGCCGGCGGCCACCCTGCTTGAGCCCGATCAGGCCCTCGTTCCAGCCCTGGATCACCGACGCCTGGCCGATGTTCTCCAGCGGGAACGGCTTGCCGGAGTCCCAGGACGACTCACGGGTCCGCTGGTCGCGGAACGTCGCCAGCACGTAGTGCAGCTCGGCGGTGGAGCCTGCCTTGATCTCCGGGCCGGTGCCCTCGATGACGTCCTCGACCACCAGGCCGTCCTGCGGCGTGCAGCCGGTCGGGACGGTGATCGTGGGCTTCGACCCCGCCGCGCCGCTCACCTGGTACTGCGCCACCTCGCACGGCGGGCCGCTCGGCTCGGGCAGGTCGGCCTCGGTGGGCTGCTGCGCCTCGGGCTGGGCGGCGGCCGTGGTCTTGGTGGTGGTCAGGGTGGACGGCCGGTCGCTAGCGGTGCACGCGGTCAGCGCCAGACCGGCGGACAACAAGGACACGAGAGCCAGGGCCGTACGGCCGACAGTACGCATGGTTGCCGAGCTTAGGGTTCACGCCCGCGCGCCGTGCCAGGGCCCCACCGGCAGGCCCAACGCCGATCACGGTGCGCTGCTGTCGATCTACGAATCAATCCGCAAATGTGCCACTAATTACCGCTACCGCCGTTGCGTACTCGCGCGTACAGTAACTGCGCGCACTTGATCGTATACCGAGAGCATTCGGCCGTTCGAGTGCCGACCAAGGAGGTGACCCCGTGTCCGCGGAGCCCGAGGGCGTCCGCAGCAACCTGTTACAGGAATTGTTCTGGACCAGAACAGGTCTGCTCCTGCTGACCCTCGTCGTCACTTCCGCCAGCAGTCTGGCGATTTCCAGCACAATGGACCAAGGAGCGCTGCGCACGTTCCTGACGTCGGTCGGCACCGGCACGTTGATCTCCGCCGTGGTCGGTTTCGGGCAGACGTTGATCACCAGTTCGGCCGCGCAACGGGCGTTGATCACGCCGGTCGTGGAGGAGAGCCGCAAGGCGCTGCGCGACCTCACCACCGAGTACCGGGCGCTGGACCGCGAGTTCTTCCCCACTCACGTGTTCGAGCCGACCGCGCGCCCCGACCCGGCGTTCAACCAGGTCATGATGCAGGACCTGGAACGGACCCGGCTGTACGTGTTCCGGGGCTTCGCGGGCCGTTACGCGGCGGGCAGGCTGCTGCTCTCGCAGTCGGAGTGCGAGCTCAGGGCCGTCCTGGCCGACCCACGGGACGACGACGCGATCAGCGGCCGGGCCCGCTACCTGTTGCGCAACGAAGGCGTGGACGGCGACTACGACACGATCGCGGCGAGGTTGCGCGAGCAGATCTACATCGGCCTCGTGGGCCTGTTCCTGGCCCGCGGCCGCTGCACGCGGATCGACCTGACGATCGTGTCCGACCCGCCGCTCGACCGGCTGGAGCTGTTCGACGACAGCGCGTGGCTCACCCTCTACAGCAACACCAGCGCGGGCACGATCCGGCTCTACCCGCGCACCGTCCGGTTCTCCGAGGGCTCGTTCGTCTACGGGATGGAACGCGCCGAGTTCCTGCGCATCAGCAATTCCAAGGCAGGGCTCCACGTCGTCATCACACCGGGCACCAGTCGGGCGGACTTCCTCGCCCTGTTCGAGAAGATCACCGGCGACCCGCTCACCGAGGACGGGTTCCGATCGCTCGAGGAGAAGTTCCACCGATTCCGCAAAGAATTCTCCGCCTCCGCTCAGCTGGGGAGCTGATAAGTCGTGCTCACCGAGTTCACCGGGTTCTCCGCCCTCGCGGAGCTCGCCACGCTCATCACCGTGGCCGACCCCCCTGTCGTCGACCACTGGGGACACGTCGAGAGGCGTTTCCGGGAGTGGGCGGGCCGACCCGGCCTGCGGGAGAGGCTGCGCGGGCACCTGCGCGCCCTCTCACCGCAGGACGAGATGCGCGTCGTGGCCAGGTCCCGCGAGACGACGACCCACTTCGCGTGGTGCCTGCGGGACGAGCCCGCCGAGCCGTTCACGTTCTGGCTGCACGAGTACAAGCCGCAGCGTGACTGGCGACCGGGCTACGCCGACTCCATCCACAACCACCGCTACCACTTCTGCACCACCATCCTGTCGGGCTCCTACCTGCACGAGCGCTTCACCGCGGACGTGGCCGACGGCGGCAGGCAGATCGTGTCCACCACCCTGCTGCGCAGCGCCGAGGCCCACGAGGGCGCCTCGGGCACGATGCTCGCCCACGAGTTCCACCGCATCCCGAAGGCCGCCGACGACACCATGACGTTCCTGGTCAAGTCGCGCGCGGTCAGCCCGTGGAGCCTCAGCTACGACCCCGACACCCGGACCAGCCACCGGCACGTGCCGGTCGAGGCGAGGCTGGAGGACCTGACGAACAACCTGTAACGCGCGCCAAGGATCACCGCCCGCGCCTACCATCGGCCCACCCGGCACGGGAGGGTCCAATGAGTACTGTCACCAAGGCAGTCACGGCGCAGGCGATCTCCGAGGTCGAGGGCGAGGTCTGGCGGCTGTGCCGCGACCTGGCCGCGAAACTGCAGTTCCACGGCTGGCACCACGTCAGCTTCGTGCGCGACAAAGCCGTCCACTTCGCCCGGCGCAACGGCTCGGACGTGGCGCTGGTCGAGGTGGCCGCCCTGGTGCACGACGTGAACTACATGGTCCGCCGCAACTCGCTGCCGGTCGACGGCCGGTCGCTGCGGCTGGGCATCCTGGCGCGCGCGGGCGTGCCGGACGAGGTCGCGGCGAGGGTGGACGAGGTCGTCGAAGAGGCCGAGATGCGCACCCGCCACCGCGACATCTCGCCCGAGGCGCAGGCGCTGTCCGACGCGGACACGCTGTTCAAGGCCCTGCCGGTGACGCCGGTGGTGCTCGCGCCCAAGTACCTCGAGGAGAACGGGATCACGCTCCGGGAGCTGGCGCACAAGATCGTCGGCGAGCAGCGGGGCAAGCACGACGAGGGCTACTACTTCTACGACCCGGAGGCGGCGGCCACCTACTCGAGGTGGGCCACGGCGAACCTGGAGCTGTGGTCGTGCATCGTGGAGTCGCTGGACGACCCGACGGTGAACGAGCTGCTGTCGGCGGTGTCCTGAGGCGTCACTGGCCGGGCGTGTTCCAGACGGCGAGGTCGAACTTGACCCAGCGGTACGAGTCGACGTCGACCACCACCAGACCGGCCCAGCGGCCCTCCGTCGTCTTCACGCAGAAGGACGCGCCCTGCCGGACGAGGTCGCTGTCGATGTAGTCGTCCACGGCCGTGGCCGCCACGCACTCCTGGTAGGTGGGCGGCGTCTCGGCTAGCTTCTCCGCCACGAGGACCACTTGCGCGGCCCGGAACCCGCCTTCGTACTTCAGGTCGGTCCGCTGCGTCTGCTTGGCGGTGACCCCGCCGTTCTGCTCGGTGGTCGAGTCCAGCTCGATGGAGTAGTCGTAGTTCATCGTCACCTGGCCGCCGCGGACCTGCCCCTCGGGGGCCGGAGCCACAGTGGTGGTGGTTGTCGTCGTCCGGGCAGCCGCTGCGGTCTTGGTCGCGACCGGTGAGGACTCGCGGTCTCCGGCGGTCGTGGTCGTCGTGGTCGTCGTGGTGCCGGTGGTGGCGGGCTGGGCGGAGCCACCGGTCGGGCGCAGTTCGAGGCCGACGAGCACACCGCCCGTGGCCGCGCCCACCACCGTCAGCAGCACCGGCACGACGAAGTGCTTGGTCAGCTGCTGGCGCGGTCGGCGGCCCCAGCGGTACAGCAGCCAGACACCCACAAGAGTGACGACACCGGCCGCGAGCAGGGACAACGGGACCTGGTCCTTGATGCCGCCCACGACGGACAGCAGCAGCCCGGCGACGCCGGCCATGCCGCCGTAGACCTGCCAGCGGTCCACTGTCGCCTTGTCGAAGGACCCCCGGTCGGGTGGTGTCCCGTCCCCCTGCACAGCCATGCGATCAGGCTAGCTATCCGCAAATATGCGGAAAGTGCATCAAGCTCAGAACGGCCAGCCGAGGACCGGCAGCCCGATCACGGCGTCCACGGCCAGGCCGCAGAACACGAGCATCAGGTAGAGGTTCGACAGGTGGAAGAACTTCATGGTGTTGGTCGACCCACCGCGCCGCACGACCCCGTGCAGCCGGTGCGCGAACACCGCGAACCACACGCCCGACACCGCCGCCACCACGACGTAGACCCACGACGTCACGGGCGCCAGCAGCAGCGTGCACACGACCGTGATCCACGAGTAGATGACGATCTGGCGGGTGACCTGCTGCGCCGTCGCCACCACCGGCAGCATCGGCACCCCGGCCCGCGCGTAGTCCTCCTTGAACTTCATCGCGAGCGCCCACGTGTGCGGCGGCGTCCAGAAGAAGATCACGCCGAACATCACCAGCGCGGGCCACGCCACCGTGCCGGTCACCGAGGACCAGCCGATGATCACCGGCATGCAGCCGGCCATGCCGCCCCAGATGATGTTCTGCGAGGTCCGGCGCTTGAGCACCAGGGTGTAGACGAAGATGTAGAACAGGATCGTGGCCACCGCGAACACGGCCGAGATCAGGTTCGTGGTCAGCCACAGGAACCCGAACGACACCACGCCGAGCACGATGCCGAAGATCAGCGCGTTGCGCGGCGGGATCGTGTCCTTGGCCAGCGGCCGGGCGCTGGTGCGCTTCATCACCGAGTCGATGTCGGCGTCGACGTAGCAGTTCAGCGCGTTCGCCGAGCCCGCGGCCAGGGTGCCGCCCGCCAGCGTGCACGCGATCAGCCACAGCGGCGGCAGGCCTCGGGCGGCCAGGAGCATCGCCGGGATGGTGGTGATCAGCAGCAGCTCGATCACCCGGGGCTTGGTCAGCGCCACGTACGCGCCGACGACCTGCCGGGGCGACCGCGCCGGAGCCTCGGTGACGGCACTCATGGCGTCGCGCTCCTCAACAGGTCGGGGGATGCTGCAGATCGTAACCGCGCGTTCGACGAGCAGCCCGTTCGGGTACTCCGTGAGCGCACCGAGCACACCTGTGCGTACACCCACAGAGCGCGGGTGCTACGAGCGTCCGCTAGTCGGACTAGGCTGGCCGGCGGACCTTGGTAGCCGCGGATCGGGCCTGACGGGATCGATTAAGTTCACGCCGGCCGTCACAACCGCCGCCTAGTGAGTTTGGAGCTGGAAGTCAGTGTCCGTCACCGATGACATCGCCCGGTTGACCGAAGCCCACCTGCCCGAAGATTGGACCGACCTCGACAAGCGCGCGGTGGACACCGCCCGCATCCTGGCCGCGGACGCCGTGCAGAAGGTCGGCAACGGCCACCCCGGCACCGCCATGAGCCTCGCCCCGCTCGCGTACACGCTGTTCCAGCGCGTGATGCGGCACGACCCGGCCGACGCCGACTGGATCGGGCGCGACCGGTTCGTGCTCAGCGCGGGCCACTCCAGCCTGACGCTGTACGTGCAGCTGTTCCTCAACGGCTACGGCCTGGAGCTGGACGACCTCAAGGCGTTGCGCACGTGGGGCTCCAAGACCCCGGGCCACCCCGAGCACCGGCACACCAACGGCGTGGAGATCACCACCGGCCCGCTGGGCCAGGGCCTGGCCTCCGCCGTCGGCATGGCCATGGGCGCGCGCCGCGAGCGCGGCCTGTTCGACCCGGACGCCCCGGCCGGGCAGAGCCCGTTCGACCACCACATCTTCGTGATCGCCTCCGACGGCGACATCGAGGAGGGCGTGACGAGCGAGGCGTCGTCGCTGGCGGGCACCCAGAAGCTGGGCAACCTGACCGTCATCTACGACGACAACAAGATCTCCATCGAGGACGACACGACGATCGCGCTGTCCGAGGACACCGCGAAGCGCTACGAGGCCTACGGCTGGCACGTGCAGGTCGTCGAGGGCGGCGAGAACGTCGCCGGCATCCTCGAGGCCCTGGAGAACGCCAAGGCCGAGACCGAGCGCCCGTCGTTCATCCTGCTGCGCACCATCATCGGCTACCCGGCGCCGAACAAGCAGAACACCGGCGCGGCGCACGGCGCGGCCCTGGGCGCGGACGAGGTCGCCGAGGTCAAGCGCATCCTGGGCTTCGACCCGGAGCAGACGTTCGAGGTCTCCGACGAGGTGCTGGAGCACACCCGCTCGGTGATCAAGCGCGGCGAGGCGGCCAAGTCGGAGTGGCAGAAGTCGTTCGACGCGTGGGCGGAGGCGAACCCGGAGCGCAAGGCGCTGCTGGACCGCCTGGTCGTGCGCGGCCTGCCCGAGGGCTGGACCGACGCGCTGCCGTCGTGGGACCCGGACCCGAAGGGCGTGGCCACCCGCAAGGCCTCCGGCGAGGTGCTCACCGCGCTGCGCGACGTGCTGCCGGAGCTGTGGGGCGGCTCGGCCGACCTCGCGGAGAGCAACAACACCACGATGAAGGGCGCGGACTCGTTCGGCCCGGCGTCGATCTCCACCAAGATGTGGAGCGCCAACCCGTACGGCCGCACGCTGCACTTCGGCGTCCGCGAGCACGCCATGGGCTCGATCCTCAACGGCATCGCGCTGCACGGCCCGACCCGGCCGTACGGCGGCACGTTCCTGGTGTTCAGCGACTACATGCGCCCGGCCGTCCGGCTGGCCGCGCTGATGAAGTCCGCGGTCACCTACGTGTGGACGCACGACTCGATCGGCCTGGGCGAGGACGGCCCGACGCACCAGCCGATCGAGCACCTGGCCGCGCTGCGCGCCATCCCGGGCCTGACCGTGCTGCGCCCCGGTGACGCGAACGAGACGTCCGCCGCGTGGCGGGCCGTGATCGAGAACCCGACCGGCCCCGCCGGCATCGCGCTGACCAGGCAGAACCTGCCGGTGCTCGAGGGCACCAAGGAGAAGGCCGTCGAGGGCGTGGCGCGCGGCGGCTACGTGCTGGAAGGCGACGACGAGCCGGAGCTGATCCTCATCGCGACCGGTTCCGAGCTGCAGATCGCGGTGGAGGCCCGGCGGGTCCTCGAGGCCGAGGGCGTCGCCGCCCGGGTGGTGTCCATGCCCAGCGTCGAGTGGTTCGACGCGCAGGACAAGAGCTACCAGGAGCAGGTGCTGCCGTCGTCGGTGAAGGCGCGCGTGGTGGTCGAGGCGGGCATCGCCCAGCCGTGGCACCGGTTCGCGGGCGACGCGGGCGAGATCGTGTCCATCGAGCACTTCGGCGCGTCGGCGGACTACCAGACGCTGTTCCGCGAGTTCGGGTTCACGACGGAGAACGTCGTCGCGGCGGCCCGCCGGTCGCTGGCCCGGACCAAGTAGAGACTTCAGGGGAGTTGACGAGATGAGCACCAATCCGCTGGCCGCGCTCAGCGACGCGGGCGTGTCGATCTGGCTGGACGACCTGTCCCGCGAGCGGCTGAACACCGGCAACCTGGCCGGGCTGATCGCCGACAAGCACGTCGTCGGCGTGACCACGAACCCGACGATCTTCGCCACGGCCCTGTCCAACGGCTCGGTCTACGACGAGCAGGTGCGCGAGCTGGCCGCCCGCGGCGCCGACACCGACGCCGCCGTGCGCGAGATCACCACCACGGACGTGCGCAACGCGTGCGACCTGTTCCGCGACCTCTACACCGCGACCGACGGCGTGGACGGCCGCGTGTCGATCGAGGTCGACCCGCGGCTGGCCAACGACACCGAGGCCACCGTCGCCGAGGCGCTCGACCTGGCCAAAGCCGTGGACCGGCCGAACCTGCTGGTGAAGATCCCGGCCACGGTCGAGGGCCTGCCCGCGATCACCCGGGTGCTCGCCGAGGGCATCAGCGTGAACGTGACGCTGATCTTCTCCGTGGAGCGGTACCGGCACGTGATGGAGGCCTTCATCGCGGGCCTGGAGCAGGCCAAGGCCAACGGCCACGACCTGCGCGGCCTCCACTCCGTGGCGTCGTTCTTCGTGTCCCGGGTGGACACCGAGATCGACAAGCGGCTGGACGCACTGGGCACCCCGGAGGCGGCCGGGCTGCGCGGCAAGGCGGCCATCGCGAACGCGGTGCTGGCCTACGCGGCGTACCAGAAGACGTTCACCGGCGAGCGCTGGGAGGCGCTGGCCGCCGCGGGCGCCCGCGCGCAGCGTCCACTGTGGGCGTCCACCGGAGTGAAGGACCCGCAGTACTCCGACACCCGGTACGTGGACCAGCTCGTGGTGGCCGACACGGTCAACACGATGCCGGAGAAGACCCTGCACGCGGTCGCCGATCACGGCAAGATCGAGGGCGACGCGGTCACCGGGCGCGCGGCGCAGGCGCAGGAGGTCTTCGACGGGCTGGTCGGGGTCGGCATCGACCTGGACGACGTGTTCGTCACGCTGGAGACCGAGGGCGTCGACAAGTTCGAGAAGTCGTGGGCCGAACTGCTCGACACGGTGACCGGACAGCTGAACCAGGCCAAGGGCTGAGAGCCGAGAACGGGACAGAGCCGAGAATGGGACAGGACTGACATGACCGAGGTGATCTCCGTGGAGATCGTCCGCACGCCCAACCAGAACCAGGTCGACACCGTCGTCGGCGACCTGGTCCGGGATTCGGCTCCGAGCAGGCTCACCGCGGGGGACGCCACCCTGTGGGGCCCCGACTCGGAGCCGGAGGCGTCGATCCGCCTGGCGTGGACGACGCTGCACGAGACGTCCCGCCCGCTGGTCGCGGAGATCACCGCGCTGCGCGACGAGCTGCTCGCCGAAGGCGTGGACCGCGTGGTCCTCGCCGGCATGGGCGGCTCGTCGCTCGCGCCCGAGGTGATCACGGGCACCGCCGGCGTGCCGCTGGTGGTGCTCGACACCACCGACCCCGGCCAGGTGGCCGAGGCGCTGGCGGGCGACCTGAAGCGCACCGTGGTGGTGGTGTCGTCCAAGTCGGGCGGCACCGTCGAGACCGACAGCCACCGGCGGATCTTCGAGGCCGCGTTCACCGCCGCGGGCATCGACGCGGCGTCGCGGATCGTCGTGGTGACCGACCCGGGCTCGCCGCTCGAGGCGGCGTCGCGGGAAGCGGGCTACCGCAAGGTGTTCCTGGCCGACCCGCACGTGGGCGGTCGCTACTCGGCGCTGACGGCGTTCGGCCTGGTGCCCTCGGGCCTGGCCGGCGCGGACGTCGGCACGCTGCTGGACGAGGCCGCGTCGGCCGCGCCCCTGGTGTCGGCGGACTCGCCGGACAACCCGGCGGTCGTGCTGGCGGCCACGTTCGCGGTGGCGCACGCGCACGGCGCGGAGAAGATCGTGTTCGCCGACACCGGCTCGGGCATCGCCGGGTTCGGCGACTGGGCCGAGCAGCTGATCGCCGAGTCGACCGGCAAGAACGGCACCGGCCTGCTGCCCGTGGTGGTCGAGGGTCCGGGCGCGCCCGGTTTCGTGGACGCCCGCTCCGACGCCACCACCGTCGCGATCGGACCGGCCACCGGCTCGTCCACGCTCTCGGTCGAGGGCTCGCTCGGCGCGCAGTTCCTGGTCTGGGAGTACGCGACCGCGCTGGTGGGCCGGGTGCTGGAGATCAACCCGTTCGACCAGCCCGACGTCGAGGCGGCGAAGAAGGCGGCCCGGTCCCTGTTGGACTCCCCCGCCGCGTCGACGGTCGAACCGGCCTTCGTGGACGGTCCGATCGAGGCCTACCCCAGCGAGGGCTGGCTGCCCGCGGACGTGAAGACGGTCGCCGAGGCGCTGCGGGCGCTCGTCGCCGCCGCGCCCGAGCACGGCTACCTGTCCGTGCAGGCCTACCTGGACCGAGTCGACGACGCGTCGTTCGCCCTCGTTCGCCCGGAGTTGGCGCAGCGTTCACACCTGCAGACCACGTTCGGGTGGGGCCCGCGGTTCCTGCACTCGACCGGCCAGTACCACAAGGGCGGTCACCAGAACGGCGTGTTCCTCCAGCTGACCGGGGCGTCCGAGGAGAACCTGGACGTGCCGGGCAGGCCGTACGACCTCAGCACGTTGCAGTTGGCCCAGGCGCTGGGCGACGGCCAGGTGCTCGCCGAGCGCGGCCGACCGGTGCTGCGGCTGCACCTGACCGACCGCGTCGCCGGGCTCGCGCAGCTCGTCGAGGCAATCCAGGAGGACGGTTCGTGACTTCGTCCGTCAAGCGCAACCCCCTGCGCGACCCGCGGGACAAGCGGCTCCCGCGCATCGCCGGGCCCTCCGGCCTGGTGATCTTCGGCGTGACCGGTGACCTGTCGCGCAAGAAGCTCATGCCCGCCATCTACGACCTGGCCAACCGCGGCCTGCTGCCGCCGGGCTTCGCGCTCGTCGGCTTCGCCCGCCGCGACTGGGCCGACCAGGACTTCATGTCGGTCGTGCACGACGCCGTCAAGGAGCACGCGCGCACGCCGTTCCGGCAGGAGGTCTGGGACCAGCTCGCCGAGGGCATCCGGTTCGTGCAGGGCACCTTCGACGACGACGCGGCGTTCGACTCGCTCGCCGCGACGCTGGCCGACCTGGACCGCGACCGCGGCACCGGCGGCAACCACGCGTTCTACCTGTCGGTGCCGCCCAGCGCGTTCACCACGGTGGTCAACCAGCTCAAGCGCGCGGGCCTGGCGACGCCGCCCACCGACAAGCCGGACCAGTGGCGGCGGGTGGTCATCGAGAAGCCGTTCGGCCACGACCTGACCAGCGCCAAGCAGCTCAACAAGACCGTCAACGACGTCTTCCCCGAGGAGTCGGTGTTCCGCATCGACCACTACCTCGGCAAGGAGACGGTGCAGAACATCCTGGCGCTGCGCTTCGCCAACCAGCTCTACGAGCCCATCTGGAACGCCAACTACGTTGACCACGTGCAGATCACCATGGCCGAGGACATCGGCCTCGGCGGTCGCGCGGGCTACTACGACGGCATCGGCGCGGCCCGTGACGTGATCCAGAACCACCTGCTCCAACTGCTCGCGCTGACCGCGATGGAGGAGCCGGTGTCGTTCCGGCCGAGCGACCTGCGCGCGGAGAAGGTGAAGGTGCTCTCCGCGACCCGGGCGATCGGGCCGTTCGACGAGACCACCGCCCGCGGCCAGTACACCGGCGGCTGGCAGGGCGGGCAGAAGGTGCCCGGCCTGCTGGAGGAGGGCGGGTTCGCCAAGGACTCGGTCACCGAGACCTACGCGGCCATCACGTGCGAGGTGAACACGCGCCGCTGGGCCGGTGTGCCGTTCTACCTGCGCACCGGCAAGCGCCTGGGCCGCCGCGTCACCGAGGTGGCCGTGGTGTTCAAGCGCGCGCCGCACCTGCCGTTCGACGACACCGCCACCGAGGAGCTGGGGCAGAACGCCCTGGTCGTGCGGGTGCAGCCGGACGAGGGCGTGACCATCAGGTTCGGCTCGAAGGTGCCGGGCAACTCGATGGAGGTCCGGGACGTCACGATGGACTTCGGCTACGGCCACGCGTTCACCGAGTCGTCGCCCGAGGCCTACGAGCGGCTGCTGCTGGACGTGCTGCTCGGCGAGCCGTCGCTGTTCCCGAAGAACGACGAGGTCGAGCTGTCCTGGGAGATCCTGGACCCCGTCCTGAAGCACTGGGGCGCCACCGGCGCGCCAGAGAAGTACAAGGCAGGCACCTGGGGACCGGCGTCGGCGGACGAGATGCTGGCCCGCACCGGCAGGCACTGGAGGCGTCCGTGATCATCGACCTGCCCTCGACCACCACGTCGCAGGTCAACAGCAAGCTCGTGCGGCTGCGCGAGGAGGGCGGCGCGGTCACCCTCGGCCGCGTGCTGACGCTGGTCATCGTGACCGACGACGGCACCAAGACCGAGGAGGCCATCGACGCGGCCAACGACGCCAGCCGCGAGCACCCCTGCCGGGTGATCGTGGTGGCGCGCGGGGCGCGCAAGGCCGCTCCCCGGCTCGACGCGCAGATCCGCGTCGGCGGTGACGCGGGCGCGTCCGAGGTCGTCGTGCTGCGGCTGTACGGCGAGCTGGCCAACGAAGGCGCTTCGTGCGTGGTGCCGCTGCTGCTGCCGGACACCCCGGTGGTGGCGTGGTGGCCGAACGAGGCGCCCGCCGTGCCCGCCGAGGACCCGATCGGGCAGCTCGCGCAGCGCCGGATCACCGACGCGGCGGCGGAGAAGAACCCGATCCGGGCGTTGGAGCAGCGCCGGTCCGGCTACACGCCGGGTGACACGGACCTGGCGTGGACGCGGCTGACGCTGTGGCGGGCGATGCTCGCGTCGGCGTTCGACCTGCCGCCGCACGAGAAGGTCACCGAGGCCGAGGTGAGCGGCGAGAGCGACTCGCCGTCGACCGACCTGCTGGCCGCGTGGCTCGCCGGGTGCCTGCGGGTGCCGGTGAAGCGGCTCAAGGCCAGCCGCGGCGAGGGCATCGTGGACGTGCGGCTGGAGCGCCGGTCCGGCCTGGTGGAGCTGTCGCGCCCGGACGGCAAGGTCGGCACGCTGACCCAGCCGGGCCAGCCGGAGCGGCGGGTCGCGCTGCAGCGCCGCCAGGTGCGGGACTGCCTGGCCGAGGAGCTGCGCCGGCTCGACCCGGACGAGGTGTACGAGGCGGCGCTGCGGTCGCTGGGCAAGGTCGTGCGCGGCCGGACCCCGGTGAAGACCGCCGCGGCGACGCGCAAGCCCTCGCGGGCCGCGGCCTCGAAGTCGGACGGCGGTCCCGCCGCTCGGATCGGTGACGCTCCGGTGGAGGTCAAGGCTCCGGCTTCGGCTTCGGCGGACTCGAAGGTCGACGGCAAGGTGGACGCCGAGGTGGACGGCAAGCCCGCGAAGGCGCCGGCGAAGACCTCCGCCGCCAAGACGTCCGCCGCGAAGGCCGCCACGTCGAAGGCCGCCGCTCCCAAGGCCGCGTCGAAGGCCGCTCCCAAGGCCGCCGCGAAGGCGACGAAGGCGAAGGCCGGCTCGTGAGCCGTCCCGAAGTGGTGGTGCACCGTGACGGCGACCTGCTGGCCGCCGCCACGGCCGCCCGCCTGGTGACCGCGCTGGTGGACGCGCAGACCGCACGTGGCCGGGCGTCGCTGGTGCTGACCGGCGGGCGGACCGGCATCGCGGTGCTGGAGCACCTGCGCGCCACGCCCGCCCGTGACGCGGTGGACTGGACCCGGGTCGACCTGTACTGGGGCGACGAGCGGTTCCTGCCCGCCGGCCACCCGGAGCGCAACGAGACCCAGGCCCGCGAGGCGTTGCTGGACCACGTGCCGGTGCCGGCCGAGCGCGTGCACGTGATGGAGCCGTCGGACGGGCGGTTCGGCGACGACCCGGAGGCCGCCGCCGAGGCGTACGCCGCCGTGCTCGCCGCCGCGCGCCCGGAGGACGGCGGTTCCGTGCCGTCGTTCGACGTGTGCCTGCTCGGCGTCGGGGAGGAGGGGCACGTGGCCTCGATCTTCCCGGAGTCCCCTGCGGTGGCGGAGCGGGAGCGCTCGGTCGTCGCGGTGCGCGACTGCCCCAAGCCTCCGCCGACCCGGGTCAGCCTCACCCTGCCCGCGATCCGCGCGGCGCGGGAGGTGTGGCTGATGACGACGGGTGCGGCGAAGGCCGCCGCCGTGGCCACCGCCCTCACCGGCGAGGACGAGGCGCAGCTGCCCGCCGCCGGGGCGCGTGGTCTCGAGCGGACGCTGTGGCTGCTCGACTCGGCCGCCGCCGCGAAGGCCCCGGACGTGGTCACCCCGCCGTCGGCCTGAGCGCCGTCGCTCCGAGCTCACCCGCCGAGGAGCCGAACCGCCCAGTCGTCGGTTCGGCTCCTCGGCGTGCCCGTCTGCGACACCGCCGAGCCGGGGCGAGTGTCCGGTGAGCGGACGTTCGCGCTCGCAATTTTGTGCGGCGCCCCGCGTCCCTTTCGGGTAATCAGAGCATCTCGAAGAGTGAGCGGGTGGATCGACGCACGTCGGGGCGGAAAGGCGGGTCATGCCAAGCGTGATGACAGCGCAGTACGGTGAGGACCGGCGGATAGCTGACACGGGAGGTCGGACCCTGGCCGGCGACGCTGTCGAGAGGCTGCCGAGCGGTCGGGTCAACGGCGTTCCGACCGGGCGGGCGCGGCGTGCTGCCTCCACCGGGGCGTTCGGCCGGCTGCTGGGGCGGTTGGTCGGCCGGCACCGTCAACTGGCGTTCGACGCGGCGGCCGTCGGCATCGCGGCGCTGGACGTGTGGCTGCGGGTCGTGCCCGAGGCCGAGCGGTACAACTACGTGCTGTCGGCCGTCTCGGTGGCGGCGGTGGCGTTGCGCCGGCGGTTCCCGTTCCTGGTCGTGCTGATCACCGTGCCCGGGTTCCTGGCGGGGTGGGCGCAGTTGGCGGCGATGATCGCGCTGGGGACGTTGGCGCGGGAGAAGCTGCTGTCCGCGCAGACCTACACGGCGGCCGGGCTGGTGTGGCTGAGCCGGTTCTTCGTGTGGCCGCCGGACGAGTTCGCGGGGCTGGACTGGGAGACGCACGTCCACAACGCGATCTACGGGTGCATCGTCGCGGGGATGCCGATCGCGATCGGGTTGCTGGCGCACGCGCGGGAGGAGCTGTCGGCGCGGATCGCGGAGCTGGCGGCGAGCCGGGAGCGGGAGCGGATGCTGCACGCGCACGCGGTGCGGGCCGACGAGCGGGCCAGGTTGGCGCGGGAGATGCACGACGTGGTGTCGCACCAGGTGAGCTTGATCGCGATGCAGGCGGGCGCGCTGCGGATGGCGGCGGCCGACCCGAACGCGAAGCAGGTCGCCGGGACGATCCGGATGCTGAGCACGAGGACGTTGGACGAGCTGCGGCAACTGGTGAGCGTGCTGCGGACCACGAACGGCGACGACTCCCCCCAGCCGCGCGTGGAGGACCTGGCGCAGTTGGTCGGCACGGCGGGGATCCCGGCGACGTTGACGGTGCAGGGGCCGGTGGCCGACCTGCCGGCGCCGGTGTCGGGCGCGGCGTACCGGACGGTGCAGGAGGCGTTGACGAACGTGCGGAAGCACGCGTGCGGTGCGGCGACGTCCGTGCTGGTGGTCGCTGATGCCGACCAGTTGCGGGTGGAGGTGCGCAACGAGGCGCCGGAAGGATCGGTGGACGGGGGGCCGGTCGACGGGGTGAGGCTGCCCAGCGGCGGGCACGGCCTGGTCGGGTTGCGGGAGCGTGCCGCGTTGTTGGACGGTGAGCTGGAAGCGGGGCCGACGGACAGCGGCGGCTTCCTGGTCAAGGTACGGTTTCCGCTGGTCAGGAACCTGGGGCACGGATCACCGGGTGACACTATCGGGTGATCATGCTGGACGTATCAAACAAAACGCCGTTACTGTCGAGGTGAAACGTCGGGTAGAACAACGAGGCCCGCGACCGCCCGATCCAACGCGTCGAACGCCACCTCGATCACCCGCTCCTGCCCGCGCCGCACCTCGTCGGCCTCGTCCCCGCCGAGCATCCGCCCCAACGCCGTGCCGAACACGGTCCCGTGCGCCACCCCCACGAACCCCGCGACCAGCTGCGCCTCCAGCGAACCCACGCCCTCGTCGCGCAGCACCCCCGCCACCGCGCTCTCGAACTCCTCGCGCTGCTCCAGCAGCCGGGTCCGCAACGCCGGGGTCTCCTGCACCAGCCGCCAGAAGCCCACCCCGGCGACCACGCCGGACATCGGGTGCCGCTGCGCGAGCCAGGTGCGGTGCAGCTCGCGGACCGCCTCGGCGACCGACGTGCCCGCCGGCCGGCCGCGCACCGCGTCCGTGACGTCCTTGACCACCTCGGCCGGGCGGTCGAGGAACAGGTCCTCCTTGCGCGGGAAGTAGTTGAACACGGTCATCTTCGCCACCCCGGCCGCCTCGGCGATCTCGGCGACGGTGACGTTGTCGAAGCCCCGCGCCAGGAACAGGCCGGTCGCCACGTCGGAGATCCGCCGTCGGGTCTCCCACTTCTTGCGCTCGCGCAGCCCGGGTTCCGCCATGCTGAGAGTGTACTCAGAACAAGTTTGTACCGAGTCCAAGTTTCTGCCAGCATGGTGCGCAGAAGCCGACCGGAGGAGCTGGGGATGGATTTCGACGTGGTGGTCGCGGGCGCCGGCCCGACCGGTTTGATGCTCGCCTGCGAACTGCGGCTGCACGGCGCGCAGGTGGTGGTCCTGGAACGCCTGACCGAGCCGGACACCACCGTCAAGGCCGGGTCGGTCAACGTGCCGACCGTGGAAGCGCTGCGCCGCCGCGGCCTGCTCGCCGATCTCGCCGCCGTCCAGGACGCGGTGCTGGCGGACATGGCGCGGTTGCGGAAGCCGGGGCCGGACGGCGCGCCGCCGAGCCTGGACGCCATGCGCGCGGGGATGCGGAAGATCGGCGGCCACTTCGGCGGTCTGTTCAAGCTCGACCCCTCCCGACTCGACCCGGCCGACGAGGACCTGGCGATCACCAACGCCAACGCGATCGCGACGGTGCCGCAGTCGGAGCTGGAACGGATCCTCGCCGACTGGGCCGCCCGGCTCGGCGTGCAGGTCCGACGTGGGGTCGAGGTGGCCGGGTTCACGCAGGACGAGGACGGGGTCACGGTCTCGACGGAGGTGGCGGAAGCCGCAGGAGCCGTAGGAGCGGCAGAAGCCGCAGGAGCCGGGGCAGCCGCGGGAGCGGCGGAAGCCGTAGGAGCGGCAGAAGCCGCGAGAGTGGCGGGGATCGCGGGAGCCGGGGCTGTCGGGGGCGGCTCGTTGCGGGCACGGTTCCTGGTCGGCTGCGACGGTGGGCGGAGCGTGGTGCGCAAGGTGGCCGGCTTCGACTTCCCCGGCACCGAGCCCACCATCACCGGTCACCAGGCGATGGTCGCCATCGACCACCCGGAACGGCTGCCCACCGGGTGGACGCGCACCGACACCGGGATGCTCGTGCACGGTCCCATGCCGGGCCGCATCCTCACCGTGGAGTTCGACGGCCCGCCCGCCGACCGGGACGCGCCGGTCACCCGCGAAGAACTGGAGACCAGCCTGCGTCACGTCAGCGGAGCGGACGTGAGGATCACCGAGGTGCGCAGCGCCACCCGGTTCACCGACAACGCCCGCCAGGCCACCACCTACCGGAACGGCCGGGTGCTGCTGGCGGGCGACGCGGCGCACGTGCACTCACCGTTCGGCGGCCAGGGCCTCAACCTCGGCCTGGGCGACGCGGTCAACCTCGGGTGGAAGCTGGCCGCGGTCGCGACCGGGCGCGCGCCGCACCACCTGCTGGACACCTACACCGCCGAACGTCACCCGATCGGCGCGCGCGTCCTGGAGATCACCCGGGCCCAGGTCGCGTTGATGCGCCCCGGCCCGCACACCACGGCCTTGCGCGAGGTGGTGTCCGACCTGATCGACACCGCCGACGGCAACGCCTACTTCGTGAAGCTGATCGCCGGGCTGGACCAGCACTACGACCTGCCCGGCGAGCACCGCCTGGTGGGTCACCTGATGCCGCTGCTCGACCTGGCCGACGGCCGCACCACCGCCGACCACTGCCTGCCCGGCGGCCCGGTGCTGTTCGACCTGGCCGACTCGGCCGACCTGCGCGCCCTGGCCGGGAACCACGCGCGTGTCGTCACGACGAAGGCAGTGCGGGACGACGCGCCGGCGGCCCTGCTGGTCCGGCCGGACGGCTACGTGGTCTGGGCCGCCGACCGGGGCGACGGACCCGCCGGCCTGGCCGAAGCCCTCGACCTGTGGTGCCCGCCGCCGCCGAACGCCTGACCCGACGAAGACGTGACCCGATGAACGCCTGACCCGACGAACGCCTAACCCAGGGCCGACCTCCGGGTGGCGACCGCCGTGCACACCGCCGCCACCGCACCCAGCCCGCCGCACACCAGCGCCGGCCACAGGTCGGGCGTGTGCCGCAGCAGCACGGACGGCAGGAGCCACACCGCCACGCCGAGCCCGAAGCCCAACGGCGCCGCCACCACGACCGCCGCCGTTCCCGCCCGCCGCCGCCGCAACGACCGCAGGACCGACTCCAGGTACGCGAGCGTGAACAGCAGCAGCACGGCACTCCCCGCGCCCATGATGCTGATCAACGGATGGGTGAGCGGCTGGAGGGAGTAGTCGGCGGACTTGCCGTCGGACGTCACCGTCGCCACCGCCGCGCCACCCACCAGCCACCGGCTCGCGCCCGGCAGCTCGAACGTCAACGGCGGCTCGGGCGAGGCGGCGGGCACGTCGGCCAGCGTGATGCCGGCCGCCGTCACGGTCAGGCGCGCGGTCGCCGGGTCGCCCTCGCCGATGGGCACCGGCTTGCTCAGGTCGACCACGCGCGGCGGCAGGTCGCGGCCCGGCACGGCGAACGGGACGGCGATCATCAGGACCGCCGCCAGCGCCGCCGCCAGCGCGAACCACCGGGCGGGTTTCGGCGCGGCCAGCACCCGGGCGGCCGGCACGAGGGTCTGCGCGCCCAGCCGCGCGGGAGTCGACGGGGTGTCCACGAGCGTCGCGCGGACCGGGATGTCGAGGGTCTCGCGCGGCGCGGAAGGGCCGGTCGCGGGGCGGGAACTGGCGGCGGCGACGTGCGGGGTCAGGTGGACCGGGGTGCCGAGGCGCAGCAGCCAGTCCCGGCCGAACACCTCCGCCGCCGCGCCCGCCAGGTCCGCCGCGAACGTCTCCGCGTTGCGGTAGCGGGCCTGCGGGTCGCGTTCGATCCCCCGCATGACCACCCGGGCGAGTGGATCGGGTACCTCGACCAGGGGACGGGGCTGCTGGTGGACGTGACGCTGGATCATCGCCAACGCCCCGCCGCCGCTGTCGAACGGCAGCCTGCCGCTCAGCAGCTCGTAGAGCACCGTCGCCGCGCCGTAGACGTCGGCCGCCGGGCTCAGCGGGTTGCCCAGCGCCTGCTCCGGCGACAGGTACGCGGGTGTGCCGAGCACCTGCCCGCCGTGCGTCACGAGCGTCGCGCCCTCGCTCACCACCTGCGAGATGCCGAAGTCGGCGACCTTGAGCACCCCGCCGGCGGTGAACAGCAGGTTCTTCGGCTTCACGTCCAGGTGCAGCACCCCGGCCGCGTGCGCGGCGTGCAGGCCCGACAGCATCGCCAGGCCGTAGGCGCACGTCTCGGCGGGCGTGACACCCGGACCGGTGAACTTCGACCACACCGTGCCGCCGTCGAGCTTCTCCATCACCAGCAGGTGCTCGCCGTGGTCCTGCACGTAGTCGTACACGGGCACGATGTGCGGGTGGTCGAGCCGCGCGAGCAGCCGCGCCTCGTGCGCGAACCGCGCGCTCATCCGCTCGTCCGAGGCGAGCACGCCGGGCAACCGCTTGACCGCCACCGCGCGTCCCAGCGGCCGGTGCACGGCCGCGTACACGACGCCCATGCCGCCGCGCCCGACCTCCGCGCCGATGTCGTACTGCGGCAGCGCCGCGACGACGTTCGCCGACACCGTCACGCCGCACCGCCGGGCAGCGGTCGCGTGATGCGCTGCGTGCTCTCCGGGTCGGCCGGGGGCAGGTCGTCCGCGTCCGGGTGCGGCGTCACGTAGCCCAGGGCGAACGCGCAGGCCGCCGCGCCGAGCACGAACGGCACCTCCGCCGCGGGCGAGGGTGCCACGACCCGCAGGACGGACAGCGAGATCACCGCGACGAGCCCGGTGCCGACGCCGGCGGGCAGGAACCGCATCGCCCGCTGCCACCGGTTCGCGGGCAGCCGGCGGCGGGCCAGCGCGAACAGCGCGCCCGTCCACGCCAGCACCGTCAGCCCGAACACGGCCAGCCCGAACACCCCGTACACCGACCACAGCGACCCGCGCACGTCACCGGTGACGTCGATCGACGCGATCACGTCGCGGTCGGTGTCGAGCACCTCCAGCTCGGTCGGCAGCAGGCCGGTCGCCTGCGCCCCGAGCTGCCCGAGGTCGAGCACGAACCCGCGCGTGACGCTCTGCCTGGCGGGCACGTCGAACGGCACGGTCGTGTCGTAGGAGAAGAACGTCAGCGCCAACGCCGTGCCGGACAGCCGGATGGTCTTGACGTGCCGCACCGTGTCCGTTCCGTTGTGGACGGTCACGGAGATGCGGGAGGAACCGGACGGGTCGAGCAGGAGCTCGTCCTCGCCGACCGGGGTGCCGTCCACCGTGGCGTCGATGGTGACCGCGTCCCCGGCGGCCTGGGCCGGGGCGACGCCGAGGAAGATCCCGCACAGGAGCAGTAAACCGACGCTGCTCATAATGCGTCTCACAAGGGCACCTCATCGGGGGGTAGCGGACTGGCCGGGGAGTCGGTATGCGATCGGCAGGAACACTAGCTCTACTCGGTGCCTTGGCCTATGCCGTTACGGCGCTCGTAGCGGCACCGGTATCGGCGCAGCAGCAGGGCGTCGCGACCGCGAGCCCGGACTCCGGTCCGCCGGGGACCACGTTCACGCTGAGCTGGACCGGCGTGTACGTCGACCCGGACTGCTCGGACTACACCGTGCGGATCGTCTGGGACGGCGGGAAGGTGATCGGCAGCGGCAGGACCTCGGGCCGCGGCACGGGCTCGGGCACGGCGACCGTGCCGTCCGACGCGGGCGTGGGCGGGCACCGGGTCACGGCACGCCCGGTGTGCGTGGCGTCGTCGACCCCGACGGACGGCTTCACCGTGACGCCCAGGCCGACCACGACCACCACCGCTCCCCCGGTCACCACGACGACCGCCGCGCCGGTGACCACGACGACCACGCGTCCGCCGCTCACCACGACCACCCCGCCGACGACCACCACCACGACGACAACGACGACCACCACCACCACGACGGGCAGCTCCGCGCCGGCCGCGACCACGACGACGCCGTTCGACGGTGACGGCGCCCTGACGCTGGACAAGGACAACATCCAGCCGGGCGACCCGTTGACCGCCACGGGCACGGGTTGCGACCCCGGCTCGTCGGTGCGGCTGAGCGCGTTGGGCGAGGACGTCGGCACGGCGAAGGCGGACGATTCGGGCACGTTCAGCACCAGGGTCGAGTTCACCACGATCCAGCCCGGCCGCCACGTGATCCGCGCGGACTGCGGCGTGGTGCTGGTCGGCAGCGTGGACGTGGCGTTGACCAGCTCGACCGGCGGCACGACGTCCACCCTGGTGGTCCTGGTGTTCTTCCTGCTGGTGGGCGCGATCCTGGTCCGCCGCCAGTTCACCGGCGTGTTCACCAAGCGCGCGTGACGAACGACGGCCCCCGCGGGAGTCCCGCGGGGGCCGTCGTGCCGTTATCGCCTGGGCTCGCGCCCGGCTAGGGCTCTTCGCGCTGCTTGCGCAGCTTGGTGAGCGCCTCTTCGAGGATCGCCTCGCCGTCCGCGTCGGAGCGCCGCTCCTTCACGTACGCCAGGTGCGTCTTGTACGGCTCGTTGCGCGGCGGAGCAGGGGGAGCCTGCTCGTCACGCCCGGCCGGCAGACCACACCGGGGGCAGTCCCAGTTCTCCGGGATCTCGGCTTCGACCGCGAACGACGGCCGAGACTCGTGCGCGTTCGCGCACCAGTACGACACCCGACGTCGGGGCGCGGACTCGCCGCGCTCCGATTCGCCCATCGGGCCTGCGCCGACGCGGGTACCGCGAATCGCGTTACCACCAGCCATCGACCCTCACACCCCCACCACGTGGTTTCCCTGTGTCCGCGTCGGCCGACGCCGTCGGCGCCCGCCGACCTGTGTCAGTTGACCTTCATCAGCAGCCCGATGCCCACGATGGCGATGACCCAGACCGAGCCGACGAACAACGTCAGCCGGTCGAGGTTCTTCTCGACCACGCTGGAACCGGACAGGCTCGACTGCATGCCGCCGCCGAACAACGAGGACAGACCGCCTCCACGCCCGCGGTGCAGCAGCACGAGCAGGATCAGCAGCACGCTGGAGACGAGCAACAGGATCTGAAGGAACAGGATCATTTCTTCCTCGCTGTCAGGCAGGTGACGCCACAGAGTACCCGGTCGACTGCCGACCGTGGACCACCGCGGGTGGGGTGCGTGTCAATCACATCAGGGTAGAGGTCCGCCCGCGGCGAGCGCGCACAGCTTGGCGAACTCGTCCGCATCCAGGCTCGCACCACCGACAAGGGCGCCGTCGACGTCCTTCTGGGCGATCAACTCGGCGATGTTGCCGGACTTGACCGAGCCGCCGTAAAGCACTCGAACGGCCGAAGCCACGTCCTCGCCGTGGAGCTCGGCGAGCTTGACCCGGATGGCCGCGCACACCTCCTGCGCGTCCGCCGACGAGGCGACCTTGCCGGTGCCGATCGCCCACACGGGCTCGTAGGCGATGACGACGTCGCGCACCTGTTCGGCGGTGAGGCCCTCGAGCCCCGCGACGAGCTGCGCGGTGCAGTGCTCGACGTGGCCGCCGGCCTCGCGCACGTCCAGCTGCTCGCCGAGGCAGAAGATCGGCGTGACGCCGTGCTTGAGGGCCGCCTTGACCTTCTTGTTGACGACCGCGTCGTCCTCGCCGTGGTACTCGCGCCGCTCGGAGTGGCCCACGGTGACGTAGGAGCAGCCGAGCTTGGCCAGCATCGCGCCGGACACGTCGCCGGTGTAGGCGCCCGAGTCGTGCGGCGACAGGTCCTGCGCGCCGTACTTGAGCAGCAGCTTGTCGCCGTCGACCAGGGTCTGGATGGACCGGATGTCGACGAACGGCGGCAGCACCGCCACCTCGACCTTGGCGAAGTACTTCTCCGGCAGGGAGAAGGCGATCTTCTGCACCAGGGCGATGGCCTCGAGGTGGTTGAGGTTCATCTTCCAGTTGCCCGCGATGAGGGGCTGACGCTGGGCCATCACTCGGTTCCCCCGCTCGACCCTGCAAGCAGGTCTTCGTCCAACACGGACACGCCGGGCAGTTCCTTGCCCTCCAGGTACTCCAGGGACGCCCCACCGCCGGTGGAGATGTGCGAGAACCCGTCCTCGGGCAGGCCGAGGGCGCGCACGGCCGCGGCCGAGTCGCCGCCGCCCACCACGGTGAACGCGTCGCTCTTGACCAGCGCCTCGGCCACCGCGCGGGTGCCGCCGGAGAAGGCCTCGAACTCGAACACGCCCATGGGGCCGTTCCAGAACACCGTCTGCGCGTCGGCCAGCTTGGACGCGAACAGCTCGCGCGTCTCCGGGCCGATGTCCAGGCCCTGCCGGTCGGCGGGGATGGCGTCGGTGCGCACGACCTCGAACTCCGCGTCGGGCGCGAAGTCGACGGCGGCCAGCACGTCGACCGGGAGCACCAGCTCCACGCCGCGCTCCTCGGCCTCGGCCAGGAAGCCGCGGACCTGGTCGAGCTGGTCCTCTTGGAGCAGCGAGCCGCCGACCTCGTGGCCCTGGGCCTTGAGGAAGGTGTAGGCCATGCCGCCGCCGATGAGCAGCCGGTCGACCTTGGCGAGCAGGTTCTTGATGACGCCGAGCTTGTCGGACACCTTCGCGCCGCCGAGCACCACGACGTACGGGCGCTGGAGGTCGTCGGTGAGCTTGCGCAGCACCTCGACCTCGGCCAGCACCAGGCCGCCCGCGTAGTGCGGGAGCTTCTGGGCCACGTCGTAGACCGACGCCTGCTTGCGGTGCACGACGCCGAAGCCGTCGGAGACGAACGCGTCGGCCTTGGCGGCCAGCTCGTCGGCGAGGGCGGCGCGCTCGGCGTCGTCCTTGCTGGTCTCGCGGGCGTCGAAGCGGATGTTCTCCAGCAGCACGACGGTGCCGTCACCGGCGGCCTCGGTGCCGATCTCGACCGCCTGGCCGAGCAGCTCGCCGAGCCGCTTGGCCACCGGGGCGAGGGAGAACTTGGGGTCGGGCTCGCCCTTGGGGCGGCCCAGGTGCGCGGCGACCAGGACGCGGGCGCCCGCGTCCACCAGCGCCTTGATGGTGGGCACCGACGCGCGGACGCGGCCGTCGTCGGTGATCCGGTCGCCGTCGAGGGGGACGTTCAGGTCGGCGCGCACCAGGACGCGCCGACCCGAGACACCCTCGCTGAGCAGATCGTCGAGAGTCTTCACAGCGAGTGATCCGCCTGTTCGGTCAGAGCTTGCTGGCGACGAGGTTGACCAGGTCGGCGAGGCGGTTGGAGTAGCCCCACTCGTTGTCGTACCAGCCGACGACCTTGACCTGGTTGCCGATGACCTTGGTCAGCGGCGCGTCGTAGATGCACGACGCCGGGTCGGTGACGATGTCGGCCGACACGATCGGGTCGGTGTTGTAGCGCAGGTAGCCCTTCAGCGGGCCGTCGGCGGCGGCCTTGTAGGCGGCGTTGACCTCGTCCACGGTGACCTCGCGGCCGACCGTGACGGTCAGGTCGGTGGCCGAGCCGGTGGGCACGGGCACGCGCAGGGCGTAACCGTCGAGCTTGCCCTTGAGCTCGGGCAGGACCAGGCCGATCGCCTTCGCGGCACCGGTGCTGGTGGGCACGATGTTCAGCGCGGCGGCACGGGCGCGGCGCAGGTCCTTGTGCGGCGCGTCCTGCAGGTTCTGGTCCTGGGTGTAGGCGTGGATCGTGGTCATGAGGCCACGCTCGATGGTGAAGCTGTCGTGCAGCACCTTGGCCAGGGGGGCCAGGCAGTTCGTGGTGCACGAGGCGTTCGAGATGACGGTCTGCGAACCGTCGTACTGGTCGTCGTTCGCGCCGAGGACCACGGTGAGGTCCTCACCCTTGGCCGGGGCGGAGATGATGACCTTCTTCGCGCCACCCTCGTCGACGTGCTTGCGCGCGGCCGAGGCGTCGGTGAAGAAGCCGGTCGACTCGACGACGACGTCGACGCCGAGGTCCTTCCAGGGCAGCTTGCCGGGGTCGCGCTCGGCCAGGGCCTTGATGACCTTGCCGTCGACCGCGATGCCCTCGTCGGTCACGGTCACCTCACCGTCGAGGCGGCCGAGGATCGAGTCGTACTTGAGCAGGTGGGCCATGGTGTTGACGTCACCGAGGTCGTTGAAGGCGACGATCTCGATGTCGTGCCCGCTGGCCTGAACGGCGCGCCAGAAGTTGCGACCGATGCGGCCGAAACCATTGACACCTACGCGAACCGTCACGGTGAGTCTCCTCGGTACTCGACTGGCGTTGTCCGCCAGGGGCGTGCAGTCATGGGCTGACCAGGCAGCCGAGAGCCAGCCTAGCCTCCGGCCTGCGTCCCTGGTCACGTGGACCACCAGGATGTCTTTATCGAACAAGAAAATCCAGCTTGACCGGCTTGTTACCTGCCGGTAACTCGGTGCCGGAGGTTTCGCGACCCCGAAGTGCGGCCACGCCGCGCTTCGACGCCGGCCTCGCCCGGGTTCAGCGTATGACGCTCGGTGCCCGGGCGCAGGCCGCGCGCCCGGTGACGGAGGGTGGCGTTCCGAGCGTTCAACTCGGGTGTTCCGAACGTAGGACTCACGCGTGCTGGACGTAGGACTCACGCGTTCCGAACGTAGGACACGCGCGTGTTGGACGTAGGACACGCGCGTGTTGGGTGTTGGGCTCTCGTGGTCAGGGGGTGGGGGTGAGGAGGGCGGAGAGGGTGCCGTAGTGGGCGTAGAGGCCGCCGGTGGAGTTGGTCAGGACGACGGAGGTCCAGGTGCCGTCGTGGCCCTGGTTGCCGGGGCACGGGCCGCCGAGTACGGGTGCTTCGCCGGTCTCGGTGGTGGCGCTGAAGCCGATGAGGGTGAAGCCGGTGATCTGGTTGCGCTGACGGGGCTCGTAAGCCACGGCGCTGCTGATCGACGTGCTCCTCGAGTGGGTCACGTTGTGGGTCTTCTCGCCCCTGGTGCCCTCGCCCGTGACCCAGGTGCACGTCGCGGTGTAGTCCTCGGTCGCCTCGTAGGAGAAGCTCACCCCGGCCGCGTTGGCCTGGAGCGCGGCGTTGTTCCAGCCGAACGGCGACTGCACCTCGCCCTTGCCGACGAAGCCGACACCGGTCGTGGTGTCCAGCGTGTAGGCCTGGGCGACGCCGCCGAGCACCAGGAGGGTGCCGGCGGCGATGCCGGTGAGCGCGATGGTCTTGCTGTGGCTCTTCATGGCGGACGACCTCCGGAGAGACAGGTGCGATTGCTTCCTGCCCCTTATGTCGTCGCGGCTCCCGTCGACACCCGGGGCACAAAGCCACGCATGTGCCGCCGCAAGACCCCGCACACTGCCGCCGAATGGCCCCTTGCGCAACGCGGTCGGACGTGGAACCCGAGGTCAGACCTCGGCGTCGAGCATGTCGGCCGTCACGGCGGACTCGGTGTCCGGCATGCCCAGTTCCTTCGCCCGCTTGTCCGCCATCGCGAGCAGCCGGCGGATGCGGCCCGCCACGGCGTCCTTCGTCATCTGCGGCTCGGAGAGCTGGCCCAGTTCCTCCAGCGACGCCTGCCGGTGGGCCAGCCGCAGCGCTCCCGCGGCGGCCAGGTGGTCCGGCGCCTCGGCGCCCAGGATCTCCAGCGCGCGCTGCACCCGGGCGGCGGCGGCGACGGCGGCACGGGCCGAGCGGCGCAGGTTGGCGTCGTCGAAGTTCGCCAGGCGGTTCGCGGTCGCACGCACCTCGCGGCGCATCCGGCGCTCCTCCCAGGCCAGCACGCTGTCGTGCGCGCCGAGCCTGGTCAGCATCGCGCCGATCGCGTCGCCATCCCTTATCACCACGCGCTCCGCGCCGCGCACCTCGCGCGACTTCGAGCCGATGCCCATCCGCCGTGCCGCGCCGACCAGCGCCAACGCCGCCTCCGGGCCGGGGCAGGTCACCTCCATCGAGGACGACCGGCCCGGCTCGGTCAGCGAGCCGTGCGCCAGGAACGCGCCGCGCCACGCCGCCTCCGCGTCGCACACCCCGCCCGACACGACCGGGGCGGGCAGCCCGCGCACCGGGCGCCCGCGCGGGTCCAGCAGGCCGGTCTGCCTGGCCAGGCCCTCCCCGTCCTTGACCACGCGCACCACGAACCGGGTGCCCTTGCGCAGGCCGCTGGACGTGATGGTGAACACGTCCGACTGGTGCCCGTACAGCTCGTGGATCTCGCGCCGCAGCCGGCGCGCCGTGGAACCGAGGTCCAGCTCCGCCTCGACGACCACCCGGCCGCCGACGATGTGCAGGCCGCCCGCGAACCGCAGGAGCGAGGCCACCTCCGCGCGGCGGCAGCAGGTCTTGGAGACGGCCAGCCTGCTCAGCTCGTCCTTCACCGCCGACGTCATCGCCACGGCGCCTCGCCTCCCCTGCTCGTCCGGTCTTCCTGGAGGGTTGTACTCGACGCCCCACCGGTCTCGTCACCAGGGCCGGCCAACGCCCGGGTGATGGCCAGGGCCAGCGCGGTCGGGTCGTGGCGGTCCGGCGCGCCGGCCACCGCGATGGGCGCGAGGTGCGCCACAGCGCCGAGAGCTGCGGCGGCCCTGCGCAGCCGGTCCGGAACGGGCACCGCGTCGACGTCCGCGATCACCGCGTCCACCCGCAGCGCGGGCGCGTGCTCGCACAGCACGTCCAGGTGCAGCTCCGGCGAGAAGCCGTCGGTTTCCCCCGGTTGGGGGACGAGGTTGAGCACGACGACCTTCCGCGCCGACGTGCGCACCAGCGCGTCGTGCAGCTCGGGCACGAGCAGGTGCGGCAGCACGCTGGTGAACCACGAGCCCGGCCCGAGCAGCACCACGTCCGCCGCGAGCACCGCCTCCACCGCCTGCGGGCACCCGCGCGGCAGCTCGCCCGGACCGCCGGGCCCGTAGAGCCGGATCCGCTGCACGCGTCCCGGCGTGGTGGCGATCGCGACCTGGCCCCGGATGCGGCGCACCACGTCGGCGTCGTCGTCCAGCCCGGTCACGTCGGCCTCGATCGACAACGGCTCGGTGCACATCGGCAGCACGCGCCCGCGCACGCCCAGCAGCCGTCCCGCCTCCTCCAGCACCGCCACGGGGTCGCCCAGCTGCTCCAGCAGGCCCGCCAGCACGAGGTTGCCCACGGCGTGCCCGGCGAGCGCGCCGGTACCGCCGAACCGGTGCTGGAACAGCGTCGACCACATCGCGCTCGACTCGTCCGGCCCGGCCAGCGCCACCATCGCCTTGCGCAGGTCGCCGGGCGGCAGCAGGCCCAGCTCGCGGCGCAGCCGCCCCGACGAGCCGCCGTCGTCCGCGACCGTCACCACGGCCGTCACGTCGTCGGTCACCCGGCGCAGGGCGGTGAGCGTGGCGTGCAGCCCGTGCCCACCGCCCAGCGCTACCGCTCTGGAGCTCACTCGCGTCCCAGGTCCCGGTGCACGACCTTGACGGCCATGCCGTCCTCGCTGGCCAACCGGCCCGCCAGCTCCTCGGAGATGGCCACGCTGCGGTGCTTGCCGCCGGTGCAGCCGACCGCCAGGGTCAGGTACCGCTTGCCCTCGCGGCGGTAGCCGGCCCCGATGAGCCGCAGCAGCTCGTGGTAGCGGTCCAGGAACTCGTCCGCGCCCTCCTGCGTGAGCACGTAGTTGCGCACGTCGCCGTCCAGGCCGGTCTGCTCGCGCAGCTCCGGGATCCAGAACGGGTTCGGCAGGAACCGCACGTCCATGACCAGGTCGGCGTCCATCGGCAGGCCGTACTTGTAGCCGAACGACAGCACCGTGACGCGGGTGCGGGTCGCCGACTCGCTGCCGAAGGTGTCCTCGATCTTGGCCCGCAACTGGTGCACCGACAGCGCCGAGGTGTCCAGCACCAGGTCGGCTTCCTCGCGCAACGGCGTGAGCAGGATCCGCTCGGCCTCGATGCCGTCGGCCAGCCTGCCGTCCGCCTGGAGCGGGTGGCCGCGCCGCACCGACTCGAACCGCCGGATCAGCACGTCGTCGGTGGCCTCCAGGAACAGCACCTTCGGCTTGTAGCCGCGCGCGTCCAGGTCCTTGATGACCGCCGCCAGGTCCTCGGTGAACGCCCGGCTGCGCACGTCCATGACCACCGCGACCCTGGTGATCGCACCCCTGGCCTGCGCGCCCAGCTCCACCATGGTCGCGATCAGCTCGGGCGGCAGGTTGTCCACCACGAACCAGCCCAGGTCCTCCAGGCACTTCGCGGCCGTGCTGCGGCCCGCCCCCGACAGGCCCGTCACCACCGCGACTTCGATGCCGGACTTCTCGCCGGCCGGTGCGCTCACGTTCGCTCTCCTTCGGTACCGGCCGTGCTCAACGTCGCGTGCACGGCCTCCGCGGTGCGCCGGCCCACTCCGGGCACACCGCTGATCTCCTCGATGCTCGCCTCACGCAACCTCTTCAGTGAGCCGAAGTGCTTCAGCAACGCGGCTTTGCGCGTCTGCCCCAGGCCGGGCACCTCGTCCAGCGCCGAGGTCGTCATCCGCTTGGACCGCTTCTGCCGGTGGTAGGCGATGGCGAACCGGTGGGCCTCGTCGCGCACCCGTTGCAGCAGGTACAGGGCCTCGCTGGTGCGGGGCAGGATCACCGGGTCGGGCTCGCCGGGCACCCACACCTCCTCCAGCCGCTTCGCCAGGCCGACCACCGCGACGTCGGTGATGCCCAGCTCCGCCAAGACGTCGGAGGCTACCTGCGCCTGGGCCGCGCCGCCGTCCACGACCAGCAGGTTCGGCGCGTACGCGAACTTGCGCGGCTTGCCGGTCTCCGGGTCGATGCCGGGCGTCGGGCCGCCGTTGTCCTTGTTGTCGCGCAGGTACGCCTGGAACCGCCGCCGCACGACCTCGGCGATGGAGCCGACGTCGCCCTGCTCGGCGCCCTCGCGGACGGCGAACCGGCGGTACTCCGACTTGCGCGCCAGGCCGTCCTCGAACACCACCAGCGACGCCACCACGTCGGTGCCCTGCACGTGGCTGATGTCGGTGCACTCGATCCGCAGCGGCGCCGTGTCCAGGCCCAACGCCTCCTGCAGCTCCTGCAACGCCGCCGACCGGGCCGTCAGGTCGCCCGCGCGGCGCAGCTTGTGCTGCTGGAACGCCTCCTTGGCGTTGCGCTCCACGGTCTCCATGAGCGCCCGCTTGTCACCCCGCTGGGGCACCCGCAGCGCCACCCTGCTGCCGCGCAGGTCCGACAGCCACTTCTCGACCGCCTCGGCGTCGTCGGGCAGCTCGGGCACCAGCACCTCGCGCGGCACCGGCGCCGACTCCACGCCGCTGGCCTGCGCCGACTCCACCTGCTCGCCGTAGAACTGGGTGACGAACTGGTCGACCAGGCCGGTCACGCCGGCCTCGTCCACCTTGTCGACCACCCAGCCGCGCTGGCCGCGCACCCGGCCGCCGCGCACGTGGAAGACCTGGACCGACACCTCCAGGTCGTCCTGCGCGAACGCGACCACGTCGGCGTCCGTGCCGTCGCCGAGGACCACGGCCTGCTTCTCCAGCGCGCGCTTGAGGGCGGCCTGGTCGTCGCGCAGGCGGGCAGCCTTCTCGAACTCCAGCTCCTCGGCGGCGGCCGTCATCTCGCGTTCGAGGCGGCGCACCATCGAGTCGGTCCTGCCGGCCAGGAAGTCGCAGAAGTCCTCGACGATGTCGCGGTGCTCGTCCGGGCTGACCCGGCCGACGCACGGCGCCGAGCACTTGTCGATGTAGCCGAGCAGGCAGGGGCGGCCGATCTGGCCGTGCCGCTTGAACACCCCGGCCGAGCAGGTGCGCGCCGGGAAGACGCGGAGCAGCAGGTCCAGCGTCTCGCGGATGGCCCAGGCGTGCGCGTACGGGCCGAAGTAGCGCACGCCCTTGCGGCGCGGGCCGCGGTAGACGTGCAGGCGGGGGAACTCCTCGTTCAACGTCACGGCCAGGACCGGGTACGACTTGTCGTCGCGGTAGCGGACGTTGAAGCGCGGGTCGAACTCCTTGATCCAGTTGTACTCCAGCTGGAGTGCCTCGACCTCGGTGCCGACGACGGTCCACTCGACGCTCGCGGCGGTGGTCACCATCTGCCGGGTGCGCGGGTGCAGGCCGGCGACGTCGGCGAAGTAGGAGTTCAGGCGTTGGCGCAGGCTCTTGGCCTTGCCGACGTACACCACGCGACCGCCGGCGTCGCGGAACTTGTACACGCCGGGGGCTTCGGGGATGGTGCCTGTCGCAGGGCGATAGGTCGACGGATCGGCCACGCGCTCAAGCCTACGTTGGAGCACCGACAGCCTCGCCGAGGCCGACCCCGCGCCGGGTCGGTCCGGTCTGCTACCGGTTCCCGGCCGGGGGGCGGCCCGGCCGGGCGGCGGGTCAGGCGGGCACGATCTGGCCGGCCTCCACCTTCACCGGGACCTCGGCCAGGCCCGTGGTGGCCGGGCCCTTCGTCACCGCGCCGTCCGAGGCGTTGAACGTGCTGCCGTGGTTCGGGCAGGTGATCACGCCGTTCTCGGGCGGCGACACGGCGACGCCCTGGTGCGGGCAGGTGGCGTCGTAGGCCTTGACCGTGTCACCGGTCCGCACGATCACCAGCGGCTTGCTGTTGGCCGGGTTGCCGGCGATCAGTCCACCGCCGTCGGGCACGTCGGCCAGCGCCGCGATGATCGGCGGGCCGCCCGCGGTGGTGCCGGCAGGCGCCGTGCCGCCGGGGGTGCCGGTGCCGCTCGGGGTGGACCCGCTGCTGCACGCGGCCAGGCCGCCCGGCACCGCCAGCGCGACGAGCACGCCGCACAGCACCGAGCGACGGGACAGCCCTGTCTTCTCCGTTGGACTCACAGCAGGTCCTCCGCTACGTGGTGGGTGGTCGTTCGGCCACACAGGCAATACGACACCACGTGAAGCGGGGTTCAACCGACCAGTCCTTGGGACGGGTTTTTTCAGGAGAGCACCACGTCCGGCCCGGACACCGCCACCGCGACCTCCGCCAACCCCCGCGGTGACGGGCCGGACAGCACCGCGCCGCTCGCCGGGTCGAACGCGCTGCGGTGCGTGGGACAGCTGATCGTGCCGCCGGCGGGCGGGTTCACCGTCGTGCCCTGGTGCGGGCAGGCCGGGTTGAACGCCCGCACCTCCGACTCCGACGGCCTGACCAGCAACAACTGGCCGTCACCGCCGACGTCGACCAGCGCGCCGGAGCCCACCGGGACGTCGGCGAGCGCGGCCACGCGGTCCCCCGCGCGGGCCGAGCCGACCCCGGGCCGGCGGGTCGGCGCGCCCGTGCCGCAGCCGGCCAGGGGCGCGGAGGCGGTCAGGGCGAGCAGCCCGCACAGCAGCGTCCGTCGGTCCACCCGCCCATCTTCGCCTACTGGTCCTTCGCGACCGCCGTGCGGGCCAGCGCCAGCACCGCCGTGAACGGCGGGAACCAGTGCCGCGAGTGCGACGGCGGGTTCGCCCACCTCAGCGACCCGTAGCGGGTCATCGTGGGCGGCAGCGCGATCCGCTGCGGCGAGCGGACGAACTGGACCTCGGCGGGCGCCTTCAGGTGCGTGGGCAGCAGCGCGACCAGCTCGGCGAGGAAGATCCAGTGCTCCCTCGGGCCCGGGATGACGGTGACGGGCCCGGCGAGCATCCGGGCCTTGAGGTCGGCCAGGACGCGGGAGCCGATGCGGGCGGGCATCGCGATGGCGGTGGTGGCGGGGCCGAGCGGCAGGAAGACGCCCTGCTCGGTCACGGACACCTTCCAGCCCAGCAGCCGGTAGCCCGCGATCGCCTCACCGAGTGCCTGCTGGTGCGCGCGGTCGCGTGGCCCGAAGCGCGGGCCTTGTTCTGCGGTGGTGGCGGCGGTGATGCTCATCGGTGGAGGTCCCTCCCCGGTCGGGTGGAGCGGGCGGTGTGCGCGGACCGCGGGGTCGTCCCGGCACTGGCACACCACGCAGCCTCCGGTCAACCGGGACGTTTCACCACACCGTTATCGGGTGGGATCCATGCACCGGACGGATGCCTCTCATCCACCACACGGCGTCACACGCCGTCCGACCAGGGGTCCACCCCGCCTTATGCATGAAATGCATGGACTCCTGATCACATCTCTATACACTCGTGGGCACGCTCAGTGACGGGAGCGAGCCATGGAACGGAAAGCTCGAAGAGCAGCCAGTACCAGGCGCGCATGCCCGACGTGCGGGGCGTTGATCGCCGCCGACAACACCGACCGGCTCTGCCAGCGTTGTCGCCGCAACGCTCGGACCGAGCTCTACGGACCACCCGAGGTCCCCGCGGATTTCTGGGACCACGAGGCGATGGCCGCCGCGTTCGCCGACCGGGACATGGGCGCCCTCCTCGCCGCCTACCGGCACCACCCCCAGCACGTCAGCCGAGTCACCCAAGACCGCATGGCGTCCTGGTTGGGCATCTCCCAGGCGCAGCTGTCGCGGTACGAGACCGGTGAGAACCCGATCGACCGGATCGACCGGCTGCGCCACTTCGCGCGGGCGCTCCGCATCCCGGCCGACCGGCTGTGGTTCGACCGCGTCGGAATCCCAAGCCAGGCGGACGCCGATCGCGGCGCCCCGCCCGATGTGCTCGCCGCGGCGTGGGACGCGTCGAGCATTGCCAGATCGGTCGAGGAGACGGCGAGGAACGACTTGGCGATCAGCAGACGAGCGGCGCTCACCGGAGCCGCCGCGGTGGCGATGGGTCCCGCACTGGTCGAACCGCTGCAGCGGTGGCTGCACCCCTTGCAGCCCCTGTCCAAGTGGTCGTCCAGCGCGGCGATCAGCGAGGAGGAGCTGGCGGCGTTGCAGCGCGTCGCCGACGGGCTGCGCGGGTGGGGCGGCCGGGGCGGGTACGGGCTGGCGCGCAAGGCGGTGCTCGGGCAGTTGGAGGAACTGGCCGAGCGGCTGTCGCGCGCACCGGCGGGCCCGACCACGGAACGGGCCTTCTTCATCGGCGCCGAGCTGTCCAAGGTGGCGGCGAGCATGTCGTGGGACGCGGGCATGCACGACGCCGCGCAACGGTACTACGTGCTCGGCGTGCGGATGGCGAAGGCCGGGCGCAACGACCCGTTCGCCGCCCTGTGCCTGGCGGCGATGGCCCGGCAGATGTTCGACCTGGGCCGTCCCGAGGACGGTTTAGAACTGGTGCAGCTGGGCCAGTACGGCACCAGGCGCAACGCCACCCCGACGTTGCAGGCGCTCCTGCTGACCCGTGAGGCGTGGGCCTACGCGCAGATGGGTCGGGTGCGGGAGTTCCACCGGGCGGTCGGGCAGGCGCAGGACAGCTTCGCGCAGCGGCGGCCGGGCTCGGACCCGTGGTGGCTGGACTCGTTCGACGAGGCGGAGCTGGAAGGGGTCATCGGTGCCCGGATGCGCGACCTGGCCGGGCACGACCCGAAGCAGGCGCCGATGGCCGAGCAGCACATCCGGCGGGCGCTGGACCTGCGCGACCCGGCCAGGGTCCGCAACCGGGCGTTCGACGTGATCGGGCTGGCCCGCACGAAGATGGTGGCGGGCGAGCCGGAGGAGGCCTGCGGGTTGATCCAGCAGGTGCTGCCCACGGCGGCGGGCCTGGCGTCCGGGCGGGTGGTGCGCAAGTTGCAGGACTTCGCCAAGGAGGCGGAGCGGCACCGCGACCTGGCGGTCGTGCGCGACACCCGTGAGGCGATCCGCGGGGTGCGGACGGCCTAGCGATGCGGGTGGGAGTCACCGGGCACAGCAAGCTGATGCCCGATTGCGTCGACGCCGTGCGCGGAGGTATCCGCGCGGCGTTGGAGGCCGAGGCGGCGGGCGGGTCATCCCTGGTCGGGGTGACCTGCCTGGCGCCGGGCGCGGACCAGTTGTTCGCGCGGGTGGTGCTGGAGCTGGGCGGCCGGGTCGAGGTCGTGCTGCCCGCGATGGACTACCGGGACAGGCTGAAACCGGAGAAGCGGGCCGACTACGACGAGCTGCTCGCGCAGGCGCACGTGGTCAGCGTGCTGCCGAACGAGCTGTCGGGGCGGCACGCGTACGTGATGGCGAACGAGCGGATGCTCGCGTCGGTCGAGCTGCTGATCGCGGTGTGGGACGGTCAGCCGCCGGACGGGCGCGGCGGCACGGCGGACGTCGTGGAGACGGCGCGCGCGTCGGGCGTGCCGGTGGTCGTCGTGTGGCCGGACGGTGCCCGACGCGGCTGAACCAGGACAGGAGTCGTCCGCGATAGCCGGCAGACTCCGGCTCATGCTGGAGACCTCGGCCCGTCTGCTCAAGCTGCTGTCGTTGTTGCAGGTGCGCCGCGACTGGACCGGATCCGACCTCGCACAGCGGCTCGGCGTGGACGTCCGGACCGTGCGGCGCGACGTCGACAAGCTGCGCAACCTCGGCTACCCGGTCAACGCCGCGCCGGGCGTGTCGGGCGGCTACCAGTTGGGCGCGGGCGCCGAGCTGCCACCGTTGCTGCTCGACGACGACGAGGCCGTGGCGGTCGCCGTGGGGTTGCGCACGGCGGCCCACGGCAGCGTGGCGGGCATCGAGGAGACGTCGGTGCGGGCCCTGGCCAAGCTGGAGCAGGTGCTGCCCTCCCGGCTGCGGCGGCGGGTGAACGCGCTCCAGGCCCACACCGTCGCGCTGCCGGCGCGGGGGACGCAGGTGGACGCGACCACGTTGACCGCGATCGCCATCGCGTGCCGCGACCACCAGCGGCTGCGGTTCCCCTACGCCGGGCGCGACGGCGACACCCGCCGGCACGTGGAGCCGTTCGGCCTGGCCCACACCGGTCGCCGGTGGTACCTGGTGGCGTGGGACGTGGACAAGGCGGACTGGCGCACGTTCCGGGTGGACCGGATCGAGGGCGAGCCGACCCCGGGCGCCCGGTTCACGCCGCGCGAGCCACCGGCGGAGGACCTGGCGGAGTACGTGTCGCGGCAGCTCTCCGTGGCGCCGTACCAGCACGAGGCCCGGCTGATCATGCACGCGCCGTACGCCGTGGTCGCGGCGCGCACCTCCTACAGCTCGGTGCACCTGGAGCGGATCGACGACGAGCGGACGCGGCTGACGGTCGGCACGCCGTCGTTGGAGGACGTCGGGCCGTGGATCGCGATGATCGGCGTCGACTTCGACGTGGAGGGCCCGGAGGAGCTGAAGCAGCACCTCCGGGCCACCGCGGAACGCCTGCTGCGGGCCGCCGGCGGCACGTGACGGCCCGCTCGGGTCGGGCCCGGAACCGCTCCTCCCCCTCGGTCACGCGGACACGGCACTCCTCACCTGCTCGCCGGCCCACCACGCGGTCGTCGCGATGATCGGGGATCAGCCCCGGGTGCGGGCCAGGCGGTAGGCCGCCGCGCCGATCAGCTCCAGCGAGATCTGCAGGCGGTCCGGGCTGACGTTCTGCGCGATCGTGTCCTCGGGCGTGTGGTAGAGCGGTTCCAGCTCGTGCGGGCCGCCCTCACCGCGCCAGCTGAAGTTCGCGGCGGCGATCCCGCGCTCGTGGAACGGCACGTGGTCGCTGCTGCCGCGAGGCACCGGGCCGTGCACCTGCGCGCCGTAACCGAGGCGGGCGGCAGCGGCGGCGAGCTCGGCGGTGGTGGCGTTGACGCCGCCGTCCACCGAGAGCAGCCAGTACGCGGTGGCGGGGCCGTGGCTGGTGGCGACCATGTCGTTCTGGAACACCCCCGCGATCCGGGCCGCCTCCGCGTCGGCCAACTGGTTCACGTAGTGGCGGGAGCCGAGCAGGCCCTGCTCCTCCGAGCCCCACAGCGCGAACCGCAGCGCCTTGTGCGTCGGCAGGTGGCGCAGCACGCGGGCCAGTTCGAGGGCCAGCACCGTGCCGCTGCCGTCGTCGTTCGCGCCGGGCGAGCCGGGCACGCTGTCGTAGTGGGCGGTCACCATGACCACGCCGTCGTCGGGGCCGGGGAACGTCGCGGGCCGTTCGGCGAGGACGTTGTACGAGGTCAGGCTCGTGAGGTGGGTGGTGGACACGGTGACCGTGACGTCGCCCGCGGCCCGCAGCCGCTCCACGTGCACCTGGGCCACACCCAGGACCGGCACGGTGACGTTCGCGGTCAGGGTCGGGGAGAACGCGCCGGTCCTGCCCGCCGGCGGCGTCGACACCCGGCCGACCAGCACCGCCGCCGCGCCCAGCCGTGCCGCGTCCAGCACCGCCGTGGAGCCGGTCGGCACGTTCACCAGCAGGGCGACCTTGCCGGTCAGGTCGGCGGGCAGGGACGCGCCGGTGCCCAGGTCCACGACGGGGCCGCTCGCGGTGACGCCCAGCGCTCCGAAGCGCGACGCGCCCGCGTGCCAGGTGTCCGGGCCGACGGTCAGCGTGGACAGGTACTTGTCGGGCACGGTGAACGGTTGCAGCGTCACCTGGTAGCGCAGGTCGCGCAGCACGGAGGCGAGGTAGTCGCGGGCTTGGTGCTCGGACTCCGTGCCGCCGATGCGCTGGCCGATCCGCTCGCTGAGCACGCGCAGGTGCTCCATGGCCTTGGCCGCCCGCACCCGTCCCACCACCGGGTAGTCGCCGAGGGACAGGTCGGGCACGCCGGACGCGCCGGGCCGCTGCGCCCGTGCCGCCGGGTTCACCCCGAGCGTCACCGCGCCCGCCACCGCCGCTGCACCGGTCAGGAAGGAACGTCTGCGCATGTGCGGACCCCCAGTTCGTAGATCACCCGAACCTAGGCAGGGTCCTGAAACCGGACAAGAGTGCCGTTGGGGGACATGTCTCCCCCAACGGCACCACGACGATCAGCGGGTCGACAGGTCCTCGACCGCCACCCGGCCCCGATCGTGATCGACCTCGACCACCCGGACCGGCAGGGTCGTCCCCGCGGTCGCGGCCACCGGGCCGACCAGCAGACCGGACACCCCGCCGACCGTCACCAGGGCGCCGAACGGCACGACCCGGGTCACCCGGCCGTCCACGACGTCACCGACACGGAGTTCCACGCGCATTCACCTCCTCTCCTCCGTCGTCGCGCGTGCTGCGGACGCGGAGGAGGGGCGGGCCGCGGGCCCGTCCGGAGGTCAAGCGGCAGCCGGGTACCCGTTCCGCTCACGGCACGAGGCCGACCCGGCAGTCATGCCGATCACGGTACCCGAGCGTTGAACTCGGGGGTCCTGAACGTAGGACTCACGCGTTCCGAACGTAGGACACGCGGGTCCTGAACGTAGGACACGCGCGTTCCGAACGTAGGACACGCGTTAGGTGGTGGCGGATTTGTGCAGGTTGCGGAGGGTGCGGACGGCGGCGACGGCGTGGTCGCGGTCCACCGCCTGGACGGCCATGATCGACACGTACTCGTCGTCCGGCAGCTCCAGCCGGGCCCACGACGCGCCGTCCGGGAACGACACGTGCAGCACCTGCTGCCAGGTGAACCGGTGCGCCGTCACCACGTTGCGCACCTCGATGCCCTCCGCGTCCGCCCGCACCCGCGGCCGGGCCAGCAGCAGCATCCCGCACGCCAGCAGCACGCCCAGGCACACCATCGCCACCTGGTCGGACGCCCGGAAGATCACGCCCGTCGGCGTGTCGCCCAACAACAACCCGACCACGGTGAACACCGCGACCAGGAACACCGCGCTGGCCCACGCCACCACGCGGATCCTCTTCGGCCGGAACTCGACCACCTCGGCAGCCACGGCGGTCCTCACGAGCCCGCCCGCAGCCCGCGCAGCACGAGCGCGCTGTCCAGCGCCGCCACGCACGCCTCGAAACCCTTGTCCTCCACCGAGTCCGGGAACCCGGCGCGGGCCAGCGCCTGCTCCTCGTCGTTGGTGGTCAGCACGCCGTTGCCGATCGGCGTCGCCTCGTCCAGCGCGATCCTGGTCAGACCGGCGGTCACGGCGTCGCACACGTACTCGAAGTGCGGGGTGCCGCCCCGGATCACCACGCCCAACGCCACCACGGCGTCGTGCGTGCGGGCCAACTGCTGCGCCACCACCGGCAGCTCCACCGCGCCCGCCACCCGCACCACCGTCGGCGACGCGACACCGGCCTTCGCCGCCGCGTCCAGCGCCCGCTCCACCAGGTTGTCGGTGATCTTCGTGTGCCAGCGCGTGGCCACGACGCCCAGCGTCAGGCCCGCCGCGTCGGGGACGGCGTCCTCGGGTCGCCCTTCGCCGCTCATTCCGCTCCCTCCGTGGTGGACGCCACCGCGCCGCCCTGGGCCAGCGCCTCGTACTGCTCGAGCTGGTGCAGCTCGTGGCCCATCCGGTCGCGCTTGGTGCGCAGGTACCGCAGGTTCTCCGGGTTGGGCGAGATCGGCAGCGGCACCCGGTCCAGCACGGTCAGGCCGTAGCCCTCCAGGCCGACCCGCTTGGCCGGGTTGTTGGTCAGCAGCCGCATCGACTTGATGCCCAGCGAGCACAGGATCTGCGCGCCGGTGCCGTAGTCGCGCGCGTCGGCGGGCAGCCCCAGCCCGAGGTTCGCGTCGACCGTGTCCGCGCCGCCGTCCTGAAGCTGGTAGGCCTGCAGCTTGTGCATCAGGCCGATGCCGCGGCCCTCGTGCCCGCGCATGTAGAGCACGACACCGCGCCCCTGCGCCGCCACCGCCTCCAGCGCCGCGTCGAGCTGTGGGCCGCAGTCGCAGCGCAGCGAGCCGAACACGTCGCCGGTCAGGCACTCCGAGTGCACCCGGACCAGCACGTCCTCGCCGTCGCCCAGGTCGCCGTAGACCATCGCGATGTGCTCGATGCCGTCGAGCTTGCTGTCGTAGCCGACCGCGGTGAACGTGCCGTGCGCGGTCGGGATGCGCGCCTCGGCGACCCGCTCCACCTGCGTCTCGACCCGACGCCGGTAGGCGATCAGGTCGGCGATCGTGATGAGCGCCAGGTCGTGGTCGTCCGCGAACACCTTGAGCTCGTCGCGGCGGGCCATGTCGCCCTCGTCCTTCTGCGACACGATCTCGCAGAGCACGCCCGCCGGCGCCAACCCGGCCAGCCTCGCCAGGTCCACGGCCGCCTCGGTGTGGCCGGCGCGGCGCAGCACGCCGCCGTCACGGGCGCGCAGCGGCACCACGTGACCGGGCCGGTTGAAGTCCTTGGCCGTGGCGTCGGGGTCGGCCAGCAGCCGGATCGTGTACGACCGGTCCGCCGCCGAGATACCGGTGGAGATGCCCTCCCGGGCGTCCACGGTCACGGTGTACGCGGTGCCGCGCTGGTCCTGGTTCGTGTGGTACATCGGCGGCAGGTCGAGCCGGTCGCAGTCGCCCTCGGTCAGCGCCACGCACACGTACCCGGACGTGTAGCGGACCATGAACGCCAGCAGCTCCGGCGTGGCCTTCTCCGCCGCGAAGATGAGGTCGCCCTCGTTCTCGCGGTCCTCGTCGTCCACGACGACGACCGGCCTGCCCTTGGCGATGTCCGCGATGGCCCGCTCGATGTCGGCGAAGTCGTTCACCGGGCCTCCTCGGCGCGCAGGTGGGGCAGCGCGAGCCGCTCGACGTACTTCGCGAGCACGTCCACCTCCAGGTTGACGTGGTCGCCCGGCCCCCGCCGGCCGAGGGTGGTCAGCTCCAGCGTGGTCGGGATCAGGCTCACCGTGAACTCGCTCTCGGTCACCGACACCACGGTCAGCGACACGCCGTCCACCGTGATCGAGCCCTTCTCCACCACGTACCGGGCCAGGCCCGGCGGCAGTCCGATGTGGACGATCTCCCAGTGCTCGGCCTTCTCCCGGGCCAGCACCACGCCGGTGCCGTCCACGTGGCCCTGCACGATGTGACCGCCCAGGCGCTGGCCGACGGCGGCGGCGCGCTCCAGGTTGACCGGATCGCCCCCGGCGACCTTGGCCAGGCTGCTGCGGGTCAGCGTCTCGCGCATCACGTCCGCGGTGAACGCGCCGTCGGCGACGTCCACCACGGTGAGGCACACGCCGTTCACCGCGATCGAATCGCCGTGCTTCGCGTCGCTGGTCACCAACGGACCCTTGATGGTGACGCGGGCCGCGTCCGGCAGGTCGGTGACTGCGACGACCTCACCCAACTCCTCGACGATCCCGGTGAACACCGCTCCTCCTCAACGCGCGGGGACTGCGGAGACCCGCACGTCCGGCCCGCACATACTGACCTGCTCCACGACCAATCCCACAGCGTCGGTGACGGTCGACACCCCCGCGTCCCGCAGCGCCTGCGGACCGTCGCCCAGGAACTTCGGGGCGAGGTAGGCGAGCACCCGGTCGACGCGGTCGGCCGCCGTGAACGCACCCGCCAGGGTAGGCCCGCCCTCCAGCAGCACGTCGACCACGCCCCGCGCGGCGAGCGCGCCGAGCACGACGTCCGGGTCGTGCGTCCGCAGGTGCATCGTCTCCGCCTCGTCGTCCAGGACTCGGGCGTCCGCCGGCAGGTCGCCCATCCCGACGACGACCCGCAGCGGCTGCCTGACCCCATCCTGCCCCGGACGCGCCCTCCGCGCGGTCAATCTCGGGTCATCGGTGCGGACCGTGCCCGTGCCCACCACGATCGCGTCGACCTTCGCCCGGAACTCGTGCACCTCGGCCCGCGACTCCGGCGAGCTGATCCACCGGCTGCTCCCGTCACCCGCCGCCACCCGCCCGTCCAGGCTCGCGGCGTACTTCCAGGTCACGTGCGGCCGCCCGGTCCGCGCGTAGTGCAGCCAGGCCCGCAACGGCCCCCGCCGCACCACGTCGCCGAGCACCCCGGCCTCGACCCGCACCCCGGCTTCCCGCAGCACCCCGGCCCCGCCCGCCGCCTGCGGATTCGGGTCCGCCACCGCGAACACCACCCGTGCCACCCCGGCCTCGACCAACGCCCGCGTGCACGGCGGCGTCCGCCCCTGGTGGGCGCACGGCTCCAGCGTCACCACCGCCGTGCCGCCCCGGGCGAGCTCCCCCGCCTCGGCCAGCGCCACCACTTCGGCGTGCGGCCCACCGGGCGGCCGAGTGGCGCCCTCGCCGACCACCGAGCCACCGGCGTCCAGGATCACGCACCCCACCGGGGGATTCGGGCTGGTCGTGCCCCGCACCCGCTCACTCGCCGCGACGGCCAGCGCCATCGCCTCGTCCACGTTCACCGGACGCGCGCCTGCTCACGCAGCCGTTCCAACGCCACGCCGGGATCCGCCGCGTCGTACACCGCCGACCCCGCCACGAAGCAGTCGACACCGGCCTCCGCCGCCTGCTCGATCGTGTCCGCGTTGATCCCGCCGTCGATCTCGATCACCAACCGCAGGTGCCCGGTGTCCACCAACCGCCGCGCCGCCCGCACCTTGTCCAGCACCTCGGCCATGAACGACTGCCCGCCGAACCCCGGCTCCACCGACATGACGAGCAACGTGTCGTAGTGCTTCAGCACGTCCACGTACGGCTCCAACGGCGTGCCCGGCTTCAACGACAACCCGGCCTTCGCCCCCGCCGCGCGCAGGTCCTTCGCCAACCCGACCGGATCCCCCGCCGCTTCCACGTGCACCGTCACGTTGTAGGCGCCCGCCTCCGCGTACCCGATCGCCCAGCGGTCCGGGTCGTCGATCATCAGGTGGCAGTCCAGCGGCAGGTCGGTCGCCTTGCGCAGCGACTTCACCACCGGCAACCCGATGGTCAGGTTGGGCACGAAGTGCGCGTCCATGACGTCCACGTGCAGCCAGTCGGCCGTCGGCACGGCAGCGGCCTCGTCGGCGAGTCGGGCGAAATCGGCGGACAGGATGCTCGGGGCGATCATCGGCTGGTGGACCACGGCTGCCGAGTCTAGGCTTCCGCGATTGCCCGGACCTGGCCGGGAGTCATATTTCACCCCCCACTTTTCCGACTACTCACGCGGGTAGTTCCCCAGGCGGTGCGCCGGCCATTACGTTCACACAGGGGGCAGCAACTGGGGAGCACTGGGGATGAATGCCGAATTCCGTCACAAGATCGCACTGATCACCGGCGCCTGTTCACCACTGGGCGCGGAGGTGGTCGAGTCACTGGCCAGGCAGGGCGCGCTGGTAGCGGCCGTCGACAGCGACGGCGCCAGACTCGCCGACCTGGTGGAACGCCTCCACGGACAGGGCCTGCGGATCGCGGGCAGGCAGATCGACGTCACCTCCAGCGCCGCCGTCGACGCCCTCGTCGACCAGCTGGAACGCGAGTTCGGCCCGATCGACGCCCTCGTCGCCATGGCCGGCGCACTGCGCCCCGGCCCGGCCCTCTCGATCACCGACGACGACTGGTCGCACAGCTTCGCCGTCAACGTCGACGGCGTGTTCAACATCTCGCGCGCCGTCGCAACCAGAATGGTCGCCAGGGGCAGGGGCACCATCGTCATGGTCCCCGCCCACGTGGTCGCCGTACCGAGAACGGGCATCGCCGCCTACGCAGCGTCACGAGCAGCCGCCATCACCTACACGGAGTGCCTGGCCGTCGAAGTAGCCCCGCACGGAGTCCACTGCGCCGTAGTGGCTCCCACCGACGTCCACCGCGTCGCCGACGAGGTCAAATTCCTCCTCGCCGACCCCACCCCAACCCCGATGACCAACGCCCTGGGCGCCTAACCCCAACCACCACCAACCAACCCACATCGGACCGCCACGCCCCCACCGAGGCCCGATTTGACATGGGTTCGGGTGCCATAGGCTGGACGAAGCCGGGCAGGCTTGGCGGACGCTCTTCCCGCCATGCCTGCCCGGCTTTGGCCTGCCTGGGGTGCCCGTAAGGGCCCCATGTCAAATCGAGCCGGACTCGACCACCGCCCCTGAACCAGCCCCCGCCGCCCCCGCTCCCGCTCCCGACCCCGACCCCGACCCCGACCCCACCGAACCGGCCCCCACCGAACCGGCCCCTACCGAACCCGCCCCCACCACCGCCCACCGCGCCAACTCCACCCTCGAACTGATCCCGAGCTTCCTGAAGATCCCCCGCAAGTGGTAGTTCACCGTGTGCGGCGACACGAACAACTGCCTCGCCACCTGCCGGTTCGTCAACCCCGCCCCCACCAACCGCGCCACCTCCCGCTCCGCCCCCGACAACACCTCCCACCCCTCCGCATCACCCACACCACCCCCACCAACTCCACCAACTCCACCACCCCCACCAACCCCCCGTAACCGCGCCAACTCCCCCTCCGCCCCCATCCGCTCGAAGATCCGCGCCGCCGCCGTCGTGTGCGTCGCGGCCCGCCCCGCCTCCCCGACCTCCGCCAGCACCACCGCCACGTCCTCGTTCGCGTTCGCCCGCGCCCACGGGTGCCGGTGCCGCGCCGCCACCTCCAGCAACCGCTCCACCTCCCGCTCCACCAGCGCCCGCGCGTGCACGGCGGCCACCGAGACCACCTCGAACCCGGGATTGTCCGCGGCCAACTTCTCCGCCGCCCCGATCACGTCCTCGGCCAGCCCGCCGTCCCCGACCGCCAGCGCCTGCCGCACCAACCACGGCGCGGCACCCGGCTCCTCGATCAGCATCCGCCGTGCCGCGTCGAGATCGCCCATCCGCTCCCGCGCCAACTCCGCGGCCCGCTCCGCCCCACCCTGGGCGTGCGCCAGCAACAGCTCCACCCAGTCGTACTGCCCGGAGTGCAACACCGCCTCACCCGCCGCCAGGTCGGCCCGGTACCGACGCACGTGCCCCGCCGCCGCCGCGACCTCACCCCGGTGCAACGCCACCGTCGCCAACACCGTCGACGCCAACGGCACCAGGATCCGCAACCCCCGGTCCCGCGCGGTCGACAACCCGCGCCGCGCCGCCGCCGACGCCTGGGCCAGCTTCCCCGCCTGCACCAGCACCCTGGCCCGCGCGACCGTCCGGGCCGTCGGCGCACCCTCCGTCACGGCCTCGTCGTCGCACGCCACGGCCTCGCCGGCCACCCCGTCCCGCACCCACCGCCCGGCCTGCTCGAACTCCCCCAACGCCGACAGCTTCAACGCGAACGACACCGCCGACTGCGACTGCCACCACGCCGTCGGCCGGTCGAGTTCCCAGCGGGTCGACTGACGGCCCCAGTACATGCCTTCGGCGAGCCGCCCGGCGTTCCACTCCAGGCACGAGTGGACGGTCGCCGCCATCACCACGTCGGCGTCCGCCGGTTCCCGGTCGCGCGTCGTCAGCACCGACAACGCGTGCGCGCCCGCCCGGCTCCCCGTGGCGAAGTACAGCGACAACACCCGCCCGGCCTCGGCCAGCCTGCGCAACGGCACCGGCACACCCGGCGTGGTCCGCACCTGCTCCATCTCGGACGCCGCGTCGGCCGGCCGTCCATCCGCGAGCAGGATCCCCGCCAGCACCAGGCGCAACTCCGCAGCCGCGCCGACCGGCACCCCACCCGCCAGACTCTCCCGGGCCAGCGCGATGGCCGACCCGAGCTTGCCGCTCGCCGCCAACGACCGCACCCCGCTCACCGCGACCGCGCCGCGCTCCTCCGCGTCCTCCCCCCACTGCTCGGCAGCCCCCACCTCAGCGGCCTCCACCGCCCTCTCCCGCAACACCTCGGCGTCGTGCCGCAACGCGTGCCGCACCGAGCCCGGCATCGAGTCCACCACCGCCCGCCACACCAGCTCGGACCCGAACTCCAGCCGCTCACCGAGGCACACGACCAGCCCGGACGCCAGCACCTCGTCCACGGCGAGCAGCAACGCGCCCGCGGTCTCGTCCATCATCGCGGCCACGTCCTGGAGCAGGAACGACCTGCCGAGCACCGCCGCGACCCGCACCACCTGGGTGGCCTTGGCCGACATCGCGTCCACCTGACCGCGCATCGCGGCGACGACCCGGCGCGGCAGCCACCCGCCGCGCGGCCACGCCACGCCGTCGACCAGGCCGAGCCGTCCTTCTTCCCGCAAACCCTCCACGAGGTCGACGACCAGCCGGGGGTTGCCGCCCGCGCCCGCCGTCAACGACACCAGGTCGGGGTGCGGTGTCGCGTCCAGCAGGTCGGTGACCATCCGCTCGACCGCCTCGTCGTCGAGCGGCCCGAGCGACACCACCTCGCCTCGCCGCAGCGCCGCCCGGACCTCGGCCCCGACCAGCTCACCGCGCAGCGCCACCACCACCGAGACGAGCGGATCCCGCACCGCTCGCAACAACTCGAGCAACGCCGCCGGATCCTCGTGCGCGCGATCGACCGCGATCACCAGGGGCACCCGATCGCTCCCCGCCCGATCGCTCCCCGCCTGGACCTCCCGCACCCGATCCGCCCGATCCGCACGATCGATTTCCGCACGATCGATTTGCACCTGATCGATTTGCACCCGATCGAGTGCGTCCCTCACCAAGGCCGAGGCCGCGAGCTCCCCACTCGGAACGTGCACGACGGCGGCACCGCGATCGCGGGCGGCGGCGACCGCCTCACGCAGCAGGGAGGTCTTTCCGGAGCACGGCGGGCCGTCGATGGCCAGCAGGCCACCGGGCGCGGACAGGAAGCGGAGAACCGAAGCCCATTCACGATCCCGGCCGTACAATTTCGACACAATCAAGACTGCTACGCATCTCGACTGGCTGTCAATTCAGCCGCTTGCGCCGTTACCGCGATTTTCACCTAATGCGACGAGTGGCGCCACCCGATCCAGTTCACGCATCACCGACTCGGGATCGGCCGCGAGCACCACCCCGGCGGAACGCAGCACGGCCAAGTGGCCCCCGAACGCCGGGTGCGCCGCCTGGTCGTCCGACACCTGCGGCAGCACCACCAGCGGCGCGCGGCGGCCCAACGCCTCGCACACCACCGTGAGCGCCTGGTTGTCGGCGATCCCCAACGCGAGCTTGGCCAGCGAGTTCGCGGTCGCCGGCGCGAACACGAACGCGTCCGGCACCGGGTGGGGCTTGGGCTCCGCGGGCAGCCGGGACGTCCACCGGACCGGCAGCTCCGTCATCGCCCGGAGCACCGGCACCTGCGGCTCCAACCACCGGGCGGCGTTCGGCGTGAACGTGACCGCCAGCCGCCACCCCCGAGCCGCCAGGGGTCGGGCGAGCCCGTCCACGAACCACCGCTCGACCCCGCCGGCCGCCGACGCCACCACACCGAGCACGGGCTTTCCCCGCGGCTCCGGGCCTGCACCCCCACCTGTCACGCAGGCCGCCGCAGGATCGCGCAGAACATCGCGTCCGTTCCGTGCTTGTGCGGCCACAACTGCACCTGCGGCCCGTCACCCAGGTCGGGCACGCCGGGGAAGAACTCCCGCGCGTCCAGCCACTCCGCCCCGGTCCGGCGCGCCACGTCGGCCACCACGCCCACCGTCTCCGACAGGTGCGGCGTGCACACCACGTACGCCACCACGCCACCGGGCCTGACCAGCGACAACGCCGCCGTCAGCAGCTCGCGCTGCAACCGCGCCAACGGGGCCACGTCCGAGGGCTGGCGCCGCCACCGCGCCTCCGGCCGCCGCCGCAACGCGCCCAGCCCGGTGCACGGCGCGTCGACCAGCACCCGGTCGAACCCGCCCTGCTCCAGTCCCGACTCGCGGCCGTCCGCGACGTGCACCGTGATCGGCAGGTCGCCCGCGGCCTTCCGGATCAGGTCCGCCCGGTGCGGGGCCTTCTCGACCGCGTCCATCGACGCACCCGACATCCGGGCCAGCGACCCCAGCAGCACGGCCTTCCCGCCCGGCCCGGCGCACAGGTCCAGCCACCGCTCGTCACGGCCCTCGACCGGCACCCGCGTCAACGCCACCGCGCACAGCTGGCTGCCCTCGTCCTGCACCGCCGCCAACCGCTCGCGCACCGCGTCGAGGTCGCCCGGATCGCCCGCGCCGGCGTCCAGGTGCACCCCGTACGGCGAGTACGGCGCGACCTCGCCGCCGGTCATCGCGGCCAGCTCGTCCGCGCTGCACTCGCCCGGCCGCGCGGCCAGGTGCACCGCCGGCCGCGTGTCGTCGGCGGCCAGCGCCTCCCGCAGCGGCTCCGCGCGGCTGCCCAGCGCCTCCGCGAACGCCTGCGCGATCCACCTCGGGTGGGCGTTGGCCATGGCCACGTAGCCGATCGGGTCGGCGTCCTCGTCGGGCGCGACCTCCTCGACCCAGGCCGCCTCGTCCTGCCCCGTCACCCGCCGCAGCACCGCGTTGGCGAACCCCGCCGCGCCCGAGCCGCGGTCGGCGCGCACCAGGTCGACCGTCGAGGCGACCGCCGCGTGCGCCGGGATGCGGGTGCGCAGCAACTGGTAGACGCCGAGCCGCAGCGCGTCGAGCACCGCGCCGTCCACTTCGGACAGCGGCCGGTCGGTGCACGCCGCCAGCACCGCGTCCAGCAGCCCCTGCGCGCGCAGCGACCCGTACGTCAGCTCGGTGGCCAGGGCCGCGTCACGCCCGGTGATCCGGCGTTCCCGCAGGATCCCCGGCAGCACCAGGTTCGCGTAGGCGTCGCGCTGCCGGACGGCGCGCAGGGTGTCCAGCGCCGCCTGCCGCGCCGGGTCCTCCACCGGCGGCCGGGGCGGGCTGCCGGTGCGACCGCGCGGCGGGTGCGCCCGCTGCGGGCGGGATGGACGCGAAGACCTCTGGGTCATGAAATCCGTTCCCCCGCCTCGATCCGGGCGCCGCGCGCCCAGTCGGTCGCCGACATCCGCTTCTTGCCCTGCGCCTGCACGTCGCCCAGCGCCACCGGCTCGGTGGCCGTGCCGACGAGCACGCGCTTGCGCTCCACCCTGATCTCGCCGGGCGCGAGCGGTTCACCCGCCTCGACCGGCAGGACGGGGCCGAGCTTGAGCCGCTCGCCGCGGAACTCCGCCCACGCGCCGGGGTCCGGCGTCACGGCCCGGGCCACCCGGTCGAGGGCGACGGCGGGCGTGCCGAAGTCGAGCCGGGCGTCGTCCACGGTCACCTTCGGCGCGTAGCTCACGCCCTCGGCGGGCTGCTCCACGGGCCGCAGCGTGCCGTCCGCGATGCCGTCCACAGTGGACAGCAGCAGCTTCGCGCCGGACTCGGCGAGCCTGCCGAGCAGGTCGCCGGACGTGTCCCGCTCGCGCACCCGCTCGGTCACCACGCCGAACACCGGGCCCGCGTCCAGCTCCTTGACGATGCGGAACGTGGTCGCGCCGGTGATGTCGTCGCCGTGCCGCACGGACGCCTGCACGGGCGCCGCGCCGCGCCAGGCCGGCAGCACCGAGAAGTGCAGGTTCACCCAGCCGTGGCGCGGGATCGCCAGGGCGGACTCGGGCAGCAGCGCGCCGTAGGCCACCACCGGGCACAGGTCCGGTTCCAGCTCCTTCAGCCGCGCCTGGAACACCGGGTCGCCCGCCTTGGCCGGGGTCAGCACCTCGATGCCGCGCTCGTCGGCCAGCGCCGCGACCGGGGAGCGCTCCACCCGGCGACCACGCCCGGCGGGCGCGTCCGGCCGCGTCACCACGGCCACGACCTCGTGCCGGCCCGACTCCAGCAGCGCCCGCAGCGACGGCAGCGCGACCTCGGGCGTGCCCGCGAAGACCAGCCGCATGTCAGACCCCTCCGCAGCGCACGTCGGGACTCGGACGGGACGACCTGGTTCCGTGGACGAACACGCACTCTCCTCGCATCTTCTGCGACACCGCAGACCGCAAGTCTAGAAGAGCGCCTCCACCCCAGCTCGCCCGCCGGGAACCGCCCCGTCGACGCAGCGGCGATCAAGCACCGAACAACGGGTGCGGCGACTGCTTGATCGTCGGCACGCCGCCGTCGAACCACGACTGCTGCCGGATCGCCCGCATGGCCTCCTTGCGGGTCTGGTCGTCCAGCCGGTCGAGGAACAGCACGCCGTCCAGGTGGTCGGTCTCGTGCTGGATGCAGCGCGCCAGCAGGTCCGTGCCCTCGACCTCGATCGGCTCGCCGTGCATGTTCCAGCCCTTGGCCACCACGTGCAGGTGCCGGCGGCAGTCCCAGGACATGCCGGGGATGGACAGGCAGCCCTCCGGGCCGTCCTGCTCCTCCTCGCCGACCACCTCGAACGTCGGGTTGACCAGGTGCCCGGCGAAGCCGTCGCAGTGGTAGGTGAACACCCGCAGGCCCACGCCCAGCTGCGGCGCGGCCAGTCCGGCACCGCCCGCCTCGCTCATGGTGTCCCACAGGTCCTTGACCAGCTTGCGCAGCTCCGCGTCGAAGTCGGTGACCTCGACGGCGGGCGTCCGCAGCACCGGGTCGCCGAACAGCCGGATCGGTTGGACCGTCACGCGCACTCCTCGCAGCCTGGGGAGGTTCCAGTCTACGAAAGCCCGCTCAGTGCTCCAGGTCACGGCCGAGGAAGGCGACGCCCACCAGCGCGGCCAGGAAGTGGCCCAGGAACCGGGCCGCCGTCGCCGCCGGTGTGACCGTGACGGCCATCGGCTCGGTCGTGGGTGTCATCGTGATCGTGGTCATGTCCGCTCCTCGACTCCTCGCGTGCTCCCAGCGTGCGCCCCGGGGACGTCGGCGGGCGTCCGCTCGGAGTAGCGACCCGCCGTCATCCCCGGGGATGAGATCGGCTGCAACGCCAGGGGTCTCCGCGGCTGCTTGCCGGCCATGACCGCTGCGACATCGGACCGGCATGGTGCGACGCGGGTGCCGCACACCGACGCCGAGCCCGCGGGCGCAGGCCCGACTGCGTGCTGTGGAGGAGCGATGAGCCGGCCGGACATGACCATGCCGGACCTGCCGCCGCGCCGTGCCCTGCCGCCTGAGGTGCGGAAACGGCTGCGCCGCCGGGTGCGGGTCCCACCGTGGTGACACCCGCACCCGCGACCACGTCAGGGCGTGGGCCACACCACCCGCGCCGCGCCGCCACCGCGCCGGGACGTCTCCGCCGCCGCACGCCACCGGCCGTCGGGCAGGCGTTCGACCGCCGTGACCGCGCCGATCTCGGCGGTCGAGGTGAACCGGTGGCCCAGCGCGCGCAGCGGCTCGGCTTCCGGGCTCGCCAGGAACGCGGTCTCCGCCTGGGTGTTGGCGGCGTTGCGCTGCGACGCCCGCGGCGCGGCGATGGCCTCCACCAGGGGCTTGCCGCGGTCCAGCCGCTGGGTCAGCACCTGCAGGACGGTGGTGATGATGCTCGCGCCGCCGGGCGAGCCCAGCGCCAGCACCGGCTTGCCGTGCTGCAGCACGATCGTCGGCGACATGGACGAGCGGGGCCGCTTGCCGGGGCCGGGCAGGTTCGGGTCCGGCACGCCGGGCGTGACCGGGGTGAACGAGAAGTCGGTCAGCTCGTTGTTGAGCAGGAACCCGCGGCCGGGCACCACGATCCCGCTGCCACCCTCCTGCTCGATGGTCAGCGTGTAGGCGACCACGTTGCCCCAGCGGTCGGCGACCGTGAGGTGCGTGGTGTCGGTGCCCTCGTACGGGGTGGCTGCCGCTTCCCCGCCGGCCGCGCACGGCGTCGGGTGGCGCGGATCGCCCGGCGCGACCGGGCCCGTCATCGCGGCGGTCGGCGAGATCAGGCACGCCCGGCTGTCGGCGAACCGCTGCGACAGCAGCTCCCGGGTCGGGACGTCGGTGAACGCCGGGTCGCCCACCCAGCGGTTGCGGTCGGCGAACGACAGCCGGCTCGCCTCGAGGAACCGGTGCAGGTACTGGACCGGGGTCTCGGCGGCCAGGTCCGTGGTCTCCAGGATGTTCAACGCCTCGCCGACGGTCGTGCCGCCCGACGACGGCGGCGCCATGCCGAGCACGTCGAAGTCGCGGTACCGCATCCGGGTCGGCTCCCGCAGCGGCGCTTCGTAGCGGGCGAGGTCGGCCTGCGTCAGGTCGCCGGACCGGACCGTGCGGCCCTCCACCACGGGCGGCTGCCGGACGGCCGCCACCAGGTCGCGCCCCACGTCACCGCGGTAGAACGCCGACACACCGCGCTGCCGCAGCTCGCGGTAGGTGTCGGCCAGGTCGGGGTTGCGGAACGTGCTGCCGACCGCCGGCGGCGTGCCGCCCGGCAGGTACAGCGCGCTGGTGGACGTGAAGTTCGCGAACCGGGCGGCGTTCTCGGCCACCTGCCGGTTGAACGTCGCGTCGACGGTGAAGCCGCGCCGGGCCAGGTCCTCCGCGGGCCGGACGGCCTGGTCGAGCGACCACGTGCCCCACTGGCGCAGCGCCTGCTGCCACGTGGCCGGGGTGCCCGGCACGCCCACCGACAACCCGCTGGTCACGGCCTCGGCGAACGGGATCGCCGCGCCGTTCTCGACGAACAGGTCCGCGTCGGCCGAGGCGGGCGCGGTCTCACGCCCGTCCACTGTGGACACCCGGTGCGTGCGGGCGTCGTAGTGCACGAAGAACCCGCCGCCGCCGATGCCGGCCGAGAACGGGTCGGTGACGCCCAGCGCGGCGGCCACGGCGACCGCCGCGTCCACCGCGTTGCCGCCGCGGCGCAGGACGTCGACGCCGACCTGCGAGGCGTCGGGGTCGATGCTGGACACCACGCCGCCGAAGCCGACGGCCTCGGGCACCCGCGGCGGCGCGTCGGCGACGGCGGAGGCGGTGGCGGGCAGGAGTGGTGCGACGAGGAGTGATGCGAGGACGCTGGTGACAGTCGACCGGAGCATCGTTCCCTTCTACTCCCTCCCGGTGGAAAGCAGAACCACCCGGGAGTCGCCGTGTCGGGGGTCGGCGTCAGAGGACTTCGAGGGGGTCCAGCTTGACCCGCACCACGTCCGGTTCCTTGCGGGCGCTGCGCACCGCGAGCACCTCGGCCAGGACCGTGGCCAGCGCGCGGCCCTCCGTCCTCGGCACCCGGACCAGGGCGCGTTCCTTGTCCTCCGACAGCGGCACCGGGCCCAGGACCTCGCCCGTCGGCGGCAGGTGCAGCTCCTCCAGGACGCCTGCCAGCGCGTCCGGCGCGCCGTCCACGGTCGCCATCCGCACGGCGGGGGGGAAGCCGAGCTCGGCCCGTGCCGCCAGCTCCTGGCGCGCGTGCCACACCGGGTCCCACCGCACCAGGGCCTGGACCGGCGCCAGCGACGAGTCGGCGACCACGACGACCCGGCCGGCCGCGTGCACCAGGGCCGCCGCCGTCATCCACCGGCGCAGCGTCTCCTCCGCCGCGCGCAGGTCGGCCCGGCCGAGCAGCGCCCAGCCGTCCAGCAGCAGGGCCGCGCCGTAGCCGCCCTCGGCGAGCGGTTCCGCGCCCGGCGTGGCCACCACCAGCGACCGGCCGCCCGGCACGTCGGACAGCACCTCGTCGCCGCCCGACGTGCGGACCGGCACCCCGCTGAACGCGCGCCCCAGCTCCTCGGCCGTGCGGCGGGCGCCGATGACCTGGCCGCGCAACCTGCGCGAACCGCAGTTCGGGCAGCGGTACGCGGCTTCCGTCGCACCGCACCACCGGCAGTACGCGGGCCTCGGCACGCCGTCCTGCGTGCCACCCGGCAGCGCCAACGGGCCCGCGCACCGGCGGCAGCGGGCCGGTGACCGGCACTGGCCGCACGCCAGCGCCGGCACGTACCCCCGCCGCGGCACCTGGATCAGCACCGGCGTGTCCGCCGCCAGGGCGGCCCGGGCCGCGTCGAACGCGATGGACGGCAGCCGGGCCGAGCGCGCCGCCGCGTCCTTCACCTCCTGCCACTCGCTCTCGCCCACGGCCGCCACCCGCGGCGCGACGGCCCGCAGCGTGTCGCGGGCCGCGACCACCTCGTGCGCCCAACCGCTGTCCACCAGCAACTGGGCCTCGGCGGTCCGGGCGAAGCCGCCGATCAGCAGCGACGCGCCGGTCAGGTGGGAGCGCTGCACCAGCACGTCCCGGACGTTCGGGTACGGCATCCGCGGCTCGGCGTGCAGGTCGTCGCCGTCGTCCCAGACGGCCACCAGCCCGAGGTCGCGGACCGGCGCGAAGGCCGCGCCGCGCGTGCCCAGCACGACCCGCACCGCGCCCCGCCGCACGGCCAGCCACCGCTTGTACCGCTCGGAGGGCCCGAGGTCGGCCGACAGCGTGACCACGCCGGCCTCGCCCACCAGCGCCGCGCACGCCCGCTGCAACCGGGCCAGGTCGCGGTGGTCCGGCACGACCACCAGCGCGCCCTTGCCCGTGCTCGCCATCGACGCCGCCGCCTCGGCCAGCCGGGCGGGCCAGTCCTCGGCGGGCAGCGCCTGCCACACCGCCCGCGCGGCCCGGCCGGACCGCAGCGCGTCCAGCAGGTTCGGCCCGAACGGGTAGCGCGCCCAGCCCTCGTCCGGCGGGGCGGGCGGCACCGGGGCGGGCTCGTCGGACGGCCTGGCCTCCACCCGCGCGTGCCGGGGCGGGATCGCCATCCGCAGCACGTCGATCAGCGACCCCGCGTACCGGTCGGCCACCACCCGCGCCAGCTCGGCCACCTCCGGCGACAGCACCGGCTCCGGCGAGATCACCCGGTCCAGGAACGTCAGCTTCCGCCCGTACTCCGACGACTCCGCCCGCTCCAGCAGGTAGCCGTCCACCAACTGGCCCGCGAACCGCACCCGCACCCGGCAGCCCGGCACGGCGTCCGCGTCCTGCTCGGTGGAGACCTGGTAGTCGAACGGCCGGTCGAGGTGCGCCAGCGGCACGTCCACGCACACCCGGGCGACCGGCAGCGAGGCGGCGGGCACCCGCTCCCCGCGCCTGGTAGTCGCCTTGCCCGCCACGGGTGGAGGTCTACCAGAGACCGGGGTGGACGCCCGCAACCCGGGGCCGAACCGCGCACCGTGGAGTCATGACCCCATTATCGAACAACAGTTCGAACCAAGCAAGATCACGTCCGGGTGATGCCGAACGGGTCCGCCGGTCACCAGGGGACGACGCCGTCGTCGTCGAAGAAGCCGCCGCGCGGGCCGTCATCGGGCAGGGTGGCCAGCCGGATCGCGATCGCCGCGCCCTGCTCGGGCGTGCGCGGTGCGTTGAACCCGGTGAAGTCGGTCGCGACGTAACCGGGGCAGGCGGCGTTCACGATGACGTTCGTGTCGGCGAGGCGGCGGGCGTACTGCGTCGTGACGCTGTTGAGCATCGACTTGGACGGCGCGTACGCGGCCATGACGGGACCGGTCTGCAACGCCAGCGAGCCCATGGTGCTCGACATGTTGACGATGCGCGGCGAGTCCGCGCGGCGCAGCAGCGGCAGCATGGCGTTCGTCACCCGGATGACGCCGAACACGTTCGTGTCGAGCACGGTGCGGACGACGTCCAGTTCGAGCGTCGTCGGGTCCTGCGTGCCGCCGTCGATCCGGCCGGCGATACCCGCGTTGTTGACCAGCACGTCGAGCCGCCCGGCCGTCCGGTCGACGGTCTCGGCCGCCGCGGTGGCGCTGTCGTCGGAGGTGACGTCGAGGGCGACCCCGAACGCCTCGACGCCCGCGCCGCGCAGCCGTTCGACGGCCTCCTCCCGCCTCGTCTCGTCCCGCGCGCCCACCGCGACGGTGAAGCCGATCGCCCCGAGGCCCTGCGCGATGGCGAAACCGATTCCCTTGTTCGCGCCGGTGACCAGCGCGATCTTCGTGTCGTTCACGTGGTCCATGCTCGGCGCGCCGCCGTCGGCTGTCCAAGATCGATCCGGTAAGCCGTGATACCCGCCGGGTATCAGGCGTACGCTCGCGTCGTGCACGATCTCGAGACCCGCGAACTGCGCTACTTCGTCGCCGTCGCGGAGGAACTGCACTTCGGGCGTGCCGCCGAGCGGCTCGGGATCGCACAACCGCCGCTCTCCCGGGCGATCCGCCAACTGGAGCAGCGGCTCGGCGTCCGGCTCCTCGACCGCGACCGCCGCGGGGTGGCGCTCACCGAGGCGGGCAAGGTGATGCTCCGCGAGGCGGACGCGGCGCTGAACGCGGTGGCCGCCGTCGCCCGTCGGACCAGGCGAGCCGCCGACCCGAAGCGTCCGCTGGTGCTCGCGACGAAGGCCGGGGCGGCCCACGAGCTGCTGCAACGGCTCCTCGACGCGGTCGACCCCGAGGCCGCGCCGGTGGACATCCTGCTGTGCGAGGTCGGCGAGCAAGCAGGGCTGCTGCGCGACGGGCGGGCGGACGTGGCGCTCATGCACCGGCCGTTCGACGACCTGGCGGGGTTCGACACCGAGGACCTGCACACCGAGGGCCAGGTCGCGATCGTCCCGGCGGGCCACCCGCTCGCGTCCCGCGGTCTGCTCACCATGGCGGACGTGGTCGGCGTGCCGGACCTGCCGATCGCCCGGTGGCCCCGGCTCGACGGGACCTACCCGGACGGCCCGGGACCGGAGGTGCGCAGCCAGTCGCAGCTCGCCCAGCTCGTGGCGCTCGGCCGGACCCTGCTGGTCGTCCCCACCTCCAGCCGTGCCTGGCAGTGGCCCGAGCACGTCGCCGTGCCGGTCGTGGACGCACCGGAGGTCACCACGGTGATCGCCTGGCCACCGACCAGCCGCTCACAGGCCGTCGCCGCGCTGGTCCGCTCCGCCGCCGCCCTGCGCGACCACGCGTCCGCCGTGCCCACACCCTGAACGCCCGCCGGAACCCGCGCCGTTCACCCGAACGAGGCCGCCGACCAGCCTGTCCGCTTGATGTCGGACCCCGCCGGCACAATAAAAAACAGGGGTCCCCTGGGCGGGGACCCCTGCGGAGCGTCAGCGGGTGACGAGGTGGGACGTCACGCGCCCGCGGCGGCGCGGAGGTCGGCGGCGCGGTCCGTGCTCTCCCACGGCAGGTCGACGTCGGTGCGGCCGAAGTGGCCGTACGCGGCGGTCGGGGCGTAGATCGGGCGCAGCAGGTCCAGGTCGCGGATGATCGCGGCCGGGCGCAGGTCGAAGACCTCGCCGATCGCCTGCTGGATCTTGGTCGGGTCGACGGTCTCGGTGCCGAACGTCTCCACGAACAGACCCACCGGCGCGGCCTTGCCGATCGCGTACGCCACCTGCACCTCGATCCGCGTGGCCAGGCCCGCGGCCACCGCGTTCTTCGCCACCCAGCGCATCGCGTACGCCGCGGACCGGTCCACCTTCGACGGGTCCTTGCCGGAGAACGCGCCACCACCGTGCCGCGCCATGCCGCCGTAGGTGTCCACGATGATCTTGCGACCGGTCAGGCCCGCGTCACCCATCGGACCACCGATGACGAACCGGCCCGTCGGGTTGACCAGCAGCCGCACGTCGGTCGTGTCCAGGCCCAGCGCCTCGACCTCCGGCGCGACGACGTGCTGCCGGATGTCGACGCCGAGCAGCTTCTCCAGGTCGATCCCGTCCGCGTGCTGCGTGGACACCACCACGGTGTCCAGCCGCACCGGCTGGTCACCCGCGTACTCGATGGTGACCTGCGTCTTGCCGTCCGGGCGCAGGTAGGGCACGGTGCCGTCCTTGCGGACCGCGGTCAGCCGGCGCGAGAGCCGGTGCGCCAGCGCGATCGGCAGCGGCATGAGCTCGGGGGTGTCGGTGCAGGCGTAGCCGAACATCAGGCCCTGGTCGCCCGCGCCCTGCTTGGCGATCTCGTCCTCGGCGCCCTCGACCCGCTGCTCGAACGCGGTGTCCACGCCCTGCGCGATGTCGGGCGACTGCGAGCCGATGGCCACGTTCACGCCGCACGAGTAGCCGTCGAAGCCCTTGGCCGAGGAGTCGTAGCCGATCTCCACGATCTTGTCCCGCACGATCGACGGGATGTCGGCGTAGGCCTCCGTGGTCACCTCACCCGCCACGTGCACCTGACCGGTGGTGACCATCGTCTCCACCGCCACGCGCGAACGCGGGTCCTTGGCCAGCAGCGCGTCGAGGATCGAGTCGCTGATGGCGTCGCAGATCTTGTCCGGGTGCCCTTCGGTCACCGACTCACTGGTGAACAGCCTGCTGCTGTGCTGGCTCACGACCCTCCCTAACTGTCCGATCTGCGAATGGTTTCAAGCTTACTGACGGCCCGGGCGCGCGCGTCAACGTTCGACGGAAGCGGCTACGGCGTCCCACAATGCGGACGCGAGCTGCGCTTTCGAGCCGTGCGGGATCGGGGTCTCGGCGCCGTCGGCGGACAGCAGCCAACCTGCGTTGTCCTCGACCTCGAACGCGCGGCCGTCGCCGACGGCGTTGACGACGAGCCAGTCGCAGCCCTTGCGCTTGAGCTTCGTGCGTCCGTAGTCGAGCACGCCGGTCCCGGCGTCACCGGTCTCGGCCGCGAAGCCCACGACGACCTGACCGGGCCGCCGCGCGGCGACCAGTTCGGCCAGGATGTCCGGATTGCGGGTGAGCGCGACCGGGTCGGGGTCGCGATCGGTCTTCTTGATCTTGTGCTCGACCAGGTCCACCGGCCGGAAGTCGGCGACGGCGGCGGCCATCACCACGACGTCGGCGGTGGCCGCGACGGTGTGCATCGCGTCACGCAGCTCCAGCGCGGAGCCGACGCGGACGACGTCCACCCCGGCGGGTGCGACCAGGTCGGCGGTGTGCGCGGCGACCAGCGTCACGCGCGCGCCGCGCTGGGCGGCGACCCGGGCCAGCGCGTAGCCCTGCCGGCCGGACGAGCGGTTGCCCAGGAAGCGCACGGGGTCCAGCGGCTCGCGCGTGCCGCCCGCCGACACGGCGACGTGCACGCCTTCCAGGTCGCGCGGCAGCGCGTCGGGGCGCGCCAGCAGCAACCGGGCCAGGTCGACGATCTCGGCGGGCTCGGGCAGCCTGCCCTTGCCGGTGTCCTTGCCGGTCAGCCTGCCGCTGGCGGGTTCGGCCACGATCACGCCGCGCGAGCGCAGCAGCGCCACGTTGGCCCGCGTCGCCGGGTGCTCCCACATCTCGGTGTGCATCGCCGGGACGAGCAGGACCGGGCAGCGCGCGGTGAGCAGCGTGTTGGTGAGCAGGTCGTCGGCCAGGCCGTGGGCGGCCTTCGCGATCAGGTTCGCCGTGGCGGGCGCGACGACGACCAGGTCGGCGTTCTGCCCGAGCTTCACGTGCGGCACCGACGGGACGTCCTCGAACACCCCGGTCTGCACCGGCCGGCCGGACAGCGCCTCGAACGTGGCCGCGCCGACGAACTTCAGCGCGCCGTCCGTGGGCACGACGCGCACGGCGTGGCCGGACTCGGTGAGCCGGCGCAGCACCTCGCACGCCTTGTACGCGGCGATGCCCCCGCCCACCCCGAGGATCACGTTGGGGCGTTCGGGGGCGGCAGCGGCCTCGGTCACTCGCCCTCGGTGTGCTCGAGGAGACCCGCGTGGATCTCCCGGAGCGCGATCGACAGCGGCTTCTCGCGCGGGCCCGGCTCGACCAGCGGGCCGACGTACTCGAGCAGGCCCTCACCGAGCTGCGCGTAGTAGTCGTTGATCTGCCGCGCCCGCTTGGCCGCGTAGATCACCAGCGCGTACTTCGAGCTGACCTGCTCCAGCAGGTCGTCGATCGGGGGGTTGGTGATGCCCTCCGGAGTACCCGAGAGCGGGCCCAGCTCGGTGTGCGTGGTCACTCGTCAACGCTCCTGCGGTTCAGGGGTGGGTCTGTGTTGCCATCGTGTCGAGACAACCGTCCCGCGCCTCGCGACACGCGTGCTCACGCGTCGGGCGCCGGGCCGACCACCAAGTTTAGCAAGCTCGCGGCGGCGGACTTCACGTCGTCGTTCACCACGACCTCGTCGAACTCCGGTTCGGCCGCCAGTTCCTCCCTGGCGATCTCCAGCCGGCGTGCGACGACGGCGGGGTCCTCGGTGCCGCGGCCGGTCAGCCGGCCGACCAGGTCCTCCCACGACGGCGGGGCCAGCATGACGAGCTGGGCCTCCGGCATCGCGACCCGGACCTGCCGGGCGCCTTGCAGCTCGATCTCGAGCAGGGACGGCGTGCCGGACGCCAGGGCCCGCTCCACCGGGGCCTTGGGGGTGCCGTAGCAGTTGCCCGCGAACTCGGCGTGCTCCAGGAACTCGTCCCGGGCGACCATCTCGCGGAACTCGGCGGCGTCGACGAAGTGGTAGTGCACCCCGTCGACCTCGCCCGGCCTCGGCTTCCGCGTGGTCACCGAGACGCTGAAGTGGATCTCCGGTCCCATCCGGCGCAGCTCGGCCAGCACGCTGGACTTGCCGACGCCGGACGGCCCGGACAGAACGGTGAGGCGGGGCCGGGCGCGAACGCCCGACCCCACCCCGGTGCCATCACTCACTCGCCGCTGAACTCGGTGAGCAGCGCCTTGCGCTGCCGCTCACCCAGGCCGCGCAGCCGACGGGACGGAGCGATCTCAAGGCGCTCCATGATCTGCTGCGCACGCACCTTGCCGACGCCCGGAAGCGCCTCGAGCAGCGCGGACACCTTCATCTTGCCAAGGACCTCGTCGCTCTCGGCGGCCTTCAGCACGTCCGTCAAGGTCGTGCCGCCACGCTTGAGGCGCTCCTTGAGCTCAGCCCGAGCGCGACGAGCGGCAGCAGCCTTCTCCAGCGCTGCGGCCCGCTGCTCCTCGGTAAGCTGGGGAAGGGCCACGATTTCCTCCGTGGTGTGGGAATTTCAATTCTGGATCGGTGCCGCGACCGTACCGAGCGCAATTGCCTGGGTACAACGTGGGTCCCAGTCAGGTGAATCTTTGTCAGCGCTGGAGTGGTTGCGGCGGGTGGTAGTAGTACCAACACCCTCCAACAGGCCCATCACCGCCACCGGTAACGCCCTGCGCACGCCAGGTGTGGTATGCGCTCGATGGGTGATGGACCCGCCGGTGGCCTGGACCGTACCAGGGACCGTTTGCGCAGGTGAGCGGACCACGCGAAGCGTGTCGCGATTTGATCGTGATCACATCTCCAGGGAGCCCCGGACGGCGTCCACCGCCGACCGCAGTTTTGCGGTTTCCGGGCCGTGCCTGAGCACGTCCCGGGACGACGTCGGGAGCACTCCGCGCAGCTCCCGGCCGAACAGCGCGCGCAGGTCCGCGACCGTGGCGCCCTGCGCCCCGAACCCCGGCGCGAGGACGTATCCGTGCAGGTCAGAGAGGTCCACGGCGAGCTCGTCCAGGGTCGCGCCGACCACCAGTCCGACGTCACCGAACGGCTCCGCGCCCGCGTTCGCGCGGGCCGCCGAGTCCACGATCGACTGCGCCACGGAACGCCCGTCGGAGCCCACCGCGCGCTGCACGGAGGCGCCCTCGGGATTCGAAGTCAACGCGAGCACGAATATTCCGCGACCGCTCGCGGCGGCGGCTTCCAGGGCCGGGTCGAGCGATCCGAACCCGAGGAACGGCGACGCGGTGACCGCGTCGCCGGCCAGCGGCGAGCCCTCGGTGAGGTAGGCCGCGGCGTACGCGGCCATGGTCGAGCCGATGTCACCGCGCTTGGCGTCGACCAGCACCAGCGTGCCGCTGTCCCTGAGGTCGGCGATGACGCGTTCGAGCACCGCCACGCCCCGCGACCCGTGCGCCTCGAAGAACGCCGCCTGGGGCTTCACCAGGGCCACCCGACCGCCGAACGCCTCCACGCAGGTCAGCGCGAACCGCTCCAGCCCCGCGGCGTCCTGGGAGAGCCCCCAGGACGCCAGCAGGCCGGGGTGCGGGTCGATGCCCACGCACAGGGGACCGTGCTCGTCGACCGCCTTCGCCAACCGCGCCCCGAACCTCACGCGTCACCCCGCAGGGCCGCCTGGAGGGCCTGGAGGGGCCGCACGCCGATGTCACCGCGGATGGCGGCCTCGATCCCGTGCACGGCCGCCGCCGCGCCCTGGATCGTGGTCACGCACGGGATGTCCTTGGCCACGGCCGCGGTGCGGATCTCGTAGCCGTCGATGCGCGGCCCGTTGTTGCCGTACGGGGTGTTGATGATCATGTCGACGGTGCCCGCGAGGATCGCGTCGACGATGTTGTCGGCACCCTCGAAGTGCTTGCGCACGATCGTGCAGGGGATGCCGTTGCGGCGCAGCACCTCGGCCGTGCCGGCGGTCGCCAGCACCTCGAAGCCCAGGTCGGCGAGCCGCTTGACCGGGAAGATCATGGCCCGCTTGTCCCGGTTGGCCACCGACACGAACACCCGCCCTGAGGTGGGCAAAGAGCCGTAGGAGGCGGTCTGGGACTTGGCGTAGGCCATGCCGAAGGAGACGTCGATGCCCATGACCTCGCCGGTGGATTTCATCTCGGGGCCGAGCAGGGAGTCGACGCCCTTGCCTTCGGGGGTGCGGAAGCGGTGGAAGGGCAGGACGGCTTCCTTGACCGCGACGGGGGCGTGCGGGGGGAGTTTCGCGCCGTCGCCCTGTGCGGGCAGCAGCCCTTCGGCCCGCAACTGGGCGACGGTCGCCCCGAGCATGATGCGGGCGGCGGCCTTGGCCAGGGGGACGGCGGTGGCTTTGGAGACGAACGGGACGGTGCGGGAGGCGCGGGGGTTGGCCTCCAGGACGTAGAGGACGTCGTCCTTGAGGGCGTACTGGACGTTGAGCAGGCCGCGCACGCCGATGCCCTCGGCGATGGCCAGCGTGGAGCGCCGCACCGCGTCGATGTCCGACTCGCCCAGGGTGATGGGTGGCAGGGCGCAGGCGGAGTCGCCGGAGTGCACCCCGGCTTCCTCGATGTGTTCCATGACGCCGCCGATGAAGACCTCGGTGCCGTCGTAGAGGGCGTCGACGTCGATCTCGATGGCGTCGTCGAGGAACCGGTCGACCAGTACGGGGTGTTCGGGGCTGACCTCGGTGGCGCGTTGGATGTAGCCGTGCAGGGTCTGCTCGTCGTAGACGATCTCCATGCCGCGTCCGCCCAGCACGTAGGAGGGGCGGACGAGGACGGGGTAGCCGATCTCGTCGGCGATGGCCTTGGCCTGCGTGAACGAGGTGGCCATGCCGTATTTGGGGGCGGGCAGGCCTGCGTCGGCGAGGACCTGGCCGAACGCGCCGCGTTCCTCGGCGAGGTGGATGGCGTGGGGCGGGGTGCCCACGACCGGCACGCCGGCGTCGGCGAG
>JBFBCZ010000041.1:0-74568 GCA_040689555.1 Actinosynnema sp. NPDC051121 | reverse complement strand
CCCGGCTTTGGCCTGCCTGGGGTGCCCGTAAGGGCCCCATGTCAAATCGAGCCGGAAGCACCCACCGCCCCACACACCTCGAACGTTGAACTCACCCGTCCCGACCGTAGGACTCTCGCCCTCCCAACGTAGGACTCTCGCGCTCTCCACCGCAGAAAAGCCGTTGGCGAACCCACCCGACATCCGCTGAACTCCCAGGCATGACCGACCAACCCGCATCCCGACCACCAGCACCCATCAGCGGCTTCCCCGAGTGGCTGCCCCACGTGCGCCTGGTCGAGCTGCGGTGGCTCGACGCGATCCGGACCGCCTTCGAGCGCTACGGCTTCTGCTCCATCGAAACCCCCGCCGTCGAACGCATGGACGTGCTGCTCTCCAAAGGCGAGACCTCCAAAGAGGTCTACGCGCTCGGCCGTGCGCAAGGCTCCGACGAAGGCCAACTCGGCTTGCACTTCGACCTCACCGTGCCGTTCGCCCGCTACGCGGCCCAGCACTTCAACGAACTCGTCTTCCCCTTCAAGCGCTACCAGATCCAGAAGACCTGGCGCGGCGAACGACCGCAGGACGGCCGGTTCCGCGAGTTCACCCAGTGCGACATCGACGTGATCGACCTCGACGACGTGCCGATCCACTTCGACGCCGAACTGCCGCGCATCGTGCACGAGGTGCTGACCACTCTCGACCTGCCCCCGTGGACCATCAACGTCAACAACCGCAAGGTGTTGCAGGGCTTCTACGAGGGCCTGGGCATCGCCGACCCGCTCGACGTCATCCGCACCGTCGACAAGATCGACAAACTGGGCGTCGACGGCGTCGCCGCGCTCCTCACCACCCGACTCGACTCCACCCGACTCGACTCCACCCAGCTCGACGCCGTCCTCACGCTCGCGCGCCTGCGCGGCGGCGCGGACGACGTCCGCGCGCTCAACGTCGAATCACCACTCCTGGACGAAGGCCTCGAAGAGCTCGACTTCGTCCTCCGCGAGCTGTCCGACCTCCCCGAAGTGGTGGCCGACTTCTCCATCGCCCGCGGCCTGGACTACTACACCGGCACCGTCTACGAGGGGAAGTTCGTGGACTGGCCGGAGTACGGCTCGATCTGCTCAGGCGGCCGCTACGACGACCTGGCCGGGACGTTCATCCGGCGCAGGCTGCCCGGCGTCGGCATGTCGATCGGCCTCTCCCGGATCTTCGCCAAGATGCTGTCCGCCGGGCTGCTCGCCACCGGCCCGAGCTCACCCGCCGACGTGCTCGTCGTGCAGCCGCCGAACGGCCGCCGGATCGCCACCGACACCGCGAAAGCCCTGCGCGACAACGGTCTCAACGTCGAGCTCTACCACCAGGAGGACAAGGTCGCCAAGCAGGTCCGGTACGCCTCCCGCAAGGGCATCCCCTTCGTGTGGTTCCCGCCTTTCACGCCCGACCGCGCGCACGAGGTGAAGGACCTGGCCACCGGCACCCAGACCACCGCCGACCCGGCGACCTGGTCACCCTAGAGAGGACCACGAACGTGGCAGAGCGCGACCAAGCAGTGGAGGACCTGGAACGGCTCCTCTCGACCAACGACGAGGTTGCTTTGGCGACCCTCGCGACCCTCGCCGCCTCACCGCGCGCGGTGCTCCGACTGGACGCCACCGCCCGACAGGCGCGGTGGTGGCTGTCGAACGACCACAGACCGGTGATCAGGCGCAGGGACCCCGCACCCGTGGCCACCGCGCTCGCCGGCACCCACGGCGACGGCCGCATCCGCGAACAAGCCGTCCAGCACATCATCGCGCACCCGACCCCCGAGCTGATCCCGTTCCTCGTCGTGCGGACCGGCGACTGGGTCCGCGAGGTGCGTGACCGCGCCCGCGCCGGCCTCGCCGTGCTGCTGCACGCCGACCCCGCGCGGTTCCTCCCCGCCGCACTCGGCATCGGCCTCCTGATCGAACAGCGGCTGCGGGGTTCGTTCGTGCGCAACCAACTCCTCGCCGCCGCCTCCGACCCCCGTGCCCCGCTGGCGTCACTGCTGGAGTCACCGGACCGCGAGGTGCGGGCGTTCGCGTTCCGCGCCGGCGCCTGGAAGCTCGACCAAAAGGTGTCGGTCGCGCTCACGGCCCCTGACCTGCGGCTGCGTTCGGCAGCCGCGGAGGCGGCGGCCCGGGACTGCGTGTGGACCGGTCGGGTCGAGGTGTTGCGGCGGCTGGCCGCGTCACCACGCCCCGAGGTCCGGGTGCAGGCGTTGACCGGGTTGGCGCGGCTGGGGCGCGACGCCGACGTGGTGCCACACCTGGACGACACGTCATCCCTCATCCGGGCGTTGGCGCGAACGTCCGCCGCACGGCTCGGCGTGGACGTGCCGGAGCACTACCGCTCACGCGTCACCCCCGGCGCGATCGACGGGTTCGCCGAGGTCGGCGGCGACGGTCGGCACCTGCCGGCCCTGCTGGCGCACCCCTCGGCGACGATCCGGGCCCGTGCCGTGCGGGCGTTGCGCCTGCTGGACCAGGTCCCGGACGACCGCGTGCTGCCGCTGCTGCGCGACCCCTCGTCCGCCGTCGTGCGGGAGGCGACCGCGGCGGTGCGGTCGGTGCCGGTGACGCTGCCCTGGGAACTGCTCGCCGACGAACGGCCCGCCGTGCGGCTGGCCGGGTACCGGTTGGCGCGGCGGCTGGGTCCGGTCGCCGAGTTGCGTGCCGCGCTGACCGCGGTGACCGGCCCGGACGTCCGGTTGGCGCGGCGCGCTCGGGCGGACGCCACCCGGATGTCCCGGTCGTTGGTCTCGGTGCCGTGGCGGCGGCGGACCATCACCCCTCTGGAGGTCGACCCGGCCGACGCGCCGGCCTTGCGGGCGTTGCTGGAGCGGGCGAGCGGCTCGGCGTCGGCCGAGCTGGACGAACAAACCGTCCACCTGCTGCGCGCGCACTTGTGATCTGATCCACCGTGCCGTCTGCCGACGGACTCAGGGCCGGATCGCCGTGGAAGTCCTGGCGGGTGTCCGGCGGGTGTCCGGCGGGTGTCTGGTAGGTGTCTGGTAGGTGTCTGGCACCCTCAGGTGCGCATCTCCCGCGTCCGCCACAGCACCAGCACGAAGTACGGCGTCCCGATCAACGCGATCACCAGCCCCGCCGGGATCTGCGCGGGCGCGATCACCGTCCGCCCCACCGTGTCCGCCGCGCTCACGAGCACCGCGCCCACCGCCGCCGCGACCGGCAGCACGCGCCCGTGCCGACCACCCACCAGCGACCGGGCCAGGTGCGGCGCGACCAACCCGACGAACGCCACCACCCCGATCGCGGACACGGCCGTGGCCGCCAGCACGCCCGCCGCCACCAGGATCACCAGCCGCGACCGCTCCACCCGCATCCCCAGCACGCGCGGCGTGTCCTCGTCCAGGCTGTGCAGGTCCAGCTCCCGGTGCCGCGCCCACAGCAACGGCGTCAGCAGCGCCAGCGCCAGCGCCGTCGGCACCACCTGCTCCAGCGTCCGCCCGTACGTGGAACCCGACATCCACGTCAACGCCTTCGCCGTGTTCCACGGGTCCGACGTCACGATCAGCAGCGTGATCAGCGCCATCCCGGCCGACCACATCGCGATGCCGATGACCACCAACCGGTCCGAGTCCAGCCCCGACCGCCACGCCAGCCCGTAGACCAGCGCGAACGCCACCATCGCACCCGCACCGGCCGCACCGGCGACGTGCCACGCCCCGGCCACCGGCACCGCCGTGATCAACGTGATCGCGCCCAGCCCCGCGCCCGCCGTGATGCCGAGCAGGCCCGGTTCGGCCAACGGGTTGCGGCTCACCGACTGGATCCCGCACCCCGCCACGGCCAGCGCCGCGCCCGCCGCCAACGCCGCCAGCACCCGCGGCAGCCGCTGGTCGAGCACGAACGTCAGCGCCGTGCCGGTCCGGCCCGCGAACCAGTTCGCCAGGTCGCCCAGCAGCACCAGCCGGTCGCCCAGCATCAACCCCACCGTCGGCATGACGACCAGCAGCACACCCAGCACCACCGACGTCACCACGAGCCGGCGTGACGACGTGGCCACCCCGACCCGCCCGGCCGGCGCCTGCCGCGGCGTCCCACCGGACCGCCCGCGCCGCGCCAACCAGATCAGCACGACCGCGCCCAGGACCGTGGTCATGACCCCGGTCGGCACCCGCACCGCCGCCGCCGACCCCATCACAGCCCGCAGCAGCACGTCCGCGCCCAGCACGATCACCACGCCGACCAGCCCGGACACCGGCAGCAGCGCCCGGTGCCTGCCCAACCCCGGCACGAACGGCGTCAGCAGCCGCGTGATCACCGGCGCGCTCAGCCCGACGAACCCGATGGGCCCGGCGATCGTCACGGCCGCCGCCGTCAGCGCCACGGTCAGAAGCACCGCGCCCACGCGCGTCCGCCGCACTCTCAGCCCCAGCACGGTCGCGTTGTCGTCGCCCAGGGCCAGGATGTCCAGCGACCGACCCATCACCACCAGCGCCGCCACCGCGACCACCACGACCGGCGTCATCTGCGCGGTCGCGTCCAGGTCGCTCACGGTCAGCGACCCGGAGCCCCAGGCGAACAGCCCGGTCGTCTCCTGCTCGTACATCAGCAGCAGCAGGATCGTCGCCGACTGGAGCGTCAGCATGACCGCCGAGCCGACGAGCACCAGCCGCGGGCTGGTCGAACCGCCGCCGGACAGCCCCAGCACGAGCACCGACGCCGCGAGCCCGCCGACGAACGCCGCACCGCCCGCCGGCAGCGTGGGCAGGCTCAGCCCGAACGCCGCGATCGCGACCACGGCCAGGTGCGCGCCCGCGTTCACGGCGAGCGTGTCCGGCGAGGCCAGCGGGTTGCGCGCCACCGACTGCATGCCCGCGCCCGCCACGCCGAGCGCGACGCCGAGCAGCAGCGCGGCCAGCAGGCGCGGCACGCGCGAGCCCTCCAGCACGGCGAGGGTCTGCGCGTCCCCGTTGCCCACCACGGCGTCGAGCACGTCGAGCACACCGGTCGACGCGGTGCCCTGGGTGAGGTGGACGGCGGAGAGCACGGCGACGAGCGCCACGATCCCCGCCGTCACGACGGCGGTGCGCATCAGGCGGTGGCAGCCTTCACGAACTGCTCGGCGACCTTGACGACCGACTTCGGCCCGCCGAACGTCCACGTGCCCGGCTCCAGCTTGACCACCTTCTTGCTCACCACGAACGGCAGCCGCTGCCACACCGGGTTCTGCGCGAGGCCGGTGGTGAACACGTCGTCCTCGGAGGCGCTGTAGAACAGCATCGTCTTCGGGTCGGTGAGCGCGGTCAGGCCCTCCACGTCGGTCGCGCCCAGGCCCCACTGCGGGTCGACCTCACCGGTCCACGCGTTCTTCAGGCCGACGGCCTCGGCCACGTCGGAGACCAGTGAGCCCTTGCCGAACGGGCGGATGTTGACCGTGCTGCCCTGGAGCCAGCCGTCGGCCATGACGAACGGCGTGCCGGTCGCGCCCTTGGCCTCGACCGCCTTCTTGCCGTCGGCCAGCGCGGTGTCCAGTTCGGACAGCAGCGCGTCGCCCTCGGCCGACTTGCCGACCGCCTCGGCGATCAGCTTCGTGTCCTCGCGCAGCCGGTCGAGGTTGCGGGAGGCGTCGCTGGCCTGGGTGACGATCACCGGGACGTACTTCTCCAGCTGGCCGACCAGCGTCTCGTCCCGGCCCTTGGCCATGATCACCAGGTCGGGGTCGAGCGCGACGATCGAGTCGACGCTGGGCTCGTTGCGCTTGCCGACGTCCTTCACGTCGGCGGGGAGCGGCACGACCGCGTCCCACGTCTTGTAACCAGCGGCGTCCGCGACACCCACCGGCATGACACCCAGTGAGGCGACGGTCTCGGTCTCCGCCCACTCCAGCGTGACGACCTTCCGGGCGGGGGAGTCGAGCTTGACCTCCTTGCCGCGCGAGTCGGTCACGGTGACCGGGCCGCCGGCGGACTCGGTCGGGGCGGACGTCGGCGTCTCGGTCGTGCCGCAGGCCGACAGCAGCAGGGCCGCCGTCACGAGGGCAGGGGCAAGCAGGCGCATCGCTGGTACCTCTCAAAGGGGGAAGGGGGGAAGGACTCAGACCGGTCGCGGCGTGTGCCTGCCGAGGGGGCGGCAGTGGATCGCCCCGGTCACCGGGTCGTCGGCGACGTGCACCGTGACGCCGTAGGCCCGGGTCAGGTGCGCGCCGGTGAGCACGTCGCGGACCCCGCCCGCCGCCACGACCCTGCCCTCGCTCAGCAGCACGACCTCGTCGGCGACGATCGCGGCGTGGTCGAGGTCGTGCAGCACCACGCCGACCGCCACGTCGTGGTCGTTCGCCAGGTCGCGCACGACGTCGAGGACCTCGACCTGGTAGCGCAGGTCGAGGTGGTTGGTCGGCTCGTCCAGCAGCAGCACCGAGGTCTGCTGCGCCAGGCACGACGCCAGCCACACGCGCTGCAACTCGCCGCCGGACAGCTCGTCCACGCCCCGGTCGGCCATCGGGGTGACACCCGTCAGGTCCATGGCGCGCTGGACGGCCGCACTGCCCTCGGGGTCGACCCCGCGCCACCCGGTCCGGTACGGGTACCGGCCGTAGGAGACGACGTCGCGCACCGAGACGCCGGAGGGCGTCGGCCGCTGCTGGGTGAGCAGGGTGACGTTGCGGGCGAACTCCTTGCCGGACAGGGGCGAGTGCCCCCACACCGGCCGCTCGCCCAGCCGGACCTGCCCCTCGCGCGGGCGGTGCAGCCGCGCCAGGGACCGCAGGACGGTCGACTTGCCCGACCCGTTGGGCCCGACGAGCGCCGTCACGGTCCCGGCGCGCAGCCCGAGCGAGACACCGTGCACCACCGCGTGGTCGTGGTGCGCGAGAACCAGTCCCTCACCGGCGAGCAGCGCGTCTCCCTTAGACATGAGGGGAGCCTAACCTAAGGTCGCGAATCGCCCATATGGGCGTGATCTACTGCACTTCCCGGTCTAATCGGTAACGCAGTGCAACCAAGATCCACCGCCGCACCCGCGCTCACCGGGCGACGCGCCGCCCGCGCTCACCGGGCGACCCGCCGCCCGCGCCCACCCGGCGACCCGCCCCCCGCCTCAACTCGCGAGGCGTCCCCGCGCGTCGCCCGCGAAGTGCCGCCGCGTGTCCGCCACCAGCGAGCGGAACACCACCGCGTTCATCCGGCGGTCGACCTTCACCGCGGGCTCGTAGGCGAACGTCCACGTGAGCCGGCAGCCGCCCTCGGACCGCTCCACCAGGTAGTCCTCCCCGAACCGGCGGTACACCGGCAGGTTCGCCCGGTCTACCAGGAACGACTGCCGCCGCCCCTCCTCCCAGCGGATGAAGTGCTCGTTGAGCCGCAGCACGCCCAGCACGGTCGCCGTCCGCGTGGTGCCGACGCCGAACGGGCGCGGGGAGGTGTACTCCACCGACGACAGCAGCCGGCACCACCACAGCGGGTTGGACGCCGTCAGTCCCCGCCACACACGTCCGGGTGACACCGGCAGGTCCAGCACGTAGCTGTGACGCTGCGGCGCGGCGTCGAAGAAGTCCACCTCGAAGGGCTCCAAGCTGGGCACGTGGTCCAGTGTGACGCCTGCGCGCCGGTTCCACCGCTCACCGCTCACCGCGCGCCGACGCTGAAACGGCGCTGAAACGGCGCTGAACCGACGCCGCACCGGTGCCGCACCGGCCGAACCGACCCCCCCGCCGACGACCACCCAAAGCAGCAGTGGGTTGAGCCGGTCGGGCGGACCCTGCGCTCGAACGTGTGGATCAGCGCGCCGGGTCTTGGCCACCCCGCCCGGCCCTGGTTGCGTACACGGGCAGGTGTCCGCGACGAGAGGTGCGAGCCGATGGCGCAGCCGTTCCAGCTGCCGGAGTTCTACCTGCCCTACCCGGCGCGGCTGAACGCCAACCTGGACCGCGCGCGGGCGCACACCAAGGCGTGGGCCCACGGCATGGACATGATCGACGTCCCGCAGCACGGCACCGTCATCTGGACCGAGCACGACCTCGACTCGCACGACTACGCCCTGCTCTGCGCCTACACCCACCCCGACGCCACGGCGGACGACCTCGACCTGGTCACCGACTGGTACGTGTGGGTCTTCTACTTCGACGACCACTTCGTGGAGCTCTACAAGCGCAACCCGGACGTGGCGGGCGCGAAGGCCTACCTGGACCGGCTGCCGCTGTTCATGCCGGTCGACGGCGCGATCACGGCGGAGCCCTCGAACCCGGTCGAGAAGGGCCTCGCCGACCTGTGGACGCGCACCGTCGGCAGTCACTCGCAGGACTGGCGCCGCCGGTTCGCCGACAACACCAAGCACCTGCTGGACGAGTCGATGTGGGAGCTGCTGAACATCTCCGAGGGCAGGCTGTCCAACCCGATCGAGTACGTCGAGATGCGCCGCAAGGTGGGCGGCGCGCCGTGGTCGGCGAACCTGGTCGAGCACGTCACCGGCATGGAGGTGCCCGCCCGGATCGCCCTCACCCGGCCGATGGGCGTCCTGCGCGACACGTTCGCCGACGCCGTGCACCTGCGCAACGACCTGTTCTCCTACGAGCGGGAGGTGCTGGACGAGGGCGAGCTGAGCAACAGCGTGCTGGTGCTGGAGAAGTTCCTGGACCTGCCGACCCAGGAGGCCGCCGAGGCGGTCAACGACCTGCTCACGTCACGCCTGCACCAGTTCGAGCACACCGCCGTCACGGAGGTGCCGCTCCTGCTGGACGAGCACGGGATCGACCCGGCGGGCAGGCTCGCCGTGCTGGCCTACGTGAAGGGCCTCCAGGACTGGCAGTCCGGCGGCCACGAGTGGCACGCCCGCTCCAGCCGCTACATGAACGAGGGCGCGGTCACCGCGAACCCCGTGCTCGGCGGCCCGACCGGGCTGGGCACGTCCGCGTTGCGCGCGCTCGTCGCCACGGCGCCGCAACGCCTGCGCGGTTTCAGCCACGTGCCGTTCGAGGAGGTGCCGCCGCTGCCCGAACCGGCGCTGGACATGCCGTTCGAGCTGTCGTTGAGCCCGCACTGGAAGGACGCGCTGGAGAAGAGCATCGCGTGGGCCGGTGACATGGGGATCTTCGACGACGTGCCGCGCGTGTGGACCGAGGCCAAGCTGCGCGACTACGACCTCGCCCTGTGCTCGGCCGGCATCGCCCCGGACGCCACGCCGGCGGAGCTGGAGATCAACGCGCTGTGGCTGACCTGGGGCACCTACGGCGACGACTACTACCCGGTCGTGTTCGGCCGCACGCCCGACCTGGCCGCCGCGAAGGCCGCCACCGACCGGCTCAAGCAGATGATGCCGCTGGAGGGCGCGTCACCCTCGCCGACCACCCCGCTGGAACGCGGCCTCGCCGACGTCTGGCAGCGCACCGCCGCCCCGATGCCGCGCGACGACCGGCAGCGGCTGCGGCACGCGGTGGAGCTGATGCTCGACAGCTGGGTGTGGGAGCTGAAGAACCAGCACGAGAACCGCGTGCCCGACCCGGTCGACTACGTGGAGATGCGCCGCCACACGTTCGGCTCCGAGCTGACCATCGCCCTGGCCCGGCTCGGTGGCGCGAGCCGGATCCCCGACGAGCTCTACGACACCCGCACGATGCGGAACATCGAGAACTCGGCGATGGACTACGCGACCATCCTCAACGACCTCTTCTCCTACCGGAAGGAGATCCAGTTCGAGGGCGAGGTGCACAACCTGGTGCTGGTCGTGCGCAATTTCCTCGACGTGGACCTGGAGCGGGCGCTGGGCATCGCGACCGACCTGGCCAACGCCAGGCTGAAGCAGTTCCGGCACTCGGTCGACGTGGAGCTGCCCGCGCTGTTCGAGGAGTTCCGGCTCGACCGCAAGACCCGGGAGGGGCTGCGCGCCTACGTGAGCGCGTTGCAGCACTGGCTGTCCGGCATCCTCAACTGGCACCGGCAGGTCGTCCGCTACCACGACGCCGACCTGGCCAAGCACTTCGGCGGCCGGGGGACGGCGCTCCCGCCGCACGCCCTGCGCGGTCCGACGGGCCTCGGCACGGCGTCCACCCGCATTCTGGTGAACAGCGGGTGACCTGAACCTTAAGGGAATTCGTCGAAATGTCGAACAACGGGTCCGGGTGATTTACGAGACTTTTGCCTCCTGAATTCGCCGAATTCAGTGGCAGTATGTCGTCCGTGGTCGAGGGGACGATTCGCTACCGGTTGTTGGGGCCGGTCGCGGCGCACCTCGACGGAGTGCCGGTGCGGCTCGGCGGGCCCAAGCAGCGCGCGGTGCTGGCCGCGTTGCTGCTCAACGCCAACCGGGTGGTCTCCGAGGAGCAGCTGATCGGGCTGGTCTGGGACGGCGAGCCGCCGACCAGCGCGCGCGGGCAGCTCCAGGTGCGGGTCTGGGAGCTGCGCAAGCTGCTCGGCAGGTCGGCGATCGTGCGCCGCTCACCCGGTTACCTGATCGAGGTGGGTCCGGGCCTGCTGGACGTCCAGGTGTTCTGCGACGAGGTCGCGGCGGCCCGCGTCGACCTGGCCGAGGGGCGGGTGGACGCGGGTGTCGCGCGGCTGCGGGACGCGCTGGCGCTGTGGGAGGGCCCCGTGCTCGGCGGGGTGACCGAGGCGTTGCAGGACCGGGAGAGCCGGTTGCTGGACGAGCGGCGGCTGGCCGCGGTGGAGGACCTGTTCGACGCCGAGCTGCGCGCGGGACGGCACGCCGACGTGATCGGCGAGCTGCGCCGGGTCGGCGGCGAGTACCCGTTCCGGGAACGGCTGCAGGCCGCGCTGATGCTCGCGCTGCACCGGTCGGGCCGCACGTCCGAGGCGCTGGCCGTGTACGCGGAGACGCGCAGGCGGTTCGCCGACGAGCTGGGCATCGAACCGGGGCGTGAGCTCCAGGAGCTGCACGTCCAGGTGTTGCAGGGCGACGAGCCCACGCCCGCGGCGGTGCCCCGACCGCCGCGCCCCGCGCAGCTCCCGCACGACGTGCGCGGCTTCACCGGGCGGCACGCGGAGCTGGCGCGGCTGGACGACACCGGGATCTGGGTGATCACGGGCGCGGCCGGCGTGGGCAAGACGGCGTTGGCGGTGCGGTGGGCGTGGCGGGCGCGGGAGAGGTTCCCGGACGGTCAGCTGTACGTGGACCTGCGCGGGTTCGACGCCGACCACGAGCCCGTGCCGCCCGCCGCCGCCCTGGCGCAGCTGCTGCGGGCGTTGGGGCAGCAGCGGCTGCCGTCCGGGGTGGACGAGCTGGCCGCGCTGTACCGGACCGTGCTGGCCGACCGGGACGTGCTGGTGCTGCTGGACAACGCGCGTGACGCCGAGCAGGTCGCGCCGCTGCTGCCGCCGTCCGGGATGGTGCTGGTGACCAGTCGGCACCGGCTGGGCGACCTGGTGGCGCGGACCGGCGCGCGTTCGTTGCCGCTGTCCGTGCTGCCGCCCGCCGACTCCCGCGCCCTGCTGACCGGCGTGCTGGGCGTCGAGGGCTCGCCGGGTGAACCGGACGGGCTGGACGAGCTGGCCCGCCTGTGCGGCCACTTACCGCTGGCGCTGCGCATCGCCGCCGCGAACCTCGGGCCGCAGCACCGGGTCGACGACCTGGTGGCCGTGCTGCGAGCCGACCCGTTGACCGGGCTGACCGTGGACGGCGCCGACGAGAGCCTGCTGACCAGGGCGTTCGACGTGTCGTACGGGGCGCTCACGCCGGGTGCGCAGCGGCTGTTCCGGCTGCTCGGCCTGGTGCCCGGCGCGGACTTCACGCCACCGGTGGCGGCGGCGTTGCTGGACGTGCCGGTGGCCGAGGCGGCGCGGCTGCTGCACGGGTTGGCCGCCGCACACCTGGTGGAGCAGCACGGTCCGGGCCGGTTCCGGTTCCACGACCTGGTGCGGGACTACGCGCGCGCGTTCGGCGGGGAAGAGGGGGCGTGGGACCGGCTCGTCGGGTTCTTCCTGGCGGCGGTGGACGCGGTGGACCGGCACTTCAGCCGCCACCCGCTGCGGCTGCCGCGTGACGCGGACCCGCCGGTCGACGTGGACCCGCCGTTCGGGGTGGGTTTCGCGTCGTCCGTGGAGGCGGTGGCGTGGCTGGAGGCGGAGCACCGCAACGTGACCGCCGTGCTGCGGCAGGCCGCCGTGCGGGGACCGCGACCGGCGGCGTGGTACCTGGCGGACGCGATCCGCTCGGTGTTCCTGCACCGGGGGCTGCGGGCGGAGTGGCTGGAGGTCGCGTTCCCGGTGCTGGAGGCGGCTCGCGGGGTGCCGAGGGTGGAGGCGTTGATGCGGCAGGGCATCGGCGCGGCGTGCGTGCACCTCGGGCGGCGGGACGAGGCGATCCGGCACCTGGAGGCGGCGCTGGTCGCGCACCGCGAGGCCGATTGGCCGGAGGGGGAGGCGGCGACGGCGAACAGCCTGGGCATCGCGCTGCTGGCGTCCGGCCGGTTCACCGAGGCGAGTGAGATTTTCACCCGGTCGTTGGACACGGGCACGCGGACCGACCGGATGATGGCGTTGAACAACCTGGGTTTCGCCGAACGCCAGTCCGGCCGCCTCGACCAGGCCCTGGAGCACCTGGGCCGGGCGCTGGCCATCGGCGTCGAGGACGGCTCGCAGTGGGGCGAGGCCGTGGCGCGGGTGAACCTGGGGCACGTGCTGCGGTCGTGCGGCGACCTGGTGGGTGCGCGTGAGCACCTGACGGCGGCGTGCGCGCTGCACCGGCGCCTGGGCAACCGGTACGGCGAGGCGTCGGCCCTGACCGGCCTGAGCCTGGTCGACACCGACTCGGGCGACCCCGACCGCGCCCGCTGCCACGCCGCCGACGCTCTCGCGGTCGCCCGCCGCGAGGAGAACCGCGAGACCGAGGTGGGCGCGCTGATCGCCCTGGGCACCGCCGAATCGGCCGCGGGCCGCCACCGTGACGCCGAGGACCACCACCGCCAAGCCGTCACCCTGGCCCGCCGCTGGTCCTCGCCCTGGCAACTGGCCGAAGCCCTGACCGCCCTGTGCGCCACCGTGTCCGCCCACGACCCGGCCGCCGCCCTGCCTCTGCGCCAGGAAGCCCGCACCCTGGCCACCACCTGCGGCCTGCGCCTACCCGAATCCCACCACCACCCCTAACCCACCCCGCGTGTCGAACCTCCAGGTCCCGCGTGTCGAACGCTCACGTCCCGCGTGTCGAACGTCCAGGTCCCGCGTGTCGAACGTTCAGGTCCCGCGTGTCGAACGTTCAGGTCCCGCGTGTCGAACGTTCAGGACCGGTGAGTTCCACCTCCAGCGCCCGGTCCTCCGTCCCGAACGTTGAATTCGGGGGTCCTGAGTGTTCGACACGCGGGTTCTGAGTGTTCGACACGCGGGACCTGAAGGTTCGACACGCGCGGTGGTGGAAGTGGAACGGAAGTGAGGTGGAAGTGGAGGTGCTTAGCGTCCGCGACGGCTTGCTGGAGTCGACTGGGGAGCGGTATGTCGTCGCGTGTGCGCAAAGCCGGGCTGCTCGGGGTGCTGTGGGCGTCCGGCCCGGCCAAGGTGGTCGCCGCCGCGGTCGTGCTGGCGGTCACCGCGACCAGCGGCGGGGACGCGGTCAACGGGTGGGACCGGTCGCAGACCTACGCCGCCGACACCGCGGTGGAGCCCGGGCCGGGGCAGCGGTGGGGCGAGGCGCAGTCCGACCCCGACCACCTGGAGGGCGCGCCGAACAACCACACCGTCCCGGAGTCGCTGAGATCCCGCTATCCCAAGGTCACGTGGGACGCCCAGCCGCAGAACACCGCGGAGGTCCAGGACGCGCCGGTCGCCGAGACCAAGGGCTACGAAGAGGGCAAGAGCCAGGAGAAGCCCGAAGCGCGCACCAGGCACGAGAAGGTCTACGCGAACCCGGACGGCACCGAGACCACCGAGTTCTCCGCCGGTCCCGTCAACTACCGCGACGGCGACCAGTGGAAGCCGATCGACCCCGCGCTCGTCCCGACCGACCAGGGCTGGCACAACGCCGCCGACGAGGTCGACGTCCGGGTGGCCCGCCAGTCCGACGCCGAACGCCTCACCACCCTGGTCGTGGACGCCGACCACGAGGTCTCCTACGGCCTCGCGGACGCCCACCGGGTCGACGGCACCGCGAACGGCAGCACCGCCACCTACACCGAGGTCCAGCCGGGCGTGGACCTGGAGCTGGAGTCGCAGCCGGGCGGTGTGAAGGAGACCCTGGTCCTCACCCGCCCCGGCGCCACCACCTTCACGTTCCCCCTCACGCTCAAGAACCTCACCGCGCACGTCGAGCAGAACCAGGTCCTGCTCAGGGACGAGCACGGCACGACCCGGGCCGTCATCCCGCCCGGCGACATGGTCGACGCCAACGGCGTCCGCTCCACCGCCGTCACCTACACCCTGACCAGCCACGACGGCCGCCAAGCCCTCCAGCTCGCGCTCGACGGGACGTGGCTCGGCCAAGCGGCCTACCCGGTCGCGGTGGACCCGACGATCCAGCTCCCGGTCACCGGCGAGGCGGCCGACAGCAGCCTGTACGTCAACGGCACCTCGTCGTCCCCCGGCGGCAACACCCTCCTGGTGGGCCCGAACGCCGCCTCCTACCTGCGGTTCGGGAGCCTGGTCGACAAGCTCCGCCACCACACGATCTTCGGCGCGCAGCTGTGGCTGGTGAACTACGACGCCGACTCGTGCAAGCCCCGCGCCGTCACCGTCCACCCGGTCACGCAGAACTGGGCGTCCACCGACGACGTCGACTTCCCCGGCCCGGCCACCGGCCGCCAGCTCGCCGAGCGGTCCTTCGCGCACGGCTACATCGCGTTCGGCCAGTCGTCGTCCGCCTGCCCCACCGCGGGCGAGCTGATCAACCTCGGCGGCGCCGGGCGCGACCTGGTGCAGAAGTGGGTCGACGGCGAGCAGGCCAACTACGGCATCTCGCTGCGCGCGGGCGGCGACGGCTCCGGCAAGAAGTTCACCGGTCCCGCCACCGCCAACCCGCCCCGCCTCTACGTCACCCACAGCCCGTACAACGCGACCTACGCGCTGGCCGACCCGGTGCCGAACCCGCCGGTGCTCCAGAACCAGGACGGCAAGGTCAAGATCGCGGTCACCAACAAGAGCGCATCGGCCTGGGCACCCGGCGACTACTACCTGGCCTACCGCGCCTACAACGCCAAGACCGGCGCGTCGGTCGTCCAGCAGCGCTCGGCGAACCTCACCGCCACGGTCGACCGCAACCAGCGCGTCACGCTCGACGCCACCATCAAGGCCCTGCCGCCGGGCAAGTACTTCCTCGACTTCACCATGGTCAAGACCGGCGGGCCGGTGTTCACCGACCACCAGGTGCCGCCCGGCCGGATCGTGCTGGAGGTCTTCGACATCCCGCCGGTGGTGCAGGAGCTGTACCCGCCCAACGGCTACCGGACGCCCACCCTCACCCCGCAGCTGTGGGCACGCGCGCTCGACGTCGACGCGCCGCCGAGCGTCACCATGCAGTTCAAGTTCGAAATCTGCGAGCGCGACGCGGCGAACAAGCCGGTCAACTGCGTGAACTCCGGCTACCAGGCCAAGACCGCGTGGACGGTCCCGGCCGGCACGCTCAAGTGGAGCAAGGCCTACGACTGGCGCGCGTACGTCAAGGACGCCACCACCGAGGTCGTCTCGCCCTACTCCACGGTCCTCACCAGCGTGCCGCAGCCCGAGATCACCTCACGCCTCGCGGGCGGCCCGTACGTCACGAAGGACCAGGAGTTCGACCCGCAGACGGGCAACTACTCCACCGCCGCCGTGGACGCCTCGGTCACCACGGTCGGCCCGGAGCTGCGCCTGGTCCGCACCTACAACAGCCTCGACCCGCGCCGGGACGGCCTGTTCGGCGCCGGCTGGTCCACCCGGTACGACATGAAGCTCGTGCCGGACGACGACGGCTCCGGCAACGTCGTGATCACCTACCCGGACGGGCAGCAGGTCCGCTTCGGCCGCAACACCGACGGCACGTTCGCCGCGCCGTTCGGCCGCCAGGCCAGGCTGACCGTCGACACGACCGCGTGGCGGCTGCTCGACCTGTCCGGCACGACCTACCAGTTCTCGCTCAACGGCAGGCTCACCCGGATCACCGACAGCGCCAACCGGTCGGTCGTGCTGACCTACGACACCACCACCGGCAAGCTCCAGAAGGCGCAGGTCTCCAACAGCCAGACCAACACCGCCGGCCGGTACGTCACGTTCACCTGGACCGGCAACCACGTCACCGCCGTCAAGGCCGACCAGACGACGTGGAGCTACACCTACACCGGCGACCTGCTCACCAAGGTCTGCGTCGGCACCGCCTGCACGTCCTACGAGCACACCGCCGGTTCCCACTACCGCACCACCGTCCTGGACTCGCGGCCCGAGTCGTACTGGCGGCTCGGCGAACCCGAGGGCACCGCCGCCGCCAGCGAGGTGGCCGTCAACCTCGGCAAGGACGCCGGCGCCTACAAGAACGTCACGCTCAACAGCCCCGGCATCAACGCCACCGACACCGCCGCCTCCTTCAACGGCGCCACGTCGTCGGTCGACCTGCCCAAGGGCACGCTGAAGAAGAGCCGTGACGCCGCGGTCGAGCTGTGGTTCAAGTCCTCGGTCACCGGCTCGGGCGGCCCGCTGCTCGGCTACCAGGACAAGGCGCTCGGCAGCGCGTCGACCACCGGCGTCCCGGTCCTGTACGTCGGCACGGACGGCAAGCTGCGCGGCCAGTTCGGCGTCGGGGCGGTCAGCCCGATCACCAGCGGCGCGCTGGTCAACGACGGCAAGTGGCACCACGTCGTGCTCAGCTCGATGGGCACCACGCAGACGTTGTTCCTCGACGGCGCGAAGGTCGGCGAGCTGACCGGCAAGCAGGTCGACCACGAGAAGCTCACGTTCAACCAGATCGGCGCGGCCTACGCGACCGGCACCTGGCCCGCCTGGGGCACCACGCCGCAGCGCCACTTTGCGGGCGTGATCGACGAGGTCGCCGTCTACTCCGGACCGCTCGGCCCGCAGTCCACGGCCGCGCACCGCAACGCCAACGGCCAGGCCGACCAGCTCGCGAAGATCACCCTGCCGAGCGGCAAGGTCGCCGCCACCACGACCTACGACACCACCCTCGACCGGGTGAAGGAGCACACCGACGACAACGGCGGCACCTGGCGCGTCGGCCCGCCCGCGGTCTACGGCGGCGACGACGACCTGCGCCGCACCGTCGAGGTGCTGGACCCGGCGAACCGGCCGAGCCTGTACGAGTTCGACGCGCTGGGCGGCTGGCTGCTGCGCCTGGGCCAGCCGCTGGGCCTGGAGGCACGCCCCGAGGACCGGCCGGGCGAGCCGACCACCACACCCACCACGCCCACCGAGACGTGCGGCAAGCCCGACCCCAACGACCCGTCGTTCTGCACCACGATCCCGGACGGTTCCGGTGGCCCGGTGTTCGTCCGCTACGGCGCGGAGGGGATGAGCATCCGCTCGTACTCCTACGACGACAACGGTCAGCTCACCGTCGTCACCGACGAGAACGGCGACACGGTCACCCTCGGCTACGACGCGCGCGGCAACGTCACCTCGCAGCAGACCTGCCGCACCGCGACCGAGTGCCACACGAGCTACGAGACCTACCCGACGACCGTCACCGACGAGTACGACCCGCGCAACTTCCTGCCGCTGGAGTCGCGCGACGGCCGCTCGGCGAGCGCGACCGACACCACCTACCGCACCGCGTTCAGCTACCACCCGACCGGCCAGGTGCTCCAGGAGACCGCGCCGGACGGCAGCTTCGTCAAGCACACCTACACCAACGGCGCGGAGGCGGCCGTCAACGGCGGCTCACCGCCCGCCGCCCTGCTCGCGTCCACAGTGGACGCCCGTGGCAAGACGACCCGGTACGCCTACTACAACAACGGCGACCTGGCCCGCGTCACGGAGCCGAACGGCCTGGTCACCGAGTACACCTACGACAACCTCGGCCGCCGCGCCACCACCAGGGAGATCTCCGACAGCTTCCCCGCCGGCGTCGTCACCACGTTCACCTACGACGCGCAGTCACGGCTCCAGACCACCACCGGCCCGCTCACCACGGACGCCGTCACGGGCAAGAAGCACCAGTTGCGGACCACGAACACGTTCGACGCCGACGGCAACGTGACGCAGGTCGAGGCGGCCGACACCCAGGGCAACGACCCGGCCCGCATCACCAGGTACGACTACGACCAGCACAACCGGGTCAGCCGGGAGACCGACGCCGAGGGCAACGAGACGTCGTACGAGCACGACGCGTTCGGCAACCGCACCTCGACGACCGACCCGAACGGCAACCGGGTCGACTTCGCCTACACCAGCCGCGGCTCGCTCGCCGAGGTGCGGTTGCGCGACTGGCGCGGCGACCCTCCGGGCGTGCCCGCTCCCGCCAACGGCTACCTGCTGGTCAAGTCGCTGTCCTACGACTTCGCGGGCAGGCTCGCGAGCGAGACCGACGCGATGGGCCGCCGCACGGAGTTCCAGTACTGGGGTGACGGCCTGCTGCGCCGCAAGGTGCTCAAGGACTTCCACAACCCCGACGGCAGCAAGCGCGACTTCGTGCTGGAGGACGACACCTACGACGGCGCGGGCAACCTGACCCGCTCGGTGACCGCCAACGGCAAGTCCGTCACCGAGCACACCCACGACCGGCTCGGCCGGGTGGCGACGGTCGTGGTCGACCCGGCGGGCCTGCGCCGCACCACCACCTACTCCTACGACGGCGGCGACAACGTCACCCGCACGGTCACCGGCGGCAAGGCGTCCAACGTGCCGTGGGAGGTGTCGCAGACGCCGGAGACGGTGACCTACCGGCACGACGACGTGGGCAACGTGCTGGAGGAGACCGTCACCGACGGCGTCACCGACCGCGTCACCAAGTTCACCTACGACCAGCGCGGCCACCAGACCTCGGTCACCGACCCGCGGCTGAACACCACCACGTACTCGTTCGACGAGCTGGGCCGCCAGGTCGCGATCACGGGCGCTGCGGTGTCGGTGGAACGCGACGGCGGCGCGCCGACGACCGCCAAGCCGACCGCGAAGACCGGCTACAACACGTTCGACGAGGTCGTGGCGACGGCCGACCCGCTGGGCATCGTGTCGACCACCGAGTACGACCGGCTCGGTCGGGTCGTGGCCGCGATCCTGCCGACGCACCAGGGCGTCACGCCGACCATCAGGACGTCCTACGACGGCAACGGCAACGTCACCGAGATCGTCAACGCCCGCGGCCACGCCACCAAGCTCGGCTACGACCAGCTCGACCGGCTGGTGCTGCGCGACGAGCCCGCGTCCACGGGCCGGGCGATCTGGCGGCACACCTACACCAGGTCCGGCCAGGTGCTGTCCACGACCGCGCCGGACGGCGCGCGGACCGAGTCGACCTACGACGACCTCGACCGCGTCCTCACCTCCACCGTGTACGAGCGCAAGCCCACCCCGAAGACGCTCACCGCGTGGCAGCGCTACGACGACATGGGCAGGGTGACCTCGTCCGTCACGCCGTCCGGCGCGGCCACGGCGTTCGCCTACGACACGCTCGGCAGGCTGGTCAAGGAGACCGACCCGGCCGGCGTGCCCACGCACCACGGCTACGACGCGGCGGGCAACGCCGTGCGGGTCACCGACGGCCTCGGCCGCACCACCCGGCTGGCGTTCGACCTGTTCGGGGACCAGGTGGCGCAGTCGCGGCTGAAGGCGGACGGCACGGTCCTGGACACCACGAAGTTCGGCTACGACCCAGCGGGCAACCGGACCACCGTGACCGACGCCAAGCTCAACACCACCACGTTCGAGTTCGACGCGGGGGACCGGCTGGTCAGGCAGGTCGAGCCGGAAGGGGTCGTGCAGGAGTTCGGCTACGACGAGGCGGGCCGGCTGACCCGCTACACCGACCCGCGCGGGAACCGGACGATCACCGGCTACAACCCGTGGGGCCTGCCGGACAAGGTGGTCGAGCCCGCCACGGCGGCGCACCCGACCGACCGCACGTGGACGTCGGAGTACGACGCGAACGGCAACGAGGTGAAGCTGACCGCGCCCGGCGGCGTCGTCCAGACCCGGACCTACGACGCGGCCGACCAGCTCACCGCCGAGACGGGCACGGGCGCCGAGAAGCCCACCACCGCGCGGGACATCGCCTACGACCTCGTCGGGCAGGTGACCCGCGTCGGCTCCGACACCTACACCTACGACGACCGCGGCAACCTGCTCACCACGGCCGGTCCGGGCGGCACGGCGGAGTTCGGCTACGACGACGACGGCAACCCGACCACCCGTCGTGACGCGGCCGGCAGCGCCACCTACACCTACCTCAAGGGCCGGTTGAACACCGTCTCCGAGGGACTGGCCGGCGTCACCCAGACCTACGGGTACGACGCGGCCGGCGCGGTGAAGACGATCGGCTACGGCGCGGGCCGCACCCGCACGCTCACCTACGACGACCGCGGCCGGCTGTACACCGACGTCCTGACCGGCTCGACCGGGCAGGGCATCTCGTCGATCACCTACGACAGGAACGAGCTCGACCAGCTCGCCGGCAAGACCGAGAACGGCGTCGGGACCACCTACGCCTACGACAACGCCGGCCGGCTGAAGTCCGCGACCACGGGCGGCGTGACCACGCCGTACGAGTGGGACCCGGCGGGCAACCGCACCAAGGAGGGCGCGAAGACCGCGACCTACGACGAGCGCAACCGCCTGCTCTCCGACGGCGACTACACCTACACCTACAGCCCGCGCGGCACGGTCGCGAGCCGCACCAGCTCCGGCCGCACCGAGGCGTTCGCGTTCGACGCCTTCGACCGGATGGTGGGCGCGGCGGGCCAGAGCCTGACCTACGACGGCCTGGACCGCGTCGCCACCCGCAACGGCACCGCGTTCGCCTACGCGGGCCTGGACGACGAGGTGGTGTCCGACGGTTCCGCCACGTTCGCCCGCGGCCCGGACGACGAGCTGCTGGCCACGAAGAAGGGCGAGACCTCCCGGGTGCCGGTGGCCAACGGCCACGGCGACGTGATCGGGGCGTTCGCGCCGGACGGCCAGGCGCTGGCCGACCGGACCGCCTACGACCCGTTCGGCCAGGTCACCGCCAAGACCGGCGACACCGGGCCGCTCGGCTACCAGGGCGACTGGACCGACCCGTCCACCGGCCAGGTCGACATGGGCGCGCGCTGGTACGACCCGTCCAGCGGCGTGTTCGCCTCGCGCGACGACATCGCGTTCCAGGGCGGCGACGGCATCCGCGCCAACCGCTACACCTACGGCGCGGGCGACCCGGTCGGCCAGGTCGACCCCGACGGGCACTGGTCGTGGCCGTGGGAGGACGAGCCGTCCACGTCGGTGGAGACCGACGACGGCTGCATCTACCTCATCGGGTGGTGCTGGTACGACGACTACGACATCGCCGACGCGATCCGGCAGCAGGCGGACAACCTGTCGGGCAAGAAGCACAAGAAGTCGTCCGGGGCGAACGGCACGTACCCGAGCTACGCGCCCGGCCCGGCGTACCGGGGCAGCGGCGGTGGCGGTAGCTGCGGCTCCTGCTACAACGCGAGCGCGGCGGCCCGGGCGGAGGCGGCCCGGCGGGCGGAGTACGAGCGCAAGCGGCGGGTCACCGCGCAGGCCAAGTCGGCGGCGCAGTACTCGGCGCGGCACGTGCCCAGGACCGTGTCGGGTGCGGCCCACGCGCCGGTCACGAACATGCCCAAGACCGTGTCGTCCAGCCCGAAGGTGCCCGCCGGCAAGGTCGGGGCGAACCGGGACGTGGTGGCCGACGCCAAGCGCGGCACGGACAAGATCTACGACGCGGCCGTGCAGAAGGCCGGCAACCCGGTGCGCACCACGTCCAAGGCCGCGTCCGGGTCGAAGTCCGGCGGCGGCTTCGCGTGGAAGTGGCCGAAGTGGCACGGCTGGAAGGCCGAGACCAAGGGCTTGCTCGACGAGCTGGGCGAGATCAGCGGCTTCAACGACGGCAAGCGCTGCATCACCCGGGGTGACGCGGAGAGCTGCGTCTGGACCGTGGTGTCGGTGGCGTCGCTGTTCGGCGGCCCGTACGGCGTCGGCGCGGTGCGCGGGGCGAAGGGCTTGCGGCTGGGTGCCAAGTACGGCGACGAGCTGGTCGACGCGGCGTGCACGCTGGTCGGGTCCAACAGCTTCGCCGGTGACACGGCGGTGCGCATGGGCGACGGCTCCACCGAGGAGATCGAGGACGTCCGGATCGGCGACCGGGTCGCGGGCACCGATCCGACGACCGGGCGGGCCGGGTCGTTCGCGGTGACCGACGTGATCACCGGCGAGGGCGTCAAGCGGATGACCGAGGTGACGGTGTCGGCCGACGGCCGCACGTCCACCCTCACCACCACCGACGGCCACCCGTTCTGGGCGGACGGCGCGTGGGTGGAGGCCGGTGACCTCGTCGCGGGGCAGGAGCTCTACGAGGGCACGGTCGTGGGCGTCCGGTCCTGGACCGAGCAGCGGACCGTCTACAACCTCACCGTCGACACCGTGCACACCTTCCACGTCGTGACCGGCGACGCGGACGTGCTCGTGCACAACGCGGGCAAGTGTGGCAAGGCGCTGGCCAAGGTCGGCGCGGGACTGGGCAAGGTCAGGTCGGGCCTGGGCAAGGCCGCCGAGCTCGGCAAGGTGGGTCTCGGCAAGGCCAGGAGCGGCATCGGCTCCGCCGCGCGCAAGGGCCGGGAGGTGGCCGGGCACCTCGGCCACCTGTTCAAGAAGAACTTCTACCGCAACCCGATCGACTACGTCGCCACGCAGGGCGGCAAGCCGTACTGGGCCTGCCTGGTGAACGGCGCGATCGCGGGCTTCACGTTGTGGACCAGCCTCAACCCGCAACCCAAGACGACCATCGGCGCCGCGGCGATCGCCTGCGTCGGCACGACCATCAAGGACGCCTGGAAGCCCGGCTACGGGGACTGGCGGAAATGAGAGGAACCAAGTTGTCCAAGAGATCCGGCGTGGGCTTGCTGGCGGTCGCCGCCGCAGTGCTCGCGATGGTGGCGGCGCCACCGGCACAGGCGGACTCGTCCGGCGGTGGTGGGGACTACGTCTCGCTCAACGGCCACGCGCACGTGCTCGACACCCGTGACGGCACGGGCGGCGTCACCGGCGAGCGCGGCGCGCAGACCACCACGACGTTCCCGGTGCTCGGCGTCGGCGGCGTGCCGACCAGCGGCGTCGGCAGCGTCATGGTGCGGGTCGCGATCCTCGCGCCGACCGCGGACACGTGGTTGGAGCTGTGGCCCGACGGCACGCCGCGGCCCGGCGAGACGACCGCCGTCACCGCGCGGCCCAACGAGGACCTGTCCGCGTTCGTCGCGGTGAAGGTCGGCGCGAACGGCAAGCTCGCGCTGTACCAGGCGGTGGGCAAGGCGCACGTCGTGGTCGAGGTGCACGGCTACTTCAAGTCGGCGCAGGGCACCAACGGCGGCGGGTTCGTGCCGGTCGCGCACACCCGCACCATCGACACGCGCAGCGGGCTCGGCGTGTCCACCGGGGCGATCCCGGCGGGCGGCAGCCGGACCGTGACGCTGACCGGCGGGCTCATCCCGGCCGGCGCGTCGGCCGCGTACGTGAACGTGGCCGTGCCGAGCGCGCCCGCGAAGGGCTGGATGGCCTACGCGCCGTCCGGCGGGGCCACCCGGCCGTTGCTGAACTACATGACCGGGACCACGCAGCAGGCGGCGGTCGTGCAGTTGACCGCCGACGGCAAGGTCACCGTCACCAACAAGGGCGCGGAAGCCGCGCACTTCATGCTGAACGTCGAGGGCTACTTCACCGGCTCGGCCACCACCGGCAGCGGCTTCCGGTCCGACGACGGCAGACTGATCAACACCCGCACGGTGGGCGCGGGCCTGCCGGTGGCCGCGAACGGCACCATCGACGTGCAGGTCGGCGGCACGTTCGGGCTGCCGACGCGGGGCATCGCGGGCGCGCTGCTGTCGATCACCGCCACCTCCGAGGCGGCCGGGTACCTCAAGGCGTGGCCGGTCGGCGAGGCCGAGCCGGGCCTGACGATGATGGACCACGGCACCAGCCGCCGGACCAACTCGATCGTGCTCAAGCCGGGCACCGACGGCAAGATCCGCATCCGCAACGGCAGCGCCGACACCGCGCACCTGATCGTGGACCTCCAGGGGTGGTTCGCCGAGCCGCTGCCGACCGTGCCGGTGGTGCAGAACAGCCGCACGACGGTGTTCCAGGCCGCCCCGGTCGCCGGCGCGCGCGTCGGCACGCTGGAGTACGCCTACACCGACAACGCGGGCCGGGTCGTCTACGGCCACCAGTCCGATGTGGACAACTTCGGGTCGATCCAGTGGACGGTGATCTCGGGCAACGAGGCGTTCACCGGCCAGCCGGCCGTCGCGCAGCTGTCCGACGGTCGGGTGCAGGTGACGGCGCAGCGCCGTGACGGCGACATCTGGGCCGTGACGCAGACGGCGGCGGGTGCCGTGACCTGGGGCGCGTGGAAGGACCTCGGCGGTTCCATGGCCGCCGCGCCGACCGTGGCCAAGCTCGCCGACGGCACGCCGGCGCAGTTCGCCGTCGACGCGGACGGCAAGCTGTGGGTGTACCAGCAGAAGGGTTCCGTGCCGTTCTGGCGCAACCTCGGCGACCAGAACCTGGTCGGCGGCCTGACCGTGGTGACGGTCCGCGACGGGGTGCGGGTGTTCGGCCTCGACGGTGCCGGTGTCGTGAAGACCGTGCAGTTCTACAACGACGGCTCGCTGTCCCCGTGGGCCAACCTGGGCGGTGCCGGGTCGTCCGGCGCACCGGCCGTGGTGGTCCGCCCGGGCTACCAGCTCCAGGTCTTCGTGCGCGGGCCTGCCGGCACGATCGTCACCAAGCTCCAGGACGCCGCCGGCACGTGGCCGGGCGACTGGACCGAGGTCGGGACCGGCGCGGTCACCCCGGCCGGCGCTCCCGCCGCCGTCCTCGACCCCGCCCTGGGCCGGGTCGCCGTGGTGGTCCGGGGCTCGGACAACGAGATCTACCGCGTCTGGGAGAACTCGACGGGCTCCAACACGTGGGGCGACTGGGCCTGGCTGATCGAGGGCGTCTCGGACCCCTCGGCCACCGACCCGACCGCCGTGCCCTTCGCCAACGCCAACGGCGAATCCTGGCTGGTGACCTTCCGCAGCCCGAACGGCACCCCGCGCTTCGTCGACCGCCGGATCTAGCGGGTGCGGTGAATACGGGCCGGGGTGACCTCCACCCCGGCCCGTTTCAGTCCCGTCGCAGCGCGGGTCGAACCGCGTCGGCGAATCTGGGCACGGTCGTGGCGAACCGGTCGATGAACTCGCGCTCCGTGACTTTCGGGTTGCGGTAGTCAGCGATCTGCTCGCGCAAGCACTGCATCGTCCGACCGGGGTACAGGTCCAGCTGGTCGAGCAGGAAGTCGTCCGGGTGAACCGCGTCGATGTCGTACGGGTCGAGAGCGGATACCGGAAAGTCCTTGGTGTTCGCGGTCACGATCACCGCGGCATCGCCGCGTACCGCGGCCGCCAGCACGTGGCGGTCCTTCGGATGATTGGTCATCGACTCGATCAGCGATTCGTACCCGGTCACCATCGCGTCAGGGAAGGTTCGTCGCATCAACGCGACCCGCCGGTGCGCGTTGGCCTCCGGCACGCCCAACTTGGGCAGGTTCCGCTCGACCTCGTCGAGCACCCGATCGGACCACAGCAAGCGGTAGGTGTCCGCCTCGGCCAACCGCAGCAGGAGATCTGCCAGCCGGATCGGTACGAGTACGCAGGCATCGAGGAAGGCGGGAAAAGCCACCCGCCCAGTCTGGCGGACGACTTACCGGGTGGAGCCGAACCCGTCCACCGTGTCGTAGGACCCGTCTTCAACCGCGAGACGGGTCATCTCCGTCAGCGCGGACCGTCGCTCAACCCGTGCGCGCTCGCGGTAGGCCACCACATCGGCCACCCGGACACGACGGTGCCGACCACGCTTGTCGAACGGGATCTCGCCGTCTTCGAGCAGCCGGACCAGCGTCGGTCGTGAGATGCCCAGCATGTCCGCCGCCTGCTGGGTGGTCAGCAGCTTGGAGTGCGGGACGATCGAGATGGCCAGGCCCTGTGACAGCGCGCTGACCACTTCGCGCAGCGCCTCGTACAGCTCGCCGCGCAACTCGATCTCAGTGCCGTCCGGTCCGACCAGCTTCGCCGGAGTGCGCAGGACCGCGGCCAGGTCCTCCAGCTCGCCTTCCGGCGGCGGGAGGAGCGTGTGCTGTTCCAACACCGCTGTCATCGTCATCCCCTCGCCGTCGTGCGCAGACCGCTGGCCACCGTCGTTCGGTCATCAGTCTAGTCGAAAAAATCGAAAACGGCACGGGTGGGTTCGGGGCCGGGGTGGATGGTCCCCCGACCCCGTCGCTCACTTGCTGCGCTTCAAGAACTCGGCCCAGGCGCTCGCCGGGAAGGCGAGCCGCGGGCCGGTCGGGTTCTTCGAATCACGGACGGCAACGGGGCCGGCCGCCGGGAACTTGACGGCGACACAGCTGCCGTTGTCGGCGCTGTAACTGCTTGTGCGCCACACGGCGGACTCCTACGTGATCAGTGACTCGATCAGAGTCGCGCTCTCGGCTGGCGACAACGCGACCCGCTCCAGGTTGTACGTGCTCAGCGTATAGGTTTGAACCCGATCGGGTTCACCCACGAAGACTGCCGCATCCTGGATCTCGATGTACACGATCGGTCGGGCGTCGGCGAAGTCGAGCAGCATGAACTGCCCCGTGTTGGCGGCGTGCGGTCCGGCCTCCGGCTGCACCACCTGCAAGGTGACGTTCGGCAGCGCGCCCAGCCGCAGGAGGTGCCGGTACTGCTCGTTCATCAAGTCCTGGTCGCCGACCCGAAGCCGCAGCGCCTGCACGTTCACGACCGCGTGCAACTCCAGCGGCTCTTCCTTGAGCAGCAACCGGGCCCGCTGCATCCGGAACTCGACCAAGCGGCCCGCCGAGTCGGATTTCACCCTCGGCGAGGCGTTCGTCAAGGCCCGCGCGTAGTCCTCGGTCTGGAGCAGGCCGGGCAGCACGATCGGCTCGAAGACGAATTCCCGCCGCGCCAGCGATTCCAAGCCGACCATGGTGCGCAGCCAGTCCGACACGACATCGGTCCACGGGCCGACCCACGAAGCGTCATCCGCCCGGCTGCTCAACAGCACGAGCCGGTCGATGTTCTCGCGCTCGACGTCACAGGCCTTGAGGATCTTGCGGATGTCGCCCGGGTACTGTGTGCTCCGCCCGGTTTCCATGTGGCCGAGCTTGGGCTTCCCGATGCCACAGGCCTTCGACAGCTCCGACATCGACAGGCCGGCTTCCTTGCGGTAGCGCGCCAGTTCGACGCCGATCAACCACTGGAGCGCCGAGGGCGCGGCCAACTCGAACATGATCCGACTCTAGCCAAATCAGGTCGCAAAACGTATCACTCGATCGAGCGATGGCGGCCGGTATACGTTTACCAATAGCGTTCGGTCATGCACATCAGCGACAAGAGCGTGTTCAGCCACACCTACCTGGAGGTCGCGTCGGCGACGGAGGTGACCTGCGAAGTCCTGACCGACCAGGTCGAGGTGTTCGTCGGCGAGCGCAGCGAGATCCTCGGCCTCACCAACGGCGTCACCCTCACCCTCGGCGAGGAAGCCCTCGGCCAACTGCTCCACAAGCTGACCGAGGGCCTCGCCGCCCTCAAGGACCGAGCCGCCTGATCAACCCCGCGCGAACGGACCCGGCGTCACGACCTCGAACGGCAGGTGCGTGATCGTCGTGCCACCGCGCTCGACCCGGAACTCGTCCAGCGCGCCCTTGAACCGGTCGGTCCCGTCAGGCTTCGAGCCCAACCGGATGCCGTCCACCGCGAACGCGTCGGCGTACGTCAGCGAGCCGGTGATCGCCGCACTGCCCCGGACCCCACCGTCGACCAGCAGTTCCAGCGTGCCGCCGACCCGCCGCAGCACGACGTGGTGCCACTGGCCGTCCCCGAACGCCCCCGCCGTCGTGACGGACGTCGGCCCGGCGTCGGTCTGCACCCGTGCCAACAGCCGTCCCTGGCTCGGCTGCGCCCGCAACCACAGCGCGCGCTCCGTCCCACCCACGCCATAGGCCCACACCAGCACCTGATCCGCCGTGCCGGCCGTGTACCGCATCCGGAAGTCGAGCGCGAAATCGCCGTCCAACGCCTGGTACGGCACCGCCACCGCGTCATCCACCCCGTCGAACGCCAACGCCCGCCCGCTCACCCCGGCCGTCGAGACCGCGCCACCCAGCACGGCCGAGTGGTGGCAGTAGACCGAGACGTCCGCCGTCGCCGGGCCGAACGGCGTGCGGACCACGTCGTGCGCCTGCGTGTTCTGGTTCTCGAACCCCCACCACAGCGCGGGCCGCGCGCCCACGGTCAGCCGGACGTCGTCCAGCCTGCCGTCGAGCACGTCCGTCCCGTCCGGCTTCGACCCGACCCGCACGCCCAGCGGTCCCGACACCGACCCCGTCAACCCGGTCGCCACGGCCGGGGCACCGCCGTCCACGCTCATCTCCACCCGGTCGCCGACCCGGCGCAGCGACAACTGGTGCCACGCCCCGTCACCGAACCCGGACGCCGCCGACGTGTCGCCCACCGCCACGGACACGTGCCCGGCGTCGGTCTCCACCCACCCGAACAACCGGTCCGAGCCGGGCTGGGCCCGCACCCACACCGACGGCTTCCCGGCCGTCGCGCCGTACGCCCACAGCAACGCGTGGTTGGCCGTGCCCTGGTGCCGGAACCACAACGAGAACGCGAAGTCGCCCGCGCCCGGGTCCAACGTCGGCGAGTACGGCGCTTCGGCGCCGGGGTGCGTGGAGTCGACGTCCAGCGCCAGCCCGTTGCGGCCCGCGACCGGCGTCCGGTACCCGCCCAGCAGCGTGCCGTCCGCGCAGCGCCCGGTGAGGTCGTCGGTGAGCGCGACCCTCGTCCGGCTCGCCGGCACGGCGCCGTCCACCACCTGGAACGGCAGGTTCAGCACCTGAACCCCGGCCTTGCGCACGCCGAAGTCCCGCAGCACGCCCGAGAACGGGTCCACCCCGTCCAGCCGCGACCCCAGCCGCAACCCGGTGCGCGTCTTCGTCACCGCACCGCCGACCCCGGTGGCGGACGCCGACACCCCGTCCACGGTGAGCGTGACCCGGTTGCCGACGCGGGCCAGCGACAGCCTGTGCCAGGCGTTGTCGGCGTAGGTGTCGTCCAACGCGACGGTGGCGCCGCCGGTCGTCCCCTGCACCCACGCGACCAGCCGTCCGGACTGGATGCGCGCCCACACCTGCGGCACGTCCGCGCCCTGCCCGAACCCCCAGAACAACGCCTGGTTGCCGGTCGACCCGCCGTGCCGGAACGAGGTCTCGACGGTGAAGTCCTGCGCGCCCACGTCCAGCGACCGCGAGTACGGCACGTCGGCCTGGCCGGTCAGCCCCGCGTTGACCGTCCCGCGCACGTAGGCGTCGTTGGCCTGGACCGTGGTGTCCGGTGACGTCGGACCCGCCGCGGGCGTCGCGTCCACGGCCGGGTTCGTGCCGCCGGGGATCTGCGCGTGCTGCGTGGTGAACCGGTTGAACCGGATCTCGTCGGCCGAGAACGACTCGCCGCCCTCGTACAGCAACCCGATCTCTCCGGTCGCGAGCTCCGCCAGGTCCGAGTACCCGGCGCGGCCCGCGTCGACCAGGCCGCCCGCGCTCCACGTGACACCGCCGTCGGTCGAGTACCGGATCCGCATGAGCTCGCGGTCCTGCGGGTCGGACGGGCCGGAGAACAGCAGCGTCCCGTTCCGCAGCGCCAGCACCGCGCCCTGCACGTTCGGCGTGGTCAGGCTCGGGACCGGGGTCGACGCGGACACCGTCGTGCCGCCGTCCGTGCTGATGGCGCGGGTGCGGTGGTGGCCGGTGGCGATCTCGTTGCGCGCGGACACGTACAGGTCGCCGTTGGGCAGCTCGGCCACCGACACCTCGCCGGGCCGGACCTCGCCCTCCACGAACGAGTCAGGCGTCTTGCTCGCGTACCAGTTCTCGCCGTGGTCGGGGCTGTAGAGCACCCCGGCCTGCACGACGTCGCCCACGGCCTGGTGCGCGCCCACCACGAGCCGCCCGCCGCGCAACTGGACGCCGTGCGACGGCCCGGTGGCGAACCAGCCGCGCGTGGTCCCGTCGAACGACGCCGGCACCTGCCGCGCGGCCGACCACGTCACCCCGTCGTCGTCGCTGTGCTGCACCCACGGCAGCCGCGCCCCGCCCGGCACGGCCTCGTTCGACGTGGACAGCAGGAACACCCGCCCGGTCTCCCGATCCACGACCGGAGCCGGGTTCCCCCTGGTGAAGGGCTTCTCCGGGTCGTCGGGCACGCCGCTCAACACCACCCGCGCGGGCCCCCACGTCCGCCCGTCGTCGGTCGACCGCCGCACCACGACGTCGATGTCACCGCGATCGGCGCACGACGGCGACTCGCGCGCCTCCGCGAACGCGAGCAGCGTGTCCGCCGCGGTCCGCACCAGCGCCGGGATGCGGTAGCACCCGTAGCCGCCCGTCCCGGCCTTGAACAACACGTGCTCGACCCCGATGGACGACGGTGACGCCGCCGTACCGCTACCCCAGGCCGGCACCGGCGCCACCAGCGCCAGGACCAGCACCAACCCCAGAAGTCGTCTCACCGAGGCAGGCTAGGAAACCGCACTTCCATCGGACTTCCAGGCCACTTCGGCGGCAGTGGGCACGAGGACGGCCGCCCCCAGGTCGGCCGTCCTCGTGGGCATGAGGCGCGGAGGGACGCGGACGCGCCGCGGCGTCCCGACCGGCAGGGGGAGCACCGGTCGGGACGTCGACCCCTCGGTCACCGGCGGAGATGTGGGGCAGCTCCACCGGGGTCACTTCATCGATCCGCGGTCATGGGGACACCCTGCTCGGGCGACCGGGAGCGAACCTAGGATGAACCTTGAACCGGCTGTTCGAGGGGGCTGAGCGTGGACTTCGGGCTGCTCGGCGGCGTCCGGGCACGGGTCGGCGGCGCCGACCTCGACATCGGCCACACCCGTCGGCGGGCCGTGCTGGCGGCGTTGCTGCTGGAAGCCGGGCGGCCGGTGCCCGCGGAACGGCTCGTGGACCGCGTCTGGGGTGGTCAGCCGCCGTTGCGGGCCAAGGAGACGCTGTACGGGTACATCTCCAAGCTGCGGTCGGCCGGGATCGACATCCGCCGCCGACCGGGCGGCTACCTGCTGGAGACCGACCGGGTCGACCTGGCCGAGTTCCGCGAGCTGGCCAAGCGGGCGCGTGCCGAGGTCGACGACGAGCGGGCCGCCGAGCTGTACGACCAGGCGCTGCGGCTGTGGCGCGGCGACGCGCTGGACGGGCTCGACTCGCCGTGGTTCGCGCAGGTCAGGGAGTCGTTGCAGGCCGAGCGGACGGCCGTGGAGCTCGACCGCAACGACGTGGCGATCCGGCTCGGCCACCACGCCGACCTGCTGCCCGCCCTCCGCGCCGCCACGCAGGCGCACCCGCTGGACGAGCGGCTCGCCGGCCAGCTCGTGCTCGCCCTGCACCGCAGCGGCCGGTCCTCGGAGGCGTTGCAGCACTACGACGCGTTGCGCCGCACCCTCGCCGACGAGCTGGGCACCGACCCCGGCAAGCCGCTGCAAGACCTCTACCTGCGACTTCTGGGTCAGCAGCCCTCGGACACCACGAAGGCCGTGCCGCGCCAGCTACCCGCGCCGCAACGCTGGTTCACCGGCCGGGAGAAGGAGATCGCCGAGCTCGCCGAGCCGTCGTCCACCGTCGTGATCACGGCGATCGGCGGCGCGGGCGGCATCGGCAAGACCGCGCTGGCCCTGCACTGGGCGCACCAGCACGCGGACGACTTCCCGGACGGCCAGCTCTACGTCAACCTGCGCGGCTTCGACCCGGCCGGCGACCCCGTCACGCCCCAGAACGCGCTGCGCGGGTTCCTCGAAGCCCTCGGCGTCGGCGACCCGCCCGCCGACCTCGACGCCCAGGCCGCCCTCTACCGCAGCCTGCTCGCGGACAAGCGGGTGCTCGTCGTCCTGGACAACGCCCGCGACACCACCCAGGTCACCCCGCTCCTGCCCGGCGGCGCGCGCTGCACGGTCCTGATCACCAGCCGGTTGCAGCTCCTGGGCCTGCTCACCGCCCACGGCGCGCGCTCGGTCGTGCTGGACGTCCTGGACGAGCACGAGTCCCGCACGTTCCTCACCGCCCGCCTCGGCGCGGCCCGGGTCGAGGCGGAACCGGACGTCACCCGCGAGCTGCTGGAGCTCTGCGGCGGCCTGCCGCTGGCGCTGAGCATCATCGCGGCCCGTGCCGTGACGCAGCCGGACCTGCCGCTGTCCGCGCTGACCGAGGAGCTGAAGGAGCAGCGGCTCGACGCGCTGGACGACCTCAGCGCCGACCTGCGCACGGTGTTCGCCTGCTCGTTACGGGTGCTGAGCGCCGAGGCGAAGGAGCTGTTCGGGCTGATCGGCCTGACCTCCGCGCCGGACCTGGGCCTGAAGGCGATCACCGCGCTGACCGGCCGCGCCGACACGCGCCGGCTGCTGCGCGAACTGGAGGCCGCCCACCTCGTGCAGCAGCACCGGGTCGGCCGCTACCGGATGCACGACCTCGTCCGCCTCTACGCCGCCGAGGTCGCGCCCGCGCGCGCCGACGCCAACCTCCGGGCGTTCGTCGGCTACTTCGCCGCCACCGCGCACGACGGCGACCGGCTCATCGAGCCGCACCGCCCGCCGATCACCGCCCCGGACGGCGACCCGGCCCCGCTGGCCGACGTCTCCGCCGCGATGGACTGGTTCGACGCCGAGTACGAGTCGCTGCTGGCCGCCCAACGCCTGGCCGGCGCGCACCGCTGGCACGACGTCGCCTGGCACCTGGCGTGGGCGCTGACGAACTACCACCTGCGTCGCGGCCACGCGGCCGAGGACATCGAGGTCTGGCAGGCCGCGCTGACCGCCGCCGACGCCCTCCAGGACCGGTTCAAGCAGGTGTCGGCGCACAAGTTCCTCGGCATGGCGCTGACCGACGTGGGCCGTTACGACGAGGGCGACCACCACCTGCGCCAGGCGCTGGAGCTGGTGGAGGACGACTACGGCAAGGCCGCCGCGCACCGCGCCATGGCGTGGGCGATGGAACGCCGGGGTGACGTCGCCGGGGCGTTGACGCACGCGCAGGCGCAGTTGGAGCGGTTCCGCGCGCTCGGCATCCCGGTCCGCATCGCCGAGGCGCTCAACGACGTCGGCTACCGGATGGCACGGCTCGGCGACTACGTCGGAGCCGAGGCGCACTGCCGGGAAGCGTTGGCGCTCAACGTGGAACTCGGTCACGTCGACGGTGAAGCGGCCACTTCGGACAGTCTCGGCTACATCGCCTACCACCACGGCCGTGACGCCGACGCCGTCGAGCACTACCGGCACGCGTTGAAGCTCTACCGGCAGTTGGACAACTCCTACGAGGAGGCCAGCGTGCTGCGCCACTTCGGCGACGTGCTCGCCGCCGTGGGCCGGCACGAGGAAGCGCGTGAAGCCCGGCAACGAGCCCTGACCCTGTTCCGCGCCCAGGGCCGCTCCGAGGACGCCGACGACATGGCGGCCCTGCTGGACCAGCCCTGATGGCCTAGCGCGGCCTGCCGGACGCCAGCGCCACGACCGCCGCCACCGCCACCGCCGTCAACACCGCCACACCCGTGCGGAACCCGGCCGCGCCGCTGCCCGCCAGTCCCGCCGCCAACGCCGCCACCGCCGGTCCCACGGTCGCGCCGACCATCCGCGCGGTGGCGCTCAAGCCGCCCGCCGCGCCCTCCATCCCGTCCGGCGCACCGGCCATGACCAGCGTGTTCATCGCCGTGTTGAACAAGCCCTGCCCCACGCCGAGCACGGCCAGCCGCCCGCACAGGTCGGCCAACGACGTCACCGGGATCAGCAGCAGCCCCAACCCGACCGCGCTCACCACCGAGCCGCCCGTCGCCACCAGCCACGGCCCGTACCGGTCGGTCAGCGAACCGGACACCAGCGCCAGCGCCGCCACGCCCGCCACGAACACCAGCAGCGCCACCCCGACGTCCTCCGGCGAGCCGCCCAGCACGTCCGTCACGTGGTAGGGCACCAGGAAGAACGTCACCCCGGCCAGCGTCGACACCAGCGTGAGCGCCAGCAGCGGCAACCCGAACAACCGCCGCCGCACCAACCCGAGCACCGGCCGTGACGCGGGCAGCCGCCCCCACCACACCGCCAACGCCACCCCGACCACGACCAGCCACGCCAGGTTTTCGAACGCCAGCAGCACCGCCGTGATCGCGCCGCCCAGCAGCGCCGCCTCCAGCACCAACCCCCGGTCCGGCGCCGGCAGCCCGCGCCCGTCACCCCGCAACGACCGCCACCCCAGCCACAACGCGACCGCCACCACCGGCAGCTTCATCAGGAACACCGACCGCCACCCGAACGCGCCCGCCACCAGCCCGCCCAGCGGCGCGCCCGCCATCCCGCCGATCGTCATGATCGTGACGACGTACCCGATCGCCCGCCCGCGCCGCTCCGGCCGCACCGCCGCCACCACGATCGGCATGTACCCGGCCAGCACCAACGACCCGGCCACGCCTTGCAGCACCCGTCCCACCAGCAGCACCCAGAACGCGGTCGCGACCGCCGTGACCACGCTCGCCACCGCGACGACCACGAGCGCCAGCAGGAACGCCCACCGCACGTCCGCGCGGTCCACCCACCGCCCGACCGGGATCGCGATCGCCGCCATGGGCAGCGTGTAGGCCAACAACACCCACGCCGTCGCCGCCGGTCCGACATCCAAGTCGCCACCCAGACCGGGCAGCACCACGGCCGCCACCGTCATCTCGGTGGTGACCACCAACATGGCCAGCGCCAACGCCACCACCGGCGCCCACCGCGTCCTGACCTGCACGTCCTGCGTCATGGCAGCGAACCTACGAGCGCACCGGCCCACCCGAATCCGTCACGTGACCGGTCGTGCGACGCGCACTTGTGCGGTCCGCCGAGATCCCGATCACGCTACGGTCGAGATCCCGGACACGAGGTGGCGACGTGGGCGACGGCGACGAGCGCAGCGACGAGGACCTGGACCACCCGGTGTACCTGCCGCCCGCGGGCCGCGCCAGGCTCAGCCGGCAGCGCCGGCGCAGGCGCCACCGTGCCCCGCGAGCCTGGTCGAGACCCGGCAGGCGCTTCTCCAGGGCCAAGCCGAACGCGGCTCCGCAGCCCCCGGACGACACCGGGTCGATCTACATCTCCGCAGACGACCCGCGGCCGATCCTCGAGGCCTTGGCCGAGCTCGGGGAGGTCTACGGCTTCACCGCGCTGCACCTCGGCGAGCCGGAGCTCGGCTCGTGGTTCCAGCGGCTCGGCCTGGTGTTCCGCCCGGGCGCGAGGGAGAAGCTGGCCGACCTCGCCGCCAGGGCCGAGCGCGCCGCCGAGCTGCACGCGATCCTCCAGGTGCGCTCGCAGAACGACGAACGCGAAGCGAACGCGGTCGGGCGGTTGATCGAGGCGCTCGGCGGCACCGAGACGGCCGTGATCCAGATCAGCTCCATCATCGTGGTCAAGGTGGACGGCGTCATCGTCTCCAAGGTGCTCACCGAGGAGCAGGTCAAGCACCTCTCGCGCAACCCGGACCTGCTCAAGGACCCGCGTGCCGTGCTCGACGCGCTGAAGCAGGAGATGCCGCTGTACGCCGACGGCGGCCGACCGCGACTCGGCCCGGCGACCGAGGGACGTCACCGGCGCGAAGTCGCCGACGACTGACCACCGGCGGTCCCGGACGACCAGTCACGTGACAGATGCTCGGCCCCTCCTCCCGCTCCTAGCGTCGGTGCCACACACCGAGGGAGGAACACCCGTGATCAAGCTCGCGATCATCGTCGGCAGCACGCGGCGCGGTCGGTTCGCGCCGGTCGTGGCGAACTGGTTCGCCGACCGGGCCAAGCAGCGCGACGACCTGAGCGTGGACGTGCTCGACCTGGACGACCTGGACCTGCCGGACCGGCTGCACGCGTTCGGCGAAGACCCGGCCCCGGAGGTCGCGCTGGTCTCGCCGCGCCTGCGTGACGCGGACGCGTTCGTCGTCATCACGCCCGAGTACAACCACAGCTTCCCCGCGCCGCTGAAGAGCGCCATCGACTGGCACTACACCGAGTGGCAGGCCAAGCCGGTCGGCTTCGTGTCCTACGGCGGCGTCGGCGGCGGGTTGCGGGCGGTCGAGCAGTTGCGGCAGGTCTTCGCCGAGCTGCACGCCGTGACCGTGCGGGACACCGTCAGCTTCCACGGCGCGTGGTCGCGGTTCGACGAGACCGGGAACCCCGTCGAGGCCGATGAGGTGGACAAGGCCGCCACGACCGTGCTCGACCAGCTCGTCTGGTGGGGCACGGCGCTCAAGGAAGCACGCGCCAAGCGGCCTTACGGGGCCTGACGTGAGAGCCGTGCGGCTGCACGCGTTCGGCTCGGCCGTGCGGTGCGAGGAGGTCGAGGACCCGGTGCCGGGACCCGGCCAGGTGCGGATCGCGGTGCGCGCGGCGGGCGTGCACCTGGTGGACGTGCTGATCGGGCACGGGCGCGCGGAGTGGGTGCCGCTGCCGGAGCTGCCCACCGTGCCGGGGTCCGAGGTGGCCGGGGTGGTGGACGCGGTCGGACCGGGCGTCGACCCGGCGTGGCTGGGGGAGCGGGTGGTGACGCAGCTCGGGCTGGCCGGCGGCGGTTACGCCGAGCTGGCGGTGCGCGAGGTCGGCGCGGTGCACGTGATCCCGGCCGGGCTGGACTTCCCGGCCGCCGTGGCGGTGATCTGCACCGGCAGCACCGCGTTGGGGGTGGTGGACGCGGCGGCGCCGGAGCCGGACGACGTGGTGGTCGTGACCGCCGCCGCCGGCGGGGTCGGGACGATGCTGGTGCAGGCGGCGTCACGGGCAGGCGCGCTGGTCGTGGGCCTGGTCGGGTGCGGCGAGAAGCGGCGGGCGGTGCTGCGCGCGGGCGCGGCGATCGCCGTCGACTACCTGGAGGACGGCTGGCAGCGGCGGGTGGTCGACCGGCTGGGGGGACGGGAGGTGACGGCGGTGTTGACGGCGTCGGCGGTGAGCTGGGCCGGGGCGCGGTCGACCTGCTCGCGCCGGGCGGTCGGGTGGTCCTGTTCGGCTCGTCGTCGGGCGAGCTGGTGCGCCTGACCTCGGAGGACCTGTTCGCCCGCGCGCTGACCGCGACGGTCGCGGTCGGACCGCAGGTGGCCAAGCGGTCGGGTGGCCTGCGCGCCTTGGAGGCACGGGCGTTGGCCGCCGCGGCGGACGGCCGCCTGACCCCGTTCGTGCAGGCGTTCCCGCTGGCCGACGCCGCGCGGGCGCACGAGGCGGTGGAGAGCAGGCACACGGTCGGCAAGGTCGTCCTGCTCCCGGACGCCGGCTAGGGTCGTGGACATGCTGCACGGGAGGTCCGCCGAACTGGCCGCGGTGGACGGGCTCCTGTCCACCGCGCGCGCCGGCCGCAGCGGCGTGCTCGTGGTGCGCGGCGAGGCGGGCATCGGCAAGTCGGCCCTGCTGGACCACGCCGCCGCGCGACCGGGGTTCCGGGTCCTGCGCGGCACCGCGGTGGAGTCCGAGTCCGTCGTGCCGTTCGCCGGGCTGAACCTGCTCCTCGGCCCGGTCGTGGACCGCGTCGCCGCCCTGCCGCCCAACCAGGCGACCGCGCTGCGCGCCGCCCTGGGCCTGGCCCCGCCCGACGGCGGCGACCACCACCTCGTCGGCCTGGCCGTGCTCACCCTGCTGGCCGACCTCGCCGACGACGGACCCGTCCTCTGCCTGGTCGACGACGCCCACTGGCTGGACCAGGGCTCCGCGCACGCCCTCGTCTTCGCCGCCCGCCGCCTCCAGGCCGAGGGCATCGCGATGCTCTTCGCCGCCCGCGACCTGCACGCGCCGCCGTTCCCCGCGCCCGGCCTGCCCGAGCTGCGCCTCACCGGCCTGGCGCCCGAGCACGCCGCCGCCCTCCTCGCAGAGCACGCGGCCGACCTGCCGCGCTACGTCCGCGACCAGATCGCCGCCGAAGCGCGCGGCAACCCGTTGGCGCTGCTCGAACTCCCCGCCGCCCAGCGCGAAGGCCACCTGCCCGCCGCCCACGCCTACCGCGTCGCCGCCCTGCCCACCCACAGCCGCATCCAGCAGACGTTCGCCGACCGCATCGGCACGCTCCCCGAACGCACCCGCACCCTCCTGCTGGTCGCCGCCGCCGACGACACCGGCGACCCGGGCGTGGTCTTCACCGCCGCGAAGCTGCTCGGCGCGTCCGTGGACGACCTCGAAGTCGCCGAACAGCGCCAGCTCCTGCGCTCCGACGACGGCAGGCTGACCTTCCGCCACCCGCTCATCCGCGCCGCCGCCTACCGGAGCGCGCCGCTCAAGCACCGCCTCGCCGTCCACAGAGCACTGTCCGAAGCGCTGGCCCGAGTGCTGGACGACGCCCACCGCAGCGCCTGGCACCTGGCCGCCGCCACCACCGCGCCCGACGAGGAGGTCGCCCGAGCCCTCGCCCGCACCGCCGAGGAGGCCCGCGACCGGGGCGGCTACCTCGCCGTGGCCTCCGCCTACCACCGTGCCGCCGAACTCACCCCCGACCCCGTCGAACGCGGCCACCGGCTGGCGGCGGCAGCGGGCGCGGCCGGCGCGGCGGGCCAGTTCGACCGCGCCGTCGCGCTCGCCGACCAGGCGTGGGACCTCGTCACCGACGTGGCCGACGGCGCCCGCGTGGCCCGCGTCCAGGCCAGGCTCGCCGGCGAGCAGGGACGGTCCGCGCAGGCCGCGGCGCAGCTCGCCCGTGCCGTCGCGTGCGCCGTGCACACCGATCGCGAGCTGGCGGGGGAGCTGCTGTTCAACGCCGCCGTCAACGCGTGGGTGGGCCGCGACTTCGACCTGCTGGAGGACATCGGGGCTCGCGCGGAGGACCTGCCGGGCGCGGACGACACCCGTGCCGTGGTCGAGGCCGCCAGGGGTCTGGAGGGCGACGACGTCCCCGGCGGCATGGCCGCGTTGCGCAGGCTCCCCGGCGCCCGGTACGTCGGCGGCCCGGACAACGCCGTCACCGCCTGGTGGCACCTCGTCCTGGGCGACGACCAGGCCGCCTACAAGTGGGCGTTCGACCTGGAACGCCGGTCCCGCGCCCAGGGCGCGCTCGGCGTGCTGCCCCGGGCCCTCGCCTACCTGGCCCGAGGCCGTCTCCACCTGGGGCAGCACCGCGACGCGCGGGCCACTGCGGAGGAAGGGCTGCGGATCGCGGAGGACATCGGCCAGCGGTTCAGCGTCGGCTTCCTGTCCAGCGTGCTCGCCGAACTGGCCGCCGTCGAAGGCGACGAGGCGCGGTGCGCGGAGCTGGTGGCGACGATGACCGGCGGCGCGCCCAAATCCGTGCGGGCCGCGTGCGCGCTGGCGCTGCTCGACCTGGGCCTGGGCCGCCACGAAGCCGTGCTCGACCGCCTCGCCGACGTGGCCGCAGGCGTGCACCGCCTCTACGCGATCTCCAGCCTGCCCGACCTGGTCGAGGCGTCCGCGCGGCTGGGCCGGCACGGGTTCGCCGAGAACGCCGCCGCCTGGTACGACCAGTGGGCGTCGAGCACCGGCCAACCGTGGGCCCGTGCCGTCGCCGCGCGGTGCCGCGCCCTGCTCACCGACGACGAGCGGGCGTACGCGGACGCCGTCGAGCTGCACCGCGCGCACGAGACCCGCCCGTTCGAACGCGCCCGCACCGAGCTGCTGTACGGGGAGTGGCTGCGCCGGGCCCGCCGCAAGGCCGACGCCCGCACCCACCTGCGGGCCGCCCTGGACCTGTTCGAACGGCTCGGCGCGACCCCGTGGGCCGCCCGCGCCCGCACCGAACTGCGCGCCACCGGCGAGAGCCGCCCCGCACCCGGCCCCGACCCGCTGAGCGCCCTCACCCCGCAGGAACTCCAGGTCGTCCGCCTGGCCGCCGACGGCCTGAGCAACCGCGACATCGGCGCCCAGCTCTTCCTGAGCCCCCGCACCGTCGGCTACCACCTCTACAAGGCCTACCCGAAACTGGGCGTGACCTCCCGCATCGAACTCTCCAAACTCCCCCTGCCCTAACCCGCGTGTCCTACCTCCAGACCGCGCGTGTCCTACGTTCAGAACGCGCGTGTCCTACGTTCAGGACCCCTGAGTTCAACGCTCAGAACGTGACGCGGGCCGCCGCGACCGGCCGTTCCGCCACCGCGAACGTCCCCGCGGACGCCGTGTTCACGCTCCACCGGTACCGGCTGAACTCGCCGGTCGCGTCGGATGCGTAGAACATCATGTGCCCGTACCCGGCACCGTCGGTCCACGCGGTGGCGTTGAAGATCCGGTTGTCCGGGAACCGGAAGTAGTTGCCCACCCCGTACACGCCGTGCGGCTCGGACGTGCAGTCCACGACCTCCACCGCGTACTGCGTCTCACCGGCGAAGTTCAGCCCGCGGTTCGGCGCCCGGTACACACCCTTCACCGAACGCACCATCACCACGTGACCGGTGTTGGTGTCCTGGTCGTTGCGGTAGTCGATGGCGATCAGGTCACCCGGTCGAAGGTCCGCCACCCTGGTGACGCGCTCGAAGTGCGGTAGCTCCCGCTCCGCGAACGCCGCCCGGTAGTCCCGCGCGAACGGGCTCGCCACCCCGAAGTGGGTGCTGAAGAACCCCGAAGTCGCCCACCGGTACGTGCGCCTCAGCACGGCGGTCAGGAACGACGCGCACTGGCTCTGGTTGACCCACCCGGACGCGTCACCGGGCGAGCCCCACCGGACCACGTTCGGCTGATCCGGCTCCTTGTAGGTGTTGTTCGCCAACGGGCACGTCGGCAACGACAGGTAGCCGACCAGCTGCTCGGCTTCCAGCAGGTGCGGTGTGGACGGCCGGTGTGGACGCGGCGTCCGGGCCGACGCGGCGGACGTCCCGGGGTGCGCGGTCGCCGGCGCGGCGAGGGCGGTTCCCCCTGAGAACGATCTGCGCGACAGGTCCATCGTGCGACTCCCCCTTCGATGCGGGCCCGCATACCGTAGTCGAAGGGGGTGGGCCGCACGGTGAGGTTCAGCGCGCGTAGACCAGCAGGACGGTGGTCAACATCGTGCAGAGGGCGAGCATCGTGGCGATCCCGGTCATCGCCGCGCCCGCCGACAGCAGGACCCGGGTGAGCATGCCGAGCACTCGGCGCAGGAGCTTGGCCAGGCCCATGACCAGCGCCATCGCGCCGATCATGAGCACCACCACGAGCGGCGTCCACTCGGTGGTCTCGGAGGATTGGGCTAACGCGGTGAGCATGTTCATGACGACCCCCGGATGGCTTCCTGGGTGGACTTCACCTCGACTCACTGAAGTTGACTGAACCTCAGTAACCTGAGAGTAAGTGCAGGTGTACTCCACTGACAAGGTCCTTATGGGGGTATGGAGTCGTGCTCTTTCTCCGCGATCGTGTATGTTTCACGCTTCAGCTACCACGCTGAAGTTCACTGAAGGGCGCACGGACGTGGTCGTTGCCGAAGACCCCCGCTCGCTGTCGCACCGCCTCCGGGCGCTGCGGGAGGAGCGGTGGCCCGACGTGACGATCACCCAGAGTGATCTTGCCCGGGCGTTCAGCGCCGAGAAGCCCGCCAGCGTGCCGCTGCTGTCGTCGTGGGAGAGCCGCGGCAAGCCCAAGACGCCGCCGCTGCACCGCCTCGCCGCCTACGCCACGTTCTTCGCCACCAGGCGCTCGGTCGCGTCCCGCCCCTACCGGCTGATCCCGGTCGAGGAGCTGACCCCCGACGAGCTGCGCCACCGCGAGGAGCTGCTGCGCGAGCTGTCCGACCTGCGCGCCGCCGTCGAGAGCGAGGACGCCGCGACGCCGGCCCACAACCCCGACCGCGGCTTCTGGTACTTCCACGACCGGCACGACATCACCATCGTCGTCGCCCAGCTCCCGGCCGACATGCGGGCCAGGATGCCCTACTCCGACCCCACGCAGCCGGACTACGTCGAGCTCTACACCTACGCCGACCTCGACGCCCTGATCGAGCTGCACGGCCACATCCGCGCCCTCAACCCCCGCAGCCAGGTCAACTTCCGCATCGCCTCCGACCTGGCGCCCGACGACTACACCACGCACCTCGTGCTGCTCGGCGGCGTCGACTGGAACCTCGTCACGCGCGAGCTGCTCGACCGGGTCGACCTCCCGATCAGCCAGGTCGCCCGGCACGACGAAGCCGAAGCCGGCGGGTTCGTGGTGCGCGCGCGGACCGGCGAGGAACGCCTCTACGCGCCCAAGCTCGGCAGGCACGGCGGCCTCTTGGAGGACGTCGGCCACTTCTACCGCGGCACGAACCCGTTCAACCACAAGCGAACGGTGACGATCTGCAACGGCCAGTACGGCAGGGGCACCCTCGGTGTCGTGCGGGCTCTGACGGACAGCAGGTTCCGCGACCGCAACGCGGCCTACCTGGAGACCCGCTTCGCGGGCACGAACGCCTACAGCGTCCTCACGAGGGTGCAGGTGGTGAACGGCCAGGTCGTGACGCCGGACTGGAACCTGCCCGAATCCCGCCTCGTCGAATGGCCGGAGGGCCCGGGTTGAACGCCACCGCTCCTGCGCTCGTGGAGCACCACGCCTCGCACGGCAAGCTGCTGACCACAGTGGAGGTCCGGGACTGCCCCCGGGGCGAGGTCGACGCGATCATCGTGCCGACCAACCGCCCGTGGAGCTACCTCGGCACGGCCGCCGACGTCGCCGCCGCGCTCGGCCGGCCCCTGGTCGTGCTGACCAGCGGCGCCGCCGCGCCCGACCGGGCCGCGAAACTGGCCCGCACCAGGGGTATCGAGATGCTCGTGGTCGACGTGACCGCGTTGCCCACCTCGCTGATGCCCCGCCTGTCGGCGACCGCGAAGGTCCTGAGCCCCACCGAGTTCGTGCGGCACACCGACACCAGCTTCAAGCGCAACCTCGGCCTGCTCGTGTCCCGGGTGGTCGGCTGGGAGCGGGTGGCGTTCCTGGACGACGACATCTCCGTGCCGACGCCGTCGGACCTCGACGCCGCCGCCGGGCTGGTCTCGCAGGGCTACGGGGCCGTCGGGCTGAAGGTGGGCGGCTTCCCGGACAACTCCGTGGTCTGCCACGCGCACCGCGAGACCGGCGGCGAGCAGGGCACGTTCATCGGCGGCGGCGCGCTGGTGATCGGCCGCGAGTCGATGACCTCGTTCTTCCCCACGATCTACAACGAGGACTGGTTCTTCCTGCTGGACGACGCGGGCCTGCGCCGGTCGGCGATCACCGGCGAGGTGAAGCAGAAGCCGTACGACCCGTTCGCCAACGAGCTGCGCGCGCAGATGGAGGAGTTCGGCGACTGCCTCGCCGAGGGCGTGTTCGCGCTGCTGGACGACGACGGGGGCTTCGAGGCGGCGGCGGACGAGGGTTACTGGACGGAGTTCCTGCTCGGCCGGATGGCCCTGATCGACAGCATCCTCGGCCGCATCGAGTCACGGGGACGGCGTGACGACGAGGCGCTGCGGATGGAGATCGCCCTGCGTGCCGCGCGCAAGCGCTGCGAGGCCATCCCGGCGTCGCTGTGCGTGCGGTACCTGAAGGCGCTCGCCCAGGACCGGCGCACGTGGGCGGCGCACGTCGAGGGCTTCCCCTCGGCGGCGGTCGACCTGCGCGGCTCGATGCGGGCGCTCGGCCTGGTCGGGCACGGCACGTACGTCGCGCGCTGACCCCCGGCCTCCCATGTGGCGGAACGCTCAGCCCACGGCCCGCGCCGGCGATTAGGCTCGCCTGCTGGGACGCAGACGGCAGGAGGCTGGGCATGACGAGCACCGATGGTCGGCAGAAGTGGCTGACCGTCGCCGAGGAGCTGGCCGCGGCGCTGCGGGTCGACGCGGCGGAGCGGGATCGGCGCGGTGCGGAGCCGTCGGCCGAGGTGGCGGCGTTGCGGCGGTCCGGGTTGCTGAAGATCGACGACTGGGCGACGCAGCAGGCCGTGACGCGGGTCGTCGGCGCGGCGGACGCCAACGTCGGGCACCTCCTCGGCTACCACTACCTCCAGGTCTGGCGCAGCGGCCTCTTCGACAACCCGAACCACCGGCCGGGCGAGAACGTCTTTTGGGCAGGGGTCAGCAACCCTCTCGACGCCGCCCTGGAACTGCGGCCGGTCGACGGCGGGTTCGAGGTCACGGGCCGCAAGACGTTCGCCACCGGCGCGTCGGTGGCCGACCGGCTCGTGGTCAGCGCCACCCACGCCGAGACCGGCGACAAGATCACCTTCACCCTCGACGCCAAGGCCGACGGCATCACCTACGCCGGCGACTGGGACAACATCGGCCAACGCCTCACCGCCAGCGGCGGCGTGGTGTTCGACCACGTGCACGTGCCGTCCGACCAGGTCCTGGGCGTCCACGACGAGAGCAGCCCGCGCCTGTCGCTGGCCGCGCTCGGCTTCCAGCTCGTGCTGGCCCAGCTCTACGTGGCGATGGCCGAGGGCGCGCTGGCCGAGGCCGCCCAGTACACCCGCACGACCACCCGCCCGTGGTTCCTCAGCGGCGTCGACAAGGCCACTGCCGACCCGTACATCCTGGGCACGTACGGCGAGCTGGTCGCCGACGCGCAGGCCGCCGGGTTCCTCACCGACCACGCCTCGGCCAAGCTCGACCAGGCCTCCCGGCGCGGCGCGGAGCTGACCCGCAACGAGCGCGCCGAGACCGCCGCCGCCATCTCGTCGGCCAAGGTCGTCGCCACCAAGGTCGCCAACCAGACCACCAGCCGGGTGTTCGAGCTGTGCGGCGCGCGGGCCACCGCCGCCGGGTACGCCTTCGACCGGTTCTGGCGCAACGCCCGCACGCTCACCCTGCACGACCCGGTGTCGTACAAGGCTCGCGAGGTCGGCGCGTACCACCTCACCGGCGAGCACGCCCCGTTCACCGGGTACAGCTGATGGAGCCGCTGCTCGCGCGCAGCGTGCGCCTCGAGGACGACGGCGTGCACGTGCTGGACCGGCGCAACTTCCCGTTCGAGAAGACGTGGGTGCGCTGCGGCACGGTCGCCGAGGTCGCGAAGGCCATCGAGGACATGGTCACCCAGTCCTCCGGCCCGTACTTCGCCGCGCTGTGGGGCATGGTGCTGGCCGCCCGCGAGGCCCGCGACCTGCCCCGCGACCAGGCCCGCGCCTACCTCGACCAGGCCGGGCAGCTCCTGATCGCCACCCGCCGCACCAACAACCACCTGCGCAAGGCCGTGGCCGCCGTGCTGGCGGGCGTCGACGCTTCCGACGACCTCGAAGCCGGCGCGCTGGCAGGCGCGGAGGCGGGGGACGAGCGCTACCGCAGCCGCAGCCGCAGCCTCGGCGAGCACACCGCCGAACTGCTGCCGGACGAGGGCGCGGTCCTCACGCACTGCTGGGCCGACCTCTACCTGACCGAGACCGTCGCCGCTGCTCAGGCGAGGGGCAAGCGTTTGCGGTTCGTCTGCACCGAGACCCGCCCGTACCTCCAGGGCGCGCGCCTGACCGCCGAGACGCTGGGGGAGATGGGCGTCGACACGACCCTGATCACCGACGGCATGGGCGCGGCCGTCCTGTCGACCGGCGACGTGGACGTGCTGCTGACCGCCGCCGACCGCGTCACCATGGACGGCCACGTGGTCAACAAGGTGGGCACGCTCGGCCTCGCCGTCGCCGCGCACGCGTTCGACGTGCCGTTCCTGGCCATGGTCCAGGCTCCGGACCGGCAGGCGCCGACCGCCGCCGACGTGCCGATCGAGTACCGGCCCGGCGACGAGGTGCTGCACACCCTGGGCCGCCGCACGGCCACGGACCGGGCGCGGGGCCTGTACCCGGCCTTCGACGTCACCCCGCCGCGGTTCGTCACGAAGGTGGTGACCGACCGCGGTGCGTACGCTCCGGACGGTTTGACCGATTACTACGTTGGGGACGTTCATGACTGAGTGGGTCGTGCTGGACATCGAAGGCACGCTCAGCGCCACCGACCAGGTCCTGGTCACGCTGTACGACTACGCCCGGCCGCGGTTGGGGCCGTGGATCGACGAGCACGGCGACGACCCGGCCGTGGCCGAGGCCGTGGCGCAGATCCGCGAGCTGTCCGGTGTGGACGGTGGCACGGACGAGCTGGTGCGCGTGCTGCACGGCTGGATGGACGCCGATCAGAAGGTCACGCCGCTCAAGACGTTGCAGGGCCTGATCTGGCAGCGCGGTTACGCCGAGGGCGACCTGGTGGCCGAGTTCTTCCCGGACGTCGTGCCCGCCCTGCGCCGGTGGCACGCCGACGGCGTCAGGCTGGCCGTGTTCTCGTCGGGCTCGGTGGCCGGTCAGGTGGCGTTCTTCGCGCACACCACCGACGGCGACCTGACCCCGTTGTTCGAGCACCACTTCGACACCGTGAACGCGGGCCCGAAGCGCGAGGCCACCTCGTACCTCAAGATCGCCTCGGTGCTCGGCTCGACCGACATCACGTTCTACTCCGACGTCCCCGCCGAGCTGCACGCCGCCGCCGAAGCCGGGTGGCGGACGGTCGGCGTCGCACGCCCCGGCGAGCCGTACGGCGACGCGGACTTCAGCCCGCACCAGACGGTCCAGGCGCTGTGACGCCGGGCGAGGCCCTGGCCGCCGAGTGCGCCCGGTACACCGCGATGGGCTGGATGCGCGGCACGTCCGGCAACCTCTCGGTGGTCGTGGACCGCGACCCGCTGCGCCTCGCGGTCACGGTCAGCGGCAAGGACAAGGGCGAGCTGACGCCCGACGACGTCGTGCTCGTCGACGCCGAGGGCAGCACGGACGACCCGGTGCGCGTGCCGTCGGCCGAAGCGGGCCTGCACGGGCGGATCGCGGCGGTGTCCGGGGCGGGCGCGGTGGTCCACGTGCACGCGCTCGCGACCGTCGTCGCGGCCGAGTTCTGGCCCGACGGCGTCGAGCTGCGCGACCTGGAGATGCTCAAGGGCTTCGGCCGGCAGGCGCACGAGTCCGTCGTCATCCCCGTGGTGCCCAACAGCCAGGACATGCGCGTGCTCGGCGACGCGTTCGAGGCCGGGTTCCGCGCGGACGTCCCCGCCTTGCTCGTGGCCCGCCACGGGGTGTACGTGTGGGGTGACGACCTCTACCAGGCGCGGCACCGGCTGGAGTGCTTGGAGTGGCTGTTGCGCTTCAAGGCCGAAACCCACAGGAGGTAGGCGCGATGACGTTGCTGACCGTGTGGTCGGACACCGACCCCGAGACCCCTCTGGTGCGCACCGCCGACCCCGCCGAGATCGAGGTGGAGCTCAAGCAGCTGGGCGTCCGCTACGAGCAGTGGCCGGTCGTCCCGGGCGTGACCAGCGAGAACGCCCTGGAGGTGTACGCCGAGCAGGTCGCCCGGGTGACCGAGACCGAGGGGTACGTCCTGGTCGACGCGATGGAGATGACCCCGTCCGACGACCCGGAGTGGCTGGCGGCGGCGGGGCAGGCGCGGCTGAAGTTCCTGGCCGAGCACACCCACGACGACGACGAGGACCGGTTCTTCGCGCGTGGCTCCGGCGTGTTCTACCTGCACGTGAAGGAGCGCGTGTACGCGGTGCTGTGCGAGGCGGGCGACCTGCTGAGCGTGCCCGCGAACACCACGCACTGGTTCGACATGGGCACCCGGCCCGACTACGTGTCGATCCGGTTCTTCCACGACGACGACGGTTGGGTCGGCAACTTCACCGGCAGCGAGATCGCCAAGGCGTTCCCGACCTACGACGTGCTCATGGCGGGTCACCGAGCGAGCTGAGCTCGGCCGCGAGGTTGGCCTTGGCGCGCTCCTCCCAGCGCTCGCGCGCGCGGGGCGTGACGTAGAGCGGGTCGCGCCCGGCCAACGACCGCAGCACGGTCGCCCGGCCGACCCGCCACGCGTCCTCCGGCACGTGCGCGTACTCGGCGCGCACGGCCGTGCGGTAGCGCTCGTAGGCGGCCGGGTCCGAGCCGAGGACGGCCAGGTCGGCGTCCAGGAGCAGGCACGTCAGCGGGTCGTCCGAGGCGTGGTCGGCGGTGGCCAGCACCAGGTGGGCCACCTCGTCCGCCTCGGGCAGTCCGGCGAGCCGGTCGCGGACCCACTCGGCGCTGCGCCGCTCGTCCTCGCCCGGCTCGCCGTCGTAGATCACGTCGTGCGCCAGTGCGGCGAGCGTGAGCACAGCGCGCTCGCGGGCCGTGCGGTCGAAGGCCAACGCGTCCACGTCACGCACGACCGCCAGCACGTGGTCGGCGTTGTGGTAGCCGCGGTGCGGTTCGGCGTACCGCTCGACGAGGTCCCCGGGCCCGTTCGCGCCGCCCAGCACCCGGACCGCCTCGTGCCACCGGGCCTCCAGCTCACCCATGCGGCAACCTCACCGTGAAGGCCGCGCCGCCCTCGGGCGCGGGACCGGCCTCGATCGTGCCGCCCAACCGGGTCACCAGGCCGTGCACCAGCGCCAGCCCGACGCCCGTGCCGACAGGGCGAGAGCGCTCGTACTTCGCGTGCAACGCGCCCTTCTGGAAAGCGACCCGGTAGTCCTCTTCGGACAGCCCCGGTCCGCCGTCGCGCACCTGGAGCACGTCGTGCAGCGCCAGCACCACCGGCCGACCGGCGGGCGTGAGGCGCAGGGCGTTCTCCAGCAGCCCGTCCAGCACCTGCCGCAACCGCCGGGGGTCGGTCGTCCGCATGGTCGGCTCGGCGGGCAGCTCCAGCCGGAACTCGACCCCCTTCGCCGCGCACCGCGCCCGCCACACCTCGGCGGCGGACGACACCAGTTCGGTCAGGTCGACCGGGGCGAGGTCGACCCGGAAGTCGTCCGCGCCCAGCCGGGCCAGGTCGAGCAGGTCGGTGACCAGCCGGTCGAGCCGGTGCGCCTCCTGGCCGATGGTGCGGCCCACCGCGGGCACGTCCGGCCCGGACACCACGCCGTCGGCCAGCGACTCGGCGAACCCGGTCACCGCGGTCAACGGCGTGCGCAACTCGTGCGAGACCGACAGCAGGAACTCCCGCTGCCTGGCCTCGCTGCGCGCCAGCGCGTCGGCCAGCGCGTTCACCGCGCCGCCGACCTCGGCGACCTCCGCCGGCCCGTGCTCCGGCGCGCGCAGGTCACGCCGACCGCCGCTCATGGTGCGCGCGACCGCCGCCGTCTGCCGCAACGGCCGCGCGACCAGCTTGCCCAGCAGCAACCCGGCCACCGCCGCCACCAGCAGCCCGACGCCCAGCGCGAACGTGATGTTGCGCAGCAGCTTGCGCCCCGGACCGTTGCCGAACGACGTCTCCTGCACCAGCGCGACCCCGTCGCGCACCTCGACCAGCCGGGTGCCCGCGGTGCCGGACCTGACCTTCGTGTCACGCACCGCGCGCACCGCCTGCGGGTCGCCCGCCAACCCGCCGTCGGGCCCGATCAGCACCACCGCGATGCCCTGCCCGCGCAGCACCTCGACCACCCGCAGCCGTCCGGCCCGGCCCACGTCGAGCTGGCCTGCCACCACGTCCGCCTGGTCGGCCAGCACCTCGCGGCTCACCTCGCGTGACGCGGTCAGCACCAGCCGTGCCGACACCAACCCGGCCACCACGACCGCCACACCGGCCACGGCCAGGCACAACGCCGTGATCCGGAACGCCAGGCTCGTCCGCGCGGTCACGACGCCTCGACCGAGTAGCCGACCCCGCGCACGGTCCTGATCGGACTGAGCCCACCCAGCTTCGCCCGCAGCTGCGCCACGTGCACGTCCACCGTCCGCGTGCCCGCAGCCGCCGCGTAACCCCACACCGCGCTCAACAGCTGCTCCCGCGCGAACACCCGCCCGGGGTGCCGCATCAGGTGCGCCAGCAGGTCGAACTCGGTCGACGTCAGCGCCACCTCGACCTCGCCCGCCCACACCCGCCGCCGGTCGCCGTCCAGCCGCACGTCGCCGACCACGTGCACCGGGCTGACCTGGGGCGTGCCGCGGCGCAGCACCGTGCGCACCCGGGCCACCAGCTCGCGCGGGCTGAACGGCTTGGTCACGTAGTCGTCCGCGCCCAGCTCCAGCCCGAGCACCCGGTCCACCTCGTCGTCGCGCGCGGTCACGAACAGCACCGGCGTCCAGTCGCCCGCCGCGCGCAGCGCCCGGCACACCTCGACCCCGTCCATCCCGGGCAGCCCGACGTCCAGCAGCACCGCCACCGGCCGCAACCGCCGCACCGCGTCGAGCGCCGCCCGCCCGTCCGCCTCCACGTGCACCCCGAACCCGTCCCGCCGCAGGTAGAGGCAGATCAGGTCGGCGATGGCCCGTTCGTCCTCCACGACCAGCACGAGTCCCGGCACGCCGCGCATCGTGACACGCCGCCGGTGGCGATCAGGGGCGCGGCGGTGTTCGGGTTCGGTAAAGGCTCCCCGCCACGGGTGAGATCCGGCCATTCCAGACCGCCTGGCATAACGAATCGGTCTCGAGGTGCATCAGGCGAACGGGTTAACGCGATAGAGCAGCGACGGAGCAGTCTGATCCGCCGAACGCCGCATCGAGCCATGTGGAGACCCCCATGCGCACGACCAGTCGCACCCTGTTCGGAGCAGTCCCGTTGCTCGCCGTGATCGCAGCCGGTGTCCTCGCCGGCGGCGCGGCGGCCCAGCCGAACCAAGACCAGCCCCAATCCGGCGACCCCCGCGCGACCGCCGTCCCCGGAAACCTCGACATCGACCAACCCGGCAACGCCTGCGCCGCAGCGGGCCTGCCCGGCACCGAGGCCACCTTGGCCGACGGGTTCACCGATGACGGCACGTACGTCGACATCACCGCCGCCCCGTCCGGTTTCGTGATCACCGGCGTCATCGTCAAGGGCGGCGACGCCTACAACGTCTACCCCTCACTCGGCCCGCTCCCGTGGCTCGGCCTGCACGCACCACTCAACTCGAGCGGCAACCCGCCGACCATCAGCCACTGGTTCGTCTGCCTGGACGTCGCCACTACGACCACCACCACGGCAACCACGACCACGACGACGACCACCACCACCACCACGACCACCACCACTCCACCGGCCACGACCGCCGCAACCACCACGATCGCCCCAACCCAAGCTCCGACCACCACAACGGTGCCGGGACTGGTCGTGCTCAGAACCACCACGACCACCAAGGCCGCCCTCGTCCCCGCCCCGGGTTCGAGCGTCACCCTGGCGAACACGGGCTTCGACGGCTGGTGGCTGATCGTCGCCGGGCTGTCCCTCCTGGCAGCAGGCGCGGCGTTCCTCGTCTCACCGAAACTCCGCAACCTCCTCCGGAAGTGACGAGTCCACTACGGACAGCCAACATCACCGCTTCGTAACGAATAGACGGCAACCCGCTTCATCTGAATGGGCTACCTCGATAGAGGGGTGGCCGGTGTAGTTCGATCCTCCGGTCAGCCCTCCAACCCCGCGGAGCAGCACCATGCGCATCACCTCCCGCCGTCTGTTCGGAGCAGCCGCCCTGCTCGCCCTGGGTGCCACCGGCCTGCTGGGCGGCACCGCCTCGGCCAGCCCGGGCGGACCGCAGGCCCCGCAGCCCGGCGACACCCGCGCCGTCATCGGCGAGCAGAAGAACGTCGACATCGACCAGCAGGGCAACGCCTGCGAGGTCGTCGGGCTGCCCGGTGACGAGAGGGAGATGCCGGCGGGCACCTTCACCGAAGAGGGCGTCAACATCGACATCACCGCCAACCCCGAGGGCTACGTGGTCACCGGCGTCGTGGTGAAGGGCAGTTCCGCGTACAACGTCTACGCCGCCGACAAGCTGGGCGACCTGCCGTGGCTCGACCTGCACCCGCCGCTGAACTCCAGCGGCGGCCCGGCCGGCATCAGCCACTGGTTCGTCTGTGTGGAGAAGGTCGAGGTCACCACGACCACGACCACCCCGGCGACCACCACCGACTCCACCTCGACCACCACCGAGGCCACTCCGACCACCACCACGGAGTCCGTCGCCACCAGCCCGACCAGCACCACCACCCCGGCCGCCGTCGCCGGCGCGGACAACGACAACCTGGCCAACACCGGCTTCAACGGCGGCTGGCTCCTGGTCGTCGGCCTGGCCCTGGTCGCCGCCGGCGCCGCCTTCGTCGCCTCCCCGAAGCTCCGCCACCTGATCCGCCGCTAACCCCTGCCGGCTGCGCTACCCCCCTCGCCCCGTCCCGCGAGGTCGCGTCGATCGTTCGCGTCCTCATTCCCGGCGATCACGCTTTTCGATCGTCGGGAATCAGGGCGCGAGCGGTCTGCCCGCCGCGGAGCGGCAAATCCGACTCCAGCGAGGCGACCGAGCCCGCGACGCCGGAGGCGGCGCAATCCAACACTGTGACCTGCGCTACCTCCCTTGATCCAGGGACCGGCCCAGCGCGGCCCCCCTGAACCCGGGCGTCTACGATCCGATGGGCCGGTGGCGCCACCCACCGGCAATGCCAGAACCAGACAGTGCAGGAGGCACCGTGACGGCCGTAGCCCCGCAGCCGATCGCAACGCGGCCCTTCGGGACTCGCGAGGCGGTCAAGGGTTCGTTCCTGCTGCGGATGTTCCGCACCACGGACCACAAGCAGATCGGGATCATGTACCTGGTCACCTCGTTCGCCTTCTTCATGGTGGGCGGCGCGATGGCCATGTTGATGCGGACCGAGCTGGCCCGACCGGGTATGCAGTTCCTGTCGCAGGAGCAGTTCAACCAGCTGTTCACCATGCACGGCACGGTGATGCTGCTGCTCTACGCGACGCCCATCGTGTTCGGCTTCGCCAACTTCGTCCTGCCGCTCCAGATCGGCTCGCCGGACGTGGCGTTCCCCCGCCTCAACGCGTTCTCGTACTGGCTGTACCTGTTCGGCGGCCTGATCGTGATGGCGGGCTTCCTCACGCCGGGCGGCGCGGCCGACTTCGGCTGGTTCGCCTACACCCCGCTGTCGAACGCGATCCACTCGCCCGGCGTCGGCGCCGACCTGTGGATCTCCGGCCTGGTCGTCGGTGGTCTGGGCACCATCCTCGGCGCGGTCAACATGATCACCACCGTGGTGTGCCTGCGCGCGCCCGGTATGACCATGTTCCGGATGCCGATCTTCACCTGGAACATCCTGGTGACGTCCGTGCTGGTGCTGCTGGCGTTCCCGATCCTGACCGCCGCGCTGCTGGGCTTGCTGGCCGACCGCCACCTGGGCGCGCACGTGTTCGACCCCGCCAACGGCGGCGTGATCCTCTGGCAGCACCTGTTCTGGTTCTTCGGCCACCCCGAGGTCTACATCGTCGCGCTGCCGTTCTTCGGCATCGTGTCGGAGATCTTCCCGGTGTTCAGCCGCAAGCCGATCTTCGGCTACAACGGCCTGGTCTACGCGACGCTGGGCATCGCGGCGCTGTCCGTGGCCGTGTGGGCGCACCACATGTACGCCACCGGCGCGGTGCTGCTGCCGTTCTTCGCGTTCATGACGTTCCTGATCGCGGTGCCGACCGGCATCAAGTTCTTCAACTGGATCGGCACGATGTGGAAGGGGCAGCTGACGTTCGAGACCCCGATGCTGTTCAGCATCGGCTTCATCGTCACGTTCCTCTTCGGCGGCCTGTCCGGCATCCTGCTGGCCGCGCCGGCGATCGACTTCCACGTGTCGGACACGTACTTCGTGGTCGCGCACTTCCACTACGTGCTGTACGGCACGATCGTGTTCGCCACCTTCGCGGGCATCTACTTCTGGTTCCCGAAGATCACCGGCCGGATGATGGACGAGCCGCTGGGCAAGCTCCACTTCTGGACCACGTTCCTCGGCTTCCACGCCACGTTCCTGGTGCAGCACTGGCTGGGCAACGAGGGCATGCCGCGCCGGTACGCGGACTACCTGCCCAGCGACGGCTTCACCACGCTGAACACGATCTCCACGATCGGCGCGTACATCCTGGGCGCGTCCACGCTGCCGTTCATCTGGAACGTCTTCAAGAGCTACCGCTACGGCGAGACCGTGCACGTGGACGACCCGTGGGGCTTCGGCAACTCGCTGGAGTGGGCGACCTCCTGCCCGCCGCCGCGGCACAACTTCACCGAGCTGCCGCGCATCCGCTCGGCGCGCCCGGCGTTCGAGCTGCACTACCCGCACATGATCGAGCGGCTGCACAGCGAGGCGCACGTGACGCTCACCGGCAAGGCGATCGCGCACGAGGACGCCAAGCCCGCGCCGTCCGAGGTGGCCGCGTCCGCTGTGCAGTCGGGCACAGCCTCGGAGGACACCGAGAGCGACCACAAGTGACGCTTGTAACCTGAGCGCAGGTTCAACGGCGAGCCCCGACGACCGTCACCCGATTCTTTCGGCCAGGTCTTCGGGGCTCGCCGCTGTCTGGCATAGGAGCCATCAGTGACCAAGCCCAGCGCCACCCCCGTCCTGATCACGGTCACCGGACCGGACAAGCCCGGGGTGTCCTCGGTGCTCTTCGCGGTGCTGACCAGGCACGGCGTGGAAATCCTCGACGTCGAGCAGGTCGTCATCCGCGGCCGGTTGGTGCTCGGCGTGCTCGTGTCCGCCGACCACGACCCGGAGGGGTTGCAGGAGGCCGTCGAGCAGGCCATGGCGACGGTGTCGATGCACGTCGAGGTGGAGCTCGGCGCGGACTCGAAGCGGACCGCGCGGCTGGAGTCCAGCCACGTGCTGATCCTGCTCGGCCGCCCCGTCACGGCCCGCGCGTTCACCGAGGTGGCGCGTCGCCTGGCGTCGCTCGGCGTGAACATCGACGCGATCCGGGGCGTGGCCGACTACCCCGTCACGGGCCTCGAGGTGCGCGTTTCCGTGGCCGCCGACACGCAGGAGAGCGACGCGCAGCTGCGGTCGGCGCTGGCCGAGGTGGCGGTGCGCGGTGGGCTGGACATCGCCGTGGAGCGGGCCGGGCTGACCCGGCGGGCCAAGCGGCTGGTGGTGTTCGACGTCGACTCCACGCTCATCCAGGGCGAGGTGATCGAGATGCTGGCCGCCCACGTCGGGGTGGAACCGCAGGTCAAGGAGATCACCGACGCGGCGATGCGGGGCGAGCTGGACTTCACCGAGTCGCTGCGGCGGCGGGTGGCGCTGCTGGAGGGCCTGGACGAGTCCGTGCTGGACGAGGTCGCGGAGTCGCTGGAGCTGACGCCGGGCGCGCGGACGACGGTCCGGACGCTGAAGCGGCTCGGGTTCCGCTGCGGTGTCGTCTCCGGCGGGTTCACCAGGGTGATCCAGCGGCTGGTGGACGAGCTCGGCCTGGACTTCTGCGCGGCCAACGAGCTGGAGATCGTGGACGGCAAGCTGACCGGCCGGGTCGTCGGCGAGGTGGTCGACCGGGCGGGCAAGGCGGTGGCGCTGCGGCGGTTCGCCGACGAGCAGGGCGTCACGCTCGCGCAGACGGTCGCCGTCGGTGACGGGGCTAACGACATCGACATGCTCGGCGCGGCCGGGTTGGGCATCGCGTTCAACGCCAAGCCCGCGTTGCGGGAGGTGGCGGACACGGCCCTGTCGCACCCGTTCCTGGACGCGGTGCTGTTCGTGCTCGGCGTGACGCGCGCGGAGGTGGAGGCCGCGGACGCGGCGGACGGTCTGGAGCTGAACCGGCTGTGAACCCGATCCTGCGGATGCTGGTGGACCGGCACTACGCGACCGACGAGGAGGACCCGGAGTCGGTGCGGGCGATGCCGGTGGTGCTGCGGATCGAGCGGTCCGCGCCGCCGTCCCGGACCGACGTGCTGGAAGCCGCCGCTGCCGCCGCCATCGCGGTGTGCCTGGACGACCGCGCGCTGCCGGGCGGCGAGTGGCACGACGAGCTGGTGGCGTGGGTGCGCGGGCGGATCCGGAAGGTGTCGCGGCGGGCCCGTGGCGCGCACTGGGAGGCCGTGCAGGCGTTGCCCGGTGTGACGGTCACGGTCGGCAGCGCGTCGGTGCGCGCGTTCGTGCCGGGGCGGGTGGTGGACCTGCCCAAGGAGCTGAGCCGGTTGCAGATCTCGGGCAGCGAGCTGCCGCCCGACGAGCCCGGACCGCTCCCGGCCGGCGCGTACGAGCTCTGGCTGAACCCGCGGGTCGAGATGACGGCGGGCAAGGCGGCGGCCCAGGTCGGGCACGCGTCGATGCTGCTCGCGCCGCACCTGTCCGAGGCGGAGCTGAAGGAGTGGGCCGCGCTGGACTACCGGTGTGCCGTGCGGACGCCGTCCGAGGCGGAGTGGGACGACCTGGTGGCGCGGCCGGACGTCGTGCTCGTCCGGGACGCCGGGTACACCGAGGTCGCGCCCGGAACCGCGACGGTGGCCGTGAACCGACGTTTCGTTTGACCGTTTTGCGGTAACCATCCCCGGCGTGACCCTGTTGGACGTGCTGGACGCGAAGCTCGGTGACGGGCTGGAGAGCTTGCTGTGCGCGCACCACGCGAGACGGTTGCGCAAACTGGGGTGGGGTTCGGTGTTCGCCGGCGAGGACGGCTGGTGGACGCCGCGGCGGCCGGTGCGGACCGGCAACCACGTCGAGGTGCTGGTGGACGGGCACGAGGTGCTGCCCGCCATCGCGTCGGCGATCTCGTCGGCGCGCAAGTCCGTGCACCTGGCGGGGTGGTGCGCCAGCCCGGACTTCCGGCTGACCAGGGAACCGGGCTCGCCGACGTTGCGGGAGCTGCTGGCGTCGGCCGCGTCCCGGGTGCCGGTGCGCGTGCTGCTGTGGGCCGGGCCGCCGGTGCCGATGTTCGAGCCGACCCGCAAGCGCGTGCTCTCGGCGCAGCGGGAGTTCACCCGCGACAGCGCGGTGAAGTGCGAGATCGACGCGCGGGAGCGGACGTTGCACTGCCACCACGAGAAGATCGTCGTGGTGGACGACGAGGTGGCGTTCGTGGGCGGCATGGACCTGACCGCGGTCGAGGGCGACCGCCACGACAGCGCCGAGCACCCGCCGCGCGAACCGCTGGGCTGGCACGACATCGGCAGCCGGCTGCGCGGCCCGATCGTCGCCGACGTGGCCGAGCACTTCCGCAGCCGCTGGCAGGAGATCTCCGGCGAACAGCTGCCCCCCGTCTCACCGCCGCCTCCCGCCGGCTCGTCGTCCGCGCAGCTGGTGCGCACGATCCCGGAGCGGACCTACGACTTCGCGCCGCGCGGCGAGTTCAGCCTGCTCGACTCCTACCTGCGGGCGCTGCGCTCGGCGACGAGCCTGGTCTACATCGAGAACCAGTTCCTCTGGTCGCCCGAGGTGACCGAGATCCTGCTCGACAAGCTGCGCACCCCGCCGAACCCGGACTTCCGCGTGGTCCTGGTCCTGCCGCGCAAGCCGAGCAACGGCGCGGACACCACCCGCGGCCAGCTGGGGCGCCTGCTGGACGCCGACGACGGCAACCACCGCCTCGTCGCCGCCACCCTGTCCTCGCACGACGGCGCGACGTCCTCGTCGGTCTACGTGCACGCCAAGCTGGCCATCGTGGACGACCGCTGGCTGAGCGTCGGCTCGGCCAACCTGAACGAGCACTCGCTGTTCAACGACACCGAGGTCAACCTCGTCACCGACGACCCCGACGTGGCCCGCGACACCCGCCTGCGCCTGTGGTCCGAACACCTGCAACGCCCGCTGTCCGACGTGACCGCCCCGGTCCACGAGGTCGTGGACCGCCTGTGGCGCCCCACCCTCACCTCCCCGGCCAAGCACCGCCTGACCCGTCTCCCCGGCGTCTCCCGCCGCGCCGGCCGCCTCCAAGGCCCCCTCCGCGGCCTCCTCGTCGACGGCTGACCCACGCGTGTCCTACGTTCAGAACGCGCGTGTCGTACCTTCAGAACGCGCGTGTCCTACGCTCAGGTCGCGCGTGTCCTACGCTCAGAACACGTGAGTTCAACGCTCAGAACACGCGACCTGCGGAAACGTCGTCAGTTGTTCGCCGCGTCCAAGCGCTTGAGCGCCGCCCGCACGACCTCCGGGTCGTACGTCGTCCAGAACGGCGGCAGCGAGGCGCGCAGGAACCCGCCGTAACGGGCCGTCGCCAGCCGCGGGTCCAGGATCGCCACCACGCCCTTGTCGTTCATCGAACGCAGCAGCCGCCCCGCGCCCTGGGCCAGCAGCAGGGCCGCGTGCGTCGCCGCCACGGTGAGGAAACCGTTGCCGCCGCGCGATTCCACCGCCTTCTGCCGCGCCGACGCCAACGGGTCGTCCGGCCGTGGGAACGGGATGCGGTCCATCACCACCAGCGACAGCGACGGCCCCGGCACGTCCACGCCCTGCCACAGCGACAACGTCCCGAACAGGCACGTCTGCGTGTCCTCGGCGAACCGCTTCACCAACTGCCCGGTCGCGTCGTCACCCTGGCACAGCACGGGGTAGTCCACCTTGCCCCGCAACGCCTCCGCCGCCGCCTTCGCCGCACGCATCGACGAGAACAGCCCCAGCGTCCGCCCGCCCGCCGCGTTGACCAGTCCCTCGATCTCGTCCACGTAGGACGGCGGCAGCCCGTCACGCCCCGGCGGCGGCAGGTGCCGTGCCACGTACAGGATCCCGGCGCTGCCGTGCTCGAACGGCGAGCCGACGTCCAGCCCGCTCCACCGCGGCCCGCCCAGGTCCGACGGCGGCTCCTTGTCCGTCGCCGTCCCCTCGGCCTTCTTCGCCCCGGACGACGCCGGCAGCCCCCACTGCCGCGCCAACGTGTCGAACGTGCCGCCCAACGTCAACGTCGCCGACGTCAGGATCGTGGTCCGCTTCCCGAACAACCGCTCCCGCAGCAACCCGCCGACGCCCAACGGCGCGACGCGCAACGACGGCGCCTTGTTGCGGTCCGCGAAATCACCCGACACCCAGACCACGTCGTGGTCCTCGTCGAACGCCTCCAGGATCCGCGTGGCGCAGTCGTGCACGTCGTCCAGCAGCGACAGCGCCAGCTTCCGCGACGTCGCGCCGTCGACGTCCTCCTTGCGCTCCGGCCCCAACGACGTGATGCACGCGTGCGCCGCGTCCTTGGTCGCCCGCAACGCGCCCGCCAACGCCTGCGGCAGGCTGTCGAGCCGACCGACGGGCAGCTCCTCCAGGATCATCGCCAGGCCGTCGCTCGCCTCGGCCATCCGGTCGGCCACGTTCTGGTCGATGAGCCGCCCGCACCGCCGCGCGGCCGTGGCGACCAGGGACGCGCTCAGCTCCTCCGTCGCCACCGACGTGACGCGGTCGACCAGGTCGTGCGCCTCGTCGATCACCACCACGTCGTGGTCGGGCAGGACCTGGTAACCCTCCAGCGCGTCCACGGCGAGCATCGCGTGGTTGGTGACGACGACGTCCGCCTTGCCCGCCTCGGCCCGCGCCTTCTCGGCGAAGCAGTCGACGCCGATCGGGCACTTGTTCACGCCGAGGCACTCACGCGCCGTGACCGAGACCTGGCGCCACGCCTGGTCCGTGACGCCGGGCACGAGCTCGTCCCGGTCACCGGTCTCGGTGTCGGACGACCACTCGTGCAGCCGCTTGATCTCGCGGCCCATCTTGGACACCGCGAACGGGTCGAACAGGCCCGCGTCCTCCGGCTCGTCCGGCGCACCGGTGTGCAGGCGGTGCATGCACAGGTAGTTGCGGCGGCCCTTCAGGATCGCGAACCGCGGCTCACGCCCCAGCTCCTTGCGCAACGCCTTGGCCAGCCGGGGCAGGTCGCGGTCCACGAGCTGGCGTTGCAGCGCGATCGTGGCGGTGGAGATGACGACCGTCGACTCCTCGGCCACCGCGTGCCGCAGTGACGGGACCAGGTAGGCCAGCGACTTGCCGGTGCCGGTGCCCGCCTGGACGGCCAGGTGCTCGCCCGTGCGGATGGCCCGCTCGACGGCCTCGGCCATGTCGACCTGGCCCTGGCGTTCGGCTCCGCCCACCGCCTCCACGGCGACGGCGAGCAACGTCCTGGTGTCGGGGATGGCGGTGGTGGCGGGCACGGCGAAGACCGTACCCGCCCTCCCCGTCACCCCGGGCCGGACACCCCAACGCGTCCTGAGCGTTGAACTCGGGTGTCCTGAACGTAGGACTCACGCGTTCCGAACGTAGGACTCACGCGTTCTGGACGTAGGACACGCGGGGTTACTTGCGGTTGACCAGGGCCCACGTGGCGGGCAGGAGGCCGGCGGCCAGGGCGATCTTCACGGCGTCACCCAGCAGGAACGGCGTCACGCCCAGTTGCAGCGCCTTGCCGAAGCCGACCCCCGCGGCGGCCATCAGCCACGGCACGCCGCACGCGTAGATCGCCAGGTTGCCCACCGCCATCGTGCCGACGGTCCGCAACGGCGTCCGGTCGCCACCGCGCGCGGCCAGGTGGCCGACCAGCGCACCGGCGAATACGAACCCGACCACGTACCCGAGCGACGCGGGCGCGCCCGACGAAGCGCCCTGGAACCACGGCACACCGGCCACGCCGGCGATCAGGTACAGCACCATCGACGCGCCACCGCGCTGCCACCCGAGCGCCGCGCCCACCAGCAGGGCGGCGAACGTCTGGCCGGTGATCGGCACGGGGCTGCCCGGCACCGGCAACGCGACCTGGGCGGCCAGGCCGGTCAGCCCGGCGCCCGCGACGACCAGGGCGATGTCACGCGCGAGAGCGCCCGGGACCAGGTCGGCGAGCACCGCGCGGCGGCCGGGAACGGCGAGGACGGACACTTGGGACCTCCCAGAGGATCGACTGCACCGGGAGGTTAACCGGCGATCACTGGTTCGGTCTTTGTCGAAGCTCTACAAAGTTGGCCACATCACGCCGGAGATCAGTGGTCCAGCGCCACGTCACGGGTGATCCGCTCGGTGTTGCGCCGCGTCTTGGCCCACCCGTTGCGCCTCCGCGCCAGCCGGACCACCGCCCGCCACGACGTGAGGTAGAAGGTGTAGATGTACATCGCATACGCAAAGCCGAACCCGACGGCCCGCCACCGGCCGAGGGAGGGCGCACAGCGCGTCCGGTACACCGGTCCCCAGATCAGGAACGGCAACAGGCCGAACATCCCGTAGACGGCGAACAAGATCCACGCGCCGTCGACGAACCACGCCCACACCTCACCCGGCGCGTTCACGGCCCAGTGGCCCAGCAGCAGCAACGGCACGGGGTAGACGAGCGTGCCGAGCAACTGCATCCACGGCTGGGCCAGGTAGTACAGCATCTCGGCCGCGCCCAGCGTGGACAGGTGCGGCGACGCCCAGATCCGCCGCACGTACCGCAGGCACTGCATCGTCCCCTGACCCCACCGCGTCCGCTGCGCCAGGAACCGCCGCAAGCTGTACAGCCCTTCCTGGTGCACGTGCGTGTCCAGCGTGAACCCGGTCCGCCACCCCGCGGTCAGCAGGTGCACGCCCAGCTCGAAGTCCTCCAGCAACGACCCGCGCCACGGCCGCCCGCCCGGACCCGCGATGGAGTCCAGCGCCGACAACCGGGTGAACTGCCCGTTGCCGCCCATGGAGATCGTCCCGGTCACCCCGCGCGACAGCTGGATCGCCGCGATCGCGGTCCGGAACTCCAGGTCCTGCATCCGCACCAGCAGGTCGCCGAGGAACCCGCGCCACCGCGGCACGCCCACCTGCCGCACGCCCGCGTTCACCATCCGCACGTCCACCTGCACCGCGCCGATCGCCGGGTCGCCGAACAGGTGCTCCGCCGCGCACACGTCCAGGCAGTCGCGCGCGGGCCGGCCGTCGGCGTCCACCACGACGACCACCGCCCGGTCGGCGTCCGCGTGCCGCCCCATCCACAGCTTCAACGTCCGGTAGGCGTCGTTGAGCGCGTCACCCTTACCGGTCCGCGCGTGTGGCCGCCGCCGTCGCACCAGGTGGACGTTCCGGTCGTCGCCGAACCCGAGCACGACCTCCGCCGTGCCGTCGTCGGAGTCGTCGTCCACGACCCACACGTGCGCGCCGGGGAACGACTCCCGCAGGTACCGGACCGTGCCGCCGATGACGGCTTCCTCGTCCCGGCACGGCACCAGGAAGTGCCACTCGAAGTCGGCGGCCCGCCCGGCCGGCCGGGGCCGGTACCGCACGTAGGGCACCACGATCAGGAGCACGTACGTCACGAACGCGACGCTCATCGTCAACGCCAACGCCTGGGTGAACCCCAGCAGCACCTCGAAGTCCAATGGCGCCTCCGCGGCGAGGAGCACGTCGGCGCGCTTCACGCCCGCGTCGCCAACCACACGAACGCCACCAGCGCGGCCGCGCCGCCGAACACGCTCACCATCGAGCCGAGCAGCGTGTGGCCCCAGTAGTAGCCGTCGTCCACGCCGAGCCACGCCACCAGCCCGACCAGCGTCACCACCCGCAACTGGTTCACCACGACCACCGCCGCACCGGCCACCACCAGCGCGGACAGCACCCGTCGCGTGATCCGCGGCCGCAGCGCGATCATCACCGCACCGATCGCCAGCAACGGCACCACGAGGAACGCCGACGTGCACTCGGGCGTCATCCGCAGGCCGAGCGGTGCGTCGGAGCCGAGCCCGAAGTACACGGTCTGGCGTGCCGCGACGACCTGCACGCCGTCCGTCCCGAGCACGCGCAGCAGCAAGCCGGACAGCAGGATCTCGGCCGTCCGGTAGGCCTGGTGCGCCATCACGAGGCCGGCGGCGGCTGCCACCAGGGCGACGACGACCACCCGGTAGAGGTGTTCGCGGCGGGGCACGGCAAGCGCCACTGGAGGAATCCTTTCCTCGATTGGGGATCGCCCGATAGGGCTGCTAGGTGGGTCATCGGAACTGCGTAGCGCGAACCACACCCCCGGAACGAGTGACAACGTGAGGTGATTTCGGGCTGTATGCCCACGTTCGGTGGCACCAATTGGGCGATTCGAGTGGCCGCCGTCCCCCTTTACGGTCAGCAACCCTTAATCCGACGGGAGGAACGCCGATAGGGGCAATTGCCCTGACAACCCGTTTCGAGAAAGGAGCTCCATGCGTCTGCCAACGACGCGTCGCGCCGCGGCGGCCGGACTGGTCGCCGTCGCGGCGCTGGTCCTCGGCTCCACCCCGGCCTCGGCGGCGCCCGGTGACGCCTCGGCCTACGGCGCGAAGCTCGACCTCTCGCTGCTCGGCCGTGACGCGGTCTCGACCGGTCCCTTCGCCGCCGCCGACGCGAACGGCCCCACGACCGGCACGTTCGCGACCGTCGACGCGCCGGAGGTGCTGCGGACCGGCGTGCTCAACGCGTCCGCGTCGCGTGACGACAAGACCGGCGGCGTCGGGTCCTGGGCGAGCACCGCCGACGTTCGGCTCGACCTGCTCGCGACCGCGACCGGCGGCGTGTCCGCCGACCTGGTCGAAGCCGAGTGCGCGGCCACCCAGAAGGGCGTCGTCGGCAAGTCGGAGCTCGTCGGCCTCGACCTCGGCCGGCTCGGCGAGGTCGGCGTCGAGCCCGCGCCCAACACCACCCTGGACGTCGACCTGCTGGGCGTGGACGTCGCCGCGGTCGTGCTCAACGAGCAGGTCCGCAACGCCGACGGCAGCCTCACCGTGAACGCCCTCCACGTCACGCTGATCGGCGGCGCGCTCGGCTCCGCGGGCGCGGGCGACCTGGTGCTGTCGTCGGTGACCTGCGGCCCGGCCGGCCTACCGATCCCGATGGCGTCCGGCGCGGGGCTGTGGATCGGGCTCGGCCTGCTCGCCCTGTTCGGCGTGCCCGTCGGCGCTTCGGCGCTGCGCCGCCGGCACGAGCTCGCGGCGGTCTGAGCCGTGTACAAGAGCCCCGGCAGCGGTGTCGCGGTCGGCACGGGAATCGGCTCGTTGGCGGCGACCGGCGCCGGGATCGCGTGGTGGGTGGTGGCCGGTGCGGTGCTCCTGGTGGCCGGCCTGGTCCTGCTCCGCGCGTCCCGACGGCGACGGGCGGCGGCCGACGAGTAGCGCGCGTGCGCCCCGGTCGCGCGCCCACCCCCAGTCGCGCGACCGGGGCGCCGCATCCCAACCGAAGGGAGCAAGGTGAAGGAAGTCGTGCTGCTCGCGGGCACCCGACCCGAAGCGGTGAAGATCGCGCCGGTGGCGCTGGCGCTGGGCGACCACCCGGTGCTCCGGCCCGTGATCGTCCACAGTGGACAGCACAACGGCATGGTCGAGCAGGCGCTGCGCTCGTTCGGCCTGCGCGTGGACGCCGAACTGGACGTCCCGCGCGCCACCGGCGGGCAGGCCGAACTGCTCGCCCGCCTGATCGCCGAGTTCGACCGGCTGCTGCGCGAGCGCGACCCGGCCGTCGTCCTCGTCCAAGGCGACACGACCACCGCCCTGGCGGGCGCGCTCGCCGCGTTCTGGCGTGGCATCCCGGTCGCCCACCTCGAAGCCGGCCTGCGCACCGGTGACCTCGCCGGGCCGTTCCCCGAGGAGGGCACCCGGCAGATGATCGCCCGGATCGCCACCCTGCACCTCGCGCCGACCGACGACGCCGCGGCCGCGCTGATCCGCGAGGGCATGGCCGACCGCCGGATCGTGGTCACCGGCAACACCGTGGTCGACGCCGTGCAGCGGGTCGCCGCCGCCGACCTGCCCGCCCGCGACCCCGCCCTGGCCCTGCTGGAACGCGTGCTCGACGAGCGGTCCGAGCGCCTGGTCCTGGTCACGGTGCACCGGCGCGAGTCGTGGGGCGAGCCGCTGACCCGCGTGCTGCACGCCGTGCGGGCGATCGCCGACCGGAACCCCGACGTGCGCGTGCTGCTGCCCGTGCACCCGAACCCGCGGGTGCGCGAGGCGGCGCGGGAGCTGCTCGGCGGGCACGAGCGGATCGTGGTGACCGAGCCGTTGGACTACTCCGACCTCGTGCGCGCGCTGCGCCGGTCCGCGCTGGTGCTCACCGACTCAGGCGGCCTCCAGGAGGAGGCGCCGACGTTCGGCGTGCCGGTGCTGGTGCTGCGCGACACGACCGAGCGGGTGGCCGCGGTGGACGCGGGCTGCGCGTGGCTGGTCGGCACCGACCCGATCCGGATCGTCGCCGAGGCGGGCTGGGTGCTCGGCGCGCGGCTGCGGCTGCCGCTGGGGCGCAACCCGTTCGGCGACGGTCGGGCGGCGTCACGGGTGCGCGGCGCGCTGGAGCGGCTGGTCGGCCTGCCGAACGACTTCTCGACCGCGCCGTTGCCCGTGCGGATCCCGTGCTGACGACGTGGATGTCACTCGATCAGGTATCGGTTTTCCTCTTGTGGGTGATGTGCGCGCGAGATCATCCGCTCCCGTCCGCCCGGGTTCGATAGTCCTCACGTCCGTGAAGAGCAGAAGGGCGACACGATGAAGCAGATCGGAGCGCGCCGGGTCGGCGCCGTGACCGCGGCGCTCGCACTCGGCCTGGTCTCGGCGACACCGGCGTGGGCGGCCAACCCGGCGGGGGTGGCGTCCGTCGGCTCCGCCGAGTTCACCAAGGCGGGCACGCGGGTCAGCGTCGCGCCGCTGGCGCCGTGCGCGGTGGACGGCACGACGACGAACTCGTCCGAGGCGGTGAGCCGCACGGGCGTCCGGTTCGGCCCGGGCACCTCGTCCTGCACGACCGCGGTCGTGAACCCGGACAACGGCACGACCAGGACCACGTCCGAGGCGAACGGCACCGAGTTCGAGCTGTCGGCGCTGGTGTCGGCCGGCGGGCCGCGGCTGCGGGTGTCCCGGTGGAAGGTGACGTGCACGGGCACCGAGTCCGGCACGAGCGCGGGCTGGGCGGCGGACGGCCTGCAGGGCTTCCCGGGGCTGCCGGAGCAGATCCCGGCGAACTACGTGCACGAGGTGAAGGCGGGCGACGGCACCGTGCTGGCGACCGCGACGTTCGGCGAGACCGTGCTACCCAACCCGAACGACGGCAGCATCGCGCTGAACCTGCTGCACCTGCGCTTCACCGCCGCCTCCACCGTCACCGGCGACGTCGTCCTGGGCCCCACCGCCTGCTCCCCAACCCCCTGACCGCGCGAGTCCTACGTTCAGAACGCGCGTGTCCTACGTTCAGAACACGCGAGTTCAACGCTCAGGACACTCGTCCTGCGGGTTCGGGTGCCCCGGAGCCGACTCCGGGGCACCCGGCCTCAGCCCACGTGCGGGGTGCCCGTCAGCGTCACGCCGGCCTCGCCGAGCCGTGCCAACGCGCTGTCCACCGTCGCCTGCGACACCCCGGCCGTCAGGTCCAGCAGCACGGTCGTGGCGAACCCCGCGTCGGCCGCGTCCATCGCGGTCGCACGCACGCAGTGGTCGGTGGCGATCCCCACCACGTCCACCTGCTCCACGCCCCGCTCCCGCAGCCAGTCCACCAACCGCTGGTCCCCGCCCGACGTGCCCTCGAACCCCGAGTACGCCGCCGCGTACGCGCCCTTCGAGAACACCGCCTCCACCGCCGTCACGTCCAACTCCGGGTGGAACGACGCACCGGCCGTCCCCGCCACGCAGTGCACCGGCCAGGAGTCCACGAAGTCCGGCGTCTCGCTGAAGTGCGACCCCGGGTCCACGTGGTAGTCGCGCGTCGCCACGACGTGGTCGTACGACGACGACGCGACGTGCGCCGAGATCGCCGCCGCCACCGCCGCACCGCCCGCCACCGCCAACGAGCCGCCCTCGCAGAAGTCGTTCTGCACGTCCACCACGATCAGCGCCTTGCCCATCACAGCCTCACAGGAACGTCGTCGGAATCGCGGGCTCGCCGCGGGACAGCTTCAGGCCCTCCCACGGCACGGTCACGAGAGCGGCGCGCAGCCGCTCCCGGCTCTCCACCAGGGTGTCCAGGCCGTCCACCCGTTGTCCAGCGCGGACCAGCGGCACGGCGAGCAACCGGTCGTGCTCGCCCATCGACGGCTGGGCGTCGTGAGGGAACACGACCTCCTCCAACGCCGTCCCGGTCTCCTTGTGCCGCCGCAGCGCGCTCTTGCGCCCACCGCGCGACTCCTTGTGCGAGCTGCGCTTGGCCACCGGCCGCCCGTCCACCTCGACCAGCTTGTAGACCATGCCCGCGGTCGGCGCGCCGGACCCCGTGACCAGCGACGTGCCGACGCCGTACGCGTCCACCGGCTCCGCCCGCAGCATCGCGATCGAGTACTCGTCCAGGTCGCCCGACACCACGATCCGGGTGTTCCGCGCGCCCAGCGAGTCGAGCTGGTCGCGTGCCTGCCGGGCCAGCACGCCCAGGTCGCCCGAGTCGATCCGCACCGCGCCCAGGTCCGGCCCCGCGACCTCGACGGCGGTCTTGATGCCGTTGGTGATGTCGTAGGTGTCCACCAGGAGCGTCGTCTCCACGCCCAACGCCTCGACCTGCGACCGGAACGCCTCCTCCTCGCTGTCGTGCAGCAGGGTGAACGCGTGCGCGCACGTCCCGGCGGTCGGGATGCCGTGCCGCCGGGCCGCCTCCAGGTTCGACGTCGCGGTGAAGCCGGCCAGGTACGCGGCGCGCGCGGCGGCCACCGCGGCGTCCTCGTGCGTGCGGCGGGAACCCATCTCGATCATCCGCCGACCGTTGGCCGCACCCACCATCCGCGCCGCCGCCGAGGCGATCGCGCTGTCGTGGTTGAGGATGGACAGCGCCAGCGTCTCCAGCACCACGCCCACCCCGAACGGCGCCCGCACGGACAGGATCGGCGAGCCCGGGAAGTACAGCTCGCCCTCCGGGTAGCCGTCCACGTCACCGGTGAACCGGTAGTCGGCCAGCCACTGGAGCGTGGCCTGGTCCACCACGTTCGTGCGGTCCAGCAGCTCCAGGTCACGTTCGGTGAACGTGAAGTCCGTGATCGCGTCCAGCAGCCTGCCCGTGCCCGCGACGACCCCGTACCGCCTGCCCTCCGGCAGCCGCCGGGCGAAGACCTCGAAGACGCACGGCCGGTCGGCGGTGCCGTCGCGCAGCGCCGCGGCGAGCATCGTCAACTCGTAGTGGTCGGTGAACAGCGACGTCGACATGGGGACAGAGCCTAGGCGGTCCACCCGGGTGGCCCTGCGGGCTCCACCGCGGACGGGAACATGACACCATTGGCGGTATGACCACGCCCGTCGAGCATGAGCGGACGCAGGTTGACCCGGCCGGCGAGGAGGTCCGCGCGGAGGACCGCCCGTGGCAGACCCTGGTCTGGAACGACCCGGTGAACCTGATGTCCTACGTGACGTACGTGTTCCAGAAGCTGTTCGGCTACAGCCGCGACCACGCGACGAAGTTGATGCTGGACGTGCACCACAAGGGCAGGGCGATCGTGTCTTCGGGGACGAAGGACAAGGTGGAGGCCGACGTGGCCAAGCTGCACGCGGCCGGGCTGTGGGCGACCATGCAGCGTTCGTCGTGAAGAAGTGGACACGCGCCGGCGACCAGGTGCTCGGCCGGTTCGACCGGCAGGAAGCAGCCGTGGTCCGCGGCCTGGTGAGCCAGATCCAGGACATGCTGCTGGCACGCGCCGAGGAGGCGCCGCAGGACGAGCTGGCGGAGCTGACCGGCATCCGCACCGGCCCGTCCACGCCGCCCGACGACCCGATCCTGGGCCGGCTGCTGCCCGACTTCCACCGGCTCGACCCCGACGCGCCCGACCCGGCCGAGGTCGACTCGGCCAACGCGCTGCGGTCGCTGCACGAGCCGGAGCTGCTGGACCTGAAGACCGGTGTCGCGGCGGTGGTGCTGCAGACGTGCCCGCCGGACGGCGGTGAGGTGCGGCTGGCGCTGGAGCAGGCCGAGGCGTGGCTGTCGGCGCTGAACGACGTGCGGCTGGCCCTGGGCACGGCGCTGGACGTGCAGGAGGACATGCCGGACGAGCTGCCGCCGGACGACCCGCGGTCGCCGCACCTGGGCGTCTACCACTGGTTGACGTGGGTGCAGGAGACGCTCATCGAAGCGGTCATGAACTGATGCTGGTGGGGCGTGCGCCGGGGGCGGCGGTGCTGCTGGCGCCCGCCGGCGCGGTGGCGGGCGTCGACGTGCGGGGCGCGCCGGTCGGCACCCGTGAGCTGGACCTGCTGGACCCGTCGACGCTCGTGCGGCGGGTGCACGCCGTGGTGCTGGGAGGGCCCGCGGCGGTCGACGGCGTCGTGCGCTGGCTGGCGGAACGCGGCCACGGCTTCCCCGTCGGCCCGCAGCCGTTCGAAGTGGTCCCGATCGTGCCCGCCGCCGAGGCCCTGGGCCTGCCCCCGGCCGACGGCTACGCCCTCTGCGCCTCCGCCGTGCCGCTGACCGTGCCCGCCCTGGCCTTCCTCGGCGAGACCGCCGTGGGCCTCGTCGTCGTGGACGCCGACCTGGACCCGGCGGAATGCCGAAGGGTCGCGATGTCCGCCCACGACGCCTTCGCCCGCGCCGGCGTGACCACCCCCGCCACCGTCTTCGCCGTCGCCACCGGCCACCCCACCGGCACCCCCCTGGACGACCTCTGCACCACCGCCACCACCGCCCTCCACCACGCCCTCTGACCGCGCCCCGAACCTCCAGACCGCGCGTGTCGAACGCTCACGCCCCGCGTGTCGAACGCTCAGGACCCCTGAATTCAACGCTCAGGACAACGCCACCCGCCCCGAATGCAGAACTCGCGGGACCTGAGTGTTCGACACGCGGGACCTGGAGGTTCGACACGCGCGTTCCGAACGTAGGACACGCGCGAGAGTCCTACGTTCAGGTCGCGTGTGTCCTACGTTCGGAACAGGCGAGTTCAACGCTCGGGAAGCGGGTAACCCGGCGGCATGGGTGGTGTGCAGAGGGCGTTCAGGTGGGTGCGGACCAGTCCGGCGGTGGACAAGGCGGCCGGTGCGCTGGCCGAGGCGGTGCCGGCGGCGTTGCGGCGACGTGAGGTGACCGGGCTGCTGAGCGCACGCGCGCTCGGCCGGCCGGTGCACCCGGCGCTCGTGGCGCTGCCCATCGGCCTGTACGCGGCGTCGGCGGCGCTGGACCTGATGCCCGGCAGCGCGAAGGCCGCCCGGACGCTGATCGGCGCGGGCCTGGCCGTCGCACCGGCCGCGCTGGCCACCGAACTCGCCGAGTACGGCACGTTGGACGAGAAGCAGCGGCGCACGGCGTTCGTGCAACTGGCGGCCAACGCCACCGCGAACGTGTGCTACCTCACGTCCTTCCGCCTCCGCGGCCACGGCTTCGGCGTCGTGGCCAGGGCCGTCTCGGCCCTTGGACTCGCGGCCCTCGGCGCGGGCGGCCTGCTGGGCGTCCGTACGGCCGACATCGCGGCCCTCGGAGGCGTCCGCGAACCGGTGTAGTGCGGGTTCTCACACGGCGGGACACCTTCCCCCACCACGTAGGATGGTGACGTGCTGGTGATTCGCCGTGACCTCGTGGACGCGATGGTGGCGCATGCCCGTCGTGACCACCCGGACGAGGCATGCGGGATCATCGCGGGCCCGGAGGGCTCCGACCGCCCCGAGCGGTTCGTCGCGATGGACAACGCCGAGCGCTCGCCGACGTTCTACCGCTTCGACTCGATGGAGCAGCTGCGCGTCCACCGCGAGATGAGCGCGAACGACGAGGAAACGATCGTCGTCTACCACTCGCACACGGCGACGGAGGCGTACCCCTCCCGCACGGACATCTCGTACGCGAGCGAACCGCAGGCGCACTACGTGCTCATCTCCACCCGGGACCCGGAGCAGCACGAGCTGCGCTCCTACCGGATCGTGGACGGCGTGGTGACCGAAGAGCCGGTCGAGGTCGTGGAGTCGTACATGTTCGCCCACACCGGCGCCGACGACACCCCCGACTGTCCCTGAGCCCTCCAGGTGCGCCCGCGCACCACTCGTGGCACCACCTTCACCAAACCCGGCTCCTCGGAGGTACCAGCATGGCCGTCACCGTCTCCATCCCCACGATCCTGCGCACCCACACCGGTGGGCAGAAGTCCGTCGAGGCCGCGGGCGCGACGCTCGCGGAGGTCATCGACGACCTGGAGACCAACCACGGTGGCCTGAAGCAGCGCCTGGTCAAGGAAGGCGCGCTCCACCGGTTCGTCAACGTCTACGTCAACGACGAGGACGTGCGGTTCGCGGGCGGCCTCGAAGCGGCCGTCAAGGACGGCGACACCGTGACGATCCTCCCGGCCGTCGCGGGCGGCTGACCCACCCCGGAGGACGCATCGTGGCCCGGTACGAGTCACTGCTCGACGCGGTCGGCGGCACGCCCCTGGTGGGGCTGCCCCGGCTGTCGCCGTCGAAGGACGTGCGGCTGTGGGCGAAGCTGGAGGACCGCAACCCGACCGGCTCGATCAAGGACCGCCCGGTCCTGATGATGATCGAGGAGGCCGAGCGGACCGGGGTGCTCACGCCGGGCTGCACGATCCTCGAGCCGACGTCGGGCAACACCGGCATCGCCCTCGCCATGGCCGCCAAGCTCAAGGGCTACGGCCTGGTGTGCGTGATGCCGGAGAACACCTCTTCCGAGCGCAAGCAGCTGCTGCAGGCCTACGGCGCGCGGATCGTGTTCTCGCCCGCGGCGGGCGGCTCGAACCAGGCCGTGGCGCTGGCCAAGGAGCTCTCGGCGCAGAACCCCGACTGGGTGATGCTCTACCAGTACGGCAACCCGGCGAACCCCGGCGCGCACTACCACGGCACCGGGCCGGAGATCCTCAAGGACCTGCCGACGATCACGCACTTCGTCGCGGGTCTGGGCACCACGGGCACGCTGGTCGGCGTCGGCCGGTACCTGCGCGAGCAGAAGCCGGACGTGCAGATCATCGCCGCCGAGCCCCGGTACGGCGAGCTGGTCTACGGGCTGCGCAACCTCGACGAGGGCTTCGTGCCCGAGCTGTACGACGCCGAGGTGCTGACCGGCCGCTACTCGGTCGGCTCGTACGACGCCCTGCGCCGCACCCGGCAGCTCCTGGAGGTGGAGGGCATCTTCGCGGGCATCTCCACCGGCGCGATCCTGCACGCGGCGCTGGCCGCGGCGGAGAAGGCGGCGGCCCGCGGCGAGTCGGCGGACGTGGCGTTCGTGGTCGCGGACGCGGGGTGGAAGTACCTGTCCACCGGCGCGTACGCGGGCACGTTGGACGAGGCCGCGGAACGGCTCGACGGCCACCTCTGGGCCTGAGACGAGAAGGAGGGGGAAGGGCACCGCGGGCATGTGCGGTGCCCTTCCCCCGTTTCAGCCGATCGTGCACGCGACGCCGTTGAGCGTGAACGAGGTCGGCTTGTCCGTGTTGCCGCTGTGGTTCGCCTGGAACCCGATGTCCACGGACGCGCCCGCGGCGAGCGCGCCGTTGTAGGACACGTTGCGGGCCGTGATCGCACCGCTGGTGGGGGAGTAGGTGGCGTTCCACCCGCTGGTGATGGTCTGCCCGCCGGGCAGGGTGAACGCGAGCTGCCAGCCGTTGATGGCGCTGGTGGAGGTGTTCGCGATGGTGATGCTCGCGGTCAGGCCGGTGTTCCACCCGTTGACGGTGTAGGTGACCTTGCAACCGCCCACCGGCGGGTTGGACGTGGTGGTCGTCGTCGTAGTAGTGGTCGTCGTCGTTGTCGACGTAGTGGTGCTGGTGGTCGTGGACGTGGTCGTGTCGCCGGGCTTGTCCAGGCCGAAGAACTGGATCGCGCGCAACGCCATGCCCGCGCCCATCAGGTTGTGGCCTACGCCCTGCATCGAGATGGCCTCGACCTTGTCCCCGTAACGGGTGCGCGTCCACCCGGACTGCGGGCTGTCGGTGGACGTCGGCGTGGTCGACAGGCCGTGGACGTTGGTCCACTGGTCGATCGTCTCGCCGAAGTTCGGGTACCGCAGCGTGTCGTCCGCGGTGCCGTGCCAGATCTGCACGCGCGGTCGCGCGCCGCTGTAGCCGGGGTACATCGCGCGGGCGATGTTGCCCCACTCCTGCGGCGTGTGCAGCACCTGGCCGTTGGCGCACGCGCTGTTCCAGCCCGAGCCGTCGGTGGTGGCGAAGCAGCCGGCCGGCACGCCCGCGAACGCGGCGCCCGCGGCGAACACGTCGGGGTAGTCGGCGAGCATGACGTTCGTGGTCATCGCGCCGGACGAGACGCCGGTGACGAACACGCGGCCGGCGTCGCCGTTGTAGCGCTGCAACACGTACCGGACCATGGACATCAGGCCGACCGGGTCGCTGCCGCCGTCGCGCTTGAGCGCCTGCGGGCTGGACACGTCGAAGCACTGGCCGCTGCGGGTGGCCGACGGGTAGATCACGATGAAGCCGTACTGGTCGGCGAGCCGGGCGAAGTCCGTGCCCGAGTAGAACGCCGGGCCGCTGCCCGTGCAGTAGTGCACGGCCAGCAGCACGCCGGGCCTGGCCTGGGTGCGGTCCGGCACGTACAGGTGCATGCGCAGGTTGGTGGGGTTGGTGCCGAAGCCGGTGACCTCGGTCAGCGTGGCCGCCGACGCCTGCGGTGCGGCGACGAGCGCCAGCACGAAGGCCGCCGCCGCGGCCAGCGAAGTCACGATCGCACCGAAGACCTTCACGGAGCCACCACCCTTCCCCGCGGCCGTTGAGGTTCTCAAGACCATTCCCTCCTCCTTGAGGTGCACGGCGAGAGTTGTCGTCACTATCTGTCGTGGAGCGGTCGCGGACAACGAGTTTCGTGAATGTTGCGAGTCTCAAATGGCGGGTTGAGCTGCGGTAATGCGCACTTCGTCCGTTCGGTCGCGTTCGCGTGGGCCGGAAAGTTTCGATCGAACGCGCCACTGTTTCCCTTAATGTGGCGCCTCGACGGCAGGCGCTAATTGCGGAACGGGTGCTCGCGAATTGCCGCGTTACCGGATTTCCTTCGGAAACCCGCAGGCCCCGGTAGGCTCACGACCTCGATTGATGCATTCGAGTGAACCTGTGCGGCGGTCGAATCAATAGACTGTGAAGTGCCTGTTCGGGCATTTTCGGCAACGGTCGGGCTGCTATCGTTTCGGCCATGCAATTGACGGTGCTCGGGTGTTCGGGCAGCGCGCCGGGGCCTGATCTGCCCACCTCCGGGTACCTGGTGGAGGCGGGCGGCGTGCGCATCGTGCTGGAGCTGGGCAGCGGCGTGTTCGGCCCGCTCACCCGGTACTGCGACCCGTTCGACCTCGACGCCGTGCTGCTGTCCCACCTGCACCTGGACCACTGCGCGGACTTCAGCTCGCTCACCGTCTACCGGCGCGAGCACCCGGAGCCGCCCTACGACGTCACCGAGCGCAGGCTGCCGGTGTTCGCGCCGTCCCACGCGCCGTCCCGCCTGGCCAACGCGCACGCGGCCAGCCGCGCCGAGCTGGCCGCGACGGACCTGTCCGAGACGTTCGACTTCGTGCCGCTCGCACCCGGCCACTACGCCGTGGGCCCGGTGGACGTCGAGGTGGCCGCCATGCGGCACATCTGCGAGGCCTACGGGTTCCGCATCTCCTACGAGGGGGTGTCGCTGGTGTTCTCCGGCGACACGGTGCCGTGCCCGGAGTTGGTGCGGCTGGCCGCGGGCGCGGACCTGCTGCTGGCCGACTCGGCGTGGCGCGCGCAGGCGGGCCGGGCCAACTACCTGCACATGAGCGGGCGGGAGGCGGGCGAGGTGGCCAAGGCCGCGGGCGTCGGGCGGCTGGTGCTGACCCACGTCCTGCCGTGGTCGGAGCGCGACGGCGTCCTGCGTGACGCGAGCGAGGCGTTCCCCGGCCCGGTCACGCTGGCCGCGCCCGACGCCACCTACGCGATCTAGCTGTAGTGACTAATGAGGTTGTTGACGGCGTGTCGGGTTGAACGCAGGGAGGACCTCCGGGCGGAGTGGATGTGTCTGACGCACCCGTTCCAGCAC
>JBFBCZ010000040.1:0-74606 GCA_040689555.1 Actinosynnema sp. NPDC051121 | reverse complement strand
GCCTCCGAGCTACCCGCGCGCCGCCCGCCCCGCCGCCCGCCCTCGCCCGCCTGCCACCCGCCCGACCGCGGCCGTCCGCCCTCGCGCGCCCCGCTACCGCCGCTTGCCCGCCGCCGCGCGACCGACCGGCGCACCCTCCCAGAAAACCCCCTCTCACCTGCGCGTCGGCCTGGCATGATCCGCCCCACGTGTCCAGTTCAGGGGGGCAACCATGACACCGTGGCGAAGAGCCATGCGCGCGGTCACCGCGGCCGCGTTGTTGAGCACCGCGCTCACCATCACCACCATCACCGCCGGGCCCGCGTCGGCCGACGACCACGTGCCCACGACCACCGTCACCAGGGCGCAGTGGGGTTACGTGGACCGCGCCACGCCGACCCGCGCCCACCTCGACCCGCCCGGTGACGCCCCGGTCGGCGCGCGTGACGCCGGGCACGTCGGCCGCTCCTACTTCCGCTTCGACCTCACCGCCTTCCGCGGCGCCGCCATCCTGTCGGCCGCGCTCTCCGGCGCCGAGACCCAAGCCGCCGACTGCGCCCGCCGCGCCGTGGAGGTGTGGCGGACCGACGCCCTCACCGCCCGCTCGTCGTGGCTGAACCCGCCGCGCGAACGGGAACTGCTCGCCACGCTCGGGCCCGTCGAGGGCCGGTGCCCCGCGCCGGTCGACGCCGACCTCACCGCCGCCGTCACGGCCGCCGTGCAGCGCGGTGACGACGCCATCACGCTCGGGCTGCGCGTGCCGCGCGCGCAGGAGTCCGACCGGTCCTACGGCCGCACCACCGCCAACGACCTCAAGCTCGTCGTCAGCCACAACCGCCCGCCCGCGACGCCGACCGGGCACCAGGTGTGGCCCGACCGGGGCTGCGCGGCGACCGCGCCCGGCCCCTACCTCAACCCCGCGCGCCTCAACGACGCGCAGCGCCTGCTGTTCACGGCGACCTTGAGCGACCCCGACCCCGGTGACCTCGTCACGGCCGAGTTCGCGCACTGGCCCGTCACCGACCCGGCCGCCCGCGAGACGCTCCAGTGGCCCGCCGACGCCAACGGCAAGGTCGTCGCCCAGGCCAACGACTGGCTGTTCCGCGAGGACGGCACGCACGCGTGGTCGGTGCGGGCGCTCGACGGCACCGCCGCGTCCGCCGAGACCGCGCCCTGCTACTTCACCATCGACCGGACCCCGCCCGCGCCGGCGACCGTGTCGTCCCAGGTCTACCCGCGCGGGTCGGCCGGCGGCGGCTACGGCGTGCCCGGCGACTTCACCTTCACCGCGGCGTCGGACGACGTGGTCGCCTACGAGTACCGGTTCAAGGGCGTCAACGAGTGGACCACCGTCGACACCGCCACCCCCGGCGGACCGGTGACGGTCGCCCACACCCCCGCGTACACGGGCTACAGCTGGGTCGAGGTGCGCACCGTGGACCGCGCGGGCAACCGCCCCGCCTACAGCGACGCGTACTCGTTCACGGTCTTCGAGAACCGCCCGTCCGTGTGGTCCGACCTGTACTCGGACCAGTACGCCAACCCGAACGGCGGCGTGGGCGTGCCCGGCCGGTTCGACTTCTCCTCGTACCTGACCGACGTCGTGAGCTACACCTACCGCGTGGACGACGGCCCCGAGACCACGGTGGCCGCCGACGCCCAGCGCAAGGCGAGCGTCACGTACGCGCCGACCCACGGCGGCTACAACGTGCTCAAGGTCCGCAGCACGTCCTCCGCCGGCACGTCGTCACCCGAGCGCGAGCACCGGTTCCTGGTCGACACCGCGCCGGTCGTCACCCAGGAGGGCAGCGCGATCGTGGGCTCCTCGGCCGACTTCGCGCTCCGGCCGCGGCAGGCGGGCGTCGTGTCGTACACCTACTGGTTCTCCCGCTGGAACGGCCCGGACACCCAACCCGTGACGGTGCCCGCGGCGGCGGACGGCACGGGCCGCTTCACCTGGGCCCCGCTCACCACCGACGCGAACTCGGTGAACGCGCTGCGGGTGCGCAGCACCGACGCGGCGGGCGTGGTGTCGGAGACGCGGTACGTCTCCATCTACGTGGACGGCGCGGCGCCGGAGGTCCGCATCGCCGGCGACTCCCCGGCGCGGCCGGCGACGTTCTCCTTCACCACCCGGATGGCCGCGCCGGTCGAGTACGAGTACTGGTTCGACCACGCGCCCTCGGTGAAGCACACCGTGCCCGCCGACCCGAGCGGCACGACCACCGTGCGGCACACCATCGACCGCACGGGGCCGCTGGTCCTGCGCGTGCGCGTCCGGAACGCGGCGGGCACGTGGTCGGCCGACGGCGGCGCCAACTGGTGGGTCCACGACAACCCCGGCATCGCGTCGGAGGACTTCCCGGCCTGGCGGGACAACGCGTGGCGTGAAGGGTCGTTCACGTTCACCTCGAACCAGCGGGACGCCACCGAGTTCCGCTACACGGTCGACGGCGTCACCACCTCCGTCCCCGTCGGCCCGGACGGCACCGCGACCGCCCGCTGGACCCCCGCGCACGCCGGCGACCAGTACCTCCAGGTGGTCAGCCGCAACGCGGCCGGGGTGGAGTCGAGCTACACCAGCTACCAGTTCCGGGTCTTCGACAACCCCGCCATCGCCTCGGGGGACTTCCCGGCCGGCGGCTACTCGCCGTGGCGCGAGGGGTCGTTCACGTTCACCTCGAACCAGCCGGGTGCCACCGAGTTCCGCTACGCGATCGACGGCGTCACCACCTCGGTCCCCGTCGGCCCGGACGGCACCGCGACCGTCCGCTGGACCCCCGCGCACAACGGGGACCAGCGAGTGGAGGTGACGACCCGCACGGCCGCGGGGCTGGTCTCGAGCCCGACCGCGTACCGGTTCCAGGTCCACGACCGGCCGTCGGTGGCGTCGGAGGAGTACCCGGTGGGCTACCACTTCGTGCCGGTGGGCACGCCGGGCACGTTCACCTTCACCCCGGGCAGGCCGGGCGTGGTCGAGTACACCTACCGCTTCGACCTCGACTACGAGCCGGGCGAGGAGCACGTGGTGGCCGCGGCGGCGGACGGCACGGCGAGCATCACGTTCGCGCCGCCCGCGTACGGCGATTACGTCCTGCGCGTGACGGCGCGCACCGCGGACGGCTCGACGTCGTCCACCGCCGAGCACGACTTCGTGGTCTGGGAGCCGTGGGAGTGATCGGTTGACCGGGGTGGGCCGTGCGGTCGCCGGCGCGGCCCACCCCGTTTCACATCACCCAGTCGGGGCTACCCACCGGTAGTAACGTGGGAGACCCCTTTCCGCGAGGTCGGAGGCGGGGCAATCCGACCCGGAGGTCAGTGATGACCGCAGTGGATCCCGACCGGCAGGTAGACGAGCGCACCGCGCGCAAGGTCGCCGAACAGGCCCGCGAGACGCGGTGGCGGCACCCCAGCTTCGGCCGCGAGCTCTTCCTCGGCCACTTCCGCCTCGACCTGATCCACCCGCACCCCAGCGGCTCGGCCGAGGACCGGGAGCGCGGTGAGACGTTCCTCGCCGCCTTGCGCGAGTTCTGCGAGCACACCGTGGACGGCGCGCAGATCGAGCGGGACGCGCGGATCCCCGACCACGTGCTCATCGAGCTCAAGCAGCTCGGCGCGTTCGGCATGAAGATCAAGCGCGAGTACGGCGGCCTCGGGCTGTCCCAGGTCTACTACAACCGGGCGCTGATGATGGTCGGCTCGGTCAGCCCCGCGTTGGGCGCGATGCTGTCCGCGCACCAGTCCATCGGCGTGCCGCAGCCCGTGGCGCTGTTCGGCACGGACGAGCAGAAGCAGCAGTACCTGCCCCGCTGCGCGACCGGCGCGATCAGCGCGTTCCTGCTCACCGAGCCGGACGTGGGCAGCGACCCGGCCCGCCTGGGCACCACGGCCACGCCCACCGAGGACGGCTACGTGCTCGACGGAGTGAAGCTGTGGACCACGAACGGCGTGGTGGCCGAGCTGCTCGTGGTGATGGCCCAGGTGCCGGGCAAGGGCATCAGCGCGTTCGTGGTCGAGGGCGACTCGCCCGGCATCACGGTGGAGAACCGCAACGAGTTCATGGGCCTGCGCGGCCTGGAGAACGGCGTCACCCGGTTCCACCAGGTCCACGTGCCGAAGGCCAACCTGATCGGCAAGGAGGGCTCGGGGCTGAAGATCGCGCTCACCACCCTCAACACCGGCCGGCTGTCGCTGCCCGCCCTGTGCGCGGGCGCGGCGAAGTGGTCGCTGAAGATCGCCCGCGAGTGGTCGGCGCAGCGCGTGCAGTGGGGCCTGCCGATCGGCAGGCACGAGGCCATCGCGGGCAAGATCGCCTACATCGCGGCCACCGCCTACGCGCTGGAGGCCGTGGTCGACCTGGCCGGCGAGCTGGCCGACGCGGGCGGGCACGACATCCGCATCGAGGCCGCGCTGGCGAAGCTCTACGGTTCCGAGATGGCCTGGCTGGTCGCCGACGAGCTGGTGCAGCTGCGCGGCGGGCGCGGCTACGAGACGGCGGCGTCCATGGCGGCCCGCGGCGAACGCGGCGTGCCCGCCGAGCAGCTCCTGCGCGACCTGCGGATCAACCGGATCTTCGAGGGCTCGACCGAGATCATGCACCTGCTGATCGCGCGCGAGGCGGTGGACGCGCACCTCGCCGTCGCCGGGGACATCATCGACCCGGAGGCCGACGCCAAGCGCAAGGCGCAGGCGTTGGCCAAGGCGGGCGGGTTCTACGCGAAGTGGCTGCCGACGCTGGTGGTCGGCAAGGGGCAGGTGCCGCGCGCCTTCAGCGAGTTCGGGCCGCTGGCCGGTCACCTGCGGTTCGTCGAGCGGTCGAGCCGCAAGCTGGCCAGGCAGACGTTCTACGCGATGTCGCGCTGGCAGGGCAGGCTGGAGCGCAAGCAGCGGTTCCTGGCGCGGATCGTGGACATCGGCGCGGAGTTGTTCGCGATCAGCGCGGCGTGCGCGAAGGCGGCGGCGGACGGCGACCGGGCCGTGGAGTTGGCGGACGCGTTCGCCGCCCAGGCGCGGGTGCGGGTGGACGAGCTGTTCGACCGACTCTGGCGCAATTCCGACGATTCGGACGCGGCCTTGGCGCGGCACGTCCTGGACGGGCGGTTCACCTGGCTCGAAGAGGGGGTGCTGGACCCGTCCAGCCCCGGGCCGTGGATCGCGGACTCGACCCACCGGGCGTCGACCGTGGAGGACGTCCACCGCAAGACGCCGTAGCCGCAGGGGCGGCCGTTGTACACGGGGCAGGTGTTTGCGGGCGCGGCACCTGCCCCGTGGCACGGTCGAAAGGGGACCACGTCCCCCGTACTCCCCTTTCGACTCCCCTTCTAACAACGGAAGGAACAACACCCTCCAGGAGGAGGTAAGTGGCGACGCTACGTCATTACTGGCGAGTTGAGACTTGCGACGTTCGAGTGAATCACCAGGTGAGACCCACTCGACTACTCTCAGACGGTGACCGCACCTCGGCGGTCGAACACGAGGTCGCGCGCTGAGCGCAACCCGATCTCCACGGCGCCGCTGAGCACCGCGCCGTCACCCAGCTCCCCCGCCACGATCCGCGGCGCCAGCGGCGTCATCCGCCGCAACGCCGCTTCCACCGGCTCCTGGAGCAGGTCGGTGTTGCTGCCGATGCCGCCGCCGAGCACCACCAGCTCCGGGTCGAGCACCGCCACCACCGACGCCACCACGAACGCGAGGCGCTCCGCCTCGTCCCGCACCGCCGCCAGCGCCCGCCCGTCACCGGCCCGCGCCGCCGCGAAGACCTCCCGCGCCGACCGCGCCGGCAGGCCGTGCCGCTTCGCCAGCGCGACCACGGACTCCGCCGCCGCGGCCGCCTCGACCTGGCCGCGCCGCCGTCCGTCCTGCTCGGACTGACCGGCGAAGGGCAGGTAGCCGACCTCGCCCGCGGCGCCGTGCGCGCCGCGGAACAGCCGACCGTCCACCACGATCCCCATGCCGATTCCGGTGCCGACGGTGAGGCAGGCGAACACGTCGACGCCGCGTGCCGCCCCGTGCGCCTGTTCGCCGACGGCGGCCAGGTTCGCGTCGTTCTCCACCACCAGGCCCGGGCCCAGCCCGGCTTCCAGGTCGTCCAGCAGGCCGGGCCGCTCCCAGCCGGGCAGGTTCGGCGCGTGGTGCAGCGCCCGGTCGCGCGGGTCGGGCACGCCGGGCGTGCCGACCACCTTCACCACCAGGTCGGCCAACGACAGGCCCGCGTCGGACGCGGTGCGCTCGGCCAGCTGCCGCACCGTGCGGACCAGCCCCGTCGCCGAACGGCACCGGTTGCGCTCGTCCACCCGCGCGATCACCGAGCCGGCCAGGTCCGCCACGGCCACCCGGATCCGCTGCCTGCCGATGTCCACGCCCAGCACGTGGCCCGCCGCCGGGTTCGGCTCGTAGACCACGGCCGACCGGCCCGGGCCCGCCGACGTGCGGCCGATGGCGCGCACCAGGCCGTGCTGCTCCAAGTCGAGCAACGCCTGGCCCACGGTCGGCTTCGACAGGCCGGTGTCCTTGGCCAGCCGCGGCCTGGTCGCCGGGCCGCCCGCCCGCAGCCGGTCGAGCACCGCGCGCTGGTTGAGCACGCGCATCCCCGCGGGGGTGCCCACCCGGGGCTGTTTCCGGACCGTCACGGTGAGTGAGTGTAGATCGGGTGGAGCAGCACCCGGACAGGCTTGCGGACAAGTTGCGCCACCCCACTTGACAACGATGTCAGGTACCCCTTTGCTTCGCTAAAGATCGGGTCGGTATGGCGAAAGGCGTGCGCAATGGGGCACATGCGGGTCAGGAGATCGCTGGTGGTCGTCTCGACCATCGCACTGGCGGCGGGGAGCGTGGGAGGCTGGTCGTCCGCGACCGCCGCACCGGGGGAGCCAACCGTGAGCGAGACGCTCTTCGCCACGTCGTTCGAGGACGGGCAGCCGCAGCCGACCTGGGCGAGCACCGTGGAGACGGGCCCGGACGGCACCCCGAGGACGTCGGGCGTCAACGGCACGGACTCCAGCGGCATCCCCGGCAACGTCACCGACCGCGTGGTCGACGTGGCGGCCAACTCCGAGAACTCCGGCGCCGGCGAGGTGGCGGCCAACCTGGTCGACGGCAGCGTGTCGTCGAAGTGGCTCACCTTCACGCCGACCGGCTGGGCGCGGTTCACCTTCGCCGAGCCGGTCGCGGTCAAGCGCTACGCGATGTCGTCGGCCAACGACGCGCCCGAGCGCGACCCGAAGGACTGGACGCTGCGCGGCTCCGACGACGGCGTCACGTGGACCCCGCTGGACGCCCGCACCGGTGAGGCGTTCGCCGAGCGGTTCCAGACCAGGACCTACGACATCGCCAACACCACCGCGTTCAAGCACTACCGGCTCGACGTCTCCGCCACCGCGGGCGGCGTGAACCTGATCCAACTCGCCGAGGTGCAGTTCTCCGACGGGTCCGCCACCCCGCCGGCGCAGAACATGCGCACCACCGTGGGCAAGGGCGCCACCGGCGGCTACAACGCGAAGGCGGGCGCGGGCTTCACCGGCGTGAAGGCGTTGCGGTACCAGGGCACGCACGTCGCCGAGGGCCGCGGCTACTCGTACAACAAGGTCTTCGAGGTCGACGTCCCGGTCACGCCGACCACCGAGCTGTCCTACCTGATCTTCCCGTCGTTCACGACGGACGACCTGAACTACCCGGCCACGTTCGTGTCGGTGGACCTCGCGTTCTCCGACGGCACCTACCTCAGCGACCTCGGCGCGCGCGACCAGCACGGGTTCGAGCTGTCGCCACGCGGCCAGGGCGCGGCGAAGTCGCTCTACACCAACCAGTGGAACCGGATCGCGTCCGTGGTCGGCGAGGTCGCGGCGGGCAAGACGATCAAGCGGATCCTGCTCGCCTACGACAACCCGAAGGGACCGGCCGGGTTCAACGGCTGGGTGGACGACATCGCGGTGAGGTCCGCGCCCGTCACCGTCGAGCGCCCGCGCCCGTCGGACTGGGTGCTGACGACCCGGGGCACGAACTCCAGCGGCTCGTTCTCGCGCGGCAACAACTTCCCGGCCACCGCGGTGCCGCACGGCTTCAACTTCTGGTCGCCGATGACCAACGCGGGCTCGATCAGCTGGCTCTACGAGTACGCCAAGAACAACAACCGGGACAACCTGCCGACGTTGCAGGCGTTCACCGCGAGCCACGAGCCAAGCCCGTGGATGGGCGACCGGCAGACGTTCCAGGTGATGCCGTCCACCGGCGCGCCGACCGCCGACCGGGCCGTCCGCGCGCTGCCGTTCAAGCACGAGAACGAGACCGCGAAGGCGCACTACTACGGCGTGCGGTTCGAGAACGGGATGCGCACCGAGATCGCGCCGACCGACCACGCCGCGCTGTTCCGCTTCACGTTCGTCGACGACGCCTCGAACGTGGTGTTCGACAACGTCAACAACAGCGGCGGGCTCACCCTGGACCCGGCGTCCGGCGTGGTGACGGGCTTCTCCGACGTCCAGAGCGGCCTGTCGACCGGCGCGACGCGGCTGTTCGTGTACGGCGTGGTGGACAAGCCGGTCGTCTCCAGCGGCCGGCTGACCGGCGCGGGCCGGGACGACGTGGCGGGCTTCTTCCGGTTCGACACGTCCACCGACAAGACCGTGACGCTGAAGATCGCCACCTCGCTGCTGGGCGTGGACCAGGCGAAGCGCAACCTGGAGTTGGAGGTGTCCGCTTCGGACACGTTCGACTCGGTGCGCGACCGGGCGCAGCGGGCGTGGGACGAGGTGCTGGGCAAGGTCGAGGTGGAAGGCGCGTCCGAGGACCAGCTGACCACGCTGTACTCCAACCTCTACCGGCTCTACCTCTACCCCAACTCCGGGTTCGAGAACACCGGCACGGCCGACGCGCCGAAGCACCGGTACGCCTCGCCCGTGCAGCCGGCCGGGCCCGCCACGCCGACGCGGACCGGCGCGAAGGTCGTGGACGGGAAGGTCTACGTCAACAACGGGTTCTGGGACACCTACCGGACCACCTGGCCCGCGTACAGCCTGCTGACCCCGGGCAAGGCAGCCGAGCTGGCCGACGGGTTCGTGCAGCAGTACCGCGACGGCGGGTGGATCTCGCGCTGGTCCTCGCCCGGCTACGCGAACCTGATGACCGGCACCAGCTCCGACGTGGCGTTCGCGGACGCGTTCGTGAAGGGCGTGCCGCTGCCCGACGCCGTAGCGGCCTTCGACGCGGCGGTGAAGAACGCGACGGTCGCGCCGCCGAACGCGGGCGTCGGCCGCAAGGGCCTGGACACCTCGATCTTCACCGGCTACACGTCGACCGCCACCGGCGAGGGCATGTCGTGGGCGATCGAGGGCTACGTCAACGACTACGGCATCGCGAACATGGCCCGCGAGCTGCACGCCAAGACCGGCGACGCGCGGTACCAGGCGGCGTACGAGTACTTCGCCGACCGCGCGCGCAACTACGTCCACATGTTCGACCCGTCGACGGGCTTCTTCCAGGGCCGCAACCCCGACGGCACCTGGCGCGTGCCGACCGACGAGTACGACCCGCGCGAGTGGGGCCACGACTACACCGAGACCGACGGCTGGAACATGGCGTTCTCCGTGCCGCACGACGGGCAGGGGCTGGCCAACCTCTACGGCGGTCGCGACGGGCTGGCCAAGAAGCTGGACGAGTTCTTCGCCACGCCGGAGACGGCGAAGTTCCCCGGCTCGTACGGCGGCGTGATCCACGAGATGACCGAGGCGCGCGACGTGCGGATGGGGCAGCTCGGGCACTCGAACCAGGTGTCGCACCACATCACGTACATGTACGACTACGCCGGTCAGCCGTGGAAGACGCAGGAGAAGGTGCGCGAGGTCCTGTCCCGGCTGTACCTGGGCAGCGAGATCGGCCAGGGCTACCCCGGTGACGAGGACAACGGCGAGCAGTCGGCGTGGTGGCTGTTCAGCGCGATGGGCTTCTACCCGCTGCAGATGGGCAACGCGACCTACGCGATCGGGTCGCCGCTGTTCAAGAAGCTGACCGTGCACCTGGAGAACGGGCGTTCGCTGGTCGTCAACGCGCCCGCGAACTCGGGCCGCGACATCTACGTGCAGTCGTTGAAGGTCAACGGGAAGGCGTGGGACAAGTCCTACCTGCCGCACGCGGAGATCGCGTCCGGTGGCGTGCTGGACTTCGAGATGGGGTCGTCGCCGTCGAAGTGGGCCACCGGCCCGGACGCCGCGCCGCCGTCGTTGACCACGGGTTCCGCGGCCCCCGCCCCGCTGCGGGACGTGACGCTGCTCGGGACGGTGACCGGGGCTCCGGCGGCGGTGGTGGACAACACCTCGCAGACGTCCGGCGCGCTGTCGTGGGTGCAGGTGGACCTGCCGTCGATGAAGGAGAGCGCCACCTTCTACACGCTGACGTCGGGCAAGGGCTCGGGCGACCCGGCCTCGTGGGTGCTGAAGGGCTCGTACGACGGGACCACGTGGTCGACCGTGGACGAGCGGTCCGGCGAGGCGTTCCCGTGGCGGCAGCAGACGCGGGCGTTCAAGGTCGACCGGCCGGGGCACTACCGGCACTACCGGCTGGAGTTCCCGGGCGGACCGGTCACGGTGGCCGAGTTCGAGCTGCTGGCCAGGCCGTTCGCGGCGTGCACGGCCACGGTGACCGGTGAGCACGCCGGACCGTTGCGGGTGGAGTCGGGCGTCACGTGCGTGGACGGCGCTTCGGTGACCGGTCCGGTGACGGTGGCGGCGGGCGCGTCGCTGTACGTGTTCGGCGGGAAGGTCGACGGCCCGGTGAACGCGACCGGGGCGGCGGCGGTCGTGCTGGTGGAGACGTCCGTGGGCAGGCCGGTGAACATCACCGGGACGTCCGGTCAGGTGTCACTGGAACGGGTGTCGACCGGCGGCCCGGTGCGGCTGGTGGACAACAAGGGCGGCACGGTCGTTGCCGGCAACACCGTCGCGGGACCGATGTCGTGCACGGGCAACTCGCCCGAGCCGGTGAACAACGGCTGGGTGAACTCGGCGAACGGGCCGAAGACGGGTCAGTGCGCCAAGTTGTGAGGCCTCGGGGTCACCAGGAGATTTCGCGGCACCTGCGCGCGGAATCTCCTGGTTCGACCTGGAGCGTGGCGTGCTCGATGTGGTAGCGCTCGGCCAGCAGCGCCTGCGCCGCGCGCAGCACCTCGGCCGGGTCGACGCGGTCGAGGGTGGTGAGGTGCGCGGAGGCGACCTCCATGCCCGAGGTCAGCGTCCAGACGTGCAGGTCGTGCGCCTCGGCCACGCCCGGCAGGCGGTTCAGCTCGGCCTGCACCTCGGCGACGTCCAGGCGTTCCGGGGCGTGCTGGAAGAGGATGCGCAGCGCGCTCGCGGCCAGCTTGTACGTGCGCGGCAGGACGAACAGGCCGATCGCGACACCCATGACGGGGTCGGCGTAGCGCCAGCCGAAGAGCAGCGTGACGGCGCCGCTGACGAGCACGCCGACCGACCCGATCAGGTCGGCCAGGACCTCCAGGTACGCGCCGCGGACGTTGATGCTGTCCTTCGCGCCCTGCCTGAGCAGGAAGAACGAGACGACGTTGGCCACCAGGCCCGCCGCCGCGGCCAGCACCACGGGCAGGCCGGGCACCTCCGGCGGGTTGCCGAACCGGCCGACCGCCTCGTACACGACGTAACCGGCGACGCCGAACAGCAGCACGGCGTTGGCAAGCGCGGCCAGGACTTCGGCGCGGTAGAGGCCGAACGTGCGGCTGCCGCCCGTCCGCGCGCGTCGGGCCAGCATGATGGCCGCCAGCGCCATGCCGACGCCCAGGACGTCGGTGAGCATGTGGGCGGCGTCGGAGATCAGCGCCAGCGAGCCGGTGGCCAAGCCGACGACGAACTCCAGCGCCATGAACGCGGCGCCGATGGCGAAGGAGAGCCACAGCCGGCCGAGGTGCTTGGCGCTCCCCGACGACACACCGTGGCCGTGTCCGTGACCCATGAGCGGAACATATAGTGACATGCGCATGAGTGCAACTCAGGTGTCAGGGGCGCCACAGCCGTCCTGGACACGGGTGCACGCTTTCTCGCCTCCACCCTGGTGGGTACCACGCTTCCGGCCGCCGTGCACCTCGCTGCTGCGGCACGGCGACTACCGCGGGTGCTTGCCGTCGATGGCGTCCTCGACGTGCCGCGCGACCTGCCCCGGATGCGTCCGCGGGGCCCAGTGCCCGGCCTGGATCCTGCTGCGGCTGAGCTCCTCGACCCACGGCTCGGCGGCCTCCAGGTGCTCCCGCACCACGTACGGGTCCTCTACCAACTCGATCTGGTGAACCCTGACCGCGATCTTCCCGGGCCGGGGCGAGCGCCCCACGTTGGCCCGGTACATCCCGAGCCCGTTCACCAACTCCCGCCGCCCGGCCCGCAACCAGTTCCGCACGGCAGGCACCCGCCACACCAACTCGGGCACCACCGGCACCTTGAACCCCGCGATGTACCAGGACCGCCATAGCACCCCCGCCACCTTCAACGGCCGCAAGCGATTGCGCCTCACCCACTCGGCCACCTGCCCCAGATCGGGCCCGGACATGCTCGTGAAGGACAGGAACAACTCGGGCCGAGCCCTCACCGCCGCCCAGCCCTGCACCGACCCCCAGTCGTGCCCGACGAGGTGAACCGGCCCTCCGACCGCCCCCACCACCGCCACCAGGTCCTCGACCAACCGCTCCACCCGGTACCCCGCCGTCCGACCCGGCCCCTCCGACCCCCCGGCCCCGCGCACGTCGTACCGAACCACCCGAAACCGCTCGCCCAACCGCCGAGCGACCTCGTCCCACACTTCCGAGGTGTCGGGGAACCCGTGCACCAACACCACCGGCACCGCCCCGACCACTCCGCTCTCCACCACCCGAAGCCGCAGCTCAGCCCCGCGAACCCACCGCACCCGCCCCGTCTGCACACCGAAGAGGGTAGGGGGTGAAAACCCCTCCCCCGCGTACGCTAAGCTTCCACCCGTAGCTGCGGCCCCCGTAGCTCAGGGGATAGAGCACCGCCCTCCGGAGGCGGGAGCGCAGGTTCGAATCCTGCCGGGGGCACATCGTTTGACCAGCACGAAAAGGCCCTTGACCAGCGCAAAGCCGGTCAAGGGCCTTCGTCGTCTATCCGGCTGTGTCCGGTCAGAACCGGCCGTCTACGGCTGTCCGGGCCAAATACGGGCCAAAGTTTGGGCTAGCCCGGTCGGTGCCCCAGAGCAGCCTCCACGCGCTGTCGGACCGCCACAGCCTCACCGTCAAGGCACTTGGCGTAGATCTTGAGCAGCACCTCCACCGAGTGCCCCGCCCACTCAGCGACCGTCACCGCGGGCACTCCCCCGTTGAGCCACGTCGACACCGCCGCGTGCCGCAGGTCGTACGGCGTACCCGCCAGCGGCGTGGCGGCCACCTCCGGGGTGAAGACCTCGGCGCGGGCACGCTGCCAAGCCCGGACGATGGTGAGCTTCGGCAGCTCCTGGTCGTTGCGCTCGCCGACGAACAGCCGACCGTCTGCCGCCGTGCCGAACAGCCGGATGTGGAGGTGGAGTAGAGCAGTCAGCTCCGGTGGACAGGGCACCGTGCGCGTCTCGCCGCGCGCCCGCTGCTTGAGTTGCCGCCGGTCTCGATTCGCACCGCTGTCGGTCCACTCCTTACCCGCGTGCGGTTCGGCGGTGTCGATGATCAGTTCTCCCCATCCCTCGTCGGGTAGGGACAGGTTGTGCTTGGCCAGGGCAACGGCTTCCTCGGGTCGCATGGCCGCGTAGTAGAGGCACCCGAAGAACGCCACCAGGCGGGGTCCGCTGCGCTGCTGGGTGCCCACAGCCGCCAGCAGCGTCCGGGCCTGCACCGGGTTGGCCACCGAGCGCCGGTCCACCGCGTTGACGGTCTTGGGTGCCTTCCACTTCAAAGCGGGAATCGGGTTCTTGGTCAGCAACTTCAGTTCAACGGCGTACTCCATCGCGGTGGACAGAATCTTGCGACGCCGGTTGACCATACTCGGCGCGTAGGGCTGACCGTCCAGGCGGACCGTGAGCCCGTCGAGCACCGCCAACTCCGGCAAACAGGGCACCGTGCGCCCCTCGGTTTGGACCACCCCCGCGCACGCAGGGAAGACGACGCACCCGCACCCTTGAGCGACGCCGTGTCCGGCCCCGCGCACCTGGGGAAGCCTAAGTAAGCGCAGACACCGGTAGAGGTCGCAGTGTCCGTACCTATTTGGCGGATCCGGAGAGCTGATCCTCTGCGGTGTACTTGTCGCGCAACTCGGCGAAAGGTGGTGAGATTATCGATCGTGACTCGACCACGCCTGCCCGCGGCGAGGGCTTCCCGCAACCAAGAGTGATCGTATTCGTCCCCATGGGTAATAGCCGTCGTTGACCTCCTCACTCATCACTGACTGTCTAGGTGAATCGGGCCGGAGAATCGAGCTGAACGGCAGCCAGTGCCCTCGTCGATTGCTCGGGACTAATACACATTGGACTGAAGGGTACAAGGTGCCATGTAGCTGTAACATCGGCCGGCAAATCATTTTCGATTTCGCTTGAAACCTGCATCGGTAGTACATTATTTTGACGGTTTTGGGCACGTCACGTAACGCGCGTTAAATTGCGCAATCTCAAAAGTTTGCACAACTTTCTGTGCCTGGACGAAACGGAGCGAGTCGGTGAAAGCAGAGTATTGTCGACCTGGTTCTGTGGTCAACAGAGTGGCGATTGTTTTCGCAGGGGTACTCCTCATGGCCGGTCTTGTTAACTCTCCTGGGGCTAGCGCCACCACGCTGACGACCGCCTCGGTCGAGCCACTAGCTTCCTCAAGGTGTTTGGTAGGCGATAGCGGAAACTGCACTACTTCTATTATTCCCGCCAATGCCACCGGGCACTTCGTGGAACTATTTGTTGACAACACCTTTCGGCCTTCGCCGTGTCCTTGGCGAGTGCGGGACGTCAATAACGGCGTTATTGTCCGCTCCGGAACCGTAAGCACAAATAGCCGCACAGACCAAATTGTTCAGCGAGTGTACGGTTTTTATCAACTCGAACTGAGAGGTTGCTCCATATCAGCCGAAGGGTACATCGATAACACGTGAGAACCGGCCCGATAAACACCGGAGAGGCTCTTTATATCAACCTTGCCAAAACTTTTTAGGTTACTCCATAGCTCAATTCGTAGGCCAAGATGCCATTCGCTCTGTTATTTTTCACGCTTGACATCTCGCTGACGTGGTAGCTAGTTGGCCGATCCCGGTCACGTGCTGGCGTCGCCACGCCAGGTGCGGCGCGAAGACCCCGCGGCCGCCGACGCCAATGCTCAACCCGGTACGCAGCGTGTCGAGCCTCGCCTTCACCAACTCCACTCCCGACATGCCTGCGGTGCCCGCCCCCCACCACACCGCTAGACCGATCGTGGCCGTGGCGATCAGAGTCGCCACGGTTGCGATCACCCTGCGCGGTATTGGGTCCTAGCAGTGCGCGTGACGTAGATGGCGTCGGTAATGGCACGGGCGGCTGGGCGGCGGACTGTCCGCCTGGTGCGGGGTGGGGTGATGGCACGGGAGCAGAAAGGTTCTCGGGCATGTTCGACATCGTCCGTGGTCGCTGAGGCGGTGTTCCCGCGGGTGCAGTCAGTCCAAGGCGGCTTGCTGCGGTCGGGTTCCGGTAGGTGCCTGCGCCGAGTGTGTACCGAAGTGGCCGCGCCGAGAGTTGTAAGCGCAGGTCAGGTGTGATTCGGGCGGGACTCTGTAAATCCGTCACGCTTGTTGCTTGTCCGACGAAGCGGCAGCAGCTGCCTCCCGCAGGTGGATGCCGTCCCACCTGTCCCAGCTGTCTCGCCATATCTGACCAGCGCTTTCGAGGTGGGACAGCCGGTAGAACACTGCCCCACCTGTCTCACTTCACTGCGCTGACCTCAGAACGCTGTACGGGCGGGCGGCTTGAAGCCCTTCCTAGCTTTGCACGCGTGCCTGCGCTCGATCCTGGCGTTCACAGCAGCAGGCGGACTGATCACTGCACAGGGCCATACGCGTAGCGCTGAGACGGCCACAGAACGGCGCACGAGCCGCGGTTGATGGGTTGATACCCCTCGGAGCACAGCAAGCGATGGCCGCCGTGCCACCCTGTCCCTCCCGGCTGTTACAGCCGCTTGCCTTGGCTGACCGGCACCCAGCAGTCGGCGTGACACCAAACCTATACCAAATACGGGCCGAAGTAGCTCTTGAGGACAAGATCAGCTCACTGTTTATGCTGGTAGATGGTCTGCGAAGACCGGTAATCGCACCGCCCTCCCGAGGCGGGTGCTGTCCCACCTGTCTCGCCTGTCCCGCTATGCCGCTTGACCAGCGGTTCCAAAGTGGGAAAGCCAGCGGGACACCTGTCCCACCTGTCCCACCCCAGCGCAGCACCCGCCCTCCGAGGCGGTGTGCTGTCCACCAGACCGCACGCCCCGAGACGAGTTAACACCTCGCTAAATGGCGCTATTTTTTCTTCCGCCCGAGCCGACCTGCTGAGATCGGGACAATAGGAATGCTTCGAGCCTTCTCGCCATCGGCGGGAGTAGCTGCAGGTTCATCAGTTTGCCAGCCTTCAGGCCAATGAGATGGCGGACTCCCTGAATCGGCGAGAACCGTAGCACCATTAAACTCAGGATCCGATTCGAATGTGGCGTCCGTAAACCATACACTATCAAAAGAACATCTCGCAAACGATGCCGCTCCGCCAAAATGAGCCCTCTCGAAACTCGCCCCTTTCTTGAATCTTGCCAGGTCGAACTTCACTTCCTCTTCAAACGTAACGCGAGAAAAAATAGCAGCCTCGTCAAACATAGTACTTCCTATCCAAACGGGCACGTGGAATATTGCGCCCTCAAACCAGTTCCCGATAAACCTTGTCATACCAAAGTTGCTTTTGCCATAGAATTCTACATCTGTGAAAATGACAATAGGAACTTCACACCTGACGAAGTGCCAGTCAATCAGCGACGCGCCGGTAAGATTAATGACCCCGATTTCAGGCCAATAGTCTTCATTCAAAGGCGGCCCGCCCTCGGATTCCCGGTATGGCTTTATATGTGCCGTTAGAATGCGCTGAGCCGTCAGCCTAACTTCGCGCTCTTGCATGGCTTCCTCTACGTCGCCACTTGAAGATGGATCCGCATTTTTACCGCCGGTTCGCACTAACTCACGATTAGAACGCAGTGGATGATACGGCATTCTCAAGTAGGCGCATAGCAGGTCGACCGCCGTCTGCCGATGCTCTACATTTCCCTCAGCCAAACGTTCGAGCGTATGCATTCCGGCAAGCCTTACAGGAGCTTTATCGGCACCAAGTTGCTCAGCCGCCTTAGCATAAAGATCAGCAATTCGACGCTCGATGGCATCTTTTTCGGTGACTTCGGCGGCTCTGTCAGTATGCCTCCGGTTGTACTCGGCAACCTGCTCACTATGCCGAAACTCGACCCGCCTTTGGGCGAGCTCCAATTCCTGCGTTCGCTGACGCCTAGCCGCTAGATAGAGAGCGAAAAGTCCGCCACCACCTATAGCAATGCTCGATGCCACTTTCAATACATCTAACTGCGCTACGGCCAAGTCTCGACCTTGCAGGCCCAAACGGCCAACCCAAAACCACATGAGCAACCCGACAAGCACAGTAACCAAAAGGACAGCAACTGCCATTACAGGCACTGCCCATTGTGAGAGTGGCAGCCTCTCGCCACCTGTAGCACTTACGGAACGTTGCGAGTCGGTCATACTAGTACCGTCGCATGTTGCTGTCTTGGTGCTACAAGCAGGGCAGATTTGTCAGACACCGATCAGGTCCGATCAGCAGTTCAGGGAACCTTCCATGGTGACGTCTCAGGCCACGGCACGGATCGAACGGCCGGATGCATGACTACGAAGCCGCAGCAGCTGGCCTCCTGAGGTGAATGCTGTCCCGCCTGTCCCAGCTGTCTCGCCATACCTCCTGACCAGCGGTTCTGAGGTGGGACAGCCCGCAGAACCACTGTCCCACCTGTCCCGCTCCACCGTGCTCACCTCAGAACGCTGTAACAGTCGGGGTGCGTCGAAGCTCCTCCTAACTCCACACGCTTGCCTGTGCTCGCCCCCGGCGTTCACACCAGCGGGCGGACCGATCTCCGCACAGGGCTCTACGCGTAGCGCTAAGACGGCCGCAGAGCGGTGTACGAGCCGCGGCTGATGGGTTGCATACCCCTCGGAGCCCAGCAAGCGAGGGTCGCTACGTCGCCCTGTCGCCCCCTGGCTGTTACAGCCGCTGCGCATGGCTGACCAGCACCCGACAGTCGGCGTGACACCAACCTGTGCCAAATACGGGCCAAAGTAGCTCTTAAGAACAAGATCACTCTACTGTGCATGCTGGTAGAGCGCTCGGTGCAACGAGTAGTCGCACCGCCCTCCGGAGGCGGGAGCGCAGGTTCGAATCCTGCCGGGGGCACCACCACGACGAAGGCCCTCGACCAGCGGATACGCCGGTCGAGGGCCTTCGTCGTCTGTCCGGCCGTGTCCGGCTGAGAACGAACCTGCACGGGCGCCTCCGCCGCCGGGTTCACCGGCCCTGCGCGGCACGGGCGGCGAGGTGGATTTGCTCGGCGCGGGCGATCGCGTCCTCCACGCCGCCGATGTCCTCGACGCGGTCGGTGGCGTCCTCGAGCAGTTGCACCGCGTACTCGGCCAGGCCGATCGCCGCGGTGGCGAGTCCGTTGTCCACCATGCGGGCCACCTCGTCCAGCGCCCGTTCGACGTGGTGGAAGTACTGGTGCGCGGCGGCGAGGTCGACGTAGTCGGGCACGTCGATGGCGAACTCCAGCCGCTCGCGCAGCCCTCGGCCGTCGAACGCGCGGTCGGGGTCGACGCCGGCGGCGAGGTCGAGCCGGGCGCGCAGCACCTCGTCGGCCTTCGCCGCGGTCATCAGCCGGTCCACCAGCCACTCCGGGTCGCGGTCGAGCAGGAACGAGCGCAATCGCTTGTCCGACAGCGGTTTGCGGTGCGGGCGCGCGGTGGCCTCGCCGGCTCGGGACAGCCAGGCCAGTGCCACCGCGACGCAATGCTTGCAGAACTCGACGTCGTGCGGGCAGGAGCACCGCCCGCGCAGCCCGCTCCGGGTGACGTCCAGCCGCACCCGGTAGGCGTGCGTGCCGTCGACCGTCGCGCTCACGGTCGTGCCGTCCACGCTGATCCGCCGCACGCGCCCGTCGGCGAAGTACTCCTCGCCCCGCTCGAACGACCTCGGGTCGGCCAGTCGCCTGACCGTGCCTGCGCTCACCTCGACCGCGACCACGACCGGCATCCTGCCGGCGTCTTGGAAGGGTGGGAGAGGCGCACCCGCCCCGACGTCGCGGCCCGTCGGCACGGCGTCGCCCTGGTTGGGGCCGGTGCGCCTCTCCCGTGGTGGAACCGGGCTCAGGAGGGGTCCCGGTTCGATGGCACGTGAGCTCTTCCTAGGCCTCGTTCGCCACGGGGACGGCGGAGGCGGCCGGGGATTCGGCGGTGCGCGCGCGCAGGCCGAACCAGACGAACAGGATGCTGACGAACGTCACGACCACGTTCACGATCAGCGCCAGGTGGATGCCGGTCAGCTCCGAGGCCTGGCTGGCCGCGATCGCGGTCAGGATCGGGATGCCGACGGTGATGCCGACCTGCTGCGTCATCGACGTGAGGCCGGTCGCGAGGCCCTGCTCGTCGTCGGGCAGGCCGGACGTGCCGGTGACCGTGTAGGCCACGATGGACGACACGTGCCCGAAGAAGCTGATGAACAGCGCCGGGATCAGGATGGCCAGGCCCCAGGTCTGCGCGCTGACGAAGATCAGCGGCACGGTGGACAGGCCCTGCACGGCCATGCCGCCCACCAGCACCTTGCGGTAGCCGTGGCGGCCGATCAGGCGACCCGCCAGCGGACCGGCGAAGACCGCGGCCAGGCCCGGGACACCGAAGATCAGGCCGGTGACGAACGGGTTCAGGTCGAGCACCTGCTGGAGGTACAGGGTCATCATGAAGATCATCGCCGTCTCCATGGAGAAGACGATGAGGCCGCCGTAGTTGCCCCACTTGACGTTCGGCCGGCGCAGCGTGCGGACCGGCGTGAGCGGTGCGGAGACCTTCATCTCGATCACCAGGAACGCGGCCAGCAGCACGACGCCGATGCCGGCGGCGACGAGGTTGTGCTCGATGATCGCGTACACGACGGCCAGCAGGCCGCCGGTCACGGTGATCGCGCCCGGCACGTCCAGCTTCACCCGCTCGGGCACCCGGCTCTCGGTGATCACGAATGGCGTGCAGACCAGGATCAGCAGCGTGACCGGGATGTTGATCAGGAACGCGGCCCGCCAGCTCAGCAGGCTGACCAGGGTGCCGCCGACCAGCGCGCCGATGGTGAAGCCGCCGGAGAGCAGCGCGCCGTTGAGGCCGAGCGCCCGGTCGCGGATCTTGCCCTCGGCGAACGTGGTGGTGAGCAGGGACAGCGCCGCGGGCAGGGCCATCGCGGTGGCCAGGCCCTGCAGCGCGCGGCCGGTCAGCAGCACCTCGGGGGTGTTGGCGAGGCCGCCGATCAGCGACGCGCCGGTCAGCACCACCATGCTGATCATGAACAGCTTGCGGCGGCCGAACAGGTCGGCGAACCGGCCGAACAGCAGGGCGAAGCCCGCCGAGGGCAACGCGTAGGCGGCCGTGATCCACGGGAACGCGGCCAGCTCCATCCCCACGCCCGCGCCGGTCTCCGGCAGCGCGACGTTGAGGATCGAGAAGTCGACGGACACCATGAACCCGGCACCGAGCAGGATCAGCAGGATCAACCGCTGCTTACCGCTGAAACGGGGCGGCGAGGTTGTGTCGGCAGTCAAGGGACAATCCTTTTCTATCGGTGAACCCGTTGATATCAACTATCGACACGTCGCCGGACTGACTGGTGTCCTTTCGACGACGTCGTTCAACAGCACTGGCTCCGCCGATGAGGGGTCATCGCCCACCCCTCACCGGGCGGATCAATTCCTCACTGGCGCACATCCCGCGACACGCCCTCGGCGATGCGCTTGACCGTGGCCAATCGCCGATCCCAGTCGGACGCGAGCGTGGTCATCCAGCGCGCCGTCTCGTCCAACGCCTCCGGCCGGACCGCGTACCGCACCTCCCGCCCGACCCTGCTGCCGGAGACCAGGCCTGCGGCGTCCAGCACCGCGAGGTGCTTGACGACGGCCTGCCGGGAGACCGGCAACCGCTCCGCGAGCGTCGTCGCGGTCACCTCGCCCTGGGTGGCGAGGAGGTCGAGCAGCTGACGCCGCGTCGGGTCGGCCAGTGCGGCGAGGACGTCGCCCATCGGCTCGACGGTCCCGCGGCGCTCGTCGGTCACACCGACGTTTGTTCAACGCGCCCCTTGAGCATGTCGAACACCTGGGGCCAGCCTTCGGTGTTGAAGCGCACGGCGTTCTCGCGCAGGTCCTCGGACGTGTTCAGGGTCGAGAAGCCGCTCTCCACCACGCGCAGGCGCGTCTTGCCGTCTTCCGAGGTCAGCGTGAACTCCACGAGGGTGCTGTTGTCCTCGCGCAGCCCCTCGCCGGGGAACGCGCTCGCCCAGCGGTACGCCACGTAGGTCGGCGGCTCGACCTTCTCCACCCGGACCGCCACCTCGCCCAGGTTGGGGTTCTTGGCGATCAACGACGCGCCCTCCGTGGCCACGGTGCCCGCCACGCTCTCCTCGTCGGCAACCCAGAAGCCCGGCGTGGCCACCAGCGACCACACCCGCTCCAGGGGCGCCTCGATCAAGGTGTCGCGCTCGATCCGATCTTCACTCACCAGGGTCTCCCTACCGCTGTGGAACGCAACCAGGTGGTTGCGCCAACCACGTACAAGTGCAACCCTATAGTTGCACGAAGCCGTCGGGACGCGCAACCGCAGAGTTGCACGCCAGCTCGACCGACCGGCCGCGCCACCTACCGCGCGGCGGTTTTCGTCTGCCCATTACCGGCAATTCCGCATGCCTTTTCCGCCGAATGCGCGCGCGATTCCCCGAGGTCCAAGAGAGCATGATGGAAGAGATCGCCCGGCAAACCTCGGTCTAGCATCGATCGAGTAGCGCATTGCCGGGGGCGAACCGCCGCGACCCGGTCGACGCCGTTTGACCACCGCCGTCGTGAAACACGCCCCGAGCGAAATCCAGGCACCGCCTACCCGTGATCCACACCTCAGGAAGGCACGGAAATGACCACGGATAAAGACCACGCGGAAGCGTCGGGAACGGATGTCCCGAGTGACGCCGAGCTCGCGCGCTCGCTGGACGGGGACTTCCGCAGCGAGCACGTCACCGTGAACGGCCTGCGCCTGCACTACGTGGCGGGCGGCAGCGGCAGGCCGCTGATCCTGCTGCCCGGCTTCCCGCAGACCTGGTGGGAGTTCCGCAAGGTCATGCCCGCGCTGGCCGCGGCGGGTCGCCGGGTCATCGCGCTGGACCTGCCGGGCATGGGCGGCTCCGACAAGCCCGCCACCGGGTACGACAAGAAGGCGATCGCCCAGGTCGTGCACGACTTCGCCCTGGCGCTCGGCCACGACCAGGTGGACGTGGCGGGCCACGACATCGGGTCGATCGTCGCGTTCAGCCTCGCGGTCAACCACCCGGACCTGGTCCGCAAGGTCGCGCTGCTGGACGTGGTCCACCCGGACGAGTCGATGTACGAGATCCGGATGCTGCCGACGCCCGGATTCCCCTTCTACCCGTGGTGGTTCGCCTTCAACCAGGTGCCGGACCTGCCCGAGAAGCTGCTCGCCGGCCGCACCCGCTACCTGGTCGACTGGATGTTCGACAGCTTCCTGCTCGACCGCGGCGCCGTGGACGACCTCGACCGCTCGGTGTTCGCGCACCGCCTCGACTCGCCGGAGGCCATCTTCGGCGCGAAGGCCTACTACGCCACGTTCGGCCAGGACATCGAGGACCTCAAGACCTACGGCAAGGTGACCGCGCCGATGCTCGGCCTGGTCTCCAACCTCGGCGACGGCATGTTCGCCGCCCAGATGCAGGCCGCGCTGCCCAGCCAGGCCACCGACGTCAAGGTCGTGGTGGTGCCGGACGCGGGCCACTACTTCGTGGAAGAGGCGCCGCGGTTCGTGATCGACCAGTTCAACCACTTCTTCGACTGACCCACCAGCCGAACCTCCCACCCGGCCGGTCGGCCGGTAGACACGTTATGGAGCCGTGAATGCAAACCACGACCGCACCATCGCGGGAAGAGCTCGTCGGCCGGGCGACCGAACTGGTCCCCATGCTCGGCAAGAACGCCCTGTGGCAGGAGGAGAACCGCGTCCTGCACCAGGACACGATCGACGCCCTGACCGAGTCCGGGCTGCTGCGGCTGACCCTCCCGGCCCGCTACGGCGGGTACGAGGCCGACACCCGGACCGTGGTCGACGTGATGTCCGAGCTCGCGCTCGGCGACGGCGCGGCGAGCTGGGTCGGCACGGTGTGGACCATCAGCACCTGGCTGACCGGCCTGTTCCCGGACCACGTCCAGGACGAGGTCTTCGGCTCGGGCGACGTCCGGATCAGCGGCACGTTCGCGCCCAGCGCGGTCGGGGTGCCGACGGAGGGCGGGATCGTGCTCAACGGCAAGTGGGGCTTCAACTCCGCCGCGCCGCAGAGCACCTGGAACGCGCACGCCGCGGTCCGCGTGGTCGACGGGCAGCAGCCGGAGCCGATCGTGGTCCTGGTGCCCATGTCGGACCTGGAGATCATCGACGACTGGCACGCGTCGGGCATGCGCGGCAGCGGCAGCGTCACCACCGTCGCCAAGGACGTGTTCGTCCCGGACGACCGCGTGCTGCCGATGATGCCGGTCCTGCTGGAGGGCCGGCACAGCTCGGTGCTGAACGCGACGTCGAAGCTGTGGCAGATCCCGTTCCTGCCGTGGGCGAGCGCCGTGACGACAGGGACCCACCACGGCCTGGCGCGCGCCGCGTACGCGGCCTTCATGGAGCGCCTGCCCACCCGCAAGATCACCTACACCGACTACGAGCACCAGGCGCACGCGCCGCTCACGCACATCCAGGTCGCCGACGCCACCGCGCGCATCGACGAGGCGGGCTTCCACGCCCACCGGGTGGCGGCGCTGGTGGACGGCAAGGTCGGCGAGCCGTGGTCGCTGCACGACCGCGTCAGCGCCCGCCTGGACCTGGGCCTCACCGTCCAGCGTGCCCGGGAGGCCATCGACATCCTCAGCAACGCCAGCGGGGCGTCGTCGGTGATGAGCACCGTGCCGATCCAGCGCATCGCGCGCGACAGCCAGGTCATCAGCATGCACGCCTACCACCACGCGGACACGAACCTGGAGCTCTACGGCCGGGTCGTCTGCGGCCTGGAGCCCAACACCGTGTTCCTCTGATCGCCGCGGAGCTCCCTGCGACGCCGCCGCGTGGCAGGGAGCTCCGTCGCATTCGCGCCCCATCACGCGCGCATTTCCGATTTGAGCGGGTTCGCCGCAATTGCGACCGTCGCACCCGTACGTATTTTCCCGAAATCCCCCATAACGGGCGCGCGCACCGCGCCCCGCCGCCCGCCGCCGTGGCGCGTTATTCGACCACAATTGGACTTCGAATGCGCACCCACCGCCGCGCAGAATGCCTCCGCGCCTCCGACATGCAGGAAGGCAAGCTGGAAGAAGCATTCCAGGTTCACCCGGGACGATGCTCGGTATTACTGATCACGGCCCGGACGAGCGCTTTCGACAACGCAATGGGCCGGTCAGCAGCGGTGCGTGTTCACGCCGATGAATGAGAAAGGCCACTACATGATCACGCTCGAAACCGTGAACCTGGAGATCGACGGGTCGACGGCCACCATCTACCTGAACCGGCCGGACAAGAAGAACGCGATGAACCCCCAGATGCACCGGGACATGAACGCGGCCCTGGACCTGGTCGAGGAGGCGGGCACCGTCAAGGCTCTCGTCATCACCGGCAACGGCGACAGCTTCAGCGCCGGCATGGACCTGGAGGAGTGCTTCCTCCAGCCGTTCGACGACCCGCAGCTGTTCTACCGGACCAACCTGGTGGCGCTCACCTGGTTCAAGCGCCTCAAGGCGTTCCCGGCCGTGACCATCGCGAAGGTCAACGGGTTCGCGTTCGGCGGCGGGTTCCTGGTGGCCGGCCTGTGCGACCTCGCGGTCACCGACGAGAAGGCGCTGTTCGGCCTGTCGGAGATCAACTTCGGCATCTTCCCGGCGGGCGGCGCCACCTGGGCGGCCACCCACAACCTGCCGCGCAAGAAGGCGCTCTACTACATCCTGACCGGTGACACGATGACCGGCGCCCAGGCGGTCGAGCACGGCCTGGTGAACTTCGCCGTGCCCGCCGACCAGCTCGACGCGGCCACCGACAAGCTCGTGCGCAAGATCGTCAAGAAGAACCCGATCACGCTGGAGCTGGCCAAGCAGGTCTACGAGCGCACCACGCAGATGGACCTGCCGACCGCCATCGACTACGACCAGGCGAAGTTGTGGGAGCTGTCCCGGCTCAGCGGCAACGAGTGGATCAACGTGGCGCTCAAGCAGTTCGAGAAGCGCTCGTACCAACCGGGGCTGTCCACGTACGACCGGCCGGCGGAAGTGAAAGCATGACCGTCGCCGGACCCGACGTCGAGCTACCGAGGACGTCGCTGACATCGTTCGTCCTGCGGCACGCGCAGGAGCACGGCTCCCGGATCGCCACGATGGACGTCTCCGGCCGCACGTCCTACACGTTCGCGGAACTGGCGTCGCAGGTGCGCCGCGCCGCCCGCGGGCTGCGGGAGATGGGCTTCCGCAAGGGCGACGTGCTCGCCATCCTGGCCCCGAACGTCCCCGAGTACCCGATCGCCTACCACGCCGCCGCGCTGGCGGGCGGCATCGTGGTCGCCGTCAACCCCCTCGACACGTCCGACGACCTGGTGGACCGGTTGGAGGAGGCGGGCGCCCGGTTCCTGGTCACCGTGCCGCACGAGATGCCCAAGGTGCGCGCCTTCCTCGACCGCACCGACGTCGAGGAGGTGATCGTCATCGGCGAGGCGGACGGCGCGACCCCGCTGTCCGCGCTGGTGGCCCACGACGAGATCGTGGAGACCGCGCTCGACCCGTCCGAGGACGTGGTGACGGTGCTGCACTCCAGCGGTAGCACGGGCCTGCCGAAGGGCGTGCTGCTGACGCACCGCAACATGATCGCGAAGGCGTTGCTCACCAGCATGGTCGCGCCGACCGGGCCTGGCGAGCGGGCGCTGGCCATGCCGCCGTTCCACCACGCGTTCGGGCTGTCCATGATGATGAACGCGAGCCTGTACCAGGGCACGACGCTCGTCACCATGGAGCGCTTCGACCCGGAGGCGTTCCTCAGGGCGATCGAGGAGCACCGCATCACGCGGCTCTACATCGTGCCGACGATCGCCGTGCTGCTGGCGAAGAGCCCGCTGGTGGACCGGTTCGACCTGTCGTCGTTGCGCTCGATCGTCTCCGGCGGCGCGTCGCTCGACCCGGCGATCGCCCGCCTGGTGCGGGAGCGGATCGGCTGCGAGATCGGCCAGGGCTACGGCCTGACCGAGGCGATGGTCTCGTTCATGCAGTCGCCGGACACCACCTCGGGGTCCGTCGGCCGCACCGCGCCCGGCGTCGAGTGCAAGATCGTGGACGTGGCCACCGGGCAGGAGGTGGGTCCCCACCAGGACGGCGAGATCCTGATCCGCGGGCCGCACGTGATGAAGGGCTACCTGAACGCGCCGGAGGCCACCCGGCAGGTCCTGGAGCCGGACGGGTTCCTGCACACCGGCGACCTCGGCCACGTGGACGAGAACGGCGAGCTGTTCATCGTCGACCGCATCAAGGAGCTCATCAAGTACAAGGGTCAGCAGGTGTCGCCGGTCGAGCTGGAAGCAATCCTCATGCGCCACCCTAAGATCGCGGACGCGGCCGTCATCGGCGTCCCCGACGAGGAGTCCAGCGAGATTCCCAAGGGGTTCATCGTCACCGACGAGCTCATCACCGCCCAGGAGATCATGGACTGGGTCGCCGAGCGCGTCGCTCCGTACAAGAAGATCCGGCAGATCGAGTTCATCGACAAGATCCCGCGCACGCCGGTCGGCAAGATCGAACGGCGAACGCTCAGCGCCCGGGCCACCGCGGGCGCCGGCTGAGGCCGGGCGTGGGATGACAGGGGGTCGGTTGTAGTCCGGACGGCGCGCCACCGCCGTTCGCTTGGGGGGTTTCCGCCGATACCGCGCCACACCACCGGGTGCCGCACCCCGGCCCGGCGAGCGCGCCGTATCCACCAGTCTTCGCGCGCGGGTCCACCGCGGCCCGGGTCCACTTCGGCCCCGGGCGGAATCCACCGCTGCACGTGTCCCTTCGGCGCCGCGTGATCCGGCGCCGACGATGGTCCGGGACCAGGGCCGAGGTTCGGCGGCCCGCGGTCCGACCCGGCGGGGCGCGGCTGGACAGGGTCGATCCAGCCGCCCCGCCACCATCCCCTCGACGTCCGGGCGGCGAGGTGGTCACGCCGCCGGCACGCGCCGGTGGCCGACACCACCACGATCCCCGGCACGCCGGCTCGCCGCGACCGACGGCCGTTCGAGCGCTCGGGCGGTGCGATCGTGCTCGTGCGCGAGGCGGGCGGGCCCGGGGCGAGGCGCCGTCCGGCACGGAGCGGGCCTCATTCCGACGGCGGTCCGGCGGGTTTCAGCGGATCCGGTTCACCCGCACCGGCCGGCCGCGCAGGACCACGGCGATCGGGTGCGCGAGCTGATCGAGGTCCGACCTCGGGTCCTCGGCGTAGACCACGGCGTCGGCGGGCGCGCCCGGGACCAGGCCAGGCAGCCCGAGGTACGAGCGGGCGTCCCAGGACGCGGCGGCGAGCGCGTCGTGCGGACGCATCCCGGCGTCGGCCAGCGCGCGGACCTCGTCGACGATCCGGCCGTGCGGCAGCGAGTCCGTGCCCGCCAGCACCCGGACGCCCGCCTCGGCCGCGGCGGCGACGAGCGCGGTGTGCGCCCGCGCGCCACGCAGGTACCACTGCCTGGCCTCGCTGTCCGGGCGGCTGCGGACCTCGGGCACCGACCGCGCCAGGACCGACAGCGTCGGCGTCAGCGCGGTGCCCTGCTCGGCCATCCGCGCGAGCAGGCCGGGGTCGAGCAGCATCCCGTGCTCCACCGAGTCGACGCCCGCCAGCACCGCGATCTCGCCGCCCGCCGCCTGCTGCGTGTGCACGGCGACCCGGCCGCCCACCGCGTGCACCGCCTCGACCACGGCCGTCATCACGTCCAGCGGCACCGGTTCGCCGGACGAGCGCCAGTCGCCGATGACCTTGGCCCACCCGGTGCGCGCGGCCTGCGCGGCGGCGATCGCGGGCAGCTCGGCGTGGTCGGCCCGCCGCCCCCAGCCGTCGAAGAACTGGCCGTGCTGCGCCAGCCACGGACCGGCGTGCCAGGCCCGCGGCGTCTCCGGGTCGACGCCGAACCACGGCGGCGGCTCCCCCGCCAGGCCCGGCGCGCGGATCACCGTCACCCCGGCGTCCACGTGCTGCCGGAGGTGGCCCCGCAGCACGTCCTCGTCCAGCGCGTCACCGACCGCCTCGACGCCGGGGTGCGTGTGCGCGTCCACCAGGCCGGGCAGCAGCCACCCCTCGGCCACCAGCTCGGCGTTCGGGACGGGATCGGTCGTCCACCGGTCGCCGTCGGCGTAGAGGTCCACGTGCTCGCCGTGCGGCAGGGCACGACCCCGGATCCGGATCACCACCAGAGCACCCCCGAGCTCTCGGACGGTTCAGCCTCCGAGCTTATGCCGCTCAGGGCTTGAGCCTCCGGTAGGAGGAGGTGCGAGGGTGGTCGGCATGGACGGCGACGTGGTCTTCGCGATCGGAGAGCTGGCTCGGCGGACCGGGTTGACGGTCAAGGCGATCCGGTTCTACTCCGACGAGGGGATCGTGCCGCCGACCGGTCGCAGCCCGGCCGGTCACCGGCTCTACGGCCACGACGCCGTCGCGCGCCTCGACCTCGTGCGGACGTTGCGCGAGCTGGACCTCGACCTGCCGACGATCCGCCGGGTCCTGGACCGGGAGCTCACGCTCGCGGAGGTGGCGGCGGCGCACGCGGACGCGTTGGCGGCGCGGATCGGCGTGCTGCGGTTGCGCCGGGCGGTGTTGACGGCCGTGGCGGAGCGCGGTGCCGGCCCCGAGGAGATGAGTCTCATGCACAGACTGGCCCGGCTTTCCGAAGACGGTCGACGGCAGCTCGTCGGCGAGTTCCTCGACAGCGCGTTCGGCGACCTGGCGGCCGACCCGGCGTTCGCGGGGATCATGCGGTCGATGACGCCGGAGCTGCCCGAGCAGCCCGAGGTCGCGCAGATCGAGGCCTGGGTGGAGCTGGCCCGGCTCGCGCAGGACCCGGGGTTCCGGGCGTGCGTGCGGGGGCTGGTCGAGCACCACGACGCGGTGCGCGACGGCCTGCGGCCCGAACCGGCGGCGGTCGTCCGCGACGCGGTGGCGCCGGCGTTGGCGGCGGGGGTCGAGCCGACGTCGGCCGAGGCGGGCCGGGTGGTCGCGGCGGTCCTGGCACGGGTGCCGCACGTGCCGGTCGAGCGGCTGGCGGCGATGGTGACGGCAGCGGGCGATCCCCGCTGGGAGCGGTACTCGTGGCTGCTGGCCGTGATCAACGGGTGGCGGGCACCGGAGAGCGCGGCGCCCGCGTTCGACTGGTTCCTCCGGGCCCTGGGTCACGAGGCGGCAAGCGCCAGCACCGGGTAGTCGGTGTAGCCCTCCTCACCGCCCACGTACATCAGGTGCTCGTCGCGCACGGGGTTGAGCGGCGCGTCCACGCGCAGGCGTCGGACCAGGTCCGGGTTGGCCAGGAAGGCGCGGCCGAGCGAGACCAGGTCGGCGCCCGCGGCCAGCAGCCGCTCGCCGTGCCGCTTGCCGCCGTCCCCGGGCAGCGGGCCCGGCCAGGGCAGCGCCGGGTTGGCGATCAGCGTGCCCGACCAGGCGTCGCGGATCGCGCGGAACAGCGGCTGGTCCGGGTCGGCGAAGACCACGTGCAGGTAGGCGAGGCCGAGGTCCGACAGGGCGGCGATCAACGCCGGGTAGACGTCCTCCGGGTCGTCCTCGTGCATCCCGTTGGCGGTGACGCCGGGCGAGATGCGCAGGCCGACCCGGTCCGGGCCGATCTCGGTGGCGACCGCGCGCACCACGTCGACCGCGAACCTGGTGCGGTTGGCGACCGGGCCCCCGTGGTCGTCGGTGCGGTGGTTCGTGCCGCTCGCCAGGAACTGGTGGATCAGGTAGCCGTTCGCGCCGTGCACCTCGACGCCCTCGAAGCCCGCCTCGATCGCGTTGCGCGCGGCGGCGGCGAAGTCGGCGGTGGTGGCGCGGATCTCGGCGGCGGTCATCTCCCTCGGCACGACGGCGGGCCGGTGGCCGTCGGGCGTGAAGATCGTGCCCGGCAGCGGGATCGGTGACGGCGCGACCGGGTGCAGGCCGCTGGTGGCGGGGTGGCCGACCCGCCCGCCGTGCTGGAGCTGGAGGAACATCCGGCCGCCTTCGGCGCGGACGGCGTCGGTGACCCGGCGCCACCCCGCTATGTGGATCCGGTCGTGGATGGCGGTGATGTCGGGGTAGGTCTGGCCCACGGCGTTCGGCGTGGACGCCTCGGCGATGATCAGGCCGGCGGACGCGCGCTGGGCGTAGTAGGTGGCCATGATCGCGCTCGGCACGCCGTCGGAGTGGGCGCGGTTGCGCGTCATCGGGGCCATGACCAGCCGGTTCGGCAGGTGCAGTCGGCCGAGGCGGGCGGGGTCGAAGAGGCCGGGGACGGTGGTTGTGGTCGTCATGCGACTACGGTAGAAGTTGACATCAGTGTCAGGTTCAAGTCGCACGGGGGTGGGACATGCGGATCGGCGAGCTGGCCGAGCGCACCGGGGTGAGCGTGCGGTCGCTGCGGTACTACGAGCAGCAGGGGCTGTTGACGTCCGACCGCACCACGGGCGGCCACCGCGACTACCCCGAGCGCGCCGTCGACCGGGTGATCCGCATCCAGGAGCTCTACGCCGCCGGGCTGAGCAGCAAGAAGATCGCGCTGATGCTGCCGTGCATGCGGGACGCGGACGGCGGCCCCTCCGAGATCGCCACGCCCCGGCTCGTGGACGACCTGACCGCCGAACGCGCCCGCATCGACCGCCTGATCACCGACCTGGTGCGGTCGCGGGAGGTGCTGGACGAGGTGATCGAAGCGGCTTCGGGCGGTGTCGTCAGTCGTTGACGCGCCGCCGGTAGAGGGCGGTCGCGACCACGAACGAGGCCAGTAGCAGGCCCACCGACCAGGCCAGTGCGATCCAGCCCTGGTCGCCGATCGGGGTGCCGGTGAGCAGGCCGCGCACGGTCTCGATGACGGGCGTGATCGGCTGGTGCTCGCTGATGCCCCGCAGGAACGACGGCATGGTGTCGGTCGGCACGAACGCGCTGCTGAGGTAAGGCAGGAACAGCATGAAGAAGCTCAACGCGCTCGCCGACTCGACCGACTTGGCCACCGAGCCCAAGCCGGCCGCCAGCCACGACAGCGCCAGCACGTAGAGCAGCAGCAACCCGGCCGCGGCCAGCCACTCCAGCGGTGACGCGGACGGGCGGAAGCCCATCGCGACGGCCGCGCCGACCACGATCGTGGTGGACAGGGCGTTGCGCACGACGCTGGCCGTGACGTGACCGGTCAGCACGGCGGAGGCGTGGATCGGCATGGACCGCAGCCGGTCGATCATGCCGCCGTTCATGTCGTCCGCCACGGACATCGCGGTGGACGCGGCGCCGTAGCCGGTGCACAGCAGGATGATGCCGGGCACCACGTAGTTGATGTACTCGGTGCCGGTGTGGATCGCGCCGCCGAACACGTACACGAACAGCGCCATCATCATCAGCGGCAGGACGATGGACATGAACAGCGTGTCCAGGTTGCGCCGGCCCAACCGGACGCTGCGGCCGACCATGGTCATCGAATCGGCGATCGCGTGGCTCATGCCGGCACTCCTTCACGGGCGGTCAGGGCGAGGAAGACGTCGTCGAGGGTCGGGCGGTGCGAGGAGACCTGGGCCGGCACGACCGCGGCGGCACGCAGGTCGTCCAGCACGGCGTGCAGGTGCGCGGCCGTGCCGTCGGACGGGACGCTGAGCCCGAGCCGCTCGTGGTCGGCGAAGCCGCCGAGCATCACCGCGGCGAGGTCGAGCGCCGCGGCGGAGGTGAAGCGCAGGTCCAGCCGGTCGCCGCCGACGCGGGCCTTGAGGTCGTCCGCGGTGCCCTGGGCAGCGACCTTCCCCTTGTCCAGCACCATGATCCGGTCCGCGAGGCGGTCGGCCTCCTCCAGGTACTGGGTGGTGAGGAAGATCGTGGTGCCGGTGCGGACCAGGTCGCGGATGGCGTCCCACATGGTCGTGCGGCTGGCCGGGTCCAGGCCGGTGGTCGGCTCGTCCAGGAAGATCACCTTCGGCCGGGCCACCAGGCTCATCGCGAGGTCCAGCCGGCGCCGCATGCCGCCCGAGTAGGTCTTGACCCGCCGATCCGCCGCGCCGACCAGGTCGAACCGCTCCAGCAGCGCCGCGGCCCGGGCCTTCGCACCCCGCCGTCCCAGGTGCATCAGCCTGCCGACCATGACCAGGTTCTCCCGGCCGGTCTGCTCGGCGTCCACGGCCGCGTACTGGCCGGTCACGCTGATCACGCCGCGCACCGCGGCCGGCTCGCGCACCACGTCGAACCCGGCTACGCGCAGCTCGCCGCCGTCCGGGCGCGAGAGCGTGGACAGGATCCGGATCGTGGTCGTCTTGCCCGCGCCGTTGGGACCGAGCAACGCGAAGACCGACCCCTCGGCGACCTCCAGGTCTATCCCGTCCAGCACCGCGGTCGAACCGTAGGCCTTGCGCAGGCCGGTCGCCTCGACGATCATCACTGCCCCCTTATGTGTATCAGGTACGCTAAAGAGCGTAGCTCATACGCAATTAAGAGCGGTAGCCCTAGACTGGCCGGCAGCGGTTACGAGAGGGTGGAGATGACCGAGGAGAACGGCCTACCAGCGGAAATCGCCCTGCTGTGGGGCCTGCGCGAACCACCGCGACGCGGCCGCAAACCCTCCCTCACGGTCGGCGAGATCACCCGGGCGGCGATCGAGGTCGCCGACGCCGAAGGGCTCGGAGCGGTGTCTATGGCCCGGGTCGCCAAGGAGCTCGGCAACTCCACGATGGCCCTCTACCGGCACGTGGACAGCAAGGACGCGCTGCTCAAGCTGATGGCCGACGCCGCGCTGGACGACCCGCCGCCGACGCCCGCCGGGGGCGACTGGCGGGCCGGCCTCACCGCGTGGACCCACTCCGTGCTCGCCGCCCTGCGCAAGCACCCGTGGTACTCGCGCATCCCGCTGCACGGGCCGCCCGCCGGGCCGCGCAACCTGGCGTGGTTCGACAGCGGGTTGGGCGCGCTCGCCGACACCCCGCTGGAGGAGGGCGAGAAGGTCGGCGTCGTGATGGGGCTGATCACGTTGGTGCACGGCCAGCTGCGGTTCAGCGTCGAGCTGGCGGAGGGCTTCCAGGACAACCCGGACGCGTTCGGCCGGACGTACTCGCGCGCGTTGCGGTTGTTGGTCGACCCGCGTCGGATGCCGGCGCTGGCCCGGGTCGTCGGCGCGGGTGTCTTCGACCACGAGGACGAGCGCTACGACGAGAGCGACGTGGACGCCGAGTTCGCCTTCAGCCTGGAGCTGTACCTCGACGGCGTGGCCGCGTACCTGGCCCGCCGGGGCTGATGGGTGCTACGGGGTCGGTCGGGACCCCGCAGCACCGCGTGATCACCGCCGGGCGACGTCGGCCCGCGCCACCCGCTGCCGCACGGGTGCGTCGGACGACATGACCGCAAGGCCCGCCGTGATCAGGACCAGGTTCTTGACCACGAACTCGCCGGTCATGGTCAACAGCAGCGGGTTGCCCGCCTGGAACGCGACGGACGGCTGCACCACCAGCGTCGAGAACGTCCCGGCGAGGTGGAGCACCACCAGCAGCGCGACCCAGCGCAACCGGAACCCCACCACCAGGGCGATGCCCAACACCACTTCCACCGCGCCGAGCGCGAACACGAACGTGCGCGGGTCGAGCCACGGAACGGTCCGCGCGACCAGTTCGGCCACCGGCGTCGTGCCGGTCACCTTGAGCGCGCCGAACCACACGAACACCACACCGAGCGAACCCCGCAGCAACGGGGTGCTCAGCGTCCGCAGGACGTGCGCGGGCGCATCCAGACGTGAGGGGAACTCCGTCATCCACATCACTTCCTTCGCGTGCGGGACCACGTCGACCCGCCTGCGGAGGTAGGCCCGTTCCGCGGTCCACACTGACCGGAACAGTTCTGGGAGCGCTCCCAGAACTGTAACGGTCACGAAACGCGCTGTGAAGAGCCGATTCCAGGCCGTCCCGGATGGGGGCTAGTCGTACCACTCGATCGGGTCATGGAACGCGCCCGCCGGCGCGGGGTCCCCGAAGAACGGCCCGGTGCCCGCGACCGCGCCCGCGGCCTGCCACCACTCGGCCTGCTGCCGCGTCTCCAGGCCGTCGACCAGCACCTCGGCGCCCGCCCGCCGCGCCAACGGCACCAGCTCGGCCAGGTAGTCCGCCTCGCCCGCGGCCTGCCGCGCCACCAGCCGCCGCGCCACCCGCACCGACCTGATCGGCAGCTCCGCGGCCACCGCGAGGTCGTCCGGGCCGAGCCCGAAGTCGTCCAGCGACGTGCCGACGCCCAGCTCGGCCAGCACGGTCAGGTTGTCCACAGCGTCGGACTCCGCGAGCACGCCCACCGGCATCCCGATCGTCAGCCGTGACGCGGGCAGCCCAGTGTCACCGAGCACCCGGCGCACCCGCCGGACCAGGTCGCCGTCCCGCGACTGGTGCGTGGTCAGGCCGAGGTGCAGCGGCACCGCGGACCCGGAGCCCTGGCCCCACCACCTCACCTGCCCGCACGCCGTGGCCAGCTGCCACTCCCCCAGCGGGAGGATCAGACCCGTCCGCTCCGCCATCGCCGTGCACGCCGCGTGGTCCAGCGAGTCGTCACCGCGCTCCCAGTGCAGGGTCGCCGCCACGCCCACGAGCGCGCGCCCGGCCAGCGACACCACCGGCCGGTAGCGCACCTCGACCTCGCCCTGCTCCCACGCGCCCGGCATCACGACGGCGAGCGCGTCGACCCGCCGCTCGGCCGCGTCCTGCCCCTCGTGGAACAGCGCCCACTGACCGCGCCCACCCGCCTTGGCCCGCCGCAACGCCTGCTCGGCGGCCCGCATGACGTCCGCCGGGTCCCAGTCCGGCGGCGGTCGGCGCACCACGCCGACGCTGACCGACACGGCCAGCCCGCGGTCGTCGACGTACACCGGCTCGGACAGCTCGCGGTTGATCTCGGCCACGGTGGCCGCGACGTCCGGCGTGGTGGCGGTGTTCTCGACCAGGATGGCGAACTCGTCGCCGTCGAACCGGGCGATCATCGCCTTCTCCCGCGCCAGCACGGCCTTCAGCCGCTGCGCCACGTGCACGAGCAGCCGCTCGCCGGTGGGCCTGCCGAGGCTGTTGCACACCATGCCGAACGCGTCGAGGTCGAGGTGGAACAGGCTGATCCCGCGCACCGGGTCGGCCCGGCGCAACGCGCTCTCCAGGTGGGTGGTGAAGTACTGCCGGTTCGGCAGCCCGGTCGACACGTCGTGCAGCGCCTGCCGGTTCAGCTCGGCCTGCAGCAGCATCAGCTCGGTGCCGTCCTCGATCACGGCGACGAAGTGGCCCGGCTGGCCGTCCGCGCCGCGCAGCAGCGACACCGTCAGCGAGATCCGCGCGACGTCGCCGTCCTTGCGCCGCAACCGCTGCGGCTGCCGGACCCGTTCCTGCTCGCCGTCGAGCAGCGCCCGCAGCGCGGAGCCGAGGGCCTGCGCCGACGTCGGATGCACGAGTTCGAGCAGGTCGAAGCCGGTCAGCTCCTCGGCCGTGTGCCCGAGGATCTCGCCGATCGCCGCGTTGGCCCGCACGATCCGGCCGTCCAGGTCGACCACCAGGATCCCGCTGGCCGAGGACGTGGCGACCTCCTCGAACCGCGCCTCGCTCTCCCTGAGGTTCCACTGCGCGTCGCGGACGGCCTTGAGCAGCGACAGCTGCATCGACTCCTGCTGCTCGAACACCGCGCGCCTGCTCGCCGCCAGGAACCCGGCCGACAACGCGCCGAGCACGGCCACGATCGGCTGCGCGTAGCGCTCGGCGGGCTGGAACTCGGCGAGCCCGAGCAGCCCTTTGCCGAGCACGTCGAGGGTGACGCGCAAGCCGTCCTCGGTGACGTACCCCAGCGCGACGAGCTGCTCGCCGATCCGTTCGCCGATCGGTTCACCGGGCCGGGCCGCGACCAGCTCGGGAGACGCCTCGGCGTGCACCGCCGAGCACAGGTCGTCCAGGCGGTCGCGCATTTCGCGGTCGAGTTCGTGCCGGCCGAGCGCGATGACCACCGCGCCGCTGAGCAGGTACGACCACTTCCGCGCGAGGAGTTCCCGGCCACGTTCGGGTGGTGACGTGGCCCCTTGTCTCTGACTGGGGATCGACATTCCCGTTGCCCTGTTGTGATGTCGAGGATTCGCGGCAGTTTACCCACCCCCCACTGGCCAACACTCGACCGGAAGTGTGAACCGCGAACACCGACCGTGACTTACCGCCGGAATTCAGGGCCGATGTCCGACGTCGAATCCGCCGACCTCCACGCGGTCTCGACAGGGGGACGCAGATTCACCTGATCGGGGCTGTTGCCCGCGTCCCGCAGCCGGTGCCCGACCACACCGATACCGGAATGTCCACATCGGGTGGAATACCCCACTCGCATCCTGTCGTTGTGATACCAACCACCCGATCCAGGACCCGTCGACCGCCTTTTTCGTGACCACTCCTCGACTTGTCCAGCACGGGTCAAGAGGGGATGCGGGAGAGGCGATAGGCGGTGGCGCTGGTGGTGGCGACCTCGTTGTAGACGGTGGCGACGGGAGTGGCGCAGGCGGAGTCGGTGAACAGCTGGAGCGCCGCGCCGTCACCGAAGCCGCGGGCGGCGGAACGGGCGGTCGGGAAGCCCAGGTCGGAGACCGGGTGGCAGCCGTAGGTCGGCGGGACGACGGCGCGGGTACCGGTGAACGAGGTGCCGGAGAACAGGCAGTAGCCCGGTTCCTGGCAGTGCGGGCTCACGTCGGAGGCGGACGCCGGGGTGGCGCAGGCGATGACGGCGAGGAGTGCGGCGGTCGGGACGGAGAGTCGTTGCGTCACGGATTGCCCCCTAAGTCGCATGTGGACCACACAACCGGACCCGGACGGGCGTGGCAATCGGCCGAATGGGACCGCCCGCGCGCCCGCCGGGGCGGGCACCGGACCTCTCGGCGTCGAGCGGCACCCGGAGGAAGGGCGCGGACCGGTCGGTCACTGGTCGCCGAGTGACTCCAGCAGCCGCTTCAGGGTGTCCGCGAGGGCGGCCCGCTCCCGCTTCGACAAGGCGCCGAGCAGCCGGTTCTCGGTGGCGAGGTGGTCGGGCAGCACGCGGTCGATCAGCTCGTGGCCCGCGTCGGTGAGCGCGACGACCACGCCCCGGCCGTCGTGCTCGTTCGGCGTCCGGGCGACGAGGCCGCGCGCTTCGAGGCGGTCCAGCCGTTGCGTGACGGCGCCGGAGGTGACCATGGACGCCCGCATCAGCTCCGTCGGGGTCAGCCGGTGCGGCGGCGCGCTGCGGCGCAGGGTCGCGAGGACGTCGAACGACGCCCTGTCGAGGCCGTGGGAGGCGAAGGTCTTGCCCAGCTCGACGTCCACCAGGCGGCCCAGGCGGCCGAGCCGCCCGATCACCGCCATCGGCGAGACGTCGAGGTCGGGGCGCTGCGCGTGCCACTGGCCGAGGACCAGGTCGACGTGGTCTGCCATCGAACTAGCTTAGCGGTGAGGTAAGTCACCCTGGAGATACCTTAGCGATGAGCTACTTTGTCTTAGTGCTAAGCAAATGGGTGACCGCGTTCGCCCCCGCCGTGTGGGGCACGACCTACTTCGTCACGACCGAGTACCTGCCGCCGGACCGGCCGTTGCTGGCCGGGCTGCTGCGGGCGTTGCCGGCCGGGTTGCTGCTGGTGGCGATCACGCGGCGACTGCCGAGCGGCGACTGGTGGTGGCGCGCGTTGGTGCTGGGCACGCTGAACATCGGCGTGTTCCTGCCGTTGCTGTTCCTGGCCGCCTACCGGCTGCCGGGTGGGGTGGCGGCGACCGTCGGCGCCGTGCAGCCGCTGGTGGTGGCCGGGCTGGCGGTGGTGCTGCTCGGGCAGCGGATGACCACGCGCACGGCGCTCGCCGGGGTGGCCGGGATCGTCGGCGTGGCGTTGCTGGTGCTGCGCGGTGACGCCGGGCTGGACTTCGTCGGGGTGGCGGCGGCGTTGGGCGGGGCGGTCGCGATGGCCGCCGGTGTCGTGCTGAGCAAGCGCTGGACCTCGCCCGCTCCCCTGCTGGCGGTGACCGGGTGGCAACTGGTGGCCGGCGGGCTGGTGCTGCTGCCGGTGACGTTCCTGGTGGAGGGGATGCCGCCCGCGCTGACGGCGGCGAACGTGGGCGGGTTCGCGTACCTGGGCCTCATCGGCGGTGCGCTGGCGTACGCGCTGTGGTTCCGCGGGATCCGGGTGCTGGCCGCCACGCAGGTGACGTTCCTGGGGCTGCTCAGCCCGGTGGTGGCGACCGGCGTGGGGTGGCTCGTGCTGGGTCAGGGGCTGAGCGTGTCGCAGGTGATCGGCGCGGTGGTCGTGCTGGGGGCGCTGGTCGTGGCCCAACGCGCGCCGAAGGGTCGGCAGGTCGAGCAGAAGGGGGAAACCGGTGCGGATCACCGTGTTCGGAGCGTTCGGTAGCGTCGGTCGGCGAGTGGTGGAGGAGGCTCGGCGGCGGGGGCACGAGGTCACGGCCGTCAGTCGGCGGGCTCGTGCGGGCGCGGAGGTCGGGGACGCGCGGGTGGTGGCGGACGTGGTGCGGCTCGGCGCGGCGTCAGACCTGGTGATCAGCGCCACCCGGCCCGGTGACGGCGCGGAGGGCGAGCTGGTCGAGACGGCCCGGGCGCTGCTCGCGGGTGCGGCGCGGACCGGGGTGCGGCTGCTGCTCGTCGGAGGGGCGGCGACGCTCGTGACGCCGGCGGGGCACACGGTGGAGGAAGCGCCCGACTTCCCGGACGAGCTGAAGGCCATCGCGCGGGCGTGCGCGGAGCAGTTGGACGTGTGCCGGGCCGATCGCGAGGCGGACTGGACCTACCTCAGCCCGCCGGTGGTGCTGGAGCCCGGTGAGCGGACCGGGGTGTTCCGGACCGGCGGGGACGAGCAGGTCGGGGTGGCGATCTCGATCGAGGACCTGGCGGTGGCGCTGGTGGACGAGGCCGAGGCGCCCCGGCACCGGCGGGCCAGGTTCACCGTCGGGTACTGAAGATCTTCTCATCGGATCCGCTCGCGGATGTCGAGAACCGGTGTCCGGCTCCGTCCCCGCGGTGACCGTGACGACAATGGGTCGCACCGGCACCGAGGAGAACCACGATGGCCAAGTACCTGCTGCTCAAGCACTACCGCGGCGGCCCGGCGGCGGTCAACGACGCGCCCATGGACCAGTGGACGCCGGAGGAGATCTCGGCGCACATGCGGTACATGGACGACTTCGTGGCCCGGATCGTGCGGACGGGCGAGCACGTGGACACCCAGGCGCTCTCGCCCGAGGGGACGTTCGTCCGGTTCGACGGCGAGGGCCGCCCACCCGTGACCGACGGTCCGTTCGCCGAGACCAAGGACCTCATCGCGGGCTGGATCGTGGTCGACGTCGACAGCTACGAGCGGGCGCTGGAGCTGGCGGGCGAGCTGTCCGCGGCTCCCGGCGCGGGCGGGGAGCCGATCCACGAGTGGCTCGAGGTCCGCCCGATGATGACGCTGCCGAACACGATCACGGAGTGACGTCCCCCGTGGACGAGCAGCTGCTCCGCAGCCTCACGCCGAACGTGCTCGGGATCCTCGTCCGCCGCGGCGCGGACTTCGCGGCGGCCGAGGACGCCGTGCAGGACGCGCTGGTCGAGGCGGTCCGCGTGTGGCCGGCCGATCCGCCGCGCGACCCCAAGGGGTGGCTGGTCACGGTGGCCTGGCGGCGGTTCCTCGACGCGACGCGGGCCGATGCGGCGCGGCGGCGGCGCGAGGACGTGGCCGAGGAGGAGCCGGCGGCCGGGCCCGCGGTGGCGGTGGACGACACGCTCCAGCTGTACTTCCTGTGCGCCCACCCGTCGCTGACGCCGTCGTCGGCCGTCGCGCTCACGTTGCGCGCGGTCGGGGGGCTGACCACCCGGCAGATCGCGCAGGCGTACCTGGTGCCGGAGACGACCATGGCGCAGCGGATCAGCCGGGCCAAGCGCACGGTGTCCGACGTGCGGTTCGACCGGCCCGGCGACGTCGCCACCGTGCTGCGGGTGCTGTACCTGGTGTTCAACGAGGGCTACTCGGGCGACGTCGACCTCGCGGTCGAGGCCATCCGGCTCACCCGGCAGCTCGCGGCGGTGGTCGACCACCCCGAGGTGGCGGGCCTGCTGGCGCTCATGCTGCTCCACCACGCGCGGCGGGACGCCCGGATCGCGGCCGACGGGAGCCTGGTGCCGCTGGCCGGGCAGGACCGGGGGCGGTGGGACGTCGAGCTGATCGCGGAGGGGGTCGCGATCCTCCAGGCGGCCCTGGCCCGCGACCGGCTGGGCGAGTTCCAGGCCCAGGCCGCCATCGCGGCCCTGCACGCCGACGCGCCGACCGCGGCCGAGACCGACTGGGTGCAGATCGTGGAGTGGTACGACGAGCTCGCGGGGTTGACCGACAACCCGGTCGTCCGGCTCAACCGGGCGGTGGCGGTCGGCGAGGCCGACGGGCCGCGGGCCGGGTTGGCGGCGCTGGCCGGCCTGGACGACTCGCTGCCCCGCTACGCGGCGGTGGCGGCGTACCTGCACGAACGGGACGGTGACGTGGAGAGGGCGGCGGGGCTGTACGCCGAGGCGGCCCGGCAGGCGTCCAACCTGGGTGAACGGGAGCACCTCACGCGTCAGGCGGCCCGACTGCGCGGGCAGGCGCGCGGCAGGCGGGAAACCCCTTACTTGACTCGGGAGTAGGTAGTGCGCCAGACTCGGCCGCGGTAAGTACAGTCCACTGAGGACTCTCTCCGCCAAGTCCTTGCCACGCCGGGAAGAGCACAACCATGTCCCTGAGGTCTCCCCTGTCCCGCCGCGCCTCGATCCTCGCCGCGGTGGTCGCCCTCACCACGTCCGGCGCGGTCGCCCAGGCCGCCGACAACCCCTACGAGCGCGGCCCGGCCCCGACCACCGCGAGCATCGAGGCCACCCGCGGGCCGTTCGCCACCAGCCAGACCGCGGTGTCGTCGCTGAGCGTGCGCGGCTTCGGCGGCGGCACGATCTACTACCCGACCAGCACCGCCGAGGGCACGTTCGGCGCGGTCGCGGTCGCGCCCGGCTACACGGCCTCCCAGTCCAGCCTGTCCTGGCTCGGACCGCGGCTGGCGTCGCAGGGCTTCGTCATCTTCATCATCGACACCAACTCCCGCTACGACCAGCCGTCCTCCCGCGGCGACCAACTGCTGGCCGCGCTGGACTACCTCACCACCGGCAGCGCCGTGCGGGACCGCATCGACGCCTCGCGCCTGGGCGTGATGGGCCACTCGATGGGCGGCGGCGGCGCGCTGGAGGCCACGAAGGACCGGCCGAGTCTCCAGGCGTCCATCCCGCTCACCGCGTGGAACACCACGAAGACGTGGCCGACCGTGCAGACGCCCACCCTCGTCGTCGGCGCCGAGGACGACACGGTGGCGCCGGTGGCGTCGCACTCCGAGCCCTTCTACACCGGCCTGCCGTCCACGTTGGACAAGGCGTACCTGGAACTGGCCGGTGCGAGCCACTTCGCGCCGAACAGCTCCAACACGACGATCGCGAAGTACAGCATCGCGTGGCTCAAGAGGTTCGTCGACAACGACACCCGGTACGAGCAGTTCCTGTGCCCCGCGCCCCGCGGTGCGGCGATCTCCGAGTACCGCGACACCTGCCCGCACTCCTGACCGCCGTGATGGCCGTTCTCGCTGTTCAGCAGCGTGAACGGCCATTGGTCGGTCCGGAGGAAAGCGCTTGCCGGCCGCCCGCCCGGTGCGCTACCGTCAACTCTGGGAACGTTCCCAGAACGGTCGTCCCGCAACGCACGGCGGCGGCGTTGTCGGGTCCGGAGGGCCGCCGCCGGCATGGCTGGGCCCGGGGCGGGAGCGCTCCCCTTCGGTGCTCCGAAGGTCTCGACGACGAGGCCGTCCACGCCGGCGGCGGCCCTTTCGGACGCCGGGAGGCAACACCTCCCCGAGCGGCGGGCACAAGTGGTCATGACGACCGATGACCCCGACGACCGCACCCTGTGGTCACAGGCCGCGGCGGGGAGCGGACCGGCCTTCGGCGTGCTGTTCGACCGGCACGCCAAGGCGGTCTACAACCACTGCTTCCGCCTGACCGCGTCGTGGGCCGCCGCCGAGGACCACCTCCAGAACACGTTCCTGGTGGCCTGGCGCAAGCGGGACCGGCTGCGGCTCGAGCACGACTCGGCCCTGCCGTGGCTGCTGGCCGTGGCCACGAACGTGGTGCGCAGCGACCGCCGGACGGTGGCGCGCCGCCTGCGGCTGTTCCGCAAGGCGCCGGTGGAGGTCCCGATCCCCGACCACGCCGACCAGGTGGCCGAGCGGGTCGACGACCAGCGGCGGATGGCGACGCTGCTGGCCGCCGTGGCGGAACTGCCGCGCAACGAACGGGAAGCGCTCGCGCTGTGCGTGTGGTCGGGCGTGTCGTACGCCGACGCCGCCGGCGTGCTCGGCATCGCCGAGGTGAGCGTCCGGGCCAGGGTCAGCAAGGCCAAGGCCCGGCTGACCCGCAGGCTCGCACCGGTCGTCGCCGTCCCCGCGCTCACCCTGGAGGACCGATGAACCACGCACTCCCCCCGACCCGGGACGTTCCGCCGCACAGCCGGGCGCGGATCCGCGCGCGGCTGGAGCAGGAGGTCACCGGCCGACGCCGGGGCGTCCGGTTCGCGCCCTTGATCACGGCCGGCGTCGCGGCGGCGGCCGTCGTCGCGCTGGTCGCGGTCGTCGCGCCGTGGCAGCAGGACGCCGGCGACGCGGCGGCGGGCCGGACCGTCGAGACGACCACGACGTCCCCCTCTTCCCCGCCGTCCGCCGCGCCGGTCACACCGGTCGTCCCCGGGCTGACGCCGGAGCGGATCGCCGAGATCGAGCGCGGCTGCCTGGAGAGCGCGGGTGTCGAGGGCAAGCCCGAGCTGCGCCAGTACCTCACCGACGAGGTCGGCACGTTGGCCCTGCTCTACACGGAGCACCACATGCTCAGCTGCACGGTCGACGGGCCCGTCATGCCCTACAACTCGGCGATGACCGGCGGCCTGGAGGTCGGGTGGCTGCCCGGCGAGTTCGTCGCGGACCAGGTCGGCTCGGCCTCGGGGGGCGACGGCGGCAAGCGCGAGTACCAGGGCCTCCCCGGCTACGACATGGCGGTCGGCCGCGTCACCTCGCGGGTCGCCAAGGTCGTCTACCGCAACGGCGGCAGGTCGGTGGAGGCGCGCCTGGCCAACGGCACGTTCGTGGCCCGCATGGCGCACCCGTCCGACTGGCGGGTCCCCGAGGGGTGGGACCAGAAGGCCGTCCTCGAGGCGTACGACGCCCAGGGCGTGCTGCTCGGCGACTCGGGCACCGCGTGGGACCGGACGAAGTGCTGGGTGCGCCCGGACGGCGTGATCGTCGCCGGTGCCCGTGACCGCGACCCGGCGACGTGCGCGCCGGCCGTGGCCTGGGAGTAGTGGCCGGCGGGGCGTGTCGCGCTAGGCCGGCGACACGCCCCGGTACGGCAGGGTCTGGCTGTAGACGATGTTCGTGGTGGTGCTGCCGAAGCCGGTGAGGTCGTTGACGACCTGCTCCAGGTGCGGCATGGAGGTGGCGGCGACCTTGAGCGTGTAGCAGTCGTCGCCGGTGGTGCGCAGGCACTCGAGGATCTCGGGGCGGCCGGCCAGCAGGGCGTGCAGCGGCTCGTGCCGGTTGCCGGGGTACTTCAGGCGGACGACGGCGAGCACCGCGTAACCGACCTTGGCCAGGTCCACCTCGGCCCGGTAGCCGGTGATCACGCCGGCGGACTCCAGCCTGCGGACGCGTTCGGTGGTGGCCGAGGCGCTGAGGTTGACCCGGCGGCCCAGCTCGCTGAGCGCGATCCGGCCGTCGCGCTGGAGCTCGGCGAGGATGGCCCAGTCGGTCGGATCGAGGTTCCCGGTCATACGGGCACATTACCGGTGATTTCGCGGCGTGGAGGCCTCCAGACCGGTGGATCTCTCTTCAGGATCGGCGTTTCAGCGCCTAGCGTTGGCGCGGTGCAACTAGGTGTGAACGTCCCGAACTTCGGTCCGGGCACCTCGCCGGACGTGCTGCGGGACTGGGCGCGGACGGTCGAGGGCCTGGGCTTCGACCTGCTGATGGTGTCCGACCACGTGGCCGTGACGCCGGACGTGGCCGAGCAGTACCCGGCTCCGTTCTACGAGCCGCTCACCGCGCTGGCGTGGCTGGCGGGCGTGACGTCGCGGATCCGGCTCGGCACCACCGTGCTGGTGCTGCCGTACCGGCACCCGTTGCTGGTGGCGCGGATGGCGGCGAACGTGAACGAGCTGTCCGGCGGGCGGTTCGTGCTCGGCGTCGGTGTCGGGTGGGCGCGGCAGGAGTACGAGGCGCTGGGCGTGCGGTTCGGCGATCGAGGCCGGTTGACCGACGAGGGGCTGCGGGCGGTGCGGGCGGCGTGGCGGGACGAGGCGGACTACCGGGCCGGGCGGATCCCGATCTGGGTGGGCGGGCACTCGGACGCGGCGTTGCGGCGGGCCGTGCGGCTGGGGGACGCCTGGCACAGCCTGCGGCTCACGCCGGCGGCGTTCCGGGAGGCGTTGGGGCGGTTGGAGAACATCGCGGAGGCGGAGGGGAAACCGCTGCCCGCGTTGACGCCTCGCGTGCTGCTGCGCGTGACGCCCGAGGAGGCGGGGCCGGAGCGGCGGTTGGGTGAGGGGACCGTCGAGCAGGTCGTGGGTGATCTGGTGGAGTTGCGCGCGCTGGGCGCGGAGGCAGTGGTGCTGGACCCGTTCGTCGGTGATCCGCAGGAGACCGTCCACCCCGAGGTCGCATGGCAGGCGTTGGCCACCGTGCGGAAGGAGTTCCGATGAGTTTGCGCAGGGCGATCGAGTTGGCGGCGGAGGCGCGTGCGGCGGGCAACCCGCCGTTCGGGTCGTTGCTGGTGGGGCCGGACGGCGCGGTGTTGAAGGAGGAGCGCAACACCAGCGTGACGGACGACGACATCACCGCGCACCCGGAGCTGAAGCTGGCCCGGTGGGCGGCGCGGGAGCTCGCGCCGGAGGTGGCGGCGGGGACGACGATGTTCACCAGCTGCCAGCCGTGCGGGATGTGCGTGGGCGCGATCGAGCGGTCCGGGTTGGGGCGGGTGGTGTTCGCGCTGTCGACCGAGCAGCTCAACGCGTTGAAGCCGGGTGGCGGGTTCGCGCCCGTGCCGCAGGAGGGGCCGGCGCTGCACGAGGAGGCGACCGTTCCGGTGGCGGGGTACTACCGGTAGGCGCGGTGTTCCGAGCGTTGAACTCGGGGGTCCTGAACGTAGGACTCTCGAGTTCCGAACGTAGGACACGCGCGTTCCGGAGGTAGGACACGCGGGAGAAGCTTCGTTCGTGGATGGGGTTCACAGATTGTGCGCGGTTCGCTACCGTGAGGTCTGGGAGCGCTCCCAGTTCGCATTCGGTTAATCCTCAACGTGGAGGACACACATGACCTTCAGACGCGGTCTCCGCTCGGCAATCGGCGTCTTCAGCTCGGTCCTCGGGGTCCTCGCGGCGAGCGTGGTGGTCCTGGTGGGCGCGTCAGGCGTCGCGAGCGCCCACGGCTCGGTCACCGATCCGCCATCGCGCAACTACGGCTGCTACCAGCGCTGGGGCAGCGACCACCTGAACCCGAACATGGGCCAGACGGACCCGATGTGCGCCCAGGCCTGGAAGGCCGACCCGAACGCGATGTGGAACTGGAACGGCCTGTACCGCAACGGGGTCGGCGGCAACCACCAGGGCGCGCTGCCGAACGGCCAGCTGTGCAGCGGCGGCCTGACCGAGAGCGGCCGTTACCGCGCGCTCGACACGGTCGGCGCGTGGAACACCACCACCAAGCCGCGTCAGTTCACCCTGACCATCACCGACCAGGCGAGGCACGGCGCCGACTACCTGCGCATCTACATCACCCGCCAGGGCGTCGACACGACGACCACGCCGCTGCGCTGGAGCGACCTGGAGCTGGTCACCTCGACCGGCCGCTATGGCACCACGGGCCTCTACCAGGCCCAGGTGGACGCGGGCAGCCGCACCGGTCGCCACACGATCTTCACGATCTGGCAGGCAAGCCACATGGACCAGGCCTACTACCTGTGCAGTGACGTGAACTTCCAGTAGGAACGGGCGCACGGGCGCGGTGCTCCACCGCGCCCGTGCGCTCACCCCGGTCCGGGGAGGTTCGTGGTGGCCCAGAACGCCTCGCCGTCGCCGGACACCTCGGCGGCGTGCGCGCTGTGCGCCAGGAACATCGACTCACCGCCGCGCAACTCCACCTCGTCGCCGTCACGGCTCACCACGACGGATCCGTTGGTGCACAACAGGAGTTGCGGTCCGGCACCGGGCAGCACGGCCCCCGGCCGCACCGCGTGCAACCGGAACTCCGGGTCCGGCGTCCGGTAGGTCCTCAGTGGACCGTCACCTTCACCGTCGAGCACGGTCGCGGGCCCGGCCCTGTGGTCCACCAGCGACAGCACCGCGTGCACGTCCACCGGCTTGGTGGTCAGGCCCGCGCGGAGCACGTTGTCGGAGTTCACCATCAGCTCGACGCCCGTGCCGCGCAGGTGCGCGTGCAGGACGCCCGCGCCGACGTAGACCGCCTGCCCCGGCCGCAGCCGCACCGCGTCGAGCAGCAACGCCGCCACCACGCCCGGGTCCGCCGGGTAGGCCTTCGCCAGCTCCGCGACGTGCGCCAGCGCGGGCACGCGGGCCGCCGCGTCGGCCACCTCGGCGACCAGTGCCGCATCGGCGCGCAACGCCCACCGCAGCGCGCCCCACGTGTCGCAGACCGCGAGCTCGGCCCGCATCGGCGCCAGCGACGGCAGGCCCAGCTCGTCCAGCAGCGCCACCGTCGCGGCCGGCCGGCGGAACCCCGACAGCGTCTCGAACGCGGTCAGCGCCACCAGGATTTCGGGCTTGGCCCGGTCGTCGCGGTAGCCGTGCTCGGCGAACCCGACCACGGCCTGCTCGCGGTTGGGGTGCACCTGCAACGACAGGGGCGCGTCCACGGCCAGCACCTTGAGCAGGAACGGCAGCCGCGGGCCGAACGCGGCCAGGCTGTCCGGCCCGAGCAGGCCAGCCGGGTCGGCCGCGAGGTGGGCGTCCAGCGGCACGTCGCAGCCCGCCAGCCGGGACGGGTCGTCGGGGTGCGCGCCGACCCACAGCTCGGCCTGCGGCACGGCGCTCGGCGACGGCTCGCCGCGCAGCCGGGCCAGCGCGGTCCGCGAACCCCAGTGGTACTCCCGGACGACGGGTTCCAACTTGCGCACGGCGGTCCCTCAGATCCCCACGGGCACGGACGGGACGCGGTCGCCCGCGAGCAGCGCCGCCGCGCCGATCAGGCCCGAGTCGACGCCCAGCGTCGCCGGGCACACCTCGACCCGGCGCATGAACTCCAGCCCCGCGTAGTCCGCGAGCGGGCCGGTGACGGCGGGTTCGAGCAGGTCCCAGGCCTGCGCCACGCCACCGCCGATGACCACGCGGTCGATCTCGCACAACGCGGAGGCGACCGTGATGACCTGGGCGACCGCCGCGCCGGAACGCCGGAACGCCGCCAGTGCGGTCGGGTCGCCGGCCCGTGCCGACGCGGCGAGCGCGACGCCGTCCGCCGTGCCGCCGAGCGGCTGCCAGCCCTGGTCCAGCGCCCAGCGCACCATCGACGGGCCGCTGGCGATGGCCTCGGAGCAGCCGTGCGCGCCGCAGCCGCACGGCGGGCCCGCCGGGTCGACCACGAAGTGCCCGACGTGGCCCGCGTTGCCGGTAGTGCCGAAGTGCGGCCGGCCCGCGAAGACGAACCCGCCGCCGATGCCGGTCGACACGACCATGCCGAGCAGGCACTCGCTGCCCCGGCCGTTGCCGTGGTGGTACTCGGCCAGCGCCATGCACAGCGCGTCGCCGCCGAGCCGGACCGGAAGGCCGGGCAGCAGCCCGCCGACCCGGGCGGTGATCGGGAAGTCGCGCCAGCCGGGGATGTTGACCGGGCTGATGGTGCCGGTGCGCAGGTCCATCGGGGCGGCCGACGCGATGCCCGCGCCCAGCACGGCCCGGCCGTCGGTGGCGGTCAGCAGGTCTTCGAGCACGCCTGCGAGGCCGCCCCAGACGGTGTCCGCGTCACCGGCGGGCGTCGGCGTGGTGCGGCGGGCCAGGACGGTGCCGTCGGACTCGACCAGCGCCGCGGCGAGCTTGGTGCCGCCGATGTCGATGGCGACCGCGACCGGGTCGAGTGCTTGCCCCATGGGACTTAGTTAAGCTGTTAAGCAAAGTTTCGTCAAGAGGCGTTGACGCCCCTGAGATGAGCGGAAGGTCTCAGGTGCAGCGGTTCACTTCAGCCCGCCGACGACGCCCGCCCCACAGCGGACGGGCGTCGTCGGCGCGCGGTGCTCAGAGGTGCCGCTCGATCTCGGCCAGCTCGTCGTCGTCGAACGCCAGGTTCGCCGTCGCGGCCACGTTGTCCTCCAACTGCTTCACGCTGGACGCGCCGATCAACGCGGACGTGACGTTGCGCAGCACCCACGCGATCGCGAGCTGCGCCAGCGTCTGCCCGCGCCGCTTGGCGATGTCGTTGAGCGCCCGCACCTTCGCCAGCGTCGCGTCGTCCAGGTTGGACGCCGACAGGAACGGCGACGCGCCCGCCGCCCGCGACCCCTCGGGCACGCCGTCGAGGTAGCGGTCGGTCAGCACGCCCTGCGCCAGCGGCGAGAACGCGATGCTGCCCGCGCCGACCTCGGCCAGCACGTCCAGCAGGCCGTCCTCGACCCACCGGTTGAACATCGAGTACGACGGCTGGTGGATCAGCAGCGGCGTGCCGAGCGAGTCCAGCACCCGGGCCGCCTCCGCCGTCTGCTCGGCCGAGTAGTTCGAGATGCCGACGTAGAGCGCCTTGCCCGAGCGGACGACGTGGTCCAGCGCGCCCATCGTCTCCTCGATGGGCGTGTCCGGGTCGGGCCGGTGGTGGTAGAAGACGTCCACGTAGTCGAGGCCGAGCCGGGCCAGCGACCGGTCCAGCGAGCTGACCAGGTACTTGCGCGAGCCCCACTCGCCGTACGGGCCGTCGAACATGTGGTACCCGGCCTTGGTGGACACCAGGATCTCGTCCCGGTGCGGCCGGAAGTCCTGCGCGAAGAGCCTGCCGAAGTTCTCCTCCGCGCTGCCGGGCGGCGGGCCGTAGTTGTTGGCCAGGTCGAAGTGGGTCACGCCCAGGTCGAACGCGCGGCGCAGGATCGCCCGCTGGCCGTCGAGGTGCTTGTCGTGGCCGAAGTTGTGCCACAGGCCGAGCGACACGGCCGGCAGCTTGAGCCCGCTGCGGCCGGACCGGCGGTAGGGCATGGCGTCGTACCGCGACTCGGCGGCGTGGTAGGTCATGGGGATCCTCTTATCGGGTGCTCTCCCGCGCGATGAGCGTGGGCTTGGGCGACCAGCGCTCGGTGACCTCGACGCCTTCGATCAGCTCCAGCACGGACTCGGCGACCGTGACGCCGAACTGGTGCACGTCCACACTCATCGTGGTGAGCGCGGGTGACGCGAGCCGGCACAGCGACGAGTCGTCCCACGCGACCAGGCTCAACCGGTCGGGCACGGCGACACCGAGTTCCTTGGCGACGTTCAGGCCGGCCACGGCCATCACGTCGTTGTCGTAGAGGATCGCGGTCGGCGGCTCGGGCGCGGCCAGCAGCGCGGTGGTGAGCTTCGCCCCCGACTCCTCGGAGTAGTCGCCCTCCACCACGACCGGCTCGATGCCTGCCTCCGCGCAGCCCTCGATCAGGGCCGCGGTGCGCGCCCTGGTGTGCAGCAGCGCGTTCGGCCCGCTGACCCGCGCGATGCGCCGGTGTCCCAGGCCGAGCAGGTAGTCCAGCGCCTCGCGCACGGGTCCCGCGTCGTCGGTGCGGACCGCGGGCACGGCCAGGTCGTCCGGCTCGCCCACGTACAGCGCGGGCAGGCCCATCTCCCGCAGCACCGCCGGCCGGTGGTCGTCCACGGTGCGGTTGACCACCACGACCGCGTCGACCACGCCGCCCGCCGCCCACCTGCGGTAGGCGGCGATCTCGGCGTCCTCGGTGCCCACGATGTGCAGCAGCACGGACCGGTCGCCCTCGGCGAGCCGTTCCTCGATGCCCGCGATGAACTCCATGAAGAACGGTTCCGCGCCCAGCAGCCGCGCGGGGCGGGCCAGGACGAGGCCGACGGAGCCGGTCGGGCCGGTGGTCATGTCCGCACCGCGCACAGGCCGTTGGCCGAGCGCAGCACCAGCGGGCCGGCCAGGGCCGACGGGTCGTCCAGCTCGGTCGCGGTCCGGACCAGGAACGAGTGGGTCCCGCCGGCGGGCAGCGTCACGAGCGTGTCGTCCACGACGGCGTCCTCGGCGACCCGGTCGGCCAGCACGGCGACGTCGCGGGCGAAGGAGGACGCGGTGACGTCCACCCGGTAGCCGCCGTCCACCCGGCTCACCTCGGCGGTGAGCGGCGCGGGGTCGTAGGCCAGCTCCAGGTCCTCCCGGAACAGGTGCGCGGTGCGCGCGTCGGCCGTGCTCACCACCAGCACCTCCCCCTTCGGGTCGCCCGGCGTGACGAGTTCGGCCGCCAGGTCGAGCCGCGCCACCGACCTGGCCGGCACGTCGAGCGGGAGTTTAACCGCCGCCAGCACGTCGCCCGCGAACGTCTGGCGCTCCAGCACGACGTCGCTGGTCCAGACCTCGTCGGTGTCGTTGACGGCGATCAGCGCGTCCACGCCGTCGCGCGGCTGGACGGTGAGCAGCCGCGGCGCGAAGGCGTGCTTGAGCGCGTAGTACAGCGGCTTGGGGCGTTCGTCGCCGTCGATCGCGGCCCACGACGTGACCGGCCAGCAGTCGTTGAGCTGCCACACCAGCGCGCCCGCCGTGCGGGGCCAGTGCGAGCGGAAGTGCTCCACGCCGTAGGCGACCGCGCGGGCCTGGTTGAGCTGGGTCGCCCAGTGCCAGTCCTCGAACGCGGCCGGCGCGGGCAGGTGCGGCGCGAGGCCGCGGTCGAGCTTGCCGTTGCCGTCCTCGGCCTTCTGGTGCAGCAGGAACGCGGGCGAGGTCGGCGTCATCGGCTCGTCGTGCACCCACTTGGTGAGCGTCGCCCAGGTCGGCGGGCCCTGGAAGCCGAACTCCGAGCAGAACCGCGGCGCGTGGTCGCGGTAGTGGGTGTAGTCGACCCGGTTCCAGACCTCCCACTCGTGGCGCGTGCCGTGGGTGTCCTCGTTCGGGTGAAGGTCGCCCGGGCTGTACGGGCTGCCGGGCGAGTAGTGCCGGGTCGGGTCGAGCTCGGCGACGATCGCCGGCAGCAGCTCGGTGTAGTAGCGCAGGCCCCAGGAGCGGCCCTGGAGCTGTTCCGCCCAGCCCCAGTCGGCGAAGCCCCACAGGTTCTCGTTGTTGCCGTTCCACAGCGCCAGGGAGGCGTGCGAGGTCAGCCGGGCGACGTTCTCGCGGGCCTCGGCCTCGACCTCCTCCCACAGCGGCGACTCCTCGGCGTACGCGGCGCAGGCGAACAGGAAGTCCTGCCACACCAGCACGCCGCGCTCGTCGCACACGTCGTAGAAGTCGTCGGTCTCGTAGATGCCGCCGCCCCAGATGCGCAGCATGTTCATGTTGGCCTCGACGGCCTGGTCCACCCGGCGGGCCAGGCGCTCGCGCGTGACGCGGGTGAGGAAGTGGTCGTCCGGGATCCAGTTGGCGCCCTTGGCGAACACCGGCTTGCCGTTGACGACGAACGTGAAGGGCGTGCCGATCTCGTCCGGCGCGGTGTCGACGGTGATGGTGCGGAAGCCGATGCGGCGGCCCGCCCGGTCGACATCCCGGCCGTCCGACTGCAGGATGATGTCGAGGTCGTAGAGGGGGTGGTCGCCGTAGCCGACGGGCCACCACAGGTCGACGTCCGGCACCTCGACGGTCACCACGGCGGAGTCACCCTCGACGCGGACGCTCCGCTCGACGCCGGCCACGGTCGCGACCGCGGTCAGCTCGGCGTCCCGGGCGCGGTCGACCTCGACGTGCACCTCGACCCGGCCGGTGCCGTCCTCGTCCACCGTGACGAGCGGCCGGACCCCCGCCAGGCGCGCCTCGCTCCAGCGCTCCAGCCGCACCGGCTTCCAGATGCCCGCGGTCTGCAGGTCGGGCCCCCAGTCCCAGCCGAACGAGCAGGCCATCTTGCGCACCGCGTTCATCGGGTGCGGATAGGCGCGGTCGCGCCACCCCAGCTCCCGCTCCTGCTGCTCGGCGTGCGCGAGCGCGGAGCGGAAGGTGACGACGAGGTCGTTCGAGCCGTCCTCGAGGTGCTCGCGCACGTCGAAGCGGTACGAGCGGAACATGTTGGCCGTGTGGCCGAGGACGTGGCCGTTGAGCTCGACCGTGGCGACGGTGTCGAGGCCGTCGAACGCGAGCTCCACCTTCTCGCCCGGCCGCGCCGCCTCCGCCTCGAAGGTCAGGGCGTAGCGCCAGTCGGTGCGGTGCATCCAAGCCAGCTCGGCCTCGTTGGTGTCCAGGTACGGCTCGGGGATCAGGCCCGCCGCGAGGAGGTCGAGGTGCGTGCTGCCGGGCACGGCGGCCGGCACCAAGCGGTCTGCGACGACCGCCGGGATCGGCCCACCCACCGCGCTCAGGCGCCACCCGTCGTGCAAGGTCGTGCGGATCATCGTTCCTCTTTTCCCTGCGACGGCGGTGGGTTTCTGCCGTGTGACATTCAAGGTATGGCGATTCTTACGCCAGCAACTAAAGTAAGTCAACGAGGATCACCGCCAGAGAGGAAGACCACAAGTGGCAGATCTGACGCACCTGCGGGCCGCGGGTGTGAGCCTGGTGCTCGACTTCTCCGGAGGCACCCTTCCCCGGGTTCGCCACTGGGGTGCTGACCTGGGCGAACTTACCCAGGCGGAGCTGGAAGCCGTAGTGGTTGCGCAAACTCCTTCCCCGATCGGCTTCTCGGTGGACGGCGGGGCCGACGTGGCCGTGCTGCCCGAGCAGTCGGCGGGCTGGCTGGGCACGCCCGGAATCATCGGCAACCGGGGCGGGCGGGACTTCTCCACCGCCTTCCGGGTGGTGTCGGTGGACGGTTCGGTGATCCACGCGGTGGACGAGACCGCCGCTCTCGGGCTGGAACTGGTCGTCGAGCTGACACCGTCCGGGCTCGTGCGGCAGCGGGCCGTGCTGTCCAACACCGGGTCGTCCGACTTCACCGTCGACGCGGTCAACCTGACCCTGCCGGTGCCGCCGCAGGCGGTCGAGATCCTGGACTTCACCGGGCGGTGGACGCGGGAGCGCAGCCCGCAGCGCACCCGGTGGACGCACGGCCTGCGGGTGCGCGAGAACCGGACCGGCCGGACCGGCTACGACTCGGCGTACCTGTTCGCCGCCGGCACGGCCGGGTTCGGCAACCGCTCGGGCGAGATCTGGGCCGTGCACACGGCCTGGTCGGGCAACCACCGCACGTTCGCCGAGAAGACCTACCACTCGGTGTCGCTGCTGGGGTCGGGCGAGCTGCTGCTGTCCGGCGAGGTGGTGCTGGGGCCCGGCGAGTCGTACACGTCGCCGTGGCAGTACGCCTCCTACGGGCACGGGCTGGACGAGGTGTCCGCGCGGTTCCACCGGCACCTGCGGTCGCGCCCGTCGCACCCCTCGTCGCCGCGCCCGGTCGTGGTGAACACGTGGGAGGCGGTGTACTTCGACCACGACCTGGACCGGCTCAAGGCGCTGGCGGACGCCGCCGCTGCGGTCGGCGGCGAGCGGTTCGTGCTGGACGACGGCTGGTTCGGCTCGCGGCGCGACGACCGGCGGGGCCTGGGCGACTGGTACGTGTCGGACGAGGTGTGGCCGGACGGGCTGCGTCCGCTGACCGACCACGTGACCGGGCTGGGGATGCAGTTCGGCATCTGGGTCGAGCCGGAGATGGTCAACCCCGACTCGGACCTGGCGCGGGCGCACCCGGACTGGATGATGGCGGCGGGCGACCGGCTGCCCGGCACGGCGCGGCACCAGCAGGTGCTCGACCTGGCCCGGCCGGAGGCGTTCGACCACGTCCTGGAGCGGCTGGACGCGCTGCTGACCGAGTACCCGGTGTCGTACCTGAAGTGGGACCACAACCGGGACCTGGTGGACGCGGGCCACCGGCCGACCGGGCGGGCGGGCGTGCACGGGCAGACCGTGGCCGTCTACCGGCTGCTGGACGAGTTGCGCCGGCGTCACCCGGACGTGGAGATCGAGTCGTGCTCGTCCGGTGGCGCGCGGGTGGACCTGGAGATCCTGGAGCGCACCGACCGGGTGTGGGTGTCGGACTGCATCGACGCCTTGGAGCGGCAGCCGATGCAGCGGTGGACGAACGCGCTGATCCCGTTGGAGCTGATGGGCACGCACGTGGGCGCGGGGACGTCGCACACGACCCACCGGCGGCACCCGATCGACTTCCGGGCGGGGACGGCGCTGTTCGGGCACTTCGGGATCGAGTGGGACCTGACGGCGGCGTCGGCCGAGGAGCTCGCGCGCCTGACTTCGTGGGTGGCGCTGTACAAGGAGCTGCGGCCCTTGTTGCACACCGGCGTGTCCGTGCACGGCGACCACCCGGATCCGGCGATCGAGGTGCACGGGGTGGTGGCGGAGGACGGGTCGGACGCCGTGTTCGCGATCGTCGCCCTGGCCACGTCCCAGCTCTACCCGCCGGGGCCGGTCCGCCTGCCCGGCCTGTCGCCCGACCGGACCTACCGGGTGCGTCCGCTGGCGCCCGGTGACGTGCCGGACGGCAACGCGCACAACTGGGGCGTGCTGATGCCTTGGTGGACGCCCGAAGGGGTGACGCTGCCGGGCCGGGTGCTCGACACGGCGGGCGTGCAGGCCCCGGTGCTGAACCCGGAGCGGCTCGTCCTGGTGCGCGCCACGGCGGTCTGACCAGCGATTCCACGCGAGTGCCGCACGTTCGTGCGGCACTCGCCCTTTTTGCCGCCAAGCCCCATCCTTGCGGATAGTCAACGGCCTCTCACTGTCAGTATGAGGCTGGTGGGGTGAGGGGGTTCATCGGGAGTGAAGGGGCACATAGTCTGCTCGCTCGCCGAGTTGGACGCGGTGGGCGATGCGCTGGGGTTGGACGTCCGACGTTTTCCGTTCACCATCGGGCACCGCGGCACGACCCTGGAGGAGCGGGTCGCGCTCGTCGAGGCGGTGCACCGGGACCTGGTGGCGCGAGACCTCGTCCGCGGCACCGAATTCGCGCCCGACCTGGTCGACCGCCTGCGGCTGTTCGCCGGTGCTCCGCTCGGGATCGCCCTGGTGGGCACGGACCGGGACACCCCGCTGGTCGCGTTGGCGACGTCCGACGGGCGCGACGGCGTCCTGGCCGTGCGGCAGGGCGAGGCGGTCGAGTTCCACCGGCACTCGTCGGACACCGTGGTGCGGGCCCTGGTGGAACTGCTGCCGGAACTGCCGCCGGGCCCCGGTTCCGCGGTCGTGGTCCACGCCCCCGCGCCGAAGCCGCCGGACGAGGACTTCTCGCAATTCCGCTTCACCGGCCGTGTTCGACCCGCGGCCACCGCCGACACCGCGGTGGCGGAGATCCTGCGGCGACCCCGCACCGGCGCCGGCTACTTCAGCGCGGCGGTGAGGAAGGGGCACCGGGAGACGGAACTGGGCACGGTGACCTACCTGGACACCGACGCCGGCCGTTGGGCCGTCCTTTCCGGCACTGGGCCGAACGGCACACCGGCTACGACCGTCGTTCCCACGGACCCGTGGTCCATCGGACGTCACTTGGCGTCTTTCTTCACCTGAACAGGGCGAATCCGGAACCGGAGAGCCGCGCCTACCACCAAAGCGAACACGGAGGCGATACAGGTCATCACTGTCGGTACAGACCACGTGGAATATCACTAGGGGAGGAGTGATCACCATGGAGGGACTTCTCGCCGGGATCAGCGGGATGAGCGCGGCGGTTTCCCAGTTCGGCGCCGCCACCGCCGCGGGCTTCACCATCAGCGCCAGAGGGGGCGAGGCCCTGATCCAGGCGATCGACCGGATCGCCTTGCAGGCGGATCGGCTCGGCATGGAGGTCTCGCGCCTGAGCCAGGAACCGCCGCTCGGCACGACCCCCGCCGCACAGGTCTACAAGCCGTTCCTCGCCACCGTCGCCTCGGACCCCGATCAGGGGTTCAATGCGGCGCTGGCGAGGTTCACGGCTGACCTGATCCAGTTGAAGACGCAGGTCGCGCAGGCGATGGAGCACTACCGCACCACCGACCAGGACGCCGGCGACGGCGTCACCGCCGCCGGCGGACCGATCCTCTCCGCCTGATTCCCGAGGACGAAGCCGTGAACTCTCGGACAGCCTCGATCGGTTTCCTGGCCGCGGTGCTCTTCGCCGCCACGGCGTGCAGCAAGGCGATCGACGGAACTCCTGCGCCGATCGCCGGGGCCGGGGCCGCACCGCCGTCCTCGACCGGCACCACCGCGGCACCCGCGCTGGACGAGACCGATCCGTGCGGGCTGGTCACCGCGGTGGACGTCGAGCGGGCTGTGGGCGCGCTCGACGGCGAACCCCGTCGCAAGGATCTCGGCACGGCGCGCAGTTGCGAGTACGAGGTGCAGGCGCAACTGCTCGTGATCGACATTCGCACCAACGTGGGCTTGGCCGGCGTGAACGCGTCCGGCCCGGTGACCGAGCAGACCCTGGGCGCGCACCAGTTGAAGCACTGGGTCGACACGAACGGCACCTGCTTCTTCGTGTTCGGGGTGACCCCGTCGTCCCGGGTCGACGTCGTGGTGCAGCCCAGGGAGGGCAAGGCCCAGTGCGAGCTCGCGAAGCGGCTCGCCGAGTTGGTCGAGCCGAAGTTGCCGTAGCCGTCCGGGGAGGGACCGCGATGAACGAGGGAGCACCGGGAAGACCATCCGCTCACGATCGCTACGACGTCGACCACCCCGCCAAGGTGGCCACCGGCCACGAGGTGCGGGAGCGGGTCGACCAGGAGTACCGGGAGCGCTTCGGGCCGTTCGGCGCGTACGTGGCCCACCTGCTCAGCCCCGGCAAGGTGGACGACCTGCTGGACGCGCAGGCCGCCCAGCTCAGGGGACAGGTGATGACGCGGTCCGCGCCGCCCGAGCCGGGGGTGGACTACCTCGGCATCACCCACCAGGAGCTGCACGACGGCGTGCACGTGGGCGGTGACCCCGGCATCGTCGGTGAGCACGGCGACCTGTGGACGCAGTTGGGCAACGAGCTGGTCGAGTTCAACGACGCCATCGTGAAGGCGATCGCCGACAGCGAGCCGGACTGGACCGGCAAGGCCGGGGACCAGGCCAGGCAGGCGATGGCGGGCCTGGCGCAGAAGGCCGGTGAGACGGCGGTCGCGGCGCAGCTCGCGGGCACCTTGTTCGCGCAGCAGTCGAGGGCGCTGTCCACCGCCAGGGCGAACGTGCCGCCGCCGCCCGCGGAGCCGTTCGACGTGGACGCGGCGAACCGGCGGTTGATGACCACCACCGACCCGGTCGCGCTGGTGATGCGGGCGGCGGCGGACCGGGCCGAGTTCCTGCGGCAGCAGGAGGAGCACCGGCAGGCGGCGGACGCCGTGGAGAAGTACGACCGGACGGTGGCGCAGACCGCGGCGGCGCAGCCCGCGTTCGCGCCTCCCCCGGCCGCGCCCGTTCCCCCGGCCGCGCCCACTCCGCCGGAGGGCAGGCCGACGCCGGTTGCGCCTGGTCAGGTTCCCGGTGGGCGCGCGGCGGTGCCCGACGCCGGTGACGCCACCGATCCCGCTTCGGCGACTTCCGACACCGGTGGCACCACGGGTGCCGGGACGACGAACGCCAGTGGGACGGGCACGCCGGCGCCGGGTGGGGTGGGCGGGACCGGTGGGCTCGGCGTCACGGGGACATCCGGCCTGGCCGGTGTTCCCGGTCCGGGTCGGGTCGGGAGCGGTGGTGGGGACGGCCCGGATCGTGGTGCCGGGTCCGGCGGCGGTGCGGGGTTCGGTGGCGCTGCGGGGTTCGGCGGCGGCACGGGATCCGGGCGCGGTGCGGGCACCGGTGGCGGCGCGAAGCCCGGTGCGGGGTTCGGCGGCCTGGGCGGTGCTCGGGGGCAGGTCGGCGGCGTGCCGGGGTCGGAGTCGCGCGGAGGTCCGGGATCGGCGGTGCGCGGGCTGGGTGGCGCCGGCGGCACGCACGGCGAGGGCGTCGGGCGAGGTGGGCGGCCCGCGGGTGCGGGACCGGGCGTGGCGGGTGGGCCGGTCGGCGGGCCCGCGGCCGGGCGCGGGGAGGAGGACGTCGAGCACCAGTCGCCGTCCTACCTGCTCGAACCCGACCCCGAGGCCCTGTTCGGCAACGGCGAGGCGACCGCGCCGCCGGTGATCGGGGACTGGTCCGACCACGACTGACGGCGGGGCCGTCCCGATTGGCGGCCCCACGGTCTGGTAGCGCTCCCAGAACGTGCGCTACCGTCGGCGGCACGAAGTGTCGGTCCCGGTTGTGAGCGTCACCGGGGCGAGGACCGACCGGAACGCCGGCGGCGCGCCCTCACCGCCCTGACCGACCGGGGAACGACCAAGTGAACCCTCGCACCACGCTCGCCGCGGTCGCGGTCCTGATCTCGGCCGTTGCCTGCGGCGGCCCCGTGGCCGAGCCATCGGCGCCGACGGGCGACTCCCCGGCGACCACCGCGCCGAAGGTCGGTCCGTCCCGGGGCGGCCCGCTCGACGGCCTGGACCCGTGCACCCTGCTGACCAAGGCCGAGGCCGAGCGGGTCACCGGCGAGCAGACGGCCGAGCCGGCGGTGGAGCAGCTCGGTTCGGCGCGGGTGTGCAACTTCTCGCCGAAGCAGGCGCTGCTCGGCGTCGGGATCCGGACCACGTCGGGGTTGGCGCAGGTCCTGTCGAACGGCAACGTGGTGCAGGAGATCATGGTCGGCAGGCACCAGGCCAAGCAGGCGGTGGGCGCGACCGGCAGTTGCGGGATCTTCATCGGGGTCACCGAGTCGTCCCGGGTGGACGTCGTGCTGAACTCGGGCCGCGCCGACGAGGACCCGTGCCCGGCGGCGATGGAGGTCGCCGAGCTGGTCGAGCCGAGGCTGCCCTGAGGCTCAGGTCCCGAGCCGCACGACGACGGCGGACGGCGTGTCGCCGCTGTGGACGGCACGCAGCACCCCCCGGTCCGCGTGCCAGTCGAAGGCCCACTCGGGCGACTCCACCGGGAACACCGGCGACGCCGTGACGTCCTGACCGCGCAGGTGCGGCACGGGCAGGTCCACGTCCGGCGACGCGTCGGGCAGGCGCCACAGGGTCAGGTAACCGGCACCCGGCGCGCGCAACCCCTGCGCCACCCACGAACCGGTCCGGTTGGCCAGGCCCAGCGGCCAGAACGGCACCGAGGCGGCGATCTCGGGCCGCAGTCCCTTGTGGACGGTGACGGCCTCGCGCACCAGGGCGCGTTGCGCGTCGTCCATCAGGTCGATCCGGCCGGCCAGGTAGAGCCGGCCCAGCACCCCGGTGGCCAGCGTGAACGCCGCCTCCGAGGCCGACATCCCGGGCTGCGCGTAGGCCCAGTTCCCGGCCTGCTCCGGCAGCAGCGACGCGGGCGCGGCGGCGGCGATCGGCGGGTACAGCAACGGGTTCTGCTGGTCCGAGGTGGACTGGATGTGCAGCCGCGACATCATCGCGTAGTCCATCCGCATCGCGCCCGACGCGCAGTTCTCCAGCAGCAGCCCCGGATGCCGGGCCAGCAGGGCGTCCAGCCACGCCAGGTGCGCGCGGTTGTGGCCGAGCAGGCCGTCACCGGGCGTCGAGCCGCCCACGTCGGTGCCCGCGCCGGGCATGATGTTGTAGTCCAGCTTGAGGTAGCCGATGCCGAACTCCTCGACCAGCCGGTCGACCACCTCGTCCACGTGCCGCACCGCCGCCGGGTGCCGGAAGTCCAGGTGGAACCGGCCGTGCTCGCCCACCCGCGCGCCCTGGCGCTGGAAGAACGCCTCGTCCGGCAGCGACCGGGCCAACGCCGACCGCACCCCGACGACCTCCGGCTCCAGCCAGATGCCCGGCACCATCCCGCGCTCGCGGATCCGGTCGGCCACCTCGCCGAACCCGCCGGGGAACCGGGTCCGCGACGGCCGCCACTCGCCGACGCTGTCCCACCACTTGCCGTCCTCGTCGTACCACCCGGCGTCGACGCAGAAGTAGTCCGCGCCCACCGAGGCGGCCGCGTCGATCAACGGCAGCAGCTTCTCCGTGGTCGGGTCGCCCATGAGGGTGTTCATGTAGTCGTTGAAGACCACCGGCAGCTCGGGCGCGCGCCGGTTGCGCAGGGTGGCCCGGCGCTGCCGCGTCAACGCGCCGAACGCCTCGTCCACCCCGCCCGCGACGGCCGCGACCGACACCGGCACGGTGGTGAAGCCCTCCCCCGGCGACACCACGCGCCCCCACTGGTGTTCGCCGTCGCTGGGACCCAGCAGCGCCAGGTACGCGCCGGCGACGGTCTCGCCGACCTCGTAGTGCCACGCGCCGTTGTGCTCGATCTGCCACGCGAACGCCCAGCTGTCGTCCCGCGCCACCAGGACACCGCACGGCAGGTGCTCGCCCGTGGACCACGAGCTGCGCGAGGTGAGCGCGAACCGGCTGCGCGACGCGTGGTGGTGCACGGTCGGGTCCATCGCCACCAGGCCGGCCTCGCGCAGCGGCGTGCGGTGCCAGCGCGACTCGGCGACCCAGTCGGAGTCGGCGTGCACGAGGTCCACCTCGTCCACCGACCGGCCGCTGTCGACCAGGAACGCCCCGGTGGACAGCGACGTCACGGCCTGGACGTGGACCGGCTCGCCCTCGGCCTCCACCTCGGTCCACGTGCGGACGGCGGGCACGCCGGCGACGCCCTGGAACACCGACGTCGCCACCAGCCCGCTGACCGGGTCGTGCTGCACGACCCGCAGCTCGTCGACGGTCGCGACGTGCGAGCGGTACCGCAGCCGCGCGCCGATGGTGGTGTCGGCGTAGCGGTGGCTGCCGGGGAACCGGCCGTGGCCGAGCGCCTGCACCTCGACCAGCGGCACCCCGATCCCCTCCACCGGGCCGTCCGGGCGCAGCGAGAGCAGGCTCACCGGCCGGTCGTCGTCGTGCGTCAGCACCAGCCGGATCGCGCCGGTGGACCAGGTCACCGTCATGAGGCGACTTCCTCCCACGCCCCGGTGTTGTGGTCGTACGCGGCGGCCGCACCGGCCTTCTCGACGTCCGCCGGGTCGATCTCGACGGCACGGCCGCGCGCCTCGGGGTTCGGCGCGGCGGAGGCCAGGATCTGAGTGTACGGGTGCTGCGGGTTGAGGATCACCTCGTCGGCCGGTCCCCGCTCGACCACGCGCCCCTTGTAGAGCACGAGGATGTCATCGGAGAAGTGCCGCGCGGTGGCCAGGTCGTGGGTGATGTAGAGGACGGCGAGGTTCTCCTCGCGCTGCAACCGCGCCATGAGGTTGAGCACGCCGAGCCGGATGGAGACGTCGAGCATCGACACCGGCTCGTCGGCCACCACGATCTTCGCGCCCGGCGCCAGGGCACGCGCGATGGCGACGCGCTGCCGCTGGCCGCCGGACAGCTCGTGCGGACGCCGTCCGGCGATGTCGCGGCCGGGCAGGGACACGCGCTCCAGCAGCTGCACGACGTCCTCCCAGCCGTGCGGCTTGCCGTGCAGCTTCAACGGCCGGGCGAGGTGGTGCTCGATGGTGTGGAACGGGTTCAGCGAGGCGAACGGGTCCTGGAACACCATCTGCACGTTGTCGCGGTACTCCCGCTCGGGCACCTTCCCGCCGTCCGGGCCGGTGACCGTGATGGCGCCGCCGCTGGGCTTCTCCAGCCTGGCGATCATCCGGGCGATGGTGGACTTGCCGGAGCCGGACTCGCCGACCAGCGCGACCGTGCGGCCGGGGGTGAGGGTGAACGAGACGTTGTCCACCGCGCGCAGCCGAACCCGCCGCAGGCCGACCCGGACGTGGAAGTCCTTGACCAGTTCACGAGCTTCCAACGTGGTCATCGGACGCCTCCGGACGGTGTCGGCTCGCCGGACCGGTCGACCGGCGTCATCTGCTCGCCGGAGCGGACGAACGACCCGCGTTCGCCGGTCAGGCTGGGGAACGAGTCGAGCAGTTGGCGGGTGTAGGGGTGCGCGGGCCGTTCGAACATGTCCTGCGCGGTGGCGTACTCGACGACCTCGCCCTCCTTCATCACGGCGATGCGGTCGGCGAGCTCGAGCAGCAGCGGCAGGTCGTGGGTGATGAACAGCACCGCGAAGCCGATCTCGTCGCGCAGCCGCAGGATCTCGCGCAGGATCCCGCGCTGCACCACCACGTCCAGCGCGGTCGTCGGCTCGTCCATGATCATGACCTGCGGGTCGAGCAGCAGCGCCATGGCGATCATCACGCGTTGCCGCATGCCGCCGGACAACTCGTGCGGGAAGGAGCTGAGCCGCCGCACGTCCACGCCGACGAGCTTGAGCACCTCCTCGCACTTGGCCTTGCGCTGCGCCTTGGTCATCTCCGGCCGGTGGGTGGTGAGCACGTCGTCGAGCTGCGCCCGGACGGTGATGACCGGGTTGAGGGCGTTCATCGCGCCCTGGAACACCATCGACAGCTTCGACCAGCGGAACGCCCGCAGCTCGCCGGGCGTCAGGGCCAGCACGTCGATGTCGCCGCCCTCGCGGTCGTGGAATGTGACCGCGCCCGTGGTGACCTCGGCGGGCGGCCGGTGCAGCCGGTTGACCGCGTAGGCCAGGGTGGTCTTGCCGCAGCCGGACTCGCCGGCCAGGCCGAGGATCTCGCCGCGCCGCAACGTGATCGACACGTCCTTGACCGCGTGCACCGGCTTGTCGACCTGGTAGACGACGGACAGGTTGTCCACGGTCAGCACCACGTCGTCGTCCGTGCGCTGCACCGGCGCCGCGTCGCGTGCCGCCTCTGCCTTGTTGCGGCGGGGGATGTCGCGCAGCTTCGGGTTGATGATCTCGTCGATGCTGAAGTTGACCAGCGCGAGGCCGCAGCCGAACAGGGCGATGATCAGGCCGGGCGGCACGAACCACCACCACGCGTCGCGTTGCAGCGCGAAGCCGTTCTGCGCGTAGTAGAGCATGGTGCCGAGGGTGGACGAGTTGGACGCGCCCAGGCCGAGGAAGGACAGGCCGGCCTCGCTGAGGATCGCGTAGATCACCGAGAACACGAACTGCGAGGCCAGCAGCGGCAGCAGGTTCGGCAGGATCTCGACGGTGATCACGCGCCACGGCTTCTCGCCGGAGACCTTGGCCGCGGCCACGTAGTCCCGGTTGCGCAGCGACAGCGTCTGCGCGCGCAGCACGCGTGCCGACGCGGCCCAGCCGGTGATCGCCAGCACCACCGCGATGGTCCACGAGCCGCGCTGGTCGGCGGGCACGAACGCGGAGATGACGATCACCAGCGGCAGGCCGGGTATCACCAGCATGACGTTGGAGAACAGCGAGAACGCCTCGTCGACGTACCCGCCGACGTAGCTGCCGACGATGCCGAACAGCGCCGACAGCGCGGTCGCCATCACGCCGACCAGCAGGCCGATGTACAGCGAGCCGCGGGTGGCGTACGCGAGCTGCGCCACGATGTCCTGGCCGGTCAGCGTGGTGCCCAGCCAGAACTCGCCGCCGGGCGCGGTCAGGCCCAGGTCGCGGATGGTGTTCGGGTCGCCGACCAGCAGCGGGCCGATCACGCCGATGAACGTGATCAGCCCGATCAGGACCAGGCCGACGCCGAGCTTGGGCGACCAGCGCGGCAGCATCGACCGCCAGCCGGCCCGCCCGCGCGGAGCCTCGACGGTGACAGCACTGAGATTCGTCACGGTGTCCGTTCCCCTTCTCAGCCGCTGACGCGGGTGCGCGGGTCGATGACGGCGTAGAGCAGGTCGACCACGAGGTTCGCGCCGAGCACGGCGACCGTGATGACCAGGAAGATTCCCTGCATGAGGGCGTAGTCGTTGTTCTGCACGGCTTGCAGGAGCTTCGACCCGATGCCGGGGTAGGAGAACACCTGCTCGGTGATGATCGAGCCGGCCACCACGAACCCGAGCGAGATCGCGAAGCCGGCCACGGACGGCAGCACCGCGTTGCGCGCCGCGTACTTGATCATGATCCGGGAGTCGCGCAGCCCCTTGGCCTTGGCGGTGAGCACGTAGTCCTCGGCCGTGGCCGACACCATCATGTTCCGCATGCCGAGCAGCCAGCCGCCCACGGAGGAGATCACGATGGTCAGCGCGGGCAGCGTGCCGTAGTAGATCGCCGAGCCGATGAAGTCGGCGTTCCAGCCGGGCGAGAGGATCACGTCGTAGCCGCCCTGGAGCGGGAACCAGCCCCACGCCGAGGACAGCAGCGCGACCAGGATCAGCGCCAGCCAGAAGTACGGCACGGCGGCGAGCACGGTGGTGGCGGGCACCAGGCTGTCCAGCCAGGTGCCGCGCCGCCAGCCGACGAACGTGCCCAGGACGATGCCGAGGGCGAACGACAGGAACGTCGCGATGCCGACGAGCATCAGGGTCCAGGGCAGGGCGTCCGCGATGATCTGGGACACCGGTGTCGGGAAGGAGCTCACCGAGATGCCCAGATCACCGCGGAACATGTTGCCGAGGTACGAGAAGTACTGCTGGACCAGCGACTCGTCGCTGTTCGAGCCGAGCAGCAGCTCGTACGCCCTGCGGGCCGACGGGTCCACGGTTCCGCCGCGTTGCGCGAGCTTCGCCATGAGGATGTCCACCGGGTTGCCCGGCATGAGCCTCGGGATGAAGAAGTTCAGCGTCAGCGCCGCCCAGAGGGCGACCAGGTAGAACGCGAGTTTTCGGGCGTAGTACCTCATCGGTCCGCCTATCGCCTCGTTCAGTCGATCACTGGCCGGCCGGCTTGAGCTTCAGGTAGATCTCGGACGCCTCCGGGCGCGCCCACACCGCCGGGAACGCGTAGAGGTCGTCCTTGGTCGGCCAGCCGGTGAACTTCTTGGCGTTGTACTCGCTGGTGGTGCCGCCGGTCAGGACCGGGATGTAGGGGATGGACTCCTCGACCCGGGTCTGGATGGTGTCCAGGTACGGCCGGCGGGCCGCGGCGTCGTCGGGGTCGACGCCCTTGAGGCCGGCGAGCGCGGCGTCCACCTCGGGGTCGGAGAAGCGGGCGAAGTTCGGGTTCGCCACCTCGCCGACCTTGGCCGTGGTGGCGGTGCTGAAGAAGTAGGACGCGTTGTAGAACGGGTCGGGGGCCGGGCCCTGGTGCAGGGAGTCGATCAGCAGCTCGAAGTTGCCGCGGCCGCGCGAGTCGGACCACTCGTTCCAGGACAGCTGCTGCGCGGTGACCTTGATGCCGACCTTCTGCAACTGCTGGCTCATGGTGTCGACGGCGGTGATGTAGTCGGTCCAGCCGGCGACGACCTTGAGGGTCAGGGCCAGCGGCTTGCCGTCCTTCTGGTAGATGCCGTCGCCGCCCTTGGTGTAGCCGGCGGCCTCCAGCAGCTGCGTGGCCTTGGCCTCGTCGGGCTGCATCGGGGCGGTCTTCTCCTTGAGCTTCGAGGAGATCTGCTCTTTGTCCCGATCGAGCAGCGCCGCGCCGGGCGAGACCTCACCGGCCGTGTTCTCGAACGCGAGCGAGTTCACCTGGGTGCGGTTGATGCCGTAGTAGATCGCCTTGCGGACGGCCACGTCGGTCTGCGGCCCCTGGCAGCCGAGGGCGGCGTTCGAGCAGGTGAAGAGGGCGACCTGGTTCATCGGGATGGTGACGGCCTTGTAGCCGGGGTAGTTCTTCTCGACGTCCTTGATGTCCGGGACGGGGCCGGTCTGCCAGTCGATCTGGCCCTGCTTCAGCGCGGCCTCACCGGACTGGTTGCCCGACAGCGCCAGGTAGCGGACCTTCTTCAGCGCCGGCGCGCCCGCGTAGTAGTCGGGGTTCGCCTTCAGCGTGAACGCCTGGGCCTTGAACTCGTCCAGCATGAACGGGCCGGTGCCGACGGGCTCCTTGACGACGTCGGTCGACGGGGTGGAGATGTCCTTCCACTTGTGCTCGGGGACCATCCAGACCCGGCCGAGCACCTGCGGGCCCTCCATGTAGGACGGTTCGGTGAACTTGATCGACACGTGGGTGTCGTCGACCGCGGTCGCCACGCCCTTGTAGCCCGTGCCGTTCATGCCGGGGTTCTTGGTGATCATGTCGAGGGTGAAGACGACGTCCTTGGCGGTGAACTTCTGCCCGTCGGTCCACTTCGCGTCGTCGCGCAGCTCGACGTCGAGCTCGGTGCCGTCGGCGTTCCACTTGAAGCTCTTGCCCAGGCGCGGGCGCGGCTCGACGTCGCGGATGTTGTTGAAGAAGAACAGCGGCTCGAAGATCGTGCCGGGGCCCTCGATCTGGGTGGGCGAGAACGGGTTGAAGTTCAGCTGCCAGTCACCGGACTGGCCGGTGTACACGATCAGCGTGTCCTTGTTCCCGTCACCCGTCGCACCGGATCCGCCACACGCAGTCGCGAGCATGGCGACCGCGGCCAGTCCGGCCGCCGCCATGCGCCCCCGTGAGAAGCGCCTTGCCTTCAGGAACATCGTCGATTCCTCTCGTGGCCCGAGACCGGCCGCGGTCCCGCGTTGAGGCAGATTGTTAAGTCATCGAAGAAACGAAGTCAACACCTCGGCGTCATCTGCCGGCCAAGTTGCTACCCTTCGTCCGACGAACGAACTAAGACGGACGCGGGGGACCACGTGAGCGGACCGGCGCGGGCGACGCAACACGCGAGCAGCAAGTCCGCGGTGCTCGACGTGATCCGCGCGGCGGGCACCATCAGCCGGGTCGGCCTGATCAACGCCACCGGCTTCACCGGCGCCACGATCTCGACCGTGGTCCGCAAGCTCATCGACGAGGGCCTGGTCGTGGAGACCGGCCGCGCCGAGTCGACCGGCGGCAAGCGGCGGGTCCTGCTGCAGCTCAACCACTCCTCCCGCTACGCGGTGGGCGTGCACCTCGACCACGCGGGCATCACCTACGTGCTGACCAATCTCGGCGGGTCGGTCGTCGCCCGCATTTCGAGGGCGGGCGCGGGCGCGGCCGAGCCGCGGACCGTGGTGGCGCGGATGGCGGCCGAGGTGAAGGGCCTGATCGACGGCGTCGGCGTCGACCACAACCGGGTGCTCGGCCTCGGCCTGGTCTCCCCCGGCCCGCTCAGCTCGAACGCCGGCATGGGCCTGACCCCGCCCGCCATGCGCAAGTGGGAGGACTTCCCGCTCGACCAGGAGCTGGAACGGGCCACGAGCCTGCCGGTGGTGCTGGACAACGACGCCACCGCGGCGGCGCTGGGCGAGCACTGGTCGGGCGGCATCGGCGGCACGGCCATCTCGGCGGCGCTGTACATGGGCACGGGCATCGGTGCGGGCCTGATCATCAACGGCATGGCCTACCGCGGCACCAGCGGCAACGCCGGGGAGATCGGCCACATCTGCGTGGACGCCGACGGGCCGGAGTGCTGGTGCGGCGCGCGGGGGTGCGTGGAGGTGCTGGCGGGACCGGCGGCCGTGGTGGCGGCGGCCCGCGCGGACGCGGCGCTGGCCGGGTCGGCGGGGTTGACCGGCAGGGCGCGGTCGGTGTCGTCGGACTTCGCGGCGGTGAGCCGGGCGGCGCGGCGGGGCGAGCCGGCGGCGTTGGCGATCCTGGAGCGGTCGGCGCGCTACATCGCGGTGGCGGCGCGGACGCTGGCGAACATCATGGACCTGGAGGTGCTGGTGCTGACCGGGCCCAGCTTCGCCATCGCCGGGTCGGTCTACCTGCCCGTGGTGCGCGACGAGCTCGACCGCGCCTTCTTCTCGCGCGCGGCGCACGGCGTCGACGTGAGGCTGTCCCGTTCGGCCGCTACGGCGTCCGCGATCGGCGGGGCCGCGCTCGTGCTGCAATCCGAACTCGTGCCGCTGCACGAGGGCCTGAGGCTGCCGGAGAACCTGGCCGACTCCGAGCCCGCCGCCCTGCCCGCCTCGGGCGAGTGAACCCGGCTGCCCGCGCCGGCCGGTGCGCGGGACCGGCGGCGGGGTAGCCGGCCCCGCTGCGGCCGGGGTGCCGAGGCCACGCCAACCGCGACGCGGGTGGCCGGCTGTCGGGTGAACGCCCGGCAGCGCTCAGCGCCGGGCGGCCCAGAGCAGGCCGCGTTCGACCAGGGTCCGGACGGGCGGCAGGTCGAGGTCGGCCGGGTGGTGGCCGATCGTGCAGGCGAAGACGCGGCCCGCGCCCCAGCGGCGGGTCCAGACGGCGGGCACGGTCAGCGGCGCGTGCCACGGGTCGGCGGCGGCGAAGGTCGTGGTCGCGTGCACGTCGTTGAGGCCGTCGGTCAGCACCCAGTACTGCTCGGTGCGCAGCTCGAACCCGTCCAGGCCGGCCACGATCGGGTGGGTCGAGGTGATCTCCACCCGGTGGTCCACGAAATCACCGGGGTGGGCGACGAACTGGCCGCCGACCAACCGCAGGTAACCCCGCGAGTGGCGGAAGGCGTCGACGAGCCCGCCGTGCCACCCGGCCAGCCCGGTGCCGCCCCGGACCGCCGCTTCCAGGCAGGTGAACTGGTCATCGGTCAGCACGCCGTCGCTCCAGCACTGGACGATCAGGTCGTAGTCGCCGAGCCGCTCGTCGTAGACCTCCAGCGCGTCCGACACGTCGACCGCGAACCCCGACGAGCGCAGGAACGGCAGGAACGAGTCGGTCGACTCCACCGGCGAGTGCCCGTCCCAGCCACCGCGAACCACCAGTGCCTTCACGGGACCGGATCCTAGGGCGTCCGGCGCCGGGTCGAAGCGGGGTCAGGACCGGGCCACCAGGCCGACCAACTGGTTGACCAGCCCTTCCGTCAGGCCCTCCCGCACCGCCTCGGCGGCGGGCGGCCCGCCCAGCTCCCGCGTCACCTGCGCCACCGCGTCCGTCGGGTTCGCGTGCGGCCACAGGCCGGCGGTCAGGATCGGCACCACGCCCGCGAAGCGCCGCGCCGCGGCCTCGTCCAGCACCGGCACCCGGGCCCGCACCAAGCCCGCCAGCCTGGCCTCGTGCTCGTTCGCCCGGCGCTTGACCACGCGCGCGAAGTCCACGGAGATGTTGCGCTCCAGCACCCCGGCCATCCCGCTGATCAACTCGCACAGCAGCCGCCTGCGCAGCAACGACGTCGCCACCGCCGTCGCGACCCCCACCGGCTCCCCGACCGGCCCCGGCACGTCCTCCAGCTCGTCCAGCCAGGCACTCCACTCCTGGTCCAGCACCTCCAGGAAGATCGCCTCGCGGCTGTCGAAGTACCGCAGCACGTTCGACTTCGCCAGCCCCACGCGCTCGCTCAGCTCGCGCAGCGAGATGTCGGCGACGGACCGCTCCCGCAGCATCGCGCACGCCGTGTCGAGGATCGTGCGCCGCCGCTGCTCCACCTGCTCGGGCCGCCTCGCGCGCTGGAACTCCACCACCGCAGGCTAACAGCCCACCGGTCTGTTGACGGTCGCGCGCTTGACCGCCCGCCCGTGGGGTAGGTGCCTGGGGTGCAGACGTTCCTGCCCTGCGCCACCTTCGCCGGCAGCGCCGCCGTGCTGGACCCGCGGCGGCTGGGCAAGCAGCGCGTGGAGACGCTGCAGATCCTGCGCGCCCTGGTCTGGCCCGACTACGGCTGGAAGAACCACCCGGCGGTGCGGATGTGGCGCGGCTTCACCCCCGCGCTGGTCGCCTACGGCGTCACGGTGTGCGACGAGTGGCGACGCCGGGGCCACCGCGACGGCCTGCGCGCCACCCTGCTCGACTTCACCGGCGGCCGGGAGCCCACGTGGTCGTGGTGCCTGGCCGAAGGCCTCCTGCCGCCCTGGCTCGGCGACGACGACCTGCACCGCAGCCACCGGTCCGCCCTCCTGCGCAAGGACCCCGAGCACTACCGGCCGCTGTTCCCCGACGTCCCGGACGACCTCGACTACGTCTGGCCGCCGCCGGTGTTCCCGCTGGACGTCCCCGACACCGACGGCCTGGTCGCGTGCCGGGTCGACCGCCCTGCCCTGCCCGACGACCACCGGCCACCGCCGCCGCTCGACCACCGGCCCGGGCCGTCGGTCGCCCGCGCGCCCACCGAGGCCGACCTCGCGGCCATGCGCGCCGAGGCCGACGACCCGCGCCGGGTCCGCTTCTTCCGGCGCGGCCAACGCCTACCGGCCCCGACCAGCCGTTTCACTCTCCGCGTGAAGTTCTCCGAAAAAAGTTCCGCGGCCGTGTCGATCCGGCCCGGTCCCCGTTCGTCGTCTGGATAAGACCACCGAGATGGGGAGCCCGAGATGACCACCACGACCGACACCCGCCGCGCCGCCGCCCACCCGACCGCCGCCCTCGCCACCAAGCGCAACGACCTCGTGCTGGCCGCCTTCCGGGTCGTCGTGTCGTTCCTGTTCGGCCTGCACGGCCTCCAGGGCCTCGGCTTCCTCGGCGGCATCGACGGCCAGGGCACGGCCGTGCCGCTCGGCTCGTGGCCCGGCTGGTACGGCAGCGTGATCGAGCTGGTCGGCGCGGCCCTGGTGCTGGTCGGGCTGGCCGCGCGCCCGGCGGCGTTCGTGCTCTCCGGCGTGATGGCCTACGCCTACTTCACCGTCCACCAGCCGGAAGCGCTGCTGCCGATGCACAACGGCGGCGAGCCGGCCGCCGTCTACTGCTGGGTGTTCCTGCTGCTGGCCGTCCTCGGCCCGGGCGCCTTCACGCTCCAGCGCGCGCTGCGCCGCTGACACCCCTCGCACCACCCTGAGGGCGCGTCTCCACCCGGAGGCGCGCCCTTCGGCGTGTTCAGGCCGCACCAACCGGGGCAACCCTGCGGGCATGGCGCAGACCGAGACCCCCATCAAGTACCCGGGCTTGACCGACGACGTCCGACCCACCCCCGACCACGGCGAAGCGACCTACCGCGGCACGGGACGGCTCACCGACAAGAAGGCCGTGGTCACCGGCGGCGACTCCGGCATCGGCCGCGCCGTCGCGCTGGCGTTCGCCCGTGAAGGCGCGGACGTGCTCATCTCCTACCTGCCCGCCGAGGAGAAGGACGCCCGCGACACCGCGCGGCTCGTGGAGGAAGCGGGCCGCAAGGCGGTCACCGTCCCCGGCGACCTCGTGGAGGAGTCGCAGTGCTCGGCGGTGGTGGCGCGCGCGGTCGAGGAGTTCGGCCGGATCGACGTCCTGGTCAGCAACGCCGCCTACCAGATGTCGCAGGACGGCGGCCTGCTCGACATCACCACCGAGCAGTTCGACCGCGTCATGAAGACCAACGTGTACGCGATGTTCTGGCTGTGCAAGGCGGCCGTGCCGCACATGCCCGAGGGCTCCTCGATCATCACCACGTCGTCCATCCAGGGCTTCCAGCCCTCGTTCCAGCTCCTCGACTACGCCACCACCAAGGCGGCGATCGTCAACTTCACCAAGGGCCTGGCGCAGAACCTGGTCGACCGGAAGATCCGGGCGAACTCGGTCGCGCCCGGTCCGGTGTGGACGCCGCTCATCCCGGCCACCATGCCGCCGGAGAAGGTGGAGAACTTCGGCGAGCAGTCGCCCATGGGTCGCGCCGGGCAGCCCGCCGAGCTCGCGCCGCTGTACGTCTTCCTGGCCTCGGCCGAGTCGAGCTACATCACCGGCGAGGTCATCGGCGTGACCGGCGGCTCGCCGATCACGTAGGAAGTGCTGGTCACGGGCCTGCGAAAAAATCTTGGCGAAATCTCGGCCGACGTGTCGATCCACGCCCCCGCTCGTTCGTCGCGTCAGTACGGGCCAGGATGGACGGCCAAGCGAACCGACAGGGAGACCGAGATGCGTTTCATGGTGATCGTGAAGGCGACCGAGGAGACCGAGGCCGGCGTGCAGCCGACCGAGGAGCAGCTCGCCGAGATGGGTGCGTTCAACGAGGAGCTGGTCAAGGCGGGCGTGATGCTCGCGGGCGAGGGCCTGCACCCCAGCTCCAAGGGCGCGCGGGTCTACTTCTCCGGTGACAAGCGCACCGTGGTCGACGGCCCGTTCACCGAGACCAAGGAGCTGATCGCGGGTTTCTGGCTGATCGAGGTCAAGTCGCTGGAAGAGGCGATCGAGTGGGTCAAGCGGGTGCCGAACCCGACCGGCGACGAGTCGCAGATCGAGATCCGGCAGGTCTTCAGCGAGGACGACTTCGTCAACGCCTCCGAGGACATGAAGAACCGCGAGCGCGAGCTGCGCGCCCAGCAGGGGGCCCGCGCCGCACAGGGCTGAGCGCCGCCGGGCCCGCTTGCCGACGCGCATCGGTAGCTGATCTGATCTCGGGTCGTGATGGCTACCGATGCGCGCCGCGCGGTCGAGGCGGTGTGGCGGATCGAGTCCGCGCGCCTGATCGCGGGGCTTGCGCGGATGGTGCGCGACGTCGGCCTGGCCGAGGAGCTGGCGCAGGACGCGCTGGTCAGCGCCCTGGAGCAGTGGCCGGAGCAGGGCGTGCCGCGCAACCCCGGCGCGTGGCTGATGACCGCGGCGAAGAACCGGGCCGTCGACCTGATCCGGCGCAGGCAGAACTACCAGCGCAAGCTGGAGCAGATCGGGCGCGACACCGAGCACGACCACGCGCCCGACGCCGCCGCCGACGTCGGTGACATCGACGACGACCTGCTGCGGCTGGTGTTCACCGCCTGCCACCCGGTGCTGTCCACCGAGGCGCAGGTGGCGCTGACCCTGCGCATGCTGGGCGGCCTGACCACCGACGAGATCGCCCGCGCGTTCCTGGTGCCCGAGGCGACCGTGGCCCAGCGGATCGTGCGGGCGAAGAAGGCGCTGGCCAAGGCCGGCGTCCCGTTCGAGGTGCCGGCGGAGGACGAGCGGGCCGCGCGGCTGGCGTCCGTGCTCGGCGTGATCTACCTGATCTTCAACGAGGGCTACTCGGCCACCGCGGGTGACGACTGGATGCGCCCGGCGCTGTGCGAGGACGCGTTGCGGCTGGCCCGCGTGCTGGCCGGCCTGATGCCGCGCGAACCCGAGGTGCACGGCCTGGTGGCGTTGCTGGAGATCCAGGCGTCCCGGGCCAGGGCGCGCGTCGGGCCGGACGGCGAGCCCGTGCTGCTGCTGGAGCAGAACCGGGCCCGCTGGGACCAGTTGCTGATCCGCCGCGGCCTGGCCGCGCTGGCGAAGGCCGAGTCGCTGGGCGGCGCGGGCGGCCCGTACGCGTTGCAGGCCGCCATCGCCGCGTGCCACGCGCGGGCCCGCGTGCCGGAGGACACCGACTGGACCCGCATCGCCGGGCTCTACGAGGCGTTGTCGCTGGTCGCGCCGTCGCCGATCATCGAGCTGAACCACGCGGTGGCGATCGGGATGGCGTTCGGCCCGCAGGTCGGGCTGGAGCTGGTGGACGAGCTGGTGGACGAGCCCGCGCTGAAGGGCTACCACCTGCTGCCGGCCGTGCGCGGCGACCTGCTGGCCAAGCTGGGCCGCAACGCCGAGGCGCGGGAGGAGTTCGAGCGGGCGGCCGGGCTCACCCGCAACGAGCGCGAGCGCAAGCTCCTGCTGGACCGCGCCGCCGCCTGCTAGGGCCTCGCCGGGTCAACCGCGGTCGAGGCGGACGCGCACCGCGACGGCCGCGCACAGGACCACGGCGACACCGCCCAGCACGGTCGCCCAGGTCAGCCGCTCGCGCAGCAGCAGCGCCGCCCAGCCGATGCCCAGCACGGGCTGCACCAGCTGCACCTGGCCGACCCGCGCCATCGGCCCGATCGCCAGGCCCCGGTACCAGGCGAAGAAGCCCAGGAACATGCTCACCACGGCCAGGTAGGCGAACGCCGCCCACTGCGTCGCGGTCCCCGACGGTGGCCGTTGGACCGCCGACACGGCGGTCAGGGCGATCATCACGGGCGCGGACAGCACCAGCGCCCAGGACACCGTCTGCCAGGAGCCGAGCTCGCGGGCGAGCAACCCGCCCTCGGCATAGCCGACCGCCGCCGCGGCGACCGCGCCGAACAGCAGCACGTCCGACCAGCGCGGCGGCCCGAAACCGCCACCCGCCAGTGACGCGAACGCCAGTGCGGCGACCGCGCCCGCCACCGCCGTGCCCCAGAACGCCGGCGGCGGCCGTTCCCGGCCGCGCAGCACCGCCATGACCGCGGTCGCGGCCGGCAGCAACGCGATCACCACGGCGCTGTGCCCGGCCGACGCGGTCGTCAGGGCGTAGGAGGTCAGCATCGGGTAGCCCGCGTCCTCCCCGCCCGCGACCACGGCCTGCCGCGCCCAC
>JBFBCZ010000039.1:0-78157 GCA_040689555.1 Actinosynnema sp. NPDC051121 | reverse complement strand
ATCTCCATCTGCGCCCGGACGCCCTTGCTCACCGCCGACCCGGTGAACTCGAACACGTCCAGCCAACCGTCGCGGCGGAGGCGCGGACCAGGCGGGGCGCCGACCACGCGCCGTCGAGCAGGGCCAGCTCCGGCTCGCCGGAGGCCACCGCGGCGGCCACGTCGGCGTCGGAGACCCGTTCCGCGTCCGCATCGAGCAGGACGAACCGGTCGGGGTGCTCGGCCTGCGCGGTGCGCAGCAGGCCGCGGACCGCGGCGCCGGCGAGGTCGTCGGGACCTCCGGTGCGCACGACCAGCCGCACGCCGTCCCACGCGGGGGACGCCAGGTAGGCCTGGACCAGCGCCAGCACGTCGGCGAGCACCCGGTGCACGTCCCGCGCCGCGGCGGAGGCGGCGGTGGGCACGACCACGATCCGGGCGGGCGGCTCGGCGGTCAGCAGCTCGCGGGCAGCGGCCGGGTCGGCGCACCGGTGCACCGGTTCGGACGCGGGGGGCAGTGCGCAGCGGTCCCAGCGGGTGCGGAACAGGGAGCGGGTGGCGTTGGTCGCCCGTTCGGCGGTCAGCGCCCGGAACACCAGCGATTCGGCGGTGACCAGCGCGGTGCCCGCCACGTCGGTGACGGTGACGGTGATGGCGTCCGGACCGGCCGGCGAGATGCGCACGCGGGCTTCGGTGGCACCGGTGGCGTGCACGGTGACACCACCCCAGGAGAACGGCAGGAGCGGGCCGGCGGCCGGCGCGTGGGCCGGGGCACCGGTCGGCGCGGCCAGCAGCACGACGTGCAGCGCAGCGTCGAGCAGCGCCGGGTGCACGCCGAACGACGCGGCGTCGCCGCGGACCGCTTCGGGCAACGCGACCTCGGCGAACAGGTCGTCGCCGCGCCGCCACGCGGCGCGCAGGCCGTGGAAGGCGTCGCCGTAGCCGAAACCGCGCTCCGCGAAGTGCGCGTAGGCGTCCGCCACGTCGAGCGCCTCGGCGTTCGCGGGCGGCCAGGGCTCGGCGTCGGCGGCGGGCGCCGGGGTCGACGGGATCAGCGAGCCCGAGGCGTGCCGGGTCCAGTCCTCGGTGTCGGCGAGCGCTTCGGGCCTGGAGTGGATGGTGACCGCACGTCCGCCGTCGGCCTCGGCGGCGGACACCGTGACGCGGACCTGCACCCCGCTGCCGTCGGTGGGCAGCGCCAGCGGCACTTCCACGGCCAGGTCCGCGAGGGTCGGGCAGCCGACCTGGTCACCGGCGCGGACGGCGAGTTCGACGAACGCGGTGCCCGGCAGGATCGGTGTGCCCAGGACGGTGTGGTCGGCCAGCCACGGGTGGCTGCCCAGCGCGAGGCGGCCGGTGAGCACGAGGCCGTGCGAGTCGGCCAGCGAGACGACGGCGGCCAGCAGCGGGTGCTCGGCGGAGGCCAGCCCGGCGGCGGCGAGGTCGCCGAACCAGCCGCGGCGGGGTTCGGGCCAGAAGCGCTTGCGCTGGAACGGGTAGGTGGGCAGCTCCACGGTCCGCCCACCGGGGTGCGCGGCCCGCCAGTCGACGGTGCCGCCGGTCGCGTGCACGGCGCCCAGGGCGGTGACGGCGGTGACCGCCTCGTCCCGGTCGGCGCGCAGGGCGGGCGCGCAGGGGAGGTCCCCGGTCAACGCGCTGAGCACCGCGTCGGGCCCGATCTCGACGCACCGCACCACCTCGTGGTCCGGCAGCTCCGCGGCGGCGTCGGCGAACCGCACGGTCTGCCGGACGTTGCGCACCCAGTACTCCGGGTCCGCGATGGAGCCGCCATCCACAGTGGACACGAAGGTGACGGTCGGCTCGGCGAACGACACCGACGCCGCGACCGCCCGGAACGCGTCCAGCATCGCGTCCATGCGGGCGGAGTGGAACGCGTGGCTCACCGCGAGCCGCTTCGTGCGGCGTCCCTTCGCGGCGAACTCCGCCGCCAACGCGAGCACCGGTTCCTCGTCACCGGACAGCACGACCGAACGCGGACCGTTCACGGCCGCCAGGGACACGCCCCCGGTCAGGGTGATCTCGTCCTCGGCGGCCTCGACGGCCACCATCGCCCCACCGGTGGGCAGCGCCTGCATCAACGCACCCCGCGCCACCACCAGCCGACACGCGTCCTCCAACGAGAACACACCCGCGATGTGCGCAGCCGCGATCTCACCGATCGAGTGACCCACCACGACATCCGGGATCACGCCCCACGACCCGAACAACCGCGACAGCGCCACCTCGACCGCGAACAGGCCCGGCTGGGCGAACTCCGTCTCGTCGATCCTCGCGTCGTCCGAGGACAGCACTTCCCGCACCGGAGCCGGGAAGTGCGACAACACCTCGGCCCACGCCTCGGCGAACACCGGGAAGGCCGCCGCCAGCCCACGGCCCATGCCGATCCGCTGCGAACCCTGGCCCGTGAACACGAACGCCGTCCGGCCGGACCGGGCGGTGGTGATCCGGTCCCCCACCGACCGCAGCCCGGTCAGCAGCTCGTCCGAGGAGGAGCCGACCACCACGGCGCGGTGGTCGAAGGCCGACCTGGTGGTGGCGAGCGAGACGGCGACGTCGGCCGGGTCGAGCTCCGGCCGGCGCGTGAGGAGTTCCGCGAGACGGTCGGCCTGGTCCAGCACCGCCTGCTCGTCCCTGCCGGACAGCGGCCACGCCACGACCGCGCCCGGTGCGGGGCGGTCGGCGGCGGGAACGCTCGGCGGTCCCTGCTCCAGGACGACGTGGGCGTTGGTGCCGCTGATGCCGAACGACGACACGCCCGCCCGGCGCGGCCGGTCCACCTCCGGCCACGGCCCGGTCTCGGTAGCCAGCCTGACGTGGCCCGCGGACCAGTTCACGTGGGGCGTCGGCTCGTCCACGTTCAGGGTCTTGGGCAGCACTCCGTGCCGCATGGCGAGGACCATCTTCATCACGCCGGCGACCCCGGCGGCGGCCTGCGTGTGGCCGATGTTGGACTTGATGGAGCCCAGCAGCAGCGGCCGGTCGGCGTCGCGGTCCCGGCCGTAGGTGGCCAGCAGCGCTTCGGCCTCGATGGGGTCGCCCAGGGTGGTGCCGGTGCCGTGCGCCTCCACCACGTCCACGTCCGAGGTCGTGAGCCCGGCGTGCCGCAGCGCGTGCCGGATCACCCGGCGCTGGGCCGGTCCGTTGGGCGCGGTGAGGCCGTTGGACGCGCCGTCCTGGTTCACCGCGCTGCCCCGCAGCACCGCCAGCACCTCGTGGCCGTCGCGGCGGGCGTCGGACAGGCGCATGAGCACCAGCACGCCGGCGCCCTCGCCCCACGCCGTGCCGTCGGCCGCGGCGGCGAACGGCTTGCACCGGCCGTCGGCGGCCAGCCCGCGCTGCCGGGAGAACTCGACGAACAGGGTCGGGGTGGACATGACGGTGACGCCGCCCGCCAGGGCGATCGAGCACTCGCCGGACCGCAGCGCCTGGGCGGCCAGGTGCATGGCGACCAGGGACGACGAGCACGCCGTGTCGATGGTGACCGCGGGTCCTTCCAACCCCAGCGCGTAGGCGACGCGGCCGGACAGCACGCTGCCCGCGTTGCCGGTGCCCAGGTAGCCGATCACGTCCTCGCTCGCGCCCATCAGCAGCGACGGGTAGTCCTGCCCGTTGGTGCCCGCGAACACGCCGACCTCGCTGCCGTGCAGCGACTGGGGGTCGATGCCCGCGCGTTCCAGCGCCTCCCAGCAGACCTCCAGCAGCAGCCGCTGCTGCGGGTCCATCGCCAACGCCTCGCGGGGGCTGATGCCGAAGAACGCCGCGTCGAAGTCGCCGACACCGTCGAGGAACGCGGCCTGCCGCACGTAACTCGACCCGGTGCGGGCGGCGGCGGGGTCGTAGAGGGCCTCCACGTCCCAGCCGCGGTCGGCGGGCACGTCGGTGACGGCGTCGCGGCCGGAGACCAGCAGGTCCCACAACTGCTCCGGGGTGCGCACCCCACCGGGGAAGCGGCAGCCCATCGCCACGACGGCGACCGGTTCCTGGCGTGCTTCCTCGACCTCGCGCAGCCGTTGCTTCGTCTGCTGGAGGTCCGCGGTCACGCGCTTGAGGTAGCTCAGCAGCTTGTCCTGCTCACTCACCCGGCTCACCCCTTCGTTCCGCGCGCGGCGGTCGGACCGGTCATGACAGCCCCAGTTCCCGGTCGATGAAGTCGAACATCTCGTCGGTGGTGGCGGAGTCGAAGCCGTCCGCGGCGGCGGGCGCCTCGACGTCGGCGTCGCGCCACTGGGCCAGCAGCGCCTGCAACCGCTGGGCCACCCTGGTCCGCGTGGTCGCGTCCACGTCCGCCGCGGACAGGACCTCCGCCAGCCGGTCGACCTCGTCGAGCGGCGAAGGCGATCCGGTGGTGTCCGCGCCGACGAGCTCGCCCCGCAGGTGCACGGCCAGCGCGGTCGGGGACGGGTAGTCGAACACCAGGCCCGCCGGCAGGCGCAGCCCCGTAGCCGCGCCGAGCCGGTTGCGCAGCTCGACCGCCATCACCGAGTCGAAGCCCAGTTCGCGGAACGCGCGGTCGCGGTCCACCTCGTCGGGCCCCCGGTGACCGAGGACGGCGGCGACGTGCGAGCGGACCAGGTCGAGCAGCACCGAGTCCTGGTCGGCGGCCGACAGGCCGGCCAGCTTGCGGGGCAGCGCGGCGACGTCACCGGGACCGCCCGCCGCGTCGGCCTGGCGGCGCGACTCGGCCAGGACCGCCCGCACCTGCGGCAGCTCGTGCAGCAGCGGGCTGGGCCGGGTCGCGGTGAACGCGGTGGCGAAGCGGGACCAGTCGATGTCGGCCACGGCGGTGAAGGTGTCCCCGGCGTCCAACGCCCGGTGCAGCGCCTCCAGCGCGAGGGCGGGGTCCATCTCGGGCACCCCGTGCCTGCGGGCCAGTTCGCCGACGGGACCGTCGGCCATGCCCGCCCCGCCCCACGGACCCCACGCCACGGACACCGCAGGCAGCCCGAGGGACCGGCGGTGCGCCGCGAGCGCGTCCAGGAAGGCGTTGCCCGGGGCGTAGTTGCCTTGTCCGGGCGTGCCGAAGGTGCCGGCGAAGGACGAGAACAGCACGAACGCCGTCACCGAACCGGTCAGCGTCAGCTCGTGCAGGTGCAGGGCCGCGTCGACCTTCGGACCGGTGACGTGGTCGACCCTGGCGACGTCCAGGGTGTCGATCACGGCGTCGTCGAGCACGGCGGCGGTGTGCACGACGGTGGTCAGCGGGAGGTCCGCCGGCACCGCCGCGAGCACCTCGGCCAGCGCGTCGCGGTCACCGGCGTCGCAGGCGGCCACGGTGACCCGGCTGCCCGCCGCGGTCAGCTCGGCGACCAGGTCCTCGGCACCGGGCGCGCCGACGCCCCGACGGGACACCAGCAGCAGGTGCGGAGCGCCCCGCGCGGCCAGCCAGCGGGCCACGTTGGCGCCGAGCGCCCCGGTGCCGCCGGTGACCAGCACGGTCCCCTCCGGGCGCCAGCGCTCGTCGGCGGCGCGGTCGGGTGTGGGCGCGGCGGGCGCCAGGCGGCGACCGAACAGCCCGGCCGCGCGCACCGCCACCTGGTCCTCGCCGGTGGCGCCGGACAGCAGGGCGACCAGCCGCTCCCCCGCCCTCCGGTCCAGCTGCGGGGGCAGGTCGACCAGGCCGCCCCAGCGCTCGGGGTGCTCCAGCGCCGCGACGCGGCCCAGTCCCCACACCAGCGCCTGGACGGGCGCGTCGAGCGACTCGGAGTCCGACACCGCCACCGCCGAACCGGTCGCGCACCACACGGGCGCGGACAGCCCGGCGTCACCGACGGCCTGCACCAGGGCGATGGTCTGGACGGCGCCCCGGCGGGCGTACCGGTGGCCGGGGAAGGGCTCCTCGGCCAGGGCGAGCAGGGACAGGATCCCCTGTGCGGGCCCGTCGCCGAGCAGGCCGGCCAGCACGGCGCGGTCGGCGTCGGCAGGCGTCACGAGGGCCCGCACCTCGGCGCCGTGCCGGGACAGCGCCTCGGTGACGGCAGCCACGAGCGGGTCCTCTTCGAAGCCCTCGGGCACGACCAGCAGCCAGGTGCCCGTGAGGACGGCGGGAGCCGGGTCGGGCACGGGGTGCCAGGCGATCCGGTAGCGCCACGAGTCGACGGCCGAGTTGGCCCGTCCCTTGCGCCGCCACGCGGACAGGGCGGGCAGCACGGCGCTGAGCGGTGCGGCCGAGTCGAGGGCCAGCGTGTCGGCGAGGCGTTCCAGGTCTTCGCGCTCGACGGTGTCCCAGAACCTGCTCTCGACCGTGTCGGCGGCCAGGGCCGGAACGCTCCCCTCCGGCGCGGTCATCCAGTAGTGCTGCTGCTGGAACGGGTAGGTGGGCAGGTCGATCCGCCGACCGCCGGGGATCACGTCCGTCCACTTCGGAGTGACACCGCGCACCACGGCCTCGCCGAGCGACAGCAGCATCCGGTCCAGCCCGCCGTCGTCACGCCGCAGCGAACCGACCGCCACCACGTTCTCCGCCTGCTCCTGCACCGCCATCGTCAACAACGGGTGAGGCGAGCACTCCACGAACACCCCGAACCCGTCACCCACCAACTTCTCCACCGCATCGGCGAACCCGACCGTCGAACGCAAATTCCGGAACCAGTAATCGGCATCCAGCCCCGAACCGTCCTCCACCTCACCGGTGAGCGTCGAGTACAACGGGACCCCACCGGCGCGAGGCGTGATCGGAGCCAGCACCTCCGCCAACTCCTCGCGCAACTCCTCCACCTGCGCCGAGTGCGACGCGTAGTCCACCGCAACCCGCTTCGCCCGCACACCCTCCACGTCACAAGCCGCGACCAACTCGTCCAACGCATCCGGCTCACCCGAGACGACGACCGCAGACGGACCATTCACCGCCGCAACCGAAATCCGCTCACCGAACGACGCGATCCGGGCCTGGACCTCGGCTTCAGGCGCGGCGATCGAGACCATGCCGCCCTTGCCCGCCAAGCGGCGCAACACCTGAGAACGCAGAGCAACCACCCGCGCCGCGTTTTCGAGCGACAACGCACCCGACACACAGGCGGCGGCGATCTCACCCTGCGAGTGACCCACCACCGCAGCAGGCTCCACACCCCACGAACGCCACAACGCCGCCAACGACACCATCACCGCGAACAGAGCGGGCTGAACCACATCCACCCGGTCCAACGACACCCGACCCTGCAACGCGTCATCCAACGACCAGTCGCAGAAGGGCTCGAGAGCAGCAGCGCACTCCGCCAACCGGGCGGCGAACACAGAAGACTGCTCCGCCAGCTCCAAGGCCATCCCGACCCACTGCGATCCCTGACCCGGGAACACGAACACCACCCGACCCGGCTCACCGGCCACACCCCGCACCAACGCCGGGTGCTCGGTGTCGGTGGCCAGTGCCCGGAGCGCGGCGCTCAGCTCCTCCCGGTCCCGGCCGATCAGCACGGCACGCCGCTCGAACGCCGACCGGGTGGTGGCCAGCGAGAACGCCGTGTCCGCCGGGTCGTGCCCGTCCACCGCGGCCAGCAGGCGGGCGGCTTGGTCGCGCAGGGCCTTCTCCGTGCGGCCCGAGAGCGACCACGGCAGCACGGCCGGTCGCGCCGCGGCGGGTTCCGGCGCCGCCGGAACGGGGGCCTGCTCCAGGACCAGGTGCGCGTTCGTGCCGCTGATGCCGAACGACGACACCGCGCCGCGCAGCGGCCGGCCGGCGCCGGTGAGGTCCACCGCGTCGGTCAGCAGGCGGACCGCCCCGGATTCCCAGTCCACGTGCGTGGAGGGCTGGTCCACGTGCAGGGTCTTGGGCAGGACGCCGTGCCGCAGCGCGAGGATGAGCTTGATCAGCCCCGCGACGCCGGCGGCGGCCTGGGTGTGGCCCAGGTTCGACTTGACCGAGCCCAGCCACAACGGCTCGTCGCGGTCCTGGCCGTAGGTCGCCAGCAGCGCCTGCGCCTCGATCGGGTCGCCCAGCGCGGTTCCGGTGCCGTGCGCCTCCACGAAGTCCACGTCGGCCGGTTCCAGGCCCGCGTTGGCCAACGCCTGGCGGATGACCCGCTGCTGCGAGGGGCCGTTCGGGGCGGTCAACCCGTTCGACGCGCCGTCCTGGTTCACCGCCGAGCCCCGCAGCACCGCCAGCACCGGGTGCCCGAGCCGCTGCGCGTCCGACAACCGCTCCACGACGAGGACGCCGACGCCCTCGGACCAGCTCGTGCCGTCCGCGCCCTCGGCGAACGGCTTGCAGCGGCCGTCGGGTGCCAGGCCGCCCTGGCGGGAGAACTCGGTGAACGCGCCGGGGATGGCCATGACGGTCGCGCCGCCCGCCAGCGCGAGGGAGCACTCGCCGCCGCGCAGCGCGTTCGCCGCGAGGTGCAGTGCGACCAGGGACGACGAGCACGCCGTGTCGACGGTGACCGCCGGTCCCTCCAGCCCGAGCGCGTAGGACACCCGACCGGAGGCGACGCTGGTCGCGTTGCCGGTCAGCAGGTGGCCCTCGACGCCCTCGGGGAACGCGGGCAGGCCCGCGCCGTAGTTCGAGGTCGCCGCGCCCACGAAGACGCCGACGTCCTCGCCGCGCAGGGAGTGCGGGTCGAGGCCACCGCGCTCCAGCGCCTCCCACGAGGTCTGGAGCAGCAGCCGCTGCTGCGGGTCCATGGCGAGCGCTTCACGCGGGCTGATGCCGAAGAACGCCGCGTCGAAGTCGCCGGCGCCGCGCACGAACCCGCCTTCGCGGACGTGCGTGGTCCCGGGGCGTTCCAGGGTCGGGTCGTAGAGCGCGGCGAGGTCCCAACCCCGGTCGGCGGGGAACGCGGAGATGCCGTCCCGGCCCTCGACCAGCATCGTCCACAGCGCTTCCGGGGAGTCGACCCCGGGGAACCGGCACGCCATGCCCACCACGGCGATCGGCTCGTCGGAGCGGGCCCGCGCGGGCGCCGCGTCGGCGGACCGGTCGTCCGAGCCGAGCAGTTCGGAGCGCAGGTGCTCGGCCAGCGCCACGGGGGTGGGGTGGTCGAAGACCAGGGTCGCGGGCAGCCGCAGCCCGGTCTCGGCGTTGAGGCGGTTGCGCAGCTCCACCGCGGTCAGGGAGTCGAACCCGCTGTCCTTGAACGCGCGGCGCGGTTGGACCGCGTCGGGTCCGCCGTGGCCGAGCACCCCGGCGACGTGGGTCCGCACCAGCTCCAGCAGCAGCCGGTCGGCTTCCTCCGGTGACGTCCCGGCCAGCTTGTCGGCCAGGCCCCGCGCACCGGTGGCGGTCTCGGCGCGGCCGGCGCGCCTGCGGGTGGTGCGGGCGTCGCCTACCAGGTCGCGCAGCAGCGCGGGTGCGGCGTCGGGGCGGGCGCGCAGCCCGGCGAGGTCGAGCCGCATCGGCACGCACACCGCTTCCGGCGCCGCCACGGCCGCGTCGAACAGGCTCAGGGCGTCACGCGTGGACAGGGCGGCGACACCGGCGCGGGTGAGGCGTTCCCGGTCCGCGGAGCCGAGGTCGGCGGCCATGGAGTCGGCTTCGTCCCACAGGCCCCAGGCCAGCGCGGTCGCGGGCAGGCCGAGGCCGCGGCGGTGCCGGGCCAGCGCGTCGAGGTAGGCGTTGGCCGCGGCGTAGTTGCCCTGGCCCGCGCCGCCGAACACGCCGGCGGCGGAGGAGAACACGGCGAACTCGGCCAGGTCGCGGTCGCGGGTCAGCTCGTGCAGGTTCAGCACCGCGTCGGCCTTGGGCGCCAGCACGGCGTCGAGGCGCTGCGGGGTGAGGGAGCCGATGGTGCCGTCGTCGAGGACGCCGGCGACGTGCACCACGGCGGTCAGCGGGTGCTCGGCGGGAATCCCGTCGAGCAGGGCGGCGACCGCGTCGCGTTCGGCGAGGTCGCAGGCGACGACCCGGGCACGCGCACCCGCCTCGGCGAGGTCGCGCACGAGTTCCGCCGCGCCGTCGGCGTCGGGACCGCGCCTGCTCACCAGCAGCAGGTGCCGTGCGCCGCCCTCGGCGGCCAGGTGCCTGGCGACCCGTCCGCCGAGCGCGCCGGTGGCTCCGGTGACGAGGACGGTGCCCTCGGGGTCGCGCGGGCGGGGCACGGTGAGCACGACCTTGCCGACGTGCTTGGCCTGGCTGACGAACCGGAACGCCCGGCGGGCGTCGCGGACGTCCCAGTGCCGGCGCGGCACCGGGCGCAGCGCGCCGCCGTCGAACAGGGAGACCAGGTCGGCGAGCATCTCGCCGATGCGCTCGGGGCCCGCCTCGATCAGGTCGAACGCCCGGTAGCGCACGGCCAGGCCGGCGGCGTCGCGGACGTCGGTCTTGCCCATCTCCAGGAACCGGCCGCCTTCGCCGAGCAGGCCGAGCGAGGCGTCCACGAACTCACCGGCGAGCGAGTTCAGCACCACGTCCACCTTCGGGAACCGCCCGGCGAAGCCGAGGTCGCGCGACGACGCCAGGTGGTCCTCCGCCACGCCCAGCGCCTTCACCGCCTCCCACTTGCCGGCGCTCGCGGTGCCGTAGACGTCCGCGCCCCAGTGCCGGGCCAGTTGCACGGCGGCCATGCCGACACCACCGGCGGCGGAGTGCACCAGCACGGACTCCCCGCTCTTGAGCCCACCCAGGTCGCGCAACGCGTAGTAGGCGGTCAGGAACGCGAGCGGGACGGCCGCGGCCTGCTCGAACGACCAGCCCCGCGGCATGGGGGCGAGCATCCGGGCGTCGGCGACGGCGGTCGGGCCGAACGCCTTCGGCACCATGCCGAACACCCGCTGCCCCGGCCGCAGGTGGGTGACCTCCGGGCCGACCTCGGTGACCACGCCCGCGCCCTCGCTGCCCATCGGGGCGTCACCGGGGTACATGCCCAGCGCGATGAGGACGTCGCGGAAGTTGACGCCCGCCGCGCGCACCGCGAGGCGGACCTCGTGGGTGTCCAGCGGACGGGACGCGTCGGAGGGCACGACCCGCACCGCGTCCACGGTGCGGTCCTCGCCGGCGGCCAGGTGCCACGCGGCCGTCCCGGCGGGCGGCACGAGCACGGGGGTGTCGGCGGCGCGGACCAGCCGGGCCACCTTGAGCGCGCCGTCGCGGACCGCGATCTGCGGTTCGGCGCCCGAGGCCGCGAGGCGCAGCGCGGCGACCGGCAGGCCCGCGCCCGCGTGGTCGAGGTCGCACAGCACCAGCCGGCCGGGGTTCTCCGACTGGGCGGAGCGGACCAGGCCGTGCACGGCGGCGGCGGGCAGGTGCGCCGCGTCGGGCGCGTCGAGCGTGGCGCCCTCGGTCAGCACCACCAGCCGGGAGTCGGCGAAGCGGTCGTCGGACAGCCAGCGCTGCACCAGGGCCAGCGCCGCGTGGGTGGCGGTGCGGACGGTCCCGCCGGTGGCGACGCCCGCCACGACCAGGGCGGGGATGCTCGCCGCGCCCGCGGCGGCCAGGTCGTCGAGCGCTTCGGCGACCAGGTCGGGGCCCTGGTCGCAGCGCGGCGGGACGCCCAGCGCGGCCCAGCGCACCGGCGCGTCGTCGTGTTCCGGCGCGGTGTCGCCCGGTCCGGCCGGGTCGGTCCAGCGCAGGTGCAGCAGGGCGGTGCCCGCGGCGGTGGCGTGCGCGGTGGTCGCGGACCGCAGCACCAGGGAGTCGATCGTGGCCACGGGCGCCCCGGTGGGGTCGGCGGCCACCAGGCTCACCGCGCCCGACGCGGTGCGGCGCAGGGTGACGCGCAGCGCGTCCGCGCCGGCCGCGTGGAGCGTGACACCGGTGAACGCGAACGGCACGCCGCCGCTGCCGGGGTCGCAGGCCAGCGCGTGCAGGGCGGCGTCCAGCAGTGCGGGGTGCAGGCCGTGGGCCGCGGCGTCGGAACCGTGGGGCTCGGGCAACGCGACCTCGGCGTGCAGCGCGCCGTCGGTCCGCCACACGGCGCGCAGGCCGCGGAAGGAGGGGCCGTAGCGGAAGCCGTCGGCCGCGAGCCGGTCGTAGAAGCCGTCCAGCGGCACGGGTTCGGCGCCGCGCGGCGGCCACTCCCCCGCGGGTTCGGCCACCGCCGGGGTGTCCCGGGCGAGCAGGCCGGTGGCGTGCGCGGTCCAGTCCGCGTCCGGGTCGCCGGCGGGCCGGGAGTGGACGGTGAGGGTGCGGGAGCCGTGCTCGTCGCGCGCACCCGCCGTCACCTGCACCTGCACCGCGCCCGACGGGGGCAGCGCGAGCGGCGCGGCCAGCGTCAGGTCGGCCACGTGCGGGCAGCCGACCTCGGCGCCGACGTGCGCGGCCAGGTCCACGAACGCGGTGCCGGGCAGCAGGACCGCGTCGCCGATGCCGTGGTCGGCCAACCACGGGTGGGTGCGGGTGGACAGGCGGGCGGTGAACACGTGCACGTCGCTGCCCGCGAGTTCGACGGCCGCGCCCAGCATCGGGTGGCCCGCCGAGCCCAGCCCGGCCGAGCCGACGTCGCCGCCGAAGGCGAACGCGCGCGGCCAGAACCTGTCGCGCTGGAACGGGTAGGTCGGCAGCGCGACGGGTCGCACCGGGGTGTCGCCCGCCATCCAGTCGACGTCGACGCCCGCCACGTGCAGCGCCGCGAACGCGGTGGCGGCGGTGAGCGGTTCGGGCCTGCCGGGGCGCAGCAGCGGCACGCTGACCGCGCCGGCGTCCAGGCTCGCGCCGGCCAGCCCGGCGAGCCCGCCGTCGGGGCCCAGCTCCAGCACCGCGGTCACGCCGGCCTCGACCAGGTACCGCACGCCGTCGTGGAACCGGACGGCCTGGCGGAGCTGGCGCACCCAGTGGTCGGGTGAGGTCAGCTCGTCGGTGGTGGCGAGGGTGCCGGTGACGTTGGTGACGATCGGCAGGCGCGGCGGGTGGAACGTCAGGCCCTCGGCGACTCGGCGGAACTCGGCCAGCACCGGGTCCAGGTGGGCGGAGTGGAAGGCGTGGCTGACCCGCAGCGACCGCACCTTGCGCCCCTGCGCGCGGAAGTGCTCGGCGACGGCGTGCACGGCGTCCGCGTCGCCGGAGACGACGGTGGAGTCCGGTCCGTTGAGCGCGGCGATGCCGGCGCCCGGCACGTCCGCGAGCACCGCGAGGACCTCGGCCTCACCGGCGGCGAGGGACGCCATCGCGCCACCGCCGGGCAGGCTGCCCACCAGCCTGCCCCTGGCCGCGACGAGCGCGCAGGCGTCGGGCAGGTCGAGCACACCGGCCACATGCGCCGCGGCGAGTTCACCCACGGAGTGGCCCAGCAGCAGGTCGGGCACGACACCGCGGGCTTCCGCCAGCCGGAACAAGGCGACTTCCAGCGCGAACAGCGCGGGCTGGGTCCAGGCGGTGTGGTCGAGCAGCGCCGCCTCGGGCGTGCCCGCCTCGGCGAACAGGACCTCGCGCAGCGGCCGGTCCAGGTGCGGGTCCAGGTGCGCGCAGACCTCGTCGAACGCCGCGGCGAACAGCGGCTCCGCGCGGTGCAGCACCGCGCCGGAACCGGGTCGCTGGCTGCCCTGCCCGGAGAACAGGAACGCGGTGCGGCCGGCCGCGGTCGTGTCACCGGTCAGCACGTCCGCGGTGGCGCCGGCCGCGAGCGCGTCCAACGCCCGCAGCACGGTGTCCGGGTCGTCGGACGGCGGGACTGCGGCCCTCAGCTCCAGGTGCGCCCTGGTGGTGGCCAGCGCGTGGGCCGCGGCGGCGTGGTCGAGGGAGGGGTCGGCGCGCAGCCACGCGGCCAGGTCGCCGGCGCGGGCGCGCAGCGCGGCCTCGGAGCGGGCCGACAGCAGCAGCGGCAGCGGCGGGGCGGTGACCCGCGGCGCGTCGGTGACGTCCTCGGCCTGCTCCAGCACGACGTGGGCGTTGGTGCCGCTGATGCCGAACGAGGACACGCCCGCGCGCCGCGGCCGGTCCGTCGACGGCCACGGGACGTGCTCGGTGACCAGCCGCACCGCGCCCGCCGACCAGTCCACGTGCGGGCTGGGCGCGTCGACGTGCAGCGTCGCGGGCACCTCGCCCCGCCGCAGCGCCTCCACGGACTTGATCACGCTCGCCACGCCGGCGGCGGCCTGGGTGTGGCCGATGTTGGACTTGATCGAGCCCAGCAGCAGCGGCCGGTCGGCGTCGCGGTCGCGGCCGTAGGTCGCCAGCAGCGCCTGCGCCTCGATGGGATCGCCCAGCGCGGTGCCGGTGCCGTGCGCCTCCACCACGTCCACGTCGGACGGGCTCAGGTCGGCCGCCGCCAGGGCCTGGCGGATGACCCGCTGCTGCGACGGGCCGTTGGGGGCGGTGAGGCCGTTGGACGCGCCGTCCTGGTTCACCGCGCTGCCGCGCAGCACCGCGAGCACCGGGTGGCCGTTGCGGCGCGCGTCGGACAGCCGCTCCACCAGCAGGATGCCCGCGCCCTCGCCCCAGCCGGTGCCGTCGGCGGCGGCGGCGAACGCCTTGCAGCGGCCGTCGGCGGCCAGGCCGCGCTGGCGGGAGAACTCGACGAACGCGGTCGGCGTGGCCATGATCGTGGCGCCGCCCGCCAGGGCGAGGTCGCACTCGCCCGAGCGCAGCGCCTGGGCGGCCCAGTGCAGGGCGACCAGCGACGAGGAGCACGCGGTGTCGACGGTGACCGCCGGACCCTCCAGGCCCAGGGTGTAGGAGATGCGGCCGGAGATGACGCTGGCGGAGTTGCCGGTGGCCAGGTAGCCCTCGACGGGTTCGACCGAGGCGGCCAGCAGCGCGCCGTAGTCCTGGCTGTTGGTGCCCACGAACACGCCCGTGGCGCTGCCGCGCAACCGGTCCGGGTCGATGCCCGCGCGCTCCAGCGCCTCCCAGCTGATCTCCAGCAGCAGCCGCTGCTGCGGGTCGGTGCACAGGGCCTCGCGGGGGCTGATGCCGAAGAACGCGGCGTCGAAGTCCGCGACGCCGTCGAGGAACCCGCCTTCGACGGCGTAGGAGGTGCCCTGGTTGTCGGGGTCGGGGTCGTAGAGGGCCTCGACGTCCCAGCCGCGGTCGTCGGGGAAGCCGCGCACGGCGTCACGGCCCTCGGCGAGCAGTTCCCACAGCGCCTCGGGCGAGTCCGCGCCGCCGGGGAAGCGGCAGGCCATCGCGACGATCGCGATCGGCTCGTCGGACAGCGACCCCCTCGGCCGGGCGACGGCCACGGCGTCATCCAGGCCGACAAGCTCACCGCGCAGGAACTCGGCCAGGTCCTCGCAGGTGGGGTGGTCGAACGCCAGCGTGGCGGGCAGCGCCAACCCGGTGGCCCTGCCGAGCACGTCCCGCAGCTCCACGGCGGTCAGCGAGTCGATCCCCAGGTCGCGGAACGCCTTGCCGGTCGGGACGCCGGTCGCGGAGTCGTGCCCGAGCACCGAGGCCACGCTGCCGCGGACCAGCTCCACGAGGTGGCGGCGGACCTCCGCCGGGGTCAGGTCGGCCAGTTGCCCGCGCAGGGGGGAAGTCTTCGGGGCCGCCGTGCCGTGTGGTGTCACGCGGGCGAGCAGGGGGCTCGGGCGGGAAGTGGTGAAGGTGGCGGTGAACCGGGCCCAGTCCACGTCGGCGACCACGAGCAGCGGCTCGCCGGTGCGGGCCAGCGCGGCCACCGCCCGGTTCGGCTCCAGCGCGCGCAGGCCGCGGCGGGCAAGGTCGGCTCCCGCCGCACCCGCGCCCATGCCGGCACCCGCCCACGGTCCCCAGGCGATCGACGTGCCCGGCAGGCCGGACGCACGGCGGTTCTGCACGATCGCATCCAGCTCGGCGTTCGCGGCGGCGTAGGCGACCTGACCACCGCTGCCCCACACCCCGGCGATCGAGGAGAACACCACGAACGCGTCCAAACCACGACCGCGGGTGACCTCGTCCAGCACCCGCGCACCGGCCACCTTGGCCCGCGCGGTCTCGGCGAGGTCGGCGGGGGTGGTGTCGAGCAGTCGCCCGGTGGAGGAGACACCGGCGGTGTGCACCACGGCGTCCGGCTCCCACTCCGCCACGAGCGCCGCCACCGCGTCGCGGTCGGCGATGTCGGCGGCCACCACGTGCACCTCGACACCCGCCAGTCCGGCCACCAGGTCGGCCGCGCCGGGCGCGTCCGGACCACGCCTGCTGACCAGCACCAACCGTGCCGCGCCCGCCCGTGCCGCCCAGCGGGCCACCTCGGCACCCAGCGCGCCGGTGCCACCGGTGACCAGCACGGTGCCGCGCGGCGTCCAGCCGGTGCGGGTATCGGGGGCCGCGACGAGCCTGCGCGCGAACGCGCCCGCCGCACGCAGGGCGACCTGGTCCTCGGTCCCGGCCGGCACACCGCCGAGCAGGTCCCAGGTCCGGTCGTCCGGCGTGGACGGCAGGTCGATCAGGCCGCCCCACACGTCGGGGTGCTCCAGGGCGGCGACGCGGCCCGCGCCCCACACCGCGGCCTGGTCCGGGTCGACGGCGTCGGCGGGGTCGACGGCCACGGCGTTGCGGGTGACCGCCCAGATCCGGGTGGTCGACCCGGCCACGGCGCGCACCGCGGCCACCACCAGGCTGGGGCCGGGTGCGGCCAGGAGGAGCCCGTCCACCGGTCCGAGGTCGTCCAGCAGACCGGTCAGGTCGGCGTCGGCGGCCACCTCGACCAGGCGGACACCCCTCGCCACGACGGGGGCGAGTGCCTCGGCGGTGGCCGACGTGGCGACGACCACCCAGTCGCCGGGCAGGTTCGCGGTCGCGCGGACCGTCGTCGGGGTCCACTCGACGCGGTAGCACCACTCGTCCGCGGCGGACGCTTCGCGGCGGGCGCGACGCCAGGCGGTGAGCGCGGGCAGCACGGGGGCCACGGCGTCCCGGCTCAAGCCGAGCGTGGTCGCGAACTCCTCGACGTCGGCCTGCTCGACCGAGGCCCAGAAGCCCGACTCGGCCGGGTCCGCCGCGGTGGGCAGTTCGCCGGCGTCGAGCCAGTAGCGGCGGCGTTGGAAGGGGTAGGTGGGCAGGTCGACGACCCGGCCGCCCTCGTGCAGGCTCGACCAGTCCACCGATCCGCCCGTCGCGTGCACCGCGCCGAGAGCGGACACGGCGGTCACCGCCTCGTCCCGGTCGGCACGCAGCGCGGGGGCACACGGCAGGTCCGGCACCAACGCGGTCAACACCGCATCCGGCCCGATCTCCACACAACGCACCACACCCTGCAACCGCGCCACGGCATCCGCGAACCGGACCGTCTGCCGCACGTTGCGCACCCAGTACTCCGGATCCGCGACCGAACCATCATCCACAGTGGACACGAACGTCACAGCGGGCTCGGCGAACGACACCGACGACACCACGGCCCGGAACTCGTCCAGCATCGCGTCCATCCGCGCCGAGTGGAACGCGTGACTCACCGCGAGCCGCTTGGTCTTCCGCCCCTGCGCCGCGAACCCGGCCGCCAACGCGAGCACCGGCTCCTCATCACCGGACAGCACGACCGAACGAGGACCGTTCACCGCCGCCAACGACACACCCTCGGGCAAGGACAGCTCGCCCTCGGCCGCCTCCACAGCGACCATCGCCCCACCAGGCGGCAACGCCTGCATCAACGCACCACGCGCCACCACGACACGACACGCATCCGCCAACGAGAACACACCGGCGATGTGCGCGGCAGCGATCTCCCCGACCGAGTGGCCCACGACGACATCAGGCGTGACACCCCAAGACGCGAACAACCGAGACAACGCCACCTCGACCGCGAACAAACCAGGCTGAGCGAACTCCGTCTCGTCAATCCGCACGTCATCCGAGGACAGGACCTCCCGCACCCGAGCCGGGAAGTGCGACAACACCTCGTCCCACGCCTCGGCGAACACCGGGAACGACGCAGCCAGACCACGCCCCATCCCCACCCGCTGCGAACCCTGACCCGTGAACAAGAACGCCGTACCACCACGAACCACAGGACCGCGGCTGTCGACGGCCTCCAGCCCAGCCGCCAACTCCTCGCGCGACGAACCCACGACCACCGCGCGGTGGTCGAGCGCCGCGCGGGTGGTCGCCAGCGACCGGGCGACGTCGGCGGGGTCGGCGTCGAGCAGGGCGCGCAGCCGAGCGGCTTGGTCGCGCAGGCCCGCCGCGTCCTGCGCGGACAGGACCCAGGCGTGGGGACCGGGGCGGGACGGGGCGGGCGTGGCCGGTTCGGTGGTGGCGGGAGCTTGTTCGAGCACGACGTGGGCGTTGGTGCCGCTGATGCCGAAGGACGACACGCCCGCGCGACGCGGCCGGTCGGTCGACGGCCACGGTCGGTTCTCGGTGGCCAGGCGCACCGCGCCCGCCGACCAGTCGACCTGCGGGGTGGGCTCGTCCACGTGCAGGGTGGCGGGCACGACCCCGTGGTCCAGCGCCTGGACCACCTTGATGATCCCGGCGACGCCGGCGGCGGCCTGGGTGTGGCCCAGGTTCGACTTCACCGACCCGAGCAGCAACGGCTCGTCCCGCTCCTGGCCGTAGGTCGCCAGCAGCGCCTGGGCCTCGATCGGGTCACCCAGCTTCGTGCCGGTCCCGTGCGCCTCCACCACGTCCACGTCGGACGGGCGCAGGCGCGCGTTCGCCACCGCCGCCAGGATGACCCGCTGCTGGGAGGGTCCGTTGGGCGCGGTGAGCCCGTTGGACGCGCCGTCGGAGTTGACCGCGCTGCCGCGCACCACGGCCAGCACCCGGTGGCCGCGCCTGCGCGCGTCGGACACCTTTTCCAGCAGCAGCAGGCCCACGCCCTCGGAGAAGCCCGTGCCGTCCGCGGTGCCCGCGAAGGACCGGCACCGGCCGTCGGCCGACAGGCCCTGCTGGCGGCTGAACTCGACGAACAGCCCCGGCGTGGACATGACGGTGACACCGCCGGCCAGCGCGAGGTCGCACTCCCCCGCGCGCAGCGCCTGCGCCGCCAGGTGCACGGCCACCAACGACGACGAGCACGCCGTGTCGATCGTGATCGCCGGGCCTTCCAGCCCGAACGCGTAGGCGACGCGGCCGGAGACCACGCTGGCGGAGTTGCCGGTGCCCAGGTGGCCCTCGACGCCGTCGGGCACCGACACCAGCCTGCTGGCGTAGTCCTGGTACATGACGCCGGCGAAGACACCGGTGCGGCTGCCGCGCAGGCTCGACGGGTCGATCCCGGCCCGCTCGAACGCCTCCCAGGACGTCTCCAGCAGCAGTCGCTGCTGCGGGTCCATCGCCAGCGCCTCGCGCGGCGAGATCCCGAACAGGCCGGCGTCGAAGTCGGCCACGTCGTGCAGGAAGCCGCCGGCAGTGGTGGTGGAGCGCCCGGAGCCGGTCAGGGCGGCGAGGTCCCAGCCGCGGTCGGTGGGGAACCCGGAGACGACGTCGCGGTTGGACGTGACGAGGTCCCACAGGTCTTCGGGCGACTCGACGCCACCGGGGTAGCGGCAGGCCATCGCCACGATCGCGATCGGCTCGTCGGCGGGCGTGGCGGTGGTGACCGGAGGCCGCGCCACCGTGGCCCGGCCGGCGAGCGCGGCGGTGACGTGCGCGGCCAGCGAGGTGGGCGTCGGGTGGTCGAACACCAGCGTGGCGGGCAGGCGCAGGCCCGACGCGGCCGCGAGCCGGTTGCGCAGCTCCACGGCGGTCAGCGAGTCGAAACCGAGGTCCTTGAACGCGCGGTCGGGGTCCACGGCCTCGGCGGAGGCGTGCCCCAGGACGACGGCGACGTGCGAGCGCACCAGGTCCAGCACGGCGGTCGCGCGCTCGGCCTCGGGCAGCGCGGCCAGGCCGGACGTCTCGCCGGGTGAGGCCGCGGCGGCACGGCGGCGCGCGGCGGGAACCAGCGCGCGCAGCAGCGGCGGCACCGCCCCGTCGCCGGCCGCGGCGGCGCGGGCGGCCGTCAGGTCCAGGTCGAGGGGCAGCAGCACGTCCGCGGACGTGGTCACGGCCGAGGTGAACAGCCGCAACGCGTCGGCGTCACCCAGGGCGCCGGAGCCACCGCGACCGGCGCGGCGCAGCTCCACCTCCCCCAGGTGCCCCGTCATGCCGCTGGCACTGGCCCACAGCCCCCACGCCAACGACAGGCCGGGCAGTCCGGTGGCACGGCGGCGGTGCGCCAGGGCGTCGAGCGCGGCGTTGGCCGCGGCGTACCCGGCCTGGCCCGCGTTGCCGAACACCCCGGCGGCCGAGGAGAACAGCACGAACGCGGTCAGCTCGCGGTCACGGGTCAGCTCGTCCAGGTGCAGCGCCGCGTCCACCTTGGGCGCGAGCACGGCGTCGACCCGGTCCGGGGTGAGCGCGGTGACCACGCCGTCGTCCAGGACGCCGGCCGCGTGGACCACGGCGGTGACCGGGAACTCGGCGAGCAGCGCGCCGAGCGCGGCGCGGTCGGTGACGTCGCAGGCGGGCAGGTGGGCGGTGGCTCCGAGGTCGGCCAGTTCCGCGGCCAGCTCCGCCGCACCGGGCGCGTCCGGGCCGCGGCGGCCGACCAGCACGAGGTCGCGCACGCCGTGCTCGGTGACCAGGTGCCGGGCGAGCAGCCCGCCGAGGGTGCCGGTGCCGCCGGTGATCAGCACCCGGCTGCCGGCCGGGAACGGCTCGGGCGCGGTGGACGCCGCGGTGCGGACCAGGCGCGGCGCGTGCGGCCTGCCGTCCCGCAGGACCACCTCGGGTTCCCCGGACGCCGGGGCGCGCAGCACTGCCGTGTCGTCCGCCGGGACGTCGGGGTGGGCGTCCACCAGCACGAACCGGCCGGGGTGCTCGTTGGCCGCGGACCGCACGAACCCGCGCGCGGCGGCCGAGGCGAGATCGCCGTCGTCCGCGCCCCGCGTCAGGACCACCAGCGGCGTCCCGGTGTCGTCGGCGCGGTCGAGCCACTGCCGCACGGCGTCCAGCACCGCGCCCACCCGCTCGTGCACGTCCCGCGCGGTGTCACCCGGCGGGATGTCGAGCACCACGACCGGCGCGGTGGTGTCGACGTCGGCCAGGGGCGTGCCCAGCGGCCAGGTCGCGCCACGGGTCGGGGACGGCTGCTCGGGTTCGGCCAGTTCGGTCTGCCGCACGGCGTAGAGGACCGCGGTCGTCGGCCCGGTCAGGGCGGCGGGGTCGAGCGGGCGCAGCGCCAGGGAGCCGATGCGCGCGACGGGTGCGCCGGTGTGGTCGGCGACGGTGACGGCGACCGCGTCGGGTCCGGCCGGGGTGATCCGCACGCGCAGCGCGACCGCGCCGGTGGCGGCGAGCCGCACGTCGGTGAAGGAGAACGGCAGCCAGCCGCGCGTCGGGTCGCCGACGTAGGAGCCGAGCCCGACGGCGTGCAGCGCCGCGTCCAGCACGGCGGGGTGGAGGCCGAACCGGGCGGCGGCGTCGTGCTCGGTGTCGTCCAACCGCACTTCGGCGAGGACGTCGGCACCGTGCCGCCACGCGCGGCGCAGGCCGCGGAACACCGGGCCGTAGGACAGGTCCCGGGTGGCGAAGTCGGGGTAGAGGCCGGTGGTGTCCACCTCGGTCGCGCCGGGCGGCGGCCACTCGTCGAGGCCGAGGGCCGCCGGGACGTCCGCGGTGAGCACGCCGTCGGCGTGACGGGTCCAGGTCGTGCCGTCGGGTGCGTCGTCGGGCAGCGAGTGGATCGACACGGGTCGCCGGCCGGTGGCGTCGGCCCCGCCCACGGACACCTGGAGCCGCAGCGCGGTGCCGTCGGGCACGACCACGGGCTGGTGGAGGGTCAGTTCCTCGACGTGCGGGGCGGCGGTGTGCTCGCCGGCGCGCAGGGCGAGTTCGAGCAGGGCCGTGCCGGGCACGACCAACCGACCGGCGACCACGTGGTCACCGATCCACGGCTGGGTGTCGAGGCCGAGCCGCCCGGTGAGCACGGTGCCGTCGCCGTCGGCGAGGGTCACCACGGCACCCAGCAGCGGGTGCCCGGCCGCGCCCTGGCCGAACCCGGCCGGGCCGGCGGGGCCGAGCGCGCCGCCCTTGGGCCAGAAGCGGCGGTGCTGGAACGGGTAGGTGGGCAGGTCGATCCGCCGACCGCCGGGGATCACGTCCGCCCAGCTCGGGACGACACCGCGCACGACGGATTCGCCGAGCGACAGCAGCATCCGGTCCAGGCCGCCGTCGTCGCGCCGCAGCGAGCCGACCGCGATCACATCCCCGGCCTGCTCCTGCACCGCCATCGTCAGGATCGGGTGCGGCGAGCACTCCACGAACACGCCGAAACCGTCACCGGCCAACCGCTCGACGGCGTCCGCGAAACCGACCGTCGAACGCAGGTTGCGGAACCAGTAGTCGGCGTCCAACGCCGACCCGTCCTCGATCTGACCGGTCAACGTCGAGTACAACGGCACGGCACCGACACGCGGCCGGATCGGCGCGAGCACCTCGGCCAGCTCCTCGCGCAACTCCTCGACCTGGGCCGAGTGCGAGGCGTAGTCCACCGCGATCCGCTTCGCCCGAACACCGTCGGCCTCGCAGGCCGTGACCAGCTCGTCCAACGCGCCCGGCTCACCCGACACGACAACGGCGGACGGACCGTTGACGGCAGCCACGGAGATCCGCTCACCGAACGACGCGATCCGGGCACGCACATCAGCTTCGGAGGCGGCCACCGACACCATGCCGCCGCGTCCGGCCAACCGCCGCAACACCTGCGAACGCAACGCCACCACACGAGCCGCATCCTCAAGCGACAACGCACCCGACACACAAGCAGCGGCAATCTCACCCTGCGAGTGACCCACCACCGCGGCAGGCTCCACGCCCCAGGAGCGCCACAACGCGGCGAGCGAGACCATCACCGCGAACAACACCGGCTGCACCACATCCACCCGGTCCAACGCGGCCGAATCGGCAAGGGCGTCCCGCAAGGACCAGTCGCAGAACGGAGCCAGCGCGGCAGCGCACTCGTTCAACCGCTCCGCGAACACCGGCGACCGATCGGCCAGATCACGGGCCATCCCGACCCACTGGGAGCCTTGACCCGGGAACACGAACACCACCCGACCGGTGTCCGAAACCGTCCCCCGCACCAACGCCGGGTGCTCGGCACCATCCGCCAACGCGCGCAACCCGTCACGACCCACGACGACGGCCCGGCGGTCGAGGAGGGTCCGGTTGCCGACGAGCGAGCGGCCGACGGAGGAGGCGTCCGCACCGCCGTCCACGACCGCCAGCAGGCGGGCGGCCTGCCGGCGCAGCGCGTCATCGGACCGCGCGGACAGCACCCAGGGCACGACGGCGTCGGTGACGTCGTCCGCCACCGGCGCGTCGTCCTCGTCGGCCTGCTCCAGCACGACGTGCGCGTTGGTGCCGCTGACGCCGAACGACGACACGCCGGCGCGTCGTGGCCGGTTCACCTCGGGCCACGGACGGGACTCGGTGAGCAGCTCCACCGCGCCCGACGACCAGTCCACGTGCGGCGAGGGCGCGTCCACGTGCAGCGTCTTGGGCAGCACCCCGTGGCGCAGCGCGAGAACGGTCTTGATGACGGCGGCGACGCCGGCGGCGGCCTGGGTGTGGCCGATGTTCGACTTCACCGAGCCGAGGAACAGCGGCTCGTCGCGGTCCTGGCCGTAGGTGGCCAGCAATGCCTGGGCCTCGATCGGGTCACCCAACGTCGTGCCCGTGCCGTGCGCCTCCACGACGTCCACATCGGACGGTCCGAGGCCCGCGTTGGCCAGCGCGGCCCGGATGACCCGCTGCTGAGCTGGACCGTTCGGCGCGGTGAGACCGTTGGACGCGCCGTCCTGGTTCACCGCGCTGCCCCGCATCACCGCCAGCACCGGGTGACCGTTGCGGCGCGCGTCCGACAGCCGTTCCACGACCAGGACACCGACGCCCTCACCCCACCCGGTGCCGTCGGCACCGGCCGCGAACGCCTTGCAGCGACCGTCCGAGGCAAGCCCGCGCTGCCGTGAGAACTCGATGAACGCACTCGGCGTGGACATGACCGTCACGCCGCCGGCGACCGCGAGACCGCACTCCCCCGAGCGCAACGCCTGCGCAGCGAGGTGCAGTGCCACCAGGGACGCCGAGCACGCCGTGTCCACGGTGACAGCGGGCCCTTCGAGACCGAAGGTGTACGACAACCGGCCCGACACCACGCTGGCGGAGTTGCCGGTGGCGAGGTGACCCTCGACGCCCTCGGTGGAACCGGTGAACAGGGGTGCGTAGTCCTGGCCGTTGGTGCCGACGAACACGCCGGTCGCACTGCCGCGCAACGCGTGCGCGGGGATCCCGGCGTGCTCGAACGCCTCCCACGTCGTCTCCAGCAGCAACCGCTGCTGCGGGTCCATCGCCAACGCCTCACGCGGCGAAATACCGAAGAAATCAGCGTCGAAACCCGACGCATCCCGCAAGAACGCACCCTCCACCGCATACGACGTACCCGGATTATCCGGATCAGGATCGAACAACCCACCCAAATCCCAATTCCGGTCATCCGGGAACGCACCCACCGCGTCCCGGCCCTCGACCAGCAACCGCCACAGGTCGTCCGGCGACACCACACCACCGGGGAACCGACACGCCATCCCCACGATCGCGATCGGCTCGTCGGACACGGCGGCGGCGACGACCGACGGCACGCGCGCGGCGGTCGACCCGGCGAGGAGTTCGTCGACGTGCTCGGCCAGCTCCGCCGGGGTGGGGTGGTCGAACACTGCGGTCGCGGGCAGCGCGAGGCCGGTCGCCGCGTTGAGCGCGGTGCGCAGCTCCATCGCGGTCAGGGAGTCGAAGCCCAGGTCGCGGAACGCGCGGTCGGGGGTGACCTGTCGTGCCGAGGTGTGGCCGAGGACCGCCGCCGCCCGGTCGCGGACCAGGGTGAGCAGTTCCTGGCGTCGTCGGTCGGCGGGCAGGGTGCGCAACCGGTCCGCCAGGTCGCCGCTACCGGTGACCGGGAGCGCGCGGCGGGCCTCGGGCAGCTCGTCGAGCAGTCGGGTGGGCCTGGTCGAGCGCAGGGCGGGCGCGAACACCGCCCAGTCGACGTCGGCGACGGTCACCACGGGCAGGCCGGAGCCGACCGCCACGGCCATCGCGGTGACGGCGCGCTTGCCGGGGAGCGCGGTGAACCCGCCGCGGGCGGTGCGGGCCGCGGCCTTGCCGTCCGCCGCCATGCCCTCCTCGGCCCACGGTCCCCAGGCGAGGGAGGTGCCGGGCAGACCGGTGGCGCGGCGTCGGGAGACCACGGCGTCGAGCTCGGCGTTGGCGGCGGCGTAGTTGCCCTGGCCTGCCGCGCCGAAGGTGGCCGCCGCCGAGGAGAAGACCACGAACGCGTCCAGGTCGAGACCGCGGGTCAGCTCGTCCAGCACCCGGACGGCATCGCCCTTGGCGGTGGTGACGGCGCGCAGCCGTTCCGGGGTCAGCCGGTCGAGCACGCCGTCGTCCAGCACACCCGCCGTGTGCACGACGGCGTCGGGGGTGTGTTCGGCCAGCACCGCGGCCATGGCGTCCCGGTCGGCCACGTCGGCGGCCTCGACCCGGACGTCCACGCCGCCGGCCACCAGCTCGCCGAGCAGGTCCGCCACGCCGGGTGCGGCCTCGCCACGCCGGCTGACGAGCACGATCCGCTCCGCGCCGCCGGCCGCGCACCAGCGGGCGACGCGGGAGCCCAGCGCGCCGGTGCCGCCGGTGATCAGCACCGTGCCGCGCGGCGTCCAGGGCTGCCCACCGGGCTCCAGCCGCACCAGGCGTCGGGCGTGCACGCCGTCCGGGCGAAGGGCGATCTCGTCCTCACCGGAGCCGAGCACGGACGCGATCAGGTCGGCGGTGGTGTTGTCCGGGTCGGCGGGCAGGTCGACCAGACCTCCCCACCGCTCGGGCACCTCGACGGCGGCGGCCCGACCAAGGCCCCACACCGCGGCCTGCTCGGGAGTGGTCACCGAATCCGCCGAACCAGTGGACACCGCGCCCGAAGTGAACGCCCACAACGGAACCGCCGTGCCGGTGTTGCCCATGGCCTGCACTGCGGCCAGCACCCCGGCCGTGGTCGGCCACAGGCACAGCACACCCTCGGGGGCGTGGTCCACGAGCGCTCCGGCGATGTCCGCGCCGAGGTCTACCCGGAGGACGTGCGCGCCGCGTGCGGCGAGTCCTTCGGCGACCTGGGCGAACGGCGCGGTGGCGTCCTCGGGCAGGAGGACCAGCCAGCCGTCGAGCGCGACCGGGGCGGCGGTCGGCACCACGACCCACTCGTCCCGGTAGCACCACGAATCCACGGCGGAACGCCCGTAACGGGTGCGGCCCCAAGCGGAGAGCGCGTCGAGGTCCTGCCGGTCGAGGGCGTCCCAGAACCCTTCGTCCACCACGGCGAGCGCGGTGGCCTCCGGCCAGAACCTCTCGCGCTGGAACGGGTAGGTGGGCAGGTCGACGACCCGGCCGCCCTCGTGCAGGCTGGACCAGTCCACCACCCCGCCCGAGACGTGCACCGCGCCCAAAGCCGAGACAGCCGTGACCGCCTCGTCCCGATCAACCCGCAGAGCGGGAAAACAGGGCAGATCCGGCACCAACGCGGTCAGCACAGCGTCGGGTCCGATCTCCACGCACCGCACCACACCCTGCAACTTCGCCACGGCATCCGCGAACCGCACGGTCTGACGGACGTTGCGCACCCAGTACTCGGGATCCGCGATCGAACCGTCATCCACGGTGGACACGAAGGTGATGTCGGGTTCGGCGAACGACATCGACGCCACGACAGCCCGGAACTCGTCCACCATGCCGTCCATGCGCGCCGAGTGGAACGCATGACTGACCGTCAGCCGCTTGGTCCGACGACCCCGGGCGGCGAACTCCGCCGCCGACGCCAGCACCGGCTCCTCATCGCCGGACAGCACCACCGAACGAGGACCGTTCACCGCGGCCAAGGACACGCCCTCGGTCAAGGTGATCTCGTCCTCGGACACCTCGACGGCGACCATCGCCCCACCCGTGGGCAACGCCTGCATCAACGCGCCACGCGCCACCACCAGGCGACACGCGTCGTCCAACGAGAACACACCGGCGATGTGAGCAGCCGCGACTTCGCCGATGGAGTGACCCACCACGACATCCGGCGTCACACCCCAGGACGCGAACAACCGCGACAGCGCCACCTCGACCGCGAACAAGCCCGGCTGGGCGAACTCCGTGTCGTCGATCCGCGCGTCATCCGAGGCCAGGACCTCCCGCACCCGGGCCGGGAAGTACGACAACACCTCGTCCCACGCTTCCGCGAACACCGGGAACGACGCGGCCAGACCACGACCCATGCCGACCCGCTGCGAACCCTGACCCGTGAACAGGAACGCCGTCCCACCACGGACCACAACGCCGCGACTGCCGACGGCGTCCAGACCCGCCAGCAACTCCTCACGCGACGAACCCACCACCACCGCGCGGTGCTCGAAGGCCGACCGGGTGGTGGCCAACGAGAACCCGACATCGACGGTCGACCAGTCGGTGCGGGTGGCGAGGTCGGCGCGCAGCCTGGCGGCCTGGGCGCGCAGCGCCTCCGGGGAACGCGCCGCCAGCGGCCACGGCACCGGACCCGCGGGCGTCGACCGCTCGGCCACCACCTCCGCCGGCTCGTCGACGGCCTGTTCCAGCACGACGTGCGCGTTGGTGCCGCTGATGCCGAACGACGACACCGCCGCCCGGCGCGGACGGTCCAGCTCCGGCCACGCGGCGGACTCGGTGAGCAGCCGCACCGCGCCCGACTCCCAGTCCACCTGCGGTGACGGCTCGTCCACGTGCAGGGTCTTGGGCAGCACACCGTGCCGGAGCGCCATCACGGCCTTGATCACGCCGGACACGCCGGCGGCGGCCTGGGTGTGACCGATGTTCGACTTCACCGACCCGAGGAACACCGGCCGCTCGCGGTCCTGGCCGTAGGTCGCCAGCACGGCCTGCGCCTCGATCGGGTCGCCCAGCACCGTGCCGGTGCCGTGCGCCTCCACGAGGTCCACGTCGGACGGCTCCAGCCGCGCGTTGGCCAGCGCCTGCCGGATCACCCGCTGCTGCGACGGGCCGTTCGGCGCGGTCAGGCCGCTGCTGGCGCCGTCCTGGTTGACCGCGCTGCCGCGGATGACGGCGAGCACGCGGTGGCCGTTGCGGCGCGCGTCGGACAGCTTCTCCAGCAGCAGGACGCCGACGCCCTCGCCGAAGCCGGTGCCGTCGGCCGCCGCCGCGAACGGCTTGCAGCGCCCGTCCGGCGCGAGCCCGCGCTGACGGGAGAACTCGATGAAGCTGCCGACGTTCGACATGACGGTGACGCCCGCGGCGACCGCGAGGGTGCACTCGTCCTGGCGCAGCGCGGACGCGGCGAGGTGCAGCGCGACCAGCGACGACGAGCAGGCCGTGTCGACGGTGAGCGCCGGCCCCTCCAGGCCCATGGTGTAGGAGACGCGGCCGGACACGACGCTGGCGGCGCTGCCGGTGGCGACGTAGCCGCCGACGTCCTCGGCCGCGCCGTGCAGTCGGACGGCGTAGTCGTGGTACATGACGCCCGCGAACACGCCGGTGCGGCTGCCGCGCAGCGAACGGGGGTCCAGGCCGGCGCGCTCCACCGCCGTCCAGGTGTGCTCCAGCAGCAGCCGCTGCTGGGGGTCCATGGCCAGCGCCTCGCGGGGGCTGATGCCGAAGAACGCCGGGTCGAATATGCCCGCGTCGTGCAGGAAGCCACCCTCGCGGACCTCCAGCGCGCCGTGCCCCTCGGGGTCGTGCAGCGCGTCGGTCTCCCAGCCCCGGTCGGCGGGGAAGCCGCCGATGCCGTCGCGGCCCTCGTCGACCAGCCGCCACAGGTCCTCGGGCGAGTGCACGCCTCCGGGGTACTGGCAGCTCATGCCGATGACGGCGATCGGTTCGTGCCGCCGGTCCTCCGCCTCGCGCAACCGCCTGCGGGTCTCCCGCAGGTCCGCGGTCGCGCGCTTGAGGTAGTCGAGGACCTTCTCGTCATCCGCCATCTACAGCCACCTCCTGGCAGCCACTGAGCCGACCGCACATGTCACGAGATCCCGAGTTCGTTGTCGAGCAGGTCGAAGATCTCCTCCGCCGAGGCGGAGTCGAGGTCCTCGTCGGTCGTCGGGGCCGCGGCCCCGCCCACAGCGGCCAGGAGGGCCCGCAGCTGCGCGGTGACCCGGTCCCGGTCGACGTCGTCCGGTGCGATGTCGCGCAGCACCGACTCCAGCGCCGTCAGGTCGTTCAGCGCCCGCTTGGCGTTGGACGGCGCACTTCCACCGATGCGCTCGTCCAGGTGCGCGGCGAGCGCCACCGAGGACGGGTGGTCGAAGACGGTCGTGGCGGGCAGCCGCAGACCGGTGGCCGCGGCGAGCCGGTTGCGCAGCTCCACCGCGGTGAGCGAGTCGAACCCGAGGTCGAGGAATCCCCGCTCCGGGTCGACGGCGGCGGGCGACGCGTGGCCGAGCACGGCGGCGACGTGCGAGCGGACCAGGTCCAGCAGCGCTTCGGCGCGCTTGCGCGGCGGCAGCGCGGCGAGGTCGTCGGCCGGTGCGATCGCGGTCGGGTCCGCCGGGCCCGTCGCGGCACGGCGGCGGGGGGCGCGGACCAGGCCGCGCAGCAGCGGCGGCACGACGCCCTCGGCGGCGGCCGAGGCCCGTGCGGTGGCGAGGTCGAGGCTCAGGGGCAGCAGCAGCGCGGCGTCGGATCGCACCGCCGCGTCGAACAGCGCCAGCGCCTCGGCGGTGGCCAGCGGACGCCCGCCCCCACGACCGGCACGGCGCAGCCGCACCGCGTCGAGGTGGTCGGTCATGCCACTGGCCTGCTCCCACAGCCCCCACGCCAGCGACAACCCCGGTCGTCCGGCAGCACGCCTGCGGGCCACCAGGGCGTCCACCGCGGCGTTGGCGGCGGCGTAGTTGGCCTGGCCCGCGTTGCCGAAGATCCCGGAGGCGGAGGAGAACACGACGAACGCGTCCAGGTCGCCGGCCAGCTCGTCCAGGTGCGCGGCGGCGTCGACCTTCGGCGCCCACACCGCGTCCACCCGCTCCGGGGTCAGCGCGGTGATCACGCCGTCGTCCAGCACGCCCGCCGCGTGCACCACCGCTGTCACCGGGTGCTCGGCCAACAACGCGGCCACCGCGTCGCGATCGGTGACGTCACAGGCGACCACGTCCACCCGCGCGTCCAGCCCGGCCACCAGCCCGGCCACTCCCGGCGCATCCGGACCACGGCGGCTCACCAGCACGAGCTCCCGCACGCCGTGCGCCGACACCAGGTGCCGGGCCAACAGCACCCCCAACGTCCCGGTGCCGCCGGTGATCAACACCCGGCTGTCCGGACCCCACGGCGTCGGCGCGGTGCCGGGCGTCTCCGCACGGCTGAGCCGGGGTGCCCACAGCGCGCCGTCGCGCACCAGCACCTCGGGCTCGTCGCAGGCCAGGACCCGTCCCAGCAGGGCGGCATCCGCGACGGCGTCCCGGTCCAGGTCGACCAGCACGACCCGGCCGGGGTGCTCGGTCGTCGCCGCGCGCACCAGGCCGCGCACCGCACCCGCCCCGGGGTCGTCGCCGCCGGTGCGCACCACGAGCCTGCTCTCCGCGAACCGGTCGTCGGTCAGCAGGACCCGCACCGCGTCGAGCACCGCCACCACCCGGTCGCGAGCGGTCGCCGCGTCGGCGGGCGGGACGTCGAGCACGAGCACGGCGGCCGGGTCGGGCAGCCCGCCGAGCGGCCAGGCGCCGACCAGAGGCACGTCGTGGGCGTCCGGCTCGGGCAGCCGGACCAGGTCGACGCCGTAGAGCGCGGCGGCCGAGGCCGTGGCGTGGTCGAGGGAAGTCAGGGGACGCAGCGCGAGGGACTCCACGTGCAGGACCGGCAGGCCCGCCTCGTCGGCGGCGACCACGCTCAGCGCGTTGTCCCCGGCCGGGGTCAGCCGCACCCGCAGGCGGCTCGCGCCCGAGGCGCGCAGGGTCACGCGCTGCCAGGAGAAGGGCAGCCACGCCGACGCCGGGTCGGTGACGAACGCGCCGGAGCCCACGGCGTGCAGCGCGGCGTCGGAGAGGGCGGGGTGCACGCCGAACGCCGCCGCGTCGACGCCGTCGGGCAGGGCCACCTCGGCGTGCACGGACTCGCCGTGCCGCCAGACCCGGCGCAGGCCGCGGAACACCGGGCCGTACACCAGTCCGACCGCGGCGAGGTCGGCGTAGGCGGAGTCGACGGGAACCTCTTCCGCACCCTCCGGAGGCCACGTGGTGAGGTCGATCGCGGGTGCCTCGCCGCGGTCGGCGAGCGTGCCGGTGGCGTTGCGAGTCCACTCGGCGTCCCCGTCGACCGGTCTGGTGTGCACCGAGATCGGCCGGTGACCGTGCTCGTCGGGCACGCCGACGGACACCTGGACGTCTGCGCCGCGGTCCGGCACGACGAACGGCGCGTGCAGCGTCAGCTCCTCCACCACGTCGGCCCCGACGTGGTCGGCGGCGCGCAGCGCCAGTTCCAGCACGCCCGTGCCGGGCACGACGACCCGACCGGCGACGACGTGGTCGGCGAGCCAGGGGTGGGTGTCGGTCGAGAGCCTGCCGGTGAGCAGCGCACCCCGCCGGTCGGCGAGCACGACGGCGGCGCCGAGCAGCGGGTGTCCCGCGGCGGACAGCCCGGCCGCGCTCACGTCACCCTGGACGGCGACCCGCTGCGGCCAGTAGCGCTGGTGCTGGAACGGGTAGGTGGGCAGGTCGACGCGCCGACCGCCGGGGACCACGTCCGTCCACGTCGGAGTGACGCCGCGCACCACGGCCTCGCCCAGCGACAACGACATCCGGTCCAGGCCGCCGTCGTCACGGCGCAACGAGCCGACCGCGATCACGTCCTCGGCCTGCTCCTGCACGGCCATGGTCAGGATCGGGTGCGGCGAGCACTCCACGAAGACACCGAAACCGTCACCGGCCAACCGCTCCACCGCCGAAGCGAACTCCACGGTCGAACGCAGGTTCCGGAACCAGTAGTCGGCGTCCAGCACCGACCCGTCCTCCACCTCGCCGGTCAGCGTCGAGTACAGCGGCACCTCGCCGACCCGCGGCCGGATCGGCGGGAGCACCTCGGCCAGTTCCTCGCGCAGCTCCTCGACCTGCGCGGAGTGCGAGGCGTAGTCCACCGCGATCCGCTTGGCCCGGACACCTTCGGCCTCGCACGCCGCCACCAGCTCGTCCAGCGCGCCCGGCTCACCCGACACGACAACGGCCGACGGCCCGTTGACCGCGGCCACCGAAATCCGGTCACCGAACGACTCGATCCGGGCACGCACATCAGCTTCGGAGGCGGCCACCGACACCATGCCGCCGCGACCCGCCAACCGGCGCAACACCTGTGAGCGCAGAGCGACGACTCGGGCCGCGTCCTCCAACGACAACGCACCGGACACACACGCCGCCGCGATCTCACCCTGAGAGTGGCCCACCACCGCAGCGGGCTCGATCCCCCACGAACGCCACACCGCAGCCAACGACACCATCACCGCGAACAACACCGGCTGCACCACATCGACCCGATCCAACGACACCCGACCGTGCAACGCGTCGTCCAACGACCAGTCGCAGAACGGCTCCAAAGCACCGGCGCAGTCAGCCAACCGGGCGGCGAACACCGGCGACTGCTCAGCCAGCTCCAACGCCATCCCGACCCACTGCGAGCCCTGACCCGGGAACACGAACACCACCCGACCCGGCTCACCCGCCACACCCCGCACCAACGCCGGGTGCTCGGTGCCATCGGCCAACGCGCGCAGGCCGTCACGACCCACGACGACGGCCCGGTGCTCGAACGCGGACCGGGAGGTGGCCAGGGACACCGCGAGGTCGGCGGACGGCAGGTCCACCACCGCGAGCCGGGCGGCCTGCTCGCGCAGGGCGGCCTCGGACTTGGCCGTCAGCAGCAGCGGCACGGCCGGCACGGCCGGGCTCGGCGCCGGGTCGGGCTCCGGGTCGCCCTGCTCCAGGATGACGTGCGCGTTGGTGCCGCTCACGCCGAACGACGACACCGCCGCGCGGCGCGGTCGGTCGACCTCGGGCCAGGACCGCGCCGCGGTCACCAGCTCCACCGCGCCCGAGGACCAGTCGACGTGCGGTGAGGGCGCGTCGACGTGCAGCGTCGCCGGCACCGTGGCGTCGCGCAGCGCGAGGACCATCTTGAGCACCCCGGCGACGCCGGCGGCGGCCTGGGTGTGGCCGATGTTCGACTTCACCGAACCCAGCAACAGCGGCTCGTCGCGGTCTTCGCCGTAGGTCGCCAGCAACGCCTGGGCCTCGATCGGGTCACCCAGGGTCGTGCCCGTGCCGTGCGCCTCCACGACGTCCACATCGGACGGTTCGAGGCCCGCGTTGGCCAGCGCGGCCCGGATGACCCGCTGCTGCGCCGGACCGTTCGGCGCGGTCAACCCGTTCGAAGCGCCGTCCTGGTTCACCGCACTGCCCCGCATCACCGCCAACACCGGGTGACCGTTGCGACGCGCGTCCGACAGCCGCTCCACGACCAGGACACCCACGCCCTCACCCCACCCGGTGCCATCCGCACCGGCCGCGAACGCCTTGCACCGGCCGTCGGCCGCCAGCCCGCGCTGCCGTGAGAACTCGATGAACGCACTCGGCGTGGACATGACGGTGGCACCGCCCACGAGAGCGAGGTCGCACTCCCCCGAACGGAGGGCCTGCGCGGCGAGGTGCAGTGCCACCAGGGACGCCGAGCACGCCGTGTCCACGGTGACGGCGGGCCCTTCGAGACCGAAGGTGTACGACAGGCGACCCGACACCACGCTGGCCGCGTTCCCGGTCGCCAGGTACCCGCCGACGCTCTCGTTCCCGCCCAGGAACAACGTGGCGTAGTCCTGGCCGTTGGTGCCGACGAACACGCCGGTGGCGCTGCCCTTCAGCGCGGTGGGCGCGATGCCCGCGCGTTCGAACGCCTCCCACGAGGTCTCCAGCAACAACCGCTGCTGCGGGTCCATCGCCAACGCCTCACGCGGCGAAATACCGAAGAAATCAGCGTCGAAACCCGACGCATCCCTCAAAAACGCACCCTCCACCGCATACGACGTACCCGGATTATCCGGATCAGGATCGAACAACCCACCCAAATCCCAATTCCGGTCATCCGGGAACGCACCCACCGCATCCCGACCCTCCACCAACAACCGCCACAAATCCTCCGGCGACACCACACCACCCGGGAACCGACACGCCATCCCCACGATCGCGATCGGCTCGTCGACGGGCAGCGCACGCGGGGCGGCGGTGGGCCGCTCGACCCCGGTGACCAGCGAGTCCAGCCGCGCGGCCAGGTCGGCGGGCGTCGGGTGGTCGAACACCGCGGTCGTGGGCAGGACCAGTCCGGTCGCCGCACCCAGCAGGTTGCGCAGCTCCACGGCGGTCAGCGAGTCGACGCCCAGGTCCCGGAACGCCTTGTTCGACGGCACGGCGTCGATCCCCGAGTGCCCGAGGACGGCGGCGGCGGTCCGGCGCACCAGGTCCAGCAGCAGGCCGGGCCGGTCGGCGTCGGAGGCGTCGCGCAGCGCGAGCCCCTGGTCCCGCGAGCCGCGGACGGCGGCGCGCCGGGCCTCGGGGAGGTGGTCGAGCAGCCGGGTCGGGCGGGTCGCCGTGAGCACGGGCGCGAAGGTCTCCCAGTCGACGTCCGCGACGGTGACGGCGGGCAGCCCGGACGCCACGGCGGCGCCCAGTGCCGAGGTGGCGGCCAGGGGGTCCATCGGGAGCAGACCACCGCGGGCGACCCGGGCGGCGGCCTTCCCGCTCGCGGCCATGCCGCCGCCGGCCCACGGTCCCCAGGCGATCGACGTGGCGGGCAGACCGTCGGAGTGCCGCCGCTCGGCCAGCGCGTCCAGCTCGGCGTTGGCGGCGGCGTAAGCGCCCTGACCGGCCGCGCCGAACGTCGCCGCCGCCGAGGAGAACACCACGAACGCGTCCAGGTCGAGACCGCGGGTCAGCTCGTCCAGCACCCGGACGGCATCGCCCTTGGCCTCGGCCGCGGCGCGCAGCCCGGCGGGGGTGAGGTGGTCCAGGACGCCGTCGTCGACCACTCCAGCGGCGTGCACCACGGCGTCGGGCGGGAACTCGGCCAGCAGGGCGGCCATGCCGTCGCGGTCGGCGGACGACACCGCTCGCAGCACCACTTCGGCGTCCGGGGACAGCTCCGCGACCAGGTCGGCCGCGCCGGGCGCGTCCGGGCCGCGCCTGCCGGTCAGCACGAGCCGGCGGGCTCCCGAGCGCACCGCCCAGCGGGCGACCTCGGCGCCGAGCGCGCCGGTCCCGCCGGTGATCAGCACGGTGCCGCGCGGCGTCCACGACCGTCCCGGCGCGGGCACGCGCACGAGCCGGCGGGCGAAGGCGCCTCCGGGACGGAGCGACACCTCGGTCTCGTCGCCGCCCAGCACGGCGGTCACGGCGTCCCACCCGGAGCCGTCATCGGGCAGGTCGACCATCCCGCCCCACCGGTCCGGGACCTCCAGGGCCGCGACCCGGCCCAGGCCCCACGCGGTCGCGGCGTCACCCGTGTCGGCTGCACCGCGGGTCAACGCCCACAGCGGCACGGCGGCGGGCGTGCGGTGCAGCGCGTCCAGCAGCTCCTCGGCGTCGGACACCGCCACGACCAGCCCGACGGCGTCCGCGTCCGGTTCGGACACGACGCGGGCGCCGCGTCCGGCCAGCTCCGCGACCGCCTCGGACTGCCAGGGACGGGGTTCGGCGGTGGTGAGCACGGCCCACCCGTCGAGCCGGGCGGGCCGGCCCGGCGCGACGGGCGTCCACCGCGACCGGTAGAGCAGCGCGTCGGCGGGGTCGGCGGCCCGCGCCGCCGGGTCACCGGCACGGGCGGGTTCGGCGGGCCAGAAGCGCTCCCGCTGGAAGGGGTAGGTCGGCAGGTCCACCACCCGGCCGGCGCCGACGACGGCGCGCCAGTCGACCGGGACGCCGGACGCGGCGAGCACGCCGAGGGAGGTGAGCAGCGCGTGGGCTTCGGGCCGGTCGCGGTGCAGGGCGGACGCCCCGGTCGCGGTGGCGGAGGTGTCCCGTGCCAGGGCCAGCAGCACGCCGTCCGGGCCGAGTTCGAGCAGTCGGGTCACGCCGCGTTCCGCGAGCGCGGCGACGCCGTCGGCGAAGCGGACCGCTTCGCGCGCGTGGCGCACCCAGTAGTCCGCGGTGACCACCAGGTCGTCGGCCGGTGCGCCGGTGACGTTGGAGATCAGCGGCACGCGCGGCGGGTGGAAGGCCACGGTCTCGGCGACGGCGCGGAACTCCTCCAGCACGGCGTCGACGTGCGCGGAGTGGAACGCGTGGCTGACGGCGAGACGCCTGGTGCGGTGCCCGGCACGGCCCAGCTCCTCGGCGGCGGCGAGGACGGCGTCCTCGTCGCCGGACAGCACGACGGCCTCCGGGCCGTTGACCGCGGCGATCGAGACGGCCGCTTCCCGGCCGCGCAGGGCCGCGCGCACGGTGTCCTCCGCCGCGGCCACCGCGACCATCGCGCCGCCGGCGGGCAGCGCGGACATGAGGCGGGCGCGGGCGGCGACCAGGCGGCAGGCGTCGTCCAGGTCGAACACGCCGGCGACGTGGGCGGCGGCGAGTTCGCCGATGGAGTGGCCGAGCAGCGCGGCGGGGCGCACGCCCCAGTCCGCCAGCAGCGCCGCGAGCGCCACCTCCAGCGCGAACAGCGCGGGCTGGGTGTAGCCGGTGTCGTCCAGCAGGGCGGCCCGTTCGGTGCCGGGCTCGGCGAACGCGACCTCGCGCAGCGGCACCGGCAGGCCGGGGTCGAGCCGCGCGCACACCTGGTCGAACGCGGCGGCGAAGGCGGGGAACGCGGCGTGCAGCTCGCGGCCCGCGCCCGCGCGCTGGCTGCCCTGCCCGGTGAACAGGAAGGCGAGCGCGGCCGGACCGGTGGCGGCGGGTCCGGCGTCCCCGGTGACGGCGGCGAGCGCGGCCAGGGCCTCGTCGCGGTCGGCGGCGACCGGCACGGCGCGGTGGTCGTGGGTGGCCCGGGTGGTGGCCAGCGACCAGGACACGTCGGCCAGCGCCAGGTCCGGGTGGTCGCGCAGGTGGTCGGCGAGGCGGGCGGCCTGCTCGCGCAGCGCGGCGGGCGTGGTCGCGCTCAGGGGCAGCGGGACCGGGCGTGGGTCGGCGGCCGGTGCGGGGGCGGGGCGCGGGGCGGGCGCGTGTTCCAGGACGGCGTGCGCGTTGGTGCCGCTGATGCCGAACGACGACACGGCGGCCCGGCGCGGCCGGTCGAGTTCCGGCCAGTCGGTGGACTCCGTGAGCAGCCGCACCGCGCCCGACTCCCAGTCCACCTGGGGGGTCGGCTCGTCCACGTGCAGCGTCTGGGGCAGCACACCGTGCCGCATCGCCTGCACGACCTTGATCACGCCCGCGACGCCGGCGGCGGCCTGCGTGTGACCGATGTTGGACTTGATCGACCCGAGGAACAGCGGCTCGTCGCGGTCCTGGCCGTAGGTGGCCAGCAGCGCCTGCGCCTCGATCGGGTCACCCAACGTCGTGCCCGTGCCGTGCGCCTCCACGAGGTCCACGTCGGACGGCTCCAGCCGCGCGTTGGCCAGCGCCTGCCGGATCACCCGCTGCTGCGACGGACCGTTCGGAGCCGTCAACCCGTTCGACGCACCGTCCTGGTTCACCGCACTGCCCCGCAGCACCGCCAGCACCGGGTGCCCGAGGCGTTGCGCGTCCGACAGCCGCTCCAGCAGCAGGACGCCCGCGCCCTCGCCGAAGCCCGTGCCGTCGGCCGCGCCGGCGAACGCCTTGCACCGCCCGTCGGGTGCGAGACCACCCTGTCGGGTGAAGTCGATGAACAGGCCGGGCGTGGCCAGCACCGTCGCGCCGCCCGCCAGCGCCAGGTCGCACTCCCCCGCGCGCAGCGCCTGCGCGGCCAGGTGCATCGCCACCAGCGACGACGAGCACGCCGTGTCCACCGTGACGGCGGGTCCTTCGAAGCCGAACGTGTAGGCGATGCGGCCGGACGCGACGCTGCCCGCGCTGGCGCCGAGGTGGCCCTCGACCTCGGCGAGCGTGTCGGGGCTGCCCAGCAGGCGGGCGGTGTAGTCCTGCCCCATCAGGCCCGCGAACACCCCGGTGCGGCTGCCGCGCAGCCCGGCCGGGTCCAGGCCGGCGCGCTCCAGCGCCTCCCAGCTGGTCTCCAGCAGCAGGCGCTGCTGGGGGTCGGTCGCCAACGCCTCGCGCGGGGAGATGCCGAAGAACGCGGCGTCGAAGTCGGCCGCGTCGTAGCGGAACCCGCCCTGGCGGGTGGCGCTGGTGCCGGGGCCGTCACCGGAGAACAGCCGCGCGGTGTCCCAGCCCCGGTCGTCGGGGAAGGCCGCGATGACGTCACGACCGGACGCCACGAGGTCCCAGAGCTGCTCAGGCGTGTCCACCCCGCCGGGGAACCGGCACGCCATGGACACGATCGCGATGGGCTCCGCGGTGCTCGCCGGCGCGGCCTGGACCACCGGCCGGGCGGGCGCGTCGAGGAGGTCGGCGAGCAGGTGCCGGGCCAGCGCCGACGGCGTCGGGTGGTCGAAGACCAGGGTCGCGGGCAGCCTGCGGCCGGTGGCCGCGGCGAGCCGGTTGCGCAGCTCCACCGCGGTCAGCGAGTCGAACCCGAGGTCCTTGAACGCCCGGGTCGGTTCCACGCCCGCGCCGCCGTCGTGGCCGAGCACCGCGCCCACGTGGGCCCGGACCAGGTCCAGGACGTGCGCCTCGCGTTCGGCTTCGGGCAGGGCGGCGAGGGTGCCGGCGAGTCCGTCACCGGCGGCTTCGGCCACGGCGACCCGGCGCAGGGGTGCGCGGACCAGGCCGCGCAGCAGCGGCGGGACACCGTCGGTGCGGGCCCGGGCGCGGACGGCGGCGAGGTCGAGTTCGATGGGCACCAGCAGCGGGGCGTCCAGGCCCAGCGCGCGGTCGAACAGGGCGAGGCCGTCCCGGGTGGGCAGGGCGCTCATGCCGGACCGGTTGAGCCTGCGGTGCTCGTCCGCGTCGAGGTGGCCGGTCATGCCGCTGGCCTGCTCCCACAAGCCCCACGCCAACGACAGGCCGGGTCGTCCGGCGGCCCGCCTGCGCGCCACCAGGGCGTCCACGGCGGCGTTGGCGGCGGCATAAGCGCCCTGACCGGCGCCCCCGAACACACCGGCGGCCGAGGAGAACACCACGAACGCGTCCAGCTCACCGGCCAGCTCGTCCAGCAGCAGGGCGGCGTCCAGCTTGGGAGCCAGCACACCGGCGACGCGTTCCGGGGTCAGCGCGGTGATCACGCCGTCGTCCAGGACACCCGCCGCGTGGATCACAGCCGTCACCGGGTGCTCGGCCAGCAACGCGGCCACCGCGTCCCGATCGGTGACGTCGCACGCCACCACGTCCACCCGCGCGTCCAGACCGGACACCACCTCCGGCGCGTCCGGGCCGCTGCGGCTCACCAGCACCAGGTGCCGCACCCCGTGCGCCGACACGAGGTGCCGAGCCAGCAACCCGCCCAACGTGCCGGTGCCACCGGTGATCAGCACCCGGCTGTCCGGGCCGAACGGCGACCCGCCGGTGCCGCCGGCGACCGGGGCCAGGCGAGGTGCGGTGATGACGCCGTCGCGCACGCGGAGCACGGGCTCACCGGTCGCCGCCGCGCGCCCGAGCGTCGCCGGGTCGTCGTCGGGGCTGTCCACCAGCACGAACCGGCCGGGGTGCTCGGCCTGCGCGGACCGGACCAGCCCGCCTGCCGCGGCGCCGGCGGGCTCGTCGCCGTCGACGACCACGACGAGGCGGTCGTCACCGTCGAGCGCGCGCCGCAGCAGGTCCAGGGTGTCGAGGACGGCGGTGTGGGCGTCGCTCGCGGTGATCCGCACGGTGTCGTCGGAGTGCGCAGCGGTGTCAGGGGCGTGCAGCGGTGCCCAGTCCAGGCCGTACAGCGCGTGCGCCGCGGCGGCGGGGTCGGCGTCCGGTGAGGCGGGCAGCGGGCGCAGCACCAGCGCGCCGATCTCGGCGACCGCCGCTCCGGACGGGTCGGCGGCGGTGACGGTGACCGCGTCCGTCCCGGCGGGGGTGAGCCGCACGCGCAGCACCGTCGCGCCCGTGGCCAGCAGCCGGACGTCCGTGCAGGAGAACGGCAGCCAGCCGGTGTCGGGGTCGCCGACGAACGACCCGAAACCGGTGGCGTGCAGGGCCGCGTCCAGCAGGGCCGGGTGCAGGCCGAACCGGTCGGCCTGGTCGGCCTGCCCGGCGGGGAGCGCGACCTCGGCGTAGACCTCGTCGCCCCGGCGCCAGGCGGCCCGCAGACCGCGGAACGCGGGCCCGTAGGCGATGCCCGCGGCGGCGAACGAGTCGTAGCAGCCCGCGATGTCGACCGGTCGCGCCCCGGCCGGCGGCCACTGCCCGGCCAACGGAGCAGGGTCGGCCGGGGTGGTCGCGGCGAGGACCGCGCCGGTGGCGTGCCGGGTCCACGGGTCGTCGGCGGCCGAGTCGTCGGGGCGGCTGTGCACGTGCAGCTCGCGGTGCCCGGTGCCGTCGTCGGCACCCACGGCGACCTGCACGTGGACGCCGCCGCGCGCCGGCAGCACGAACGGGGTCTCGAAGGTGAGGTCCGCGACGGTGTCGCAGCCGACCTGGTGGGCGGCCCTCAGGGCCAGTTCGAGCAGGGCGGTGCCGGGGACCACGACCCGGCCGGTGACCACGTGGTCGGCCAGCCAGGGCTGCCCGTCGACGGCCAGGCGGCCCGTCAGGATCGCGCCGTCGTCGTGCGCGAGGGCCAGCGCCGCGCCGAGCAGCGGGTGGTCGGCGGCGGTGAGGCCGGCGGCGGTGACGTCACCGCCCGCGCGGCCGGTCGGCAGCCAGAAGTGCCGGTGCTGGAAGGCGTAGGTGGGCAGGTCGATCCGTCGACCGCCAGGGATGACGTCCGTCCACTTCGGAGTGACGCCGCGCACCACGGCCTCGCCGAGGGACAGCAGCATCCGGTCCAGGCCGCCGTCGTCACGCCGCAGCGAACCGACCGCGATCACGTCCTCGGCCCGCTCCTGCACCGCCATCGTCAGCAACGGGTGCGGCGAGCACTCCACGAACACACCGAAACCGTCCCCCGCCAGCTTCTCCACCGCTGCGGAGAACTCCACGGTCGAGCGCAGGTTGCGGAACCAGTAATCGGCGTCCAACGCCGACCCGTCCTCCACCTCACCGGTGAGCGTCGAGTACAACGGCACGTCACCGACCTGCGGCCGGATCGGAGCCAGCACCTCGGCCAACTCCTCGCGCAACTCCTCCACCTGCGCGGAATGCGAGGCGTAGTCGACCGCGATCCGCTTCGCCCGGACGCCCTCGGCCTCGCACGCCGCCACCAGCTCGTCCAGCGCGCCAGGCTCACCCGAGACGACGACCGCGGACGGGCCGTTCACCGCCGCCACCGAAATCCGCTCACCGAACGACGCGATCCGCGCACGCACATCCGCCTCGGAAGCGGCGATCGACACCATGCCACCCCGACCCGCGAGGCGGCGCAACACCCGCGACCGCAACGCAACAACCCGAGCCGCATCCTCAAGCGACAACGCACCCGCGACACAAGCCGCCGCGATCTCACCCTGCGAGTGGCCCACCACCGCAGCGGGCTCGACACCCCACGAACGCCACAACGCCGCCAACGACACCATCACCGCGAACAACACCGGCTGAACGACATCCACCCGCTCCAACGCGACCGGATCAGCCAAAGCCTCGGTCAAGGACCAGTCGCAGAACGGCTCCAAAGCCGCGGCGCACTCCGCCAACCGAGCCGCGAACACCGGCGACTGATCAGCCAGCGCGCGGGCCATGCCCACCCACTGCGAACCCTGGCCCGGGAACACGAACACCACCCGGCCCGGATCAGCAGCCGTGCCCCGCACCAACGCCGGGTGCTCCGCGCCGGAAGCCAGCGCGCTCACCGCCGCGGTCAGCTCGGCGAGGTCGGCGCCGACCACGACGGCCCGGCGGTCCAGCGCGGCCCGCGCGCCGGCCAGGGAGAGCGCGACGTCCTCCGGGTGTTCGTCGGCGATCCGGTCGAGCAGTCGGCTCGCCTGGTCGCGCAGTGCGGCGTCGGTGCGGCCCGAGAGCACCCACGGCACGGGCCCGCCGGCGCGCACCGGCGTCGGTTCCGGCGTCTCCGGCTCGGGGGCCTGTTCCAGGATGACGTGCGCGTTGGTGCCGCTGACGCCGAACGACGACACACCGGCACGCCGCGGCCGGTCCACCTCCGGCCACGGACGGGACTCGGTCAGCAGCTCCACCGCACCCGCCGACCAGTCCACGTGGGTGCTGGGCCGGTCCACGTGCAGCGTCTTGGGCAGCACGCCGTGCCGCAGCGCCTGGACCACCTTGATCACGCCCGCGACCCCTGCCGCGGCCTGGGTGTGACCGATGTTCGACTTCACCGACCCCAACCACAGGGGTCGATCGGGGTTGCGCTCCCGCCCGTAGGTGGCGATGAGCGCCTGCGCCTCGATGGGGTCGCCGAGGGTGGTGCCGGTGCCGTGCGCCTCGACGGCGTCCACGTCGTCGGTGCCGAGCTCGGCGTCGCGCAGTGCCTGGAGGACGACCCGCTGCTGGGAGGGGCCGTTGGGTGCGGTGAGACCGTTGGACGCGCCGTCCTGGTTCACCGCGGAGCCGCGGACGACCGCGAGCACCGGGTGGCCGTTGCGCCGGGCGTCGGAGAGGCGTTCCAGCAGCAGGACGCCCGCGCCCTCACCCCACCCGGTGCCGTCCGCGGCGTCGGCGAACGCCTTGCAGCGGCCGTCGGAGGCCAGGCCGCGCTGCCGGGAGAACTCGATGAAGCCGTTGGGGGTGGCCATGACCGTCACGCCGCCCGCGAGCGCCATCGTGCACTCGCCCGCGCGCAGCGACCGCGCCGCGAGGTGCAGGGTGACCAGCGAGGACGAGCAGGCCGTGTCCACCGTGACGGCGGGGCCCTCCAGTCCGAAGCAGTAGGAGACCCGCCCGGACAGGACGCTGGCGGAGTTCCCGGTGGCCAGGTAGCCCTCGGCGTCGGCGGGCGAGTTGAGCAGCAGGGTGGCGTAGTCCTGGCCGTTGGTGCCGGCGAAGACGCCCACCCGCTCACCGCGCACGCCGCGCGGGTCGACACCGGCGCGTTCGAAGGCCTCCCAGCAGATCTCCAGCAGCAGTCGCTGCTGCGGGTCCATGGCGACGGCCTCGCGCGGGGAGATGCCGAACAGGTCGGCGTCGAACGCGCCGGCCCCGTCGAGGAACCCGCCCTCCCCGGTCAGGGAGGTGCCGGGTCGGTCGGGGTCGGGATCGCCGAGCGCGTCGAGGTCCCAGCCGCGGTCGGAGGGGAACGGGCCGAGGGCGTCACCGCCGCGCGCGACGAGGTCCCAGAGGTCCTCCGGTGACCGCACGCCGCCGGGGAAGCGGCACGCCGCGGCGACGACGGCGATCGGTTCGGAGTCGGCCTCCTGGTGTTCGCGCAACTGCCGGCGAGTGCGCTGCAAATCAGCCGTGACCAATTTCAGGTAGTCACGGAGCTTTTCTTCGTTCGCCATCCCGCGACACCCTCCGCAATGGAGCCTCACAATGCCACCGCGGTGGCCCCGACAGGGATGGACCAGGGGCGGACCCCTGTGACTGACACAGGGCGATGCTCGTGCGCACCCCATTCCTCGCGGGGAACCGGCCGCGCCCGATTCCGAATTCGCCATCACACTATGGACGGCGAAATGCACCGACAACCCCTAGGCCCCCCGAATGCGGACCCCCTAGACCCTGACACGACCGCGCGTGGCCCCGCCCCGCGGATCGGGGTGGGGCCACGCGGTCACGGCTTGCCGATGTTGCGCTCGATCAGCGCGAACAACTCCTCGTCGGTGTCCACCGAGAGGGGGTTCTCGGCGGCGGCGTCGGCGGGCTCGGGGTCGTGGTCGTGCTCGGTCCAGGCGTCGAGCAGGGACCGCAGCCTCAGCGCCACCCTGGCCCGGTCGAGGGTGTCGGTCGCCGCCTCGGTCAGCGAGCGCTCGATCCGGTCCAGTTCGCGCAGGAGCGCGGGCACGCCTGCGGTTCCCTCCGGTGCCAGGGCGGACAGGGTGAACCGGGCGAGGTCGCGGGGCGTGGGGTGGTCGAACACGGCCGTGGCCGGCAAGGCCAGCCCGGTGGCGGAGCCCAGCAGGTTGCGGAACTCCACCGCGGTCAGCGAGTCGAACCCCAGGTCCCGGAACGCCTTGCCGGGCGGCACCGCGGCGGTGGAGTCGTGGCCCAGGACGGCGGCGGCCGTCTCCCGGACCAGCTCCAGGACGATCCGCTCGTGGTCACCGGCGGGCGCGTCCGCGAGCCGCCGGGTCAGGACCGGTGCGCCCGCCTGCCCGGCCGGTGCCTCGACGCGGGCCTCCGGGATGGCGTCGAGCAGCCTGCCGCGCCTGGCCGCGGTGAAGGCGGGGGCGAACCGCGCCCAGTCCACGTCGGCCACCGTCACCGCGGGGAGACCGGAGGCCACGCACCGGGCCAGCGCGCGCAGGGCGCGGTCGGGGGCGAGCGGGATCAGGCCGCTGCGGTCGAAGCGCCGGTCCAGCCCGTCCCCGGCCGCCATGCCGTCCTCCGCCCACGGCCCCCACGCGATCGACGTCGCCGGCAGGCCCTCGACGCGCCTCGACCGGGCCAGCGCGTCCAGCTCCGCGTTCGCCGCCGCGTAGTTGCCCTGCCCGGCCGCACCGAAGGTCGCCGCCGCCGAGGAGAACAGCACGAACGCGTCCAAGTCCAGGTCACGCGTCACCTCATCCAGCACCCGCGCCGCACCCGCCTTCGGCGCGGACACGGTCTCCAGGCGCTCGGGCGTCATGCCCTCCAGGACGCCGTCGTCGAGCACACCGGCCGCGTGCACCACCGCGTCCGGCGGGAACTCCGCCACCACGGCGGCCACCGCGTCGCGGTCGGCCACGTCGCAGGCCACCGCGTGCGCCTGCACCCCGAGCGCGGTCAACTCCGCCAGCAGGTCGGCCGCGCCGGGCGCGTCGACGCCCCGGCGGCTGAGCAGCACCAGGCGTTCGGCGCCGGCGCCGGCGGCCCACCGGGCGACGTGGGCACCCAACGCGCCCGTTCCGCCGGTGACCAGGACCGTGCCGCGCGGCGTCCACGTCCCGCTCGGTTCGGCCCGCACCACGCGGCGGGCCAGGACGCCGTCCGCCCTCAGCGCGACCTCGTCGTGCTCACCGGAGGCGAGGACGGCGGCCAGCGCGGCGGCGAACCGGTGACCGGTGTCCTCCGCGTCGTCGGGCAGGTCCACCAAACCGCCCCAGCGGTCGGGCAGCTCGAGCGCGGCGACGCGACCGAGTCCCCAGCAGGCGGCCTGGGCCGGGTCGCGCACCGGGTCCCCGGCACGGGCGGACACCGCGCCGGTGGTGACCGCCCACACCCGGACGCCCGCCGGCGCGGAGTGCAGGGCGGCCAGCAGGGCCGCGGACGAGCCCGCCCGGACGACGACCGACATCGTCCCCTCCGGGAGGTCGGCCACGTCGTCCACGACGGCGGCGCCGCGGTCCCGCAGCGCGTCGGCCACCGACCAACCGCCGGGCGCCAGCACGGCGACGCCGGTCACGGTCGCGTCCCCGGCGAGCACGACGGGCAGCCAGGAGTCGGCGTAGTGGACCGGGTCGGGCCGCTGCTCCCGCCTGCGCCTGCGCCAGTCGGACAGCGCGGGCACGACGACGCGCAACTGCTCGGGGTCCACGGCGAGGGTGTCGGCGACGGCGTCGAGGTCCTCGCGGTCGACCACGGCCCAGAACTCGGCGTCCACCGGGTCGACCACCGCCTCCCGGACCACGTGTTCGGGCCAGTAGCGGCGGCGCTGGAACGGGTAGGTGGGCAGCTCGACGGACGACGCCCCGGCGTGGCCGAAGAAGGCCTGCCAGTCCACCCCGACGCCGTGGACGTGCAGCGCGCCCAGCGCGGCGACCACGGCCTCGGGTTCGGCGGTCCCGGACCGCAGCGCGGGGACGAACACCGCGCCCTCGTCGGTGACGCCGTCCTGCGCCACCGCGGTCAGCACCGCGTCCGGGCCGATCTCCAGGAACCTGCGCACGCCGGAGTCGACCAGGTCGAGCACGGCGTCGGCGAAGCGCACGGGCTCGCGCACCTGCCGCACCCAGTGCTCCGGGTCGCACCACAGCAGGTCCACCGGCCGTGCGGTCACGGCGGACACCGCGGGCAGGACCGGCGGGTCGAAGGACAGCCCGGTGACGACGTAGCGGAAGTCGTCCAGCATGGCGTCCATGCGCGCCGAGTGGAACGCGTGGCTCACCGTCAACCGCTTCGTCCGCCGCCCTCGGGCCGCGAACTCCGCCGCCAACGCCAGCACCGGCTCCTCGTCACCCGACAACACGATCGAACGCGGACCATTCACCGCCGCCAACGACACACCCTCAGGCAACGAAAGCTCGTCCTCGGCCGCCTCCACCGCCACCATCGCGCCACCGGAGGGCAGCGCCTGCATCAACGCACCACGGGCCACCACCAGGCGACACGCGTCCGTCAATGACAACACCCCAGCGACGTGGGCAGCAGCGATCTCACCGACCGAATGACCCGCCACGACACCGGGCGTGACACCCCAGGACGCGAACAACCGCGTCAGAGCCACCTCGACCGCGAACAGGCCCGGCTGGGCGAAACCGGTCTCGTCGATCCGGGGGTCGTCCGAGGACAGCACCTCGCGCACCTCGACCGGGAAGTGCGACAGCACCTCGTCCCACGCCCGCGCGAACACCGGGAACACCTCGGCCAACCCGCGGCCCATGCCGATCCGCTGCGAACCCTGACCGGAGAACAGGAACGCGGTGGAACCCGCGCCGGCCGCGGTGCCGGTGGGCGCGGTGCCCGAGGCGACGCGCGCGAGCCCGGCCCGCAGGTCGTCCACGCCGGCGCCCACGACGACCGCGCGGTGCTCCAGGGCGGCGCGGGTCGTGGCGAGCGCGACGGCCAGCGCCGCCGGCTCGGGGGCGTGGCCGTCGGCGAGGTGCGCGTCCAGCCCGGCGGCCTGTGCGCGCAGCGCCTGCTCCGAAGCCGCCGACAACACCCACGGCAACGGGTGGGCCGGCACGTCCCCGGCCGGTCGCGGCGTCACGGGTGGGGCCTGTTCCAGCACGACGTGCGCGTTGGTGCCGCTGAACCCGAACGACGACACGCCCGCCCGACGCGGCCGGTCCGCCACCGGCCAGGCGACGGGCTCGGTCAGCAGGCGGAGCCCGCCGGAGGACCAGTCCACGTGCGGGGTCGGCTCGTCCACGTGCAGGGTCTTGGGCAGCACGCCGTGCCGCATCGCCAACACCATCTTGATGACCCCGGCGACACCCGCCGCCGCTTGGGTGTGACCGATGTTCGACTTCACCGACCCCAACCACAGCGGCTCGTCCCGGTCCTGGCCGTAGGTCGCCAGCAGCGCTTCGGCCTCGATCGGGTCGCCGAGCGTCGTGCCGGTGCCGTGCGCCTCGACAGCGTCCACATCGGACGCTCGCAGGCCCGCGTTGGCCAGGGCCTGCCGGATCACCCGCTGCTGAGACGGACCGTTCGGAGCCGTCAACCCGTTCGACGCGCCGTCCTGGTTCACCGCACTGCCCCGCACCACCGCCAACACCGGGTGGCCGTTGCGCACCGCGTCCGACAACCGCTCGACCAGCAGCAGGCCGACGCCCTCACCCCAGCCGGTGCCGTCCGCCGCCGCCGCGAACGCCTTGCACCGGCCGTCGGCCGCCAGCCCGCGCTGCCGCGAGAACTCGATGAACGCGCCGGGCGCGGACATGACCGTCACACCACCGGCCAGCGCGAGGTCGCACTCACCCGAGCGCAACGCCTGCGCGGCCCAGTGCAGCGCCACCAGCGACGACGAGCACGCCGTGTCGACGGTGACGGCGGGTCCTTCCAGCCCGAACGTGTAGGACAGCCGGCCGGACACCACGCTGGCCGCGTTGCCGGTGGCGATGTGCCCGCCGACGTCCTGCGAGGCGTCCATGAGCAGCGAGGCGTAGTCCTGGCCGTTGGTGCCGACGAACACACCCGTCGCACTACCCCGCACCGAACGCGGATCGATCCCCGCCCGCTCGAACGCCTCCCACGACGTCTCCAACAACAACCGCTGCTGCGGATCCATCGCCAACGCCTCACGCGGCGAAACACCGAACAACTCCGCGTCGAACTCCCCCACACCGTGCAAGAACCCGCCCTCGGCGGTGTGCGACAGGCCGTCGCCGTCCCCGGTGCCGTGCAGCAGCGCGGTGTCCCAGCCGCGATCGGAGGGGAACGCGCTCACCGCGTCACCACCCGAGCGCAGCAGCTCCCAGAGCTGTTCCGGGGTGCCGACGCCGCCCGGGAACCGGCACGCCATCGCGACCACGGCGATCGGCTCGTCGGAGTCGCGGTGCGCGGTCACCTCGGCGGCGGCCACCTCGCGCGCGCCGAGCAACCGCAGCAGCTCCCCGGCCAGCGCGGTCGGGGTCGGGTGGTCGAACACCAGCCCCGCGGACAGGGCCAGCCCGGTGGCGGCGGCGAGCAGGTTGCGCAGCTCCACCGCGGTCAGCGAGTCGAACCCCAGGTCGCGGAACGCCCGGTCGGCCGGGACGGCGGCGGCGGTGTCGTGGCCGAGCACGGCCGCCGCGGTGTCGCGCACCAGGGCGAGCACGACGCGGTCACCCTCGGCGGGGGGCAGCGCGGCGAGCTGGGCGCGCAGGTCGTCGTGCCCGGTGACGGCGCGCAGCGCTTCGCGCGCCTCGGGGATGCCGTCGAGCAGCGGCCGGGGACGCAAGGCCGCCAGGGCGGGCGCGAACCGCTCCCAGTCCACGTCCGCGACCGTCACCACGGGCAGCCCGGAGCCGACCGCGGCGGACAGCGCGCTCAACGCCGGGTCACCCGCCAGCGGGCGCATCCCGGTGCGGTCACCGCGTTCGGCGACGGCCGCGCCGGCCGCCATGCCGTCCTCCGCCCACGGCCCCCACGCGATCGACGTCGCCGGCAGGCCCTCCGCGCGCCTCGACCGCGCCAGCGCGTCCAGCTCCGCGTTCGCCGCCGCGTAGTTGCCCTGCCCGGCCGCACCGAAGGTCGCCGCCGCCGAGGAGAACAACACGAACGCGTCCAAGTCCAGATCACGCGTCACCTCGTGCAGCACCCGCGCCGCACCGGCCTTCGGCGCGGACACGGACTCCAGGCGCTCGGGCGTCAACCCGTCGACCACGCCGTCGTCCAGCACACCGGCCGTGTGGACCACCGCGTCCGGCGGGAACTCCGCCACCACCGCGGCCAGCGCGGCGTGGTCGAGCACGTCCACCGCGCGCAGCACCACGTCCGCGCCCGCCTCCGCCAGCTCGGCGGCGAGGTCGGCCGCGCCGGGTGCGTCGACGCCCCGACGGCTGAGGAGCACCAGGCGTTCGACGCCCTGACCGGCCAGCCACCGCGCGGTCCGCGCGCCCAGCGCGCCCGTGCCACCGGTGACCAGGACCGTGCCGCGCGGCGTCCACCCGGAGCCCGGCGACGGCACCCGCACCACCCTTCGGGCGACCAGACCGCCGTCGCGCACCGCGACCTCGTCCTCCTCGTCGCCCAGGGCCGAGGCGACCAGGTCCCAGTCGTCCGACCCGTCGAGGCGGATCAGGCCGCCCCAGCGGTCGGGCAGCTCCAGCCCGGCGGTGCGACCGAGTCCCGCCGCGCCGTCGTCGTCGGTCACGCACCACAGCCGGCCGCCCGGGTCGGCGTCACCGACGGCTTGGAGCAGCACGAGGACGTCCGCGGCGGACGGCAGCAGCGACACCACCCCGGCGCGGGCGTCCACCGCGCGCAGGAGCCCTGCCAACTGGTCGCGTTGCGCGCCGGCGGGCGTCGGCACGGCCACCGCACCTCGGGCGCGCAGTGCCGCCACCCCGCGCTCGTCGCCCTCCGGGTGCACCACGGCCCAGCCGTCCAGGGAACGGGGTCGCGCGGCCGGGACGGGCACCCAGCTCTCGGTGTAGTGCCAGTCGCGGGCCTGCCGGCCGGTGTCGGCGCGACGCCGCCAGGCCGCGAGGGCTTCGGTGTCGCCCCGTTCGACGGCGGCCCAGAACTCGGCGTCGCCCGCGGGTTCGGGGGTGCGGGGCTCCGGCCAGAAGCGGCGGTGCTGGAAGGCGTAGGTGGGCAGCGGTGCGATCCGGGCACCGGTGCCCGCGAAGAACGTGGCCCAGTCGACCTCGCGGCCGGCCGCGTGCAGCGCGCCGAGCGCGGTGACGACGGCGGTCGGCTCGGCGGTCCCGGCCCTGAGCGACGGCACGAACACCGCGCGGTCGTCGGTGACGCAGTCCTGCGCCGGCGCGGTCAGCACCGCGTCCGGGCCGATCTCCAGGAACCTGCGGGCACCCGCCGCCTCCAGGCCGGCCACGGCGTCGGCGAACCGGACCGGTTCACGCACCTGCCGCACCCAGTGCTCGGGGTCCGCGACCGACCCGCCCGCCACGGTGGACACCAAGGTGAGGGTGGGTTCCCGCAGGGGGATCGTGGCGACCACGGCCCGGAAGTCGTCCAGCATGGCGTCCATGCGCGCCGAGTGGAACGCGTGACTCACCGTCAACCGCTTCGTCCGACGACCCTTCGCCGCGAACTCCCCCGCCAATGCCAGCACCGGCTCCTCGTCACCGGAGAGCACGACCGAACGAGGACCGTTCACCGCCGCCAGCGACACACCCTCGGGCAACGACAGCTCGCCCTCGGCCGCCTCCACCGCCACCATCGCCCCACCAGCAGGCAACGCCTGCATCAGCGCACCACGCGCCACCACCAGACGACACGCGTCCGCCAAGGACAACACCCCGGCGACGTGGGCGGCAGCGACCTCACCCACCGAGTGACCGGCCACCGCGTCCGGCGTCACACCCCACGACGCGAACAACCGCGACAACGCCACCTGCACCGCGAACAGGCCGGGCTGCGCGAAACCGGTCTCATCGATCCGGGGGTCGTCCGAGGACAGCACCTCGCGCACCTCGGCGGGGTAGTGCGACAGCACCTCGTCGAACGCCTCCGCGAACACCGGGAACTCCGCCCGCAGCGCCAGTCCGGCACCCGGTCGCTGCGAACCCTGACCGGAGAACAGGAACGCCGTGCGCCCGGCGACGGTGGCCGTGACGCGCGCCGAGCGCAACCCGTCGAGCAGTTCGGCCGCGGTCGAGCCGACCACGACCGCGCGGTGCTCCAGCGCGGCCCGGGTCGTGGCGAGCGACAGGCCCACGTCGCACGGGACCCGGTCGTCGGCCGGGTCGAGGGTCGCGGCCAGCCGGACGGCCTGCTCGCGCACCGCCTGGGCGGTGTGCCCGGACAGCACCCACGGCACCGGGTGGGTCGGGGGCACGCCCCGGTCGGGCGCGGGAACCGGTGCGGCTTGTTCGATGACGACGTGGGCGTTGGTGCCGCTGACGCCGAACGACGACACGGCCGTCCGTCGCGGTCGGTCGACCGGCGCGAACGGCCGGGACTCGGTGAGCAGCCGCACGGCACCGGAGGACCAGTCCACGTGCGGGGTCGGCTCGTCCACGTGCAGGGTCTTGGGCAGCACGCCGTGCCGCATCGCCAACACCATCTTGATGACCCCGGCGACACCCGCCGCCGCTTGGGTGTGACCGATGTTCGACTTGATCGACCCCAACCACAGCGGCTCGTCCCGGTCCTGGCCGTAGGTCGCCAGCAACGCCTGCGCCTCGATCGGGTCACCCAGGACCGTGCCCGTGCCGTGCGCCTCCACCGCGTCCACATCGGACGGACGCAGGCCCGCGTTGGCCAGCGCCTGCCGGATCACCCGCTGCTGCGACGGACCGTTCGGAGCCGTCAACCCGTTCGACGCACCGTCCTGGTTCACCGCACTGCCCCGCAGCACGGCCAGCACCTCGTGGCCCCGACGACGGGCGTCGGACAACCGCTCGACCAGGAGCAGGCCGACGCCTTCGCCCCACCCCGTGCCGTCCGCCGCCGCCGCGAACGCCTTGCACCGGCCGTCCGTGGCCAGCCCGCGCTGCCGCGAGAACTCCACGAACACCGCCGGGGTGGACATGACCGTCACACCGCCGGCCAGCGCCAGGTCGCACTCGCCCGAGCGCAACGACTGGGCCGCCAGGTGCAGCGCCACCAATGACGACGAACAGGCCGTGTCGACGGTGACGGCGGGTCCTTCCAACCCGAACGCGTACGACACCCGGCCGGACACCACGCTGGCCGCGTTGCCGGTGGCCAGGTAGCCGCCGTGCTCGGTCAGGTCACCGCCCAGGAGGGTGGCGTAGTCCTGGCCGTTGGTGCCGACGAACACACCCGTCGCACTACCCCGCACCGAACGCGGATCGATCCCCGCCCGCTCGAACGCCTCCCACGACGTCTCCAACAACAACCGCTGCTGCGGATCCATCGCCAACGCCTCACGCGGCGAAACACCGAACAACTCCGCGTCGAACTCCCCCACACCGTGCAAGAACCCGCCCTCGGCGGCGTAGGAGGTGCCGGGGTGGTCCGGGTCGTGGTGGAACAGCCGGTCGAGGTCCCAGCCCCGGTCCGCGGGGAACCCGGAGAGGGCGTCGCCCCCTGACTCCACCAGCCGCCACAGGTCTTCCGGCGACCCGACGCCGCCGGGGAAGCGGCAGGTCATCGCGATGATCGCGACGGGCTCGTCCGGGTCGTGGCGCGGCCGGTCGGCGACCTCGGCGACCTCGGCCCCGGTGTACCGGCCGGCGAGGTGACGGGCCAGGTCGTCCGGGGTCGGGAAGTCGAAGACGAGGGTCGCGGGCAGGGCGAGGCCGGTGCTGCCGGTGAGCGCGTTGCGCAGTTCCACCGCGGTGAGCGAGTCGATGCCCAGGTCGCGGAACGCCCGGTCGGCGGGCACCGCATCGGCCGAGTCGTAGCCCAGGACGGTCGCGGTGTGGGCGCGGACCAGGTCCTGGAGCTGGGCGGCGCGCCGCTCGGGGGAGAGCGCCGCCAGGTCGTCGGTCGCGGCCCGGGGCTCGCCGAGGACGGCGCGCGCCTCGGGCAGGTCGGCCAGCAGCGGGCTGGGGCGCACGGCGGCCAGGCCGGGTGCCAGCCGGGACCAGTCGATGTCGGCGACGACGACGCAGGCGTCCCCACCGGCGACCGCGCGGGACAGGGCGTGCACGGCCTCGGCGGGCGGCATCGGGGCGAGACCGCCCCGGTCCACCCTGCTCGCCGCGGCGCCCGCCGCGGCCATGCCACCGCCACCCCAGGCGCCCCAGGCGATGGCGGTCGCGGGCAGCCCTTCGGCGCGGCGGCGCTCGGCCAGCGCGTCCAGTGCGGCGTTGGCGGCGGCGTAGTGGGCTTGGGCGGCGCTGCCGGTGACCCCCGACAGCGAGCTGAACAGGACGAACGCCGACAGCTCCCGGTCACGGGTCAGTTCGTCGAGCGCGTGGGCCGCCGCCACCTTCGGCCGCAGCACGGCCGCCACCCGGTCATCGGTCAACGACGTGACCACGCCGTCGTCCAGGACACCCGCCGTGTGCACGACGGCGTCCACGGGGTGCTCGCGGAGGACGGCGGCGAGGGCGTCGCGGTCGGCGGCGTCGCAGGCGGCGATGGTGACCCGCGCACCCGCCGCGACCAGTTCGGCGCGCAGCTCGTCGGCTCCGGGGGTGTCCTCGCCGCGCCTGCCGAGCAGCACGAGGTGTTCCGCGCCCTGGCCGGCGCACCAGCGGGCGACGTGCGCGCTCGCCGCGCCGAGACCACCGGTGATCAGCACGGTACCTTCGGGCCGCCAGGTGTTCCGGGGAGCCGGCACGGCCCGCAGAAGCCGGCGGGCGTGCACCCCGCTCGCGCGCAGGGCGACCTGGTCCTCGTCGCCCCGGGCCAGGACCGCGCCCAGGTCGGCGGCGACGCGGCCGTCCAGGTCGCCCGGCAGGTCGATCAACCCGCCCCAGGTCCGGGGCTGCTCCAGGGCGACGGCCCGGCCGAAGCCCCACACCGCCGCGGCGGCCGGGGACGGCGCGGGATCGGTGGAGGTGGCCGCCGCCGCGCCGCTGGTGGCGCACCACAGCGGAGCCGCCACCTGGTCGTCCACGAGCACCCGCACCAGGGCGTGGGTGGCGCGCAGGCCCCGGGTGAGCGATCCGCGCTCCGCCACCGGGGTCTCGTCCAGGGCGAGGAGGGACAGCAGGCCGGTCGGCCGCGGTGCGCCGGCGAGGGCGTCCCGCAGCGCACCGTCGGGGTCGGCGGCGTCGGTCGGCACGTCGAGCACGACCGGGTCGGTGCCCGCCGAGCGCAGGGCGTCGGCGACGGCGGACGTGAGGTCGTGGCCGGTGGGTGCGAGCAGCAGCCACGTCCCGGACAGCGCGGTCGGCGGCACGGTCACGGAAGTCCACGACACCCGGTAGCGCCAGGCGTCCACCGTCGCGTCCTCGTGCCGGCGGCGTCGCCAGGTGGCCAGGGCGGGCACGACGTCGTGCAGGGAGTCGGCGGGCACGTCGAGGGTGCCCGCGAGGGTGTCCAGGTCGGCGCGTTCGACGGCGGTCCAGAAGGCCGCGTCGAGCGGGTCGGCGACGGGTGCCGTCACTTCGGGTTCGACCCAGTAGCGGCGGCGTTGGAAGGGGTAGGTGGGCAGGTCCACGGTCCGGCCACCCTCGTGCAGGGCCGACCAGTCCACCGATCCGCCCGTCGCGTACACCGCACCCAAAGCCGACACGGCGGTGACCGCCTCATCCCGACCGACACGCAACGCCGGAGCACACGGCAGATCCGGCACCAGCGCGGTCAACACCGCATCCGGACCGATCTCCACACACCGCACCACACCCCGCAACCGCCCGACCGCGTCCGCGAACCGCACCGTCTGCCGCACATTACGAACCCAGTACTCCGGATCCGCCACCGAACCATCGTCCACAGTGGACACAAAAGTGATCTCGGGCTCGGCGAACGACACCGACGACACCACAGCCCGGAAGTCATCCAACATCGCGTCCATGCGAGCCGAGTGGAACGCATGACTCACCGACAGCCGCTTGCTCCGCCGACCCTCCGCCAGCGCCAACACCGACTCCTCATCACCCGACAACACAATCGAGCGAGGCCCGTTCACCGCCGCCAACGACACGCCTTCGGTCAGCGTGATCTCGTCTTCAGCGGCCTCCACCGCCACCATCGCCCCACCAGGCGGCAACGCCTGCATCAACGCACCACGCGCCACCACCAACCGACAGGCATCCTCAAGCGAGAACACACCCGCGATGTGAGCAGCCGCGACCTCACCCACCGAATGACCCACCACGACATCCGGCGTCACACCCCACGACGCGAACAACCGCGACAACGCAACCTCAACCGCGAACAAACCAGGCTGAGCGAACTCCGTCTCATCAATCCGAGGGTCATCCGACGACAAGACCTCCCGAACCTCGGCCGGGAAGTGCGACAACACCTCGCCCCACGCCTCAGCGAACACCGGGAACACCGCAGCAAGCCCGCGACCCATCCCCACCCGCTGCGAACCCTGACCCGTGAACAAGAACGCCGTACCACCACGGACCACAGCACCACGGCTGTCCACGGCATCCAAGCCCGCCAGCAGCTCCTCGCGCGACGACCCCACGACCACCGCGCGGTGCTCGAAGGCCGACCGGGTCTTCGCCAGCGAGAACCCGACGTCCAGCGGCGACCAGTCGCGGCCGGTCAGGGCCGCGCGCAGGGCGGCGGCCCGGGCCCGCAGCGCCTCCGGGGAGCGCGCCGACAGCGGCCAGGGGACGACCCCGGTCCCGGGGGCGGGTTCGGGGGCGGTCTCGGCGGCGGGTGCCTGCTCCAGCACGACGTGGGCGTTGGTGCCGCTCACGCCGAACGCGGACACCCCGGCCCGGCGCGGTCGGTCGACCTCGGGCCAGGTCCGGTGCTCGGTGAGCAGTTCGACGGCGCCGGCCGTCCAGTCCACCTGCGTGGTCGGCCGGTCGACGTGCAGGGTGCGCGGCAGCTCGCCGTGGTGCAGCGCCATGACCATCTTGATGACACCGGCGACGCCCGCCGCCGCCTGGGTGTGCCCGATGTTCGACTTCACCGACCCGAGCAGCAGCGGGGTCGAGCGGTCCTGGCCGTAGGTCGCCAGCAGGGCCTGCGCCTCGATCGGGTCACCCAGCTTCGTGCCGGTCCCGTGCGCCTCGACCACGTCCACGTCCGCCGGGCGCAGGCGCGCGTTGGCCAGGGCGCGCAGGACCACGCGCTGCTGGGCCGGTCCGTTGGGCGCGGTGAGGCCGTTGGACGCGCCGTCCTGGTTCACCGCGCTGCCCCGCACCACCGCCAGCACCGAGTGCCCGTTGCGCACCGCGTCCGACAGCCGCTCCAGCACGAGCATGCCCGCGCCCTCGCCCCACCCCGTGCCGTCTGCGGCGTCGGCGAAGGCTCGGCAGCGTCCGTCACCGGACATGCCGCGCTGCCGGGAGAACTCCACGTACAGCGCGGGCGTCGCCATCACGGTCGCGCCGCCGGCGAGCGCGAGCGAGCACTCCCCCGCCCGCAGCGCCTGCACGGCCAGGTGCAGGGACACCAGGGACGCCGAGCACGCGGTGTCGACCGACACCGTCGGCCCCTCCAGGCCGAGGGTGTAGGCGACCCGGCCGGACACCACGCTGGCGGCGTTGCCGGTGAGCAGGTGACCGTCGACGGCGGTGCCCGCGGCCACGACCAGGCTGGTGTAGTCCTGCCCGTTCGTGCCCACGAACACGCCGGTGTCGCTGCCCCGCAACGACACCGGGTCCATCCCGGCCCGTTCCAGGGCCTCCCACGACGTCTCCAGGAGCAGCCGCTGCTGGGGGTCCATCGCGACCGCCTCGCGCGGCGAGATGCCGAAGAACGCCGGGTCGAACTCGGCCGCGTCGTGGACGAAGCCGCCGCGCCGGGCGTAGAAGGTCCCGGGGCGCTCGCCGTCGGGGTCGTAGAGGCCCTCGACGTCCCACCCCCGGTCGGAGGGCAGGTCCGACAGCGCGTCCGAGCCGCTCGCGACCAGGTCCCACAGCTGCTCGGGGGTGCTCACCCCGCCGGGGAAGCGGCACGCCATGCCGACGATCGCGATCGGTTCGCTGGAGCGGCCCTCGGCGACGCGGAGCCTCTCGTGCGCGGCGTCGAGTTCGGCGGTGGCGCGCTTGAGGAAGTGGCGGAGCTTCTCTTCGTTCGACATCGGCGGTTCCTTCAGGTGGTCGCTCGGTTGGTCCCGGACCGCGGCGGCGCGGTCAGGAGATGCCGAACTTGGTGCCGAGCAGGGTGAACATCTCGTCGTCGGTGGCGTCGTCGAGCGCGTCGGCGGTCCCCTCGCCGACCTCGGCGGAGGTGTCGTCGGCGAGCAGCGCGCGCAATCGGATGAGGATCCGGGTGCGGGTGGTCTCGTCCAGCGCGTCCGCGCCGAGCGCCGACTCCAGGCCTTCGAGGTCGCGCAGCGCGGTGACCGACGGGTCCGCGCCGTCCACCAGCCGCGCGCACAGGAACCGGGTGATGGCGTTCGCCGTGGGGTGGTCGAACACCAGCGTGCTGGGCAGGTCGAGGCCGCAGGACGCGCCGAGCCTGTTGCGGAGGTCGACGGCCGTGAGCGAGTCGAAGCCGAGGTCCTTCAGCGCCTGCTCGGGCGGGATGCGGTCGCCCCCGGTGTGCCCGAGCACGGCGGCGATCTGGTCGCGGACCTCGTCCAGCACCAGTTCCGCCGCGGCCTGTGCCGGCACGCCGGCCAGTCGGGCGCGCAGCCCGCCGACCTCGGCGGCCCCCACCTCGACGGCGCCGGTGTCGAGCGCGGCGGCCTCCGGGATCGTCCCGATCAACCTGCTGGGGCGGGCGGCCGTGAACCCGGGCACGAAACGCGACCAGTCCACGTCCGCGACGGTCAGCACCGCGTCGTCGTGGTCGAGCGCCTGTTCCAGCGCCGCCACGGCCGCCTCGGGCGCCATCGCGTCCAAGCCGCCCTGGCGCATCCGCTGTGCCCGCACTCCCTCCTCGGCCAGCCCGCCGCCGCCCCACGCGCCCCACGCGATGGACGTGGCGGTCAGCCCCTCGGCGCGCCGCCACTCGGCGAAGGCGTCCAGGTGGGCGTTGGCGGCGGCGTAGTTGCCCTGGCCCGCGCCACCGGTGGTGGAGGCCAGCGAGGAGAACAGCACGAACGCCGAGAGGTCGTGGGTGAGCTCGTGCAGGGCGCGGGTGGCGTCGACCTTCGGCCGCAGCACGGTGGCCATCCGCTCCGGTGTGAGGCCGTCGAGCACGCAGTCGTCCAGCACCCCGGCGGCGTGGAACACCGCGGTCACCGGGTGCCGGTCCAGGAGCGCGGCGAGTTCGTCGCGGTCCGCGGTGTCGCAGGCGGCGACGGTGACCTCCGACCCGAGACCTCGCAGCTCGGCGGCCAGTTCGGCGACACCGGGAGCCTGCTCGCCCCGCCTGCCGACCAGCAGCAGGTGCGGCGCGCCGCGCCCGGCGAGCCAGCGGGCGACGTGCCCGCCGACCGCGCCCGTGCCACCGGTCACCAGCACGGTGCCCGTCGGCTTCCACTGCCGGCGTGGCGGCACCCCGCCGAGCGGGGCGCGCACCAGCCGGCGCGCGAGCACCCCGGAGGGTCGCACGGCGACCTGGTCCTCGCCGTCACCCCGCGACAGGACACCGACGAGGCGTTCGGCGATCCGTCCCGTGACCGCACCGGGCAGGTCCAGCAGGCCGCCCCAGCGGCGCGGGTGTTCCAGCGCGGCCACCCGGCCCAGGCCCCAGACCTGCGCCGCGGTGACGTCCGGCACCTCGCCGGGACCGGTGGCCACCGCACCCCGGGTCAGGCACCACAGCGGCGCGTCGACCTCGGCGAGGGCGCGGATCAGCGCGGTCGTGCGAGCGAGGCCGGCGGGCACCACCGGGTGATCCGCGAGCGGGTCGGTGTCCAACGCCAGCAGGGACACCACGCCGGTCCACGCACCTTCGACGGCCGGTTCCTCGCCTGCCGCCACGTCGGCGCGGACCACCTCGGCACCGCCCGCCTCCAGGGCGGTGACGACCTGCCCGCACCAGTCGTCGTCCACCCCGGCCGGTGTCACCACGAGCCATCGACCGGTGAGCGCGCCGTCGGTGTCGGCCAGCGGGTGCCAGGTCGTGCGGTAGCGCCAGGAGTCCAGCGCGGACAGCTCACGCCCGCGCCGCCGCCAGGCCGCCAGCGCGGGGAGCACCGTGGCCAGGCCGGCGTCGGAGTCCACGTGCAGCGCGCCGGACAGGGCGTCGAGGTCCCCGCGCTCCACGGTCTGCCAGAACAGGTCGTCCACCGGGTCGGTCCCGACGGCGGCGCGGGCCGCGCCGGGCCAGTACCGACGCCGCTGGAACGCGTAGGTGGGCAGGTCGACCCGACGACCGCCGGGAACGACCCGCGTCCAGTCCGGGACCACCCCGCGCACGACGGCCTCACCCAGGGACAGCAGCACCCGGTCCAGGCCGCCGTCGTCACGCCGCAGCGAACCGACCGCAACCACGTTCTCGACCTGTTCCTGCACCGCCATCGTCAACAACGGGTGCGGCGAGCACTCCACGAACACACCGAAACCGTCACCCACCAACCTCTCCACCGCGTCCGCGAAACCGACCGTCGAACGCAGGTTCCGGAACCAGTAATCGGCATCCAACGCCGAACCGTCCTCCACCTCACCGGTCAGGGTCGAGTACAACGGAACGCCACCGACGCGAGGCGTGATCGGAGCCAGCACCTCCGCCAACTCCTCGCGCAACTCCTCCACCTGCGCCGAATGCGACGCGTAATCCACCGCAACCCGCTTCGCCCGAACACCCTCGGCCTCACACGAGGCAACCAACTCGTCCAACGCATCCGGCTCACCCGAGACGACGACAGCCGACGGACCATTCACCGCCGCAACCGAAATCCGCTCACCGAACAACGCGATCCGGGCCCGGACATCCGCCTCGGAGGCGGCCACCGACACCATGCCGCCGCGACCCGCCAACCGTCGCAACACCTGCGAACGCAACGCAACCACCCGCGCCGCATCCTCAAGCGACAGTGCGCCCGCGACACAGGCCGCCGCGATCTCACCCTGCGAATGGCCCACCACCGCAGCAGGCTCAACACCCCACGAACGCCACAACGCCGCCAACGACACCATCACCGCGAACAACACCGGCTGAACCACATCCACCCGGTCCAACGACACACGACCCTGCAACGCGTCCTGCAAAGACCAGTCGCAGAACGGCCCCAACGCGGCAGCGCACTCGTCCAACCGCGCCGCGAACACCGGCGACTGCTCCGCCAACTCCAGAGCCATCCCGACCCACTGCGAACCCTGACCCGGGAACACGAACACCACCCGACCCGGCTCACCCGCCACACCCCGCACCACGGCAGGCGAGGGCTCGTCGCGGGCCAGGGCCGACAGGCCGTCCAGGAGCGCGTCCCGGTCGCGCCCGACGACCACGGCCCCGTGCGGCAGCGCGGCCCGCCCGGTCGCCAGCGCGTGCGCGACGTCGATCGAGGGCAGGTCGGCGGTGAGCGCGGCGCGCAGGCGGGCGGCCTGCTCGGTGAGCGCGGCCGGTGATCCGGCGGTCAGCACCCACGGCACGGCGGACGGCTCCGGTCGTTCTTCGACGGCCGTTCCCACGTCGTCCACGTGTTCCAGCAGCACGTGCGCGTTGGTGCCGCTCACGCCGAACGACGACACGGCCGCCCGGCGCGGCCTGCCCACCTCAGGCCAGGGACGGGACTCGGTGATCAGCTCCACCGCGCCCGACGACCAGTCCACGTGCGGGGTCGGCTCGTCCACGTGCAGGCTGCGGGGCAGGACGCCGTGCCGCATGGCCTGCACCATCTTGATCACACCGGCGACACCCGCGGCGGCCTGCGTGTGGCCGATGTTGGACTTAACGGACCCGAGGAACAGCGGCTCGTCGCGCTCCTGGCCGTAGGTGGCGATCAACGCCTGCGCCTCGATCGGGTCGCCCAACGTCGTGCCCGTGCCGTGCGCCTCCACCGCGTCCACATCGGACGGTCGAAGCCCGGCGTTGGCCAACGCCTGCCGGATCACCCGCTGCTGAGAAGGACCGTTCGGAGCCGTCAACCCGTTCGACGCACCGTCCTGGTTGACCGCACTGCCCCGCACCACCGCCAACACCGGATGACCGAGCCGCCGCGCGTCCGACAACCGCTCGACCAGCAGCATCCCGACGCCTTCGCCCCACCCGGTGCCGTCCGCCGCCGCGGCGAACGGCTTGCACCGGCCATCCGTGGCCAGGCCGCGCTGCCGCGAGAACTCCACGAACGAGCCGGGGGTCGACATCACCGTCACACCACCGGCCAACGCCAGATCGCATTCACCCGAGCGCAACGCCTGCGCAGCCAGGTGCAACGCCACCAACGACGACGAACACGCCGTGTCCACCGTGATCGCCGGGCCTTCGAGGCCGAACGCGTAGGAGAGCCGGCCGGACGCCACGCTCGCGGCGATGCCGGTGGCGATGTAGCCGTCGACGACCTCGGTCGACCCCGTGATCAGGGGGAGGTAGTCCTGCCCGTTGGTCCCGACGAACACGCCGCCGGCGGTGCCGCGCACCGAGCGCGGGTCGATCCCGGCGCGTTCGAACACCTCCCAGGTCGTCTCCAACAACAGCCGTTGCTGCGGGTCCATCGCCAGCGCCTCGCGCGGCGAGATCCCGAACAGCTCCGCGTCGAACCGCGGCGCGTCGTGCAGGAAACCGCCCTCGCGCACGTAGGACGTGCCGGGGTGGTCGGGGTCGGGGTGGAACAGCCGGTCGAGGTCCCAGCCCCGGTCCGCGGGGAACCCGGACACGGCGTCGCCACCCGCGGCCAGCAGGTCCCACAGCTGTTCGGGGGTGGTGACCCCACCGGGGAAGCGGCAGGCCATGCCGACGATGACGATCGGCTCGTCGTCGGGGCGGGTCGTGGTCCGCACCTCGACCCGCGCGGGGCCGCGGGTCGAGCGCAGCAGCTCGTCCGCGAGGTCCGCCGGGGTCGGGAAGTCGAACACCAGGGTCGCGGGCAGGGCGAGCCCGGTGGCCGAGCCCAGCAGGTTGCGGAACTCCACCGCGGTCAGCGAGTCGAACCCGAGGTCCCGGAACGCCGTAGTGGCGGGCACCGCGGCGGCGGAGGCGTGGCCCAGCACGGCCGCCGCCATCTCGCGGACCAGGTCGAGTGCCGCGCGACCGCGTTCGGCCTCGGGCAGGCCGGCCACCCGGTCCTCCCAGGCGGAGGTGGCGGCGGGTGCCCGGCGGGCTTCACGCACGCCGTCGAGCAGCGACGAGCGCCGGGTGGCGGTGAACGCGGGCGCGAAGGTGGCCCAGTCGACGTCGGCGACGGTGACCGCGGCCAGCCGGGAGCCGACGGCGACGGCCATCGCGTCCAGCGCGGCGTCGGCGGGCATCAGGGTGAACCCGCTGCGCGCGGTGCGCTCGGCGGCCTTGCGGTCGGCCGCCATGCCGCTGCCGGCCCACGGCCCCCACGCCACGGAGGTCGTCGGGTGCCCCTCGGCGGTCCGGCGGCGGGCGAAGGCGTCCAGTTCGGCGTTGGCGGCGGCGTAGTTGCCCTGACCCGCCGCGCCGAACGTCGCCGCGGCCGAGGAGAACACCACGAACGCGTCCAGGTCGCCGGTCACCTCGTCCAGCACCCGGACGGCGTCCCGCTTCGGCGCGGAGGCGGTGCCCAGCCGCTCGGCGGTGAGCCCGTCCAGCACGCCGTCGTCCAGCACGCCCGCCGTGTGCACCACGGAATCGGGCGGGAACTCGGCGACGACGGCCGCGACGGCATCGCGATCAGCGGCGTCCGCCGAGCGGACCACCACGTCGACACCGGTCGCCGACAGCTCGGCCACCAGGTCGTCCGCGCCGGGGGCGTCCGGACCGCGCCTGCTGACCAGCACCAGCCGCTCAGCGCCCGCGCGAGCGGCCCAGCGCGCCACCTCGGCACCCAGCGCGCCGGTGCCGCCTGTGACCAGCACGGTGCCGCGCGGCGTCCACCGCTCGGTCGCACCGGCCACCCGCACGAGGCGACGTGCCACGACCTCGCCCGCCCGGACCGCCACCTCGTCCTCGTCGCCACCGAGGACGGCGGCGACCAGGTCCCAGGCGGGCGCGTCCGGTGCGGCGGGCAGCCGGACCAGGCCGCCCCAGCGGTCCGGGACCTCGATCGCGGCCGACCGCCCCAGTCCTGCCACGGCCTCGGTGGTGTCAGAGTCGTCATCGGGAACCAGGCACCACAACCGGGCACCCGCACCGGCGTCGCCGACGGCCTGGACGAGCGCCAGCGCCTCGGCGGGCGTGCCGGGCAGGGCCACGACCCCCGTGACCGGACCCGCCTCGCGCAGCACGGCGGCCAGCGCCGCCCGATCCACGTCCTGCGGCACCGGGAGTGCCGTCGCGCCCCGGTCGCACAGCGCACGGACCGCGTCGGCGTCGTGGTGGAGCACGACCCACCCGGCGGGCAGCGAGGTCGTCGGAGGCACGGACGTGGTGTGCCAGGTGGTGCGGTAGAGCCAGGTCTCCGTCCCGGCGGGCGAGCTGGTGCGCGCGGGCAGGGGGTCGAGCCAGAACCGCTCGTGTTGGAAGGCGTAGGTGGGCAGGTCGACGGTCCGACCGCCGTCGTGCAGGCTCGACCAGTCCACCGCACCGCCCGTGACGTGCACGGAGCCCAAGGCGGAGACGGCGGTGACCGCCTCGTCCCGGTCGGCACGCAGCGCGGGGGCACAGGGCAGGTCCGGCACCAACACGGTCAACACCGCGTCCGGCCCGATCTCCACACAACGCACCACACCCTGCAACCGCGCGACCGCATCCGCGAACCAGACCGTCTGCCGCACGTTGCGCACCCAGTACTCGGGATCCACGATCGAACCACCGTCCACAGTGGACACGAAAGTGATCTCAGGCTCGGCGAACGACACCGACGACACCACGGCCCGGAACTCGTCCAGCATCGCGTCCATGCGCGCCGAGTGGAACGCGTGACTCACCGCAAGCCGCTTGGTCTTCCGCCCCTGCGCCGCGAACCCGGCCGCCAACGCGAGCACCGGCTCCTCGTCGCCGGAGAGCACCACCGAACGCGGCCCGTTCACCGCCGCCAGGGACACGCCCTCGGGCAACGACAGCTCGCCCTCAGCTGCCTCCACAGCCACCATCGCCCCACCGCGAGGCAGCGCCTGCATCAACGCACCCCGCGCCACCACGACACGACAGGCATCCGCCAGCGAGAACACACCGGCGACGTGCGCGGCAGCGACCTCACCGACCGAGTGACCCACCACCACATCAGGCGTCACGCCCCAGGAAGCGAACAGCCGAGACAACGCCACCTCGACGGCGAACAAACCAGGCTGAGCGAACTCCGTCTCATCGATCCGGGCATCGTCCGAGGACAGGACCTCCCGCACCCGAGCCGGGAAGTGGGACAACACCTCGTCCCACGCCTCAGCGAACACCGGGAACGACGCAGCCAAACCACGCCCCATCCCCACCCGCTGCGAACCCTGACCAGTGAACAGGAACGCCGTCCCACCGCGAACGGCCTCACCCCGGCTGTCGACGCCGTCCAGCCCCGCCGCCAGCTCCTCGCGCGACGAGCCGACGACCACCGCGCGGTGTGCCAGCGCGGCGCGGCCGGTGACCAGCGAGAACCCCACGTCGCGCGGGTCCAGGTCGGGGTTGGCCCGCAGGTGCGCGGCCAGCCGGGCGGCCTGGTCGCGCAGCGCCCGCGGGGTGCGGCCGGACAGCGGCCACGCCACCACCCCGGCCGGCGCGGCGCGGTCCGGCAGCGGCTTCGGCGCCGGTGCCTGCTCCACCACGGCGTGCGCGTTGGTGCCGCTGATCCCGAACGACGACACCGCCGCCCGGCGCGGCCGGTCCAGCTCCGGCCACGGCCTGGCCTCGGTCAGCAGGCGGATGTTGCCCTTGCTCCAGTCCACGTGCGGTGACGGCTCGTCCACGTGCAGCGTGGCGGGCAGCACGCCGTGGCGCAGCGCCTCCACGACCTTGATGATCCCGGCGACACCGGCTGCCGCCTGGGTGTGCCCGATGTTCGACTTCACCGAACCCAGCCACAGCGGCTCGTCGCGCTCCTGGCCGTAGGTGGCCAGCAGCGCCTGCGCCTCGATCGGGTCGCCCAGGGTCGTGCCGGTGCCGTGCGCCTCCACCAGGTCGACCTGGTGGGCGGGCAGTCGGGCCGCGGACAGCGCCTTGCGGATCACGCGGCGCTGCGACGGGCCGTTGGGCGCGGTGAGGCCGTTGGACGCGCCGTCGGAGTTGACGGCGGTGCCGCGCACCAGGGCGAGGACGCGGTGGCCGTTGCGGCGGGCGACCGAGAGCCGTTCCAGCAGCAGCAGGCCGACGCCCTCACCCATCCCCGTGCCGTCGGCCGCGGCGGCGAAGGGCTTGCAGCGGCCGTCCGCGGCGAGCCCGCGCTGCCTGCTGAACGCGGTGAACACCTCGGGGGTCGGCATGACCGCGACACCGCCCGCGACGGCCAGCGAGCAGTCGCCCCGGCGCAGGGCGGTGACCGCCAGGTGCAGCGCGACCAGCGACGACGAGCACGCCGTGTCGACGGTGACGGCGGGCCCCTCCAGGCCGAAGGTGTAGGCGAGGCGGCCGGACACGACGCTGCCCGCGTTGCCGGTGAGCAGGTGCCCCTCGACCCCCTCGGGCACGTCGTAGGCGGCCGAGCCGTAGCCGGAGTAGGCCGCGCCGACGAGGACGCCGGTGTCGCTGCCGCGCAACGACAGGGGGTCGATGCCCGCGCGTTCGAAGACCTCCCACGTGACCTCCAGCAGCAGCCGCTGCTGCGGGTCCATCGCCAGCGCCTCGCGCGGCGAGATCCCGAACAGGCCGGGGTCGAACCCGGCGGCGTCGTGCAGGAAGCCGCCGTGGCGCACGTAGGACGTGCCGGGGTGGTCCGGGTCGGGGTGGTGAAGGTCGGCGGGCCAGCCCCGGTCCTCGGGGAACGGCGTCACCGCGTCGCCGCCGGAGGCCACGAGCCGCCACAGGTCCTCCGGCGAGCGCACCCCGCCGGGGTACCGGCAGGCCGCGGCGACGATGGCGATGGGCTCGCCGTCGCGCAGCTCGGCCTCGCGCAGGCGGTCGCTGGTGTCCTCCAGCTCTGCGGTGACGCGGCGCAGGTAGTCGTGCAGCTTCTTCTGGTCGGTCATGGTTGCCTCACACGCTTTCCGAGCGACCGAAGCGCTGATCGATGAAGTCGAAGATGTCCTCGTCGCCGACGTCTTCCAGGCGTCGGGCGGCGAGGTCGGAATCGGGGTCCGGGTCGTCGAGGGGCTCCACGGCCGCGGTCCACCGCGACAGCAGCGAGCGCAGTCGGGCGGTGACCTCGCCGCCGGCTTCCGGGCCCAGGTCGAGCGCCGCGCCGTCCAGGACGGCCTCGACGCGGTCCAGGTCGGCCAGCAGGGCCGCCGCGTCCCGTGCGGGCACGGGGACCGGCGCGGAGGTGTCCGACAGCTCGACCAGCAGGTGGTCGGCGAGTTCGCGCGGTGTCGGGTGGTCGAACACCAGGGTCGCGGGCAGCCGCAGCCCGGTCTCGGCGTTGAGGCGGTTGCGCAGCTCCACCGCGGTCAGCGAGTCGAACCCGACGTCCTTGAACGGCCGCAGGGGTTCGACCTGGGCGCGGTGGGAGAACCCGAGCACCGTGGCGACGTGGTCGAGCACCAGGTCGAGCACCAGGTCCGACCGCGGTCCCGGCGCGAGCCCGGCGAGTCGCTGGGCGAGCGAGCCGTCGCTCGCGGCCGTCTCGGCGGCGCGCCGGGTGGACCGGGTGCGGACCAGGCCGCGCAGCACCGGGGCGACGGTGTCGCGCGGGGACAGGTCGAGCCGGACCGGCACCAGCACCGGTTCGTCCAGCCGCACCGCCGCGTCGAACAGGTCGAGCGCGTCGGCGTCGGACAGCGCCAGCACGCCGCCGCGGGCGAGCCGGCCGCGGTCCACGCCTGCGGTGAGCCCGCCGACCCGGTCCCACAGCCCCCAGGCCAGGGACTGCGCGGGCAGCCCGTGCGCCCGCCGGTGCGCCGCCAGGGCGTCGAGGAAGGCGTTCGCCGCCGCGTAGTTGCCCTGGCCGGGGCTGCCCAGCGTGGCGCCCGCCGCGGAGAACAGCACGAACGCGGACAGGTCGGCGTCGACGGTCAGCTCGTGCAGCGCCACCGCGGCGTCCACCTTCGCCCTCAGGACCACCTCGACCCGTTCCGGGGTGAGGGAGTCGAGGGTGCCGTCCGCGAGCGCGCCCGCCGCGTGGACGACCGAGGTGAGCGGGTGGGCGGGCGGCACCTCGGCGAGCAGCGCGGCCAGCGCCGAGCGGTCGGCGACGTCGCACGCCGCCACGCGGACCCGCGCACCCAGCTCCCGCAGTTCGGCCACCAGGGCGTCCGCGCCGGGCGCGCCGGGGCCGGAACGGCTGACGAGCAGCAGGTGCCTCATCCCGTGGCGGGTGACCAGGTGCCGGGCGAGGAGCCCACCGAGCGCGCCCGTGCCACCGGTGATCAGGACCGTTCCGGCCGGGTCGAGCGGCGCGGGGGTGGTGAGGACGACCTTGCCGGTGTGCCGGGCGTGGCTGACCCACCGGAACGCGTCGCGGGCCCGGCGGACGTCGAAGGTCCTGGCGGGCAGGTGGTGCAACGCGCCCGCGTCGAACAGGGCCAGCACCTCGGCCAGGATCTCGCCCACCCGTGCGGGTCCGGCGTCGGCGAGCAGGTCGAACGCCCGGTAGGCGACGCCGAGCGCGTCGGCGTCGCGGATGTCGGTCTTGCCCATCTCCAGGAACCGGCCGCCCTCGGCCAGCGTGCGCAGGGAGGCGTCCACGAAGTCGCCGCTGAGCGCGTTCAGCACCACGTCGACCCGGGGGAACCGATCGGCGAAGTCGAGGGTGCGCGACGACGCCAGGTGGTCCTCCGGCACGCCGAGCGCCCGCACGGCGTGCCACTTGGCGGGGCTCGCCGTGCCGTAGACGTCCGCGCCCCAGTACCGGGCCAGCTGCACGGCCGCCATGCCGACGCCGCCGGCGGCGGAGTGCACCAGCACGGACTCCCCGCTCTTGAGGCCGCCCAGGTCGTGCAGTGCGTAGTAGGCGGTCAGGAAGACCACCGGCACGGCCGCGGCCTGCTCGAACGACCAGCCCGGCGGCATCGGCGCGAGCATCCGGGCATCCGCGAGGGCCGCCGCGCCGAACCCGCCGGTGAACATGCCCAGCACCCGGTCGCCGGGCGCGAACCCGGTGACGTCGGGACCGACGGCGGTGACGACGCCCGCGCCCTCGCCGCCGAGCTGCGCGTCCTCCGGGTACATGTCGAGCGCGATGAGGACGTCGCGGAAGTTGAGGCCCGCCGCGCGCACGGCGACGCGCACCTGACCCGGTCCGGGTTCGGCCACCTCGTCGGTGCGGTCCACCAAGGTCAGGGACTCCAGGGTGCCCCGGACAGGAGCTTCGAGCCGCCACGCGCCACCCGACGGCGGCACGAGGGCCTCGCCCGCCGTGCCGCGGGACAGCCGCGGCACCAGCACCTCGCCGTCGCGCACGGCCATCAGCGGCTCGTCGGTCACGCCGAGCACGTCGGTCACGTCCACGTCGAGGTCCTCGACGTCGATCAGCACCACCCGGCCGGGCTGCTCCGCCTGCACCGAGCGCACCAGGCCCCACAGCGGTGCGTGCGCCAGGTCCGGCACGTCCTCACCCCGGACCGCGACCGCCCGTGAGGTCACCAGCACCAGCCGGGTGCCGGCGAGCCGGTCGTCGGTCAGCAGGCGGCTCAGCAGGGCGACGACGTCCACCACGGCGTCGCGGGCGCGGGCGGGCAGGTCCGCCCCGACGCCCGCCCGGTCGCGGCCCCGGCGGAACAGCGCCACCCCCGGTGCCGCCGATCCCGCGTCGAGCGCGGCGATCAAGGACTCCGCGTCGGCGTGCTCGGCGATCACGGTGCCGGGTGCCGGCGGCACGGCGGCTGCGGTCGTCCAGGTCGGCAGGAACAGCGAGTCGGGCACCGCGGCGTCCGCGAGCGCCCGTTCCGACACCTTGCGCGACACCAGGGACTCGACGGTCAGCACCGGCCTGCCCGCGGTGTCCACCGCGACCAGCGAGATCGCGTCGCGGCCGGTGGGTCGCAGGGTGACCCGCAACGCGGTGGCCCCGGTGGCGTACAGGGTCACCCCGCTCCACGAGAACGGCAGTCCGCCGCCCTCACCGTCCAGGACGTCGAGCAGCGCGGCGTGCAGGGCCGCGTCCAGCAGCGCCGGGTGCACGCCGAACGCGGCGGCGTCACCCCGGCCCGGTTCGGGCAGGACGACCTCGGCGTGGATCGCGTCACCCGAGCGCCACGCGCCGCGCAGCCCGCGGAACACCGGGCCGTAGCCGAAACCCGCCTTGGCGAACGCCGAGTAGACCTCGTCGGCGTCGAGCGGGTCCGGGCCGATCGCGGTGGCGTTCACCGGCGGCCACACCGGGTCGACCGCCGGCGCGTCGGGGGCCCGCTCGGCCAGCACACCGGTGGCGTGCTCGGTCCACTGCGCGTCACCGCCCGCGGGGCGGGAGTGCACGGCCAGCCGACGCCGGCCGTCCTCGTCGGTGTCCCGCACTGCCACCTGCACGTCGAGCGCCCCGTGCGCGGGCAGCACCAGCGGTGTCGCCAGGGTGAGCTCCTCGACGTGGGGGCAGCCCACCTCGTCGGCGGCGCGCAGGGCGAGCTCCAACATCCCGGTGCCGGGCACGAGGACGCGACCGCGCAGGGTGTGGTCGGCCAGCCACGGGTGGGTGGCGGTGGAGACCCTGCCCGACAGCACGATCCCCCCGCCGTCGGCCAGGGGAACGCCGACCCCCAGCAGCGGGTGCTCCACGGCGCGCAACCCGGTGGCCGACACGTCACCGGTCCCGGTGTCCGCCGCGTCCAACCAGTACCGCTCGTGCTGGAAGGCGTAGGTGGGCAGCTCGACCACCCGGCCGCGCGGGACCACGTCCGTCCACTTCGGAGTGACGCCGCGCACCACGGCCTCGCCCAGCGACAGCAGCATCCGGTCCAGTCCGCCGTCGTCACGCCGCAGCGAACCGACCGCGATCACGTCCTCGGCCTGCTCCTGGACCGCCATGCTCAGGATCGGGTGCGGCGAGCACTCCACGAACACCCCGAACCCGTCACCCGCCAGCTTCTCCACCGCGTCCGCGAACCCGACCGTCGAACGCAGGTTGCGGAACCAGTAATCGGCATCCAGCCCCGAACCGTCCTCCACCTCACCGGTGAGCGTCGAGTACAACGGCACAGCACCCACGCGAGGCGCGACCGGGGCCAACACCCCGGCCAACTCCTCCCGCAACTCCTCCACCTGCGCCGAGTGCGACGCGTAATCCACCGCGACCCGCTTCGCCCGAACACCCTCGGCCTCACACGAGGCAACCAACTCGTCCAACGCATCCGGCTCACCCGAGACGACGACAGCCGACGGACCATTCACCGCCGCAACCGAAATCCGCTCACCGAACAACGCGATCCGGGCCTGGACATCCGCTTCAGGCGCGGCAATCGAGACCATGCCGCCGCGACCCGCCAACCGCCGCAACACCTGCGACCGCAACGCCACCACCCGCGCCGCATCCTCAAGCGACAACGCGCCCGACACACAAGCAGCAGCGATCTCACCCTGCGAATGGCCGATCACCGCCGCAGGCTCAACACCCCACGAACGCCACAACGCGGCCAACGACACCATCACCGCGAACAGAACAGGCTGCACCACATCCACCCGGTCCAGCGACACACGACCCTGCAACGCGTCCTGCAAAGACCAGTCGCAGAACGGCCCCAACGCGGCGGCGCACTCGTTCAACCGCTCCGCGAACACCGGGGACTGCTCGGCCAGTTCCAGAGCCATACCGACCCACTGCGAACCCTGACCCGGGAACACGAACACCACCCGACCCGGATCAGCAGCCGCACCCCGCACCAGGTGTGCGGCGGGACGGTCCTCGGCCAGGGCGTCGAGACCGGCGCGCAGGGTGTCCAGGTCAGCGCCCACGACCACCGCGCGCTGGTCGAACGCGGTGCGGGTGGTCGCGAGGGACAGGGCGACGTCGGCGGGCCGGTGGTCGACGCCGTCGAGGCGGTCGCGCAACCGCGCGGCCTGCTCCCGCAGCGCGCCCGCCGTGCGCCCGGACAGCACCCACGGCACGGGTGCGCCGGTGTCGTCCGGCCGTTCGGGTTCGGGTTCGGGTGCCTGTTCCAGCACCAGGTGGACGTTGGTGCCGCTCATGCCGAACGACGAGACGCCGGCACGGCGGGGCCGGTCGACGCGCGGCCACGGCGTGGTCTCGTCGACCAGCGACACCGCGCCGGCCGACCAGTCCACGTGCGGGCTCGGCTCGTCGGCGTGCAGGGTCCTGGGCAGCACGCCGTGCCGCAGCGCGAGGACGGCCTTGACGACGCCGGCGATGCCGGAGGCGGCCTGGGTGTGCCCGATGTTGGACTTCACCGACCCGAGCAGCAGCGGGGTCGAGCGGTCCTGGCCGTAGGTGGCCAGCAACGCCTGCGCCTCGATCGGGTCGCCCAGCGCGGTGCCGGTCCCGTGCGCCTCGACGTAGTCCACGTCGGCCGTGGCGAGGCCGGCGTCGGCCAGCGCCTCCCGGATGACCCGTTGCTGCGACAGCCCGTTGGGCGCGGTGAGGCCGTTGGACGCGCCGTCCTGGTTCACCGCTGAGCCGCGGACGACGGCCAGCACGCGGTAGCCGCGCCGCCGGGCCTCGGAGAGCCGGGTGACCAGCACGACGCCGACGCCCTCGGCCAGCGACATGCCGTCGGCGGACGCGCCGAACGCCTTGCAGCGCCCGTCGGCGGCCAGGCCGCGCTGCCTGCTGAAGCCGATCAGCGCGCCGGGGGTGGACATCACGGCGACACCGCCCGCGAGGGCGAGGTCCGATTCGCCCGCGCGCAGTGACCGAGCGGCCATGTGCAGGGCGACCAGCGACGACGAGCACGCCGTGTCGACCGTGACGGCCGGGCCCTCCAGCCCGAGCGCGTAGGACACCCGGCCGGAGACGACGCTCGCGGCGCTCCCGACCAGCAGGTGTCCCTCGGACACGTCGTCGGTGCCGCGCAACCTGCCGACGTAGTCCTGGTGGTTGACCCCGGCGAACACGCCGGTGCGGGTGCCGTGCAGCGACGCCGGATCGATGCCGCCGTGCTCGACCGCTTCCCACGCCACCTCCAGCAGCAGCCGCTGGTGGGGGTCCATCGCCGCCGCCTCGCGCGGGCTGATGCCGAAGAACGCGGGGTCGAAGTCGGCGATCCCGGTCAGGAAGCCGCCCTCGCGGACGTAGGTGGTGCCGAGGCTGTCCGGGTCCGGGTCGTAGAGGGTCTCGACGTCCCAACCGCGGTCGGTGGGCAGGCCGGTGATGCCCTCGCCCCCTGCGGTGAGCAGCCGCCACAGGTCGTCGGGGCCGGCGACGTCGCCGGGGAACCGGCAGGCCATGCCGATGATGGCGATCGGCTCGTCACCGGCGGCGGCCGACCTCGCCGGTGCGGTGGTGACGACCTGGCGGCCGAACAGCTCGGCGTCCAGGTGCGCGGCGAGCGCGACCGCGTTGGGGTGGTCGAACACCACGGTGGTGGGGATGCGCAGCCCGGTGGCGGCGTTGAGGCGGTTGCGCAGGTCGACCGCCGTCAGCGACTCCAGGCCCAGGTCGCGGAACGCGGTGCGCGGCGTGATGGCGGTGACGCCGTCGTGGCCCAGGGCGGCGGCGGCGTGCACGCGCACCACCTCGACCAGTTGCCGGGTCCGCTCCGCCTGGTCGAGACCGGCGAGCTCGGCGCGCAGGCCGCCGGTGGCGGCCGGGGCGGGCCGCCGCGCCTCGGCCTCGACCAGCGCGGCGACCTCCGGCACGCGCGACAGCAGCGGGCTGGGGCGCAGCGAGGTGAACACCGGGACGAACCGGTCCCACGCGACGTCGGCGACGGCCGTGACGGTGTCATCGGCGGCCAGCACCTCGCCCAGGGCCTCGACGGCCAGTGCCGGGTCCAGGAACGGCAGGCCCTGCCTGCGCACCCGCTCGGGGTCGACGCCCTCGTGCACGTGGCCGTCGTCCCACTCGTTGGCCGCGGCCCACACGCCCCACGGGATGGAGGTGCCGGCCAGGCCGCGGGCGCGGCGGTGCGCGGCGAGCGCGTCGAGGTGGGCGTTGGCCGCCGCGTAGGCGGCGTGGTCGCCGCTGCCCCAGACCCCGGCGATGGAGGAGAACAGCACGAAGGCGTCGACCGACTCCCCGAACACCTCGTCCAGGACCTGCGCGCCGAGCACCTTGGGCCGCACCACGTCCGCGAACTCGGCGAGGGTGGTGGCGGCGACGGAGCTGAGCTTGATGAACGCGGCGGCGTGCAGCACGACCCGCACCGGGGTGCCGGCGGCGTCCAAGTCGGCGGCCAGCCGGCGCACGTCGTCGCGGTCGGTGACGTCGCAGCGGGCGAAGGTGACCGCGGTGCCGAGCCCGGCCAGTTCGCCGGTCAGCTCCGCCGCGCCGGGTGCGTCGGCACCCTTGCGGCTGGTCAGCACCAGGCGTTCGGCTCCGGTGCGGGCCAGCCAGCGCGCGACGTTCGGCCCGAGCGCTCCGGTGCCGCCGGTGAGCAGCACGGTGCCGCCGGGCCGCCACGCGGGGGCCGCGCCCCCGGTCGCGTCGCGCAGCAGGCGGGCCGCGACCACGCCCGCGCCGCGCACGGCGCACTGGTCCTCGTCGCCGAGGCCGGCCAGCACGTGGCCGAGCCTGCGCGTCGCGCGCCCGTCCGGGTGCGCGGGCAGGTCGACCAGACCGCCCCACAGCGCGGGGTGCTCCAGCGCGGCGACCTTGCCCAGCCCCCACAGCTGCGCCTGCACCGGGCTGCCCGGCGGCTCGGACGGCGCGGTGGTGACCGCGCCGCGAGTGGCGGACCAGAAGCGGGTCGGGACGCCCGCGTCGTGCAGGGCCTGCACCGCCGTGAGGGTCAGCGCGAGCCCCGCGGACAGCTCGGGGTGGTCGGGGTGCGGGTGCTCGGCGAGGCCTAGCAGGGACAGCACGCCGGCGTGCGGCTCCAGCAGGCCGGGCACGGCGGCGCGATCGGCGTCGGCGTCGCGCAGCACGAGGGTGTCCGCGGTGGCGCCGTGCGCGGTGAGCGCGTCGGTCGCGGCGAGCACCCAGGGGTCGTCGGCGTCGTTCTCGTGGACCAGCACCAGCCACCGGCCGTCCAGGCGCGCGGGCACGTCCGGGTCGGGCACGGTCTCCCAGCCGAGGCGGTAGCGCCAGGAGTCGAGCACGGCCCGGTCCCGGCGGCGGTCCTGCCAGGACGCCAGCACGGGCAGCGCGGAGCGCAGCGCGCCCCTGGTCGCCTCGTCGGCGGCACCGGCCAGGGCGTCGAGGTCGCCACGGCTGACGGCGTCCCAGAAGCCGGTGTCGCCGGACGCGTCGGCGCGGACCGCGGTTCCCGCTTCGAGCCAGTAGCGGCGGCGTTGGAACGGGTAGGTGGGCAGGTCGACCCGGCGGCCACCGGGGATCACCTCCGCCCACTTCGGGGTGACGCCGCGCACGACGGCCTCGCCGAGCGACAGCAGCATCCGGTCCAGGCCGCCGTCGTCGCGCCGCAGCGAGCCGACCGCGATCACGTCCTCCGCCTGCTCCTGCACGGCCATGGTCAGGATCGGGTGCGGCGAGCACTCCACGAACACACCGAAGCCGCTGTCCACCAGGCTTTCCACCGCGCCGGCGAACCCGACCGTGGAGCGCAGGTTCCGGAACCAGTAGTCGGCGTCCAGCCCCGAACCGTCCTCCACCTGACCGGTCAACGTCGAGTACAACGGCACGGCACCGACACGCGGCCGGATCGGAGCCAGCACCTCGGCCAACTCCTCGCGCAACTCCTCCACCTGCGCCGAGTGCGACGCGTAGTCCACCGCGATCCGCTTCGCCCGAACACCCTCGGCCTCACACGAGGCAACGAGCTCGTCCAACGCGCCCGGCTCACCGGAGACCACCGTCGTCAACGGCCCGTTCACCGCGGCCACCGAGATCCGCTCACCGAACGGCTCGATCCGCGCCCGGACATCCGCCTCAGAGGCGGCCACCGACACCATCCCGCCACGACCCGCCAACCGCCGCAACACCTGCGAACGCAACGCAACCACCCGCGCCGCATCCTCAAGCGACAACGCACCCGACACACAAGCCGCCGCGATCTCACCCTGAGAGTGGCCCACCACCGCGGCAGGCTCCACACCCCACGAACGCCACAACGCAGCCAACGACACCATCACCGCGAACAACACCGGCTGAACCACATCCACCCGGTCCAACGCGGCCCGATCCGCGAGGGCGTCCCGCAAGGACCAGTCGCAGAACGGAGCCAGCGCGGCAGCGCACTCGTTCAACCGCTCCGCGAACACCGGCAACCGATCGGCCAGATCACGGGCCATCCCGACCCACTGCGAACCCTGACCCGGGAACACGAACACCACCCGACCGGTGTCCGAAACCGTCCCCCGCACCAACGCCGGGTGCTCGGCACCATCCGCCAACGCGCGCAACCCGTCACGACCCACGACGACGGCCCGCACGGGCAGCGCGGCGCGAGAGGTGGCCAGGGAGTGCGCCACGTCCAGGTCCGGCACATCGGCGAGGTCACCGTCCAGCGCGGTGAGCAGGTTCTCCGCCCGCGCTCGCAGTGCCGCGTCCGACCGGGCCGACAGCGCCCACGGCAGCGGACCGGCGACCTGTCCGGGGCGCTCGGCGACGGCGGGTTCGGCGACCTCCTCGAGGATGACGTGCGCGTTGGTCCCGCTCACGCCGAACGAGGACACCCCGGCACGGCGCGGGCGGCCCGCCTTCGGCCACGGCACGGGCTCGGTGATCAGGTCCACCGCCCCGGCGTCCCAGTCGACGTGGGTGCTGGGCTCGTCCGCGTGCAGGGTCTTGGGCAGCACCCCGTGGCGCAGCGCCTGCACCATCTTGATCACACCGGCGACACCCGCCGCCGCCTGGGTGTGGCCGATGTTCGACTTCACCGAACCCAACAACAACGGCGTCGAACGATCCTGGCCGTAGGTGGCCAACAACGCCTGCGCCTCGATCGGGTCACCCAACGTCGTGCCCGTCCCGTGCGCCTCGACAGCGTCCACATCGGACGGACGCAGACCCGCGTTGGCCAGGGCCTGGCGAATCACCCGCTCCTGCGACGGACCGTTCGGAGCCGTCAAACCGTTCGACGCGCCGTCCTGGTTCACCGCGCTGCCCCGCATCACCGCCAACACCGGGTGACCGTTGCGACGAGCGTCCGACAGCTTCTCCACCAGCAGCACGCCCACGCCCTCGGCGAAGCCCGTCCCGTCGGCGGAGGAGCTGAACGCCTTGCAGCGGCCGTCCGGTGCCAGCCCCCGCTGCCGCGAGAACTCCACGAACAACCCCGGCGTCGACATCACCGTCACACCACCGGCCAACGCCAGATCGCACTCACCCGAGCGCAACGCCTGAGCAGCCAGGTGCAACGCCACCAACGACGACGAACACGCCGTGTCCACCGTGATCGCCGGCCCCTCCAGACCCAGCGCGTACGCGATGCGGCCCGACGCCACGCTGCCGGAGTTGCCGGTGCCGAGGTGGCCTTCGACGTCCTGCGGCACTTCCGTGAGCCTGCCGGCGTAGTCGGAGTACATGACGCCCGCGAACACGCCCGTGCGGCTGCCGCGCACCCGTTCGGCCGGGATGCCCGCGCGTTCGAGCGCCTCCCAGGCGGTCTCCAGCAGCAACCGCTGCTGCGGGTCCATCGCCAACGCCTCACGCGGCGAGATGCCGAACAACTCCGCGTCGAACTCCGCCGCATCGTGCAGGAACCCGCCCTCACGCGTGGAGAACGTGCCGGAACGCTCGCCGGTCGGGTCGAACCCGCCGGAGAGGTCCCAACCCCGGTCGGTCGGGAACGCGCCGATGGCGTCGGTGCCGGAGCGGACGAGCTCCCACAGCTGCTCGGGATCGCGCACCCCGCCGGGGTAGCGGCAGGCCATCGCGACGATCGCGATCGGCTCGTCGGTGGCGGCCACCGCCGGGACGACCGCCTGGGCCGCCTTCGTGCTCCCCGACAGCGCGGCGGAGACGAAGGCCGCCAGGGCGCGGGGCGTGGGGTGGTCGAACACCGCGGTCGCGGGCAGGCGGGCACCCGTGGCGGCGGTCAGCCGGTTGCGCAGCTCCACCGCGGTCAGCGAGTCGAAGCCCATCTCCTTGAACGCCCGACCCGCCTCGACGGCGTCGGCCGAGACGTGCCCGAGGACGGCCGCCACCTGGCCGCGCACCAGCTCCAGCACCCGGTGCTCGCGCTCGACCGCGGGCAGTGCCGCCAGGCCTTCGGCGGGCGCGGCGTCATCGACGGCGCGCAGGCGTGCCCGGGACGGGGCGACCAGGCCGCGCAGCAACGGCGGCACCGCACCCGCGCCCGAGCGCACCGCGGCGAGGTCGAGCCCGACCGGCACGAGCAGTGGCTCGTCGCGGACCACGGCGGCGTCGAACAGCGCGAGGGCGGTCGGCGTGGTCAGCGGGCGCACCCCGGCACGGGCCAGTCGGGTGAGGTCCTGGTCGTCCAGGTGACCGGTCATCCCACTGGCCTGGTCCCACAGACCCCACGCCAGCGACAGGGCCGGGAGTCCTTCCGCGCGACGTCGGGCGCACAACGCGTCCACCGCCGCGTTCGCCGCCGCATAAGCACCCTGACCCGCGTTGCCGAACAAACCGGCGGCAGCCGAGAACACGATGAACGCCGACAGGTCGTGATCACGGGTCAACTCGTCCAGCACCAACGCCGCGCCCAGCTTCGGCCGCAGCACCTCGTCGACCCGTTCGGGCGTCAACGACGTCACCACACCGTCGCCCAGCACACCGGCCGCGTGCACGACGGCCGTCACCGGGTACGCGGCCAACAACCCGGCCACCGCGGCGCGATCCGTGACGTCACACGCGACCACGTCGATGCGGGCGTCCAACCCCGCGAGTCCGGGCACCTCCCCACCACGGCGCCCCACCAGCACCAGCTCCCGCACACCGTGCGCGGTCACCAGGTGCCGAGCCAGCGCGACACCCAGGGTGCCGGTGCCTCCCGTGATCAGCACCCGCGAACCGGCCGGGAACGGCTCACGCACCGGGACGGCGTCCACCACCCGGACCAGCCGAGGCGCGACGAGTTCGTCCCCGCGCACCCGCGTCCACGGCTCGTCGCCGGTGGGCAGCAGAACGGTGCCGGTCGTCTCCACGACCGCGAACCGGCCGGGGTGCTCGTTCGCGGCGGAGCGGACCAGTCCGCCGATCGCCGCGCCGATCGGGTCGGCACCGTCGACGAGGACCACCAACCGGCCCTCGTCACGGGCCGCCCAGTCCCGCAGCAGCGCGGTCGTGGTGCGCGGCACCGCCGTCGCCACCA
>JBFBCZ010000038.1:0-85860 GCA_040689555.1 Actinosynnema sp. NPDC051121 | reverse complement strand
CTGACACTGCTTTTCTCTCAAATGGAGGGGTTCGTGTCATCCCGCCGACCTGGCGCAGCCCTACCGCACGGGTCAAGGGGGGCGCTGTGGGTCCTCTGCCTGGTTGGTGACTGTTGTCTGCGCCCCCCTTGATGCGTGTGGTAGCCCTTCGGGAGGTCGGTGGGATGGCACGTACCCCGGACCACAACGGACCCGCAGCCTGATCGCCCTCCCCGTCATCCTGCTGATCTGCCCGTCCGGCGAGGACATGCTTTTCAAGCTTTTGAGCCCTGACACGCCTCCGCCCCCTGTCGCACGCCCCCTGCCGCGCCGCACAACCCACAGGTCGTGTGCTTGACAAAAACACCCCCGCCGAGCGCCGCCGACACGCCTCCCCGACCGCGCAACAACCGGACACACCCCGTGCCGGAGGCCCCCTCCACTCCCCACCCAGGCGTCACGCGACCGGGTTACACAACGTCAACCTTCGTCAGCTAAACGATCACTAAACGTCACCCGAATGGCTTACGACGGGCGACTCTCTCAACCTCAACCTCACGTTGAGGTCAGACACTCCCCGCGCGTCGCGTTGACCTGCCCCCTAGGCGGTCTTACCGTCGAACTCAGGTGAATTGCCACGGTGTGATTCGGACACCGCGGCGGCTTCACGTTGGTCGCCGGTCGTCGTGACCGGACCGAGGGGAGGCAGGCGTGGTCGAGGAAGCGCCCATCCGGGCCGGATCCGGCGAACAGGGTGAACTGTTCCCGGACTCCTCGCTGCCGGACGAACTGGTCGGGTACCGCGGCCCCGCCGCGTGCCAGATCGCGGGCATCACCTACCGCCAGCTGGACTACTGGGCGCGCACGGGGCTGGTCAACCCGACGATAAGGAGTGCCCAGGGCTCCGGCAGCCAACGGCTCTACTCGTTCAAGGACATCCTGGTCCTCAAGGTCGTCAAGAGACTGCTGGACACCGGCGTCTCGCTGCAGAACATCCGGGTCGCGGTCGACCACCTGCGTCGCCGCGGCGTGCAGGACCTGGCCCGGATCACGCTGTTCAGCGACGGCACCACCGTCTACGAGTGCACCTCGCCGGAAGAGGTGGTCGACCTGCTCCAGGGCGGCCAAGGGGTGTTCGGCATCGCGGTCTCCGGCGCGATGCGGGAGATCAGCGGCACGATCCACGACTTCCCCGCCGAACGCGCGGACGGCGCCGAGATCGTGGAGACCGCCGACGACGAGCTGTCCCGCCGCCGCCGCACGAGGGCCATCGGCTGACCGGGCACGACGACCGGCGCGCACTGAGATCCACGTCGCGCCGGCGATACCGCTCACCCCTCCGACAGGTAGGATTTCGCGCGTAGTCGCTTTATCCCGTGCGGGAGAGTCCGAGCCCGTCTCGGCGCCGAAGGAGCAAATCCTCCCCGGAACCTCTCAGGCGCAAGGACCGTGCGGGTGAGACGCCTCTGGAAAGCGGGTCGGGCACAACCGGCCGACCCCGCCGACGGTGCAAGCCCGCCAGCCGGGTGAAGCTCTCAGGCGCCCGACGTCGGGCAGAAGACAGAGGGGGAGGGCAACGGCAGCAGTCTGTCCGGAGCCCTGGAGGCCAGCACCGATGACGCAGGACCGCATCCCCCTCGCCGCACTCGAGCACGGCACCCCGTTCGCCGACCGGCACGTGGGCCCGCGGCCCGCCGAGCTGGCCCGCATCCTCGACGTGATCGGTGTCGGCTCGCTGGAGGAACTGGCGCAGCACGCCGTCCCCGCGTCGATCCGCGAGCGCGACCTGGTGCTGGACCTGCCCGCCCCGGCGACCGAGACCGAGGCACTGGCCGAGCTGCGCGCCCTCGCCGCGCGCAACCGCCCGATGACGCAGATGATCGGGCTCGGCTACTACGGCACGACCACCCCGCCGGTGATCCGCCGCAACGTGCTCGAGAGCCCCGCCTGGTACACCGCGTACACGCCCTACCAGCCGGAGATCTCCCAGGGCCGCCTCGAAGCCCTGCTGAACTTCCAGACGATGGTCGCCGACCTGACCGGCCTGCCGCTGGCCAACGCCTCGATGCTGGACGAGTCCACCGCCGCCGCCGAGGCGATGACGCTGGTCCGCCGCGCCAGTCGGTCGAAGTCGACCAAGTTCGTGGTGGACGCCGACACGCTGCCGCAGACGCTGGCCGTGATCGAGACGCGCGCCGAGCCGCTGGGCATCGAGGTCGTCACCGCCGACCTGTCGCAGGGCATCGAGGGCCTCGGCCTGGGTGGCGACTTCTTCGGCGTGCTGCTGTCCTACCCGGGCGCGTCCGGCGTGGTGCGCGACCACGCCTCGGTGATCGAGGAGATCCACAAGGCGGGCGCGCAGGCCGTGGTCGCCGCCGACCTGCTGGCGCTGACGCTGCTGCGCCCGCCCGGTGAGATCGGCGCGGACGTCGTCATCGGCACCACCCAGCGGTTCGGCGTGCCGATCGGGTTCGGCGGGCCGCACGCCGGCTACATGGCCGTGCGCCAGGGCTTGGAGCGGCAGCTTCCCGGACGGCTGGTCGGCGTGTCCGTGGACGCGGACGGCTCGCTCGCCTACCGCCTCGCCCTGCAGACGCGGGAGCAGCACATCCGCCGGGAGAAGGCGACCAGCAACATCTGCACCGCGCAGGTGCTGCTCGCCGTGATCGCCTCGATGTACGCGGTGTACCACGGCCCGGAGGGGCTGAAGGCGATCGCGACCCGCGCCCACCGGATGGCGACCGTGCTGGCGGCCGGCCTGCTGGAGGGCGGCGTCGAGATCGTGCACGGCGAGTTCTTCGACACCGTGCGGGCCCGCGTCGAGGGACGTGCCGCCGCCGTCGTGTCCGCCGCACGCGACCTCGGCGTGAACCTGTGGCAGGTGGACGACGACGTGGTGTCCATCGCGTGCGACGAGACCACCACGCGCGCGCACCTGGAGTCGGTGTGGCAGGCGTTCGGCGTGACCGTCGCCGACGTGGACGGCCTGGACGCCGACACCGCCGACGGCATCCCGTCCGACCTGCGCCGCACCAGCGACTACCTGACCCACCCGGTGTTCCACGCGCACCGCTCCGAGACCGCGCTGCTGCGCTACCTGCGGGCGTTGTCGGACAAGGACGTCGCGCTGGACCGCAGCATGATCCCGCTCGGCTCGTGCACGATGAAGCTCAACGCCACGGCCGAGATGGAGCCCGTCACGTGGCCGGAGTTCGCCGACCTGCACCCGTTCGCGCCCGCGTCGGACGCCGAGGGGCTGCTGGGCATCGTCGGCGACCTGGAGCGGTGGCTGGCCGAGGTGACCGGGTACGACGCGGTGTCGTTGCAGCCGAACGCGGGCAGCCAGGGCGAGTTCGCGGGCCTGCTGGCGATCCGCGCCTACCACCGCGCCAACGGTGACGACCACCGCGACGTGTGCCTGATCCCGTCCAGCGCGCACGGCACCAACGCCGCGTCCGCCGTGATGGCCGGCATGCGGGTCGTGGTCGTCAAGTGCGACGACCACGGCAACGTGGACATCGAGCACCTGCGGTCGACGGTCGACGCGCACCGCGACGACCTGGCCGCGATCATGATCACCTACCCGTCGACGCACGGCGTGTACGAGGACACCGTGCGCGAGGTGTGCGGGCTGGTGCACGACGCCGGCGGCCAGGTGTACGTGGACGGCGCGAACCTCAACGCGCTGATCGGGCTGGCTCAGTACGGCAAGTTCGGGTCTGACGTGTCGCACCTGAACCTGCACAAGACGTTCTGCATCCCGCACGGCGGCGGTGGCCCCGGTGTCGGCCCGATCGGTGTGAAGTCGCACCTCGCGCCGTTCCTGCCGAACCACCCGTTGCAGCCGGCGGCCGGCCCGGCGACCGGTGTCGGTCCGATCAGCGCCGCGCCGTGGGGCTCGGCGTCGATCCTGCCGATCTCGTGGGCGTACGTGCGGATGATGGGCGCGGACGGGCTGCGGCGGGCGACGTTGACCGCGGTGGCGGCGGCGAACTACGTGGCGCGGCGGTTGGACGAGCACTTCCCCGTGCTCTACACCGGCGAGGGCGGTTTCGTGGCCCACGAGTGCATCCTGGACCTGCGCCCGATCACCAAGGCGACCGGCGTGACGGTGGACGACGTGGCCAAGCGGCTGGCGGACTACGGGCTGCACGCGCCGACCATGTCGTTCCCGGTGGCAGGCACGCTCATGGTGGAGCCGACGGAGAGCGAGGACCTCGGCGAGATCGACCGGTTCATCGACGCGATGATCGCGATCAGGCACGAGATCGACCGCGTCGGCTCGGGCGAGTGGCCGGCGGACGACAACCCGCTGCGCAACGCGCCGCACACGGCGGCCTCCATCGCGACCGAGTGGAACCACCCGTACAGCCGCGAGGTCGCCGTGTTCCCCGCCGGCCCGTCCGCGCCGAAGGTGTGGCCGCCGGTGCGCCGCATCGACGGCGCCAAGGGCGACCGCAACCTGGTCTGCTCCTGCCCGCCGGTCTCGGCCTACGGCGGCTGACCGCTCGGCTGCGGTCGATCGCTCGCCCGCGGTCGACCGCTCGGCGTGGCTGATCGCTCGGTCGCGGTTGACTGCTCGACGTGGTTGACCGCTCGACCGTGGCGGACGGCTCGGCTGCGGTTGACCGCTCGACGTGGCTGATCGCTCGACCGTGGCTCATCGCTCGACCGCAGCTGATCGCTCGACCGTGGCGGATCCCGCGACCGCGGCCGATTCCGTGACGGCGGCGGGCCACCCGGCCGATCGGGTGGCCCGCCGCCGCGGCACGGCCGGCTCCGACCGCGTTCGACCAGGCGAATTCGCTCACGCGAGCCGGTAGTCCAGCTCCCACCGGCCCGGTTCGCCCTGCGGCCACGTCATGCGGCCCGTGCCGGTGACGCCCGCGAGGTCGCCCGTGGCCGAGACGATGGTGAAGGTCGCGTCCGCCACGCCGTCGCGGAAGCCGCCCACGTGGTGCAGGACCAGGCTGCCCTGACGCCCGCCGAGGGTGCCGGTGACGACCTCGTAGCCCGTGGAGTGGCACGTGTCGTCGTCCAGGTACGACATGACGAATCGCAGGTCGCCCGTGCCCTCCAGGTCACCGGTGTACGCGGTGGTCATGCCGCCGACCGTCTGCTTCGGGCCGGTGACCTCGTCGTAGCGCTTGCCGTCCCACGTCTGCTCGTCCCAGCTCTTCATCTGCGCGGTGGCGTGTGCGTTGCTCATGGCGGGGAGCTTGCCGGGCGTACCTGACAACTGCTGTCAGGATGGTGACATGCGTGCCAGCCGGTTGTTGTCCCTGCTCCTCCTGCTCCAGTCGCGCGGCCGGATGACGGCGCAGCAGTTGGCGGACGAGTTGGAGGTGTCGGTCCGCACGGTCTACCGCGACGTCGAGGCGCTCGGCGCGTCCGGTGTCCCGGTCTACGCCGACCGCGGTCCGGCCGGTGGCTACCAGCTCGTCGACGGGTACCGCACCCGGCTCACCGGGCTGACCACGGAGGAGGCGGACTCGCTGTTCCTGGCGGGCATGCCGGGCCCGGCGGCGGAGCTCGGGTTGGGCGCGGTGGTGGCGGCGGCCCAGCTCAAGGTGCTCGCGGCCCTGCCACCCGAGCTGCGGTCGCGGGCGGCGAGGATCCGGGAGAGGTTCCACCTGGACGCGCCCGGCTGGTTCCGCGGCAACGAGGGCACGCCGCACGTGGCCGCGATCGCGGAGGCGGTGTGGCAGCAGCGGCGGCTGCGGATCCGGTACGTGCGGTGGGCGCAGGTCGAGGTGGAGCGGACGGTGGAGCCGCTCGGGCTCGTGCTCAAGGCGGGCAACTGGTACCTCGTCGCCCGGACCGAAGGCCTGCGCACGTACCGGGTGTCCCGGGTGCTGGAGCTGACCGCGCTGGACGAGGCGTTCGACCGGCCCGAGGGGTTCGACCTGGCCGACTACTGGGCGGACTGGTCGGAGCGGTTCGAGCAGCGCATGTACCCGCTGCGCGTGACGGTCCGGATGACGCCGAACGGGCTGCGCAGCGCCCAGGCCCTGCTCGGCTTCTTCGCCGCCCGCGAGCTCCGGGACGTCGAGCCGTCGGGCGAGTGGACGACGGTGCGCGTGCCGGTCGAGTCCCTGGAGCACGCGATGGTCGACCTGCTGCGCCTCGGCCCGGAGGTCGACGTGCTGGAGCCGCCGGAGCTGCGTGCCCGCGTCATCGACCGGATCGCCGCGATGGCCGCCGTCTACCGGGCGTGACGGCCTAGTCGGCGGACAGGAGCTGGCCCAGGGCGGCGTCCACGCCCCGCCCGTCCTCGACCACCGACAGCGTGCCGCCGGTCGACCGGGCCAGCTCGGACAGCGGCGCGCGTTCCGGGTCCGGGCCGAGCGCGATCACGCTGATCGCGATGTCCTTGCCCGGCTGCTTGGCCGAGGCCAGCCGCGAGGTCAGCTCCTCGAACGTCAGCCCGCCGTCGTTCACGCCGTCGGTGAGCACCACGATCCGGTTGCGCTTGCCGTCCTGGTAGCCGGCCAGCATCCGCTCGTAGAGCGCGAGCACGCTGGTGTAGAGCTGGGTCGCGCTGCGCGGTTGCAGCGCGGCCACGCCGTCCAGCAACGCCTGCCTTTGCCCGGCGACCGGACCGGTGGCCACGAGCTGCCGGTACGGCTTGTCGCCGTCGAGTTTGCTGGAGAACTCCCACAGCCCGAGCGACCCGGACACCGACCGGTTGACCTGCCCGGACAGCGCCTGCTTCACCCAGTCCATCCGGCTGCGGCCCTCGCCGCCGGCCTCCTCCATCGACTTGGACGTGTCGATCAGCACGGTGACGACCTGGCCGTTGCCCGCGGTCGCCCACGCGGCCGAGATCTGCTGGGTGGTGTTCGCGTCGGCGGGCGTGAGGGTGTCGGTGACGGGTGCCCACCGGATGCCGGGCGACGGCTTGGGCCGGTCGGTCGTGGCCTCGACCCGCAGCCCCGCGGCCGCCAGGATCCTCTGCTGGTCGGACTCGCGCAGGAACTCCCGGAACGCCTGCGCCGCGCGCACCTCGGCCTCGCCGACCCAGTCGCCCGCCAGCGGCACGAACGGGAAGTCCGCGATCGGGGTCGGCCCGCCCGCCGCCACGCCGTACAGGGGCTGCGCCGGGGGCGTGCCGCTGCCCGTGCCGTTGTCCTTGCCGGTGTTGTGCCGGTACAGGTCCACCTCGAACACCGGCACCGCGCTGAACCCGGGTGCGTTCACCGAGGTGCCGTCGGCCAGCAGCCGCAGCGCCTCCCACGTGCTCGCGGGCGTCTGCTGCGGCTTGGACGACGACAGCCGGCTCATCGTGTTCCTCACCGGTTCCAGCGCCAGCATCTCGACGGTGACCGGGCCCTTGCCCTCGGGGCTCGCGCCCGCCAGCGCCGACTGCACGGCCATCGCGGTGGCGGTGTTCGTCGCCGGGTCGGGCATGGCGACGCTGAACCGGCCCCACTCGGGGTGGCCGAACCGGCCCCAGCCGTCCGCCGCGCCCGCCAGGTCCGGCAGGTCGGTCCAGCGGAAACCGGACCCGGCCTGCACCGCCTGCGCCGGCTCCTGGTGCAGGGCCAGCAGCACGGGGCTGGTCGCGATCGACTCGGGCACGCCGCCGAGCAGCGCGGCGTTCTGCGCGCGGAGCCGGTTGGCCCACAGCATCGAGTCGGTGACCCACGCGTGCGGGCGCTCGCCGATCTGGGCGGTGTCCCAGCCCTGCGTGAGGCCCTGGAGGACGACCTCGGAGTCGATCGACTGCACCTCGACCTGGATGCAGTGGTCGTAGACGACGGGCCGCTGCCTGCTCCACGCCTCGGCGACCTGCTTGACCGCCTCGGCGACGCTGGGCGTGGCGGCGACCCGGAGCAGGGCCTCGCCCTCGTTGCAGTCGCCCGCCTGGGCCGCGGCACGGCGCTCCACGAGCCCGCCGACCCAGTTCCAGCCGAGCCACCCGAGCACGAGGAGGACCACCAAGCCGACGATGGCCACCGGCCACGTCGCGATGCCGCGCCGCACCTTCGTCCGCAGCGCGCGGTGTCGAGACATCGTCTTCCCTCTCAGCGTCCGACCGGATACGGCTGGCGAATCCCGACCGGCGCCACGCTAACAGGTGGCCTACGCGGTCCGGGTGAAGTCACTCCAGGTCATCGAGTGGCGACGGGTTCCGGGACGGGCCCGGCCGGGGTGTCCGCGGTCGCGGCGGAGAGGACCCGGGTCAGCTCGATCAGCCGGGCTCTCAGCGGCGCGGCGGCCTCGGCGAACGCGCCCTGCTGCCGCACGTACTCCGCGCGGCCCTCGGCGGTCTCGATCGGCACCGGCGGGTAGCCGAGGTCGGCCAGGTCGTACGGGCTGGCCCGCATGTCCAGCTCGCGGACCCGCGCGGCCAGCTCGAAGCAGTCCGCGACCAGCTCCGACGGCGTCGCCGGGTCCAGCTTGTAGGCCCACTTGAACAGGTCCATGTTCGCGTGCAGGCAGCCCGGCTGCTCCAGGTCGACCTGGGTCTCGCGGGTCGGCTGCACCGCGTTGCGCGGCCGTGCCTCGGGGGTGAAGAAGCGGAACGCGTCGAAGTGCCCGCACTGGACCCGCTGCGACTCCACCACCCGGTCGGTGCCCTCGCTGCCCAGCCGCAACGGCCACGCGTCGTGCCGCACCTGGTCCGGCCGCTGCCGGTAGACCATCGCCCACTCGTGCAGCCCGAAGCAGCCCAGCCGGGGCGCGCGGCTCGCGGTCGCGGCGAGCAGCCTGCCCGCGAACGCGATCGTGTTGGCCCGCTCGCGGGCGAAGGCGCCGACGTCCAGCGCCACGCCGTCGGCGGTGCGCCGGTAGACCGGCCACTTGAGGTAGGCGAGCGCCGCGTCGCCTTCGAGGACCACGCCGGGGCCGGGGTGCCAGCGCTCCAGGCGCGACGGCCGGTGCGAGTAGTAGGAGAACAGGAAGTCGAGCACCGGGTGCTTGCGGCCGGCGGCCTTGCGCTCGTGGTGCGGTCCGGTCCACCGCCGCACCCGGTCCGCGTGCGCGTCGCGGCGCGCGGTCCACTCGGCTTCGGACAGGACGACCCCCACGGTGTCAGGGTACTTCGCCGCCGACCAGGGCCGAGCCGAGGCCGGCGCGCGACGACCCGCTCCGGGAGGGGGCCGGAGCCGTGCGCCGGGGAACTCCGGGCCGTGGGTTCACTCCACGCTAAAAGGTCCGCGCTCGCCGGCCCCGGTTGGCAGGGTGTGCACCATGACCAGGGGGTGGGGGCGGCTGCAGGCCGTCGCGGTGTCCGGTTCGGTGGCCGAGGGGCTGATGTTGTCGGTGTTGCCGTGGATCGCGGCGACGATCACCTCCGACCCGCGGCAGTTGTCGCTGGTCAACGTGGTGGGCCAGGCGCCGTGGCTGGTGTTCTCGCTGTTCGCGGGCGTGCTGATCGACCGGGTCCGGCGCACCGCCGTGCTGGCGTCGGCGTACGCGGTGCAGGGGTGCGCGGCGCTGGCGCTCGCGGTGGCGGGCCTGACGGACGCGGTGAGCCTGCCGCTGCTGGTGGTCGTGGCGTTCGTGGTCACGTCGGCCCAGGTGCTCGGCGACGGCGCGGCGGGCGCGTTGGTGGCGGAGGTGGTGGAGCCGGGCCGGCTGCCCGCCGCGAACACCCGGATGATCATGATCGACCGGGGCGTGGTGCAGTTCGTGGTGCCGCCGGTGGCCGGTGTCCTGGTGGGCTTCGGCCTGGGGATGCCCGCGTGGGCGGCGTTCGTGGCCGCGCTGGCGGCGTCGGGACTGGTGCGGGGGCTGCGCTCGGCTCCGGTGACGCCGTCGGCCGAGCACCCGTTGCGCGACATCGCGGAGGGCCTGCGGTTCCTGGTCGGCACGCGGTTGCTGCTGTCGATCACGGTGGTGGTGGGGCTGGGGTCGTTCGCGGCGAGCGCGACGATGGCGATGTTCGTGCTGTACGCCAAGCAGCTGCTCGGGCTGGGCTCGGTCGGTTACGGCGTGATGCTGACGGCGCTGGCGGCCGGGTGGGTGGTGTCGTCGTTCGGGGTGAGCCGGGTGGTGGACCGGCTGGGGTACGCGTGGTCGATGCGGTGGGCCCAGGTCGGCATGGTGGCGACCATCCTGCTGCTCGCCGTGCTGCCGCCGTGGGCGTGGGCGGTCGCGGTGGTGCTGTTCGTGCAGTCGGCGATCGTGATGGTGTGGAACGTGTGCTCGCAGTCCAGCCGGCAGCGGTTCACGCCGCCCGCGCTGCTGGGACGGGTGCTCACCGGCCACCGCGCGCTGGCCTGGGGGCTCACGCCGCTGGGCGCGCTGGCGGGCGGGTTCGTGGCGGCCGGGTTCGGGCTACGCGCGGTGTGGGTGATGGCGGCGCTGATCCAGGTCGGCGCCCTGGTGACGGCGTGGCTCGGGCTCTCGCCGAGGGCGTTCCGGGAGGCCGAGGCGGTGGCCGCCGGCCGGTGACGCCGGTCAGAGCGGGGGGATCAGGCCGGGGAACTTGCGGGCGCCGGCGCAGTGCGGGCACTCGCGGCCGTTGTCCACGGTGCGGGGCGCGCCGCCGATCACCGCGGACGTCGGGTTGGCGATGAACCCGGCACCGCCGCACAGGTGGCAGATGGTGCGGGGCTCCGAGGTCACGCCGAACAGGTCGTCCTCGTCCTCGACGTCATCGTCGTCGAAACCGTCTTCGTCCTCATCGGGGTCGAAGTCGTCCTCTTCGTCGTCGTCTTCACGCGGATCCACGTGACCAACCGTAGTCGGGTGGGACCGGCCGCGCCCCGGCGGACCGGTCCCACCCTGGTGATCAGGGCAGTTGCCCCGCCTGGTCCACCACGGCCTGCGCGATGATCGCCGTGGAGTTCGTGCCGAGCAGCTCGTAGGTGCCCGCGTCGAACACGATCACCACCGGCTTGGCATCCGCCGACGAGCCGGGCGGCACGGGCCAGGTGATGCCGACCCCCGGCCTGCCCGCCGCGTCACGCGCGTCCGGCACGACCGCCAGCCCCGGCACGCGGGCCGCCGCCTCGTACAGCGCCGCCCTGGTCAGCGGCGGCAGCAGCGACTCGTTGATCAGGCCGAGCACGTCCTTGCCGCGCGCGTTGACGCTGCCCGGCGCGCCGCTGGCGTTCGCGTCGAGGTAGGCCAGCATGCCGTCCACGTCGGTCGGCAGGTCCGACCGGTACGCGGGCTTCGGCTCGCACGGCTCCGTGCCGAGCACCACGGCGGGGTCCTTGAACACGTCCCGCTGCCCGTTCTCGCACCCCGGCATGGGGTAGGGCGCGCTGTCGGGGTTCTTGAGCAGCCCGTCGTGGGTGCCGTCCACCGACAGCCAGATCTCCCGGACCGACCCCCCGGCCTCGCTGCGCGTGTACACGAACTGGTCCGGCCGGGGCGGGCCGGACGGGTCGGCGCGGGCCGTCCTGGCGGCGAAGGCGAGCAGCCGCACGGGGTCGGTCACCGGCTCGGCCGCGGCGGAGGTGGCGGGAGGAGTGGCGGTGGCGGTGGTCATGGCCTGGCCGCCCGTCGCCGGCTGCGTCGTCGGCAGCAGGGTGATGGTGGCCGCGACGGCGGCGGCCAAGCCGATCGCCGACGCGCCGACCAGCGCGAAGCGGGACCGCCGCTTGCGCAGCCGCACCGGCCCGCGTTCGGCGATGCCGGCCAGCAACGCCGCCCGCGCGGGCGCCAGCGACTCCTGGTCGGGCAAGGGCGTCTCGTCGCCCAGTTCACGCAGCAACTGCAGGTCATCCATTGTTCAGCAACTCCTCGACCTCGGTGGGGTTCTGCCCGCCCAACGCCTCCCTGACCTTGCGCCGAGCGCGGTGCAGGCGGGACCGCACCGTGCCGACCGGGATCGCCAACGCCGCGGCGACCTCCTCGTAGCTCAGCTGTTCCCACGCCACGAGCAGCAGCACGTCCCGGTCCTCGGCGGACAGCCCGCCCAGCGCCGCCACCAGCAGCGACCGCGCGGCGTGCGCGGTCACCTCGGCGGCCACGCGGTCGGCGTGGTCGTGCGCGGCGCCGTCCGCGTGCCCCCGCTGGTAGCGGCGCGCCTCCTGCCTGCGGTGCTGGGCGACGAGGTTGGTGGCGATGCCGTACAGCCACGGCCGGGCGTCCGGCCGGTCGCGGTCGTAGCGCTGCCGCTTGTCGAACGCGGCGAGGAACGTCTCGGCGACGAGGTCGTCCGCGACCTGGGCGTCGAGCCTGCGCGCGAGGTACCGCCGGATGTGCGGCGCGTGCCGGTCGAAGATCGCCGCGAAGGCGTCCGGCTCGTGCCGCGACCGTTCGATGATCTCGGCGTCGGTGGGTGTCATGGTGGCCTTTCCGGCTGGTTCCCGGTGAAGGGCGGTCACCTGCTATCCGCCGACGGGCACGATCGGGTTCACGGTGTGAGCGGAAGTTGACCGGTGTGTGAGGACCCCTGGAGTAGCAAGGACACCCAAAGCTGATCAGGGGGAGCAAGTGGACAAGGTGAACGCAGTGCCGCGCCGTCGTCCCGGCGGCGCGGTCGAAGGCCGGATCCTCACCACGCCGGTGGGGCTGGCGTTCCCGCGCGACGTCACGTTCGAGTCGTGGGAGCAGGCGGGGCAGCGGATCTCCCGCATCGCCAGCTCGTCGGCGTGGTACCTGGGCGACTGGCTGGTCTACGGCCAGGACCGGTACACCGGCCGGTACCGCCGGGCCGTCGAGGCGGTGGGGCTCGACTACCAGACGTTGCGCAACTACGCGTGGATCGCGCGCAAGTTCGAGCCGTCCCGGCGCCGTCCGGGGCTGCCGTTCCAGCACCACGCCGAGGTCGCCGCGCTGCCGTCGGCCGAGCAGGACCGGTGGCTCGACCGCGCCGAGCGCGAGGGCTGGTCGCGCACGGCGCTGCGGCGGGCGTTGCGGGAGAGCCGCGACCCCGGCGTGAAGCCGTCACGCGTGGTGATGCCGCGGGTCAGCGCGGCAGGCGACGTGGTGGACCGGTGGCGGCGGGCCGCGATGGCCGCCAACGCCGACTTCGAGGCGTGGATCGTGGCGGCCCTCGACCGCGCCGCCGACCAGGACCTGGAGCTGGTCAGCGTGCCGCCCCTGGCGGAGCTGCCCGCCGAGCGCGAGTACGTCAGCCTGCCCGCTGTGCGGCCAGCGTCATGATGTGCTGATTGCCGGTGGCCCACGTCGTGGTCATGGTGACCGCGTCGATGCGCCAGCCGCCGTCGGCCCGCACGAGGCCGAAGCGGTAGTGGCCGCCCAGGGTCCAGGTCGGCTCGCCGTGCGGGTTCGCCAGCACGTGCACGGCCTGGAACTGGGCGGTCGCCACGGCCCGGTCGCCGTCGACGTCGACCAGGTGGTTGGACACCAGGTGCTGGGTGGCGTCGAGGCCGCCGAGCCCGGCGCGCCACCCGGCGACGACGTCGGCGGCGGAGAGCCGGGCGGGCTCGCCGCCGGTGAGGCTGGTGTAGTCGAGGTCCACCTCGTCGGCGAACACGGTGAGCAGGGCGTCCCAGTCGCGCCGGTCGGCGAACCACGCCATCCGGGTGGTGACGTCGACGATCTCGGTGCGGTCGTTCGTGGTGATCACGGCCACGACCCTAGGCGGCCGGGCGTGGTGCGGGGGATGATCCGCACCACCCCGCACCACCCGCTCACAGCTCGCGCCGCACGTGGGTGCCGTCGCGCACGGTGCCGACGTACTCCTCGACCAGGTCCTCCAGCGCCACCAGGCCGCGCACGACGCCGTCGGCCGACACGGCCTGCGCCAGGTGGCTCTGCGAGCGCCGCAGCGCGGCCACCGCGTCGTCCAGGCTCGCGTCCACCGGCACCCGCGGCAGGCCGCGCACCCGGCTCGGCGGCACCCGCGTGGACGGGTCGGCGTCCGCCAGGTCGAGCACGTCCTTGACGTGCAGGTACCCGATCAGCCGGTCGTCCTCGCGGACCGGGAACCGGGAGAAGCCGGTGGCCGACACGGCGGCCTCGACCTGCTCCATGGTGGGCCGCGCCGGCACCGACGTGATCCGGTCCAGCGACACCAGCACGTCGGCCACCGTCCGCTCGGCCGAGGACAGCGTCTGGGTCAGCCGCCGGTGCTCGGAGTCCTCCAGCAGGCCCTCCTGCCGCGACTGCCCGATCAGCAGGGCCAGCTCGTCGCGGGTGTAGGCCGACTCCAGCTCGTCCCTCGGCGTCACGCCGACGAGCCTCAGCACCGCCGTCGACACCACGGTGAACCCGCGCAGCAGCGGCGCGGCCAGCCGGCAGAACCAGTAGTGCGCGGGCACCAGCAGCAGCGCGGTCCGCTCCGGACCCGCGATGGCCAGGTTCTTGGGCACCATCTCGCCCAGCACGGTGTGCAGCGCCACGACGATGATCAGCGCCAGCGCGAACGCCACGCCGTGCCGCACCGCGTCCGGGACGCCGAACCCGTGGAACGGGGCCTCCAGCAGCGCCGCCACGGCCGGCTCGCCCAGCGCGCCCAGGCCGAGCGAGCACAGCGTGATGCCGAGCTGCGCGCCCGCGATCAGCAGCGGCAGCTCCCGGCCCGCCTTGATCACCGTGCGGGCCCGGCTGCTGCCCTGCTCGGCCAGCGCCTCCAGCCGGTCGCGGCGGGCGGTGATGATGGCGAACTCGGCGCCGACGAAGAACGCGTTGCCCGCCAGCAGCAGGACGATCACCAGCACGATCACCGCGGCACCCCCGATCGGTCGGTCGTCGCCGGGTCGGCCGCGGCGTCGACCCGGGCCACCCGCAGCTCGGCCACCCGGTGCCGGTCCATCTGCACCACGGTGATCCGCCAGTCGTCCACCCGGATCTCGTCACCCGGGTCGGGGATGCGGCCCAGCCGGGCCAGCACCAGCCCCGCCACGGTCTCGTAGTCGCCCTCGGGCATCCGGAACCCCGTCGCCTCCGCGATCTCGTCGTCGCGCAGCAGCCCCGACACCAGCCACGCCTCGCCGCCCAGCCGCCGCACCGGCGAGGTCTCCCGCCGGTCGTGCTCGTCGCGCACGTCGCCGACGATCTCCTCGACCAGGTCTTCCAGGGTGACCAGGCCCGCCGTGCCGCCGTACTCGTCCACGACCAGCGCGGTCTGCAGGCCGGAGGCGCGCAGCCGGTCCAGCAGCGCGTCGCCCTCCAACGTCGCCGGCACCGTCTGCACCGGCCTGGTCAGCGCCGACACCGGCGTGGTCGCCCGCTGCGACCGGGGCACCCCGAACGCCTGCTTGACGTGCACGATGCCGCGCACCTCGTCCAGGTCGCTCGTGTAGACCGGGAACCGGGAGAACCCGGTCTCCCTTGCCTTGGCCACCAGGTCCAGCACGGTCGCGTCCGAGCGCAGCGACTCGACCCGCACGCGGGGCGTCATCAGCTCCTCCGCGGTGCGGTCGCCGAACCGCAGCGAGCGGTCCAGCAGGGTCGCCGTGCCGGGGTCGAGGGTGCCCTGCTCGGCGCTGGAGCGGATCAGCGCGCCGAGCTCCTGCGGCGAGCGGGCCGAGGCCAGCTCCTCCGCGGGCTCCACGCCGAGCCTGCGCACCAGCCAGTTCGCGGTGCCGTTGAGGCAGGTGATGAGCCACTTGAACACCGCGGAGAACCCGGCCTGCACGCCGGCGACGGCACGCGCGGTCTCCAGCGGCTTGGCGATGGCCAGGTTCTTCGGCACCAGCTCGCCGAACACCATCGACAACGACGTGGCCACCGCCAGCGCCAGGGTCAGCGCGATCGGCCGGGCCGCCGACGCGGGCATGCCCACACCGGTCAGCGCGGGCGAGATGAGCTCCGCGATGGCGGGCTCGGCGATGTAGCCGGTGATCAGGGTGGTGATGGTGATCGCCAGCTGCGAGCCGGACAGCTGGAACGACAGGGACCGGTGCGCCTTCTCCACCGACCGCGCCTTGGCGTCGCCCACCTGGGCGACGTGCGCCTCGACGGTGCTGCGCTCCAGGGCGGTCAGGGAGAACTCGGCGGCGACCGCGATGAACGTGCCGATGGTGAGCACGACCACGGCGACGAGGCCGAGCAGGCTGAGCAGGATGGTCATCGGACCCACCCGGGGTGGGACGGGCGGTGCAGGCAGCCGGGTATCGGACCCGGCTCGGTACTGCAGCCCGGGGACTGCGCGTCGCGCACGGAAGGGATCACTCCTCGCGAGGGGTGGTCGAACGGTGTCCAGTTTAGAGCGTAACCGCCGGTCAGCGCAGTCCGATACCGCTGGGAGGGGAAGTGGACGCCCGCAGCACCACTTCACCCGCCACCCGGACCGTGCGCGGCGCGGCCACCACGTCGTCCAGCACGAGCCGTGCCGCCCGCTCGCCCATGTCCTCCAGCGGCAGCCGGACCGTGCTCAGCGCGGGCACCAGGTCGCGCAGGGTGGGGATGTCGTCGAACCCGGCCACCGAGACGTCCTCCGGCACCCGCAGGCCGTGCTCGCGCAGCGCCGCCATCGCGCCCATCGCCATCACGTCGTTCACGGCGAACACGCAGGTCGCCCCGGTCCGGGCGGCGACCAGGTCGGCCACCGCCGCGTGCCCGCCGTCCCGGGTGAAGCCGCTGGTGATGACGTTGGCGTCCGGCAGCTCGATGCCCTCGTCGGCCAGTCCCGCCTTGAACCCGGCGAGCCGGTCGCGGGCCACCAGCAGGTCCGGTGGGCCGGCCAGCACGGCGAACCGGCGGTGGCCGAGCGCGGCCAGCCCGCGGGCCAGCGACCGCGCGCCGGACCGGTTCGCGGGCACCACGGTGTCCGTGCCGAGCTTGGCCTGGGAGACGCACGCCACCCGGCCGCCCTGCGCGGTGAACGCGGTGATCTCCTCGGCCAGCCGCCGCGACGCGGACCGGTCGGTCGTGCGGCTGCCCGCGATCACCAGGGCGCGGGCCCGGTGCGCGCGCAGGGTGTTGACCAGCTCCACCTCGCGGCGCGGGTCGCGGCCCGTGGTGCCGAGCACCACGACCAGCCCGGCGGCCTCGGCGATCCTCGTCACACCGGCGGCGATGCTGGAGAAGTAGGGGTCGGCGATGTCGTGCACCACCAGGCCCACCAGCACGCTGGAGTTGCGCGCCAGCGCCTGGGCCGAGGCGTTGGGCAGGTAACCGAGCGCGCGTGCGGTGCCGAGCACCCGTTCCCGCAGCTCTTCGCTGACCTGCCGGGTGCTGCCGTTGAGCACGCGTGACGCGGTCGCGAGCGACACGCCCGCTTCCTTCGCCACCTCCGCCAGCGTGACCTGCCGCGACGTCAACGCCGCCTCCTTCGCGTTCCTGGTCGGGCGAGACTAGCTCGCCGGGAGGTTGACGTCCGAGAGGAGCCGACCGTAGCGTGTTGGAAAGCGCTTTCCACGGAGATGAGCGGGGTGTACGCATGGCGGTGCGCACGATCGGCGTCGCGTTGAACGGGGTCACGGGGCGGATGGGGTACCGACAGCACCTCGTCCGGTCGATCCTGGCCCTCCGCGAGCGCGGCGGGATCCGGCTCGGTGACGACGTGCTGGTCCCCGAGCCGCTGCTGGTCGGCCGCAACGCCGCCAAGCTGAAGGAGATCGCCGAGCGGCACGACCTGCCGCGCTGGACCACCGACCTGGACGCCGCGCTGGGCGACCCGGACGTGTCGGTCTACTTCGACGCGCAGGTCACCTCCGCGCACGTGGCCGCGCTGACCGCGGCGATCGACGCGGGCAAGCACGTCTACAGCGAGAAGCCGGTCGCGGCCACCCCCGAGGAGGTGCTGGGGCTGGCCCGGCACGCCGACGCGGCGGGCGTGAAGCACGGCGTGGTGGCCGACAAGCTGTACCTGCCCGGCATCCGCAAGCTCAAGCGGCTGCTGGACGGCGGTTTCTTCGGCCGGGTGCTGTCGGTGCGCGGCGAGTTCGGCTACTGGGTGTTCGAGGGCGACTGGCAGGGCGCGCAGCGGCCGTCGTGGAACTACCGTGCCGAGGACGGCGGCGGGATCGTCGTGGACATGTTCTGCCACTGGAGCTACCTGCTGGAAGGGCTGCTCGGGCCGGTGGAGGCGGTGACCGCGCGGGCCGTCACGCACATCCCGACCCGGTGGGACGAGAACGGCGCGCCCTACGAGGCGACGGCCGACGACGCGGCGTACGCGATCTTCGAGATGGCCGGTGGCGTGGTGGCGCAGGTGAACTCGTCGTGGGCGGTGCGGGTGCGGCGCGACGAGCTGGTCGAGTTCCAAGTGGACGGCACGCTGGGCAGCGCGGTCGCGGGGTTGCGCAACTGCGTGGTGCAGCCGCGGGCGATCACGCCGAAGCCGGTGTGGGACCCGGACGTGCCGTCGTCCATCGACTTCCGCGCGCAGTGGCAGGAAGTGCCGGACAACGAGGTGTTCGACAACGGCTTCATGGTGCAGTGGGAGGAGTTCCTCAGGCACGTCGCGGTCGACGCGCCGTTCGCCCACGACTTCCACTCCGGCGTGCGCGGCGTGCGGCTGGCCGCGCTGGGCCTGGAGTCCTCCCGCACTGGTCGGCGGATCGAGGTGCCGGCGTGACGTCGGTCCGGCTGCCCGGTCGTGACGGCACGCTGCGCGAGCACCGGCTGGGCCCGCCGAGGACGTGGGACACCGGGCCGTTCGGGTCGCGGGTGGCGTTCGCGGCGGCGCACGTGGTCGCGGACCCGTTCGGCGGCAACGTCCCCGGCGCGCCCGCGGCGCTCGACTGGGACGCCACGCTGGCGTACCGGGTGCGGCTGTGGGAGCACGGGTTCGGCGTCGCGGAGGCCATGGACACCGCGCAGCGCGGGATGGGCCTGGACTGGGACACCGCGCTGGAGCTGATCCGGCGCAGCGCGTCGATCGCGTCCGGCAGGCTGGCCGCGGGCGTCGGCACGGACCACGACACCGCGGACCCGCTGACGGCCTACCGCGAGCAGCTCGCGGCCGTGGTGGAGGCCGGCGCGCAGCCGATCCTGATGTGCAGCCGGAAGCTGGCCGCCGCCGCGCGCGGGCCCGAGGACTACCAGGAGGTGTACGGGGCGCTGCTGGAGGAGGTCGACCGGCCGGTGGTCCTGCACTGGCTTGGCACCGCGTTCGACCCGGCGCTGGAGGGCTACTGGGGCTCGTCGGACGTGCCGACCGCGACCGGGCACTTCCTGGACCTGGTCAAGGCGTACCCGGACAAGGTCGACGGGGTGAAGGTGTCGCTGCTGGACGCCTCGCACGAAGTCGGGCTGCGGCGGTCGCTCCCGGACGGCGTGCGCTGCTACACCGGTGACGACTTCAACTACCCGGAGCTGATCGCGGGCGACGGACTCGGGCACAGCGACGCGTTGCTGGGGATCTTCGACGCCATCGCGCCGGCCGCGTCCACCGCGCTGCGGGCGCTGGACGCGGGTGACCGAGCCCGGTACGACGAGGTGCTGGAGCCGACGGTCGCGCTGTCGCGGCACATCTTCGGCGCGCCGACGTACCACTACAAGACCGGTGTGGTGTTCCTGGCCTGGCTGGGAGGGTTCCAGGACGCGTTCGGCATGGTCGGCGGCCTCCAGTCGGCCCGGGACGTGGTGCACCTCGGCGAGGCGCTGAGGCTGGCGGACCTGGCCGGGTTGCTGCCCGACCCGGACCTCGCCGCTCATCGGTGGGGACGGCTGTTGGACGTGCTGACGTGAAGCTGTCGTTGAACCAGGCCACGGTGAAGCGGGCGTCCGTGCCCGAGGTGGTCGACGTGTGCGTGCGCCATGGGATCGGCGCGGTCGGGCTGTGGCGCGACCCGGTGGCCGAGCACGGGCTGGAGCGGACCGCGGCACTGGTGGCGTCGGCCGGGCTGGAGGTGTCGTCGCTGTGCCGCGGCGGCTTCTTCACCGGCCACGACCAGCGGCTGGACGACAACCGGCGGGCCATCGACGAGACCGCCGCGCTGGGCGCGCGGTGCCTGGTGCTGGTGCCGGGAGGCGTGCCGGACCGGGACCTCGTGGCGGCACGGGGGCGCGTCGCGTCGGCGTTGGAGGTGCTGGCGCCGTACGCGCAAGCGGCCGGGGTGCGGTTGGCGGTGGAGCCGATGCACCCGGTGTTCTGCGCCGACCGGGGCGTGGTGTCGACGTTGGCGCAGGCGTTGGAGCTGGCCGAGCCGTACCCGGCGTCGGTGGTCGGGGTCGTGGTGGACGCCCTGCACGTGTGGTGGGACCCGGCGCTGGCGGCCGACGTGCGGCGGGCCGGCCCGCGGATCCACTCCTACCAGGTGTGCGACTGGGTCACGCCGCTGCCCGCCGACGTGCTGCTGGGGCGCGGGCTGCCCGGTGACGGGCACATCGACCTGGTCGGGCTGACCTCGCTCGTCGCCGCCACCGGGTACGACGGGTACGTGGAGGTCGAGGTGTTCAACGAGGAGGTGTGGGCGCGGCCGTTCGACGCGGTCGCGGCGGAGCTGGTGCGGCGGCACGCGACGGGGTGGGAGCCGGTCGTGGACGGCGGCCACGACCGGCTCCCGGTCACCCCTTGACGGGGCGGCTCCCGGCCCGCGGCGAGCGCTCGTGGCGCCGACGGCACGTTCGCCGGATCCCGAGGGACCTGCGGGCCGCCGGCGCTCGGGTGCGGCAGGCAGGCCCTCGCTTACAGGAGCGTCACGCAGGGCGCTGGATACGTCGCATTCCGTCGAACGGCTCCCGCGCGGGAGGTCGGGGACGCGCGAGGATCGTGGCGTGGACCTCGCGCGTCCGGCCGTGCCCCTGCTGGCGGTGACCCTGCTCGCCGGCGTCGGGTACGCGCTGGTCCTGCCGTTCACCTCGGCGTTCCTGATCAAGGGGGTCGGCGCGGGACCGGTCGCGGTGGGCGCGTTCCTGCTGTCGGGCTCGGTGGCGGCGCTCGTGGTCGGCACGCTGATCGGGCGGCTGTCGGACGCGCGGGCGGTGCGGCGGGCGGTGATCGGGTGGGGCGCGGCGGCCGCGGCGGTGGCGTACGGCGTGTTCTCGGTGACGCGCCACTACTGGCTGCTGCTCGTCGTGACGCTGACGTTGGCGGCGGTGGCGTCGTCGCTGGTGCCGCAGACCTTCGCGTACGCGCGGCAGGCGGTGGAGCGCGGCGGTTCGACCCGGGCACCGCTGGCGATCAGCGCGTTGCGCACGGTGACGTCGGTGTCGTGGGTGGTCGGGCCGCCGGTCGGCGCGGTGCTGATCGACACCGGCGGGTTCGCCGGCCTGTTCGCGTCGGCGGCGGGGCTGTACCTGGTGGCGGCGCTGGTGACGTTCTCCCTGCTGCCGGAGCTCGGTGAGGCGTCCGCGCCGGCGGCGGTGGAGCGGCCCGGCTCGTCGCACCGCGCCGTCCTGGTCGCGTCGGTGGCGTTCGTGCTGCTGAACAGCGGCGACGTGCTGGGCCTGCTGGTGCTGCCGCTGCACGTGACCGACGTGCTGCACGGCACGACGTCGGACGCGGGCCTGATCATGGGCCTGTGCGCGGCGCTGGAGATCCCGCTGATGCTCGGCTTCGGCGCGTTGGCCGTGCGCGTCGACCACGGCCTGCTCGTGCTCGCGGGTGGCGTCGTGGCGCTGGCGTACTACGCGGCGCTGCTGCTGACCACCGCGACCTGGCAGGTGGCGGCGGCGCAGGTGCTGCACGCGATCGTCGTCTCGGCCGTGATGGGGGTGGGCATCTCGTACTTCCAGGGCCTCGCCCCCGACCGGCCCGGGTACGCCACGACGATGTACACGAACACGTTGACGGTCGGCGCGATGGTGTCGGGGCCGTTGCTCGGCCTGGCGCAGGCCCTGGGCTACCGCAGCGCGTTCGCCATCGCCTCGGCGCTGACGGTGCTCGGCCTGGGGCTGCTCGTCGCGCTCAGGAGCGCGGGGTGAACGGGCACTCCCAGTCCGGCTCGGTGAACCTGCCCGCGTAGTGCCGCGCCTCGTCCTTGTACTTCACGAAGCTCGGGTTGACCGCGCCGTGGAACTCGCGCTCGCGCCGGCGGATCTTGCTCTTCAGCTTGAGGAACTTCAGGCCGAGCGCGTTGAACTGGATGTGCGAGTTGAACACCAGGGCCGGCTTGCCGAACCGGCGGCTCGGGCGCGAGGCGCCGGGGTGCAGCCCGACGATGAAGAACGGGTGCGAGCCCACCGAGTAGGCGAAGTCGGTCGACTTCGGGTCGGAGTCGTAGATGTCGCTCCACGGGTGCTGCTTGCTGTCCTCGTCGTGCATCGCCTGGAGGTAGTCCCACACCAGCCGTTCGAACTCGTGCTCGTCGAGGCGGGCGGCGGGCTCCTCGAACGTGGCCACGAACGAGGTGAAGCTGCGGTCACTCGGTTCGAAACCCTTGAGGAAGGTCAGCAGGTCCTGGTGGTGCTCGAGCGCGGAAACGGGGTCCAGGGCGCGGTAGTGGTGGTGGACGATCGTATTCCGGCGCAACGCCGCGCGGGCGCCGAGGCACACGAAGTCGTCCTCGGAGATGAATGCCGCCAGCGCGTTCAGAACCTCTTGCCCAACGGTCTCTGACATGCGGATGCCTTCTGGGGAGAGCAGGTGGGGACCTGTCCTCGGCGACGCTACCGGGCCGGTGCGGTCACGTCCCGGCGAGCTTCGGTGACGACTTCGGATTCACCACCCGGGCGGGCGCTATATTTTTTCCATATCCCGCTTGGCGAGGCCGCGGGATTTCCCGTCCGACATGGCGAAACCCGCCCTCCGAATGCCGGGGGACGGGTTTCGCGGTGTCCGGTCAGCCGCCGTTGCCGGGGTGGTAGGCCTGGGCGCGGTAGGTGCGCGGGGTGTTCGCGGTGATGCGCAGCACCGAGTCGTACAGCGTCCTGCCCAGGGCGGCGCGGGCCCGCAGCGCCGGGTGGGTGGCGCCGTAGTCCTCGGCGTGGGCGGCCTGGTCGCCGCGGTACTGGCCGGACGCGAACAGCGAGTAGGTGATGATCGGCTTGCCGTTCGCGTCGAACACGATGCCGGCCTCGTTGCGGCCGTCCTCCTCCCACCCCGCCTTCGTGGCCACGTTCAGCCGCTCCGGCGAGGTCAGGTTGAGCCTGATCCCGTCGGTGAACGCGGTCAGCGACCGCAGCACCGTGAACAGGTGCTCGGTCGACGCCGCCGACAGCAGCTCGCCCGCCGCCAGCCTGCGCAGCATCGTGAACGTCTCGCGGGCCGTGGTGGTGCCCAGGTAGAACCGGTTCGGGTTGGCCACCGGCACGACCTGCGTGTGCACGAAGCCCTTGCCCCGCAGGATCTCGTTGAGCTCCAACGCCGGCACGACCAGGCCGCACAGGCGCACCGCGGTGTTGTCCGACACCGTCAGGAGGTTCGCCAGGGCGTGGCCCACGGTCACCGAGCTGGGGTAGGCGCCGTCCAGGTGGAAGATGCCGTCGGTGTCGCGGATGACGATGTCCGAGGTGACCTCGACCCGCTGGTCGAGCCGGATCAGGCCGCGGTCGACCTTGTCCAGCACGGCCACCGCGACGGCGATCTTGTTCACGCTGTAGGCCTCGACCACGCGGTCCGCCTCGACGTCGACGGCCGGCTTGATCACGCCGTCCGGGTCGGCCACGCCGATGTAGGACGACCACGTGCCACCCGCCCGCGCCGTCTCCCACGAGTACTTCAGCGCGATCTTGCGACGCGCCATCTCGGCCGTCGTCGGGATCAGCGCGTCCCACTCCGCCTCGGTCGTCTGCGCCTGCGCGGTCCCGGCCGTCGAACCGACGATGGCGCTCGCCGCCGCGACCGAGCCCAGTCCCAGCGCGAACCTGCGGTTGATGTTCATGTGCCCCCAATCAGTGGATACGCCCTTTACGACGCGTCGGAGCGGCGAAATGTTGCTCCGTTCCGGTGATCCGGATCCAACCAGCGGTAACCTGCGGCCATGCCATCAGGGGTATTCCTGGTCACGGGGGCTGGCCGGGGCATCGGGGCGGCCACCGCGCGGCTCGCCGCCGAAGCGGGGTACCGGGTGGTCCTGACCGCCCGGGACACCGCGTCGCTGGCCGAGCTCGCGGCCCGGCTCGGCGGACCCGACCGGGTGTGGGCGGCCTCGTGCGACGTGCGGGACTACGACCGGCTCGCCGCCCTGATGGGCCGGGTCGAGGAGGAGTGGGGCAGCCTCGACGTGGTGTTCGCCAACGCCGGCGCGAGCGTGACCACCTCGTTCACCTCGACCGACGGCGCGCCGCCCGCCGAGTGGAGCGACATGGTGCTGACCAACGTGTGCGGCCCCGCGTTCACGGCCCGGGCGGCGATGCCCGCGCTCATGCGCCACGCCGGGCACCTGGTGCTGACCGGGTCGGCGGCCGGGCGCGGCGTGCGGCCGGGGAACCTCTACTCGGCCACGAAGTGGGCGGTGACCGGGCTGGCCCAGGCGATCCGGGCCGAGTGCGTCGGCACGGGCGTCCGCGTCACGCTGGTGCAGCCGGGCCTGACCGACACCGGCGGCATCCCGCCGTCGCGGGCGGGGGACCCGAAGCTGGAGCCGGAGGACGTGGCCCGCGCCGTGCTGTACGCGGTGTCGCAGCCGCCGTCGGTGGACGTCAACGAGATCCTGGTCCGCCCGGTGGGCCAGGACGCCTTCCGGTGAGCCCCGCGCCGACCTCGCGCAACGCGGCCAGCACCTCGGGCGTCGCGTCGAGCGCGTAGTCCGCGCCGAGCAGCAGCAGGTCGGCGGCCACCTGCTCGATCGCGTCCGCGCCCAGCCGCACCCGGCACGTCCGGTCGTCGACCGGCTCCACCCGCCCCGGCAGCGCCACCACCAGCCGTGACCGCACGACGTCCGCCGGCGCGTCGACCACCGCCGTGCACGTGTACCGGTACGGCGCGGTGGTCAGCGAACGCGCCACGTACGCGGCCGGGTCGTCGGGCAGGTCGCGGGGCGTGAAGCGGCGGCCGGTGGCGCGCGGCGCGTCCATCCGGTCGACCCGGAACGTCCGCCAGTCCTCCCGCGCCGGGTCGTAGGCCAGCAGGTACCAGCGCCGGTACGCGGTCACCAGGCTGCGCGGCTCGACCCGACGCTCCCGCCCCCGGTGGGTGAACGCCACCACCTCGTGGTCACGGCACGCCGCCGCCAGCACGCCCAGCGCGGCCGGGTCGGACACCGGGCCGTCCACCGACATCACCGCGATCGCGTCCCGCACCGCCGCGATCCGGTGCCGCAGCCGGGCCGGGAGCACCTGCTCCAGCTTCGCCAACGCCCTGGTGGACGACTCCTCGATGCCGTGCACGCCCGCCGCCGTGCGCAGGCCCACCGCCACCGCGACGGCTTCGTCGTCGTCCAGCAGCAGCGGGGGCAGGTCGCGGCCCGACGCGAGCCGGTAGCCGCCCGCGGTGCCGGTCGTGCCGTCGACCGGGTAGCCCAGCTCGCGCAGCCGCTCGATGTCGCGGCGCACCGTCCGGTCCGTGACGCCGAGGCGTTCGGCCAGCTCCGGTCCCGTCCAGTCACGCCTGCCCTGCATCAGCGAGAGCAGGCGCAGCATTCTCCCCGGCATCGTCATTGCGGACATCCTATGTCCTAAAGGGGTTCTAGCGTGGAGCTCATGACGACTTACGTGCTCATCCCCGGCGCCTGCCACGGCGGCTGGTACTACGACCCGATCTCCGAACGGCTGCGTGCCGATGGCCACGAGGTGCACGCGGTCACGTTGAGCACCGGGCGGGTCAACCTGGACGACCACGTGGCCGAGGTGCTGGAGCTGTTCGAGCGGGAGGACCTGGGTGACGTCGTGCTCGTCGGGCACAGCTACGGCGGCATGGTGATCACGTGCGTGGCCGACCGGGTGCCCGACCGCGTCCGGACCCTGGTGTACGTCGACGCGTTCGTGCCGCGTGACGGCGAGTCCGCGTACGACATCGTGCACGGCGACTGGCGCAAGTGGTACGTCGAGGGCGCGGCGGGCGACGGGTTCTCGATGGCGCCGCTGCCGATCTTCGACGACCGCGCCACGCCCCACCCGCTGCCCACGCTGCTGCAACGCGCGGCGATCACCGGGGCCGTCGACCGGGTCGCCGATTGCCGTTACCTGTTCATGGCCGACTTCCCGGACACCCCCTTCGCGGCCACCCACGCGCGGCTGCGCGACGAGCCGGGCTGGCAGGTCGAGGCGTGGCCGTCGGGGCACAACGTGCTGCGTGACGCGTCGGAGCGGTTCCTGGAGGTGCTGAAGTCCGCAAGTCGGGATAAGCCCGGGGTCGGCGGCCCCGCCTAGCGTGGACGGATGAAGGTCCACGACATGCTGGTCCAGGAGCGGCGGCGGATGGCGGACCTCCTCGACGGGCTGGACCCCGGCCAACTGGCCACGCCCAGCCTGTCCGCGGGGTGGACCGTGCACGACGTCGGCGCGCACCTGACGACGTACCTCAGGTTCGGCCAGGCCAAGATCTACTGGGGCATCGTCACCACGGCCGCCGACTTCGACCGGCTGAACCGCGACCTGACCGCACGTGCCGCGCGCCGGTCCACCGCGGAGATCGCGGACCGGCTGCGGCGGTGGTCGACGTCGAAGACCACCATCCCGAGGTCCGGCTACGACCCCGTGCTGACCGACATCCTGCTGCACGACTACGACGTGCGCGTGCCGCTGGGCATCGCCCGGGACGTGCCGGAGGACCGGCTGTGGGTGGCGTTCCAGCACCTGGCGGCCAAGCCGTCGCCGGGCTACGGGGTCGGCTCGCGGCTGGCGGGACTGCGGCTGGAGGCGGGTGACACCGGCTGGTCGTCCGGCAGTGGCGCGGTGGTGCGCGGTGACGCCGAGTCGCTGGTGCTGGCGATGAGCGGCCGTGCCGTGGGTCTGGACGCCCTCGACGGCGACGGCCTGCCCCTGCTGCGCCGACGCGTCGCCGCACCACCACCGCGCGGCCCGCTGGAACGCCTGAAGACCGTGGTCAAGGTCGTGGTGGACCCACCACCCCCGGACCGCCGCTCCCGCAACGCCCTGGGCCACTCGTGAGTCCTACTTCCACACCGCGCGAGTCCTACGTTCGCGTCACGCGTGTCCTACGTTCGGAACACCCGAGTTGAACGCTCAGAACAAGATCGACTGTTCTGAGCGTTCAACTCGGGGTGCCTGAACGTAGGACTCTCGCGTTCCGAACGTAGGACTCTCGCGTTCCGAACGTAGGACACGCGCGTTCTGGAGGTAGGACACGCAGGACACGCGCGGTGGGACGGAGCGGTGGCGGGCTCCGTGGGGAGCCCGCCACCGGTCACGCGGTCGGACCGTGGTGCCGGACCGGCCGTCTCAAGGGGCTACCCCGTGGTGCAGGGGTTGCCGTTCACCCGGAAGTCGGTCGGCGGCGTCGTCGAGCCCGACCCGGAGGAGTTGAAGCCGATGCTCGCCGACGCACCGGGCGCCAGAGTGCGGTTCCACGACAGGTTCGTCCCGGACACCGCCTGACCCGACTGGGCCCAGGTCGCCGACCAGCCCTGCGTGATCTTCTGGTTGCCCGGCATGGTGAACTCGAGCTTCCAGCCGTTCCAGGCCTGGGCGCTGGTGTTCGTCACGGTGATGTTCACCGACATGCCCGTCGACCAGGTGGACGCCTGCCAGACCACCTTGCAGTAGCCCGTCACCACGTCCGGCTTGGTCTGCACGGTCACCAGCGCGGACATGGCCGACCGCAGGTTGGCGCCGTTCTTCGCCACCACCCCGTACCGGTAGGTCGTGCCCGGCCGCAGCCCGGTCAGCGTCGCCGACGGGGAGGTGACCGTGGCGACCACGCGCAGCGCGTCACCCTCGACGGAGACGACGTCGTACTCCTTGACGCCGCTCTCCGCGTCGGTGGACGGCGTCCACGTCAGCTTCGCGCCCGTCGTGGTGACGTCGGACGCCACCGGGGTGCCCGGCGTGGACGGGGCGGTGGTGTCGACCGGCGGCGCGACCGTGGACTTCTCGGCCGCCCAGTTGGCGACCCACGCCAGCGCGGAGTTCCAGTTGACCGTGACCTCGTTGACCGAGTACGCCTCGATGTGGTCCACCCAGCACTTCTGGGCCTTGCACCCGGTGAGCAGGCGTGCGGCGACCGGGTCCTGGAGCGCGCTGTTCGGCCCGCCGGAGAGCGCACCCGCGGGCGCGTTCGGCAGCGTCGGGTCGAGCTGGTTCGCCCAGTGCCGGTGGTGCACGTTCTTCACGGCCTGGTCGCCGTAGCCCGAGACGTACGAGTACGACATCGGGTTGCGGCCCAGCAGGTAGTTCAGGCCCTGGAACACGCCCGCGCGGTACTTGGCCGCGCCGGTGAAGTCGTACGCCAGCGCCAGCACCGAGATGTTGTTCGCGATCAGGCCGTTGGAACCCCAGTCGTAGGCCGCGGTCTGGTACGGCGCGGGGTAGCCCTGGCTCGCCATCTGCGCCAGGTGCTGGTCGGCGACGCTGGTGAACACCGACTTGATCGCCGCGACGTCCGCGGCGGGCAGGCCGTTGGGCACGAGCGCCAGCGTGATGTCGCCCAGCGGACCGGTGGAGCCCCAGTCGAAGCCGCGCGCGGTCAGGCTCTGGCCCTTGTAGTGCTCCGACGACGTGAGGTCGGTGCGGTAGGCGGCTTCACCGGTGGTGGTGAACATCTCCGCCGCCGCCCAGTAGAACTCGTCGGACAGGACGGAGTCGCTGTAGGAGCCGCCGCCGGTGCCGTCGTTCGGGTCGGCGATCTTGTTCGGGTTCGCCTTCGCCGCCGCGTACGCCTTGGTGGCCGCCGCGAGCGCCTTCGCCGAGAACTCCGGGTCGATCGTCTTCCAGATGCGGGCCGCCTGCGCCGCCACGGCGGCCGTGTTCAGCGTCGCGGCCGTGCTGGTCGCGGACAGCCGGCGGGGCTGCGGGTCGGCGCTGGGCAGCAGCGGCAGACCGGTCCAGTTCTGGTCGTGGATCTTGTGGTGCACCATGCCGTCGGGCGCCTGCATCTTCAGCAGGAACTCGACCTCCCAGCGGGCCTCGTCCAGGATGTCCGGGACGCCGTTGGCCTTCTCCGGGATGGACAGCTTGCCGTCGCCCAGGGCGGAGGCGTCGCCGATCAGCTTCGCGCGCTCGTAGGTGTTGAGCACCTGCCACGCCGAGATGCCGCCGTTGACGACGTACTTGCCGTGGTCGCCCGCGTCGTACCAGCCGCCGCGCACGTCCAGCGTGTAGCCGCAGTTCAGGGTCGCGAGGCAGGGCACGTTGTTGTCACCCTGGTTCGGCGCGACGTTGAGGTGCCCGGCGGGGCGCGCGTACTTCTCGCCCACGTACTGCGCCTCGATCGGGATGCCGCTGCGGTTGTGGTAGAAGTACGCCAGCGAGTCGTACCGCAGCTTCTTGATCTGGTCCGTCGCGATGTCGAACGGGAAGCTCGTCTCGGTGCCGACGGTCAGCGTGTAGCCGGTGCCCACCGTGTCGTAGGACGAGAAGTCGATCAGGTGCGTGGAGTCGCCCGAGTCGGGGTCCACCGCGCCCTTGGGCACGGTCTGGCCGGTCGCCACCGTGGTGCCGGCGGAGTTCTTCAGCGCCCACGTCTGCGGTGCCGTGGCGTCGGAGGTCAGCGTCGCCTGCTTGGGCAGGCCGGGCACGTAGGCGACCTGGTTGACGTTGATCTTCTTCGCGGGCACGGCAGGGTCGCCGCCCGGCGGCTTCACGCCGCCGATGAGGGAGACGTTGTCCACGCAGACCGTCGTGTCGGCCGCCTGCGCGCCCAGGTGGAACGTCACCTGGCCGGCGCCCGCGTCCGGGAAGTCCAGCTCCGAGGTGAACGTGAAGGTGTAGTGCTGCTTCGTCGTGGTCAGCGCGATGTCGCTCTTGGCGATCTGCCGGTACGGGCTGACGCCCTCACCGGCCACCGCCGCCGCCGGACGGGCGACCGACGCGTAGGCGTCGAACGACATCGTGTAGGACTGGCCGGCCTCGAACGGCACGCCGTTCTGGCCGATCAGGGCGTCCCAAGGGTTGACCGTGCCGCCGGTCACCGTGGCGCACAGCTCACCGTTCGTGACCCGGTTCGACACGCCGGCGCTGGCCCACCACGGGTCGGCCGAGCCGCTGCTGAACGTGCCGTTGACCAGCCGTTCGTAGTCGGCTGCGTAGGCCGTACCCGACGCTAGCGCGCCGCTCACCGCCACTAGTGCGAGGGCTGCGGTGGCCTGGCGGCGCCACCGGGGAGAAGGAAGCGATCTCATGGACTTGGGTCTCCTCCGTCTGCTCTGACGGTTGACGACGCTTCTGGGAGCGCTCCCTGGGAGCGCTCCCAGGGACTCTAGAGTGACTCGGCTTACATTCACAACCCTCGATTTGACCTCCAGTTAGCTGGAGCTAACAGGGTGTGAGCGTCAACTCCGGTGGCGCTCAGGGGGATGCGGTGCGCGTGGTGCGTTCGACAGGGTTCGATGAGCTGGGCGACTCCTTCGGGGAGGCGCGGTGATCGACGTCGGGATCACCCTGCCCGGGTTCGGGGCCGACGCGGTGGAGCACGCGCAGCACGCCGAAGGGCTCGGGTTGGAGTCGGTCTGGCACGGAGACCACCTGATCCCGGTGGGCCCTTTCCCGGACGCCACGCTGGTGCTCGCGGCGGTGGCCGCTACGACCACTCGGATCAACCTGGGGTTCGGCGTGATGGTCCTGCCCCTGCGTCCGGTCGCCTGGGCGGCGAAGCAGGTCGCCACGCTGCAGCACCTGTCCGGGGACCGGGTGCTGCTCGGCGTCGGCAGCGGTGGCGACGTGCACGGCGAGGCGGCGTGGCGCGCGGTCGACGTGCCGTTCGCGCAACGGGGCCGGCGGACGGACGCGGCGCTGGCCGTGCTGCCGGACCTGGTGCGGGGCAAGGCCGCTCCGGTGCACGGGCACGACGTCGTGCTGTCGCCCGGCGCGGTGATGCCGCCGGTGCTCGTCGGCGGTGGCGGTGGGGTCGCGCTGCGGCGCGCGGCGCGGTTCGGCGACCACTGGTATCCGGCGTTCGTGACGTCGCGCGCGGTGAGGTCGGGGCTGGCGCGGTTGCGGGAACTGGCCGAGGAGCACGGCCGGCCGGTGTGCGGGGTGACGGTCGGGGTGGGCGTGGCGCTGGGCGACGTGCCGAAGTCCGCGGTGGAGCACCGCATCCGGTCGATGACCGACTACGGCGTGAGCGAGGAGCAGGCGCGCGAGGTGCTCGTGACGGGGTCGGTCGAGCAGGCGCGGGACCACTTCGGGCGGCTGGCCGAGGCGGGCGCGGACCGGGTGGTCGCGATGCCGTTCACCGAGGACCGGTTCCGGCAGGCCGAGCTCGTCGCCCGCGCTACGGTGGCGTGGTGACCGAGCGGATCGTGCGGGCCAACGGCGTCGACCTGTGCGTGGAGACCCTGGGGACACCGGCTGATCCGGCGGTGCTGCTCATCGCCGGCGCCACCGGGTCGATGCTGTCGTGGGCGGACGGGTTCTGCGCGCGGCTGGCGGACGGCGGTCGTTACGTGATCCGCTACGACCACCGCGACACCGGGCGCTCGGTGACCTACCCGCCGGGCGAGCCGGGGTACGGGTTCCCCGACCTGGCGGCGGACGCGGTCGGCGTGCTGGACGCGCTGGCGGTGGCGCGGGCGCACCTCGTCGGCATCTCCATGGGCGGCGGCCTCGCGCAGCTCGTCGCGCTCGACTTCGCCGACCGGGTGGCGTCGCTGACGCTGATCGCGACCAGCCCGGCCGGGCCGAACGCGCCGGACCTGCCGCCCATGTCGCCCGCGCTGCTGGAGCACTTCGCCGCCGGGGCGCCGCCCGCGCCCGACTGGACCGACCGCGACGCCGTGGTCGAGTACCTGGTGGAGGCGGAACGCCCTTACGCGGGACCGCGGCCGGTGGACGTGGAGGCGGCGCGCGCGGTGGCGGGCCGGGTGTTCGACCGGGCGCGGGACGTCGCGGCGAGCGCCAACCACTTCCAGGCGGGCGGCGGCGAGTCGTGGCGGTCGCGGCTGGGTGCGATCGCGGTGCCGACGCTGGTCCTGCACGGCGACGTGGACCCGCTGACCCCGCCGGGCCACGGCGAGGCGATGGCGCGGGAGGTGCCCGGCGCGCGGTTGCTGCTGCTGGAGGACACCGGTCACGAGCTGCCGCCCGGTGTCTGGGACGTGGTCGTCCCGGCGATCGTGGCGCACACCGACTCGGCGAAGCCGTCGGGGGACGAAGTGCTGACGCGGATCCGGAGGCTCGGCGCGGTGGACGGCGGCACGGCGTAGGGCATCGCGAACGTGCGCCGGTTCGTCGCGCCGGGCGGCGCGCTGATCCTGCTGGCCGCCGCCCGTGACGACGACGAGCCGGTGGGCGACCCGCCGTGGCCGTTGGTGCGCGCGGAGGTCGAATCGTATGCCGACGACGACCTCCGCGCCGTGCTGGTCGACCGCACGGGCACCCGGTGGTGGGCGGAGTTCCGGCGCGCGCTCAGCTGATGCCGATGATCGACGTGTAGCCGTTGGGCACGATCTTGTCGGCCATCCTCCGGTACGCCTCCGGGTCGTCGGGCGCCCACGTGGCCAGCCCGTCGACGTAGCGGTTGGCCGCGCAGAACATCGCCGCGATCAGCACGGTGTCGTGCACCTCGATGTCGGTGGCGCCGTTCTCCTTGGCCTTCGCGATCAGCTCCGCCGTCACCGCGCGCCCGCTCTCGGTGACCGCCGTGGCGATGTCGATCAGGGCCGTCATCTTGGGCGTGTGCTCGTAGTCCTCGGGCAGTTGCGCGGCGGCGAAGGCCGCGTGCGAGCCGGCGCAGAACTTGCACTTGTTCAACTCGGAGACGTGGGTGGCGATCAGCTCGCGCTCGCCCCGGGTCAGGTCGCTCGGACCGCGCAACAGCACCTCGGTGAGCTCGGTGAGGGGTCGGCCCGTCTCGGGGCGGTAGTTCATCAGCCCGGCGATACCGGGCAGGGTGTTGTCCAGCTTGATGTGCGGCATGTGATCAGTGTCCCGAGGGCGGGACGCCCGGTCGAGCGGCGATCGGACGAAAACACAACACAGTTATGCGAAGCGTTCGCCCGGACTGCCGCTTCCGTTCACCCGTACGGTTGGTGTTCCGTGCGTCCGGCGCACGCCTGCGGGTCGACCTGGTGATCCGCCGTGCGCGCACGGGCCGCGTCGACAACTGGCCGTCGTGTGCTCAGGTCACGGCACGGGCGTAGGCGGCGGGGGTGATGCCGTAGCAGCGGCGGAACCAGCGGGTCAGGTGGGCCTGGTCGGCGAAGCCCGTCAGCGCCGCCGCCTCGGCCGCCGAGTGGCCTTCGCGCAGCAGCCGCCTGGCCGCGCGCAGCCGCCGTTGGCGCTGGTAGTCGCTGGGGGAGAGGCCGTACTCGGCGCGGAACGCGCGGTAGAGGGCGAACCGGCTCAGGCCGGTCGCGCGGGTGAGGTCCGCGGTGGTGACGTCGTCGGCGAAGTGCGCCTCGATCAGGTCGCGGGCGGTGGAGGCGTCGCCGGGCGGGCTGGTCGTCGCGGGCAGCGGCATGACGTGGGACGCCATCGCGCGCACGGCGTGCATCAGGTGCTCGTCGCGGGCGAGGTTGCCCTCCTGGAGCGCGGTGTGCAGGCGGCGCAACGCGTCCGCGAGCCGCGGTGAGTGCACGACCGGTTCGCGGAACAACGGCAGGCGCGGCAGCAGTTCGGCGACCAGCTCCGGTCCGATGTGGACGATCCGGTAGGTGAAGCCGTCCTCGGTGGCGGTGCGGCCGTCGTGCACCTCGTCGGGGTTGAACGCGAGCACCATGCCCGCCGCGCTGGTGTGCGTGCCGCCCCGGCACCGGAACGCCTGCGCGCCCTGCTCCGTGACGCCGAACGAGTAGGCGTCGTGGCTGTGCCGGTGGTAGCGGTGGGAGGTGAAGTGGGCGTGCATCGCCTCGACCGGCTGATCGGCCGCCCGCCAGTACCGCGCCCACTGCACGGCGTCCATTGAACAGCACGGTCACCGCCGTGAGTGCGCTCTCACGGAAACGTCCAGCTCACCCGGCGGAAACACGATCCCACTCTTGACTGGTGTAGACCATTTCCGGTTGAGTGGCCCTCGTCACACGTCCGAGGGCGCTCGAACGGAAATGAGTGATCTTTGTGTCGAGATTCCGCGTGGTGGCGGCGATCGCCGCTTTCGTGGTCGGGGCGGCACTGACCGTCGCGGTGGCCAACACCGCCGCCGCTGCCGCCTGTGCGTCCGCCTGGTCGCCGTCGGCCGTCTACACCGGCGGCATGACGGCCTCCTACAACAACAAGAACTGGCGAGCCCAGTGGTGGACCCAGAACGAGACCCCCGGCGCGGCCGCGGTCTGGGCCGACCAGGGCGCCTGCGGCGGCACCACGCCGCCGCCGACCGCCTGCGACCACCCCGCGTGGGTGCAGGGCCAGTTCTACGCCGCCGGCAGCATCGTCCGGTACACCGACGGCAGGTACTACATCGCCGAGCACGACAACCCGGGCTACGACCCGACCGTCAGCACCTGGTACTGGGACCCGTACGACTGCGGCTCGACCCCGACCACCACGACCAGCACCCCCGCGCCGGGCGGGTTCGTGGTGAGCGAATCCCAGTTCCAGCAGATGTTCCCCAACCGGAACCCCTTCTACACCTACGCCGGCCTCACCGCCGCGCTCGGCGCGTACCCCGGCTTCGCCAAGACCGGCACGGACACCGTCCGCAAGCAGGAGGCGGCGGCGTTCCTGGCCAACGCCAACCACGAGACCGGCGGCCTGGTGCACGTCGTCGAGCAGAACACGGCCAACTACCCGCACTACTGCGACGCGGGCCAGCCCTACGGCTGCCCCGCCGGCCAGGCGGCCTACTACGGCCGCGGTCCCATCCAGCTCAGCTGGAACTTCAACTACAAGGCGGCGGGCGACGCGTTGGGCCTGCCGCTGCTGACCAACCCGTGGCTGGTGCAGAACGACGCCTCGGTGGCCTGGAAGACCGCGCTCTGGTACTGGAACACCCAGTCCGGCCCCGGCACGATGACCCCGCACAACGCGATGGTCAACGGGTACGGCTTCGGTGAGACGATCCGCAGCATCAACGGGTCGCTGGAGTGCGGCGGGCGCAACCCGGCGCAGGTCCAGAGCCGCGTCGACGCCTACCAGCGGTTCGTCGGCATCCTCGGCGTGCCCGCGGGCGCGAACCTGTACTGCTGAGCGGGCGGGACGGGGGTCGCTCGCCGGCCCCCGTCCCGGCGTCCTTCGCAGTCCTAAGGGGACCGTTGCCCGTCCCGCTCCGACCGGGCGGCCCATCGCGCACCCGTGAACGGCTGGGCCGCTCGGTTCAGATCCTTGACCCGGATGACGTTCACGATTATGGTCTAGACCACATCGCGGGGTGTGACGGGCCGTTCCCGGTCCGTCACGCGTCGCGTGATCCGGCCGCCGCGGAAATGGACCCTGCCTTGGAGACCCGCTCCGGGTCTCCTCCGAAGGAGCTGGACACATGAGCCTGAAACGCAAGCTCGCGGTGGCGCTGGCCGCCGTGGGCATCGCCCCGTTCTTCGTCGTGATGTCGGCGGGAACGGCGAGCGCGCACGGCTACATCTCGTCGCCGCCCAGTCGGCAGGCGGTGTGCGCCCAGGGACGGATGTCGAACTGCGGGCCCATCGTCTACGAGCCGCAGAGCGTGGAAGGTCCCAAGGGCCAGTACAACTGCCACGCGGGGCTGAGCCAGTTCGCGCAGCTCAACGACGACAGCCGGGCGTGGCCCACCACGTCGGTGGGGAACAGCGTGACGTTCAACTGGACGCTCACGGCCCGGCACTCCACCACCACGTGGCAGTACTTCGTCGGCGGCACGAAGATCGCCGAGTTCAACGACGGCGGCCGGCAGCCCGCGGCCACCGTGACGCACAACGTGAGCCTCGGCGGGCGCACCGGCCGGATCAAGCTGCTGGCCGTCTGGAACATCGCCGACACGCCCATGGCGTTCTACTCGTGCGTCGACCTCCAGGTGGGCTCGGGTGGCGGCACGCCGACCACCACGACCACGCCGCCGACCACCACCACGCAGCCCACGACGACCACGTCCACGCCCCCGGTCGGCGGCACGTGGGCGCCCAACACCGCGTACTCGGTCGGTTCGCAGGTGACGTACGGCGGTGTGAGCTACCGCTGCATCCAAGCCCACACGTCCCTCGTGGGCTGGGAGCCGCCGAACACCGCGTCCCTGTGGCAGCGGCTCTGAACCCCTGACGCGGAGCCGATGTGACCGCAGCCCGTCCGCGCCGACCCTGTGACGGCGCGGACGGGCCGTTCGGCGAAGGAGGACGACCTTGCGACGCCTCGCAGCCCTCGTGGCCGGCTTGCTCGTGCTGGCCGGGTGCGGCTCCACCCCCGCGGCGGCACCGCCGACCGCGTCGACCGTGGTGGAGACGAACGAGTTCAACGAGACCGACGTGATGTTCCTGCAGATGGCCGTGCCGCACCACCGGACCGGCCTGGAGATCGTGAAGCTGGCCGAGGACCGGCCCGTGCGCGCGGAGGTGAAGACGCTCGCCGCGGCCATCGAGGTCACCCAGCTGTCCGAAGTGGACTCGATGACGAAGTGGCTGGCCGAGTGGGGGCAGCCCGAGGCGGCGGGTGACAACCCGCAGCTGCACGCGGGCCACGGCGGCGACCACTCGACCAGCCCGGAGGCCATCGCGGAACTCGCCGCGACCGGACCCGCCGAGTTCGAGAAGGCGTTCCTGAACCTGCTCATCGGCCACCAGCACAACGCGGTGGCGATGGCGAAGCTGGAGAAGGAGGGCGGGATCAACCCGCAGGCGAAGGCCCTGGCGGGGCGGATCTTCGACTCCCGCACCGCGCAGATCTCCCAGATGCTCGGCTACCTGGGCTAGAGGTCGAGCGCGAGGGTGCTGGTGAAGCGGCGGTGCTCGCCCGTCACCGGGTCGGTGAACTCGAGCACCTTCGCCAGCAGCTGCAACGGGTCGGTGAAGTCGTCCAGCGGCTTCTCCCGCAGCACGGGGTAGAAGTCGTCGTTGCGGATCGGCACGCCGAGCGACGCCATGTGCAGCCGGAGCTGGTGGGTCCGGCCGGTGAGGGGCACGAGCCGGTAGCGGCCCCAGCCGTCGCGGTGCTCGACCAGGTCGACGAGGGTCTCGGCGTTCGGCGGGCCTGGTACCTCCTGCGCCGTGATCACACCCTTGACCTTGACGATCCGGCTCGTCACGCGGGTCGGCAGGGTCAGCGCCGGGTCGTGCGGCGCGATCGCCTCGTACTCCTTGCGCACCGCGCGGTCGGCGAACAGCGTCTGGTACTTCCCGCGCAGGGTCGGCTCGACCACGAACATGACCAGCCCGGCCGTGACGCGGTCCAGCCGGTGGGCGGGGCTCAGGTGCGGCAGCCCGAGGTCGCGCCGCAACCGGACCAGCGCGGTCTCGACCACGTGCTTGCCGCGCGGGATCGTGGCCAGGAAGTGCGGCTTGTCCACCACCACGATGGCGTCGTCCCGGTGCACCACCCGGATCTCGAACGGCACCGCCACCTCGTCGGGCAGGTCCCGGTGGAACCACACCGAGGAGCCGGGCGTGAACGCCGCGTCCGCCGCGATGGGCCCGTCGAGGTCGTAGACGCGCCCTTCGGCGAGCATCAGGTCGATCCGCTCGGGGGCCACCCGCGGCAACCGCTCGACCAGGTGATCGCGGACGGTCGCCCACGGCCCGTCGTCGGGCAGCCGCAGACGTGCCGGGTCGAGGCCGTGGCGCTGGTCGAGCGGCGGCCGGAGCTTGCGCCTCATCGTCACGCAGCGTACGCCGGGGCCCGCCGCTCCACGGCCGTGGGCGTGGCGAAGCCCTTGACGATCAGCAGCACCCCCAGTGCGAGCTCGAACAGGCCTCCCGGGATCGACAGCACCACGCCGACCGGGTGGCCGAGGACTTCGAGGACCGCGCCCAGCAGGAACGCCGCGTAACCGATCACTCCCCACACCGCGATGGCACGGTGCACCAGGCGCGCGCGGAACAGGACCCGGCAGAACAGCACGCCCGCCGTCGCCACGGACATCATCGCGACCTGGTAGCTGTAGTGGTTGCCCGCCGGCACCGGTTCAGGCAGCAGCACGAAGACGACGCCGACCGCCAGCAGCGCCGCCTCCACCGCCCTGCCGACCAGGTACGCGTGCGCGGTGAGCTCGCTGTGCGGCCTGAGCACCGGGAACGCCAGCACGCCGATCCCGGCCACGACGGCCGAGTTCACCAGCATGAGCAGGCCTCCCGCCGCGCTCGACCCCGAGCCGACCAAGGCGCTGCCGCCGCCGTACACGACGAACGCCAGCAGGAAGAGCACTCCCGCGGACCGTCCGATGGCCCTCGATGACATGGGTCTTCCCTTCGACGGCGACGCGCTGGCCTTACTAAGTAAGGCAGACGGTACCGTACAAAGTACGAACCTGTCACCGCCGGAGGTCCCAGTGCCGAAGCCGGGCACGCCGCTCAGCCGGGAACGCGTGCTGCGCGCCGCCGTCGCCATCGCCGACGCGGGCGGGATCGGCGGGTTGACCATGCGGTCGCTCGCCGACGCGCTCGGGGTCAAGCCGATGTCGGTCTACCACCACGTGGCGGGCAAGGACGAGATCCTGGACGGCATCGTGGACGTGGTCTTCAGCCGGATCGCGCTGCCCACGCCGGGTGGCGACTGGCGGCGGGAGATGGTCAAGCGGGCGAACTCGGCGCGGGACGTGCTGCGGCGCCACCCCTGGGCGATCGGGCTGCTGGAGTCCAGGACCGCGCCCGGCCCGGCGACGCTGCGCCACCACGACGCGACCATCGGCACCCTGCGCCGCGCGGGGTTCTCCGTCGCCATGACCGCCCACGCGTACGCCCTGCTCGACAGCTACGTGTACGGGTTCGCGCTCCAGGAGGCCTCGCTCCCGTTCACCGGTCCCGACTCCGCCGCCGAGGTGACCGGGGACATCCTGGCGCACCTCTCGCCGGACGACTACCCGCACCTCGTCGAGATGGCGACCGAGCACGTCCTGCTGCCGGGCAACGACTTCGCGGGCGAGTTCGAGTTCGGGCTGGGCGTGATCCTCGACGCCATGGCCGGGTGGGTCGCAGGCGGGGTCAGTCCAGGCTCGTGAACTCGACCTGGTAGCCGAGCGCGCCGAACATGCCGGTCAGCATCTTGCGCGTGTTGTCGTCGGCCCGCGCCACCAGCCCGGACTCGCGGGCCGCGTCCGCGATCTTCTGCTCCGCCGCCACGTAGAACGGCTGCTGGTCCTGCGTCTGCACCAACGACGTCAGCCGGTCGAGCAGCCCGCGCTCCTGCGCAAAGACGTAACACCGCTCCTGGTCCAGGTTCGGCTTGTCCAGCACCGCGTGCGGCAACGCCAGCCGCACCTTCCGGGCCTCGCCGGAGGCGTTGGTCGGCGCCACGTCCAGCGCGTCCTCGGTCATCCCGCCGAAGTCGACGTAGGCGTTCACGGTCCCGGCCGCCACGAACAGCGTGCGCTGCCCGGCCAGCGCCGCCGGCACGTACCGGACGTCGTGCTCGATGTCGAGCACCACCTGGAACTCGCCGGCCGAAGCGTGGTACTGGCTCAGGTCCCGCAACGACTGCAGCAACGCCGGCTGGCTGCGGTCGATCGTGTCCGTGCCGGTGAGCACCCGCGGCACCACGACCACCGCCGCCACCAGGATCCCGACCGCCACCAGCACCGCCGCCGCCACACCGATGCGCCGCTTCATGGCGGCGGGATACCCGCGACCGCTACCAGGGAATCCGCTCGCCGTCGCGGAAGAACCCGCCGGTCGGCCCGTCGTCGGGCAGCGTCGCCGCCCACACCACGCTCGCCGCGCCCTGCTCGACCGGCCGCCCGCCCGCGCCGCCCATGTCCGTGGCGACCCAGCCGGGGCACACCGCATTGATCTTCATCGCGGGCAGTTCGGCGGCCAACACGCAGGTCAGCGCGTTCAACGCCGCCTTCGACGTGCTGTAGGCCGGGGTGCCGCCACCCATCGACGCCAGCGAACCGGCCTCGCTCGACACGTTCACCACCCGCGGCCGACGCGACGCCCGCAGCAGCGGCAGCAGGCCCAGGACCGTCCGCCACGGCCCGTAGAAGTTCGTCTCCATGGCCTCCCGCACGACCCCCAGGTCGGCCGAGGACGCCCGCTGCCAGGTGTCGTAGTGGATGGCCGCGTTGTTCACCAGCACGTCCAGCCGCCCGTGCCGCCGGGTCAGGTGCTCCGCCAGCGCCGCCACCGACGCGTCGTCGGTGACGTCCAGCGGGTGGTGCCCGACGCCCAGCCACCCGGCCGCCTGCTCCGCCTTGCGCGGGTCCCGCGCGGTCAGCACCACGTCGTGCCCGAGCAGCGCGAGCTGACGGCACACGTCCAGCCCGATGCCCCTGTTCCCGCCCGTCACGACCGCCACCGGCGCGTCCGCCATGCCGTTCCTCCTCAGTCGGGTGCCCGGACATCGTCCCTGGTTGACCGGCGGTCCCGGCGATGAGGTTCGATGGCGGGGAGGAGCCGGGCGAGCGAGGGGAGACCGCTGTGTACGAGACGCTGAAGAAGATCCTCGTCGACACGTTGAAGGTCGCGCCGGAGCAGGTCACCCCGGACGCGACCAAGGACGACCTGGACCTGGACTCGCTGGCGTTCGTGGAGCTGTCGATGGTGCTCGGCAAGGAGCACGACCTGCACATCAGCGACGACGAGCTGTTCGACATGGAGACCGTCGGCGACATCGTGGCGCTGATGGAGGAGCGCGCCGGGACCGACCGGTGACCGGACTCGACATCGCGGTCACCGGGCTCGGCCTGGTCACGCCCGGCGGCGTGGGCGTGGAGGCCGGGTGGGCGGCGGTGCTCGCGGGCCGGTCGGCCGCCGCGCACGACCCGGTCCTCGCGGGCCACGAGGCGACGATCTCCTGCCGCGTCCCCGACTTCGACGCCGACGCGCTGCTGGGCGCGCGCCGGGCCGTGCGGCTCGACCGGTTCGCCCGGATGGCGCTCGTCGCGGCACGGGAGGCCGTCGCCGAGGAGGACGTCACGACGTGGGACGCGGCACGGGTCGGCGTCGTGATCGGCACGTCGGCGGGCGGCGGCGAGACGTTCGAGCGGCAGCACGGCGTGCTGCTGGCCGACGGCCCGACCGGGGTGTCGCCGCTCCTGCTGCCGATGCACCTGCCGAACATGGTCGCCGGGCAGATCGCGATGGAGTTCGGCTTCCGCGGCCCGAACCTGGTGGTGTCGACCGCGTGCGCGTCCGGGGCCACCGCGATCGGCACCGCGTGCGACCTGCTCGCCGCGCGCCGCTGCGACGTGGTGCTGGCCGGCGGGGTCGACGCGCTGCTCAACCCGTTGACCATGGCGGGTTTCGCCCGGATGGGCGCGCTGTCGCGGCGGGACGACCCGGCGACGGCGTCGCGGCCGTTCGACGCGGACCGGGACGGGTTCGTCGCGGGCGAGGGCGCGGCGGTGCTGGTGCTGCGGCGCGCGCAGGACGCGCGGGCTGACGGGCGGCGGGTCCGGGCGCGGGTCGTCGGGTACGGCGCGACCGCCGACGCGCACCACATCACCAACCCCGACCCGGAGGGCAGGGGAGTGGTCGCGGCGACGGAGGCGGCGTTGGCGGACGCCGACGCGTCACCCGCCGACGTCGGGCACGTGAACGCGCACGGCACCTCCACCCAGCTCAACGACCTGGTGGAGGGGCGGGTGCTGGCGCGGCTGCTGCCTTCGCGGCCACTGGTGACGTCGACCAAGGGCGTCACCGGCCACATGCTGGGCGCGGCCGGCGCGGCGGAGGCGGTGTTCACGGTGCTCGCGGTCGAACGGGGCGTCGTGCCGCCGACGGCCAACCTGCGCACCCTCGACCCCCGGCTGGACCTGGACGTGGCGACGGCCGCCGTGCCGCGGCGGGTCGAGCTGGCGTTGAGCAACTCGTTCGGGTTCGGCGGCCAGAACGCGGTCCTGGCCATCGCCAAGGCGTGAAGGGAGGGACGATGCCGGTGATCCTCGGGGTGGGCGCGAGCCTGCCGCCACGAGTCGTCACCAACGACGATCTGGCCACTCGGCTGGACACCTCGGACGAGTGGATCCGGTCGCGCACCGGCATCGGCGCCCGGAGGTGGGTCGAGCCCGGCACGACCACGTCGGACCTGGCGGTGGACGCGGGCGCGCGGGCGTTGCGCTCGGCCGGCCGGTCCACTGTGGACGCGGTGGTCGTGGCCACCACCACTCCGGACCGGTCCTGCCCGGCGATCGCGCCCGCGGTGGCCGCCCGGCTGGGCATGATCGGCGTGCCGGCGCACGACGTGGCCGCCGTGTGCACCGGGTTCCTGTACGGCCTGGCGACCGCGGTCGGCCTGATCGCGAGCGGCGCGGCGCGGACCGTGCTGCTGGTCGCGGCCGAGGCGTTCTCCACCATCCTCGACCCGGACGACCGCGGCACGGCGGTGATCTTCGGCGACGGCGCGGGCGCGGTCGTCGTCGGAGAGGGCGAGGGCGGCATCGGCCCGTGCGTGCTCGGCAGTGACGGCACCGGGGCCGACCTCATCCAGGTGCCGGCCGGTGAGCGGTACTTCCGGATGAGCGGCAAGGAGGTGTTCCGGGCGGCGGTCGACCGCATGTCGGACGTGGCGCTGGAGGCGCTGGCCCGCGCCGGCCTCGGCCCGGACGACGTCGACCACCTCGCGCCGCACCAGGCGAACCAGCGCATCTGCGACGCCGTCGCCCGCCGCCTCGGCCTGACCGGGTCGAAGGTGCTGGCGGACCTCGACGCGGTCGGCAACACGGCCGCCGCCTCGATCCCCGTGCTGCTCGCCGACGCCGCCGCGCACGGTCGGCTCAAGGCGGGCGACCGGGTGCTGACCGTGGCCTTCGGCGGCGGGCTGACCTGGGGCGCGGCCACGCTGGTGTGGCCGGACGTGACGGCCGACTTCGGGGAGCTCCGGCCGTGACCGGGTTCCTCGCGTCGCCCGTCGAGGTCGTGGAGCGGTCCGGCACGACGGCCGTCGCGCGCGTGGTGGTGGCGGCGGACGACCCGGTGTTCGCGGGCCACTTCCCGGGCCTGCCGATCCTGCCCGGCGTGGGCGTGGTGGAGTTCGCGCACCGCGCCGCGTCGGCCACCGCGTCCGGCGCGCCGCGGCTGGCCGCGGTCGAGTCGACCCGGTTCCTGCGGCCCACGTTCCCCGGCGCCACCCTCACCGTGCACCTGACCTGGGACGACGCGGGGAGCCGGTGCGCGGCCGTGGTGCGCGACGCCGACGGCGTGGTCGCCCGGGTCAAGCTGCGGTACGAGCCGGGCGGTGGGGCGTGACGGGTCTGTCCGACGTCCTGCGGTTGCTGCCGCACCGCCACCCGCTGCTGCTGGTGGACCGGGTGGTGGACGTGACGCCGGGGGAGTCGCTGACCGCGCTCAAGGCGGTCAGCGCGAACGAGCCGTGGTGCCGCCCGCCCGGCGACTTCCCGCCGACGTTGCTGCTGGAGTCCTGGTGCCAGGCCGCCGTGCTGCTGTCGTCGTGGGACCGGCCGGACCCCGACCGGGTGGTGCTGTTCGGCTCGGTCGCGGACGTGGAGTTCCACCGGCCCGTGACGCCGGGGTGCGTGGTGCGGCACTCGGTGCGCGTCCTGGACGCGCGGGACGGCACGGTGGCGTTCACCGGGCGGTCGGAGGTCGACGGCGAGGTGGTGATGACGGTCGGCCGCGTCGTCACGACCGCCCGCGCCGCCGCCGCCCTGCGGCCGGGAACCTAGACTCGGTCCCGTGGGTGCGATGCGTTTCGTGCACGGCGGCTTCGGCCCGGACGCGGTGCCGTACGAGCGGGCGTACGCCGAGCAGCGGCGGCTGCACGCGATGCGCGTCGCGGACGAGATCACCGACGTCTGCGTGCTCCAGGAGCACCTGCCCGTGTACACGGCGGGCAAGCGCACGAAGGCCACCGCGTTCCCGACCGACGACGTGCCCGTGCTGACCGTGGACCGCGGGGGCGAGATCACCTGGCACGGTCCGGGTCAGCTCGTCGGCTACCCCGTGGTCAAGCTGCCGGTGCCGCTGGACTCCGTGGGCCACGTGCGCAGGCTGGAGGAGGCGCTGATCGGGACGTGCGCCGAGTTCGGCGTCGAGACGGCGCGGCTCGCCGGCCGCAGCGGCGTGTGGGTGCTCGGCGACCGGCCGCCCGCGCCGGACGTGCCGCCGTCGTCCGCCCGAGCGCACGGGCAGCACCGCAAGATCGCCGCGATCGGCGTGCGCATCGAGCGGTGCACCAGCCTGCACGGGTTCGGCCTCAACTGCGACCCGGACCTGACCGCGTTCGACGCGATCGTGCCGTGCGGCATCGAGGACGCCGGCGTCACCTCGCTGGCCGCCGAACTGGGGCGTCCGATCACACCGGCCGACGTCGTGCCGGTGGTCGAACGCCACCTGACGAGGGTGTTCGCGGCCGATCGCCGGTGACGGCCGACCGCCCGTCCGGTTGCCGCCGTCGCACTTCCGGTCGTCCCACCGGCCGGTGAACCGGGCGGTCGTCCCACCGGTCCGGCCACCCCCGAACGGGGTCGTCGGCCACCGGTCCCGGCGCACCGGTGTTAGCTTCGGACGGCCGGGAAGTGACCACGTCCGAACACCACCGTGTGCACCCACCGCGTCCTCCCTCCCCGCGTCCTCGCCGGACCCCGGTCCTGTTCGCGCCTGTGGAGGTTCCATGACAGTCATCGACGCCGTGCGCGGCGACCTCGCCGAGGTCCGCGCGGAGGTGGACGCGACGCTCGACCGATTCCTGGCGGACAAGGCGCGCACCGCCCCGGACCCGTGCCTGCCGCCGCTGGTGGACGTGCTGCGGGAGTTCGTGGCCGGTGGCAGCCGGCTGCGCCCCCTGTTCTGCCACTGCGGTTACGTCGCCGCGGGCGGCTCGCCCCACGATCGCGCGGCGGTGTGGACCGGCGCGGCGCTGGAGATGTTCCACACCTCCGCGCTGGTGCACGACGACATCATGGACCGCTCCGCGTCGCGCCGGGGCCGGCCGACCTTGCACCGGACGCTGGCCGCGCGGTTCGCGGGCGGTCGCGGCGACGGGCACGCCGCCGAGCGGTTCGGCGTGAACCTGGCCATCCTGGCGGGCGACCTGTGCTTCACCTGGACCGACGAGATGCTGGACCGGGCCGACGTGGACCGGCGGCGGTGGCGCGAGGTGCGCAAGCTGCTGCACGCGATGCGCACCGAGCTGATCGCCGGGCAGCTGCTGGACCTGGGCGGCGACCCGCGGTCCGCGGCGGACCCGGTGCGGTCGGCGTGGCGGCTGATCCGGCTCAAGACCGCCCGGTACACGGTGGAGCTGCCGTTGCGCATCGGCGCGGCGCTGGGCGGCGGGGACGCGGCGCTGATGCGGGTGTGCGGCGCTTACGGCCGGCCGGTCGGTGAGGCGTTCCAGCTGCGGGACGACCTGCTCGGCGTGTTCGGCGACCCGGCGGACGGTGAGCCGGACCCCGCTGTCCTGCGTGACGGCAAGGCGACCGTGCTGATGGCGTTGGCGTGGCAGGGTGCCACCCCCGAGCAGCGGGAGGTGATCACGACCCGGCACGGCGATCCGGCGTTGGACGAGGAAGGCGCCGCACGGCTGCGCGACGTGGTGGCCGCGACCGGTGCCGTGGAGCGGGCGGAACGGCTGATCACGATCCGCGCCGACCGGGCGCTGGGCGCGTTGCGCTCGTCGTCGATGGACCAGGCCGCCCGGGCCCCGCTGGCCGAGCTGGTCGCCCGCGCCACCCGCCGCGACCCGTGAACGGCCGGTCCACGCCCGGCTCCGGGTACCGTCGGCCGGGTGAGGCCGTTGCTGCTGGTCGACATCGACGGGCCGCTGCACCCGTTCGCCGCCCGCACCCCGCCGGCCGGGTACGTCGAGCACCGGTGGCGGCTGTCGCGGTGGGGCCGGGCGGTGCAGCGGGCCTGGCTGAACCCGGCGCACGGCCCGGCGTTGCTCGACCTGGCCCGGCGCACGGGCGCGGAACTGGCCTGGGCCACGACGTGGGAGCACCGGGCCAACGCGACGGTCGGCCCGGCGCTCGGCCTGCCACCGCTGCCGGTGGTCGGGGTGCGCGCCTACGAGGGCAGGCCGGACTGGAAGTTCGGCGCGGTCGGCCGGTTCGCCCGGGACCGGCCGTTGGCCTGGCTCGACGACGACTTCGCCCTGTACCCGATCGCGCGCCGGGCGTTCCTGGACCGCCGCCGCGACCTCACCGCCCTGGTCCCGGTCGACCCGGCCACCGGCATCACGGCCGATCACCTGGCCGCCGTGGCGGCAGCCCTGGCCCGGTAGCCGGTCGGCGCAGGTGGCGGTCGAAGAAGGACACCACCTGCCCGCGCACGGTCGGCACCGAGACTGACGGGTCCAGCGCGCCGACCATGGCCGCACGTCCGGCGTCATCCATCAGACCGGCGGCGTGCAGTTGCGGCACGGTGGCGGCGAAGTCGGTCAGCACCCAGTGGTTGGTGTCGGCGATGATGTGCCGGCGGGCGCAGCCGTGCGCGAGCATCGCCGACCACCCGCGCCGGTAGCGGTCGTTCTGGAAGCCCTCGGTGCCCAGCAGCAGCAACGGCCGGTCCACGCCGTGCCGCGCCACGGGGAGCAGTTCGCCGTCCTGTCCCGGCTGCTCCGGGTGGTAGTCCAGGAAGCCCTCCATGTCGATCGCCGCGTCGATCCGGCGACCCCGGTCCTCGTACATCGCCTCGGCCGCGATCGTGCCGCCCAGGCCCTGCCCGTACATGCCCACCCGGCGCAGGTCGAGGGCACGGCCCAGGTTCGCCGGCAGGGCGCGGCCCTCGGCGTCGGGGTTGCCGCCCGCCGCCAGGTCCTCCAACCGGTCGAGCACGAGCGCGGTGTCCGCGAGCCGGGTGGCGATCACGGTCCGGTAGAGCAGCGGGTCGGTGTCGGGTCGTCCGGGCAGGCCGATCGGCCGAGGCCCGCCCGGCAGGTCGACGGCGAAGGTCTCGCCGGGGTGGTCGATCGACACCACGACGTACCCGCGGCTCGCCAGCTCCTCCGCGGTCTGGGTGCCGAATGCGCGCGGGTCGACCAGGCCGGGGCTGTAGAGCACGACCGGTCGCCGCACGGGGTGCGCGGGGGCGTCCACGTGCGAGTGGGTGAGGGTCGCGCCCCAGTCCACGCCGCCGGCCGGCAGGTGCGGGTACGCCAGCGGCCGGATCAGCGGCAGCGTCGCGACCGCGCCGGGCGTCAGCTGCGGTGCGACCGGGTGGCCGCGGACGTCCAGCGCCGGGTAGTGCACCGAGACCACCACCTCCCGCGGCCTGCCGCCCGCGTCGGGCCACGGGTCCGGTCGGTCGGCGTCGACCAGGTGCAGCGTCGTGACGCCGACCTGGTGCCGTCCGGTCGGTGCGGGCAGGGTGGGCACGAGGTCCGGCTCCGCTTCGGCGACGCCGGTGAAGGCCGTGGCGAAGACGGCCAGGGCTGCTACGGACACACTCGTCCGACGCGACATCTCTCCCCCTGAAGATCTAGTCGTCCGACATGGCGGCGTACATCCGGCCCAGGTAGTCCCACAGGCCGTCGCCGAGGTCGTCCACCGGTTGGCCCGGCAGCACGTCGCGCAGCACGCCCCGACCGTGCTCGCGGAAGAACGCGCTCATCGAGCGCAGGATCTCCCGGTCGCCGGCGGCGAACGTCTCGCCGACGTCGACCAGGCGCTCGGCGGTCCGGCGGACCTCGGGGTCGTCCACCGGGTCGCCCGCGCGGTAGTGCCCGACGACCTTCGCGAGCACCTCCGGCCACTCCTCGTCCAGCCGTTCCCGGGCCTGCGGGCCGACCTCGAACGCGTGCTGGTCGAGGAAGTCGCGTTGGTCGCGGGTCAGGTGCCGGTCGAAGATCGTGGTGCTGCCCAGCAACGCCAGCAGCCGGTCGGAATCCGGCCGGGTCGGCTTGGTCAGCTGGACGAGCAGACCCCTCGTCTGGCGGCGCAGCGCGTTGAGCCGCCACACCTGCTCGTCCAGCTGCTCCAGGTGTGCCGCGAGCACCCGGGCCAGAGGCCCGGCGTCGACCGCGTCCGCCAGCACGCCGCCGATCTCGTCCAGCGACATGCCGAGCTGCCGCAGCAACCGGATCCGGTAGAGCCGGTGCAGGTCCGCCTCGGTGTAGCGGCGGTGGCCGGACGGCGTGCGCTCGCTCGGCCGCAGCAACCCCAGTTCGTCGTAGTGGTGCAGGGTCCGCACCGTCATCCCGGCCACCTTGGCGAGCGCTCCGACGCTCCACCGCGGCTGGTCGACGCCCCCCTCAGCGCTCATGGGACCGACCCTAGGACCTCACGCGACGTCAGGTTCAAGTCTGTTTCACGGACGGGTGACGCGAGGGCTCTGGCGTCAATTTCTACCAAGTGGTAGAAATTTGTGGGAGCGCTTCCATGAACGCCAGTGCCGACGTCAGGAGCCCGTGATGAGCAGAACGTCCGTGCAGCTGTACTCCGTCCGCGACGCGTTCGCCGCGGACCCCGCCGACACCCTCCGCCGACTCGCCGCGATCGGCTTCACCCGCGTCGAGCCCTACGGCGTCGTGGAGAACGCCGACGTGCTGCGCACCGGGTTGGCGGAGCACGGCCTCACCGCGCCGACCGCGCACGCGCAGCTGATCGGCGCCGACCAGCACGCCGCCTTCGCGGTCGCGGCGGAGTGCGGCATCGAGGTCGTCATCGACCCGTACGTGGGCGAGGAGCGGTGGCAGGACCCCGCCGACATCGCCGCCACCGCCGCCGCGCTCAACGCCGCCGCCGAGGTCGCCGCGGGGCACGGCGTCCGCGTCGGCTACCACAACCACTGGTGGGAGCTCGCGTCCCGGATCGACGGCCGCAGCGCCTTCGAGGTGCTGGCCGACCGGCTCGACCCCGCGGTGGTGCTGGAGGTCGACACCTATTGGGCGACGGTCGGCGGCGAGGACGCGCCCGCGCTGTTGCGCCGGCTCGGCGGGCGGGTGCACGCGATCCACGTCAAGGACGGCGGCCTCGCGCCGGACGGGTCGGGCCAGGTGCCCGCCGGCCAGGGGCGCGTGCCGGTGGCCGAGGTGCTCGCCGCCGCGCCGGACGCCTTGCGCGTCGTCGAGTTCGACGCCTACGACGGCGACGTGTTCGCCGGTCTCGCCGCGAGCCACGCGTTCCTGGCCGGGGTCGGGGCATGAGCGGGCCGGTCGGGGTCGGGGTCGTCGGCACCGGCGTCATCAGCGAGGAGTACCTGCGCAACCTGACCGCGTTCCCGGACGTCCGGGTGCTCGCCGTCGCCGACCTCGACCCGGCCCGGGCGGCGGCGCGGGCGAGCGCGCACGGCGTGCCGAGATCGTCCACTGTGGACGAGCTGCTGGCCGACCCGGACATCGCGCTGGTGGTCAACCTGACCGTGCCGGCGGCGCACGTCGAGGTGAGCACCGCCGCGATCGAGGCGGGCAAGCACGTGTGGGTGGAGAAACCGCTCGGGCTCGACCTGGGCGACGCCCGCGCGCTGCTCGACCTCGCGGCACGACGGGGCCTGCGGGTCGCGTGCGCGCCGGACACCCTGCTCGGCGCGGGGTGGCAGACCGCGCGGCGAGCCGTGGACGCCGGCCGGATCGGCGAGCCGCGCACCGCGCTCGCGCTGTTCCAGACGCCGGGCCCGGAGAGCTGGCACCCGGCACCGGAGTTCCTGTTCCAGGAGGGCGGCGGGCCGTTGCTCGACATGGGGCCGTACTACCTGACCGGGCTGGTGCACCTGCTCGGCCCGATCCGCCGGGTCACCGCCGCCGGCGGCCGGGCGCGGGACACGCGGGTGATCGGGTCGGGGCCGCGCGCGGGCGTCGAGTTCGAGGTGACCGTGCCGACGACGGTGACGGCACTCGTCGAGTTCGAGCGGGGCGGATCGGCGCAGGCGGTGTTCAGCTTCGACTCGGCGTTGACCCGCACGGGTTTCGTGGAGGTCGCCGGCACGCTGGGCACGGCCGTGCTGCCCGACCCGAACCGGTTCGACGGCACGACCGCGTTGCACCTGCCCGACGGCGTGCAAACGCTTGCGCCCCAAGGGCACACCGCGTCGCGCGGCACGGGCGTGCTGGAGTTGGCGAGGGCCATCCGGGCGGGCGAGCCGGAACGCGCGTCCGGCGAGCTCGCCTACCACGTGCTGGACGCGATGCTGGCCGTGCAGGACTCGATCGCGCAGGGGCGCCCGGTGGACGTCGCGAGCACGGTCGAACCGCCACCCGTGCTGCCGGCGGACTGGGACCCTTGCGCGATCAGTCCAGCGGAACCGTGAGCAGCGCGCTCAGGTAGCACCGCAGCGAGCCGACCAGGTCGACCTCGTCCGGCGTGGTCAGCCACTGCACCTGCAAGCCGTCCATCAACGCGATGAACGTCAGCGCCGCCATCGCCGGGTCGACGCCGGGGCGCAGCTCGCCGCGGTCGGCGAGGGCCTGGAACGAGCCGACCACGCCCTCGCGCGCGGCCCGGTAGTGGCGGACGAAGTAGCCGTGCGCCGGGTGGTCGGCGGCCACGGCCTCGGCGGCCAGGCGCGAGTAGAGGTCGACGATGCCGGGGTGGCGGACGTTGTGCTCGGCCAGCGCGAGGAAGTGGCGCAGGACGTCGAGGCCGGGGGTGGCCTGCAACTGCTCCCGCTCGGCGTCCTCCGCGTCACGGCGTTCCAGCACGGCGGCCAGCAGCGCTTCCTTGGTCGGGAAGTAGTACAGCAGCCCGGCGTGCGTGATCCCGGCGCGCTTGGCGATCTCGCGCAGCGACGAGCCGTGGTACCCGGCCTCCCCGTACACCGCGACCGCCGCCGTGATGATGTCCTCGCGGCGGATCCGGCCCTTCAGATAACCGCCGGTCACGGGCTCGTCGTCTCGTGCACGCGGACATCATGCCGCACGCGCCGGGCGATCCGGGTGCTCGGCACCGTCCCGGACGGCGACCTGTCCGCGCCGCGCACGGCCAGGACCCCACGGCGCGGCCGTCGCCCTGCCCGGCACGGCACGGGTCGGCTACGACTACCCGGTGAACCTGCGGTTCCGGGGAGAGCCCGCTTGCCCGCGGGGCGGCGGGCCCACCAATATTGCGCCTGTGACGTCGCAGAGTGCCCAGCCCGACGCGGCGCGTGACGCGGCCGAGTTCGTGGTGATGTTGCGCGAGCTCAAGGAGCGGTCGGGGTTGACGCTGCGCGGGCTGGAGGAGAAGGCGGCGGCGCAGGGTGAGGTGCTGGCCCGCAGCACGGTCGCCGACATGCTCCGCAAGGACGCCCTGCCCCGCCCGGAACTGCTGGTGGCGTTCGTGCGGGCGTGCGGGGTCGACGAGCCGGAACCCTGGTTGCGGGCACGGGAGCGGCTGGCCGTGGGCGAGGTGGCACCGGCGGCGGAGACGTCGCCGGTTCGGCCGCCGTGGAAACGCCCGCCCGTGGTGCTGGCGGTCGTGGTGGTGGCCGCGCTCGTCGCCGCGGCCGTGCTGCTGCGCGGCGACGAGCCGGACCGCGGCGCGGCCGACGGGACCACCGGGTCGGCGCCCGTCCTGCTGCCGCTGGGGTCCGGTGGCAGTTGGGCGACCATCCACGCGGCGTACGCGCCCGACCTGTGCCTGACCGAGGGGCACGACAGCACGGGCCGGTACGGGTCGGAGGTCGCGGCGCTGCGGCCGTGCGCCGATCCCGGGCCGCGGGTGTTGCTCGACCCGGTGGGCGCCGAGTTCACCGTGATCAAGTGGGAGCACCCCGTCCTGAAGCAGATCGGCTGCCTGACCGTCCTGCGCGACGGCCCGGCGCAGTACCTGCTCGAACCGCGGGACCAGTGCTCCGACGACGACCTGGACCAGTTGTTCCGGGTGGAACAGGTGCGCGGTGACCGCTACCGCTTCCGCTCGGCGGGCGGCTCGGCGTGCGTCGGCCTGCGTGGCGGCGAGATCCGGGAAGGCGCGGAGGCGATCCGCGAACCGTGCACCGACGATCCCGATCAGGAGTTCACCGTCGACTTCACCCCCGGAGGTCCTCGATCAGGCGGGTGAGGTGGCGGCGTTCGGCCTCGGTCGGGGCCAGGTCCCGGGCCTGCTCGTAGGCGGCGAGCGCCTCGGCCGGCCGGTCCAGCCGGCGGAGGAAGTCGGCCCGGGTCGCCGGGAGCAGGTGCCCGAGCACGTCGTCGGCGAGGTCGTCCACGAGCGCCAGGCCGGCCGCGGGACCGTCCGCCCTCGCCACGGCCACCGCCCGGTTCAGGCGCACGACCGGTGACGGGACCAGCTTGACCAGCTCGCCGTAGAGCAGCGCGATCTGGGGCCAGTCCGTGTCCCCGGCCGCCGCGGCGGTGGCGTGGCAGGCGGCGATGGCGGCCTGGACCTGGTACGGCCCCGGCCGGCCGCGCCGCAGCGCCGCGTCCAGCAGCGCCAGCCCCTCCTCGATCTGCCCGCCGTCCCAGCGCGAGCGGTCCTGCCGGTCCAGCGGCACGAGGTCGCCCGCGTGGTCGAACCGGGCGTCCCGGCGCGAGTCCTGCAACAAGGTCAGCGCGAGCAGGCCCACCGCCTCCGGCTCGTCGGGCATCAGCGCGACCAGCGTGCGGGCCAGGCGGATCGCCTCGGCGCACAGGTCGCGCCGCACCGGCTCGGCGCCGCCACCCGCCGTGTACCCCTCGTTGAACAGCAGGTAGAGCACGCCCAGCACGCCGCCGGTCCGTTCCGGCAGCAGGTGGGCGGGCGGCACGCGGTACGGGATGCGGGCGTTGCGGATCTTCTGCCTGGCCCGCACCAGCCGCTTGGCCATCGTCGCCTCCGGCACCAGGAACGCCCGCGCGATGTCCGCCGTGGTCAGGCCGGTGACCGTGCGCAAGGTCAGCGCCACCCGGGCCTCCAGCGTCAACGCCGGGTGGCAGCACGTGAAGATCAGCCGCAGCAGGTCGTCCCCGATGCCGTCGTCCTCGTCGGGCTCGTGGTCCGCCACCGCCACCACCTCCCGCAGTTTCGCCGCCTCCACGTTCGACCGCCGCAACCGGTCCAGCGCGCGGTTGCGGGCCGTCGTGGTGAGCCACGCGCCGGGACGGCCCGGGACGCCTTCGCGCGGCCAGCACTCCAGTGCCCGCGCGAAGGCGTCCTGCACGCACTCCTCGGCCAGGTCCCAGTCACCGGTGAGGCGGATCAGCGTCGCCACGATCCGCCCCCGTTCGGCCCGGAACAGCTCCGAGACCTCCGTGTCGAGGGTCATCCGGTGTAGAAGGGGCGGACCTCGACCGACCCGAACCGCGCGCACGGGTGCCGTGACGCGATCCGGATCGCCTCGTCCAGGTCGGCGCAGTCGACGACGTCGTAGCCGACGATCTGCTCCTTGGTCTCGGCGAACGGCCCGTCGGTCAGCAGCACCTCGTCACCGCGCGTCCGCACGGTCGTGGCGTCCTGGATCGAGCGCAGCTGGGACCCGTCCAGCCGCCTGCCCCCAACCTCGGCGAGCCACTGCTCGATCGTGGGATCGCCCTCGGTCGGCTCGATGGCGGGATCGACGCAGATCAGCAGCATGTACTTCATCGGTTCACTCCTGTCGTCCGGTGCATTCCACCACTACGACGAACGGGAACCGCCCAGGAGGACACCCGCCTACGATTCGCGTCATGACGAGGGACCCGGCCGCGATCGAGGAGGACGTCGCGCTGCTCGACGCCGTCCTGGAGCCCATCGCCAAGGCGCCGGTGGACATCACCGACCCCGACTGGATGGCGAAGCTCCAGCACGCCGCGCACCCGCTGGACCGCGCCGGCGTGCGTCCCGAGGCGGAGGCCGTGCTGGCCGAGATCCTCACCCGTTACGCGGCGGACGAGGCGGTTCGGCCGGGGCTGCGCGCGCTGTTCGACCGGCACCCGTCGTTCCGCTGGGCCGTGAACCCGCGGTTCCCCGCCACACCCGAGGGCGTCCGGTCGGCGTTGGTGCTGCTCTCGGTGCGTGATCAGGGCGCGGACACGCGGGACGAGCTGATGGTGCTGTGGGCCGTGTGCGACGAAGCGCGGGCGGCGGGCGTGGACGTCGACCCGATCCTGCGCGAGGTCGCCTCGATGTCCAGCGACGTCGACCGGTACGGCATGGGCTCGGTGCGCGAGATCCTGCTCGACGCGGTCCGCTGACGTCGCCGCCCGTCGCGCGGTGCTCTACTCGTCCTCCTTGGCCTCACCGCGGCGGCGCATGAACGCGAAGCCCGGGATGCCCAGGATCGCCTGCCGGACGTCGTTGGTGACCTCCAGCAGTTGGTGGATGTCCGGGCCGACGCGGTCCAGCGTGGCCAGGATCGGCAGCACGTCGTCGATCAGGTGCCTGGTCAGCACCGGTAGCTGGTCGACAAGCTGCACGGCGGCGTCCACCTCGTGCGGCGACAGGTCGTCCACGAACCGCTGGGCCAGCGGCTGCGCCTTCCGCGCGATCGGCTCGTAGGTGTCCAGCAGCTCCCGCGACACGCGGGCGGTGCGGCCGACTTCGGTCGTGACGCCCTCGGCGGTCGCCGTGACCGCCTTCGCCCGCCCGACCAGCGCCTCCGTCTCGTCCAGCACGCGCTCGGTGCGGGAGACCAGCTCGTCGGCGCGGCGCACGACGGCCTCCGCCGCGCCCAGGAGGTCCAGCACCCGTCCGGGCACGGACACGGCGGTCTCGACGGTCGTCCTGGCCAGGTCGAACAGGCCGCGCGGGGTCAGCTCCATGCCGTCCACTCTGCCGCACGCGGCCGTGCTCGGCGCGTCTACGGTGCCAACGCGAGCTCGACGCCGGTCTCGACGTGGACGCGGGTGGAGTCGACCAGCGGCACGGTGCTGTCGGACTGGTCGACCAGCAGCGTGATCTCGGTGCAGCCCAGGATCACCGCCTCCGCGCCCCGCTCCACCAGCCGTGCCATCACCTCCCGGTACGCGGCGCGTGACGCCGGCTCGACCCGGTTGCGGGTCAGCTCCTGGTAGATCACGTCGTGCACGAGCGTGCGGTCCGGCTCGTCCGGGACGACCAGCTCGATGCCGTGCTCGCGCATCCGGTCGCGGTAGAAGTCCTGCTCCATGGTGAACCGGGTGCCCAGCAGGCCGACCTTGCGGTAGTCGGTGAGCCGGCGCGCCGTGGCGTCCACGATGTGCACGAACGGCACCTTGATGGCGTCCGTGATCGCGTCGGCGACCTTGTGCATGGTGTTGGTGCACAAGAGCACCAGCTCGGCCCCCGCGCCTTCGAGCTTGCGCGCGGCCTCCGCCAGCAGCTCGCCCGACCGCTCCCACTGGCCCGTGCGCTGCAGTTCCTCGATCTCGGCGAAGTCGACGGTCAGCAGCAGGCTGGGCGCGCAGTGGTGACCCCCGAGCCGGCGGCGCGTCTCCTCGTTGAGCAGCCGGTAGTACTCGGCGGACGATTCCCAGCTCATCCCGCCGATCAACCCGATGGTTCGCATGACGACGATTGTGTCGGTCCGTCGTCACCGGGCAACCACGAATAGTGTTGTTGCTGGTCAGAGCGTTGCGGGCTGGGGTACGTTGCCGTGATGGCGCACCTGAGCTACTCCTCGGGCACCTCCGACGTGCCGCTGCTGGGCGACACGATCGGCGCGAACTTCGACCGCGCCGTGGCCGCGCACGGCGACCGGGAGGCACTGGTCGACCGCACCACCGGCCGCCGGTGGACCTACCGCGAGCTGGCCGCCGAGGTCGACTCGGTCGCGGCCGGCCTGCTGGCCTCCGGAGTCGGGGTCGGCGACCGCGTGGGCATCTGGTCGCCCAACCGCGCCGAGTGGGTCGTGGTCCAGTACGCGACCGCGCGCATCGGCGCGATTCTGGTCAACATCAACCCCGCGTACCGGGTGCACGAGCTGGAGTACGTGCTCAACCAGTCGGGCGTGCGCACGCTCCTCGCCGCCGCGTCGTTCAAGACGTCGGACTACGCCGGGATGATCGCCGAGGTCCGGCCCCGTTGTGCCGCGCTGCGCCAGGTGGTGCTGTTCGACAGTCCTGAGTGGACGGACCTGCACGCGGCCGTGCCGTCGGAGTGGCCGGAGCTGTCGGCGGACGACCCCATCAACATCCAGTACACCTCCGGGACCACCGGGTTCCCGAAGGGCGCGACCCTGTCACACCACAACATCCTCAACAACGGCTTCCTCGTCGGCGAACTGCTCGGGTACGCGGAGGACGACCGGATCTGCGTCCCGGTGCCCTTCTACCACTGCTTCGGGATGGTCATGGGCAACCTGGCGGCGACCTCGCACGGCGCGTGCGTCGTGATCCCGGCGCCCGCGTTCGAACCCGCCGCCACGTTGCGGGCGGTGGCGGAGGAGCGGTGCACGTCGCTGTACGGCGTGCCGACGATGTTCATCGCCGAGCTCGCCGAGCCGGACTTCGACTCCTACGACCTGTCGTCGCTGCGCACCGGCATCATGGCCGGCTCACCGTGCCCGGTCGAGGTGATGAAGCAGGTGGTGGAGCGGATGGGGATGCGCGAGGTGTCCATCTGCTACGGCATGACGGAGACCTCCCCGGTGTCCACGCAGACCCGCCGTGACGACTCACTGGACCGGCGGGTGTCCACCGTCGGCCGGGTCGGCCCGCACCTGGAGGTCAAGGTCGTCGACCCCGACACCGGCCGCACCGTGCCCCGCGGGACGCCCGGCGAGCTGTGCACGCGCGGCTACTCGGTGATGCTGGGCTACTGGGAGCAGCCCGACAAGACCGCCGAGGCGATCGACGCGGCCCGGTGGATGCACACCGGCGACCTCGCCGTGATGGACGCCGACGGCTACCTCACCATCACCGGCCGGATCAAGGACATGGTGATCCGCGGCGGCGAGAACCTCTACCCACGCGAGATCGAGGAATTCCTCTACACCCACCCCGACGTGCTCGACGCCCAGGTCGTCGGCGTGCCGGACCCGAAGTACGGCGAGGAGCTGATGGCCTGGGTCCGCCTGCGCCCCGAGGCCCGACCGCTGACCGCCGAGTCCCTGCGGTCCTTCTGCGCGGGCAGGCTCGCCCACCACAAGATCCCCCGATACGTGCACGTCGTGGACGAGTTCCCGATGACCGTCACCGGCAAGGTCCGCAAGGTCGAGATGCGCCAACGCGCCCTGGAAATCCTCGGCCTCACCACCCCCAACCCCACCACCGCACCACACCCGGCAACCTAACCACCTCGCCCCCGCCCCCGCCCCCTCCGCCACGGCCACTTCCGCCACCACCGCCGCCACGGCCACCTCCGCCACGGCCACCACCGCCCTCGGGCCCGCTCCCCGGCCCCGCCCGCCGATCCCGCCAGCCGGACCTCGGCACCGTCTCCCGATCCCCGGCCCGATCCCTGGCCCAACCCCCTGCCTGACCCCCGGCCCCGATCATCGCGCTCCCCGGCCCCGATCCAGGCCTCGGCCCCGACCCCGCCGCCGGCGGCGCGCACCCCTGAACCCACCCGGCCGTCAGGAGGTGTGCGCCTCCTCCGCGAACTGGGTCCGGTACAGCTCCTCGTAGCGCCCGCCCGCCGCGAGCAGTTCGGCGTGCGTGCCGCGTTCCACCACCCGCCCCGCCTCCACCACGAGGATCAGGTCGGCCGCCCGGATGGTCGACAGCCGGTGCGCGATCACCACGGCCGTCCGCCCGTGCAGCGCCTCACCCAGCGCCGCCTGCACCGCGGCCTCCGAGGTGGAGTCCAAGTGCGCGGTGGCCTCGTCCAGGATCACCACGCGCGGCTTCGCCAGCAGCAGCCGGGCGATCGTCAGCCGCTGCCGTTCACCGCCGGACAACCGGTAGCCCCGCTCGCCGACCACGGTGTCCAACCCGTCCGGCAGCGACGCCACCAGGTCGGCCAGGCGCGCCCGGCCCAGCACCTCCCACAGCTCCTCGTCGGTCGCCCCCGGCTGCGCGAGCAGCAGGTTGGACCGGATCGACTCGTGGAACAGGTGCCCGTCCTGCGTCACCATGCCGAGCACGTCGCGAACCGAGTCTGCCGTCAGATCGCGCACGTCCACACCGGACAGCCGCACCGCACCCGAGTCCACGTCGTACAGCCGGGGCAGCAGCGAGGCGATCGTGGACTTCCCCGCACCCGACGAACCGACCAACGCCACCACCTGGCCCGGCTCGGCCCGGAACGACACGTCGTGCAGCACCTCCACTCCGCCGCGGTTGTCGAGCACCGCGACCTCTTCCAACGACGCCAGGGACACCTTGTCCGCGGCCGGGTAGGCGAACCGGACATCCTCGAACTCCACCGACACCGGACCGTCCGGCACCGAGCGCGCGCCCGGCTTCTCGGTGATCAACGGCTTCAGGTCGAGCACCTCGAAGACCCGCTCGAAGCTCACCAACGCGCTCATCACCTCGACCCGCGCACTGGCCAGCGCCGTGAGCGGCGCGTACAGCCTGGTCAGCAGCAACGCCAGCGCCACCACCGAACCCGGGTCCAGCTCACCGCGCAGCGCGTAGAACCCGCCCAGCCCGTACACCACGGCCAACGCCAGCGCCGAGACCAGCGTCAACGCCGTCAAGAACACGGTCTGCACCATGGCCGTGCGCACCCCGATGTCCCGCACCCGCCGCGCCCGCGTGGCGAACTCCTCGGACTCGTGCGCCGGCCTGCCGAACAGCTTCACCAGCGTCGCGCCCGGCGCCGAGAACCGCTCGGTCATCTGCGTGCTCATCGTGGCGTTGTGGTTGGCCGCCTCCCGTTCCAGCCGCGCCAGCCGCGTGCCCATCCGCCGCGCCGGCACCACGAACACGGGCAGCAGCACCAGCGCGAGCAGCGTGATCTGCCACGACAGGCTGATCATCACGGCCAGCGTCAACGCCAGCGTGACCAGGTTGCCGACCACGCTGGACAGGGTGTCGCTGAACGCCCGCTGCGCGCCGATCACGTCATTGTTGAGCCGGCTCACCAGCGCCCCGGTGCGGGTGCGGGTGAAGAACGCGATCGGCATCCGCTGGACGTGGTCGAACACCGTGGTCCGCAGGTCGAGGATCAGGTCTTCGCCGATGCTCGCCGACAGCCACCGCGTCAGCAGCCCCAACCCGGCCTCGACGATCGCGATGCCCGCGATCACGGCCGCGAGCACGAGCACCACCTGGTAGGCCGAGCCGTTGACGATCGCGTCCACGATCCGCCCCGCGAGGACCGGCGTCACCACCGCCAGCACCGCCACGACCACGCTCAGGGCGAGGTACTGGGCCAGCCTCACCCGGTGCGGACGGGCGAATGCCCAGATCCGGCGGAACGTGGCGACGGAGAACGGCCGCTTGTCGTCCTGCGCGTTCGTCACGTGGTACAGCGACATCCAGGCGGTGGTTTCCATGTCCATGCCCGGAACGTAAGACCTGCACTCAGCTGGAGGTCAAGCTCCGGTGACGGTAATCCTTCAGCGACACCGTGTTCGCCAGCTTCTGCAGGTCGCCGAACAACTTCGCCCCGCCGGGGATGTGCGGCACGACGCGCAGCGAGAAGTCGCGCATGCGGATGAACGCCCGTGACTTCGGCATCAGGCTGCTCACCCCGCCCAGCGCGAACTTCTGGCACCGAGCCACGTACTCGCGCATCTCCTCCTCGTACCGTCTCAGCGCCGTGGCGAGGTCCGGCGCGGTGGCCAACTCGCCCGCGAGGACGTACGCGCCGACCAACGCCATGCTCGTCCCGTTGCCCGCCATCGGCGACGCGCAGAACGCCGCGTCGCCGAGCAAGGCGACCCGGCCGTCCGACCACCTGTCCATCCGGATCTGGCAGAGCCGGTCGAAGTAGAAGTCGGGCGCCTGGCGCAGCTCGCCGAGCAGCCGGGGCACCTCCCAGCCGTCGTCCGCGAACGCGCCGGCCACCAGGTCCCGCTGCCACGCCGTGTCGCGCCGGTCGTGCGCCACCGGCGGCGAGGTGAACACGAACATCGCCTTGGCCCCACCGCCCGGCGTGGGGTAGATACCCGCGGTACGACCTGGCACGGTGTGCATCAGCTGCCAACCGTCGAGGTCTTCGCGCTGGGTCGTGCCGAAGGTGGCGATGTAGGCGCCCAGGTCGCGCGTGTACCGGGACTCGGGGCCGAACGCCAGCGACCGGACCTTGGAGTGCAGGCCGTCCGCGCCGACGACCAGGTCGAACGTGCGCGGCTCGCCGCGTTCGAAGGTCACCCGCACGCCGGCCTGGGTCTGGGTGAGCGAGGTGACGGTGTCGTCGAAGACGTACTCGACCCCGGTGGCGGTCGCCTCGTGGAGGATGCGGACCAGGTCGCCACGCAGGATCTCCAGCTCGGCGATCACGCCGCCCGAGTCGCCCATCGTGTCGGAGGCCATGGTGGCGGTGCGCTTGCCCGCGGCGTCCACGAACGCCATGCCACGCACGTCTGTGTGCGCGGCGCGCACCTGGTCGAGGACGCCCATCCGCGCGGCGACCTCCCGCGCGGTGCCGCGCAGGTCGACCGCTTGGCCGCCGGGCCGGGGCGCGGGTGCTCTTTCGACGACGGTCGGGGTGAATCCGTGGTGGCGCAGCCAGTAGGCGAGCGCGGGGCCGGCGATGCCGGCGCCGGAGATCAATACGGTGTTCATGTGTACATCGTACATAGGTGTACTGCGTGGGCAATCACCTGATCGTGCACTAGTGCACTAGACTTCTGTGCACTACCTTCGAGGAGGCGGACATGAACGACGCGATCTACCAGCAGATAGCGCGCGAAATCCGCGAATGGATCGAGTCGGGTCGGCTGCGGCCCGGTGATCGGGTGCCGTCGACGCGCGAGATCACCGTGCGGTGGAACGTCGCGATGGCCACGGCGACCAAGGTGCTCGTCACCTTGCGCTCCGAGGGCTTCGTGCGTCCCGTGGCCGGGGTGGGCACGGTGGTGTCGTCGGAGAGTGGGGAAGCTGCGCGGCCGCGCGCGCAGGAGACCGACCTGACCGGCGAACGGCTGGTGCTCGCGGCCGTCCGCCTCGCGGACGCGGAAGGGCTCGACGGGGTGTCGATGCGGCGGGTGGCGTCACAACTGGGCGTGGCGACCATGTCGCTGTACCGACACGTCGAGAACAAGGACGAACTGGTCCTTCGGATGATCGACCACGTGCTGCGGAAGGAGGAGTTGCCCGATCCGGCGCCCGAGACCTGGCGGGAGCGGCTGGAGGTGTGCGCGAGGTTGCAGTGGAAGTTGTTCAAGGAACACGCGTGGCTGGCGCCGGCCATGTCGATGACCAGGCCGCAACTGCTCCCCAGCGCGGTCGCGTACACCGAGTGGGTCCTGGAAGCGCTCGACGGGAAGGGGCTGAACCTTGAGGAGATGATGCACGCCGCGGTGACGGTGTTCGGCTTCGTGCGAGGTGTCGCGGTGAACATCGAGCCGGAGGCCGAACAGCAGCGGGACACCGGGATGACCGGGGACGAGTGGATGACCCAGCAGGCGCCGGCCCTGCTGGACATCGTCGCCACCCGGAAGTTCCCGATGTTCAGCCGGGTGGTGGTCTCCGACCTGGACATGGGGCTGGACACGCTCTTCGAATTCGGTCTCGCCCGAATGCTCGACGGGATCGGGGAATGGATCAGAGGTCGCTCGACGTTGACCGAAAGGAGGACTGTCATGTGAGCACTTGGGGAGGCACGCGGTGGCGCTGGACCCGGAGGATCTGTTCGAGGTCGACTCCGACGTCCCGGACCTGACCGGAGCGGTGCTGTTGCACCACTTCGACGGCTTCATGGACGCCGGTGCGGCGGGAACGGCGCTGGTCGCCCACCTGCTGGAGGTGCACGAGCACCGGGTGGTCGCCCGGTTCGACATCGACGGCCTGATCGACTACCGCGCTCGTCGGCCGACGATGACCTACGCCACCGACCGGTGGGAGTCGTATGACACCCCGGAGCTGGTCGTCCACCTGATGCACGACGCGGTGGGCACGCCGTTCCTGCTGATGACCGGCCCCGAGCCGGATCGTCGGTGGGAGCTGGTGGTCTCGGCGGTGCGGTCGCTGATCGAGCGGTGGGGGCTGCGCCTCGCGGTGAGCTTCCACGGCATCCCGATGGGCGTGCCGCACACCCGGAAACTGTCGGTGATCTCCCATGCGACCAGGCCCGAGCTGGTCGTGGAGGGCTCGCCGTTCAGCCGGGTGCAGGTGCCAGGCAACCTGTCGGCGCTGCTGGAGCTGCGGCTCGGGCAGACCGGTCACGACGCCATGGGCTTCGCCGCGTACGTCCCGCACTACCTCGCGCAGGGCACCTACCCCGCCGCCGCGTTGAGCCTGCTCCAGGCGTTGACGAAGTCGACGGGCCTGGTCATCCAGGCGGCCGCGCTGAACGAGGCGGCCCGGCGGACGGACGCCGAGATCACCCGCCAGGTGTCGGAGTCGGCGGAGGTCGCGCAGGTGGTCGAGGCGCTGGAGCGGCAGTACGACGCGTTCACCGAGGCGTCGGACAACCTGCTCATCGGCGAGGACCAGCCGTTGCCCAGTGCGGACGAGCTGGGCGCCGAGTTCGAGCGCTTCCTGGCTGAACAGCAACGCGACCACTGACCTGGTCGCCGACGGCGGCGGCGCCGGTGGTGGATGATGTCGGACGTGTCCGACTCCCCGCTCCCGACGTCCCTGTCCGAGGTCCGCGCACGCATCGACGTGATCGACTCGGAACTGGTGCGCCTACTGGCGCAACGGCAGGGGCTGGTGCGCGCCGCCGCGTCGTTCAAGGCCGACGACCAAGCCGTCCGTGCCCCTGACCGCGTCGCCCAGGTGATCGCTTCGGCGCGGGAGCGGGCACAGGCAGCCGGACTGGAGCCGGCGGTCGCCGAGGCGGTGTGGCGGGCGATGATCGACGCGTTCATCGAGCTCGAACTGGCCGAACACGCCAAGACCCAGCCCTAGCACCCCGGGGCAGGGGCCTGTCCCCCACGCGCCTGCCTCGCCGACGGCGGCGACCGAGGACCTCGAACGCCCATACCGGTCGAAGCGATCCTCCGTCACCCGGCGTTCTCAGTGGCGCGATCGCAGCCGGCGGCTGCCCGTCGGCCGGCCCGTGCGGTCGTCGCGGTTGTGCTCGTCAGAGGTAGAGGTCGGCGAGTTGGCGGTAGGAGTCGAGCATCGCGGCGCGGTCGTGGGTGCTGGTGGTGACCAGGACCTCGTCGGCGGAGGTGCGGTTGATCAGGGCGTCCAGGGCCTTGGCGACTTCCGACGGTGTTCCGAAGACGTGTCCTTGCAGCGATCGCTCGAACATCGTGCGTTCCCGGTTCGTCATAGGCTGGGCGAGGATCTCGGTCGGCGGGCTCAGGGGCGGGAACTCGCCCCGTGTGCGCGAGTAGGTCATCGCCCACGCCTCCGGCACGAGGAGTCGCCAGGCGTCTTCGGTGGTGTCCGCGACGGCGACCGTCGAGGAGATCACCACGTACGGGTCCGCCGCCCAGGTCGAGGGGCGGAACTCGGCGCGGTATGTGGTGATCGCGTCGAGCATCGCGTCTTCGCCGCGGAACGCGCCGATGACGAGCGGGACGCCGTGTGCCGCGGCGACGCGGGCTCCGGCACCGGTGGCCAGGACGAACGGGGACACGCGCAGACCGTCGGCCGGGTAGCCCCGCACCGCCTGGTCGCCGGTGAAGTAGCCCAGCAGCTCGGTGAGCCGCGGGCTGAACTCGGCGGCGTCCTCCTGATCGTGTCCCAGCGCCTTGCGGACCGCCTCGATGAAGCCGACCGATCGGCCCAGGCCCATGTCGATCCGGCCGGGGAACAGCGACTCCAGCACGCCGAACTGCTCGGCCACGACCAGCGGCTGGTGGTTGGGCAGCATCACGCCGCCCGTGCCGACCCGGATCCGGGACGTCGCGGCGGCGACGGCGGCAGCCAGGACGGTCGGCGCGGAACCGGCGACGCCCGGCACGCCATGGTGCTCGGACACCCAGAAGCGGTGGTAGCCGAGTTGCTCGGCCTGGCGGGCGAACGCGACCGTGTCGCGCAACGCCTCGGCATGGCTGTGCCCCGCCCGCACCCGCGATCGGTCCAGCACGGAAAGCCTCACACCGAGGTCAACGGCCCGGGACGGTCACGCATTCCGGCCCTCACGGCCCGCTCTCCCTCTCCGGCCGGCCCGATCGGGCCGGGTGGCGGTTCGGCCGGGTGGCGGGGCGGAGCGGACGGCACTGCGGGGCGCGGCGGGGCGGTGCGGAGCGGACGGCACTGCGAGGCGGGGCGGGGCGGACGGTGGTCGGGGTTCGGTGGTCGGGGTCCGGAGGGGCCGGTGGTCGGTGGCGGTGAGGGTCCGGTCGGGAATGGCGGAGTCTGCCGGCGGTGGCCGGAGTCGGGTGGAGGGCTGGGGAGGGGTGAGCTGCCCGGCTGGAGATGCGGAAGGCGGGAGAGAGCTGAGGAAGGAGGAGGAGTGGATTCTGGTCGGGGAGTGGAGCTGGGTCGGGGAGGAGTCGCGGGCATGAGGCGCGGGCCTTCCGGTGTCATCGCGCCGCCAGCTGCCAGCTGCCAGCTGCCAGCCGCCAGCGGCCAGCCGCGTCGCTGCCAGTCGCGAGTCGCGTAGCTGCTGGCCGCCGGCCGGGTTGCTGGCAGTCGCGAGTCGCGTAGCTGCCCGCCGCCGGCCGCCGCGACCGCCGGGGAGAGGCGGCGGTCGCGGTCGGGCTGGGGCGTGGGCGGTCTGATCAGGCCGCGCAGGCCCCGGTCATGGCGTGTTCGGTCAGGCGACGGTCCACTTCTGGTTCGCGGAGCCGGTGCAGGTCCACAACTGCAACCTGGTGCCGTTGGCGGAGCTGTTGTTCTGCGCGTCCAGGCACTTGTTCGCCTGGATGTTCACGATGTCGTTCGCGCCGCTGACCGCCCACTTCTGTGCACCGGTCCCGTTGCAGTCCCACAGCTGGACCAGGGTGCCGTCGGCCGTGCCGCCCGACGCCGCGTCCAGGCACTTGCCCAGCGCGCGGATCGTGCCGTCGCCCGGGCGCGACCACTGCTGGGCGGCGGTGCCGTTGCAGTCCCACAGCTGCACCGGGGTGCCGTTGGCGGGGTTCGCGCCGGCCACGTCCACGCACTTGCCGCCGATGCCGCTGATCCGGCCACCGGCGGGCGGGTTGCCGTCCAAGGAGGACACGCGCACGTAGTCGATCACGAACTGCTGCGGGAACGTGGTCGAGGCGTCCGGGTAGCCCGGCCACTCACCGCCGACCGCCAGGTTCAGGATGATGAAGAACGGCTTGTTGAACACCCACTGGTTGCCACCGACGTCGGCGGGCGTGCGGCGCTGGTAGACGTTGCCGTCCACGGACCACGCGATGCCCGTCGGCGACCACTCGATGGCGAAGGTGTGGAAGCCGTCGGCGAAGTTCGGCCCGCTGAACGGCATGCCGATGCCGCCCGCGCCCGAGTAGCCGGGACCGTGGATGGTGCCGTACACCGTGTCCAGGTCGTGGCCCAGGAACTCCATGATGTCGATCTCACCGCTGCCCGGCCACGGGTTGCCGGAGTTGATGTCCTGGCCGAGCATCCAGAACGCGGGCCAGATGCCCTTGCCGCGCGGCATCTTCATCCGCGCCTCGACCTTGCCGTAGGTCGTGGTGAACTTGCCCGCGGTGTTGATCCGGGCGGACGTGTACTCGCACCGGCCGTACCAGCAGTTGTAGTTGCCGGGGTTCTCGCGGCGCGCGGTGATGACGAGGTTGCCCGCGCCGTCCATGGCCGCGTTGCTCGCCGACGTCGTGTAGTACTGGTTCTCCCGGTTGTTGCCGTTGTTGTTCCCGACCTCCGTGTTCCACTTGGAGGCGTCGACCCGCGTGCCCGCCGCCCCGTTGAACTCGTCGGCGAAGGTGACGGCCATCGTGCCCACGTCGGCGGCACCCGCGGTCGGGGCGGCCTGCGCGGCGGGCACGGCGAAGCCGCTGAAGGCGAGCACCACCGCGCTCACCACCACTCGTGTCCTCATCGACACTCCTCTCGCTCGGGCGGCGGCCTGCCAGAAGTTACTGCATGAGCTTGAATCAAGTCACGATGAAAGTAGTGAGGCTTTACTGTCGGGTCATGCCGGGACACCCACCGGCCCGACGAGGAGGTCGACACCCGATGACCATGCTGCGCAGCTACGTGTCAGGTCGCTGGCACGCCCCGTCCGTCGAAGGGACGCCGCTGCACGACGCGGTGACCGGTGAGGAGATCGCGCGGATCTCGTCGCAGGGCATCGACATGGCGGCGGCGCTGGAGCACGGCAGGCGCGTCGGCGGGCCCGCGCTGCGGGAGCTGACGTTCCACCAGCGCGCGGCCCTGCTCAAGGCCCTCGCCTCGCACCTGCGGGAACACCGCGACGAGCTGTACGCCCTGTCCGCCCGATCGGGCGCCACCAGGACGGACTCGCTGATCGACGTGGACGGCGGCATCGGCGTGCTGTTCGGCTACGCGAGCAAGGCCAAGCGCGAGCTGCCCAACGACAAGGTCTACGTGGACGGCAACGTCGAGCCGCTGAGCAAGGGCGGCACGTTCGTCGGCCAGCACATCGCGACCCCGTTGCGCGGGGTGGCCGTGCAGATCAACGCCTTCAACTTCCCCATGTGGGGCCCGCTGGAGAAGTTCGCCCCCGCGTTCATCGCGGGCGTGCCGTCGCTGATCAAGCCCGCCTCCCAGACGGCCTACATCACCGAGAAGCTGGTCGAGCTGATGCTCGCCTCGGGCCTGCTGCCGGAGGGCTCGCTGCAACTGGTCACCGGCAGCGCGGGCGACCTGCTCGACCACCTGACCGCCCAGGACCTGGTCGGCTTCACCGGCTCCGCGTCCACCGCCCAGGTGCTGCGCACCCACCCGACCGTGGTGCGCAACAGCGTGCGCTTCAACGCCGAGGCGGACTCGCTGAACTGCTCGATCCTCGGCCCGGACGCGGTCGAGGGCACGCCCGAGTTCGACCTGTTCGTCAAGCAGCTCGTCAGCGAGATGACGGTCAAGGCAGGCCAGAAGTGCACCGCGATCCGGCGCGCGCTGGTACCCGCCTCCCTCCTCGACGCCGTCGCCGACGCCGCCACCGCGCGCCTGGCGAAGGTCGTGATCGGCAACCCGGCCAACGAGACCGTGCGGATGGGCGCGCTGGCCGGGCTGGAGCAGCGCGAGGAGGTCCGCCGGTCGCTGAAGGCGCTGCTGGAGGCCGGTGACGTCGTCTACGGCTCGCCGGACCGCGTGGACGTGGTGGACGCCGACGCCGAGCGCGGCGCGTTCCTGTCGCCGGTGCTGCTCAAGGCCGACCCGGACCGCGCCCAGCCGCACGAGGTGGAGGCGTTCGGGCCGGTGTCGACGCTGATGGCCTACCGCGACGCCGAGCACGCCGTCGAGCTGGCCGCACGCGGCGCCGGCAGCCTGGTCGGCTCGGTCGTCACGCACGACGCCGACTTCGCGCGGGACGTGGTGCTGGGCGTGGCTCCGTGGCACGGCCGCATCCTGGTGCTGGACCGCGACGACGCCAAGGAGTCCACCGGCCACGGCTCGCCGCTGCCGATGCTGGTGCACGGCGGACCGGGCCGGGCGGGCGGCGGCGAGGAGATGGGCGGCATCCGGGGCGTGCTGCACCACATGCAGCGCACCGCCGTCCAGGCGAGCCCGCGGGTGCTGAGCGCGGTCACCGGGCGGTGGGTGACGGGCGCGCCGCGCGCCGAGTCGGACGTGCACCCGTTCCGCAAGTCGCTGCGGGAGCTGCGGATCGGCGACACGGTCGTGGCCGGGCCGCGCGCGGTCACGCTGGCCGACATCGAGCACTTCGCCGAGTTCACCGGCGACACGTTCTACGCGCACATGGACGAGCAGGCCGCGGCGGCGAACCCGTTCTTCGGCGGTCGGGTCGCGCACGGCTACCTGGTGGTGTCCTTCGCGGCGGGCCTGTTCGTCTCGCCCGAGCCGGGGCCGGTGCTGGCCAACTACGGGCTGGAGAACCTGCGGTTCCTCACGCCCACGTTCCCGGGCGACGAGCTGACCGTGACGCTGACCGCGAAGCAGATCACGCCGCGTGAGGACCAGGACTACGGCGAGGTCCGCTGGGACGCCGACGTGGTCAACCAGAAGGGCGAGTCCGTCGCCAAGTACGACGTGCTCACGCTGGTCGCCAAGCAGTAAGGGCTTCCACCAGGTGGACGCGCGCCGATCGGATTACCCCGAACGGGAACAACCGGCGCGCTCCACCCGGTTGGGCGAGAGGAGGATCTTCACCGAGTTTCGAGGAGCACCTGAGGTGTCTGAGACCTTTTCGCTGGGCGGGGACCTGACCGTCAACCGCCTGGGTTACGGCGCGATGCGGCTCACCGGCAACGGCATCTGGGGCTACCCGGCCGACCGCGACAACGCGATCGCCCTGCTGCGCCGGGTGGTCGAGCTGGGCGTCACCTTCATCGACACCGCCGATTCCTACGGGCCGCACATCAACGAGGAGCTGATCCGGGAGGCGCTGCACCCGTACGCCGACGACCTGGTCATCGCGACCAAGGGCGGTCTGCTGCGCACCGGCCCGGACGAGTGGATCCCCCTCGGCAAGCCCGCCTACCTGCGGCAGGCCGTGGAGACGAGCCTCGTCCGGCTCGGCGTCGAGCGCATCGACCTCTACCAGCTGCACCGCATCGACCCGGACTACCCGCTGGAGGAGCAGGTCGGCGTGCTGCGCGAGCTCCAGGAGGAGGGCAAGATCCGGCACATCGGGCTGTCCGAGGTGGACGTCGCCCAGCTGGAGGCCGCCCAGGCCGTCGCGCCGATCGTGAGCGTGCAGAACCTGTACAACCTGGCCAACCGCGGGCACGAGGCCGTGCTGGAGCGCGTCACCGAGCAGGGCATCGCGTTCATCCCGTGGTTCCCGGTGGCGACCGGCGAGCTGGCCCGTCCCGGCGGCGTGCTCGACGCGGCGGCGAAGGAGCACGGCGCCACGCCCGCGCAGCTCGCGCTGGCGTGGCTGCTGCGCAAGTCGCCGGTCGTGCTGCCCATCCCCGGCACGTCCTCGATCGCGCACTTGGAGGAGAACGTGGGGGCGGCGCGGATCGAGCTGACCGACGAGGAGTTCGAGAAGCTGTCCGCGCTCGCCTGAGCGGCTACGCCGGGTCGAACACCCGCCGTTCGACCCGGCGTCGCAGGTCGGCGGGCAGGTCGTCGCCCACGGTCAGCAGGGTCGGGAGCAGGTCCGGCTCCAGCGTCAGGGCTCGGAACGCGAACGCGACCGTGACGTCGTGGTCGGGCCGGTGCTCGACCGTGATCTCGTCACCGGTGGTGATCGTGCCGGGTTCCAGGACGCGGAAGTAGGTGCCGGGCAGCCCGCGCCGGGTGAACGTCTTCACCCACCCGCGCTCCTCCATCACCCCGGCGAACGTCCGGCACGGCACCCGCGGGCCGGTCGCCTGGAGCAGCAGCGCGCCGATCCGCCACCGCTCGCCGATGCGCGCGCCGCACACGTCGACGCCCGTCGTGGTCAGGTTCTCGCCGAACAGCCCCGGCCGCAGGTCGCGCCCCAGCTCCACCGCCCACTCGTCCAGGTCTTCCCGGGCGTAGGCGTAAACGGCCTGGTCGTCGCCGCCGTGGTGGCGCGTGTCGGAGATGTGGTCGCCGACGACGCCGCTGCCGCCCACGCCACGCGGGCCGGGTGCGCGGACGTCCACCGGACCGGGCACCGGCCGCTTGCCGATGCCGGTGTGGCCGACGTCGGCCTGGTCGAACTCGACGCGGGAGCCGACGTTGATGGAGAGCACGTGGGGCATGCCACGACGGTAGCCGAGCCACTTTCGGGGTTCGCACTCCTTATCGGCCACGGGTGGGGGAGGATGGCGGTGTTCACCGTCCGCGGGGGGAGTCATGCGCAGGTCCGTCGTCGCAGTGGTGCTGGTCGCGGTGGCACTGGCGGGTTGCGCCGAGCGGACACCCCTGCCCGCGCCGACCCTCGGGCCGGTGGTGGCCGACAGCGCCACGCTGATCACCGGCCTCGCCTCCCGCGCCGACGAGCAGCGGTCCGTGCGGTTCCAGGCCGAGACCACCCTGACCGGGCTGCGGGTGAACCTCGACGGCGGCCTGCTGCGCGCCCGCGAGGGCCGGCTGGTGTCGATGCGCCAGGACTCGTCGACCGACGTCGTGGTGCTCGCCGACGCGGGCTACTCGCGCACCGACGGCGGCACGTGGACCAGGCTCGACCTGGCCGATCGAGCCCCCGTGCGGGCAGACACCACGGTCGGCGGCCTGGCCGACGAGGTCGACCCCGCGTCGGTGGTGGAGTCGCTGGCGGGCAGCCTGCTCGTGGAGCAGCGCGACGAGCAGCTGGACGGCGTGCCGACGCGCAGGTACAGCCTCCTCGTCGACCTGCGGGTGCAGGCCGAGCGCACGTCCGACAGCTCACGGCGCGCCCAGCTGCTGGCGGCCTACGAGTCGGGCTTCACCGCGTCCGCGACCGTGTGGGTGGGTCCGGGCGACCTGCCCGTGCGGGTCGAGCAGGTGCTGAAGACGTTGGAGGACAACGTCTTCCAGCGCACCCTGCACCGCTTCGCCGACTGGAACGCCGACATCCGCGTCACCGCGCCGATCCCCTAGCGCCGATCCCCTAGCGCCGATCCCCTGGCGCCGACCCTTAGCCGGTGCGCTTGGCCCGCAGGACGTCCGTGGTCAGCGCGGGCCGGCCGTCGAGTTCGCTGTCCGGGTTCGGCGCGATGCCGCCCGCGGCGACCGCGTCCAGCGTGGCGAGCCCTTCGGGCGTGATCCGGCCGAACACGGTGTAGTTGGGCCGCAGCACGGAATCGGACGTGACCAGGAAGAACTGGCTGCCGTTGGTGTCCGGGCCCGCGTTGGCCATCGCCAGCGTGCCGCGCGGGTAGATGCGACGAAGGCCCGTGGGGTCGTTCGGGGCCGGGGCGAGGTCGGTCGGCAGCTCGTCGGCGTACCTGTAGCCCGGACCGCCCTCACCGGTGCCGGACGGGTCGCCGCACTGCAGCACCTTCAACGTCGGGTACGCGGTCAGCCGGTGGCACGTCGTGTCGTCGTAGAACTTCTTCCGCACCAGGTGCAGGAAGCTCTGGACGGTGCACGGCGCCTGCGCGCGGTCCAGCACCAGCGGCACCGGGCCCCGGTTGGTCTTCAGCAGCACCTCGGCGTGGCCGCGGTCGGGCGTGTGCCGGGGATCCGGCGGCAGCGGCACGGGTCGGGCGGCCGGCTCGTCCGGCGTCACGGTGTACGCGCACGGCCCGCGGGTCGTGCCGGGCGCCTCGGGTGACGCCTGCGCCACCCCGCCGCCGAGAACCGCCATCAACGCCACTGCCACCAGGATCCTCACCGCACCAGGTCTAACGGACCCGCGACCGCCGTGCTAGGGCCGGTCGGCGGGTCCCAGCGACGCGGCGAACGCGCTGAGCGACTCCCGGTCCGGCTGCGCGGTCTTCGTGATCAGGCTCGCCACGTGCTTCTCCACCGTGCGCGGCGAGATGTGCAGCCGGGTGGCGATCGCCTTGTTCCCCAGCCGGCCCGCCAGCAGCCGGAACACCTCGAACTCCCGCACGGTCACGCCCAGCGCCCGCAGCTCGCGCGGCACCTGGTCGGACCCGGTCCGCCGCTGCGGCACCGACGCGCCCACCTGCCGCAACAGCCGGCGGCACGCGCTGGCCACGGCCGCCTGGCCCGCCTGGTGGAAGTACTCCTCCGCGCCGCGCAGCCACGACACCGGCTCGCCCCACCCGTCGGCCACCGCCGCCTCGGCCACCAGCCGCAACCCCAGGTGGCGGGCCAGCGGGTAGATCGCCGCCGCGTCACGTCCCGCCCGCACGGCCTGCGCCGCCTCCGCCTCCAGGCCCTGCCTGCCCAGCAGCACGGCCAGCGCGAACTGCGCGAACACCCGGTTCCAGCGCATCCGGGCCGCCGCCGACCGCGTCACCTCGCGGTAGCCGTCCAGGTCCAGGTCGCCGGACACCGCGTCCAGCAGCAGGAGCAGCCCGTGCCGGCCGGACAGGTGGTACACGGTCGGCGTCTCCGCCTCGTGCGCGATCGCCCGCGCCAGGTCCTGCCCGGCCGTCGCCCGGTCCTCCTCCAGCAGCGCGCAGAACGCCCGCGCCAGCCCGAAGCACAGCGGACGCTCCTGCGAGCCGACCCCGCCGACCTCGTCGAACGCCTCGATCGCGGCGTCCATCTCGGCCCGCCTGCCCTGGTGCGCCGCCGCCGTGGCCTGCGCCATCAACCCGTACAGGGTCAGGTTGCGCAGTTGCAGCCGCCGGGTGTCGGCGATGATCCGCGGCAGCTTCTCCGCGGCGGCGGCGTACTGCCCGCGCAGCACGGAGTCCAGACCGAGGATCGAGTCCACGTTGTACGCCACGCTGATCGCGCCGATCAGCAACGCCTCCTCGCGCGCCTCGGCCAGCTCCGCCGCCGTGCCCTCGGCCAGCCAGTCCAGGCCGGCCTGCCGGATCACCGCGTACACCCGCTGGATGGGCAGCCCGTGCTCCTCGGCCAGCGCCCGCGCCCGGCTGAAGCACTCGGTCGCCTCGTCCAGGTCGCGGTCCCGGGCCAGCACGCCCAGCAGCTGCCACGTCTCGCAACCCACCTCGGGCAGCGGCACCCGCTTCGCCGCGTCGGCCGCGCGCCGGGCCAGGAACTCGGCCGACTCGATCCGGTCCGGCACCTCCAGGTTCAGCGTCAGGAACGCGGCCACGGCGTCGAGCCGCGCGGTGTGCTCGTCGGTCGCGTCCGCGCCGAGCAGCGCGCGTGCGGTGTCCACGTGCGCCATGCCGTCGGTCCACCGGCCCGCGGTGTTGGCCACCTGCGCCAGCTTGGTGTGCAGCTCGGCCCGCCGTACCCGGCTCAAACCGGCCGCGCTCAGCTCGGCGACCGCGTCGACCAGCGCGAACGCGCGTTCGAACTGGCCGGCCTCGGCCAGCGCGGGCAGCAGCGAGTCCAGCACGTCGGCGCGGACCGCCACGTCGACCTCGCTGGCCAGCAGCCGGTGCGCGTGGTCGAGCAGCCGCACCGCGGACCCGGCCGCGCCGCCCGCCAGCGCCCGCCGTCCCGCCTCCGCCAGCAGCGCGCCCGCCTCGGCGGTCTGCCCGGCGTCCAGCCGCAGCGACGCCACCAGCGCGCACCACTCGCCGGACAGATCGGGGTGCAGCTCCTGCACGGCGTCCGCGGTGCGGCGGGCCAGCTCGGCCCGGTGCGGCGGCGGGAGCTGCGCCAGCAGCGCCTCGGCGGTCAGCGGGTGCCGGAACGCGTACCAGTCGGGCACCGGCTCGTCCGGCGTCACGAGCTGCGCGGCCACGCCCGCGTGCAGGTGCGACAGCAGGGCGCGGTCGTCCATGCCGGTCACGCGCCGCAGCACCGGCAGCGGGAACCGGTGGCCCAGCACGGCGGCCACGGACAGCACCTCGCGGCCCTGCGGCCCCAGCCGGTCGGTGCGGTGCGCGATCAACCGCACCAGGGCCGACGGCACGTCGATGCGCAGCTCGCCGAGCACCTGCCAGCCGCCCGGGCCGCGCACCAGCAGGCCTCCGTTCACCAGGCCGTGCACCATCTCCTCGACCACGAACGGGTTGCCCGCGCTGTCGGTCCACAGCCGTCGCACGACCTCGGCGGGCACCTCGTGGTCCTCCGCCTCCAGGCACAGCCCCACCATCCGGCGCACCTGGCGTTCGTCCAGTCGGCCCAGCTCCACGAGCACGCCGGCCTGCCGTTGCGCGGCCGAGCGGATCACGTCCAGGGTGGGACCGGGATCGGCGCGGGTGGTCACCAGCAGCGCGGCGGGCGCCTGGTCGAGGTGGTCCACCAGGTAGTCGACGACGGCCAGCGTCTCGGCGTCCGCGTCGTGCAGGTCCTCCAGCACCACCAGGCACGGCCGGGTCCGGCCGACCACGGTCAGCAGCCGCAGCACGGCCTCGGCGAGCACCAGCACCGAGTGCGCGGGCCGCTGCTCCTCGGCGTCCCACTCGGGCACCAGCCTGCCCAGCGCCGACTGGTAGGGGCCCAGTTCACGCAGGTCCAGGCCGTTTCCCGGGCGCAGCAGGGACATCAGCGCCTCGGCCAGCGGCCGGAACGGCACGATCGGGCCGATCGTGCTGCCGCGACCGCGCAGCACCCGCATGCCGCGGTCGAACGCGGCACCGGCGGCGAAGCGCGCCAGCCGGGTCTTCCCGATGCCCGGCTCGCCGACGAGGAACACGGCACGCCCCCGGTGGGCGCCGGCGTCGGCCAGCAAGCGGTCGAGCACGCGGAGTTCTTCGTCGCGGCCGACCACGACCGGCGCGCGGGTGTGCATGCGCCGACCTTAGTCAAGCCGTGATGCCGCATGCCAAACTGCCCGCACCCCCAGTGCGGGCGGGCAGTTCGGCGGCGGGGAGAAGGTCGTTACAGGACTCCGGGCGCGCTCACCGTGGTCATGGTGGACTCGCCCACGGCGACCGCGGCGTACACGCCGACGGCCAGGGTCAGTCCGGCCAGCGCGCGGGCGCGGGCGCCTGCCCTGGCCTTGCGGGACAGCGCCATCTCCCCGGCGGGGTGGTCGCCGTCCTGGTCTTCGCTCCAGGTGGTGACCTCGTCGCGGTTGGCGTCGTTCATCGGGTGTTCTCCTCGAGGGGGTGGATGTCGTGCGTGGACCCGAGCAGGAGCACCGATGGCACCTGTTCGGGGAAACCGAGGCGGAGCAAGCCGTAGCCGATGCCGGACAGGCCGGTGAGCAGCCCGGCCGACGGCACGCCACCGGGCGTGCCGCAGCGTGCTCCGTACTGGTCGAGCGCGCCGAGGACCAGCCCCGCGCGCCGGGTCTGCATGGCGGGCGCCAGGCCGTGCCCGCGTTCGGCGAGGACGGTCAGGGCCTCGATCACGCCCAGCTCGCCGTGGCACAGGCTCAGGTCCCGCAAGGGTTCGTGCACCGCCAGGGCGTTCAGGCACCGGTCGAGGTGCAGGGTGTGCGCGTCGACCGGCTGGTCGGGCCGGCCGCAGTGCGCGAGCACCGCGCCGGACAGCCCGGAGCACCAGCTGTGGTCCGCCTCGGCCACGTCGAGCAGGCGTTGCCGGAGCGCGTGGTCGGCCCGGAGGTTCGCCCGGCCGACCACACCGTAGCGGTCGTCGCCGACGGACCGCGCGTAGCGCAGCAACGCCCAGCCGACACCCGCCCGGCCTCGCGCGAACCCGTCACCGCCGGGGGAGGCCGCGGCGAGCCGGTCGGCGTAGGCGCGGGCCAGCGCCGAGGCGGCGGGCAGGCCGCTCTCCGCCCGCACCGCCAGCATCGCGGCGAGGCCGCCCGCCCAGCCCTCGACCACGTTGGCCGGGTCCTCGCCGATCGCCTCCACGGAGGCCGCGACGTCCACCGCGGCACGCAGCCAGCCGGTGATCTCCGCGTCGTCCAGCAGGTTCGCCAGCCGTGCCAGGGCGTAGCAGATGCCGCCCAGGCCGTGGAACGCGCCGCTGCCCGCCGCCGCCGCCAGCTCGCCGTCCTCGGCGAACGCGGCCAGCAGGCCGGGTATGGGCGCGAGCGCGTCCCGCGCGAACTCGGTGTACCGGGCGGCGCCGGTGAGCTTGCCCAACTGGGCCAGGAACAACGCGACGCCGGTGTAGCCGTTGGACAGTCCCGCGCCCATCGGCGCCACCGCCCAGTGCCGGTCGTCCACGAGCTCCAGGCCGATCCAGTTGACCCGGCCGGCGGCGGTCGCGGCGTGCGCCAGCACCTCGTCGGCGACGCCGCACGCGGCGACCAGCAGCCGTTGCGGGTCGGGGACGCCAGCCTCCACCGGCGCGGCGATGCCGAGGCCGGTGCGGTGGTCCACCGGGCGCGGCCGGCTCGCGAGCCCCGCGCTGATCAGCCACTGCTGGTCGTGCTTGTCCACTTCGTCCAGAGCGGTGAGCTTGGCCGTGACGGCGTCCAACGCGGACTCCGGCAGCAGGTCCGGCAGCCGCTGCCCGGTCGAGGTCCACACGTCGCGGCTGCCCGGCCGGGTGGTGAACAGCGGCACGTCGCCCGCCCACAGGTCGCGGATCTCGTGCGGCACCAGGGAGCCGGTGACGTCGTCGCCCGCCGCGCCGTCCCACAGCAGGTCGAGGACGTCCTGGCGGGCCGACGCACCGCGCAGCGCGTCGGGGTGCGTCGACTCGTCCAGCAGCGTCGAGTACAACTGGGTCATCCGCGGCACGAACCGCACCGGCAGGTCGGCGAAACCGGCCAGCAGCCCGTCCGGGCCGAGCAGCTCGGCGCGGTGGTCGTAGAGGGCGTCGTAGCCGACGCGGAAGCCGGCCAGCAGCGCGCCCTGGTAGTCGGCCGGCTCGGCGTCGCGGCCGTCGACCACGGGGCGGTTGTGCGCCGGGGGCAGCGGCGCCGGCCTGCGCACCAGCCGCATCCGGTCGGTGCCGGGGTGCAGCCACGCCACGCCGTCGGTCGGGAACCGGTCGCCGTGGTCGCCGCCCACGCCGCCGACGTCCAGCGCGCCGTGCTCGCCCAGCATCACGCGCGGCAGCACGGCGGTGCGGTGCACGGACCGCGACAGCGCCCCGGCCGCCGGGTCGGCAGGCGCGCCGAGCGTGGGGTGGAACAGCGTCTCCACGTCCACCAGCACCGGCTGGTCGCCCGCCGCGACCAGGTTCTCGTAGTGCATGTCGGTGCCGTCCACCGCGTACAGCAGCGCGAGCAGCGCGCCGAGCCGCTGGTAGAACCGGTTGACCTCGGTGACGTCCGCGCACGGGCGGTGCTCGACGAACTCCAGCCACCCGTGCCCGCCGCGGCCGAGGACGCGCGGTAACCGCAGGTCCAGGCCGGTGTGCCCGTCGAACCACGCCACCAGGTCCGCGAAGGCCTGGTGCAACGCCACGGGCCGCGGCTTGTAGACCACGCGGCGGCCGTCGGTGAAGGTCAGCACGGCCACCGAGCGCCCCCGCGCGTGCGGGTCGCCCCGGCCGGTCTCCACGTGCGCCAGCGCGCCGGGGTCGCGGCCGTCGAGCAGGGTCCGCACGATCTCCGGCCGGTCCGCGGCGAACCGGTTGAGCAGCTCCCGCTGCGCTTCGACCGCGTGCAGGCACGCTTGGCCGAGCAGCCGGGCCAGCACCGGGTAGCGGGCGAACAGCGCGGGCAGGTCGACGTGCCGGACGAAGTCGGCGAACCGCTCCTGCGGCGTCTCGCCGGCGAGCCGCCCGCCGACCCGGTCGAGGTTCAGCTCCAGCACGAGGGTGCGCGCGGCGATCCGGGCCAGCCGCTTGCCCAGCGCGCGGGCGAAGTCGGCGTCCAGCCGCGGGTCGAGTGCCGTGGCCGCGCGCACCAGGGGTCTCAGCGCGAACGCGAACGCCTCGTCCCAGCTTCCGCCGGCGAAGTCTGCACGGGCCGCGGTCGTGGTGGCGCGTTCCACGAACGCGGCCCATGAGGGCCGTCCACGGGGGACGACCAGCTCGTGGGGGTTCCCCCGCACGCCGGAGAGCCACCACGCTGGCGGCGGCCGGTCTACGGCGGAGGGGAACACGCCGCACAACGTGTCATGGGCGTGCGGGGGCGCACATGGGGGCAGTGCCCCCAGATTTGCAGCCGACCGGCCGTCTGTCCGCACATGTGCGGAATCGCATCGTCACCGCAGGTCACCACTGCCTCACCGCCGTTCGCCGGGCAGCGGCGATCAGGAGCAGTTCTCGGCCTGGGCGGCGGCGGCGCGGTACTCGTCGGGCAGCGAGACCACGCCCATCTTCTCCACGGCCTCGTTCATCACCGTGACGGCCTCGGTCATGTCCTGGATGACGGTGGAGTAGATGTCGGTGGTCATCTCCGGCGCGGCGTCGACGGTCGACTTGGCCGACACGAACTTGTCCCGCGCCCTGGTCAGCGGCTCGCTGATGATCTCGACCGAGGTGTCGGCGGCCGGTGTCGGTGCGGGGGTCAGCTCGCCCAGGTCGTGCAGCACGACGTCGAGCACGTCCACCACGCGGCCGAGCGACTCGCCGACGGCCTTCTTCGCCTCGGCCGGGTCGGTCTGCGTCTGGTCGAACTGCACCCCGCCGGAGGCGGCCATGTACTTCGCCACGCCGCAGAAGTTGTTCATCCAGCGCACGACCACCAGGTCCGCCCCGGCGGCGGACGACGTCGGGCCGGGTGTCGGCTGTCCCGCCACGGGCACCGCGCACCCGCTCAGCCCGACCAACGCCACCGCCAGCAGCCACCGCTTCACAGGGGATTTGTACCCCGCCGTCACCCGATAGTGGGGTGGAACATGACAACCGGGGGAATCCTCGGCCACGATGGCCGCCTCATGACCGTCTCACTCGATGTCTCCGGCGGGATCGCGGTCATCCGGATCGGCGAGCCGTCGGCCACCGTGCTGTCCGACGTGCGCGCGCTGCTGCCCGTGGTGGCCAGTGCCCGCGCCGTCGTGCTGCTGGTCGACACCGGACTGTGCTCCGTGGACATCAAACGGCTGGTCCGGGTGCCGGCGGCGCAGCGCGAGGCGGTGGCGGCGGCGTTGCGCGGTGTGCGCGACGAGGTGGCGAACCTGTCCGTGCCGGTGGTCGCGGCGATCGGCGGCTGCCCGTCCGGCGAGGCGGCGGGCCTGGCGATGGCGTGCGACCTGCGGGTGCTGTCCGCCGACGGTGGCCTCGGGTGGGTGACCGACTCCCGGGTGACCGGCGGTCAGGTGTTGGTGGCACGGCGCGTGACCGCCGACGAGGCGTTGCGCACCGGGCTGGTGGACCGGGTCGTGCCGCCGTCCTCGGTGCTGCGCACGGCCGTCCAACTCGCAAACGAGTGCAAGTCAACGCAAGTGGGACGTAAATCCTGCCGTATAGTTGCTCCATGACGCAACGGCGGTTGGCGGAAGTGGCCGCGAAGGTCGGCGTGAGCGAGGCGACGGTCAGCCGGGTGCTCAACGGCAAGCCGGGGGTGTCCGACGCGACCCGCTCGGCCGTGCTCACCGCGCTGGACGTGCTCGGGTACGAGCGGCCGACGCAGCTGCGCGGCGAACGGGCCAGGCTGGTCGGCCTGGTCCTGCCCGAGCTGCAGAACCCGATCTTCCCCGCGTTCGCCGACGTGGTCGGCAACGCCCTGGCGCAGCGCGGCTTCACGCCGGTGCTGTGCACCCGCACGGCGGGCGGCGTGACCGAGGCCGACTACCTGGAGCTGCTGTTCGAGCAGCACGTGTCCGGCGTGGTGTTCGCCGGCGGGCAGTACGCGCAGGCCGACGCCTCGCACGAGCACTACCGCCAGATGACGCGGCGCAAGCTGCCCGCGGTGCTGGTGAACGCCGCCATAGACGACCTGGGGTTCCCGCGCGTGTCGTGCGACGACGCGGTGGCGGTCGAGCAGGCGTTCGGCCACCTGGTGGCGCTGGGCCACGCGCGGATCGGCGCGGTGCTGGGGCCGCCGGACCACATGCCGTCGCGGCGCAAGCTCACCGCCCTGACCTCGTGCGCGGCCGCCGCGGGGGTGGAGCTGTTCGAGGAGCACGCGATGTTCTCGCTGGAGGGAGGGCAGGCCGCGGCCACCAGGCTGCTGCACCGCGGCGTGACCGCGATCCTGTGCGCCTCCGACCCGCTGGCCCTGGGCGCGGTGCGCGCCGTGCGCCGGCACGGCCTCAAGGTGCCGCACGACGTGTCCGTCGTCGGCTACGACGACTCGCCGCTCATGACGTGCACCGAGCCGCCGCTGACCACGGTCCGCCAGCCGATCGAGGCGATGGGCCGCGCCGCCGTCGAGCTGCTGGCGAACCAGATCGCCGGCACCCCCGGGCCCGACGAGGAACTCCTCTTCGAGCCGGAACTGGTGGTCCGGTCCTCCACCGCGCCGGCGCCCCGCTGACGTCCGACCCCCCGCGCCGCCTGTCCTCTTCGAGGCAGGCGGCTTTTTTGTCTGTGCGGAACCGGCCTTACGAGTTAGTGTCGAGAAGTTGCGACTTTTCGTAGACATCTTGCGGGACGGTGTGTGGCCGACTTACCGTGTGCGCCACACCACACCCGAGGAGGGTCCGCCCCCATGAACTCATTCAGCCTCCGCAGAGCGGCGGGGTTGCTGCTGGCAGGCAGCCTGGGCCTCACCGCTGTCGCGTGCTCGCAAGCCGACGACGGCGCCGCCGCCGGCGGCAAGGTCACGATCTCGGTCAACGGCCAGCCGCCGCAGACCCAGGCGTTCGACCGCAAGGTCTTCGACGAGGACGTGGCCGAGTTCGAGGCCGCCAACCCCGACATCGACATCGAGCCGCACGAGGGGTTCATGGACCCCAAGACGTTCTCCGCGAAGCTCGCCGGCGGCCAGCTCGAGGACGTCTTCTACGCCTACTTCACCGACCCGGCGAACCTCATCGCCCGCCGACAGGCCGCGGACATCACCGACTACGTCAAGGACGTGCCGCACTACGACGCCATCAAGCCGGAGCTGCGCGAGGTCTTCAGCTCCGGCGGCAAGGTCTACGGCGTCCCGACCGCCAACTACTCGATGGGCCTGCTCTACAACCGCGCCCTGTTCACCCAGGCCGGCCTGGACCCCGACCGGCCGCCGAAGACCTGGGACGAGGTCCGCGAGGCGGCCAAGAAGATCACCGCGCTGGGTGACGGCAAGGTCGGGTTCGCCGAGTACAGCAAGAACAACCAGGGCGGCTGGCACTTCACCGCGTGGATGTACTCCGTGGGCGGCGAGGTGGCCCGGCAGGACGGCGGCAAGTGGGTCGCCGACTTCAACAACGACAAGGGCCGTGCGGTCCTCCGGCACCTCAAGGACATGCGCTGGACCGACAACACCATGGGCGAGAAGCAGCTCCTGGTGATCGAGGACGTCCAGCAGATGATGGGCGCGGGCCAGCTCGGCATGTACCTGGCCGCGCCGGACAACGTGCCGACCCTGGTCAACCAGTTCAAGGGCGACTACGCGAACTACGGCCTGGCCGGCATCCCGGACGGCGAGGGCACGCTCATCGGCGGCGAGGGCTACATGCTCAACCCGAAGGCGTCCCCGGAGAAGATCAAGGCCGGCCTGAAGTGGATCGGGTGGAAGTTCCTCAACCCGGACCGGTTCGAGAAGAACCTCAAGCGGTACAAGGAGCAGGGCCAGCCGATCGGCCTGCCCGTGCCGCCGGTCGCGGACGTGTGGACCGGTGACATCGCGGCCGAGCAGGCCCGGCTCAAGGAGAGCATGGCCACGGTGCCGGTCGCGAACTTCAAGTCCTACGTGGACGCCACGCCCAAGGGGCGGATCGAGCCGCCGAACGCCCAGCAGGTGTACGCCATCCTCGACAACGTCGTGCAGGCCGTGCTCACCGACCGCGACGCCGATGTCGACAAGCTGCTGGCCGACGCGGAAGCCAAGGTGAACCCCGTCCTGGCCCAGGTCAAGTGATGCGCCGCCGCGTCGCGGAGAACCTGGCCGCGTACGGGTTCCTGTCCGCCGCGCTGGTCTGCTTCGCGGTGTTCTCCTGGTACCCCATCGCGCGCGGGGCCGTGCTGGGCTTCCAGCAGGTCGACTTCGTCACCGACCCCGCGTGGGTGGGCTGGGAGAACTTCGAACGCCTCTTCGCCGACCCCCTGTTCGCCACGGCGTGGCGCAACACCCTGTTGTTCACCGCGCTCGCGCTGGTGTTCGGCTTCGTGGTGCCGTTCCTGCTCGCGGTCGTGCTCAACGAGCTGCGGCACTTCAAGGCCTACTTCCGGCTCGTGGTGTACCTGCCCGTGATGCTGCCGCCGGTGGTGGCCGCGCTGATCTGGAAGTGGCTGTACGACCCCGGCCCGGGCCTGCTCAACACCGCGCTGCGCGGGCTCGGGCTGGACGGCGCGGCGTGGCTCGACAGCGCCGACACCTCGATGCTGTCGCTCGTGGTCGTGTCGACCTGGGCCAACCTGGGCACCGCCACGCTGGTCTACCTGGCCGCGTTGCAGGCCATCCCCGGCGACCTGTACGAGGCGGCCGAGCTGGACGGCGCGGGCGTGCTGCGCAGGCTGTGGCACGTCACCGTGCCGCAGACCCGATTCGTGCTGCTGGTGCTGCTGTTGTTGCAGGTCGTGGCGACCATGCAGGTGTTCACCGAGCCGTACGTGATGACCGGTGGCGGCCCGGAGGATTCCACGGTCACCGTGCTGCTCCTGCTGTACCGGTACGCCTTCTACTACAACGACTTCGGCACCGCGAGTGCCCTGAGCCTGTTGCTGCTGCTGGTGCTCGGCGCGTTCACCGCGCTGTACCTGCGCGTGACGCGGAAGGCGGACGCGTGAGGACGTTGATCGCTCCGGGTCGCGCGGGCGTCGGCTACAAGGTCGCGCTCGTGATCACGACCGTCGTGCTCACCGCGGTGTTCGTCGTGCCGCTGGTGTGGGTGGTGCTCTCGGCCATGAAACCGGCCGTGGAGCTGGCGCGCGTGCCGCCGACGGTCCTGCCGGAGACGTGGACCCCCGGCACGTACGCCGAGGCGTGGGACCTGATGGACCTCGGCCGCTACTTCCTCAACACGATCGTCGTCGCGGTCGGGGTGTGGGCGGTGCAGCTCGCGGTGGACGTGCCCGCGGCGTACGCGCTGTCGCGGCTCAAGCCCGTGCTGGGCAAGGGGATCCTCGGCATGATGCTGCTGACCCTGATGATGCCCGCCGCGGTGCTCCTGGTGCCCACCTACCTGACGATCTCCGACCTGGGGCTGCTCAACAACCCGCTGGCGCTGTGGCTGCTGGGCGCGGCCAACGCGTTCACGGTGTTCCTGCTCAAGCGGTTCTTCGACCAGCTTCCGGCGGAGGTGCTGGAGGCGGCGCGGATCGACGGCGCGGGGCAGTTCACCATGCTGTGGCGGATCGTGCTGCCGCTGTCCCGGCCGATCCTCGCGGTCGTGTCCATCTTCGCCGTCGTGGCCGCGTGGAAGGACTTCATCTGGCCGCTGCTGGTGTTCTCCGACCCCGCGCGGCAGACGCTCAGCGTCGCGTTGCAGCGCTTCGCCCCCGACACACCGGTCAACCTGCTGCTGGCCGGCCTCGTGCTGTCCAGCGTGCCGATGATCGGCCTGTTCCTGGTGTTCCAGCGGCACGTCCTGGCGGGGCTCACCGCCGGCAGCGTGAAGGGCTGACGCCACTACCGAGGGAGGATCCACATGAACTGGTGGCGCGGTGCGGCCATCTACCAGGTGTACCCGCGCAGCTTCGCCGACGGCAACGGCGACGGGATCGGGGACCTGGCGGGCCTGCGCCAGAAGCTCCCGTACCTCGCCGAGTTGGGTGTGGACGCGATCTGGCTCAGCCCCTGGTACCCGTCGCCGCTGGCCGACGGCGGCTACGACGTCGCCGACTACCGCGACATCGAGCCGGTGTTCGGCACGCTCGTGGAGGCGGAGAAGCTGATCGGCGAGGCACACGCGGTGGGACTGCGGGTGATCATCGACATCGTGCCCAACCACTGCTCCGACCGGCACCCGTGGTTCCAGGAGGCGTTGCGGGGCGTCGGGCGCGACCGGTTCTGGTTCCACGAGGGCGACGGGCCGCCGAACGACTGGCAGTCGCGGTTCGGCGGGCCGGCGTGGTCGCAGGCCCCGGACGGCTCGTGGTACCTGCACCTGTACAGCCCGGAGCAGCCCGACCTGAACTGGACCAACCCGCAGGTGCGGGCCGAGTTCGAGTCGATCCTGCGGTTCTGGCTGGACCGGGGCGTGGACGGGTTCCGCATCGACGTCGCCGACGGTTTGGTCAAGGACTTCTCCAAGCCGGACGCCGAGCTGCCCTACTCAGACCAGGACGGCGTGCACGAGATCTACCGGTCGTGGCGCGAGGTGCTGGACGAGTACCCCGACGAGCGGGTGTTCGTCGGCGAGATGTGGTTGCCCGACCCGGAGCGGTTCGCCCGCTACCTTCGCGCCGACGAGCTGCACTCGGCGTTCAACTTCGACTTCCTGTGCTGCCCTTGGGAACCCGGCGAGCTGCGGCGGGTCATCGACGCCACGCTCGCCGCGCACGCGCCGGTGGGCGCGCCGCCCACGTGGGTGCTGTCCAACCACGACGTGACGCGGCACGTGTCGCGGATGGGGCGGGAGGACTCGTCGTTCGACTTCGGCCGGCGGCAGCACCTGACGCCGACGGACCTGGAGCTGGGCAGGAAGCGGGCGCGCGCGGCGATCATGCTGACCACCGCGCTGCCGGGGTGCGTCTACGTGTACCAGGGGGAGGAGCTGGGGCTGGAGGAGGTCGACGACCTGCCCGACGAGCTGCGCGAGGACCCGGTGTGGGTGCGGTCGGGCCACACCGACCGGGGTCGGGACGGGTGCCGGGTGCCGATCCCGTGGGGTGACGACGGGCCGTCGTGGCTGCCGAGGCCGGCGCACTGGCGGTCGCTGTCGGTGGCCGCGCAGACCGGCGACCCCGACTCGATGCTCGCGCACTACCGCGCCGTGCTGGCGCTGCGGCGGTCGGAGCCGTCGTTGGGCGACGGGCCGATGGCGTGGCTGGACCTCGGGCCGGACGTGGTCGCGTTCACCCGCGGTGACGATTTCGCGTGCGTGCTCAACCTGTCCGCCGAGCCGGTCGCGCTGCCCGCGCACGACGCCGTGCTGCTGGCCGGCGGACCTCTCGTGGACGGCGCCGTGCCGCCGGACACCGCGGTCTGGATCAGGACGGCTCGCTGAGCCGCCCGGCCCGGTGCGTCCGGGTCGCCAGGTTGCACTCCAGCAGGCCGAGCACCCTCAGGGTCTCGGCCTGCTGGTCGTCGTCCATGTCGCCGAGCGTGGCCTCTTCCAGCTCGCGCCACATCCGCTCGACCTCGTGCCGCAGCGCCTGGCTGGCGGGGGTCGGCTCGACCAGCACGGCGCGGCCGTCGGTCGGGTCGGGGGAGCGGCGCACGAACCCCGCGCGTTCCAGCCGCTGCACCGTCCTGGTCATGGTCGGCGAGTCCGCGCCCAGCTCCTCGCACAGGTCGGCCTGCCGCTGCGGGCCGCAGTCCCAGAGCCGCATCATGACCATTTCCTGGCCTGTGTGCAGACCTGCCTGCCTGAGCAGTTGACCGGCCAGGAGGCGGTGCAGGCGGGCGACGCGGAAGATCGCGTGGCTGATCCGCCCGTTCTCGGCGGCTCGAGGAACGGGCGCTGACGTGGGATTTTGTCCTGTCGGGGCCATGATCCGAGTCTAGACCCCCGTCGGAGTGACAGTCGTCACGTTCATGGCGAGGAATCTTCCGGAGTCGGATTACTGTTCGGACAGGTAAAGAGGGCAACCTGGAGGAAGACACATGAGCACCGCGTTCGAACCGCTGGACCTGGCCGGCACCGAGCTGCCCAACCGGATCGTGATGGCGCCGATGACCCGCAGCCGCGCGCACGACACCGTGCCGACGCCGCTCATGGCCGAGTACTACGCCCAGCGGGCCGGTGCCGGGTTGATCATCACCGAGGGGATCCAGCCGTCCGCGGTCGGCCAGGGCTACCCGTTCACGCCCGGCCTGCACAGCGACGAGCAGGTCGAGGGCTGGCGTGGCGTCACGGACGCGGTGCACGCGGCGGGCGGGCGGATCTTCGCGCAGCTCATGCACGCAGGCCGGATCGGGCACCCGAGCGTGCTGCCCGGCGACCTGCACCCCGTCAGCGCGTCCGCGGTGCGCGCCGACGGCAGGTTGTTCACCGGCTCCGGGATGGCGGAGTACGTCACGCCCGTGGAGCTGAGCGCGGCGGAGGTGGAGGCCACCATCGCCGACTTCGCCACCGCGGCGCGCAACGCGGTCGAGGCCGGGTTCGACGGGATCGAGCTGCACGGGGCCAACGGCTACCTGATGCACCAGTTCCTGGCCGACAACACCAACCTGCGCACCGACGAGTGGGGCGGCCCGGTGGAGAACCGGATCCGGTTCGTGGTCGAGGTGGTCCGGGCGACGTCCGAGGCGATCGGCGCGCACCGCGTCGGCCTGCGGATCTCCCCGTCCAACCCCTACAACGACATCGCCGAGACGTCGACCGACGAGCTGTACCCGGCCCTGGTCGACGCGATCGACCCGTTCGGCCTGGCGTACCTGCACATCGGCGAGACGGGCGAGCGCGCGTTGACGCTGGAGCTGCGCAAGCGCTTCTCCGGCACCGTGATCCTCAACCCGCACACGCCGGGCGGCGTGACCGGCCCGGACCACCTGTCCCTGCTGGACGACGGCACCGCGGACGCGCTGAGCTTCGGCGCGATGTTCCTGGCCAACCCGGACCTGCCCGCGCGCCTGGCGAACGGCGGCCCGTTCAACACGCCGGACCCGTCCACCTTCTTCGGCGGCACCGAGCAGGGCTACACCGACTACCCCACCCTGAGCACCGTCAACGCCTGACCCGCCCGACCCGAACGGTGAATTCGGGGTACCTGAACGTAGGAACGTTATTCAGAACTCTTGATCATGGGCGGGTAGCGCAACGGCTCCGCCTGGTTAAGATCGTTTTCCTCTCACAGAAGACG
>JBFBCZ010000037.1:0-97424 GCA_040689555.1 Actinosynnema sp. NPDC051121 | reverse complement strand
CCACGACTGCGCGCGCGACGCGCAGCACCGGCACCGCCACGCGTGCCGCCGCGGCCGCCACGAAGGCGCCGGCGACCCGCCGGACCGCCGCCGCGGCGGCGAAGCCCGCCGCCACCGCCACCAAGGCCGCGCCTGCCAAGAGCACCGCGACCAAGGCCACCGCCGCGAAGTCGACCGCGGCCAAGGCGACCACGGCGGCCAAGCCGGCGGCGGCCACCAAGAAGGCCGCCACCCCGAAGGCGACGACGGCGAAGGCCACCACGGCCGCAGCCGCGAAGCCCGCGGCGGCCGCGAAGAAGGCCCCGGCCAAGAAGAAGTGAAACCAGGCCGGGTGATCACCGGCCAGGCACGCAACACACGCTCAGGGCCCGATGCGGACGCGCATCGGGCCCTGAGCGCTGTTCTGCCCCGCCCGCCATTCAGACGCCGCACAGCCGCTCTGAGCCCTCTTTCCGCCCTCTCCTCACGGCGGAACCCCGAACCCACTTCACCCCGCGCGAGTCCTCCGTCCGGAACGACCGTGTCCTACGTTCAGGACCCCCGAGTTGAACGCTCGGAACAGACGGGGGAGTGCGATGGGCGGCCCTTCGACGCCCGCCCGCCACCGCACCGTGAATCGGATTCGGCCGTTGCGGAGACCCGGGACGGAAGCGCGTTCGTGCGGTGCGGATGCTTCGCAGGGGTACCCGCCAGGGGGTCCCTTGCTTTCATGCTGCCGGCGAGGACCGACAATTTTGGCCTAACGCCGGCCGCCTGTGGAGAACTCACCGTGCCCGAACGGACTCGTGGTGTGACCCGACCGGCCTAGCGGGAACGGGTCACGGGGTCGGCTTGGGCAGTGCGGTGGGGAAGTAGTGGGCCGAGACGAGACGCGGCCAGGAGGTGTGCGAGTCCGAAGTGGACCAGCCCGGCTCCGGGCGCCGGAACGCCAGCAGCCACGCGCTGCCCTTCTTGCACGGCGTGCCGCCCAACGACACCCCGCCCAGGTCGGCGAGGGTGGACACCACGTCCGGGATCACGCCGCCCTGGCTGCACACGACCGCCGTGCCCGCGCCGTCCGCGATCTCCAGCAGCCGCACCAACCCGGCCTCGCGGTCCGGCCAGTACCCCTCCTCCGACAGCCGGGGCTCCAGCAGCACGCCAACGCCCAGGTCCTCCGCCACCCCCTGGACGGTCTCCACGCACCGCACCCGAGGCGCCGCGTGCACCCGTGCCGGACCCCACAGCGGCAGCATCGACCGCAACCCGGCCGCCTGCCGCCACCCCGCCGAGCTCAACGGCCGCAGGTCGTCGTCACCCGGCCAGTTGTCCCGCTTGCCCGCCTTCGCGTGCCGCACCAGCAACAGCGTCGTCAGCTCCGCGGGCTGCGCCGCGAACGCCGCCAGCACCGAGCGGTCGGCGTCGGACGTCACCAGCGCGGACGCCTCGGCGAGCGGCACCCACCGCAGCTCGTCCACCTCGTCGTTCGGCGCGAACGCCCCCGACCCGACGTGCGCGCTGAAGTAGTCCACGACCTTCGGCCTGCCGAAAGCCCGGTACGACACCTGGCACAGGTACCGCCCGAGGACGGCCCGGAACCCGGTCTCCTCCAGCACCTCCCGCACCGCCGCCGCCGGCACCGTCTCACCGGGGTCCACCTTGCCCTTGGGCAGGGACCAGTCGTCATAACGCGGCCGGTGCACGACCGCCACGGAACCCTCGCGCCACAGCACGGCGCCCGCTGCCCGGATCACCGGCTCACCCCAGCGCGCGGTGGTTGCGCAGCATCTCGGTCTGGTGGTCGCGCACCCTCGTGCCGTCCGCGGGCGACGCCTCCCACTCACCGTCCGGCTGCAACACCCAGCACCGCGTGGTCGGCTCCAGCGCCGAGTCCATCATCGCGTCCAGCTGCGCGGTGAGCTTCGGGTCCGTCACCCGCACCTGCACCTCCACCCGCCGGTCGAGGTTGCGGTGCATCATGTCGGCGCTGCCGATCCAGTGCTCCCCGCAGCCGACGAAGTGGAACACCCGCGAGTGCTCCAGGAACCGGCCCAGGATGGACCGGACGTGGATGTTCTCCGACAGCCCCTTGATACCCGGCTTGAGCGCGCACACACCTCGCACGACCACGTCCACCCGAACGCCCGCCTGCGACGCCCGGTACAGGGAGTCGATGACCTGCTCGTCCACCAGCGAGTTCACCTTGATGCGCACACCGGCGGGCTCACCGGCCCGGGCGTGCTCGATCTCCCGCTCGATGCGCTCCACGATGCCCCGCCGCACGCCGTAGGGCGCGACGAGCAGGCTGCGGTAGTGGTCCTGCCGGGCGTACCCGGTGAGCACGTTGAACAGGTCGGTGAGGTCCGCGCCGATGGTCGGCTCGGCGGTGAGGATGCCGATGTCCTCGTACAGCCGGGCCGTCTTCGGGTTGTAGTTGCCGGTGCCGATGTGGCAGTACCGCTGGATCCGCGAACCCTCCTGCCGCACCACCAGCGACGTCTTGCAGTGCGTCTTGAGCCCCATCAGGCCGTAGACGACGTGCACGCCCGCCTTCTCCAACTGGCGCGCCCACTTGATGTTCGCCTGCTCGTCGAACCGCGCCTTGATCTCCACCAGCGCCACGACCTGCTTGCCCGCCTCGGCCGCGTCGATCAGCGCGTCCACGATCGGGGAGTCGCCCGAGGTGCGGTAGAGCGTCTGCTTGATGGCCAGCACGCGGGGGTCGGCGGCGGCCTGCTCGATGAACCGCTGCACGGACGTGGAGAACGAGTCGTACGGGTGGTGCACCAGCACGTCGCCCTCGCGCAGGGTGGCGAAGATGCTCTTCGGCGTCTCCCGCTCGCCGAACGCCGAGTGCGTGGCGGGCACGAACGGCGCGTCCTTGAGCTGCTTGCGGTCCACGCTGTAGAGCTGCCACAGGCACGACAGGTCCAGCAGGCCGGGCACCTGGACGACGTCGTGCGGGTCGACCTCCAGCTCGCGCAGCAGCCGTTCCAGCATGTGCTCGGTCATGTCGTCGGCGATCTCCAGCCGCACCGGCGGCCCGAACCGGCGGCGCGCCAGCTCCCGCTCCAACGACTTGAGCAGGTCCTCGTCCTGGTCCTCCTCGACCTCCAGGTCGGCGTTGCGGGTCACCCGGAACGCGTGGCACTCGATCACCTGCATGCCCGCGAACAGCTCGCCCAGGTGCGCCGCGATGAGGTCCTCCAACGGCAGGAACGTCGCCGTCGGGCTGGTCCGGTCGCTCTCCACGCGCACCAGGCGCGGCACGTTGTCGGGCACCTTGATGCGCGCGAACCGCTCGGCGCCGCCTTCCGGGTCGCGGACCGTGATGGCGAGGTTCAGCGACAGGCCGGAGATGTAGGGGAACGGGTGCGCGGCGTCCACGGCCAGCGGCGTGAGCACCGGGAACACCTGGTCGGTGAAGTAGTTGGACAGCCGCAGCTTCTCGAAGTCGGTCAGCTGCGCCCAGTTCACGATGCTGATCGCGTGCTTCTCCAGCTCGGGCTGGATGTGGTCGAGGAACGCCCTGGCGTGCTGCTCGACCAGTTCCTGGGTCCGCTTGGAGATGTTGGACAGCTGCTCGCGCGGGGTGAGGCCGTCCGCGCTGCGCACCGACAGGCCCGTCTCGTCGCGGCGCTTCAGGCCCGCCACGCGCACCATGTAGAACTCGTCCAGGTTCGACGCGAAGATGGCCAGGAACTTCGCCCGCTCCAGCAGCGGCTGGGAGGCGTCCTCGGCCAGCGCGAGCACCCTGGCGTTGAAGTCCAACCAGGACAGCTCCCGGTTGAAGTACCGGTCGTCGGGCAGGTCGGCCTGCGCCTCGGTGGCCGTGACGGCGGGGGGTGAGCTCGGGAACGACCGGGACGCGGCCTCGGCCGGTTGCTGGGCCGCCGTGGTGCCCGCGCGCGTGCCGGCGCCGCCCCGGCGGGTGGCCGGACGCGGACGGCGGCGGGGGGTGCTCGCCGCGGGCGTGGCCCGTGGCGTCCTCGTCCGTCGCTTGGGCGCGGGCTGCTCGGGAGTGTTGTCCGTGCTCACGATCAGCATTGTTCCCCAATACGGGCGACAGCGCGCTGAGCGGAGCCGACCAGGAAGTGAACTCCGCGTCACACCGGCCTGAGCACGCCCCGCACGTCACCGGCGGCGTCCCGCACGAGGGTGACCCGCTGGCCGGGCCGCAGCGAGCGCCAACCGCCTTCGGCGACGGCTTCGGCCGGCACGTCCACCAGCACGCCGTCGTCCCGCAGCACGGTGGCTGAGCCGTCCGGGTGGTGCGCGCTCACCGTCGCCTGCTCGCGCTGCTGCTCGGTCACGGGGCAAAAGCTAGCCGATTGGAGGGTGGTGGGTGGCGCGGTGGCGCTGCCACGCTCCGGAACGGCCCCATTACCGGAAGGAGTCGGCATGAGGGTTGTGGTGGGGGTGCTGGCCGCGTTACTGGTCGGCGGAGCGGTGCTGGGGCAGGGCACGGCGTCCGCCCGGGAGGCGCCGGAAGCCCCGGTGGTCGAGGTGTCGGGCCTCCAGGCGGCGGCGGCGAACGTCGAACTGCGGGCGGCGATCCCCGAGACCGAAGGCGCGATCTCGATCAACTTCATGTCGTACCGGCACCGCGACGTGATGTTCCTCAGCGGCACGTTCGGGCTGAAGACCTACGACGTCACCGACGTCGACCGGCCCCGGTTGCTCGACCACCTGACCAAGCAGGAGCTGGCGCTGCCGGGCGACGACCCCGAGCAGCGGTTCTGGGAGAACGAGGACGTCACCGTCGACCCGAACCGCAAGCTGGTGTTCCTGGCCCGCGAGCGCAGCGCGTTCGGCCGCCAGGCGGGCGCCGAGCGGCCCACCGGCGTCTACTTCGTGTCGGCCGCCGACCCGGCGCGGTTGGAGCTGCTGAGCTTCGCGCCGATGGGCACCGGTCACATCACCTCGTGCGTCAACGACTGCTCGTACCTGTGGACGACCGGCTACGACGGCACGCCGTCCAGCGACCCGGACACCTACCGGCGGTCCGGCAAGGTGTTCGTCACCGACATCCGCGACCCGCGCAACCCGAAGACCCTGGCCACGTACGTGGACCTCAACCGCGACCAGGGCGAGACGCACATGACGCACGACGTCCAGGTGGACGCGGCGGGCGTGGCGTGGGTGGCGGGCACGGGCGGCACGCGCGGCTACTACACGCGCGGGTGGCACCGGGATCCGCTGAGCGGGCGGGTGCGCGAGGCGACGCCGTACGACCCGGTGCCCTACGCGGGTGGCGCGGCGCCGGAGCTGGACATGCCGACGTCGTTCTCGCACAACTCGTTCCGGCCGGTCGGGCGCACGCTGAAGGACGGGCCGGAGCCGTCGCGGGAGCACCCGGCGGGCAGCCTGCTGCTGCACACCGAGGAGGCGTTCGGCTCGGCGACGTGCGAGGACCAGGGCCGCTTCGTCATCTCGTCGCTGGAGGGCTCGACGGACGGCGAGTCGTGGCGGGCGACGCCCGAGCGGCCGTTCCACCTGAAGACGGTGGGCGTGTGGTCGCCGGACGACCAGGAAGGCACGCTGCCGGGCCCGGACACGTTCTGCTCGGCGCACTACTTCGACGTGCACGAGCGGATCGTGGCGTACTCCTGGTACGAGCAGGGCACGCGGTTCCTGGACATCAGCGACCCGGCGAACCCGATCCAGGTGGCGTACTGGCGGCCCGAGGGCGCGGTGTCGTTCGCGCCCTACTGGCACCGCGGGCGGGTGTTCGTGGCGGACCTGGCCCGCGGGGTGGAAGTGGTGAAGCTCACCGCGGGTGCGTACCGGGCGCAGGCCTCGCACGCGAAGGTGACGTTGAAGACGGCGCCGGTGTCGTCGGTCGTCCGGCCGCTGGAGAACCCGCGCAAGCGGCTCCCGCTGGCGCCGGACCCGGACTACGGGTTCGCGTGCCCGATGCTGACGGGCCGCTGCACGCCGGGGCAGCCGTGCTGCTGAGGTGACGCCTAGCCGCCGACCGGGGTGACGGTGGCCGCCGTGCGCGGTCCCAGGCCCAGGTCGGCGGCCAGGCGCAGGTCCTCGGCGGTGTCCACGTCGTGCCGCAGGGACGGCCACGCGCCCAGCAGGGGCGTGGCTCCCGACGCGGTGTGCGCCGCGGCCGAACCCACGCCGAAGGCCGGGGCCAGGTCGCCGCCGGGTGACGAGAGCAGGAGCGTCGTCCCCGTTCCCTGGCGGTCCGGGCAGAACGAACGGCCGTGCGCGGCGGCCAGGGCCGCCGCCAGGTCGGCGGTCCGCAGGGCCGGGAGGTCGGCCTGGAGAGCGCCCACCACGGAGCCGCGGTCGCGGGACCGCAGGACGCCGAAGCCGTGGCGCAGGGATTCGTTCAGGCCTTCGGGACCGGCGACGGATTCGACGCCGAGCGCCCGCAACTCCGCGACCACCGACGGGTCCGACGTGACGGCCAACACACGGCGCACGGCGGGCAGGGCCGCGGCGATGGTGTCCAAGGCGAACGCCAGGGCCAGCGCGGGACGGTCCAACCGGGTGCCGACCAGTCGCGACTTGGCTCGTTCCAGCGTCTTGACCGGCACCACCAGGTCCACGTCGGCTCCCACCCCGCCATACTCCCGGATGCCGACCGGACCTGGCCAGGGGCGCGGGCTTGATTGTCGCCCCCGGCGGCGTGAGGAAGACTCCAGGTCCACGACGAAGAGGGAGTGCACGTGGCCAAGGAGAAGGGCGGCTTCTGGGTCGGGCTCGCCGCGGTGGTCTTCTACCCCGCGACCGCGCTGATGGCGCGGCGGCGCAACGAGGGCGCGGAGAGGGTTCCCAGGACCGGCGGGGCGCTCATCGTGATGAACCACGTGTCGCACCTGGACCCCGTCTACGACGCCGTCTTCACGCACAAGCAAGGCCGCGTGCCGCACTTCCTCGCCAAGCACAGCCTGTGGAACGTGCCGTTCGTCGGCACGGTCGTGAAGGGCGCGCGGCAGATCCCGGTGTACCGCGGCACGGCCGACGCGCAGCAGAGCCTGCGCGCCGCCCACGAGGCCCTGGAGAAGGGTCTCGTCGTGATCATCTACCCGGAGGGCACGATCACGCGCGACCCGGACGGCTGGCCGATGACCTCGCGCACCGGTGTGGCGCGGCTCGCGCTGGAGCACGACGTGCCGGTGCTGCCCGCCGCGCGCTGGGGCACGCGTGACGTCTACGACCACTACCGGAAGAAGTTCCGCCCGTTCCCGCGCAAGACCGTGGTGACGAAGGTCGGCCCGCCGGTCGACCTGGACGCCTACCGGGGCAGGCCGCAGAACCTGGCGCTGCTGCGCGAGGTCACGGACGTGCTGATGAACGAGGTCAAGGACCTGCTCGCGGACATCCGCCAGGAGCAGGCGCCCGACGGCTTCTACACCAAGAAGGTCTGACGTGGACCGGGTCGCGGTGCTGGGCGCCGGGTCGTGGGGCACCGCTTTCGCGAAGGTGCTCGCCGACTCCGGCACGGACGTGGTGCTGTGGGCGCGGCGCGCCGAGGTGGCCGACGCCATCTCGACCGGCCGGGTCAACGCCGACTACCTGCCGGGCGTGGCGCTGCCGGCGAACCTGGCCGCCACGTCGGACGCCGAGAAGGCGTTGGACGGCGCGCAGGCCGTGGTGCTGGCGGTGCCGAGCCAGACGCTGCGGGAGAACCTGACCGGCTGGCGGGCGTGGCTGCCGCCGGGCGCGACGCTGGTGAGCCTGGCCAAGGGCGTCGAGCTGGGCACGCTCAAGCGGATGAGCGAGGTGATCCGCGAGGTCGCGGGCGTGCCGGAGGACCAGGTCGCGGTGGTGTCCGGGCCGAACCTGGCCAAGGAGATCGCGGCCGAGCAGCCGACGGCGACGGTCATCGCCTGCACCGACCACGACCGCGCGGTGGAGTTGCAGCACGCGTGCTCGAACCCCTACTTCCGGCCGTACACGAACGTCGACGTGGTGGGCTGCGAGCTGGGCGGCGCGTGCAAGAACGTGATCGCACTGGCGTGCGGCATGGCGGCGGGCATGGGGTTCGGCGACAACACGATGGCCTCGATCATCACGCGCGGCCTGGCCGAGACGGCGCGGCTGGGCGCGGCCCTGGGCGCGGACCCGTTGACGTTCGCCGGGTTGGCCGGGCTGGGCGACCTGGTGGCCACGTGCGCGTCGCCGCTGTCGCGCAACCGGTCGTTCGGGGAGCGGCTGGGGCGCGGCGACTCGCTGGCGCAGGCGCAGGAGGCCGCGCACGGCCAGGTCGCCGAGGGCGTGAAGTCGTGCTCGTCGATCCGCGAGCTGGCCGCGCGGGTGGGCGTGGACGTGCCGATCACCGACGGCGTGCACCAGGTGTGCCACGAAGGACTGGACCCGCGCGTGCTGACCACGGCGCTGCTCGGGCGCGAGCGGAAGGCGGAACGCCAGTGAGCTGGGGTGACGGCACGCGGGTCGTGCACTCGACGGCGGCGGTGAGTGGCGAGCCGTTCCTGGCCGGGCCCGTGTTCGCGTCGGCGTACCACCTCGGTGGGGCCGACACGTACGGGCGGGCGCACAACCCGACGTGGCGGGCGCTGGAGGACGCGCTGGGCGACCTGGACGGCGGCACGACCGTGCTGTTCCCGTCCGGCATGGCGGCGATCTCGACGTTCCTGCGGGTGGTGCTCGCGCCCGGTGACGTGGTGGTGCTGCCGAGCGACGGCTACTACCTGACCCGCACGCTCGCGGCGGAGATGCCGGTGGAGGTGGTCGAGACGCCGACGGCCGGGCCGTACCCGTCGTTCGACGGGGTGCGGTTGGTGCTGCTGGAGTCGCCGTCCAACCCCGGGCTGGACGTCTGCGACATCGCCGCGCTGGTGGAAGCCGCGCACGCGACGGGCGCGCTGGTGGCGGTGGACAACACGACCGCGACGCCGCTGGGGCAGCAGCCGTTGTCGTTGGGCGCCGATGCGGTGCTGAGCAGCGACACGAAGGCCGTCGCCGGGCACAGCGACGTCCTGCTGGGCCACGTGTCCACGTCGGACCCGGCCTTGGCGGAACGCGTGCGCGCGGCGCGGACGACCGGTGGCGCGATCCCCGGCCCGTTCGAGGCGTGGTTGGCGCACCGCGGCCTCGGTACGCTGGACCTGCGGCTGACCAGGCAGGCGGAGAACGCGGCGGCCCTGTACGAGGTGCTGAAGGACCACCCCGCGGTGAGCGGGCTGCGGTGGCCCGGCGCCCCTGAGGACCCGGCGCACGCCGTGGCGGCGAAGCAGATGCGGCGGTTCGGCGGGGTGGTGACGTTCGAACTGGCCGACGCGGACGCGGTGGCGTCGTTCCTGGCGAAGTCCGAGCTGGTCTACGCGAGCACCAGCTTCGGCGGGCTGCACACCAGCATGGACCGGCGGGCGCAGTGGGGCGACCCGGTGCCCGAGGGCCTGGTCCGGCTGTCCGCGGGCTGCGAGGACACCGCCGACCTGGTCGAGGACGTGCTCCGGTCACTCTGACGGGTCCACTGCGTGGGAGGGGTTGCGTGGTGGCGGGTCGGCTGCCACCCTCGTCACCATGTCCTTCCGCGCCATGACCGACGGGCGGGGTCACATCGACCTCCGCCTGGTCGCCAGCGCGCTCTGTCCTTCCCGGTGATCGTCTCGCGTCCCGCGCGCCCCTGAGTCGCGCACTCTCACCGAGTCTCGAGAAGGAACCATGTTCGCCGTTCCGGAGAACACCATCGCCCTGCCCCAGTCGCACGCCGCGCTGCACCCCGTGCGGATCGCGCTCGACACGGCGGCACGGCGTGAGCGCTGGGCCCACCTGCTCCGCTACGACCCCGAGACCCGCTTCGCCGCGCTGGTCGACGCCACGCCGGAGCAGGAGGTGTGGCTGATGAGCTGGTTGCCCGGCCAGCACGCCGAGCTGCACGACCACGGCGTCACCAGCGGCGCGTTCACCGTGGTCAGCGGCTCGCTGACGGAGGTCGTCACGCCCGGTCCGACCCAGGTGCTGCACCACCTCGTGGCGGGTCAGTCGCGGGTGTTCGGGCCCGGCTACGCCCACCAGGTGCGCAACGACGGCGTCGACCCCGCCGTGACGATCCACGTGTTCCGCGGCGGTGGCCGGACCGTGCGGCCGGTCCGGTTCGACCCGCTGTCGGGGGTCACCTCCGTGCGGTGACGTGCGGTGGGACGTCCCAGTCGCCGGCCAGCGCCGGGTCCGCCTCGGGCTCGCCCCACACCGTGCGCAGCGGCAGCACACCCGCCCAGCACGCGTTCGCGGCGATGTCCTCGGGCTCGTCCTCGGGCGGGCCGCTGCGGATCTTCACCGACGCCTCGGCGAGGTCGAGCGAGAGCACGGCGGTGGCGGCGAGCTCCTTCGGCGTCGGCTGCCTGGCGTGGTCCCACGACCCGGGGGCGAGGTGCTCGGTGAGCACGCGCAGGGCGTGCAGCTTGGCCTGGCCGTCGGTGACGGGGACGGCGGTGCCGTGGACGACGGCGGCGCGGTAGTTCATCGAGTGGTCGAACACCGAGCGGGCGTAGACCACGCCGTCCAGGATCGTGACGCCGACGCACACGGGCACGCCGGTCGCGGCCTCGCGGAGGCTGCGCGCGCCCGTCGAGCCGTGCAGGTAGAGGGTGTCGCCGTCGCGGCCGTACCCCGTGGGCAGCACGAGCGGCGCGCCGTCCACGACGACGGCCAGGTGGCAGACGAGGCCGGCGTCGAGGACCGCGTGCAGCGCCTCGCGTTCGGTCACGGCGCGCTTGCGGCCGCGCTTGAGGGTGCTGCGGTCCGTCGGTGACAACGTCATGGGACGAGCCTGTCCGGTAAAGTGGCCTTCTTCAAGTGCCAATTCTTGGCGTTTTGAGGAGGCCACTGTGGCGGAGACGGCGTTGGCGGTGGTGCTGGACCGCGAGTCGGCCGAACCGCTGGCCGTGCAGCTCGCGGACGCCCTGCGCGCGGCGGCGGCCGATGGTCGGCTGCGCAGCGGTGACCGGCTGCCCTCCACGCGGGCCCTGGCCGAACGCCTCGGCGTGAGCCGGACCGTGACAGCGGCAGCATACGAGCAGCTGCACGCCGAGGGCTGGATCGCGGGGCGGCACGGGTCGGGGACGTACGTGACGACCACGCCGCCGGGCGCGTTGAAGGCGCGGACCCGGCGTGCGGCCACCCCGGTCGCGCCGGCGGACGTGGTGGACCTCGCGCCGGGTGCGCCGTGGGCCGAGGGGCTGGACCGGGCGGCGTGGCGGCGGGCGTGGCGGGCGGCGGCGGACGTGCAGCCGATGTTCCGGCCGGTGCGGGGCGGGCTGCCGGAGTACCGGGCGGTGGTGGCGGAGCACCTGTTGCGGCACCGGGGGTTGGCGGTGCGGGGCGGGTTGCGGGAGGAGCTCGTGCTGGCGACCGGTGGGACGACGGCGGCGTTGGTGGAGCTGGGGGTGGCCGTGCTGCGGCCGGGTGACGTGGTGGCGGTGGAGGAGCCGGGGTACCAGCGGGCGGTGTGGGCGTTGCGGTCGGCCGGGGTGAAGGTCGTGCAGGCGCCCGTGGACGCCGAGGGGCTGTTGGTGGAGGCCGTGCCGCTGGGGGTGCGCGGGGTGTACTGCTCGCCCGCGCACCAGTACCCGCTGGGCGGGCGGATGTCGGCGGCGCGGCGGGTGGCGCTGGTGGAGCGGGCGCGGGCGGAGGGGTGGCTGGTCGTCGAGGACGACTACGACGGCGAGCTGCGCTACGACGTCGCGCCGTTGCCGTTGCTGGCGGCGTTGGCGCCGGACGTGGTGGTGCACCTGGGTACGACGAGCAAGATCCTCACGCCGACGTTGGGCGCGGGGTGGATGGTCGCGCCCGAGCCGATCGCCGCCGAGGTGCTGGCGCACCGCGACCGGACCGGCACCAGCCCGTCGGCGGCGGGGCAGCGGGTGCTGGTCGAGTTGGCGCGCAACGGCGACCTGGGCCGGCACCTGCGCAGGCTGCGGCGTGAGCTGTCGGAGCGCCGCGCGCTGCTGTCCGCGGCGTTCGCCGACGCCGGGATCCCCGTGCTGGGTGACGACGCCGGCGCGCACATCGTCGTGCCGCTGCCGTCGGCGCAGGCGGAGCGCGACGTGCTGGCCGAGGCGCACGACCGCGGCCTGCGCCTGGACGGCCTGGCCCGCCACCACGCCGCCCGCCCGAAGGTGCACGGCGCCGCGATCGGCTACAGCGCCTGCTCGCGCGACCAGCTGACCACCGCGCTCCCGGACCTGATCCGCGTCCTCCGCCCCGCCACCACCGCACCCGAACGTCGAACTCGCCCTACCTGAACGCAGGACACGCGCGTTCCGAACGCAGGACACGCGCGCGTGTCCTACGTTCAGGTCGCGTGTGTCCTACGTTCAGAGCGGGTGAGTCCTACGTTCGGGTACGCCGAGTTCAACGCTCGGGTTGGTGGCGGGTGTGCGGTGACGGTGTGGGGTTACGCCATCCGGGTAGGGTCCGAGCCATGACACAGCGCAAGACCAAGGTCGCCGTGGTGTTCGGCGGGCGCAGCAGCGAGCACATGGTCTCCTGCCTGTCCGCCGGCAGTGTCCTGCCGCACCTGGACCGGGACCGGTTCGACGTCGTGCCGGTCGGCATCACCGAGACGGGCGCGTGGGTGATCGGCGCCGACGACACCAAGGCGCTCGAAGTGCGGGACCGGCAGTTGCCCACCGTCAACGCGCTGGTGCCCGTGTCCGGCAGTGAACTGGTGCCGGTGGCGCCCACCGAGGTGCTGGCCGACGTGGAGGTCGTCTTCCCCGTGCTGCACGGCGCGTGGGGCGAGGACGGCACGATCCAGGGCCTGCTGGAACTGGCCGACATCCCGTACGTGGGACCGGGTGTGCTGGCGAGCGCGGTCGCCATGGACAAGGAGTTCACCAAGCGCCTGCTCAAGGGCGCGGGCCTGCCGGTCGGCGAGTTCGCGGTGCTGCGGCGCGAGCAGGCGACGCTGACCGAGGCCGACCGGGAACGCCTGGGGCTGCCCGTCTTCGTCAAGCCCGCGCGCGCCGGGTCGTCCGTGGGCATCTCGAAGGTCGTGGACTGGGCCCACCTCGACAGCGCGATCGCGCTGGCCCGCAAGACCGACCCGAAGGTGATCATCGAGGCCGCCGTCTCCGGCCGCGAGGTCGAGTGCGGCGTGCTGGAGTTCCCGGACGGCCGGGTCGAGGCGTCGCTGCCCGCCGAGCTGCGCATCGTCGGCGGCGAGGTCGACTGGTACGACTTCGACGCCAAGTACCTCGACGACGTGTGCGAGTTCGACATCCCGGCGAAGCTCGACGAGCACGTGACGCGCGACCTGCGTGAGATGGCCGTCGCCGCGTTCCGCGCGCTGGACTGCCAGGGCCTGGCCCGGGTCGACTTCTTCGTCACCGACTACGACGAGCTCGTGGTCAACGAGGTCAACACCATGCCCGGCTTCACGCCGATCTCGATGTACCCGCGGATGTGGGCCGAGACGGGCGTGGACTACCCGGCGCTGCTGACCACGCTGATCGAGACCGCGATCGCCCGCGGCACGGGCCTGCGCTGAACCGGTCGGGGCCGATCTAACCCGTGGTGTCCACGGGACCCTTCGCCAGGGTGTCTCGGATCGTGGTCGAGATGTCCTGCAAGGGTCCCGTGCCCGCGTCGGACGGCACGGTCAGCGCCACGTACACCGGCCGGTCCACCACGTACCAGGTGGCCGAACCGCCCTCGGCCACCTCGAGCCACTGCACGTCCGAGATCACCCGCAGCCCGGAGGTCGGGGTGAGGTCACCGGGACGGTCCAGCCCGCACCGCAGCACGAGCGGCTCGTGCCGTTCGTCACCCCACGCCAGCGCACCGGCGGGGGCGGGCGCGGCAAGTTCGCGGCGCGGCATCGTGACACCGTTGGACACCAGTTGTGCCGGCAGCGCGCCCAGCAACGCCTTGCACTCGTCCGACCCGGCCTTCGGCGCCGGTACCGGCACGAGCGCCACCGGCCCGGTGTGGGCGGGCGGCACGTCGTCGGCGCCGGAGCCGAGGAACAGGCCCGCCGCCACGACGCCGACCACGAGCAGCGCGGTCAGCCCGAGCGCCACGACGAGCAGCGGGCGGGGGAGCAGCGACGGTTCCTGTGCCACCCGGTTATGACAGCACGGGGCTAGAGGTGGACCACCGGGCAGGTCAGCGTTCGGGTGATGCCCTCGACGTTCTGGATGCGGGCGACCACGAGCTGCCCCAACTGGTCGACGGTGTCGGCCTCGGCGCGGACGATGACGTCGTACGGACCGGTGACGTCCTCCGCGGTGGCCACACCGGGGATGCCGGAGATCTCCGCCGCAACGGCGGCTGCCTTCCCGACCTCGGTCTGGATGAGGATGTATGCGTGCACCACGGCGTGCCCCTTCGTCGCGACAGGTTAGGTCGGGGTAGGAACGTGCACAGCAACGTACCCCAGTTGGGGTTCCGAATGCTCAGAACGGGAGGCAATCTTGCGTCCGGAGCCGCCGCGCAACGCGGACACGGTCGCTGAGGTGGGTGAGTTCGGTCTCATCCGCCGGGTGACGGCAGGTCGGACGCAGCCGCCCACCACCCTGCTCGGGCCGGGTGACGACGCGGCTGTCGTCGCGGCGCCCGACGGCCGTGTGGTGGTGTCCACCGACGTGCTGGTCGAGGGTGTCCACTTCAGACTCGACTGGTCGTCTCCCGAGCAGGTGGGGCGCAAGGCGGCGGCGGTGAACCTGGCCGACGTCGTGGCCATGGGCGCGATGCCGACGGCCCTGCTGATCGGCCTCGCGTGCCCCGCCGACACGCCCTCCGCCGTGGTGGAGGGCATCACCGCCGGGCTGTGGCAGGAGGCGACCGTCGCGGGCGCCGGTGTGGTGGGCGGCGACATGGTGTCTTCCGCAACACTGGTGATCTCCGTTACGGCGATGGGTGACATGGGCGGTTTGGAGCCTGTCACCCGTTCAGGTGCACAAGTGGGTGATGTCGTCGCGGTGTGCGGGCGTCTCGGCTGGGCGGCGGGCGGCCTCGCCGTGCTGCAGCGCGGTTTCCGGTCGCCGGTCGCGGTCGTCGGCGCGCAGCGGAACCCCGAACCCCCTTACGCCGCCGGGCCCCAGGCCGCCGCGGCGGGCGCGACGGCGATGATCGACGTGTCCGACGGCCTGCTGGCCGACCTGGGCCACATCGCGGACGAGTCGGGCATCGGCATCGACATCCGCACCGAGCTGCTGGAGGTGCACCCGCGGCTGATCGACGTCGCCGCGGCGCTCGGCGCGGACGCCCGGCACTGGGCGCTGACCGGTGGCGAGGATCACGCGCTGGCGGCCACGTTCCCCGAACCGGGCGCGGTGCCCGAGGGCTGGCGCACCATCGGCACGGTCCGGCACGGCACCGGCGTCACCGTCGACGGGCGGGCGTACGAGAAACCCCCTGGCTGGGAGCACTGGCGGTAGGTAGCCTGGCGAGAGTGGAACTATGCACGCTCGCGTATGACCATCCAGACTCGGTCAAGCTGATCGCCGAACTCCAGCAGGTCTACCTGGACCGCTACGGCGAGGTCGACGTCACGCCGGTCGACCCCGCCGAGTTCGCCGCACCGCTGGGGCACTTCGCGGTCGGCTACCTCGACGGCGTCCCGGTGGCCTGCGGCGGGTGGCGCGCGCACGACGAGGCCCTGCACTCGTTGCGGCCCGGCGACGCGGAGATCAAGCGCATGTACGTCTCGGAGGGCCTGCGCGGGCGCGGCCTGGCCCGGGTCGTGCTGGCGTCGCTGGAAACGGCGGCGCGGGCGGCCGGTCGCAAGCGGATGGTGCTGGAGACCGGGTTGCGCCAACCCGAGGCGATCGGCCTCTACCGCGCCAATGGATACGCGCGCATCGACAACTTCGGGGTCTACCGGCATCATCCGGAAAGCCTTTGCTTTGCGAAGGATCTCTGAGGGCAGCCTGGAGGGACCGCGATGGCGATCTACGCGTTGGGCGACTTCGAGCCGGTGATCCACCCGGACGCCTACGTGCACCCCGACGCGACGGTGATCGGCGACGTGCGGATCGGCGCGCACGCCTCGGTGTGGCCGCAGGCCGTGCTGCGCGGCGACTACGGGCGCATCGAGGTCGGTGCGCGGACGTCGATCCAGGACGGCACGGTCGTGCACTGCACCGAGGTGCACCCGACGTTGATCGGCGCGGAGTGCGTCGTCGGCCACAACGTGCACATCGAGGGCGCGACCATCGCCGACCGGTGCCTGATCGCCTCGGGATCCGTGGTGCTCAACGGGTCCGTGGTGGAGACCGGCGCGATCGTCGGCGCGGGCGCGGTGGTGTCGTTCGAGGGGCACGTGCCCGCGCGGTCGATGGCGCTCGGCGTGCCCGCCCGGGTGCGCGAGGGGTACGTCGTGCCGGACGGCGCGTGGCAGTTCGCGGTGGACAAGTACGTGGACAACATCTTGCTGTACCGCAAGGAACTGCGCCGCCTGGACTGAGGTAGGGTCCCGCCGTGGCACGTCCGCTTGAGGAGATCATGGAAGCCGGCTGGGCCGCGGCACTCGCGCCCGTGGCCGATCGCATCGCCGCGATGGGCGAGTTCCTGCGGGCGGAGGTGGCCGCCGGGCGGACATACCTGCCCGCCGGGGAGAACGTCCTGAGGGCGTTCCAGCAGCCGTTCCACTCCGTGCGGGTGCTCATCGTCGGCCAGGACCCGTACCCGACGCCGGGGCACGCGGTCGGCCTGAGCTTCTCGGTCTCGCCGGAGACCCGGCCGATCCCGAAGAGCCTGGTCAACATCTACACCGAGTACATGTCGGACCTGGGGCACCCCAAGCCGTCCAACGGCGACCTCACCCCGTGGACCGAGCAGGGCGTGCTGCTGCTCAACCGCGCGCTGACGGTGCAGCCGGGCAAGTCGAACTCCCACCGCAACAAGGGCTGGGAACCGGTGACCGAGCAGGCGATCAAGGCGCTGGCCGAGCGGGACGCGCCGCTGGTCGCGATCCTGTGGGGCAGCCAGGCGCGCGCCCTCAAGCCGCTGCTGGGCCCGGACCGCTGCGTCGAGTCGGTCCACCCGAGCCCGTTGTCGGCGGCGGGCGGGTTCTTCGGCTCGCGGCCGTTCAGCAAGGCGAACGCCCTGCTGGTCGAGCAGGGCGCCGAGCCGATCGACTGGAAGCTGCCCTAGCCACGTCCGGTGACCCGGCGGTGGGAGCGCGCGACTGCGGCGCCGACCGCCGGGGCACCGACTGGGAGGCCGACACCACCCACACCCGGCCCCGGACGCCGAAAGGCCCCCGGGACGAGTCCCGGGGGCCTTTCGCCAAGCTCAGGCGCGGGTCATCAGCCGCGCACCACCTTGCCCGCCTTCAGGCACGAGGTGCACACGTTCAGCCGCTGCCGCGTCGAAGAGGAAACCTTCGCGCGCACGGTCTGAATGTTCGGGTTCCACCGGCGGTTCGTCTTCCGGTGGGAGTGCGAGACAGAATGGCCGAAGCCCGGCCCCTTGCCACAGACGTCGCACACGGCAGCCACGTCAGCCACTCCTTAAGGTTTCTTCAGCGGTACTCACGCCCCGGCGGGCGCGCAAGCGTGCACAAGCCTCAGCCGGGCATGGCAACCCAGTCAGGGTAGCCGGTGGCGCGTTCTGCCACCAAACCGGGTCGAATACGCTCGCCGGCATGCAGGCTCTCGATGCGGTCGCGGTGCGCCAGTGGGCGGACGCCTGCGTTCGGTCGTTGGACGCCAACCGCGAGGACATCGACCGCATCAACGTCTTCCCGGTGCCGGACGGCGACACCGGCACCAACCTGCTCCAGACCATGCGCTCGGCGCTGGACGCGCTGCTCAGGACACCCGTGGACACGGTCGGGGCGGCGCTGGGGGCGCTCGCGCGCGGCGCGCTGGCCGGTGCGCGCGGCAACTCCGGGGTGATCCTGTCGCAGGTGCTGCGCGGCCTGGCGGAGGCCGCGCAGGGCGCTTCCACGGCGTCCGGCGCGGCGCTGCGACGGGCGTTGTGGCGGGCCGACGAACTGGCCACCGCCGCCGTGTCGAAGCCGGTGCCGGGCACGGTGCTGTCCGTGCTGCACGCGGCGGCCGAGGCGGCTCGCGACTGCACGTCCGACGACCTGGACGAGGTCGTCACGGTCGCGGCGAAGGCGGGGGCCGAGGCGCTGGCCGACACACCGCGCCAACTCGCCGTGCTGGCCAGGGCCGGTGTGGTCGACGCGGGCGGGCGCGGGCTGGTCGTGCTGCTGGACACGCTCGCGGCGGTGATCACCGGGCGGGCGGTCGAGGACGTGCCGGTGGTCGTCCCGGTGCCGCGCGAGTCGCTGACCACGGCGCGCGAGGCCGGGTCGGCCGAGTTCGAGTACGAGGTCATGTACCTGCTGGACGGCACGCCCGACGCCGAGGCGCTGAAGGCCGAGCTGGCGGCCGTCGGCGACTGCGTGTCGGTGGTCGGCGACGGCGCCGGGCTGTGGACCGTGCACGTGCACTGCAACGACATCGGCGCGGCCGTCGAGGCGGGCATCCGGGCGGGCCGGCCGCACCGGATCACGGTGGCCCGCTTCGCCGACCAGATCGCCGCCCAGGCGCCCCGGTTCGTGCGCGACCGGGCCATCGTGGCGCTGGTCCGGGGCGAGGGCACGGCCGAGCTGTTCCGGTCGGAGGGCGCGGTGGTGTTCGAGCCCGGCGACGACGTGACCGCGGCCGACCTGCTGGCCGTGGTGGTGAGCACGCGGGCGCGGCGGGTGACCGTGCTGCCGGGCGACCCGGGCTGGCGCGAACCGCTGGAGGACGCCGTCACGCAGGCCGTCGCCGCGGGTCAGGACGTCGTGGTCGTGCCGACGTTCTCCCCGGTGCAGGCGCTGGCGGCGCTGGCCGTGCACTCGCCGTCCCGCCGCGCCGGTGACGACGCGGTCGCCATGGCGGAGGCGGCGGCGGCCACCCGGCGCGGCGAGGTCGCGGTGTCGGACCGGGAGGCGATCACGTGGGTCGGCCGGTGCCGCCCCGGTGACCTGCTGGGCATGGTGGACGGCGAGGTCGTGCTGATCGAGCCCGGTGACGCCGAGGTCGGCGCGCTGGCGTGCCGGCTGGTCGACCGGATGCTCGCCAGCGGCGGCGAGCTGGTCACCGTGCTGCTGGGGCGGGCCGCCCCGGACGGCGTCGAGCGGGTGCTGGAAGATCACCTGCGCGTCGCCCACCCGGAGGTGGAGCTGGCCGCCTACGACGGAGGCCAGCGCGACGCCCTGCTGATTGTCGGTGTCGAGTAGTTGAATAGGCCGGGATGACGACCTTCGACGACAAGCTGGTGTCGGTGCTCGGCAAGAAGAGCGCCGACGCGCTGGAGGCCGGCCTCGGCCTGACCACCGTCGGCGAGCTGCTGCGCCACTACCCGCGCCGCTACGACGAGCGCGGCAAGCTGACCGAGATCGCCGGGCTGGAGCTGGGCGAGCACGTCACCGTGCAGGCGCGGGTGAAGAGCGCGCGGCAGCGGCGGATGAAGTCGCGCAGCGGCGAGCTGCTGGAGGCCGTGATCACCGACGGCACCAGCGACCTGCACCTGGTGTTCTTCGGGCGCGGCTCGCGCAAGGTGGAGCGGGAGCTGCTGCCGGGGCGCGAGGCGATGTTCGCGGGCAAGGTCGGCATCTTCAACGGCAAGCTCCAGCTCGCCCACCCCGACTACCAGGTGCTCGACGGTGAGGACGCGGCGGCGGCGGACTTCGCGGGCGCCATGATCCCGGTCTACCCGGCGGCGCAGGGCATCCAGTCGTGGAACGTCTCCAACTGCGTCGAGCAGGTCTTGGCGGTGTGGGACGGGGTGGCGCAGGACCCGCTGCCGGAGTCGTTGCGCGCCGAACGCGGGCTGATCGGCCTGGAGAAGGCGCTGCGGGACATCCACCGGCCGGACGGCTGGGCCGCGATCGCGGTCGCGCAGCAGCGGCTGAAGTGGGACGAGGCGATGGCGGTGCAGCTGACGCTGGCGCAGCGCCGCCGTTCGGCCACGGCCCGGCCCGCGCCCGCGTGCCCGCCCCGGGACGGCCTGGTGCGCGACGCGTTCGACGCCCGGCTGCCGTTCGAGCTGACGGCGGGGCAGCGTGAGGTCGGCGAGCAGATCGCCCGCGACCTGTCCGGCGAGCACCCCATGAACCGGCTGCTCCAGGGCGAGGTGGGGTCGGGCAAGACGATGGTCGCGCTGCGGGCGATGTTGCAGGTCGTGGACGCGGGGCGGCAGGCGGCGATGCTCGCGCCGACCGAGGTGCTGGCGGCGCAGCACGCGCGGTCGTTGCGGGAGTTGCTGGGCGATCTCGGGCAGGCCGGTGAGCTGGGCGGCGCCGAGCACGCGACGCGGGTGACGCTGCTGACGGGGTCGATGGGCACGGCGGCGCGCAAGCGGGCGTTGCTGGAGATCGTGTCCGGTGAGGCCGGGATCGTGGTGGGCACGCACGCGTTGATCCAGGACAAGGTGGAGTTCGCCGACCTGGGGCTGGTCGTGGTGGACGAGCAGCACCGGTTCGGCGTGGAGCAGCGGGCCGCGCTGAGCGGGCGCGCGGGCGGGTCGACGCCGCACGTGCTGGTGATGACGGCCACGCCGATCCCGCGCACGGTGGCGATGACGGTGTACGGCGACCTGGAGGTGTCCGCGCTGCGCGAGCTGCCGCAGGGGCGTTCGCCGATCAGCACGTCCGTGGTGCCGGTGGCGTCGAAGCCGGGGTGGCTCGACCGCGCCTGGCAGCGGATCCACGAGGAGGTCGGCAAGGGCCACCAGGTGTACGTGGTGTGCCCGCGCATCGGCGACGGCGCGGCGGAGGACGACGCGGAGGCGCCGCCGAAGGAGGACTCGGGCAAGGGCGACGGGTCCGACCGCAGGCCGCCGGTGGCCGTGGTGGACGTGGCCAACAAGCTGGCCGAGGGGCCCTTGCGGGGGCTGCGGATCGACATCCTGCACGGCCGGATGGCGCCGGAGGACAAGGACGCCGTGATGCGGGCGTTCGCGGCGAACGAGGTGCAGGTGCTGGTCGCCACGACCGTGGTCGAGGTCGGCGTGAACGTGCCCAACGCCACCGTCATGGTGATCATGGACGCGGACCGGTTCGGCGTGAGCCAGCTCCACCAGCTGCGCGGACGGGTAGGCCGGGGCAGCGCGCCGGGGCTGTGCCTGCTGGTGACCGAGATGCCCGAGGGCACGTCCACGATGGCGCGGCTGCGGGCCGTCGAGTCCACTGTGGACGGCTTCGAGCTGGCCCAGCTCGACCTGGAGCTGCGGCGTGAGGGCGACATCCTCGGCGCGGCGCAGTCCGGCACCCGGTCGGGGCTGAAGATGCTCTCGCTGCTGCGCGACGAGGACGTGATCGCGGAGGCCCGGGTGGTGGCGCAGGAGGTCGTGGAGGCGGACCCGGAGCTGACCTCGAACCCCGGGCTGGCCGGTCTGGTCGCGGGGCTGCTGGACGAGGAGCGCGCGGAGTACCTGGAGAAGGCCTGACCGGGGTCCGGTTACCCTGGCTCGTGCGCCGATTCCTGCTCGCCCTGGTTCCGTTGACCCTGGTTCCGCTGGCGCTCGTCGCCTGCACGCCCGCGCCTGCCGGTCAACAGGCGCCGACCACGTCCTCGCTGCCCAAGGGCGATCTGGCGGTGCTCGCCGAGCGGATCGGGCAGCGGCGGGCCGAGCTGGGCACGGCGGCGTTCCACACCGAGGGGTTCGCCTCGGACGGCCAGGCCACCGAGGTCCGCAACGTGGTGGACGGCGTGCTGAGGCAGGACGCCGACGGCGTGACCGGGTCGATGACGATGGACGTGTCGACCGGCGGGCAGCCGAAGAAGATCGCGCTGGTGGTCGTCCGCGACGGCACGTACGTGCAGGTCGAGGGCGCGCCGATGCCCGCCGGGAAGAAGTGGGGCTACTACCCGGCGGCGAGCGGCGGCGAGGTGGCCGCGTTGCTGAGGGGCTTCGGGCCGAGTGCGACGGTCGGCGCGGAGCTCGACTACGTGCAGCCGAGGGCGGCGCTGATCGTGGGCAAGTCGTCCGAGCAGGTGGACGGGGTGCCGGTGACGCGGTTCGACCTGGTCGTGGACGCGCTGAAGATGGCCAAGGTCATCGAGGACCAGGACATCCAGCTCCAGCACACCCAGCTCGCCCAGTACGGGGTGAAGATCGCGGCGACCGTGTGGGTGGACGACACCGGCGCGCCCGCTCAGGCCGAGTACCGGTTCGAGCTGGACGGCAAGGTCGTCAAGCAGTCCACGACCCGGTTCCGCGGCTGGGGCGAGCCGGTCTCGATCACCGTGCCCGAGCAGGCCGAGGTCGTGCCGGCGGACCAGCTGCCCCAGTAGGGCGGGTCCGGGTAGGGCGGTTCGGGGGTAGGGCGGGGCCGGGCGGGTGTTACTTGGCCTGCCTGCCCTTCGGCACCCGGAGCTGGGCGGTCGGCTGCTCGGACGGGTCGACGTCCTTGGCCTTGGCGGTCGCCTGCTTGGCGGTCGCCTGCTTGGGGGTCGGCTGCTTGGCGGGCACGGGCTTGGCGGTGGCCGGTTCGGTGGGGGCGTCGGCGGCGGGGTCGGTCTTGGTGGAGGGATCCGCGGCCGGCTCGGAAGGCGCGGGCGTGCTGTCGGTCGCGTTGTCGGCGGGCTTGGCGTCAGCCTCGGCCGCCGCCTCGTCGTCCAGCGGCGTGAGGGTCGCCACCGCGCGGGACACCGCCTCCTGCGCCGCGGCGAACTGCTCGCTCAACGCCCGGTGCACGCGGTGCAGCTCGGCCAGCTTCTCGTCCGCCGCGGTGGTGCGGCGGTCGGCGTGCGCGTCCGCTTCGGTGATGGTCTTCTCGGCGCGGGCGTCGGCCTCGGTGACGGTCTTCTCGGCCCGCGCGTTCGCCTCGCTGATCGTCTGCTCGGCCTTGGCCAACGCCTCGGACTCCAGCTCGGCGACCTGCTTCTCGGTCTCCGCGCGCAGCTCGGCGGCCTCCGCGCGGGCGGCTTCGACGAGCTTCGCGGCCTCCGCCTTGGCCTCGACCACGTGCACCTCGTGCTCCTTGCGGAGCTTGGTGCGCAGCTCGTCGTACTCCTTGTCGAGGTCGTCGTGGTAGCCCTTGTACTTCTGCTCCAGCTCGACCCGCTTCGCCTCCAGCTCGGCGGTCCTGGCCTCGAAGTCGGCGGTCAGCTTCTCGCGGTCGGCGCGGGTCTCGGCCAGCAACGCCTCGTGCTCGGCGGTCAGCTTGGCCCGCAGCTCCTCGTGCGAGCGCTCCAGCTCGGTGCGCCGCTCCTCGTGCTGCCGCTCCAGCTCGGTGGTCCGCTGCTGGTGAGCCGCCTCGAGCTGCCGCCGCCGGTCCTCGAGCTCGCCCATCGCGCGCTGGTGCGCCGCCTTGCCCTCGGCGGCTGCCCGCTCGGCCTCGGCGCGGGTCGCGTTCGCCTGGTCGAGGGCCGCCTTGCGGATGTCGGCGATCTCCTCCTCGGCCAACGTCATCATCACGCGCACGCGCTCGGTGACGTTGGACGCGCTGGCCGGGCTGGTGGCCAGCTTGCCGAGCTGGGACTTGACCTTGTCGAGCTCGGCGCGGGTGGCGCCGAGCAGCTTGCTCAGCTCCGCGACCTGCGCCGATGCGGCCTCACGCGCCCGGTTCGAGTTCTTCAGGTCGAACTCGAGCCGTGTCACCCGTTCGTTCACCTGGCGCTGGTTGTACCCGCGCAGTACGACGTCGAAATGGGTGCGGGCAGCAGGCTGCCCAGTCCCTTCAGCCCCGGCCATGGGCCAACCCTACCGAGAAGTCGCCGGGCGTAGTCACCCGATGCAGCGAACGCACCGTAACGAGTCGGTGATCCACCGTGTGGGGCGACGGGTGGTCGGCGGGAGGTGCGGTATGGGCCTTCAGGGCCGTCCTCGGTTCACCGCAGGCGTCTCGCGCCGCTCGGGGGCTGCGCCGGACGGCCGCACAGGGGAGAATCCCAGGTCGCGCCCCTGCCTTGACCGGATGAGTGAACGATCACGATGACGTCCGTCACGTGAGATGGAACTCCCGAGGGGCGGGAAGCGCACGGTAGCGTGCCTTTGATTCATCGGATCCCGCCCCCGCTGGGGCGGGATTCGCCGAGTAACCGGGAGGGAACGCCGCATGTTCCGCAAGGTTCTTGTCGCCAACCGCGGCGAGATCGCGATCCGGGCCTTTCGCGCTGCCTACGAACTGGGCGCCGGCACGGTTGCCGTCTTCCCCCACGAGGACCGCAACTCCCTGCACCGGCTGAAGGCCGACGAGTCGTACGAGATCGGCGAGCCCGGCCACCCCGTCCGGGCCTACCTGTCCGTCGAGGAGATCATCAAGGCGGCCCGCAAGGCGGGCGCCGACGCGGTCTACCCCGGCTACGGCTTCCTGTCCGAGAACCCCGAGCTGGCCAGGGCGTGCGCCGAGGCGGGCATCACGTTCGTCGGCCCGCCCTCGGACGTGCTCGAGCTGACCGGCAACAAGGCCCGCGCCATCGCCGCGGCCCGCGAGGCCGGCCTCCCGGTGCTCAAGTCCAGCGAGCCGTCGAGCGACATCGACGCCCTGGTCCGGGCGGCCGAGGACATCGCGTTCCCGGTGTTCGTGAAGGCCGTCGCGGGTGGTGGCGGGCGCGGCATGCGGCGCGTGGAGGAGCCCGCCGCGCTGCGGGAGGCCCTGGAAGCCGCGTCGCGCGAGGCCGAGTCGGCCTTCGGCGACCCGACGGTGTTCCTGGAGCAGGCCGTGGTCGAGCCGCGGCACATCGAGGTGCAGATCCTCGCCGACGGCGAGGGCAACGTGATCCACCTGTTCGAGCGCGACTGCTCGGTGCAGCGGCGCCACCAGAAGGTCATCGAGATCGCGCCCGCGCCGAACCTCGCCCCCGAGCTGCGCGACCGGATCTGCGCCGACGCCGTCAGGTTCGCCCGGCACATCGGCTACCGCAACGCCGGCACCGTCGAGTTCCTGCTCGACCCGCGCGGCAACTACGTCTTCATCGAGATGAACCCCCGCATCCAGGTCGAGCACACGGTCACCGAAGAGGTCACCGACGTGGACCTGGTGCAGTCGCAGATGCGCATCGCGAGCGGCGAGAACCTGGCCGACCTCGGCCTGAGCCAGGACACCGTGCAGCTGCGCGGCGCGGCCCTGCAGTGCCGCATCACCACCGAGGACCCCGCCAACGGCTTCCGCCCCGACACCGGCATGATCAGCGCCTACCGCTCGCCGGGCGGCTCGGGCATCCGGCTGGACGGCGGCACCACCGGCGCGGGCACGGTCATCGGCGCGCACTTCGACTCGATGCTGGTCAAGCTGACGTGCCGCGGTCGGACGTTCTCCGCGGCGGTGGCCCGGGCGCGGCGCGCGGTGGCCGAGTTCCGCATCCGGGGCGTCTCCACGAACATCCCGTTCATCCAGGCGGTGCTGGACGACCCGGACTTCTACGAGGGCCGCGTCACGACGTCGTTCATCGAGAAGCGCCCGCACCTGCTGACCGCGCGGCACTCCGCCGACCGCGGCACGCGGATGCTCACCTACCTGGCCGACGTGACGGTGAACAAGCCGAACGGCCCGCGTCCGTCCGTTGTGGACCCCAAGGTGAAGCTGCCGGCGGTCGACCTGAACGCGGAGCCGCCCGCCGGGTCGAAGCAGCGGCTGGACGAGCTGGGCCCGGAGGGCTTCGCCCGCTGGCTGCGGGAGAGCAAGGCGCTGGCCGTCACGGACACCACGTTCCGCGACGCGCACCAGTCGTTGTTGGCGACCCGGGTGCGGACGAAGGACCTGCTGGCGGTCGCGCCGCACGTGGCGCGGATGGCGCCGCAGCTGCTGTCGCTGGAGGCCTGGGGCGGCGCGACGTACGACGTGGCGCTGCGGTTCCTGGCCGAGGACCCGTGGGAACGGCTCGCCGCACTGCGCGAGGCGGTGCCCAACATCACCCTGCAGATGTTGCTGCGCGGCCGGAACACGGTGGGCTACACGCCCTATCCCGAGGCTGTGACCAGCGCGTTCGTCGAAGAGGCGACGAAGACCGGTATCGACATCTTCCGGATCTTCGACGCGTTGAACGACGTCGAGCAGATGCGCCCGGCGATCGAGGCGGTCCGGGAGACCGGCACGGCGGTGGCGGAGGTGTGCCTCTGCTACACCTCCGACCTGTCGAACCCGGACGAGCGCATCTACACGCTGGACTACTACCTGAAGCTGGCCGAGCAGATCGTCGGCGCGGGCGCGCACGTCCTGGCGATCAAGGACATGGCGGGCCTGCTGCGCCCGCCGGCGGCGGCACGGCTGGTGACGGCGTTGCGCAAGGAGTTCGACCTGCCGGTGCACCTGCACACCCACGACACGGCGGGCGGGCAGCTGGCGACGTACCTGGCGGCCATCCAGTCCGGTGTGGACGCGGTGGACGGCGCGGTGGCGTCGATGGCGGGCACGACCTCGCAGCCGCCGCTGTCGGCGATCGTGGCGGCCACGGACTACACGGACCGGGCGACCGGGCTGGACCTGCGGGCCGTGTGCGACCTGGAGCCGTACTGGGAGTCGGTGCGCAAGGTCTACGCGCCGTTCGAGTCCGGGATCCCGGGGCCGACCGGGCGGGTGTACTCGCACGAGATCCCCGGCGGGCAGCTGTCGAACCTGCGCACCCAGGCGGTCGCGCTCGGGCTCGGGCAGAAGTTCGAGGAGATCGAGGCCATGTACGCGGCGGCCGACCGGATGCTCGGTCGGCTGGTGAAGGTGACGCCGTCGTCCAAGGTGGTGGGCGACCTGGCGCTGCACCTGGTCGGGGCGGGGGTGTCGCCGGCCGAGTTCGAGGCGGACCCCGGGCGCTACGACATCCCGGCCTCGGTGATCGGGTTCCTGCACGGTGAGCTGGGCGACCCGCCCGGCGGGTGGCCGGAGCCGTTCCGGAGCAAGGCGTTGCAGGGGCGGGCCGCGCCCAAGGGCGTGGCGGAGCTGACGGACGACGACGTGAAGGGGCTGGAGCACGACCGCCGCGCCACGTTGAACCGGCTGCTGTTCCCCGCGCCGACGAAGGAGTTCCTGGCGCACCGGGAGGCGTACGGGGACACGAGCGTGCTGGGCAGCAAGGACTTCTTCTACGGGCTCAAGCCGGGGGAGGAGTACCAGGTCGACCTGGAGCCGGGCGTGCGGCTGCTGATCGGGTTGGAGGCCATCGGCGAGGCGGACGAGCGCGGTATCCGCACGGTGATGGCGACGTTGAACGGGCAGTTGCGGCCGATCCAGGTGCGCGACCGGTCGATCGCGGCGGAGGTGCCTGCGGCGGAGAAGGCCGATCGGGGCAACCCGGGGCACGTGGCGGCTCCGTTCGCCGGGGTCGTGACGCCCAGCGTGGCGGAGGACGAGGTGGTCGAGGTCGGGCAGACGATCGCGACCATCGAGGCGATGAAGATGGAGGCGGCGATCACCGCGCCGAAGGCCGGGCGGGTGAAGCGGTTGGCCGTGCGTGGGGTGCAGCAGGTCGAGGGTGGGGATCTGCTGATCGTGCTGGAGTGACGGCGGGGTCGGGTGTGGTCGGGTCGGGCTGGGTCGGGTGGCCGGGGTCGGTGGGGTCGGGGTCGGTGGGGGCGGTGGGTGCTTCCGGCTCGATTTGACATGGGGCCCTTATGGGCACCCCGGGCAGGCCAAAGCCGGGCAGGCATGGCGGGAAGAGCGTCCGCCAAGCCTGCCCGGCTTCGTCCAGCCTATGGCACCCGAACCCATGTCAAATCGGGCCTCGGAGGGTGCGCTGCGGGTCCGATGTGGGCGCGTGTCGAACGTTCAGGACCCGCGTGTCGAACGCTCAGGTCGCGTGTGTCGAACGTTCAGGTCCGGCGTGTCCTACGTTCAGGTCCGGCGTGTCCTACGTTCAGGTCGCGTGTGTCCTACGTTCGGAACGCGTGTGTCGTACGTTCAGGTCCCCTGAGTTCTGCGTTCGGGTCAGTGGTGGTGGCCACATCGGGTGTTCGGGGGAACCGGGGGGTTTGGGGCGGCGTTGGGGTGGCATGAAGAAGGTTGCCGCCGCATTGCTCGCTCTCACGGCCGGTGCTGTTGCCTGGGCGGCTCGGGATGTGCCCTTGGCGATGGGTGGGAAGCCCGAAGGGGAGCGGGTGCGGCGGTCGCCGCAGTACCGCGATGGCAGGTTCCACAACGCCGTGCAGACGCGGACCATGCCCGATGGGGCCGCTGGGACCGTGCGGGAGATGTTCTTCGGCGGGCAGCAGCGGCGGCCGGTTGGTGAGGTGCCGTTGGTGCCGCCGGTCGCGGGTGCGGCGGATGGGTTGCACATCACTTGGTACGGGCACGCGTCCACGTTGGTGGAGATCGACGGGGCGCGGGTGTTGATCGACCCCGTGTGGAGCGACCGGTGCTCGCCGTCGCCGGTGGTCGGTCCCCGGCGGCTGCACCCGGTGCCGCACTCGTTGCACGAGGTGGGCCCGGTGGACGCGGTGGTGATCTCGCACGACCACTACGACCACCTCGACCTGCCGACGGTGCGGGCGTTGACGCGGGACACCGAGGCCGTGTTCGTGGTGCCGCTCGGCATCGGGGCGCACCTGCGGAAGTGGTGGGTGCCCGCGGAGCGGATCGTGGAGCTGGACTGGGACGAGTCGCACGAGGTGGCCGGCGTCACGCTGGTGGCCACGGCGGCGCAGCACTTCTCCGGCCGCGGGTTCCAGCGGGACACGACGCTGTGGGCTTCGTGGGTGCTGAAGGGACCGGAGCACCGGGTCTACTACAGCGGTGACACCGGTTACTTCGACGGGTACAAGCGGATCGGGGAGGAGCACGGGCCGTTCGACGCCTCGCTGATCCAGATCGGCGCTTACGGGCCCGGGTGGCCCGACATCCACATGACGCCGGAGGAAGGCGTGGCGGCGCACCGTGACGTGCAGGGCGGCCTGCTGATCCCGGTGCACTGGGCGACCTTCAACCTCGCCTTCCACGACTGGTCCGAGCCGGTCGACCGGGTGTGGCGCGAGGCGGAGGCGCACGAGGTGCCGCTGGCCGTGCCGCGACCCGGTGAGCGGATCGACGTGGCGCGGCCGCCGGCGGTCGACGGGTGGTGGCAGGCGCTCTCGGTGGGACGATGACCCCGTGACCAGGATTGTCGCGGGTGTTGCCGGTGGCCGCCGACTGCAGGTGCCGCCGCGGGGCACCCGTCCCACCTCCGACCGGGTGCGCGAGGCGTTGTTCAGCTCGTTGGAGACGTTGATCGACCTCGACGGCGCGGTGGTGCTCGACCTGTACGCGGGGTCCGGGGCGCTGGGGTTCGAAGCGCTGTCGCGGGGAGCGGTCGGCGCCACGTTCGTGGAGTCGGACAAGCGGGCTGCCGAAGTCTTGAAGAGCAACGCCAAGGTGGTCGCGCTGCCCGGCGTGACGGTCCTGAACCGCACCGCGGAGTCCGTGGTGGCCGCTGCGGCGGAGGTGGCTTGCGACGTCGTGTTCGCCGATCCGCCCTACGCGGTGACCGACGAGCAGCTCAACCGGCTCCTCGCGGCGCTGGTCACGAACGGTTGGACGAAACCGGGGTCGTTGATCGTGGTGGAACGCGGCGCGCGCAGCGCTGAACCGATCTGGCCGGGTGCCGTGGAATCGTTGCGCAGCAAGCGATATGGCGACACCACGCTGCACTGGGCGGAACAGGTTGACGCCACCGGGTGATGCCGACCACGCACCTGAGTGGCTGCGTCCGATCGGGTGCTACCGTCCGAAACCATGACGCGTGCCGTGTGCCCCGGCTCCTACGACCCGGCCACCAACGGACACCTGGACATCATCGGCAGAGCGGCGAAGCTCTTCGACGAAGTCGTCGTCGCCGTGCTCATCAACAAGAACAAGAAGACGTTGTTCTCGGTCGAGGAGCGCACCGAGATGCTGCGCGAGGTGACCGCGCAGTGGCCGAACGTCCGCGTCGACGCCTGGCACGGCCTGCTGGTCGACTACTGCCTGGAGAACGACATCAAGGCCATCGTGAAGGGCCTGCGCGCGGTCAGCGACTACGACTACGAGCTCCAGATGGCGCAGATGAACCACCAGCTGACCGGCGTCGAGACGCTGTTCATGCCGACCAACCCGATCTACAGCTTCCTGGCCAGCTCCCTGGTCAAGGACGTGGCCACCTACGGCGGCGACGTGACCAGCCTGCTGCCGCCCTCGATCAAGGACCGGCTGTCCGCGCGGCTCGCCGAGGGCCGCTGACCGGTCACGGTCCGTCAACCTCGAAGTGGTCGGATCGTCGCTCGGTGTGGTGAGCGTTCACCGGCATGAGCGAGATCACATCGCGCACCGCGAAGGTGCTGCCCGTGCTCGCGGGCGCGGTCGCCACGACCAGCTCGCGCCGGGTGGCGCGGTCTGCCCCGCCGAGCCGGGCCACCGACACCGAGCGGCTGGTCCAGCGGGGCGAGCCCTGCCCGTACCCGCAGGACAACCAGGCCTTCGCCGATCGTGAGGCGTCCTGCCGGCCAGGACGTCCGGCGGCGCGCGGCGGGAGCTTCGTCCTGGTGGACGTCACCCGTTAGCCGGACACGCCCTGCCGATCTCCCGGCGGCGACGAGATCGGCAGGGCACACTAGGACGGGTACTGCTGTGGGCGCGAGGAGTGTGACGTGTACCGGGTGTTCGAGGCCCTCGACGAGCTGGTCACGATCGTCGAGGAAGCGCGTGGCGTGCCGATGACCTCCGGGTGCGTCGTGCCGCGCGGCGACGTGCTCGAACTCCTCGACGACGTGCGCGACGCCATCCCGGCGGAGCTGGACGACGCCCAGGACGTGCTCGACCACCGCGACGAGCTGGTCGGCAAGGCGCAGCACGACGCGGACCAGGCGCTGAGCAAGGCGCGGTCGGACGCCGAGCGGATGGTCGCCGAGGCGCAGCACGAGGCCGAGCGGATGCTGTCCGAGGCGCGGGCGCGGGCCGAGCGGATGGTCGCCGAGGCCGAGGACCAGGCGCAGCGGACCGTCTCCGCGGGCCGCCAGGAGTACGAGGACCTGGTGGGCCGGGCCCACGCCGAGGCCGACCGGATGGTCCAGGCCGGGCGGGCCAACTACGAGCGCGCGATCGAGGAGGGCCGGGCGGAGCAGGCGCGCCTGGTCGACGGCACCGAGGTGGTGCAGGCCGCGCACGCCGAGGCCGCCCGGGTGCTGGACGCCGCGCAGACGGAGGCCATCCGGCTGCGCAACGAGTGCGACGCGTACGTGGACGGCAAGCTGGCCGACTTCGAGGACCTGCTCGCCCACACGCTGCGCAGCGTCGGGAAGGGCCGCTCGCACCTGCGCGGCCCGGCCGTCGCCAGCGCCGCCGCGCCGTTCGACTATCACGAGTAACCCGACCGGACGATGCCCCGACCAGCCGATTTCACGTGGACGCCCGTTGTCCCGTACCCTTGACCGGCTGGTCGTGGTAAGTCCCCGACGGCAACACCAAACATCATGTCTGAGCATCGTCACGCCTCCGCGCGTCCCACAGCGACCGGGCCCTGGGTCATCGACACCAGGGACCTCGGGCGTCGTGCGGGCTCCAGCCGCGGGTTGCGCAGGACGGTGCCCGCGGAGGGCGTAGGCCTGGCGGGCGTGATCGCGGTGCCGGCAGGGGGCAACGTCGAACTCGACCTCCTGCTGGAGTCGGTGGTCGAAGGCGTGCTCGTGACGGGCACGGCCGCGACGGTGGTCGAAGGGGAGTGCTCGCGCTGCCTGGAGCCGCTGTCCGCGGAGGTCGAGGTGGAGCTGACCGAGTTGTACGCGTACCCGGACAGCACCACCGACGAGACCACCGAGGAGGACGAGGTCAGCCGTCTGCAAGACGACCTGATCGACCTCGAACCCGTGGTGCGCGACGCCATCGTGCTCGCGCTGCCACAGGTGCCGCTGTGCTCGCCGGACTGCCTCGGGCTGTGCGTCGACTGCGGCGGGAAGCTGGCTGATCTCGGCCCCGACCACGGGCATGAGACGATTGACCCCCGTTGGGCCGCTCTGCAGGAGCGGTTCGACGGGAATCGTGACAATCCAGAGGAGAACTAGTCGTGGCCGTCCCGAAGCGGAAGATGTCGCGCTCGAACACGCGCTCGCGCCGCGCTCAGTGGAAGACCGCTGCCGTGCACCTGGTGGCCTGCCAGAACAGGGCCTGCCGCCAGCCGAAGCCGCAGCACGTCGCCTGCCCGGCCTGTGGCCAGTACGACGGCCGCCAGGTCGTCCAGCCGGCCTGATCACCCCTCTGGCGAAGGTAGCGGCGAATCGTGGGGGGTAGGTCGTCGCGCGGTCGGTCCGCCGACCGCGCCCCGTTGCTCGAAGCGCTCGGCGTCCCGTTGGACGCCGAGCTGCTGACGCTCGCCCTGACACACCGGTCGTACGCGTACGAGAACGGCGGGTTGCCGCCGAACGAGCGACTGGAGTTCCTCGGCGACGCGGTGCTGGGCCTGGTCGTCACCGACCACCTGTACCGCACGCACCCGGACCTGCCCGAGGGGCAGCTCGCCAAGCTCCGCGCGAGCGTGGTGAACATGCACGCGCTGGCGGGCGTGGCCCGGGGGCTCGGGGACGACGGGTTGGGCGGGCACCTGCTGCTCGGTCGCGGCGAGGAGCTGACCGGCGGCAGGGACAAGGCGAGCATCCTCGCCGACGGCCTGGAAGCCGTCATCGGCGCGGTGTACCTGCAGTTCGGCATCGAGACCGCGCGTCAACTCGTTCACCACCTGTTCGACCCGTTGTTGGCCGAAGCGCCGCTGCGGGGTGCTGGACTGGACTGGAAGACGAGTCTCCAGGAGCTGACCGCGTCCGCCGGCCTGGGCGTCCCCGAGTACCGGGTGGACGACCAGGGCCCGGATCACCGCAAGGAGTTCACGGCCACGGTGCTCGTCGGTGGCCAGGCGTACGGCACCGGCGACGGGCGCACGAAGAAGGAAGCCGAGCAGAAGGCGGCCGAGGCCGCCTACCGCGTGTTGCACGAACGGGTCCGCGCCGAGCAGGAGACCGGTGCGTCCGGGAACGGCCACGCACCCGGCTCGGCGCAAGCGTCACCCCAGGCTTCAACTCAGGCTGCACCTACTCAGGAAGACTGACGCCGAAATGTATGCCACGAACGTCCGGACGAACCGGCGCGCGCGCCACGCGCGTCCGTCCCGCCCGCTGAACGCCAGTCGCAACGGCGGTATCCAGGGCCTCGTACTCGTGCGCGACACCGCCCAGGCGGGCGGTTGGATGCTCAAGCCGACCAAGCCGCAGGCCGCCGCGTACGAGATGCTCGAAGAGCTGGAGCAGGCCGAGGCCGCTGCGGCTGCCGCCGAGCGCGACACCGAGGACTGACCGCCCGCCCGTGCCCGAGCTGCCCGAGGTAGAGGTCGTCCGCCGAGGTCTGCACGAGCACGTCGCGGGGAGGACCGTCGACGCGGTCGAAGTCCTCCACCCACGCGCGATCCGCCGACACCTGCCCGGTGCGGCGGATTTCGCCGTGCGCCTGACCGGTCAGCGGCTGGTGGCCGCGCGTCGTCGCGGCAAGTACCTGTGGGTCGACCTGTCGGGCGGCGAAGCCGTGCTCGCGCACCTCGGCATGAGCGGGCAGATGCTGGTCCAGCCCGTCGGCACGCCGGACGAGAAGCACCTCCGGGTGCGGGTGCGGTTCGCCGACGACGGCCCGGAGCTGCGGTTCGTGGACCAGCGCACGTTCGGCGGGCTCGCGCTCGCGGACCTGGTCGAGGTCGACGGGACCCTGGTGCCGCGGCCGGTGGCGCACATCGCGCGCGACCCGATGGACCCGGCGTTCGACCCCGACGCGGCGGTCGCGGCGCTGCGCAAGCGGCGGTCCGAGGTCAAGCGCGCCCTGCTCGACCAGACGCTCGTCTCCGGCGTGGGCAACATCTACGCCGACGAGGCGCTGTGGCGGGCGAAGCTGCACGGGCTGCGGCCCGCGGCGAAGCTGACCAGGGCCAAGGCCGCCGAGCTGCTCGCGCACGCCACGCAGGTGATGCACGAGGCGCTGGGCGAGGGCGGCACGTCGTTCGACGCGCTCTACGTCAACGTGAACGGCCAGTCGGGCTACTTCGACCGGTCCTTGGCCGTGTACGGGCGGGAGGACGAGCCGTGCCGGCGGTGCGGGACGCCGATCAGGCGCGAGCCGTTCATGAACCGCTCGTCCTACTCGTGCCCGCGCTGCCAACCTCGGCCGAGGGGCTGATCCGCTTCACCGCGTCGGATCGGCGAGCCTGCGCAGCAGTGGCGTCACCGATCTCAGCGCGTCGCGTTCCTCCGGGTCGAGTCGGGAAATCCGCTCGGACAGCAACTCGGCTTCGCCGTGCGCGAGGGACAGGATGGTCTCCCGACCCAGTCCGGTCAGCTCCACGATGGTGGCGCGCCCATCGGCCGGATCGGATTCCCGCCGCACCAGGCCGCTGGATTCCAGACCCGTCACCACCGTGGTCGCCGTCGGCTGCGAGCACAGCGCCCGCACCGCGATCTCGCCTATCCGCATGGGCCCTTGCGACGCGAGTTCCGCGAGCACCAGCAGCTGCGTGGGTTGCAGTCGCCGGACCGACGCGGACTGGCGCAGGCTGCGGATCAGCCGGTGCACGGCGACCACGAGTTGTAACGCGTCCTGATTAGTCACACTGGTGGTCATCAGACCTCCTCGTGGCTCACCGTCAGTGAGCAAGTGTCCGAATTCGGACAGGACATTCGCACTTTCGCAGTACGGCTGTCCAGAGAACGGTTTCATTCGCACCCGGATGTACTCACCCTTTCCGCACCGATGCGGAGAAGGAACCGTCAAAACGGCATAAAGGTGAACCGGGTCGCATCAAGGCATCGTCAGGAAGTTCGCCGAACGTAGTCGGGCACGGCCGCGCGACGTGCTCCGGGCGTAGTGTCTGAGCGTGACAAAGGTCTTGGTGGTCGATGACGAGCCGCAGATCGTGCGGGCGTTGCGCATCAACCTGTCGGCTCGCGGCTACTCGGTGCTGACCGCGCACGACGGCACGGCGGCGCTCAAGGCGGCGGCCGAGGGCAGGCCGGACGTGGTGGTGCTCGACCTCGGGCTGCCGGACGTGGACGGCACCGAGGTGATCGCGGGCCTGCGCGGCTGGACGAGCGTGCCGATCATCGTGCTGTCCGCGCGGGTGGACTCCGCCGACAAGGTGGAGGCGCTGGACGCGGGCGCCGACGACTACGTCACCAAGCCGTTCGGGATGGACGAGCTGCTGGCCCGGCTGCGGGCGGCGGTGCGCCGTTCCGCGGTGGTCGAGGGCGAGGACGCGGTCGTGGAGACGGCGTCGTTCACGGTGGACCTGGCCGCGAAGAAGGTGCGCCGCGACGGCGTCGAAGTGCACCTGACGCCCACGGAGTGGGGCCTGCTGGAGATCCTGGCCCGCAACCGCGGCCGGCTGGTGGCGCAGAAGCAGCTGCTGCAGGAGGTGTGGGGCCCGGCGTACGCGAAGGAGACCCACTACCTGCGCGTGTACCTGGCCCAGTTGCGGCGCAAGCTGGAGCCCGAGCCCTCGCACCCCCGGCACCTCGTGACGGAGCCGGGGATGGGGTACCGATTCGAACCCTGACCCGACTCCGTCGAAGGGGAGTCACCGACCCTGCACGAGGCCGCCGGTGTCCCGCACCCGGCGGCTCGCTGACCGCTCAGCCGACCGGCATGGTCGGGTGGCGCTGGAACATCAGCGCGCTGCGCACCACCAGTTCCTTGGCCCGCGCCGCCATGCGGCCGGTGAGCACCCGTTCCTTCGGGGTGTCGTCGTCGTGCACGAACTGGATCAGGCCGTCGCGGCGACCGAGGCTGACGCACCGGATGGTGTACCGGAAGTCGAGCCGGTCACCCGGGGCGTCGCCGCCGAGCCGCTTCGCCAGGGCCCGCACGGCCTTCTGCGCCGTGGGCAGGCCGGTCGCGCACGCCATCCGCAGTTCGAGGCCGTCGTGGCGCTTCATCGCGGCGGCGTCGCCGATGGCCTGGACCTCCGGGTGGGAGATCGAGGTCAACGTCTGGTCCACCAGCACGCGGCCGCGCGCGTCCACCGCGAACCCGGCCCGCGCCGCCAGGTCCGGCACGGCGAACCCGGCCGTCCAGACGACCGTGTCGGCGGCGATCAGCTCGCCGGCTTCGAGCACCAGGCCGTCCGCGCGGACCTCGGTGACGTGCACGTGGTCGTGCACGCGGACGCCGAGCCGGTCGAACACCTTGCGCAGGTGCCGCCTGCCCTTCTCCGACAGGTCCTCGCCGAGCCCGCCCGCGGTGACCAGCAGCACGTCCAGGTCGGGGCGTGACTCGGCCAGCTCCGAGGCGGCCTCGATGCCGGTGAGGCCGCCGCCCATCACGGCGACCGTGCGCGCGCTCTTGAGCGCCACGGCCAGCTTCTCGGCGTCCTCCCGGGTCGAGACAGCGTGCGCGTGCTCGGCCGCGCCGGGCACCGCGTCCAGGTTCGAGTGGCTGCCCACGGCATAGATCAGCCGGTCGTAGGCCAGCGCGCCGCCGGTGAGCTGGATCTTGCGGGTGTCGGGGTCGATGTCGGTCACGCGGTCCACGACCAGTTCGACGCCGGTGCCCGCGAGCAGGTCGGCGAGCGGGAGGTCGCGCAGGTCCTGCCCGACCGCGAGCTGGTGCAGCCGGACCCGCTCCACGAACCGGTCGCGGGCGTTGACCAGGGTGACGTGGGAGCCGGTCCACTTCGCCGCCAGCTTGGCCGCGGCCAAGCCCGCGTAACCCGCACCGACCACCACGATGTGCTCTGCCATTTTCCCGTCCTTTCGTCGCCATAGGAGCGACACGGGGGCGTTAGCCGTGACGGGCATAGGGTGTGAGCCGTGTCACCTGTTTCCGTGCTGCACACCTGGCAAGTGCCCGAAGCGACGCTCACCGCCGTCCGCGAGCTGCTCGACGAGGCGTTCGAGGGCGGGTTCGGCGAGGAGGACTGGGAGCACAGCCTCGGCGGCGTGCACGCGCTGGCGTGGGACGGCGACGAGCTGATCGGCCACGGCTCGGTCGTGCAGCGGCGGCTGCTGCACGACGGGCGCGCGCTGCGGGCCGGGTACGTGGAAGGCGTCGCGGTGCGGGCGGACCGACGTCGCCAGGGCGTCGGCGGGGCCGTGATGGCGGCCTTGGAGGACGTCGTGCGCGGCGCGTACCCCCTCGGCGCCCTCAGCGCGTCGGAGGACGCCCTGGCGTTCTACGCGGCGCGGGGGTGGCAGCGGTGGCGCGGCCGGACGTTCGCGCTGACCCCCGCCGGGGTCGAGCGCACCGAGGAGGAGGACGACGGGATCTTCGTCCTGCCGGTCGTGCCGCTCGACCTGGCGGGCGACCTCACCTGCGACTGGCGTGACGGCGACGTCTGGTAGCTACGGGGCGTCATCGTCCTTCGTGGTCGACGCGGTGGTGGTCGTGGACGACGCGGAGGAAGAGGACGGCGTCGGGCTGAAGGACGTCGGCGGGTTGCTCGGCGGCTGGGAGGTGAGCTCCGGCTCGGACGGCGGCGTCCCCGCGTCCGGCTCCGCGGTCGAGCCCGCCGGCTCGTCCGGCTTCGCGCCCGGCTCCTTGCGCGGCTGCTGCGCGCCCGCCCGCTTCGACACCGTGACCACGACGGTGGCGGTGCTCGCACCCGGAGCGGCGGTCGCCGGCACGCCCGCCGTGGTGAGCACGTCGGCCAGCGGCTCGGGCGGAGGCGCGGCCGTGGACCCGCCGCCGGCCAGCACCGACGCCAGGGTGGCGATCACGGTGGCGACGGCGGCGCCGCCCGCGGCGAGCAGCACCAGCGAGGAGAGCTTCTTCTTCGGCGTCGCCGGTCGATCTTCCTCGAACACACCATCTCCCTGTGGGGGATCCGGACGGATGGTCAGTGTTCGGGTTATCGGCGGATCAGGCCGCGTGCCGCATCGTTGGGGCGGTCCTCCACCCGATGGTGTGGAGGACCGTCACCCCGAGCCGATGATCTCGTTACTGGCCCGTTCCGCTCGCCGCCGTGGTGGTGGTCGTCGGCGGGACCGTGGTGGTCGTCGGCGGCGTGGTCGTGGTGGTCGTGGGGACGGTCGTGGTGATCACCGGCGGCGGCGTGGTCGTCGGCTGGGGCTGGGGCTGGGGATCGTCGACCACGGTGGTCGTGGTGGTGCCGTCCGGCCTGGTCACCGTGGTCACGCGGGTGCGGCGCGACGTGGTGGTCGTGGTGGTGGTCTCGGTCGTCGTCGTGGTGGTCGACTCGGCGGTGGTGGTGAGGCTCACCGAGGACGACGTCGTGCGCGGGACCGTGGTGAGGGTGCTGCGGGACACCACGTCCTCGCGCGGCAGCTGGCCGCCGGGCGACGCGTCCGGGGTCGCGCCCGCCAGGGACGCGATGGTGGCGAAGATCGTCGACACGGCGACACCGGACGCGGCCAGCAGCACGTGGGGCGACACGCGCAGGCGGGGGCGCTCGGGCTCCGGGGTCTCGTACAACGGTTCTCCCAAGGTCTGTCGGACGTGTCTGCTCTACCAGCCGAAGTTCTGGGTCCAGTACCAGCCGCGGGTGTCCAGACCCACGCCGATGGTGGTGAACCCGCAGTTCAGGATGTTGCGGCGGTGCCCGTCGGAGTTCATCCAGGCCTTCATGACCTGCTCGGCGGAGCGCTGGCCCATCGCGATGTTCTCGCCACCGGGGTTCGGGTAGCCCGCCGCGCGCATGCGCTGGGCGAAGTCGACGCCCTCCGGGGTGGTGTGCGAGAAGTAGTCGCGCTGCGCCATGTCGGTGCTGTGCTCCTGCGCGGCCTTGACGACACGTTCGTCCACGGTCAGCGGCTTGCAGCCGGCCAGGTCGCGCGCCTCGTTCACCAGGGCGACGACCTGCTGCGCCTGCGGCACGTCGGCGGGCGTGGTCGTGGTCGTGGGCTCGGGGGACGGCTCGGTCGTCGTGGTCGTCGGCTGCGTCGTCGTGGTGGTCACGGTCGTGGTGGTCGTCGCCGTCGTGGTCGTCGTGGACGGCGGCGCCGCGGTGGTGGTCGGCAGCAGTTGCGGCTCGCGGCCCTGCGCGGGCTCGCCCACGCCACCGACCCCGCCGGCGCCGATGTTGTCCGAACCGCTGCGCTGTGCTGCGCTTTCCCCGACGAACGGGGCGAGCTGGTCCGGGTTGGCGACGGCGACGCCGGTCGCACCGGCCGCGCCGAGGAGCAGGCCGACGAGTCCGCCGATCACGGATCGGTTACCGCGCCGTGCTGTCACGGTCGCGCACCGTACCACTAACGGGTGAAATGACAGGATGGCTCTTGTGGCTGGAGTAGAGCGGACCGTGCGCCTGACCGCCTGGGTGCGGGGCCACGTGCAGGGCGTCGGCTTCCGGTGGTGGACCCGCGCCAGGGCGCTTGAGCTGGGGTTGGTCGGTTCGGCGGCCAACCTGCGTGACGGGCGGGTCGAGGTGAACGCGGAGGGTTCGGAGTCCGCGTGCCGAGAACTGCTGACTGCGCTGCGTTCCGGTGCTACCCCCGGTCGGGTGGACTCGATCGTGGAGCGCTGGTCGGAGGCCCGCGGCGGCATCACCGGTTTCGTGGAGCGTTGAACGCGGAGGGGCCCGGTGGCGTAGTACATCGGTGTGGACCGTGGCGAAGATGTCGTCAGGCAGCTGTACGGCCGTTGGCGCGGCCCGCTGCACGGCTACGTCCTGCGCATGGTCGGCGGTGACCACCAGCAGGCGGAGGACGTCGTCCAGGAGACGCTGCTGCGGGCGTGGCGGCACGTGGACGAGCTGACCCCCGACGACGCGGGGCCGTGGCTCTACACGGTGGCGCGCAACCTGGTCATCTCCGGCTTCCGCAAGCGCGGCGGCCGCAACAGCGAGGTGCCGATCGAACCGGGCCACCTGCCCCCGGTCGCGGACGAGGTGGAGCACGTCCTGCAGAGCTGGCAGGTGGCGGAGGCGTTGCGCGCGCTGAGCGCCGACCACCGCAACGTGGTGGTCGAGCTGTACTACCGGCGGCGCTCGGTGGCGGAGGCGGCCGCGGTGCTGGGCATACCGCCCGGCACGGTCAAGTCGCGCTGCTTCTACGCGCTGCGGGCGTTGCGGGACGCGTTGGAGGAGCGGGGGGTGACCGAGTCGTGAGTTGCGCGCGAACGGTGGCGCTCGGCGCCTACCTGCTCGGCTCGCTCGACCCGGCCGAGCGGTCGTCGTTCGAGCGGCACGCGCAGGGGTGCGACACCTGCCGGCGGGAGATGGTGCGGCTGGCGCCGCTGCCGGGCCTGCTCGGCCAGGTGCGGCTGTCGGACCTGGAACTGCCGTTCGAGGACCCCGCGCCCGACCCGGACCTGTGGCCGTTGCCGCCGGAGCCGACGCCCGAGCCGGGTCCCGCGCACGGGTCGGCGCGCCGGCGGCGGTGGCCGGTGCTGGTCGGCGCGGGCGTGCTGGTCGTGCTGGTGGCGCTGGGCGTGGCGGTCGTGCCGCGCCTGGTCGGGGACGACGCCGTCACCTGGCACGCCGCCGACGCCGCGTCCGGCGTGGTGGCCAGCGCGGACCTCGTCCGCAAGTCCTGGGGCACCGAGCTGTGGGTGACCGCGGAGAACCTGCCGAAGGGCGCGAGGTGCAAGCTGATCGTCCACGACCGGGACGGGGGGACCGAGATCGGCGGCTGGTGGGGGACCGACCACGCGGCCGACGAGCGCATCCCCGGCTCCACGTCGTTCCCGGTGGACCGGATCGAACGGCTCGACGTCGTGGTCGACATGCGGGTGCTGGTCTCGGTGCGGCCGTGATCGCGCTGGTCAGCGTGCCTGGGACTGGCATCACACCCACACGGGTACTCTGCCTCGCGTGCACCTCAAGAGCCTGACGCTGAAGGGCTTCAAGTCCTTCGCCTCGGCTACCACGCTGCGCTTCGAGCCGGGCATCACGTGCGTCGTCGGCCCCAACGGGTCCGGCAAGTCGAACGTGCTCGACGCGCTGCGCTGGGTCATGGGCACCCAGGGCGCGAAGGACCTGCGCGGCGGCAAGATGGAGGACGTCATCTTCGCCGGCACGTCCGGCCGCGCGCCGCTCGGCCGCGCCGAGGTGACGCTGACCATCGACAACTCCGACGGCGCGCTGCCGATCGACTACGTCGAGGTGTCGATCACCCGCCGGATGTTCCGCGAGGGCGCGACCGAGTACGAGATCAACGGCAACTCGTGCCGGCTCATGGACATCCAGGAGCTGCTCAGCGACTCCGGCATCGGCCGCGAGATGCACGTGATCGTCGGCCAGGGCCAGCTCGCCGCGATCCTGGAGTCCAAGCCCGAGGAGCGGCGCGCGTTCGTCGAGGAGGCCGCGGGCGTCCTCAAGCACCGCAAGCGCAAGGAGAAGGCGCTGCGGAAGCTGGAGGCGATGCAGGCGAACCTCACCCGCCTGACCGACCTCACCGCCGAGCTGCGCCGCCAGCTCAAGCCGCTGGGCAAGCAGGCCGAGATCGCCCGGCGCGCGCAGGTCGTGCAGTCGGAGCTGCGGGACGCCAGGATGCGCCTGCTGGCCGACGACCTGGTGACGCAGCGCGAGGCGCTGGCGCGCGAGGAGCAGGACGAGGCCGCCGCCCGCGCCCGCCGCGCCGAGGTGGAGAAGTCGCTGCAACAGGCCCAGGTGCAGCAGAACGAGCTGGAGGACCAGGTCGCGGCCGACGCGCCGAAGCTCCAGCAGGCCCAGGACACCTGGTACCGGCTGTCGGCGCTGGAGGAGCGGCTGCGCGGCACGGTCCGGCTGGCCGTGGAACGGGAGCGGCACCTGTCGGCGGCCGTGGACGCGCCGCGCGGCGGCCGTGACCCGGACGAGCTGGAGGCCGAGGCCGAGCAGACCGCGGTGCTGGAGCAGGAGCTCCAGGACGGCGTCACGGAGGCCCGGGTCGGGCTGGCGGAGGCCGTGGAGACGCGGGCCGACCTGGAACGCGTGGTGTCCGCGGCGGAGAAGGCGCACCTGGCCGCGGTGCGGGCGATCGCCGACCGGCGCGAGGGCCTGGCCCGGCTGTCCGGGCAGGTGGAGGCGCTGCGGTCGAAGACGAGCGCGACCGCCGAGGAGATCGAGCGGATGTCGGTCGCGCTGGCCGAGGCGGTCGAGCGGTCCGAGGTCGTGCAGCAGGAGCTGGCCGAGGCCCGTGAGGTGACCGGGACCGAGGATGAGGACGACGTCGGCCTGGACGAGCGGCACCGGCTGGCCGTCGAGGCCGACGACGCCGCGCGCCGCCGGGTCGAGGAGCTGGTCAAGGCCGAGCGGACGGCCGAGCGGGACATCGCGTCGTGGCAGGCGCGGGTGGACGCGCTGTCGCTGGGCCTGACCCGCAAGGACGGCGCGGGCGCGTTGCTGGCGTCACGGCTGCCGGGGCTGCTCGGGTCGGTCGCGGCGCTGCTGACCGTGGAACCGGGCTCGGAGGTCGCGCTGGCGGCGGCGCTGGGGCCGATCGCGGACGCGGTCGCGGTGGCGTCCGGCTCGGACGCGGTGGCGGCGCTGGAGCTGCTCAAGGAGCAGGACACCGGCCGGGCGGGCGTGCTGGTGGGCGGCGCGCCGGTGAGCGTCGACCGGTCCGGGTGGCCGTCGTTGCCGCCGGACGCGCGGTGGGCCGTGGACCTGGTGCAGGCGCCGGAGCCGCTGCGGCCCGCGTTGCACCGGGCGCTGGACAAGGTCGTCGTGGTCGACTCGCTGGCCGCCGCGCGCGGCGTGGTGGACGCGCACCCGTCGGTGCGCGCGGTGACCCGTGACGGGGACGTGCTGGGCGCGGACTGGGCGGTCGGCGGGTCCGGGCGCAGCCAGAGCGTCATCGAGGTCCAGGCCGCGGTGGACGAGGCGTCGGAGAAGCTGGCGCTGGCCGAGCGCGCGCTGGAGCAGTCCGCGGCGGCTCTCGAAGGCGCACGGGCCGAGCAGCAGGCGCGTCGGGCCGAGGTCGCCGCGGTGAAGGAGCAGCTCAACGAGGCCAAGGTGCGCCGCGCCCGGTCGTCGGAGCGGCTGAACCGGCTGGCCGCGGCGGTGCGCTCGGCCGAGGCCGAGGTGGAGCGCGTGCGGGCGCAGCGGGCGAAGGTCGAGGCGGCCCGCGAGGAGAACCTGCTCAAGCTCGGCGAGCTGGAAGAACGCCTGCTGGTGGCGCAGGAGCAGCCGCTGGACGACGAGCCGGACACCGCGCACCGCGACGAGCTGGCCGCCGAGCTGGCCGCCGCGCGTCAGGGCGAGGTGGACGCCCGGCTGGCGCTGCGGACCGCCGAGGAGCGCGCCCGCGCGTTGCAGGGCAAGGCGGAGGGGTTGCGGCGGGCGGCCCGTGCCGAGCGCGAGGCGCGGGAACGCGCCCAGCGCGCCCACGCGGCCCGCGCACGGGGTGCGGTCGTGGCCAAGGCCGTCGTGCGCGGCGGCGAGATCGCGTTGGAGAAGATCGCGGCGTCGTTGTCGCGGGCGGCCAGGGAACGCGACGCGGCGCAGGAGCGCAAGGCGCAGCGCGAGACGTACCTGGCGCAGGTGCGCAACCTGGTCCGCGAGATGTCGGTGGAGCTGGAGAAGCTGACCGACGCCGTGCACCGCGACGAGGTGCTGCGGGCCGAGCAGCGGATGCGCATCGAGCAGCTGGAGACCAAGGTCGCCGACGACTTCGGCATCGGCCTGGAGGACCTGGTCGCCGAGTACGGCCCGGACGTGTTCATCCCGCCGTCGCCGCAGGAGATCGCCGAGTACGAGGCGGCCAAGGAGCGCGGCGAGGCGGTGACCGCGCCGCAGCCGATGCCCTACGACCGGGACACCCAGGCGCGGCGGGCCAAGCGGGCCGAGCGGGACCTGTCGCTGCTGGGCAAGGTCAACCCGCTGGCGCTGGAGGAGTTCGCGGCGCTGGAGGAGCGCTACAAGTTCCTGTCCAACCAGCTCGAGGACATCAAGGCGACCCGGCGCGACCTGCTGACCGTGGTGAAGGAGGTCGACGACAAGATCCTCGAGGTCTTCACGTCGGCCTACGAGGACGTCGCGCGCGAGTTCGAGATCGTGTTCAAGGTGCTGTTCCCCGGCGGCGAGGGACGGCTGGTGCTGACCGAGCCGGACGACATGCTGACCACCGGCATCGAGCTGGAGGCCCGGCCGCCGGGCAAGAAGGTGAAGCGGCTGTCGCTGCTGTCGGGCGGCGAGAAGTCGCTGGCGGCGGTGGCGATGCTGGTCGCGATCTTCCGCGCCCGCCCGTCGCCGTTCTACGTGATGGACGAGGTCGAGGCGGCGTTGGACGACACCAACCTGCACCGGCTGATCAGCCTGTTCGAGCAGCTGCGCGAGCACTCGCAGCTGCTGATCATCACGCACCAGAAGCCGACGATGGAGATCGCGGACGCGCTGTACGGCGTGTCGATGCGCGGTGACGGCATCAGCCAGGTGATCTCGCAGCGCCTGCGCGGCGAGGACAAGCCGAAACGCGCCAAGGCCGCTCGGGTCGTGACGGCGCCGGACGCCGAGGCGGTCGCGGACGCCGAGGCCGCTGCGGAAGCCGAGGCGGTCGCGGGAGCCGAAGTGACCGAGCCCGCTCCGACCGCGGATGCCGCGGATGCCGAAGTGGCCGAGGTCACTCCCGAGGTCGTGCCCGATCCGGCACCGGAGGTTCCGGAGCCCGGTCGGTAGGCCGGTCGCTCAGCGGTCGTCGAGGCGCTTGGCCTCTTCCGGCGTGGGTGCGGTGCCGCCCAGGTGCGCGGGCTGCCACCACTGGCCCTCGCCCGACTCCGGGTAACGGGCCTGCGCGTCGTCCACCAGCTCCTGCATCCGCTCGCGCAGCGCGGCGTCGGTGGTCGGCTCCATCGGCTCGCCGACGAGGATCGTGATCGGCACGTGCCGCTGGGTCAGCGACTTCGGCCTGCCCTTCGTCCACAGCCGCTGCGTGCCCCACACCGCCGTCGGCAGCAACGGCACGCCGGCCTCGGCCGCCAATCGCACCGCGCCGCTCTTGACGTCCTTGACCGTGAACGACCGGCTGATCGTGGCCTCGGGGAAGATCCCGACCACCTCGCCGGACCGCAGCGCGTCCAACGCCTGCTGGTAGGACGCCTGCCCGGCGGCCCGGTCCACCGGGATGTGGTGCATCCCGCGCATGAGCGGGCCGGACACGCGGTGCTCGAACACCTCGTGCTTGGCCATGAACCGGACCAGCCTGCGCGCCGGGAGCGCGCCGTAACCGGCGAAGATGAAATCGAGGTAGGAGACGTGGTTCGAGGCCAGCACGGCCCCGCCGGTGGTCGGCACGTGCTCCGCGCCCTCCACGGTGATCCGCATGTCGAGCACGCGGAACATCAGTTTGGCCGCGGCGATCACCGGCGGGTACACGCGATCTGGCATGGACCCCAGCGTACGTTACTCGTCAGTAGTGCGATCGTGCTCGCGCACCACCCGTGGAACGCCCGCCAGGTCCTCCTCATTGCACAGCAGCTTCAGGGCGTAATACGGCGAACCCTTGGTGTCGTCGTAGTCCAAGTGGACCGCGATCACGTCGACCGCTTCACCGAGCCAGTCCTGCGTCTGCCGCAGCCAGGACGCTGCGCGCTCCAACGCGTTGGGCAGGTCGTCGTCACGGAACTCGACCGGCCGGTAGGGGACCTCCTGCACCTGGTCCCGCTGGTTGGCAGGCATCGGTAGGTCTACCGCCACCCCGCTGTCGTTGAGTTCGAGTTGGATCGTTTCCTCGCTCACTCCACCAGGGTTCCCCAACGCGAAACGCGCGGCAAGAGATGTCGGTCATCCGAGGCTGACCGGCAACTCGGCGAGACCGCTGACCAGGACCCTCCGCCACGCCAGCTCCTCGACCGGCCGTGCCGCCCGAAGGCCCGGGAACCTCCTCAGCAACACCCCCAGCGCCTCCCCCAGCTCGATGCGGGCCAGCTGCGCACCCAGGCAGAAGTGCGGGCCGATGCCGAGCGCGAGGTGCTGGTTGGGCGTGCGGCGCAGGTCCAGCTCGTCCGGCGAGGTGAACGCGCGCGGATCGCGGTTGGCCGAGCCGATGGACGCCATCACGCCTTCGCCCGCCCGCACGACCACCCCCGCGATCTCCACGTCCTCCAGCGCCACCCGGAGCTGCCCGACCTCGCTGAGCCGGGTGAACCTCAGCAGCTCCTCGACCGCGCTCGGCACCAGCTCCGGCTCGGCCACCAGGCGTTCCCACTGCGACCGGTCGCGCAGCAGGGTCGCGACGAAGCCGGTGATCTGATTGGCCGACGTCTCGTGCCCCGCGACCAGCAGGTTCAGCCCGAAGGCGGTCAGCTCGTCGTGCGTCAGCGGCGTCGCGCACAGCTCGTCGAGCAGGTCGTCCGACCGCCGGGCGCGCCGCTTCGCCGCGACGAGGTCGCCCATGTAGTCCAGCAGGCTCGCCATCGCCGCCTCGACCCGCGGCTGCTCGGCCATCTCCATGCTGTAGGCGAGATCGGTCCACTCGCGGAACCGCTCGCGGTCGGCGTACGGCACGCCGAGCAGCGTGCAGATGACCTGGATCGGCAACGGCAGCGCGTACACCCGCCGCAGGTCCGCGCCGTCCACGACGTCGTCGGCGAGCCGTTCGCACAGCTCCCGCACCCACGGCCGGGTCCGCGAGATCGTCCGGTGCGAGAACGCGCCCGACACCAGCTTGCGCAGCCGGGTGTGCTCGGGCGGGTCGGTGGTCGGCAGGGTGCCGGGCAACGGCCGCGACACGCCGACGCGGGGCGCGCCCGCCGCCACCACGCCCGCCCGGGAGAACCGCGGGTCGGCCAGCACCAGCTTCACGTCGTCGTAGCGGGTGACCAGCCACACCTGCGCGCCCGCCAGCGTGCGCACCCGGACCACCGGCCGCTCCTCCCGCAGCCGGGCCCACGTGGGCGACGGGTCGAACGCGAAGGCGTCGGCGAAGGGGATGTCGAGGACGTCGTCCGTCATGACCTCGACGCTAGGAGCCGGGGGAGCGCACTGCCGGCGCCATCCGGTGCGTTTCGGCGGGCCGTCGAGCTCCACGCGGCCGTTCGCCCAGAGCGGAGGGGTCCGGGTCGCGGTCGGTCGGCGCGTCGGGAACGCCGCGCACCGCTCGGCGACCTCCGTCACGTCCGGGCCGACCGGCACGGAAAACTCCCTCGCGTTCGCCCGACCTCGCGGGCGACCATTCCAGACATGTACGACATCCGTCCCGCCGCCCAGGACGACCTGGACGCCGTGCTCGCGTTGGTGCTGCGGCTGCAGGCCGACGACGCGCACCACATCGGCTACCTCGGCGAGACGCTCGGTGACATCTCCGCGGAGCTGGCCGAGTTCGAGCCCGACTGGGCCTCGTGCACGCTGGTCGCCACCGACGACTCGGGCTGGGTCTGCGGCGCGCTCAGCGTCGAGGTCGACCCCGAATCCGACCGCGCCTACCTGCACGGGCCGTTCGTCGACGTGCCGGTCAACCACCCGGCGGGCAGCCGGATCTGGGACCAGACCGCCGACGCCCTCTACGCCGCCGCCGCGCCGCTGCTCGACGGCGTCGCCGACCGGGAGCTGCTCGGCCACACCGGGCACCGGCGGCTGGCCGCGTTCGCCGAGCGGCACCGCTTCGCCGCCGCGCGGGCGTGCGGCATCCACGTCCTCGACGGCGACGGCCTGCGCGGCCTGCTGCTGCGCGAGGCGAGCTGTCCCCGGACCGGGCCGGCCCGCGAGATGCGGGTGCTGCCGACCGACCCGGCCGTGCACGAGGCGGTGGCCGTGCTGCACGAGCGGTGCTTCCCCAAGACCCACCTGTCGGGGCGCAAGCTCGTGGACGGCAGCCGGGACCACACCGTGGTGGTCGCCATGGACGGCGACCGGGTGCTCGGCTACGCCTCGGGCAAGGCCGAGCCGGGCGAGTTCTACCTGGACTTCGTGGCCGTGGAGCCGGACGTGCGCGGACAGGGCGTCGGCGCGGCGCTGGTCACCGAGCTGGTGTGGAAGCTCGCGGAGAAGTCCGGGGCCCGACCACAGGCCGCCGCCGCGATACTGGCCGGCAACCGGTCGTCCCAACGGCTCTTCGACCGGCTCGGCTTCCGCCTCCACCTCGAACTCGTCGCCTACCGCGCCAACGCCGCCGCCTGAGCCGCGACCCCGCCCGGCCCCCGACCACACCGCCTAGGCCGCCTTGGCCGACACCACGTCGTCCTGGACGTCCGGCGGCTGGTAGCCCTTGTGCCGCAACGACATCAACCCGCCCACGACCAGCGTCACCAGCACACCCAGCACCGTGTACCAGGGGTAGGCCAGGGCCACGACCTTCTGCGCGGGCGCCGCCGGCGAGAAGTCGATCGCCAGGGTCGCGTCCGGCCCGACGAACTTCACGCCCAGGATCACGAACGCCATCACCACGACCGTGACGACGAACGCCACGATCGCGTCGAGCTCCTTGGCCTTGCGGAACACCAGCCCGAGCAGGAACGCGCCGAGCAGCGCGCCGTAGGTGAACCCGGCGATCGACAGCCCCTGCTCCACGATCGGGTTGCCACGGCGCGTCAGCGTGGCGAACAGCCCGGCGCACACGATCAGCAGGCCGGCCCACACCACCGTCCAGATCCGGCCCTGCTTGAACACCTCGGCCTCGCTCATCGGCCGCCGCACCACGCGCTGCACGATGTCCGTGACGGTCGAGGACGCCAGCGCGCCCAACGACGACGACAGCGCCGCCGCCAGGATGCCCGCGATCACGAACCCGGACAGCCCCGCCGGCATGTCGTTGACGATGAAGTTGGCGAACAGCTCGTCGTTGTTGTTGAGCTTGAGGTCGGTGACCGGGTTGGCCGCCTTGTAGAACGCCCACAGCATCACGCCGATGAAGAGGAACAGCGCGAACTGGAGGAACACCACCACGCCGCTGGCGATCAGCGCCTTCTGGGCCGAGCGCACGTCCTTGGTCGCCATCAGCCGCTGCACGATGAGCTGGTCCGCGCCGTGCGAGGCCATGGACAGCACCGCGCCGCCGATGAACGCGACGACGATCGCGTACGGCGAGGTGAACGCGCTGGCGCTGAAGTCGAGGACCTGGAACTTGCCCGCGTCGGCCGCCTCGGCGAACCACCCGTCGGGCAGCTTCCCGTTCAGCACCAGGATCACCGCGAACGCGCCCACGACGTACCAGAGCATCTGGATCGCGTCGACCCACACCACGGCCCGCACGCCGCCGAGGAAGCTGTAGACGACCATCGCCGCGCCCAGCGCCGCCACGATCACCCAGTACGACACGTCCACGCCGTACGCGACCAGCACGACCTTGATCGGGATGGCGGTGGCGAACAGCCGCAGGCCGTCCGCCAGCAGCCGCGTGACGAGGAACGTGACCGACGCCGTGCTCTGGACGTTGCGCCCGAACCGCTTGCCGAGGAACCCGTACGCCGTGATCAGCTCGCCCGCGATGTACTTGGGCAGCAGCACGAACGACACCACGATCCGGCCGATCAGGTAGCCGATGGACAGCGACAGGAACGTCATCGTGCCCAGGTAGGCGACCGTCGGCACGCTCAGCACGGTCAGCGTGGACGTCTCGGCCGACACCACCGACACGCACACGACCCACCACGAGATGCGGCGTTCGCTGACGAAGTAGTCGGTGGCGGAGCGCTGGCGCCCGGCGATCCACACGCCCAGCAGGGGCATGCCCACCAGGAACAGCACGATGATGCCGACATCAAGTGCGCGCATGGCCTCTCCCATCCGACTGCCTCTCACGGCGGCCGATCGTCAATCCCGTCACGGCGGTGATCACGGGCTCGGGCAGGCGCAGCGGGTAGCGGCCGGGGGTGATCGACCCCAGCGGGCGCGGACCGGCGGCGCCGGTGGCGGACGGCACGTTCGCGGGTAGGCCGTGCCAGGTCAGGAAGCCCAGCAAGGCGGCGAGGTAGGCCTCCTTGCCCGCGGCGGGCAGTCCCAGTTCGTCGCTCGTGCGCAGGTCCACGTGGCGGCCCAGGGACTCGACCAGCACGGGGTTGCGCATGCCGCCGCCGGAGCCGATGACGGTGCCCTCGCACTCGGCGGCGATCGTGCGCGCGGTGAGCTCGGTCAACGTGGCCAGCAGGTCCTCGGCCGGCATGGTCAGGCCCTCGGTGACGCGGTCCAGGTAGGCCCGGTTGAAGTGCTCCTTGCCGGTGGACTTGGGCGCGGGGCGGGCGTAATACGGGTCGGCCAGCAGTCGGTCGAGCAGTTCGGCGTGGACGTGGCCGCGGCGGGCGAACTCGCCGTCGGTGTCCTGGTTGCGCAGGCCGCCGGACAGCACGGTCATCGCCGCGTCCATGAGCGCGTTGCCCGGTCCGGTGTCGTAGGCGGTGACACCTCCGGGTGACACCTTGGTGACGTTGGCGATGCCGCCGATGTTCAGCGCGGTGGCCGGTCCGTCGAAGTCGGCCAGCCAGAGGGCGTCCAGGGTGCTCGCCAGCGGCGCGCCGTGACCGCCCGCGGCGACGTCGCGGACCCGCAGGTCGGACACCACCGGCAGGCCGGTGGCTTCGGCTATCCACGCGGGCTGGCCCAGTTGGAGCGTGCCCAGGCAGCGGCCGTCCTCGACCCAGTGGTGCACGGTCTGGCCCAGTGACGACACCAGGTCACCCCGGTAGCGCGCGGCGACCTCGGCGAACGCCTGGCCGAGCCGGGTGTCGAGCACGCAGAGGTCCGCGGCGCTGGTCGGCGGCCTGCGGAGGTCTTCCGGGAACGGGTGCTCGGCGTGCCCGACGGGGGTCAGCACGACGGTCCGGCCGGCCAGGGACAGGTCGGCCACGGCCACGTCGACGGCGTCCATCGACGTGCCGGAGATGAGCCCGATCACCCTCACGCCCTGTGGTCTATTCCACACTGCACGCGAGCGCAAGAGTGTTAGTTGGAAAGTTGCCTGAAATCAACCTGGTTCGTCGATCGTCAACATACGCCGGCGTGCGAGGATGGCGCCGTGTCCACCACGTCCCTGATCTGGATCATCGTCGTCGTCGCGGCACTGCTCGCGGTCGCCCTCGTGACGGGCGTCGTGCTGGCGCGACGCCGGCGGATCAGCCTCACCGAGCCCGAGCAGGACAAGCAGGCCAAGGGCGGCTACCAGGCCGGTGGCGCGATCACGTTCAACGCGCCCGCGCCTCCTCCGGTGGCCGAACCGACCAGACCGGCCGAGCCCGTGGAGCGTGCGGGTGCGTCGCCCGCGCCCGCTCCCGTCGAGCCCGTCGAGCACCCGGTCGCGGAGCGCACCGAGGTCGACGGGCAGCCCGGGGTCGGTGACGACGCGGCGGTGCCGCGTGACTCGGTCAAGCGCGGGTTCGTCGAGGTCGACCTGCCGGAGGAGGCCTCCGAGGTCGAGGAGATCGAGCCGACCGCCGGTCGGTTGGAGCGGCTGCGCGGTCGGCTGTCGCGGTCGCGGTCGACGTTCGGGCAGAGCCTGCTGGGGCTGCTCGGCGCGGGCGACCTGGACGAGGACTCGTGGACCGACATCGAGGACACGCTGCTGATGGCGGACCTGGGTGCGGCGATCACCGACCAGATCGTGACGGCGCTGCGGGAGCAGATCGTGGCGCGCGGTGTGCGCACGTCCGAGGACGCGCGGGCGCTGCTGCGGGACGTGCTGGTCGACGCGCTGCACCCGGAGATGGGTCGCGCGGTGAACGCGCTGCCGCACGCCAACGGCTCCGGTGGCGTGAAGCCGGCCGTGGTGCTGGTGGTGGGCGTGAACGGCGTCGGCAAGACCACGACGACGGGCAAGCTGGCGCGGGTGCTGGTGGCCGACGGTCGCACCGTGCTGCTGGGTGCGGCGGACACGTTCCGCGCGGCGGCGGCCGACCAGTTGGAGACGTGGGGTTCGCGCGTGGGCGCGTCGACGGTGCGTGGCGCGGAGGGCGCGGACCCGGCTTCGGTGGCGTTCGAGGCGGTGAAGCAGGGCGTCAACGCCGGCGTGGACACCGTGCTGATCGACACCGCGGGCCGGCTGCACACCAAGACGGGCCTGATGGACGAGCTGGGCAAGGTCAAGCGCGTGGTGGAGAAGCAGGCGGAGGTGGACGAGGTGCTCCTCGTGCTCGACGCCACCACCGGGCAGAACGGCCTGACCCAGGCGCGGGTGTTCGCCGAGGTGGTGGACGTGACCGGCATCGTGCTGACCAAGCTGGACGGCACCGCCAAGGGCGGCATCGTGTTCCAGGTCCAGCGCGAGCTGGGCGTCCCCGTGAAGCTGGTCGGCCTGGGCGAAGGCGCCGACCACCTGGCCCCCTTCGAACCAACCGCCTTCGTCGACGCCCTCCTCAACTGACCCCGAGAGTCCTACCTCCAGCTCGCGAGAGTCCTACGTTCGGGCACCCCGAGTTCAACGTTCGACCGACCACCCGGTCTGTCGAGTGTTGAATTCAGGTGCTCTGGACGTAGGACTCTCGCGCTTTGGGCGTAGGACTCTCGAGGGCTGGAGGTACGACTCTCGCGGGGGTCAGGGGTGAGATTGGGTGGAGAGGCGGGTGGCGGTGGAGAGGACGGCGGGGACGATGCGGGTCACCGACTCCTTGGTGAGGCGGCTGTCCGGGCCCGAGACGGAGATCGCGGCCAGGGTCGGCGCGCCGTGGACGGGGACGGCGATGCAGCGGACGCCCAGCTCCTGCTCGCTCTCGTCCAACGCGTAACCCTGCTCGGCGATCCGGTCCAGTGAGGCCAGCAGCTCGTCCGGGTCGGTGATGGTGTTCGGGGTGTAGGCGGGCAGGCCCGTGCGGGACAGCAGGGCGCGCACCTCGTCACGCGGCAACTGCGACAGCATCGCCTTGCCCACGCCCGTGCCGTGCGGCAGCAGCCGGCGGCCCACCTCGGTGAACATCCGCATCGAGTGCCGTGACGGCACCTGCGCCACGTACACCACTTCGTCGCCGTCCAGCACGGCCAGGTTCGCGGTCTCCTCCACCTGGTCGACCAACTGCGCCAGCAACGGCCGCGCCCACGTGCCGAACTGCCGCGACGCGCTCTCGCCGAGCCGGATCAGCCGGGGCCCGAGCGTGTAGCGGCGGTTGCTGTTCTGCCGCACGTACCCCAGCGTGACCAGGGTGCGGATGAGCCGGTGGATGGTCGGCAGCGGCAGGCCGGAGGTGGCCGCGAGCTCGGACAGGCTCGCCTCGCCACCCGCGTCGGCCAGGCGTTCCAGCAGGTCGAAGGCGCGTTGGAGCGACTGCACGCCGCCCGTGGACTCCCGTGCCACCGACACCACTCCTTCGTTGCCGTTCCGCGTGGTGAAAACTATAGTCCGCGAAGTAGAAACCGACTCGGAACGAGGTGGGCTTCCATGTCCGGTGTTCGCGTCCTCGGTGGCGAAGTGGAGCGCGGGGACGAGATCCTCACGCCGGACGCGCTGGAGTTCGTGGCCGAGCTGCACCGCGCGTTCGCGCTCGAGCACGCCGCCCTGATGCGCCGCCGCGAGGACCGCCGCCCGCTCGGCTTCCTCCCGGAGACGAAGGCGATCCGCGACGGTGACTGGCGGGTCGCCGAAGCGCCCGAGCCGCTGCGCGACCGGCGGGTGGAGATCACCGGCCCCACCGAGCGCAAGATGACGATCAACGCGCTGAACTCCGGCGCGAAGGTGTGGCTGGCCGACCTGGAGGACGCCAACACCCCGCACTGGCACAACGTCGTCTCCGGCCAGGTCAACCTGCACGACGCGGCCCGCGGCACGATCGAGCACACGTCACCGGAGGGCAAGCGCTACGCCCTGCGCGACGACGTGGCCCGCCCGGCGATCGTGGTCCGCCCCCGCGGCTGGCACCTGCCCGAGCGGCACGTCGAGGTCGACGGCAGCCCGGCCATCGGCGCGCTGGTCGACTTCGGCCTGCACTTCTTCCACAACGCCGAGCTCGGCCGGCCGTACTACTACCTGCCGAAGATGGAGAGCCACCTCGAGGCCCGGCTGTGGAACGACGTGTTCACCCGGGCACAGCAGCGGCTCGGCGTCCCCCACGGCACGATCCGCGCGACCGTGCTGATCGAGACGATCCCCGCCGCGTTCGAGATGGAGGAGATCCTCTACGAGCTGCGCGAGCACGCGTCCGGCCTGAACGCGGGCCGCTGGGACTACCTGTTCAGCACCATCAAGTACTTCCGCGACGCCGGGCCGGACTTCGTGCTGCCCGACCGCAACAGCATCACGATGACCGTGCCGTTCATGCGCGCCTACACCGAACTGCTCGTGCGCACGTGCCACAAGCGCGGCGCGTTCGCGATGGGCGGCATGGCAGCGTTCATCCCGAACCGGCGCGACCCGGAGGTCACCGCGCGGGCGTTGGAGAAGGTGCGCGCGGACAAGACCCGTGAGGCGGGCGACGGGTTCGACGGGTCGTGGGTGGCGCACCCCGACCTCGTGCCCGTGTGCCAGGAGATCTTCGACGCCACGCTGGGGGACAGGCCCAACCAGCTCGACGCGCTGCGGCCCGAGGTCTCGGTCACCGCCGAGCAGTTGCTGGACTTCACGTCGGCCGGTGGGAACGCGACCCGCGCGGGCGTGGAGTCGGCCGTGGACGTCGGCGTGCGCTACCTGATGTCGTGGCTGGGCGGCAACGGCGCGGCGGCCATCCACAACCTGATGGAGGACGCCGCCACCGCCGAGATCTCCCGCTCGCAGCTGTGGCAGTGGGTGCACAACGACGTCGTGCTGGACGACGGCACGCCGGTCACCGCCGAGTTGGTGCGCACCGTGCTGGCCCGGGCGAAGGAGGAGCTGGAGGGCGAGCACCTGGACCTGGCCGTGGAGCTGTTCGAGCAGGTCGCGCTGTCCGACGAGTTCGTGGACTTCCTGACCCTGCCTGCCTACGAGCGGATCGGCTGACGTGCCGCGGACGTCGTTGTCGGCCGAGGCGGTGCGGGCGGTCACCGCGCGGCTGTCCGATGTGGAGCTGCGCGCGCCGTCGGGCCGCCAGCCCGTGCACACGTGTTACGTGCCCGCCGACCGCGTGGGCCCGTCCACGCCCGCCGAGTGGGGCGCGCAAGCGCTTGCGGCGCTGGACGAGCACGCCCCGGACGGCTTGGCCGACGTGCTCGACCTCGCACCGGACCTGGCGGAGGCCGTGGACGGGCGGGTGCGGGCGAAGCTGGCCGCCGAACCCGTCGAGGACCTGCGGATCGACTTCGAGGACGGCTACGGCGTCCGCTCCGACGCGGAGGAGGACGGTGACGCCGAACGCACCGCGCTCGTGGTGCGGGACTGGCTGCGCGACGGCACGGCGCCGCCGCGGTTCGGGCTGCGGATGAAGTCGTTCGACACCAGGTCGACGCGCGAGCGCGGCATCCGGACGCTGGACGTCTTCCTCACCGCGCTGGGCGAGGCGCCCGAGGGTTTCGTGATCACGTTTCCGAAGGTCACCTCCGTCGCGCAGGTGGAGGTGCTCGGCGACGTGCTGGACCTGTTCGGCCTGCCCCTGCGGTTCGAGATCCAGGTCGAGACGACACGGTCGATCGTGGACCCCGAGGGCAGGCTGGCCCTGCCGAGGTTCATCGAGGCGGGCCGCGGCCGGGTCACCGGCCTGCACTTCGGCACGTACGACTACACGGCGGGCTGCGGCCTGGGCGCGGCGCACCAGCACCTCGCGCACGGCGCGTGCGACTTCGCCCGCAACGTCATGCAGGTGTCCGCGGCCGGCACGGGCGTCGCGCTGTCCGACGGCTCCACCAACGTGCTGCCGGTGGGCGACGACGTCCACGAGGGCTGGCGAACCCACTACCGGCTGGTGCGGCGGTCGTTGGCGCACGGCTTCTACCAGGGTTGGGACCTGCACCCGGCGCAGTTGGTGACCAGGTACGCGGCCGTGCACGCGTTCCACCTCGAAGGCGTGGAGGCCGACGCGCGCCGGCTCAAGGCGTACGTGGCGCGGGCGGGCGGTTCGGTGCTGGACGAGCCCGCGACCGCCCAGGCGCTGTCCACGTCGTTCCTCCGAGCCTTGGACTGCGGTGCCCTGAACGAGGACGAAATCCACCGCGCGACTGGACTCACGGTGATCGAATTGCACGCCATAGCCAGACGAGAGTGATCGTGGCATCGCTGGATGGGGTGATCCTCGAACCAGCGAAAGGCCGATTCGGGTGTGAGCGGCCAGGGTGTGTTCATGACCATGCGGGCCGGGTTGTGGACCGGGCTGCCGGACCTGGAGCGGGCGGAGTTCCGCTACCAGGTGGTGGCGTGCGCGGCGGACGTGGACGTGCTCATCGCCGCCTTGGCGCGGCCCGAGTGCAATGACGGGATGCTGGAGCACTTCGGGCGCGCGCCCGACGCGGAGGGCGAGAGCGACCACAACCTGGTGCTCGCCGTGCGGGGCCGGTGGGGCTACCTCAACTACGTGGACGACGACTTCACCGGCTGGCCGAAGGGCGAGCCCGACGCGCCCTACGTGGACGAGACCTACACCGACTTCCCGCCCGGCGTGGGCGTGCCGCTGTCCACGTACCGAGAGCTCCTGCTGGAGTTCATGTTCACCGCCCGCCGGCCGACCCTGGTGGACTGGTACGAGGAGGCCGACCTGTTCCACGCCTGGCGGCTGCAACGCATGGCGCTGCACCAGCAGTGACCCGGGCGGCCGACCGCTCAGAACGACGGCAGCGTGTACCAGGCCGACCCGGCGTCCTCCGCGTCGTCACGCAGCACCGCGCCCTCGATCAGCCCGTACGGCCGGTCGGCGGCGTGGAACACCTCGTTGTCGTTCTCCAGCCCGAACGGCGACAGGTCCACCGCGAAGTGGTGCTTGTTCGGCATCGACAGCCGCACCTCCGCCACCTCGGGCCGGGCCAGCAGCACCGCCTCGCCCATGGCGTACAGGGTCTGCTGCAACGACAGGCTGTGCTTGGTCGCGAACGTCGTCAGCAGCAGCCGCCGGATCTCGGCGAAGCTCGCCGCCCAGTCGATCCCCTCGGTGGTCCGATCCCCGGCTGCGCCGGTGGCCTGGTAGCGCCACCGCGCCGTCACCGACGTGGCCAGGATCCGGTCGTCGGTCTCCGGCAGCGTCGTGTACTCGTCGCGCGGGAAGCCGTGGAACTCCGACCCGGTCGACTTGAGCACCACCACGTCCCGCACGCCCGACACGACCCACGCGCGGTCGCCGTCGATCGTCACGGCGGTCGTGCGCTTCTCGTTGGTGCCTTGCACGAACGAGTGGTCGTTGCCCTCGATGCGCTGCCACGCGTGCTCGTCGATGAGCACGCGCGCGCCGGTGATCGCCTCCTGGGAGGAGACGAAGTGGCGGCCCAGGCGCAGCGCGAAGTCCTCGATCTCGCCGACCGGCGCCTGCTTGGCGAAGGCGTACACGGTGTTCTTCTGCGTGTCGGTCGCCAGCACCTTGGAGTTGTCGCCGGTCAGGTGGGTGTCCGCGAGGTCGCCGCGGAGCGAGGTGCCGACCGTGAGGTCCTTGATCGTGTGCACGGCGCCGTCGCGGGTCACCGTGACGAGCCGGGTCTCCGCCTTCCCGTACTGGTTGGGCCCCAGGACGATGGCCATCGGTCAGCTCCCTCGGTAGGTCGTGAAGGCGAACGGGCTCAACAGGATCGGCACGTGCAGGTGGGGCGGCTCCCCGGTGGCGCGGAACGCGACTGTGATCTCCGGGTAGAACGGCGTGTCCACCTCGAACACCAGCCGGTGCACGCCGGGCGCCAGGTCCCGGTCGAACCGCAGCCGGCCGTCGTCGTCCGTGACGCCCTCGGCCAGCACCTCGCCGTCGCGCTCCAACCGGACGGGCACGCCGGCGCGCGGTCGACCGGCCTCGGCGTCGAGCACGTGCGTGGACAACGACGTCGACTTCGGGTGTGTCATGCCGCCAGCACCTTCCTCAACCGCAGCGCCGCGATCTTGGCCAGCTCCCGGTTCACCACGCGCAGTTCCTCGTCCGGCGGGTTGCCCATGCGGGACGTGAGGTCGGCCAGCACCTGCTCGCCGCTCAACCCCGTGGCGCACACCAGGTAGATGTGCCCGAACCGGTCCTCGTAGGCGGCGTTGGCGGCGAGCAGCCGGTCGGCGAGCGACGCGGTGACGCCGGACTGCTCGTCGGCCGACCACTTCGCGGCGACCCCGTCCCCGGTGGCCCGTTCCCCGATCCGGGGGTGGCCCGCGATGGCGGCGTGCACCTCCGCGTCGCTGAGGTCCGCGTGCCGAGCCGAGGCGGCGAGCAGCGCGTCCACGTCGGGGTAAGGGCGGTCGGCGAGCACCGCGTCGACCCAACGCGGCACCGCGAGGCAGTCGGTGAGCAGGGGGCGGAGCCGGTCCGCGGGCGCGGAGTTGAACCCTTCCAGGTCGGGCACAGAGGCTCCCCTTTTTGTATCGCGGAATCCCATTTCCGCAAAGAGGGACGGTACGAGTGCCCCTCCGAGCGTGTCAACAGTCTTGCGCCGCCACCGCGAGCCCGCCTTCTCTCCCGTTACACAGAAGAAAACTTTCGGAGTGCGGAAGACAATGCGGGCGTGAGACCCCCTCCCGCGACCGGTCACGTCCTGGGAGAGTGGCGCGCATGGACCTGGTGCTCCGCGCTGCCCGAGTCGTCACCCCCGACGGTGAGCGCCGCGCCGACGTGGGCGTCCAGGACGGTCGGATCGTCGCCGTGGCCGACCGCCTGGACGCCGAGACCGTCGTGACGCTGGCCGACGACGAAGTCCTCCTCCCGGGCCTGGTCGACACGCACGTGCACGTCAACGACCCGGGCCGCAGCGACTGGGAGGGCTTCGAGACCGCGACCAGGGCGGCGGCGGCCGGCGGCGTCACGACCATCGTCGACATGCCGCTCAACAGCCTGCCGCCGACGACCACCGTCGCCGCGCTCGAGGCCAAGCGGGAGGCGGCGCGCGGCAGGGCGCACGTCGACGTCGGCTTCTGGGGCGGCATCGTGCCGACCAACCTGGACGACCTGGCGGCTCTGCACGACGCCGGCGTGTTCGGTTTCAAGTGCTTCCTGGTCCACTCGGGCGTGGACGAGTTCCCGCACGTCACCGAGGACGAGCTGAGAGCCGCCCTGACCAGGCTGCGGTCGCGTGACGCGCTCACGATCGTGCACGCCGAGGACCCGCACGAGGTCACCGAGCCGGGCCCGGGCTACCGGGCGTTCCTCGACTCGCGCCCGCACGCCGCCGAGACGCACGCCGTCACCACCGTGGTGGACCTGGCCAACGAGACCGGGGCCAGGCTGCACGTGCTGCACCTGTCCAGCGGCGAGGCCGTGCGGCAGGTGCGGACCGCCAAGGAGCTCGGGCTGCGGGTGACCGCCGAGACGTGCCCGCACTACCTGACGTTCGTCGCGGAGGAGATCGGCGACGGGGCGACGGAGTTCAAGTGCTGCCCGCCGATCCGTGACGCGGCCAACCGCGAGCAGCTCTGGCGGGCGTTGCGGGAGGAGCTGGTCGACCTCGTCGTCTCCGACCACTCGCCGTGCACCCCGGACCTGAAGGAGGGCGACTTCGCCACCGCGTGGGGCGGCATCGCGAGCCTGCAACTGGGCCTGTCGGCCGTGTGGACCCAGGCCAGGCAACGCGGGCACGGGCTGGCCGACGTGGTCCGGTGGATGGCCGCGAACCCCGCCGACCTGGTCGGCCTGGACCGCAAGGGCCGCATCGCGCCCGGCGCGGACGCCGACTTCTGCGTGTTCGCCCCGGACGACGCGTTCGTGGTCGACCGGGCCGCGCTGCGCCACCGCAACCCCGTCACGCCCTACCACGGCCGTCCGCTGGCGGGCGTGGTGCGGCAGACGTGGCTGCGCGGCCGGCCCGTCGACGACCGGCCGCGCGGGCGGCTGTTGACCAGGAACCCCGACGGAGGAGACGCATGACGGAAGTCCCCGGCTGGACCCGACTGCCCGACCTGGCCTGCCGCGCGGTGGGCGGCAGCGTGGTGTGGGCCGACGACGAGTCGTTCGCCGAGCGCGAGAACCTGATCCGCAAGCCCGAACCGCAGTACCAGAGCTACACGTTCGGGCACAAAGGCCAGGTCTACGACGGGTGGGAGACGCGCCGCAGGCGGGAGAGCGGCGTGGACCGGGCGATCGTCCGGCTCGGCCTGCCGGGCGTGATCAAGGGCGTCGTGGTCGACACGGCGTTCTTCAAGGGCAACTACCCGCCGTTCGCGTCGGTCGAGGCGACGTCCGCCCGGGGCCACCCCGCGCCCGACGAGCTGGCCGACTGGGAGACCGTGGTGCCGAAGTCGCCGCTCGGAGGCGACCGCAAGCACTACTTCGAGGTGTCCGCGCGCCGCCGCTACACGCACGTCCGGCTGACCATGCACCCGGACGGCGGGGTGGCCAGGCTGCGCGTGCACGGCACGCCGGTCGTGGACCCCGACCTGATCCTGCCGGACGCGCTGGACCTGGCCGCGCTGGAGAACGGCGCGTCGGTCACCGGGTGCAGCAACATGTTCTACAGCGACCCGAGCAACCTCATCGCGCCCGGTCAGGCCACCGTCATGGGCGAGGGCTGGGAGACCGCGCGCCGGCGTGACGACGGCAACGACTGGGTCGAGGTCGAGCTGGCCGCGCCGGGCGTGATCCGGCTCGCGGAACTGGACACCAGCCACTTCAAGGGCAACGCGCCGGGCTGGGCGTCGGTCCGGGGCCGTGACGCGCGCACCGGCGCGGAGTTCGACGTGCTGCCGCGCACCCGGCTCCAGCCCGACACCCGCCACCGGTTCCGGGTCGAGGGCGCACCCGAGGCCACCCACGCGCGGCTCGACATCTACCCGGACGGCGGGATGGCACGCCTGCGGCTGTTCGGTGGCTTGACCGCCGACGGTCTCAGGGTGATCACCCAGCGCTACCAGGACTTGCGCTGAAGCAGGGGAGAAGTTGTCAGCCCATGGGCTGACAACCGGTACGACTTCAGTCGGTTGTGGCGTGTTCGGCACCCCTGGGAGCCTGCGAAAACCCGATTGGGTGAACAGGAACTAGGGAGGAACCTGTGCGACCGATCATCAGGGCGCTCGGCGGTGTCGCCACCGCGTTGGCGCTCGTAGTGGGCTCGACGTCGTTGGCGTCGGCCCAAGGGGAGCCGGAGGCGTCGGGCGCGGGCCGGATCGACTGGCGGCCGTGCCCGGAACTGGCCGAGGTGGAGTGCGGGACGGTGCGGCTGCCCATCGACTGGGCGAACCCTCGCGGCGAGCAGTTCGACCTCGCGGTCGCCCGCCGCAAGGCCACCGACCCGGCCAAGCGGATCGGGGTGCTCGTCATCAACCCCGGCGGTCCCGGCGGCTCGGGCGTGAACGCCGCGCTGGGGGCGGACGCCCGGTTCAGCCAGGACGTCCAGCAGCGGTTCGACATCATCGGCTTCGACCCGCGCGGGGTGGCCCGCAGCCAACCGGTGCAGTGCTCGGTCGAGGTGCTGACGCGGCAGCCTTCGGTGTACCCGACCGACCAGAGGGAGTTCGACGCCCTCGCCGCCTACAACCGGGAGCTGGCCGCCGACTGCCGCGCGCGCAGCGGCCCGATCTACGACCACGCCGACACCGGCGCGGTGGTCAAGGACGTCGACGCGCTGCGCAAGGCCCTCGGCGAGCGCAAGATCAACTACTACGGCGTGTCCTACGGCACCCTCATCGGCCAGCAGTACGCCGAGGAGTTCGGCCGGAACATCCGCGCCATGGTGATCGACTCCAACATGGACCACAGCCTCGGCACGTGGCGGTTCAACGAGACCGAGGCCGCGACCGCCGAGGACTCGTTCCGCGAGTTCGTGAAGTGGTGCGACCGGACCGGGTCGTGCGCGCTGCACGGCCAGGACGTCGCCAAGGCCTGGGACGACCTGCTCGCCCGGGCCGACCGGGGTGAGATCACCGATCCGTCCGACCCGGGCCGCAAGCTGACCGCCGACGTCATCATCCGCACCTCGTTCGGCGCGTTCTACGGCCCGCAGTGGCAGCCGCTCTCGGAGTTCCTGGTCGAACTAGGCGCGGGCACGCCGGCGAAGGCCGCGTTCGCCGAGGAGACCGCGCGCAACCCGTTCCCGGCCGTGTTCTGCCAGGACTGGGCGATCCGGGTGCGCGACCACCGGCAGTTCGCCGCCCTGGTCGACCGCGCCCGGCAGCTCGCGCCGCACATGCGCGGCTCGTCGCTCGGGCACACCGCGACGGCGGGCTGCATCGGCCTGCCGGAGAAGGTGAACAACCCTCAGCACCGGCTCGACATCGAGGACGCGCCGAAGATCCTCATGCTGAACGCGCTGCACGACCCCGCCACCGCGTACGAGTGGGCGGCCAACGCCCACCGGCAGAGCCGCGACACCACGGTCCTGCTGACCTACGAGGGCTGGGGCCACGGCGTCTACGGCCGCAGCGACTGCACCACCGGCGCGACGGACGACTACCTGATCAACCTCAAGACCCCGCGCCCGGGAGCCCGGTGCGAGGCCGTGGAGCCCGCGCCGGAGTCGGTCGCGTCCCTGGACGCGAAGCCCGTTCCGGCGGGTCCGACCCCGGCCATCCCCGGCTGGCTGGGATAGCACCGCGCACGGGCCGCCCCCACCACCCGGTGCGGGCGGCCCGTGCCGGTCTGGCAGGCTCGACCGCGAACACCGCCCGACCGTTGGTGACCCAGCGTCGTCGGGTCACTCCGGCGCATCACACGAACCACCGCACCGGCGAGGCGCGCTCGCACCGTCCGTCACCGGAAAATTCGCGGCGACCCGGACTGATCGCGGGCGGAACTGCCCGCTTCAAGCGCGCGAAACGTGGCCGTAACACCAGGGGTCGGACAGTTCACCTGCGCGAAACCTCACGCGCAACCGCGCGAAACAGGCCATACCGATGCTCCCTGCAACCGACGTGCAGTGGAGGTCGACGTGGATACAGGGGACACCGCCTGGGTGCTCACCAGTGCCGCACTGGTGCTGTTGATGACGCCGGGACTTGCCTTCTTCTACGGGGGCATGGTCCGGTCGAAGAGTGTGCTCAACATGATGATGATGAGCCTGGGCGCAATCGCCGTGGTCGGTGTGCTCTGGGTGTTGGTCGGCTACTCGATGGCGTTCGGCACCGACGTCGGGGCCGGTCTGCTCGGCAAGCCGTTCGAGTTCTTCGGCCTGGACGGCCTGCTCGGCAAGGAGGCGTTGTCGGGGACGATCCCGACCACCGTCTTCGTCGCGTTCCAGGCGATGTTCGCCATCATCACGGTGGCGCTGATCTCGGGCGCGATCGCCGACCGGGCGCGCTTCGGGCCGTGGCTGCTCTTCGCCGGCCTGTGGGCCGTGCTGGTGTACTTCCCGGTCGCGCACTGGGTGTTCGACTTCGACGGCAAGGACGCTGCCGGCAACGTCGTCGACGCGGGCGGCTGGATCGCCAACAAGCTGCTCGCCATCGACTTCGCGGGCGGCACGGCCGTCCACATCAACGCCGGTGCGGCGGGCCTCGCGCTGGCGCTGGTCCTCGGCAAGCGCGTCGGTTGGCCGAAGGACCGGATGAAGCCGCACAGCCTGCCGCTGGTCGTGCTCGGCGCCGGCCTGCTGTGGTTCGGCTGGTTCGGCTTCAACGCCGGCTCCGCCCTCGCCGCGAACGGCACCGCCGGCGTCACCTTCGTCAACACCCTGGTCGCCACCGCCGCCGCGATGCTCGGCTGGCTGCTCGTGGAACGCGTCCGCGACGGCAACGCCACCACCCTCGGCGCCGCGTCCGGCATCGTCGCGGGCCTGGTCGCGATCACCCCGTCCTGCTCCTCGGTCACACCGCTCGGCGCCATCGCGATCGGCGCGATCACCGGCGCCCTGTGCGCCCTGGCGGTCAGCCTCAAGTACCGCTTCGGCTTCGACGACTCGCTCGACGTGGTCGGCGTGCACCTGGTCGGTGGCCTCTCCGGCACCATCCTGATCGGCTTCTTCGCCAGCTCCGCCGCCCCGGCGGGGATCGACGGCCTCTTCTACGGTGGCGGCGTGGACCAGCTGTGGCGGCAGGTCGTGGGCGCGCTCGCCGTGCTCGCCTACTCGTTCGTGCTCAGCCTGATCCTGGGCTACCTGGTCAAGGTCACCGTCGGCTTCCGCGCCGACCAGGAGGCCGAGGTCGCCGGCATCGACGAGGCCGAGCACGCGGAGACCGCGTACGAGTTCGGCAGCGGCATCGGCGCCCGTAGCGGCAGCAAGCCCAGTGTCGCCGCCGGCGCCACTGCGGTCCTCGAGGGGAGCAACAAGTCATGAAGTTGGTCACCGCGATCATCAAGCCCTTCACCCTGGACGACGTGAAGGCGTCCCTGGAGCAGCTGGGCGTGCTGGGCATGACCGTCAGCGAGGTCCAGGGGTACGGCAGGCAGAAGGGCCACACCGAGGTCTACCGGGGCGCCGAGTACGCCGTGGACTTCGTGCCCAAGCTGCGCATCGAGGTGCTGATCGACGACGCCGCCGTCGAGAAGGTCCTCGACGCCGTCGTGGAGGCCGCGCGCACCGGCAAGATCGGTGACGGGAAGGTCTGGGTGACGCCGGTCGACACCGTCATCCGGGTCCGCACCGGGGAGCGCGGCTCGGATGCCCTATAGGGATCCGGAGTAGGAATGGGAGACGGCCGTATGGACAACGCCGAGGCGGCCGTCGTCACGGCTGACGACCTGGTGCGAGCACGCGATCGGCTGCTCGCGCCAGGTCGGCGCCGTTTGACGGGGGAGTCGCTGCGCGAGGCACTGGTGGACCTGCACGAGTTCTGGCTCACCGCGCACGCCTCGCAGTCGGGCGTCGGCGGGCCGGGCAGTGGGGTCGCGCTGGTCGCCGTGGGGGGTCTGGGCAGGCGAGAGCTGGTGCCCTATTCCGATCTGGACCTGCTCCTGGTGCACAACGGGCACAAGGGCGTGGACGAGATCGCCGAGAAGCTCTGGTACCCGCTGTGGAACTCCGGCATCGGCCTGGACCACTCGGTGCGCACGGTCGGCGAGGCGCTGCGCGTCGCCGCCGGTGACCTGCGCACCGCGCTGGGCCTGCTGGACATCCGCCACATCGCGGGGGACCAGGAGATCAGCCAACGGCTGGCCGACAGCTCCCGGCAGGCGTGGCGCACGGGGGTGCGCACGCGGCTGGACGAGATGGCCGAGTCCGCGTCGCGGCGGTGGGCGCGCAGCGGCGAGATCGCGCACCGCGTGGAGCCGGACCTCAAGCACGGCCGCGGCGGGCTGCGGGACGTGACGCTGCTCGACGCGTTGAGCGCGGCGCAGCTGACCGACCGGCCGTCCGCCGAGGTCAACGAGGCCCGCAAGCTGCTGCTGGACGTGCGCACCGAGCTGCGGCGGGTGGCGCGCAAACCGCGCGACGTGCTCCGCGCGCAGGACGGCGACGAGGTCGCCACCGCGCTGGGCCTGCAGGACCGCTTCACGCTGGCCCGCTCGATGTCCTCCGCCGCGCGCACGATCGTCTACGCGGTGGACGTGGCCATGCGCACGGCGCGCGCCGCGGTCCCCAAGCGAGGGCTGGGCGTGTTCGCCCGATCCCCGCTCCGCCGGACGCCGGCCAGGCGTCCGCTGGACGAGGGCGTCGTGCTGCACGGCTCCGAGGTGGCGCTGGCGCGTGACGCGGTGCCGAGCCGCGACCCGGCCCTGCTGCTGCGGGTCGCCACGGCCGCCGCCCGCAGCAAGCACCCGATCGCCGCGGGCACGCTGGCCAAGCTCGCCGACTCCGCCCCCGAGCTGCGCCAGCCGTGGCCCCGGGAGGCGCGCGAGGAGCTGCTGGCCCTGCTGGGCAGCGGCACGGGCCTGATCGACGTGGTCGAGGCGCTGGACCGCACCGGCCTGTGGGGCAGGCTGTTCCCCGAGTGGGGCGCGGTGCGCGACCTGCCGCCCCGCGACGCCGCCCACACCTGGACCGTGGACCGCCACCTGGTGCAGGCCACCGCGCACGCGGCCCGCCTGGTGACCAGGGTGTCCCGGCCGGACCTGCTGCTGCTCGGCACCCTGGTGCACGACATCGGCAAGGGCAGGCAGGCCGACCACTCGGAGGTCGGCGCGGCGATCACCACGCAGATCGCCGAACGGCTCGGCCTGTGGCCGCAGGACGTGGCCACGCTCACCGCGCTGGTACGCCACCACCTCTTGCTCCCGCACACGGCGACCCGCCGTGACGTGGAGGACGAGGCCACCGTGCGCCGGGTGGTGGACACCCTCGGCGGCGACCCGGTGCTGCTGGAGCTGCTCTACGCGCTGGCCGAGGCCGACGCCGTGGCCACCGGGCCGGGCGTGTGGTCGGACTGGAAGGCCTCGCTGATCAGCGACCTGGTCGCGCGCTGCCGCACGGCGATGGCGGGCGACCCGCTGCCCAAGCCGGAGCCGCTGGACCAGCGCCAGCAGGACCTCGCGCAGGCCGTGCTGGACAGCGGCAAGCCGGACGTCCTGATCGACCGCGGCGACCACTCGGCCACCGTCACGGTGGTCGCGCCCGACCGGCCGGGGCTGCTCTCCCGGGCCGCAGGCGTGCTCGCGCTCAACTCCCTCGAAGTGCACGCCGCGACCCTGCGCTCCCACAGCGATCCCGTTCTCGGGGCAGCCGCGGTCGACGTGTTCACGGTGTCGCCCCGGTTCGGCTCGCTGCCCGACGTGACGCTGCTGCGCGAGCAGCTCACCAGGGCGTTGGACGGCTCCCTCGCGCTGGCCGACAAGCTCGCCGCGAAGGAGCGCGACTACGGCGGCCCGCCGCAGGACCCGCCGCCGCCGAAGGTGCTCTGGTTCGACGACGAGTCGACCGGCGCGATGGTGCTGGAACTGCGCGCGGCGGACCGGATCGGCCTGCTGCACCACGTCGCCGACGCGTTGGAGCAGTCCGGTGTGGACATCGTGTGGGCGCGGGTGTCCACCTTGGGCTCCACGGTGGTGGACTCGTTCGCCATCACGGTGCCGGCGGGTTCGGGCGCCGGCGGGATGGACGCCAACCAGCGGCGACGCGTCGAACGGGCCGTGCTGCTCGCCGCCGGCTGAAGTTGCGTAGGTCTACGCACAACCGACCGAGGGTGCTCACGCTGCCGGTGGACCCCCGTCCCGGGAGAGGCTTCTCCCGTGGCACGGGGGGACCGCGCGGACCGGGGGGCACCGGCGGGGACCATCGCCACCGCGTGATCGGGGAGCGGCCCGTCGAGGGGTTGGGCCGCTCCCGATCACGTCGGAACTCGTGGACGTCCGAAACGTCTCTTTAGTATGGATGCGATGACCGCTGTCGCCGTGAGGCCGCGCTCGCTGGTCGTGCTGGCCGGACTGCCGGGAGCGGGCAAGTCGACGCTGCTCGCCGCCGCCGACACGGACGGCGCGCCCGCCGTCGTGCTGGACTCCGACCAGGTGCGGACCAGGCTCCGCGCCTTCTTCCCCGAAGCGCTGCCGTACCGCTTCTACCGCCCGCTGGTGCACCTCGTGCACCGCCTCCGCATCGTGTGGTTCGCGATCACCGCGAACGGCCTGCTGCTCGTGCACGAGCCGTCCACCCGGCCGACCACCCGCGCCGGCCTCGTCGCCGTCGGCGCGCTGACCAACCGGACCCGGCACTTCCTGTGGCTGGACGCGAGCGCGGAGGAGGCGCTGTCCGGCCAGGTCGAGCGGGGCAGGCTGATCCGGTCGCGGTCGTTCGCCCGGCACGTGCGCCGCGCGACGAGGTTGCGCGCCCGGTTCGCCGAGGGCGTGCCGCCGCGCGGCTGGCACGGCCTGACCCTGCTGACCCGGCGTGACCACCTGCGCCTGTCGGTGACGCCGGCGTGAACGGCTACCCTGAGTGCGAGGAACCCACCGACGACGTGCGAGGTCTGGCGGCATCGTGTTCAACACCCTTTCCGACCGGCTCACCTCGGTCCTGCAGAACCTGCGGGGCAAGGGGCGGCTGTCCGAGGCCGACATCGACGCGACCGCGCGCGAGATCCGGGTCGCGCTGCTGGAGGCCGACGTCGCGCTGCCCGTGGTGCGCACGTTCATCGCCAAGGTCAAGGAGCGCGCCAAGGGCGCCGAGGTCAGCCAGGCCCTGAACCCGGCCCAGCAGGTCGTCAAGATCGTCAACGAGGAGCTGGTCGGCATCCTCGGCGGGGAGACCCGCAGGCTCAGCCTGGCGAAGAACCCGCCGACCGTGATCATGCTCGCGGGCCTCCAGGGCGCGGGCAAGACGACCCTGGCGGGCAAGCTGGCCAAGTGGCTCAAGGGCCAGGGCCACACCCCGATGCTGGTGGCGTGCGACCTCCAGCGCCCCAACGCGGTCACCCAGCTGCAGGTGGTCGGCGAGCGGGCGGGCGTGCCCGTGTTCGCCCCCGAGCCCGGCAACGGCGTGGGCGACCCGGTCGACGTGGCCCGCAAGGGCATCGAGGAGGCCAAGCGGGCGCAGCACGACATCGTCGTGGTCGACACCGCGGGCCGCCTCGGCGTGGACGAGGAGATGATGCGCCAGGCCGTCGACATCCGCGCCGCCGTGCAGCCCGACGAGGTGCTGTTCGTGGTCGACGCGATGATCGGCCAGGACGCGGTGAACACCGCCACGGCGTTCCGCGACGGCGTCGGCTTCACCGGCGTGGTGCTCACCAAGCTCGACGGCGACGCCCGCGGTGGTGCGGCGCTCAGCGTCCGCGAGGTCACCGGCCAGCCCATCCTGTTCGCCTCGAACGGGGAGAAGCTGGAGGACTTCGACGTCTTCCACCCGGACCGGATGGCGAGCCGGATCCTGGGCATGGGTGACATGCTCACCCTGATCGAGCAGGCGGAACAGGCGTTCGACGCCGACCAGGCGGAAGCCGCCGCGGTCAAGATGGGCTCCGGCCAGCTCACGCTGGAGGACTTCCTGGAGCAGATGCTGGCCCTGCGCAAGATGGGCCCCATCGCGAACCTGCTCGGCATGCTGCCCGGCGCGGGCCAGATGAAGGACCAGCTGGCCTCCCTGGACGAGAAGCACCTGGACCGGGTCCAGGCGATCATCCGCGGCATGACCCCGGCCGAGCGCGACGACCCGAAGATCATCAACGCGTCCCGCAGGCTGCGCATCGCCAACGGCTCCGGCGTGCGGGTCAGCGACGTGAACGACCTGGTCAACCGCTTCTTCGAAGCGCGCAAGATGATGAGCCAGATGGCCGGCCGCTTCGGCCTGCCCGGCGCGGGCGGCAAGAACAACCGCAAGGGCAAGGGGAAGAAGGGCAAGAAGGGCAAGGGTCGCGGCCCCACGCCGCCGAAGGTGCGCGGCGGGTTCCCCGGCATGCCCGGCATGCTGCCCCCCGGGATGCCCACCCAGGGCGGTGGCGGTCCCGCGCTCCCGCCGGGCCTGGGCGGCTTCGACCAGCTCCCGCCCGGCTTCGACCCGTCGAAGCTGAAGTTCGACAAGTGAGCGGCTTGCACCTGCGGGGCGTGGTCCTCCCCGAGGGCGGCGACCCGAGGGACGTCTGGGTGGTCAACGGGCGGATCCGCACCAAGCCGGTGCCCGGCGCGACCACCGTCAGCACCGGCGGCTACCTGGTGCCGGGCCTGGTCGACGCGCACTGCCACGTCGGCCTGGGCCCCCGGGGTGTGGTCGACCTGCCCGAGGCGGTGGACCAGGCCCTCGCCGACCGCCGGACGGGCACGCTGCTCATCCGCGACTGCGGCTCGCCGCTGGACACCCGACCGTTGCAGGAGCGGCTGGACCTGCCCCGCATCATCCGCGCGGGCAGGCACCTGGCCCGGCCCAAGCGGTACATCAAGTACCTGGGCGTGGAGATCGAGGACCCGGCCGACCTGCCCGCCGCCGTGGCCGAGCAGGTCGAGGCGGGCGACGGCTGGGTGAAGCTGGTCGGCGACTGGATTGACCGCGCGACCGGCGACCTCGCGCCGCTGTGGACCGCGGACGCGCTCACCGAGGCGATCAAGGTCGCGCACGAGAACAAGGCCAGGGTCACCGCGCACGTCTTCGGCGAGGACGCCCTGCCCGCGCTGCTCGACGCCGGCATCGACTGCATCGAGCACGGCACGGGCCTGACCGACGACACGATCGCGCGGATGGCCCGCAACGGGACCGCGCTCGTGCCGACGTTGATCAACATCGAGAACTTCCCGTCCATCGCGGCCGGCGCGGACAAGTACCCGGTCTACCAGAGCCACATGCGCCACCTGCACGCGCGCAACACCGAGACCATCGCGAAGGCGGTCGAGGCGGGCGTGCCGGTGTTCGCGGGCACCGACGCGGGCGGCGGCATCGAGCACGGCCGGATCGTGGACGAGGTCAAGGCCCTGCACGGCGTCGGCATGACCCGCGAGCAGGCCCTGGGCGCCGCCTCCTGGGCCGCGCGCGAGTGGCTCGGCTTCCCGTCCCTCACCGAGGGCGCGGCGGCCGACGTCGTGGTCTACGACCGCGACCCCCGCGAGGACCTCGACGCCCTGCGCCACCCGCGGCTGGTCATGCTGCGCGGTCGCATCCACGCCTGACCCCGATCGGGCGGGCGGTGGCGGTAGGAAATCCGCGACCGGGCCGCGGGTGGCGGAGTTCTTCCGCCACCCGAAGGTTGTGCTGCCGCCGTCAGGGTGATCTTGAACGGCCTCGGGCAGCACTCCGCCCCGCCGGACCACTACGTTCGGACGAGTGGAGGAACAGCAGGACCAGGACACCGGCCGGGCGCACTGGGGCTTCCTGGCGTTCTTCGCCGGGCTCGGCGGCTACCACCTGGCGATCCTCGCCTTCACCGCCGCGACGGCCGACCGCTTCGCCGAGGTCGACATCACCGACCCGCCGGTGCTCGGCCCGCTGCTGCTGCTGATCTTCCTGCCCAACGTCCTGCTCGGCCTGGGCCCCGTCGTCATCTCCTGGTACCGGGGCAACGGGCCGAACAAGGACTTCGGCCTGGTGCCCACGCTCCGGGACGTGAAGGTCGGCCTGGCCGCGGGCGGCGCGGCGCTGCTGGCCGCCTGGCTCATCGGCGCGCTGCTGCTGCGCATCAACCCTGACCGGTCCGGCTCGCTGGACGAGATCGAAGCGCTCTCCGGCGGTCGCACGATCTGGCTCGCCGCCGCGGCGCTGTTCGTCTTCCTCGGCGCGCCGCTGACCGAGGAGCTGCTCACCAGGGGCGCCCTGTGGCAGGCGCTGGCGCACTACAAGATCCCCAGGCTGGCCATCCTGGCGCTCACCGCGGTCGTCTTCGCGTTCCTGCACGAGGAGAGCTGGCGCGTGCTGGGCCTGTTCGCCCAGGGGCTCGCCCTGGGCGCGGCCCGCATGATCACCGGCCGGGTGGCCGCCAGCGTCGTGGCGCACGCCACGAACAACCTGCTGCCCGCCATCTACCTGTACACCGGCTGACTTAGGGTGGATGGCTGTGACACGACCGGATGAACCACCGAGCCTGATCGCCAGCGTCCGCGCGGTCGGCCGGGAACCGGAAGCGGTGCACGACGGCCAGCGCTGGGGCTTCGGCGCGTTCCTGCTGGTGGAAGCGGTGTTCGTCCTCAGCGCGGTGTTCATCACCGCGGTGGCCCGCACCTCGGGCACGGACATCGGCTCCTCGGTGACGTTCGTCCTGGTCGGCTCGATGGTGCCGACGGTCCTGGCGGCGGCGGTCGCGGTGACCATCACCTACCTGCGCGGCAACGGCCCGTTCCAGGATTTGCGGCTGGCCTGGGACTGGGCGGACGTCAAGGTCGGCCTCAAGCTGGGCGCGCTCGGCCTGGTGCTGACCTACGTGGCCGCGCTCGTCTGGTCGAAGGTCGTCGGCGACAAGAACGCCACCTCCGCGATCGGCGAGCTCGTGGACGGCGCCGGCCTGCCCGTCGCGGCGGCCGTGCTGATGTTCGTGTACGTGTGCTTCGTGGGCCCGGTGTGCGAGGAGCTGATCTACCGCGGCCTGCTGTGGGGCGCGATCGAGCGCCAGCGCTGGAGCCGGTGGGCGGCGTTCGTGCTGACCACCCTGATCTTCGCGGCCGGCCACCTCGAACCGCTGCGGACGTCGCTGCTCATCGTCATCGCGCTGCCCATCGGCATCGCCCGCCTCATCACGCGCAGGCTCACCGCGAGCGTGGTGGCGCACGTCATCAACAACTTCCTGCCCGGCCTGACCCTCCTGCTCGTCGCGGTCGGGGTGATGCCCGCGTGAACGCCCGCTCGATCGACCTCAACAGCGACCTCGGCGAGGGCTTCGGCATCTGGCGCCTGGGCGACGACGAAGCCCTGCTCGGCATCGTGACCAGCGCGAACGTGGCGTGCGGCTTCCACGCGGGCGACCCGTCGACGATGCGCCGGGTGTGCCGCCACGCGGCGGGCGCGGGGGTGGCGGTCGGTGCCCAGGTCTCGTACCGCGACCTGGCGGGCTTCGGCCGCCGGTTCATCGACGCGGACCCGTCCGAGCTGGCCGACGAGGTGCTCTACCAGATCGGGGCGCTGGACGCGTGCGCCAGGGCGGCCGGGACCGCGGTCGAGTACGTCAAGCCGCACGGCGCGCTCTACAACGCCACCGTCCACCACGACCGCCAGGCCCGAGCGGTGGTGGACGGCGTGAAGGCGTTCGGCGACCTGCCCGTCCTCGGGCTGCCCGGCTCGCGGCTGCTCCACCACGCCGAGCGGGCGGGCCTGCGCCCGGTGCGGGAGGCGTTCGCCGACCGCGCGTACACGCCCGAGGCCACCCTCGTGCCGCGCAGCGCCCCGAACGCCGTCCTGACCGGCACGGACGCCGTGGTCGCGCAGGTGCTGCGGCTCGCCGAACGGGGTGAGCTGGTGGCCGTGGACGGCACCGTGCTCGAGGCGGAGGTCGACTCCATCTGCCTGCACGGCGACACCCCGGGCGCGGTCGAGCACGCTCGGGAGGTGCGCGCGGCGCTGGAGGACGCGGGCGTCCCCGTGGCCCGATTCGTGGTGCGGTAGCACCGTCTGGCAGAATGGTTGGTTGTTCGCCGAGGTCGGTCCCTCTCACCGTGCCATGGCGCCCCAGACACCTGGGCTTTCACCACCCGTGCCCCACTCGGGTGAGGACTGCCCGCACCTGAGCACACGAGAGCACGAGGAGCACCCACACCCGTGGCCGTCAAGATCAAGCTTCAGCGGCTTGGCAAGATCCGTCAGCCGTACTACCGGATCGTCGTCGCCGATGCCCGCACCCGCCGCAACGGCAAGGCCATCGAGACGATCGGCAAGTACCACCCGAAGGAAGAGCCGTCGTTCATCGCGGTGGACAGCGACCGCGCGCAGTACTGGCTGGGCGTCGGCGCGCAGCCGACCGAGTCGGTCCAGCGCCTGCTCGAGATCACCGGCGACTGGCAGAAGTTCAAGGGCCTCCCGGGCGCCGAGGGCACGCTGAAGGTCAAGGAGCCCAAGACCAGCAAGGCGGACCTGTTCGCCGCCGCGCTGGCCGCCGCGGGCGACGCGCCGTCCACCGAGGCGACCACCCCGAAGAAGAAGTCGGCCAAGAAGGACGACGCCAAGAAGGCCGACGCCGAGGCCGCTCCCGAGGCTGCCAAGGACGAGGCGTGAGCTTGTTGGCTGACGCCCTCGAACACCTCGTTCGGGGCATCGTCGACCACCCGGACGACGTCCGGGTGAACCTGGTCACGACCCGCCGCGGTCGCACGCTGGAGGTCCACGTCCACCCGGACGACCTCGGCAAGGTGATCGGCCGCAGCGGTCGCACCGCGACCGCCCTGCGCACCGTGATGGCCGGTATCGGTGGTCGTGGCGTGCGCGTCGACGTGGTCGACACCGACCGCTGAACGCGCACATGGACGTCGTCGTGGGCCGAGTGGCCAAGGCGCACGGGATCAGCGGCGAGCTCGCTGTCGACGTGCGCACGGACTCACCGGAGACCCGGTTCGCGCTGGGCTCGGTGCTGACCGCCAAGCTGCGCGACGGCACGTCCCGCAACCTCACCGTCGCAGCCGCCCGGAACCACTCCGGGCGGCTGCTGGTGCGTTTCGAGGAAGTGCTGACGCGTGACGTCGCCGAGACGCTGCGGGGCACGCTGCTGCTCGGCAGCACCGAGGACCTGCCGCCGACCGGCGACCCGGACGAGTTCTACGACCACGAGCTCGAAGGGCTGACCGCCGAACTGGCGGACGGCACGAGGGTCGGCACCGTGCTGGAGGTCGTGCACGGTCCCGGCGGCGAGCTGCTGGTGGTCAAGCGCGAGAACGGCGACGAGACCCTGGTGCCGTTCGTGCGCGAGATCGTGCCCACGGTGGACATCGCCGGCAGGCGCGTCGTGCTCGACCCGCCCGAGGGCCTGCTCGATGCGGATTGACGTCGTCACGATCTTCCCCGAGTACCTGGACCCGCTCCGCGCCGCCCTGCTGGGCAAGGCGATCGACAAGGGCCTGATCAGCATCGGCGTGCACGACCTGCGCGACTGGACGCACGACGTGCACAAGGCCGTGGACGACAGCCCGTACGGCGGCGGTCCCGGCATGGTGATGAAGCCCCAGGTCTGGGGTGAGGCGCTGGACGCGGTCTGCACCCCGGCCACCCGCCTGATCGTGCCCACGCCCGCCGGTCGGCCGTTCACCCAGCGGATGGCGCACGACCTGGCCGCCGAGGAGCACCTGGTGTTCGCCTGCGGCCGGTACGAGGGCATCGACCAGCGGGTGGTGGACGACGCGTCCCGCCGGATGCGCGTGGACGAGGTCTCCATCGGCGACTACGTGCTCGTCGGCGGCGAGGTGGCGGTGCTGGTGGTGGTCGAGGCCGTGGCCCGGCTGCTGCCCGGCGTGCTGGGCAACCCGAAGTCGGCCGCCGAGGACTCGTTCTCCGACGGCCTGCTGGAGGGCCCGAGCTACACCCGGCCCGAGGTGTGGCGCGACCTCGCCGTGCCGGAGGTGCTGCGCTCGGGCAACCACAGGGCGATCGACCGGTGGCGGCGCGACCAGTCGCTGCGCCGCACCCGCGAACGCCGCCCCGAACTGCTCGACGCCCTGCCCGAAGGGGCGCTCGACAAGCACGACCGCAAGCTGCTGGAGGGGCTCGACTAGGGGCGATTTCTCCCCGCCGCCCCTCGTCTGGCACACTGGACAGGTTGCTGCACCCGGTTCTACTCATCCGGCGTGCGCTAGGCCCGCCCCCGTGCGCGTGTGTAACTTGAGATGTTCCGCGCCCTGGGGGAGTACGCAATACACGTGAGGACGAGGACGGACCACCGATGAACACCCTGGACGCTCTTGACGCCCAGTCGCTGCGCTCCGACATCCCCAGCTTCCGGCCGGGCGACACGCTGAAGGTCCACGTCCGCGTCATCGAGGGCTCCCGCGAGCGGGTCCAGGTGTTCCAGGGCGTCGTGATCCGCCGCCAGGGTGGCGGCATCCGTGAGACCTTCACCGTCCGCAAGGTCTCGTTCGGTGTCGGCGTCGAGCGCACCTTCCCGGTGCACTCCCCGAACATCGCCGAGATCGAGGTCGCCTCCCGCGGTGCCGTCCGCCGGGCGAAGCTGTACTACCTCCGCGACCTGCGCGGCAAGGCCGCGAAGATCAAGGAGAAGCGCGACGCCAAGCCCGAGGCCAAGCCGGCCTCCTGACGCCGGTCACACGCGGAAGCAGTAGCCTGCCCACGTGGCAGATCCCGTGCACCGCTCCGCTGACGAAGACGGTCAGGATCCCGCAGTCGAGTCCACTCCGGACTCGGCTGCGGGCGGCAAGTCGAAGAAGGACAAGAAGAAGCCCCCGCTGTGGCGCGAACTGCTCGTGCTCGGCGCGACGGCCCTCGTCCTCACCATCCTGATCCAGACGTTCCTCGCGCGGGTGTACGTGATCCCGTCGCAGTCGATGGAGCAGACCCTCCACGGCTGCCCCGGTTGCAACAACGACCGGGTGCTGGTGGACAAGCTGGTCTACGACTTCACCGACATCGAGCCGGGTGAGGTCGTGGTGTTCCGCGGCCCCGACACCTGGGGCAACAACGACTTCGCGGCGAACCGCTCGGACAACCCGATCGTGGCGGGCCTGCAGTCGGTGGCCTCGCTGGTCGGCCTCGCGCCGCCGGACGAGCGCGACTTCGTGAAGCGGGTCATCGCGACCGGTGGGCAGACCGTCGAGTGCTGTGACGAGCAGCACCGCGTGAAGGTCGACGGCAAGCCGCTGGACGAGCCGTACATCTACTGGCAGCCCGGCACGTCCCCGGAGAACCACGACCCGTTCGAGCCGGTCAAGGTCCCCGAGGGCAGCCTCTGGGTGATGGGTGACAACCGCACCAACTCCACCGACTCCCGCAAGCAGGGCGGTGGTGGCCTGGCGGGCACCGTGCCGGAGGAGAACGTCATCGGCAAGGCGCGGGTCATCGTGCTGCCGCCGTCGCGCTGGCAGGGCATCGGCGACCACAACCCGCAGGCGCTCTCGCTGGGCGCGCCGGCGTGGCAGAGCGGCATCCCGGCGGGCGCCGGCCTGGCCGCGGCGTGGCCCCTGGTGTTCTTCACCCGGAAGCTGCGGAGGCGGTTGACCAGGGCCTCACAACCCTGATCGGTACGCTGACCGGGTGGTAGACGTCGCATCGTCGCGCGGGTCCTCCGACGAGGGGGACCCGGAGCACGAGGAGAAGGTCGAGCAGTGGCGTGCCCGGGCGCGCAAAACGACCAAGCGCAAGGGCTCGTTCTGGAAAGAGCTGCCGATCCTGATCGGCGTGGCGGTGGTGCTCGCCGTGCTGATCCAGTCGTTCCTGGCCAAGGTCTACATGATCCCGTCGGAGTCGATGGAGCAGACGCTGCACGGCTGCTCCAACGGCTGCTTCGGCGACCGGGTGCTGGTGGACAAGCTGACCTACGACTTCAGCGAGCCCGAGCCCGGTGACGTGGTCGTCTTCCACGGCCCGGACAGCTGGATCAACCAGGACTTCGTGGCCGCCGAGCCGACGAACCCGGTGGTCAAGGCGCTGCACGGGCTCGGTTCGCTGATGGGGTTCCCCTCGGCGAACGAGGAGGACTTCGTCAAGCGGGTGATCGCGGTCGGCGGGCAGACCGTGCAGTGCTGCGACGACCGCAACCGGGTGCTGGTCGACGGCAAGCCGCTGGACGAGCCGTACGTGTACTGGGCGCCGGGCCGCAGCACCGTGCAGGAGTCGTTCGCGGAGCTGAAGATCCCCGAGGGCTACCTGTTCGTGCTGGGTGACAACCGCAACGACTCGTGCGACTCGCGGTGCCAGGGCGACGGCCGCGAGGGCGGTCTCGTGCCGGTCGGCAACGTGGTGGGCAAGGCGAGGGTCATCGTGCTGCCGCCGTCGCGCTGGCAGGGTGTGGGCGACCACAACCCGCAGGTCGTGGCCATCGGCGCGCCCGCCTGGCAGGACGCCCTGCCCGCCGGTGTCGGCTTCGCGGCGGCGTGGCCGGTGCTGCTGCTCGGTAAGCGGGTGAGGTCGCGGTTGCGGGGTTCTCGGCTGGGATAAGGTCGACAGGTGATCCGCAAGCCGCCCCGCGTCCAGGTTCGGCAGACCGCGGGCATCTGGGCCTTCGAGGCCGCGCTGGACCGGCGCGGGTTCGGCCCGGTGGCCGGCGTGGACGAGGCCGGTCGGGGCGCGTGCGCGGGACCGCTGGTGGTGGCGTCGTGCGTGCTCAAGCCGGGTGACGCGGCGAAGTTCGACGGGCTCACCGACTCGAAGCTGCTCACCGCCGCCGCGCGGGACCGGATGTACGACCTGGTGCTCAAGCGCGCGCTGGACTACGCGGTGATCGTGATCCCGGCCGCCGAGGTCGACCTGATCGGCGTGCACGTGGCCAACATCGAGGGCATGCGGCGTGCGGTCGCACGATTGGGTGCACATCCGGGGTACGTCCTGACCGACGGCTTCCCGGTGCCGGGCCTCACGGCGCCGAACATGCCGGTGATCAAGGGCGACCGGGTGGCCGCGTGCGTCGCGGCGGCGTCCGTGCTGGCCAAGGTCACGCGGGACCGGATCATGACGGGCTTGCACGAGGAGCTGCCCGCCTACGGGTTCGACGTGCACAAGGGGTACAGCACCCCGGAGCACGCGGCGGCGCTGGCGGAGCACGGCCCGAGTGCGCAACACCGCTGGTCGTATGCGAACGTGGCCGCCGCGGCGCGGCGTCACGGGCTGGAACCGCCGCACCGGGTGGCGCGCGGCGTGGTTGCCGCCGCCGTGGTCCAGAATGGGACAACCCCGCAGACCAGCGGTGGCAGGCTCGCGACGAGGAGGGGCGCGGATTCGATGATTACCCGCGCGGAGGCGTAATGAGTGCAGAGGATCTCGAGAAGTACGAGACCGAGATGGAGTTGTCGCTGTACAAGGAGTACCGCGACATCGTCAGCCAGTTCTCGTTCGTCGTGGAGACCGAGCGGCGGTTCTACCTGGCCAACTCGGTGGACGTGCAGGTCCGCAACGCGGACGGCGAGGTCTACTTCGAGGTGCGGATGTCCGACGCGTGGGTGTGGGACATGTACCGCCCCGCCCGGTTCGTGAAGAACGTCCGCGTGATCACCTTCAAGGACGTCAACGTCGAGGAGCTGGACAAACCCGACCTCAGGCTGCCCGAGGACGGTCCGTTCAACTCCTGATACCCGCAAAGTCGCAGGGGCCTGCCCGACGGGGTGGGCCCCTTTGCGTTTTCTGCCCCATACCACGCGATACCGACAATTCCCCCGCGTCTGTCCACAGGTGCTGAAGTTGTCCACAGTCGGCGAACTGCCCCTCGCCGGCCCTCCACCACCTCGGCAAGGTCGAACCAGGACCGATCGAGGAGGAGCGGGGCATGAGCACGGCGACGGAGCTGGGCAGGCGTGGCGAGGACGCGGCGTGCCGGTACCTGGAGCACCAGGGGCTGTCGATCCTGGCGCGGAACTGGCGGTGCGACGAGGGTGAGCTGGACGTCATAGCCACCGACGGCGCGCGGCTGGTCGTGGTCGAGGTGAAGTGCCGTTCGGGGACCACGCGGGGCACGCCGCTGGAGGCGGTGACGTCGGAGCAGTTGGAGCGGGTGCGGAAGGCGGCGCTGCGCTGGTTGAGCGTCCACCGGGTCGGCCGGGTGGAGATCCGGTTCGACGTGATCGCGATCGAGTGGCCGTCCGGCGGCAAGGTCCGCCTGCACCACCTGCGAGGCGTGTGATGGCGCTCGCGCGGACGTGGTCGGTGGCGTTGTTCGGCGTGGACGGCGTCCCGGTGGAGATCGAGGCCGATGTCGGCGTCGGAACCGTGAAGACGCAGCTCCTGGGCCTGCCGGACGCGGCGCTGCACGAGTCGAAGGACCGCGTGAAGGCGGCGGTGCGCAACAGCGGGCACGACTGGCCGTCCCAGCGCGTGACGCTGGGCCTGTCCCCGGCCACGCTGCCGAAGAACGGCTCCGGCTACGACCTGGCCATCGCGTGCGTGGTGCTGGCCGCGGCGAAGACGATCCCCGGCGAACGCCTGGCCGACACGGTCCTGCTGGGCGAGCTGGCCCTGGACGGCCGGGTCCGCGCGGTCCGCGGCGTCCTGCCGGCGTTGCTGGCGGCCAAGCGGGCCGGGCTGACCGAGGCCGTCGTGCCGGCGGACGTGCTCCGGGAGGCCTCCCTGGTCGAGGGCATGACCGTGCACGGCGCCGACACCCTGCTCGACGTCCTGGCCTGGCTGGCCGGCGACCGCACCCTGCACCACACCACGCCGCCCGCACTCGCCCCGCCGCCCGACGGCCCGGACCTGGCGGACGTCATCGGCCAGCCGGAGGCGAGGTGGGCCCTGGAGGTGGCGGCTGCGGGCGGCCACCACATCCTCCTGACCGGCCCGCCGGGCACGGGCAAGACCATGCTGGCCCAACGCCTGGCCGGCCTGCTCCCGCCGTTGTCGCAGGAGGAGGCCCTGGGGGTGACGGCGGTGCACTCCATCGCCGGCCTCCTGACCCAGGAAGCACCGCTGGTCACCACCCCGCCGTTCGTCTCCCTGCACCACTCGACGTCCACCGTGGCGTTGATCGGCGGCGGGACGGGCATGGCCAAGCCGGGCGCCATGAGCCGAGCCCACCGCGGCGTCTTGTTCCTGGACGAGACAAGAGAGCGCTTATCCACCCTCGGGCCACACGCAGTCTACCAGGCGAAACGACTGGTTCCATGATCGATGGCGTCGTGCGCCGCGCCGACCGGCCAGTGTGCAGGAGCTCGGCCGAGCTTGTGCGGGGCAACAGGGTGGGTTCCCGTGTGTGGTGCGTTGAGCGCGCCTCTGAGGCCCGTGTCGGGCTCCAGCGGTCTTCCTCCCGCCCATGGCGCCTGATCGGCGCTCTACGGCCTCGACAAGGCCCTATGCATCGCCTTGTCGTGTACGAGCGATCCATGCGTCGATGCCAGCTGCCGGAGGTTGCGCGAGGGGTTGGCCGGGTGGTGGCGGTACCAGTCGATGAACATGGTGCAGGCACGTACGCAGGGATGCTCGCCGCGTGCGCGACCTCTGGCTGGGTGCACGCTGTCCTTGACCAGGTGATACTGGCAGACGTTGGCGGGAAACTATCCGGATAGTCTCCCGCCTTTGCTAAGCTGGGCGTAGACGCAAAACGGCCGGGAAGCCAACAGGGGTGCCTCCCTGTTGAACCCGCTCCCCGGCCGCAGCGGGTCACCTCCTGCGCAGCCACCGAGCCGCGGAACGGAGACCGAGGGCGAGAAGCCCGGTGGTCAACACGATCGTCGGGCTTCCGCCGTCAGTGAGGCCAGGCACGAGCAGCCTGATGGCCTCCACCGCGACGGCCAGGCGATCGAGCCGCCGAGCAACGCGCTCTTGTGGTCTCTCAGGTGATCCCTCGGTATTCGGATCTTGCATGAACGGTCTCCTCCCCTGCCGGAGGTACGCCTACTTGGCGGGTTTGGACCCTCCGGCAAGTTCGTGGCCGGAAGCCCAGCGGGGGAGGGATCGTTCGCAGCAGATCGAATCCCGTAGATCCCAAGATACCGGTAGATCCGCCGCATGAGGGCGATGTCACGCCTCGTGTCCGGGCAGCTTCGTTGCGTGCGCCATGCTGCGGCGCGGAACACGAGTGTCGACCCCAGTTGGTGTCAGATGCCCGTGAGAAGATGGCGAGCTGACGGCCCGTGCTGAGGTGATCCATGGCGAGCGACCCGTACCACTACCCACCCGACCTGATCAGCCTGCTGGTGGACACCATCCCGCTGCTGCAGAAGTCGAAGCCGGACACGGTGCGCTTCTTCCGGGCCTGCGGCGTTGACGAACGTCACCTGGCCGATGTACAGCGTCGGGTGGACGCGGACCGCACCTCGATCAACAAGTACGACATCGCGCGGACGGCCCTTGCGCGGGTCAACGAGGAGGGCGACTCCGGGCTCCGGGCCCGTCGCGAGATCGTTCGCCGGGTGGTCGAGTGGGAGGACTTCTCGACCTGCTGGCCGACCGATGCACTCAAGGCGCAGGGGCTGGTGGCCAAGGTCCGCCAGCTCGTCAACGCCAAGGACTCGTTCGTTCGCATGCAGCAGGAGCGCGACCGGGAACGGGATGAGCGTCTACGTTCCCAGCGTGAGGCCGCCGCCGCGGCGCAGCGCAAGCGCGAGCAGCGGCAGCAGCTGTACCGCGAGCTCACCAAGCTGTTCAGCATGACAGACCCACGTCAGCGCGGGCTTGAGCTTGAACGCCTGCTCAACCACATCTTCAAGCTCGATGGCCTTGGCGTCCGCGACAGCTTCACTTTGACCACGACCGACGGTGGGCAGATCGGGGAGCAGATCGACGGCCTCATCGAGCTGGACAACCAGCCGTACCTCGTTGAGGTCAAGTGGTGGCAGAAGCCGCTTGGTGTGGATGGGGTCTCACAGCACCTTGTCCGGGTGTACAACCGCGCCGACGTCCGTGGGCTCATCATTTCCGCCTCCGACTTCGCCGCCACGAGCATCGACCAGTGCCGCACCGCACTGGCGCAGAAGACCGTCGTCTTGGCGGAGCTGGGGGAAATCGTCTACCTGCTGGAGCGTGAGGGCGATCTCGGGGAGTGGCTGCGGCTCAAAACCCGCGCCGCGATGGTCGACCGTAGGCCGCTGTACCGACCGAACGTGGACGACGTGGCCTGACGGGTGCGGCGAGATGACTCAGCCCCCGGTTGGTTGAGATCGCGGTCGGGGATTCGCACACTCGCGCGTCCGGGGACTGAGAGCCAACATCTTGCCAGCTCATCGCACAGGCGCGGCCGTGCCTGTCGTCTCCGGCCGGACCGTCCTGGCGACCACTCTTTGCCACACGATCGGGTGGACGCAGTTGTGAATCGCGTTCGTGACTGGTCGGCCAGGCAACCCCTGCACCATGACCGACACGCCAAACGCGCCGCTGTTCCACACCGTGTCCGAAGCCGCGCGCATTCTCCGCGTTGCCCCATCGACCCTGTACCGAGCGATTCGTGAGGACGCGTTTCCCGCGGTACGGGTCCGCACCCGGTACGTCATCCCAGCGAAGGCGATCGAGGCGTTAGCCTCCGGGGCGACGGAGACCGGCGGGATGCTCGACGTGGCCGCGATGGTGCAGCAACGGCAGACGGAGCGAGAGCTGGCCCAGCGGTGGCGCTGACGTCTCTTCGGATGACCCGGCGGCCTGACCCGATGTCCGCAATGGGCCTCTGGCGGGCCGTAGGGCCCGCCAGAGGCCGACGCTCACTCTTCGGAGCTGGCCTGAGCCGAGTTCCTGGACGTCTCGAGCCGAGCGGCGACGATGCGGCCGACGGCGTTGATCACCGCCGCCATGATGCCCGCCCCAGCGGAGATGCACACGGCTAACAGTTCCACAGACATCGTGGTCTCCCGTCTCCCGACCCAGATTGGACCCTTCAAACGTCAAACGGGGAGGGAACCTGAGGGACAGAGCGGCGATGGCCAAGTACGACGGTCACGAGCGGCAGCGTGGCGGGGAGACACCTCAACCCGCATGCGCCCTGCCGCAAGCGCAGGTGTGCGCGGCCAGCTACCCCACCAACGTGTGGTCGCGAGCCAGGGTTCCCGCCGGAGGTAGGACTGCGGCACGACCTGAGTGCTCGACACCGCATCTCGGCTGTCGTCGTGCTTGGGCGCGGCGGTCAGGCCGCCACACCACGGATGCGTCGCTCCGCGGTGGTCAGGTTGTCAAGCTCGATGGTCCGGTGGGGTGCCGACGCCGGTCGCCTCGTTCGGTCTCACCCAGGGCCCGAGCGGTGAAACGCGGGCGGACCGCCTGACGACAGACCCCGCGGGACGCCGACTCTCGGGAGTGGATGACCTTGTTACCGGACGGTCTCGGACTCGCTGCTGGCACGATGGTGTGGTTCGTGATCGGTGGAGTGGTGTTGGCGCTGGTTGCCGTAGTGCTCTTCGTTCGGCATGTGGTGAGCGCAGCGCCCCGTGCTCCGCACGTGAGCCGTCCAGACCAGCTGGCCGCAGAACCGGATGACTGGGTGGCATGACGGTCTTCTGAGCAGTGCGACGGAGGCCCAGGCCCCGCCCACCGTGATGCTAAGCGAGTGAGCGGCTCATTCCGGGCCGTATCGCGGGTGCGGCCGACACGGCTGGTGCGTGCGCCGGTCCCAGGAGCGCCGATACCTATCACGCCGGACGGTACAAGCTTTGATGTGACGGACGGTTACCCCAATATGAGTCTGACTTCATGCGCGTCGCGCTTCTTGGATGTTCGACCTATCACCGTTGTCGCGGGCTGTCCCGCACCCCTATCATTCCACGGTGCGGATGGCTTCCACCCCCCGGAATGCCGTCTGTTCGCGAGTGGCGGGCCCGACACCACCCCCCGTGTCGGGCCGCTGCGCCCCTCGGCGCGGACGTCTCTGCATCTGGGCGCGGGACGGTATTTCGTCCTATAACCGGACTCGAAGCCGGTCCGCTAGCGAGGACCTGCCACCAGGAGCCCGAGGGCGAGCTGAGCCTGGTAGCGCTTGAGGTGGTCGTACAGCTGCGTTTCGCCTGTGAGGTACTCGGCGCACTGGTAGGCGACTTCACCGAGTGCGTTGACCAGTTCTCGGTCCGTCAGTGGTTTGCTCGGCCTCAGGTCGAGACGGACCTCACGGAGGTAGGGGTCGCCGTACCGGGTCACGAGCGCTAGTCGGTTTAAGTCGTACAGCTTCCTCACCACGCCGGTGATGGCGTTCTCCACCTCGGAGGCGGGTGCCTGGCGGTAGTCCACCCCGGTTACGTGGTTGAGGAACTGGTGTGTCGCTCCCCAACCTGGCGACCGCTCTTGCAGTGCCATGCGGTGCATCGTGGCGGCGATCGCTTGATAGAGGGTGCGGCTGCACAGGTAGGCGCTCATAACGCGGCGCGTCGGATATCGCGTTCCTCGCTGGCCAGCTGCGCAAGTTCGGCCTTGATCTGGCGGCGGCGAGCCTGATCGGTGCTCGGCAGGTCGTCAAGGTGGGTGTAGAGCTGGAGCTGGCGAGCCTCAATCTCGGTTAGCCGGATCTTCGCGGACTGGGTTAGCTTGGTGCTCGGACCATCGAGCGGATAGACCACGGCGTCGCAGATGCAGTGTGGCGAGCTGCAAGCCGCCCCGTACACCTCATAGCGGGTGCCGGTGATTCGGTCGGTGATCGTGCCGGCGTAGCCGAGGCGGCGGCCGAAGCGAGCCATTCTGCGCCTATCGGCGATGCCTAGCTTGAGGCTCAGTCGTTGGCCGTGTTCGAGGCGAGGGGTGAATGGCGTGTCCTTTATTTGGGAGGTAGTAGTAGCTTTATTCATGGGGTCTCCTTAAGTTGGTTGGGTTGGCGACAGTTCGCTTCTCACGGACCAGAGGGCTCAGCCAGTTGGTGTGCGAGGTCGGCTAGGTGGGCGAAGGCCAGGAGGCGGTTGGTGAAGTCTGCCCGGCAGCCCACGCAGTAGTAGCTGGTCCAGTGGCGGGCGTCGGTTTCGTCGCCGTCAGCTGGTTCGGTGGGCGTAAGGCAGTAATCGACTTCGTAGTGCTCCGTCAGGCGGAGGTCAGTGACTGAGCAGAGGGGTGACGTGAGGTCATCCCAGAGTGATGGTGGGGTCAGTACGGCGCAGCTCATAGCGTTACCTCACCGCCGAGCAGGACCCACAGCAGTACGAGACCAATGACGACCGGGCCGAGCTGACTGGTGAATTGCTGGCACCAGTGGCCCCAGCTGAGGCGACGGCGACGACGGAGGTAGGAGACGCGGCCGGGCTGGAGGTAGGTCAGACGTGCGGGGCGCTGACCGACCTGGAGGGCTTCACGGAGTAGTTCGAGGCGGTACGGGCTGATGTCGATGATTTCACCGGTGGTGCGATTGATGTAGTGCATGACGTTGTCTTCCTTGACCTGATCGGCAGTCCGCTCTAACCTGGGAGATGAGCCCCTCATAAACCTAAACCGGGGTTCGTTCTCGGTTGAGCCCTGCTGCAATCAGGGCTTACCTTGTTTTGATACTTCTATTTTATCGCTCATGGCCCTGGGTGCCTAATCGATGGTGCCGTTTTATGGCTTGGCGAAGCCGATATTCAGCTCAGGATTTCGAGGGGTGTGGATAAGTCCCTGCTCCTGCGGTCAGGCCGGTGAGGATGCGCTCGGCGGTCAGGGTCACAGGTGGAGCGCCCGGAGCTTGGGGCGAGGACGAACGACCGTGACGCTGACCGCGAGGGTGATCCGAGACGGACGGGCCGCAGGAGCAGGGACTTATCCCGCTGCGACGAAGGCTGTCCGCGGCGAACGGGGCGGTTGTGGCTGGTAACGGCCTCAGGGGGTCAGCGCGATGCGTAGAGCGAGGCGTGAGGCGACGCGTAGGGCGAGGCGTAGGGGCTGCCACGGCCTACCGTGATCGCAAGGAGGGACTGTCATGGCCGTGGTCGTCGAACCAACCGTCTCTCGGGAGAAGCTGCACCAGTTGCTGGCCGAAGGCCATGAGCAGCCGTCGCTCGACTACAAGTGCACGGCAGACCTCAACGACCGGCAGGCAGTGGTGGAGTTCGCCAAGGATGTTGCCGCCATGCAGAGTCAGCCGGACGGCGGCTACCTGGTCATTGGCGCCGATGACCACGGCAATGTGGTGCCCGACGTGACGCCGGAGCACGCCAAGCTCTTCGATGAGGCCACGGTTCGGAAGAAGCTCGCAAAGTACCTGGCTGAGCCCTTTGACATCCGTATCGCCCTCCACGTCGTCGACGACCAGACGGTTGCCCTCGTCTACGTCGGGCCGAACGAGCACGGCTGGGCCATCTTCCGAGAAAACGGCGTCTACGTCGACAGGCAAAGCAAGGACAAGTTCGTCTTCCGGGTCGGCGAGGTGTTCGTGCGGCACGGCAGTTCGAGCGAGCGGTGGATGCCGGCCGATCAGCCGCGGTTGATCGACCAGATCGTGGCACGGCGCAAGGAGACGTGGAGCGCCGAGATCCGGCAACTGCTTGCCGGGGTTGCTCAGTCGACCGCGACCACCGCCGAACTGCAGAAGCTTCCCGTTACCGCCTTGACCTGGCGTATGGACGCCGAGGGCTTCGGGGAGGCCGTCACCGAGTTCATCCGCCGCGACGACGACATCCCGGTGCGCGAAGTATTGGCACAGGCCACGCGTGACGCCAGCGACCTGCTTGGTCACGATGAAGCGGAACTGCGGCACCTGTTGGACCGGGTGACGATCGTTGCGGCGCTGGCCATTCGGTACGAACGGGCCGAGTGGCTAGACCGGGCTTTGGCGGCGCTGGTGCGCATCTACGAGTTGGGCATCGACGAGTACGGCGAGGCCCGTGATGGCCAGGCGGCGGTGTGGTTGTGGCTTGATGTCGTAACGCGCGTCTACGGCCTTGGCGGCCTAGCGGTGCGGCTGAAGGCATGGTCGGCAGTTCGGCAGCTGGCAGATCGCCAGCCCAACGGCCGATCGGTTACTCGGTACGGCGGTTGGTTGCGCCACGCCCTGACGATGGCGTCTCGCGCCCACATCTTCGAGACGGTGGAAACAGCGGGCTTGCTGGCTCGTGCCCACAACGTGGTACGGCACCTTACGGCGCTCCACCCCGATGTGCCAGCCGAAGATGAGGCAGTGCTCGACAGCTTGTGCCAGTTCGACTTGTTGGGGGCGCTGGTTGTTATTGGAAAGCAGGGGAAGGTGGCGGGCGCCTACTTCTACCCGAGCTTTGCCCGCTACTACAGCCGTCGGACCCAGCCGGCCTTCGTCCTGATCGTGACGGACCCGGTGGTACGACGGGTCCTGTTTGACGGTGACGACACGTTGCTAGCCGATGCCATCGCCGAGATCGGCCGCGTGGCATTTACGCAAAGCCTTCAGATGCACGGCGCCTGGGATGGCTTCGAAGATGACCGGGTCAACCGTTTCGTGGAGGAATATCGAAGCCAGACGGGGAGCTAGGTGGAACGGGCGAAAACGAGTCGCAAGTCTCGCGACAGTCGGGTGGCTGTCTCGGCTGGATCGTGTGGGCGTATGGGTACTGCCACCCGTCAGTCATGAATAATATGCCGGTTGAGGCAGGCTGGGTGGCCGGAGTAGACGGGCGACCGCGTCGCGGTTTTAGGCGGCGGTGATGGACAGGATACGGCCTAATCTCCTATAATCTTACATATCTAATATGTGAGATTCCCGCATGGCCGCCTTTGACGACCGTCTCAACTCGGTACCGCCGGACATCGTCCGCTTGCTTGGCCAGATCGACGAGGTCAAGGGTCAGTGGGCCAACTTCGCCGGACTGAGCCCCCAGGTCTTGGGCCGTCTCAAGCGATCCGTGCTGGTCACCTCCACCGGCGCGTCAACGCGGATCGAGGGCGCCAAGCTCTCGGACGACGAAGTGGAGGCGCTGATGCGTGGCTTGTCGATGCAGAAGATGGCTGACCGAGACGCCCAAGAAGCCCGCGGCTACTACGAGGTGCTCCAACTGGTGTTCGACGAAGCCACCGACCTCGAGCTGACCGAGAACCGGGTGAAGGAGCTCCACGCGCGGCTGCTGCGGTACGCCACCAAGGACGAGCGGCACCGTGGCACCTACAAGACGCTGGACAACAGCGTGGAGATGATGGCGCCGGACGGCCAGGTGGTTGGCGTGCTGTTCGCCACCACCCCGGCCTACCTCACCTCGAAGCAGATGGACGAACTGGTTGCCTGGACGCGGCACGCCCTCGCCGCTGGGTCGCACCACCCGCTGCTGATCATCGCCAACTTCATCGTGGAGTTCCTGAAGATCCACCCGTTCCTCGACGGCAACGGCCGGCTGTCGCGGGTGCTGACGAACCTGCTGATGATCCAGACCGGGTACCGATACATGCCGTTCGTGTCGCACGAGCACTTGGTCGAGGCGCAGAAGTCGGCGTACTACGTGGCGCTGCGACGCAGTCAGATCACCTTCGGCACCGGTGTCGAGACGATCCAGCCGTGGCTGGAGTTCTTCCTGCGCACCTGCCTGGTCCAGGCGCAGGCGGCCATGGCGCTCGTGTCGGCCGACGCGGTGGAGCGTCTGCTCTCGCCCAGTCAGCTGCTCGTCTGGCGGTACCTGGGCGACGTGGTCGACGCGGCACCGAGTGACATCGCCAGAGCCACCGGGGTGCAGCAACGAACGGTGGCCCAGTCGTTGGAGAAGCTGATGCAGCTGGGCAAGGTCGAGCGGCTCGGCCTCGGGCGGGCAACCAGGTATCGCCGGGTTGCGCCGTAGCCAAGGACGTCTCGGTCTCTCCGAGAGCGCAACGTTGAGTAGGCCATCCAGCCCACGGTCACAACGACCTAGCTGCCTTTCCAATGACTGAGCTGCTTAAATCACTGTCCGTCCGTGATCAGCTGGCACTAGTCACGATCGGTAGTCCCCCGCACACATCAACGGATAGTCCAAGAGGGGATCTTTCCTTGCGCAAGGCCGCCAAAGACTGGTAGTAACCGCCTGGGGCCCGAAGGTTTTCCTCATTTGATCTTCAAGTGAGGAGTGTGTCTGCATGTGGCCTTGGCTCATCGGCCTGTACGTCCTGTTCTCTGGCGCGCTGGCGTTGCGGGCGATGGGGCCCGCTATCCACAGCACGGACGCTCAGCAGCGTAAGGACGCTTGGAGAGTGTTCGCCCTCGTCTGGGGCGGTGGTTCCGCTGGCTCGGGCGTCGTTTTGGGCGCGGTGCGGCTGTATGAACTCGGCCTGTTGCCCTGAGCGCGGACCGCTGACCTTGACGATCAGGTGCTCTTCGGGATGTCATCGGTGGGGGGTGTCGAGGTCGTCGAGTTGGTGTTGGACGCGTTGGGCGTCGGTGTCGCGGCCTTGTTCCCGGTACAGCTCCAGTGCCTCCTTCCAGACCATGCGGCCCGCTCGTGCTGTCCGAGGGCGGCGTGGGGGTGGCCGACGTTGTCGAGGGTTTCCGCGACTTCGTAGGTGTTGTTAAGAGTGCGGCGCAGGGCGAGGGCTTGGTGGTAGTGGTCTACGGCCTGCCGGTGGTCGCCGCTGCGGTGGGCGATGAATCCGAGGCTGTCCAAGGTGTCCGCCTCGCCTGTGGGGTTGTGGTGGTGTCGGTGCAGAGCGAGGGCGGCGCGGCAGTGGTCGCGGGCGGTGTCGAAGTCGCCCAGACGCGCGGCGTGCCAGCCCACCTGGTTGAGCGCCTCGGCTTCCTGCACCGGCTCGTCGAGCAGGGTGCGGTAGAGGTCGAGGGCGTGCCGGGCGTGGTCCAATGCCCGTCGGTCGTTCCCCTGTCGTTCCCGGGCGATCGCGAGCGCCCGGTGGGTGAGTGCTTGTTCGACGGCATCACGATGACGCACCGCAAGATCGAGGGCCCGGTCCAGGTGGTCGGTGGCTTCCTCGTGCAGACCCAGCCGGTAACAGGCGCGACCGAGGAACCGGTGAGTGCGGCTGAGGGTGGCGGGGTCGGGCAGGTGGGTGGCGGCATCCAGCGCTGTCCGCCAGGACGCAAGCGCGTCGCGCAGATGCCCCCGTAGGAGGTGAAAGGTGTCCAGTGCCCACGCGAGGTGCCAGACGGTGTGGTGGCGGCCAAGGGCGGCGGCGGCGCGCTGGGTGGCCAGGAGCGTGGCGTGCTCGGCTTCCAACCAGGCCATCGCTGCCGCGGTGTCAGGCAGCGGGAGCGGATGAACGCCGGGCGCGGGCGGGTCGGGTTGCAGACGCACACGATGAGGGCTCAGGAGGTGGTCGGCGGTGTGGGCGGTGTGCATGTGGAAGTCCATCACCCGAACCATGGCCGCCTCCCGCACGCCGTCGGACAGATCGTGGGTGGTGGTGGCTGCGTAGTCACGGACCAGGTCGTGCATGGCGTACCGGCCGTGCGGCCGCCGTTCGATCAGGGATGCCTCCTCCAAAGCCAACAGCGCCTTGCGTGCGCGAGCCTGGGGCAGGGCGGTAAGGGAGACCACGGCGGGCAGGGTGGTGTCGGGTCCGGGGGTGATGCCCAGCAGGGCGAACACGGTGCGCTGTTCATCGGTGAGCTGGCGCAGCGACCAGGACAGGACAGCGGGCAGGCTGGCGGCGGGGTCTGTGTCGTGGTCGAGCATTTCCAGCCCCAGCTCGCGTAGTTCGGCGGCTACCTCGGCCAGCGGGAGGTCGGGGCGGGTGGCGGCCTGGCGGGCGGTGATCGCCAGAGCCAACGGGTAGCCGCCGCACAGGTCGATTAGTTCGTCAACAGCGTCGGGCTCGGCGGTAACGCGGTCGGTGTCGAGGCGTGCAGCCAGTAGAGCGCGAGCCTCGGCACCGCTCAGGACACCCAGGGTGACGTGGCGGGCGCCGTGCCGGTCGATCAGGGAGGCGAGCCGGTGGCGGCCGGTGATGAGCACCGTGCAGGTCGGACTGCCTGGCAGCAGATGGACGACCTGGTCGGAGGTCGCGGCGTTGTCCAGCACGATCAGCAGCCGCCGCCCGGCGACCAGGCTGCGGTACAGCGCAGCCTGGGCGTCCAGGTCGGTCGGGATGCGGCCGGGGTCGACGCCGAGGGCGTCGAGGAACCCACGCACCGCCACCGCAGGCTCCATCGGCTCGCCCGCAGGGCTGAACCCGTGCAGGTTCACGAACAGTTGCCCGTCGGGGAACCGGTCCAGCTGACGGTGTGCCCACGCCAGAGCCAACCACGTCTTGCCGATGCCACCAGCTCCGCCGATCGCGGAGACCATCACCGTCGTACTCGCAGTAGATGGATCGTCGGAGACCGGTTCCTGTACCGCCGGTGTGGGGGAGGCCAGAGCGCGGTCCAACCGGGCGAGCTCCGCCGTCCGCCCTGCGAACGGCTGCGGTGCTGCGGGTAGTTGCTGCGGTACTGGCGGCGCGGGCGGTGCTGCGTGCAGATGTACGTCGCCGTGCACGACACCGGCCTGCACCACTCCGCCTACGACGACCCCAGTGAGCGTGTTGTGCACACTGAGGCTGTCTGCGTCGACGAGCTCGGAGTCGGGCTCGTCAGGCTGGTCCGGCTCGGAGTTCGCCATCAGGAGACACCTCCCTGATCCGATCGACGACGGGCTCCACCACCGATCGCCTCTGTGGTCGCCCGCGATCCCACAAGGACTCATACCGTCCGGTCGTTTGATCCTGGGGACGCACCAGTCCGGGTTGGCGTGTGTTGGGCGCAGAGGGTGCCGAGTCCACGGTGCGCCGAACGAAGAACACCACGGCCGACAGGGCGGACACCGCTATGAAGATCACTAACCACGCCGTCGTACCGCTGGCCAAGCCAAGGTCATCAGGTAACAAGGACATCCCCTCCAAGAGTCGGCGCCCCTTGGGGGTTGTCGTCATCCGGTACACCGGTGTTTCGCCGTTCAGATGCGCGTGAGGCGGAGCTGCGGCCACTACATGATCGACAGCCAGCTCGTGCGTGAGTGATCAGGCACGGCCGGACACGTCCGGTGCGACGACGTGTGCCATGGACTCGACCACGGTGAGCTCGGTAGTCAGGGCCAAGTCGCCGTCAAGGTGGAGCACCCGCACCCGCTTGACTGCCGAGTGGTGGGAGGACGCAGGACCTTCGACGGCAGAGGCGCAGGGCTGGCTACGATCGAACCAGGTAAGCAGGACAAGCCAGGAACAGCAGAGGCCTTGTCTGCTCGGAAGCAGCCGATTTAGGCAGGCCTGTGCCCACAGAGCATGAGCGCGATGCGTAGGCCGAAACGTAGGCGGAATCGCTTCTGCTTGGTACCTCAGAAAGATCGACTGGACGGCGTTGCCTTGCAAGCGCCGCTCCTGAAGACAATCGCCCAGCCGGCATGTAACGCTATAGGCACCCCAGGCGATAAGAGCTATACTCGACGAACGAAGCATGTGTACCCAAGTAACACTCACTAACTTAATAGCGATCGCGCATCGAACCATATGGCGGAGCACCATCCTCTATTGGCTGGCGTTGGCTTTTGCGAAGCTCACTGCTGCTCAATACTCCTGGTTTAGTGTGACGGTCATAGCGCTCTTGCTGCTCGACATGTTCCGCATTCGACGCGAACTAAAAGCGCCGAGCGCGCACAACCTTGGCGTGTCGGCCCCGCAGCCTGCACCCTACGTTTTTGCAGCTTTCGCCCTAGGTTTGTTGATCTACTCAACCGTTCGATCAGTTGCACTGCAGACTACGCCCGACCTGCTTCGAATAGATGCCGCCCTTGCGTCCGTATATTTAGCTTATCTGCTTCGCCCTCGGGGACCACGATGACACAACAGCCGCCGCTCTCAACCTGGAGCAGAAGTGTCAGAGAACAGGAAACCACTTGCCATTATCGGCCTACTTGGCGTTGTTGCTCTGCTACTTGCTGTAGCAACCGCCAGCGCTGGGGCGCCTGACGTCAAAAATCCCGACCTCGGCTTTGACGATGCCTACACCCAGATCGTAAATCACGACATTGCTGTCGAACGCGACGGCAAACCGACGAACATTGGATTCGGGGACGTCATCTTTGGTCGCTATTATCTGGGGCCCAGAGGCTTGGAAATCCGCTTGAACAAGCGCGGTACACTGGCCGTTGCAAAGTTGTCAGTACTAGCCACCACCTCCATGCTTGCCCCGGAAGTACTTCCAGCGGTTGTCGCGAGAGTGGCGGCCACAAAAGCCGGCTCAATGGTGCTGGCGGCGGCGGCACCCACGGCTGTTCGCGATGTCTTGCGAACAGCTGGCGCCATTGGTGCGATTCTAATCGACGACGATGTCTATAACGCTATTCTTCGGGGCAACTGTTTCGGTATCACTGTTCTGTCGCCGGATATTCGGTCTACGCTCGACCGTGCGGTAGACGTAATGCTCCTGGCGTGGAACCAGTTCGTCGGCCGCTTCGCCGTTGATATGCGCAAGACGGTCATATGGGTCGAACGTTGCGAACCCGATGACAAGAGCGGGGCCGAGTTTTTGGTGCCGCCGCCGATCACTCCAGACGCAACCGACACTGAGACCGTCACGAAGGCCATCCCGATCCCGACGGCACCGCCACCGCAGCCCACAGTGCAACCAAAGCTACCCGAGCCAGCACCCCCGACGGTCGTGCCGGTGCCGACACCTACGCCAGCACCCGTGCCGCCTGGGCCTATTGACTACGTACTGAACCAGGCCGACATGACCTTTGCATGTCGTCAGTGGGACGGGTATGCGAGCGAGCCCGACGTGTACGCAGCCTTGCGAACCCCCTTTGGTCCGGATGACTGGAAGTGTTACGACCAGGATGGCCGTGAATTGGGCGGCCTGCAAGTTAGAGAAGGATTTTGTGACATCAAGTACCCAGGAAGTGCGACGATCAATCCAACCAAGGACGCCTACGATTGGCGTTGTCGAACTCGGTAGAGTCAATCACCTGGCCTCTTCGCCTCTGTGTCCGCTCCTGACAAGGCGAGTAGGTTGATTGCGTCATCCACCACCCCGGCCTCGAACAACGGAATGTCCGGCCCTCGCTCCTTGATGAGCCGTGAGAGGTAGCCGGCCCGGCGCTCACTCGGGGCGAGCAGCAAGACCTTGGGGAAGATCGGCTCGTTGGGGCGGCTGCTGTTGAAGTAGGCCAGGTACTGCGGCACCTTGGTCGCGATCTTGGCGCCCCACTGGGTACCGCGATCCATCTCAATGAAGAAGCTGCCCTTTCGGCGACGGCCGTCGTGGGCGACACCGACCTGCACATAGGCGTCGGGCTTGAGCACCTGCTGGTCGTTGAAGTAACGCCAGGCGTAGGGCTCCGCTTCAAAGTTCAGCAGCGTGAGAGTGCCAGCCCGGTCGGCTTCGACCAGGCGGACGTACAGCTCCGTCACGGCCAGGTAGTGGGCGATGCCTGGCTCATACGACACGTAGGGCCGCCGGGGACGGTGGCTGGTCAGTTGAGTCAGTTCTTGCCCGGCCACGTCGAGGGCGTAGAGGTAGCCGCGCGAGCCGCCACTGGGACCCCCGCGTGCCCGGTTGCCGACACGGGCCAAGATGCGGTTGTCCGTGAGGCGCTTGAGGACGGCCTGCCGGTTGCGGGCACGGCTCCTGTCCGAGCAGTGGGCGAAGTGCAGCCGTTCAAGCTGGCCCGCGGTGGCCAACTTGAAGCGGCCGACGTCGTGCATGATGGCATGGTCACGGTCGCTGAGCTGCGGCTTAAGGGCGTCGAGAACGGCGCGGGTGATGTTCATTCGGGCCAGTCCTCCCAACCTACTTCGGGCACGGTGGTGCGGGCTTCGGGTTCACCGTTCGCGGCAGCGCCCAGGGCGGCTCGAGTAGCAGCTGTGGTCGGGCGACGTCCGCTGCCGCCGTGATGCAGCTGCTCGTAAGCGGCGACGGCCTCGGCCATGGGGCGGGCGTGGGCGGTGAGCGCCCGCCGCCGGGCCTCCGCCCCGATACCTGCCACCACCGGCTGACCGGACTCGCGGTAGGTGAACAGAACCGGGGGATGGGGCTTCGACGTGTGTCCGGACACAGCCCGGGAGATGCCACCGGGGACGGCCAACCGGGCCAGCACTTCCCAGGAACCGAGGTGCTTGATGTCCGCCGGCGTTACCGGCTCGCCGAGTTCCGCAGCCAGCATCCGCGCGTGGCTGTCGCTCGTCGTCTGGAACACCAGCTTGCTGCTCATGTTGGCGAACACGTCCGCCCGCAGCGCCGGGGTGAAGCGACCAGGCTGCTGGTGGGCGAGCGTCAGGCCGATGTCGTGTCCGCGGGCCCGCGCCACCATGGCCTGGTATGAGCCAGCCGCCATGTCGTCGAACTCGTCGACGTACCAGAAGAAGGGCTTGTGTTGCCCGCCGCGGCGGCCCTGGGCGGCCTGCCAGAACGTGGCCGTCAGGAGGGACCCGATGAGCGGCCGGATCTCCTCGCCCAACTCGTGCTCATTGAGCGGGACGAGCAGGATCTTGTTCGTCGCCAGGATGTTCTCGAAATCGAGTCCCGGCGCGCGCTGGCTCAAGGAGGCTTGCAGCCGCGGTTCCATCAGGAGGGCGCCCAGGCGGTGGTTGATGGGTGCGGCCTGCTCCTGCTTGTCGCGAGCGGCTTCGAAACTCGCCCAGGCCCGGTGCAGCACGGGGTTGGGGCGTAGCAGTGGCTCGAGGCGACGGCGAAAGGTTGTGCCCGTCGGCCCGGCGTCCAGGATGAGTGACAGCTCCGTCAGGGCATAGCCGCCGAGGGCAAGAGCAGCAATGGCAGCCCGCAGCAGGTTCGTGGCCCGCGGGGCACTGGCCATTGGCGACAGGGCGTCGACGATGCGGACGACCTGGCTGGCCACGGCGTACGGATGGCCCTGGAGCAGGTTGAAGCCGACCGACCAGTCCCAGTCTGCCGGGTCGTACAGCACGACATCGCCCAGCCGACGCTCCGGAATACGGTCGAGGACGCGTGGTACCGAGTCGCCCTTGGGGTCAAGATAGGCGACGCCGAAGTCCTCGTTGATGTCCTCAACGATCAGGCGTTCGAGCAGGGTGGTTTTGCCCATGCCGGATGGGCCGACGACGTAGAGGTGGCGTTTGCGGTCCTCCGGCGACAGCGCTAGGCCGCGCTCGTCCCCGATCGTGTTGCTGACGAGGAGGCGGCGGCCGACGCTGCTGATGGCGGCTTCGGCGGCCAGCTGCCGGGCGGTGCCGAGATGGAGGCCTCGCACGCGCGGGGTACCGATGGGCGTCAGGCAGATGATCGCCAGCGACCGGGCGGTGAAGGCGCCGCGCCACTCGAAGCGAGCTACCTGGCGGTCGTTGACCTGCTGGCTGGCGGTCCGGCGGGCGATGGGCTGTGCCAACTCGAAGACGTGCAGGTTGCGGTAGGCGGATAGGGCCAGGTGCAGGAGGCGACTCGCCGCCGTGTTGGTCGGTGCCGCTGCGGCCAGCCGAGGCGTGACGAAAAAGGCGGGATCGTCGCTGGTGGTGGCCGGTCGGCCGACCGGCACCATGATGAACTGTGCCAGTACGGCGTGGTCCGGCTCGGACACCGCCAGGCTGCCGAGCAGCATGTTGACGAGCTCGGGGTCGGCATCGAGTCCGCCCTCCTCTGGCCGGTGGAGCGTCACGACCTTGTTCCAGTGGCGCGGTGCAGGTGGCGGGCTGATGTCCGTGATGCCGAGGTTGGGCACGACGCCGTGGAGGCGGGTACGAACGCCGTCCGCTTCGGTCGCCGGAAAGCTCAAGCTGTGGGTGATGGCGCGGGGCGTGGACAGCACCTCGAAGCAGAGCGTCGGCAGGGCGCCCTGCCCGAACCGGCCGACCGGCCGGAACAACCCACTCAGCGCGGTAAAGAGCCGGACGGCTGTGGCCTGGTCCAAGTCTTCGGGGAAGACAAGGCCGAAGGTGCGCCAGTTGCTGGCGGCCGGGCGGGGGCGTGTCATGGCGTGTCTCGCTGGTCGACGACCGCCCGGATGGCCCGGAAGATGTGATCCTCGAGCGCTTGGAAGCCTTGGAGATCTTTCTCGTACTGCTGACGAAGCCGGCGGCGGTCTTCGTCCTGCCGGGCCGACGCAGCCTCGATCTGGCGATCCGCAGCGTCCAGGTCGTCCTGTTCCTCGCGCCAGTCGTAGTACCGGTCGCGCACCACGGTGTAGAGCCAGCGTGCGGCAACGAGACCGAGAGCGGCGTAGAGCGTGATGTCGAGGTGGATGAGCAGCCACTCCACCCCGCCGCCGATGAGCATCGCGACGATGAGGAGAACTGCCAGACCGACCACCACGCCCATCGCTGGTCACCGCCTAGAAACCGTACTTGTCGAGGATGCGCTGGGTGCTGCGCTTCCACAGGTCGTACAGATGCAGCGCCGCGTCTTCGGCGAACGCGTTGTCGGCCAGAGCAAGGTCTTGGAGGATCTTGCCGAGTCGTTCCGAGCGCTGCGCGAGGTTGCTCACCAGCGCCTCGCCGTAGGCGAATTCGTCTGAGGCCAGCACCATGCGGCGGGCGGCGTCGAGCCGTTCCAGGTAGGTGCGCAGATCAGCTTCGAAGGCCGCCCTCCGGGCCTGTCGGGCCAGCTCTCGGCCTTCGAAGTAGCCAGCTTGTTCAAGGTGGGGGCGTACGAGGGCCATGGCGTGGTCCAGCGCGTTGATGGCGTCGCGGCGGATGACCTCAGCGCTCTTCCGCGGTACGGGCTCATTCACCATCCGACTCGCGCTCCTTCCGCGGGCTGGGAGGAGGGTCGTCGACCAGCTCGGCCTCCGCCGCTGGCAGCAGTTCCTCGACCGACCACAGACCGGGGTCATCCGTCTGGGTCAGCCGTTCCGACACGCCCGTCATCTGCGGTGCCTCGCGCTGGCGGCGAGCCTGTCGCAGGCGGTCGTGAACCGGATTAGCCCGATCAGGGACGTCGTCGACGGCATTATCGGCCGGGTCGCGGACCGTCTCCCGGAGCCCGTTGGTCTTGGCTGCTCGTGCCTGTCGTGCCCGGGCCAATGAGGTCCGGATGGCCTGGCGTTGGTCGTCATCGGCTTGGCGGGCCGCGTCCAACCGTTCGGTAATCCGGTCCAGTGACTCGGCTTGGCGCTCCGCGCGGTACGCCTCCAGCGGCGACAGGAAGGGGCCGTACACGCCGTAGGGGCTAGCTGTATGAGGCCATGACGTTGGTGACGCCGTCGTGGAGCCGGGTAGCTGGCGGTTGGTTTCCAGCGGCAGTGTGGGGTCGATGGTAGTTGT
>JBFBCZ010000036.1:0-97658 GCA_040689555.1 Actinosynnema sp. NPDC051121 | reverse complement strand
GTGGCCGAGCAGCGCGGTGACGCGATGCACGCCGTCGCCACCACCAGCACGAGCACCGCGAGCAGCCGTCTCATCGGTACTCCTTCAGCCGCTGCCACAACCCGAACGTCGAGGCCGCCGCGGCCAGCAGCGCCAGCACCGCCACGGCGGGCACCACGCCGCCCAGCGCGGCCCGTCCCCGCCCGATCGCGTCGGTCAGCTCAGCCCGCGCCGCGCCGATGGCGTCCACCAGGTCCGAGTCCAGCGCGTCGAACGCCGTGGCCGCGTCCTGGCCCAGCGCCAGCCCGACCGCGGTCGTGTAGTCGCCCGCCTCGTCGGCCCGGCGGACCTCGCGGTGCGCCTCCTGCCACCGCGCGTGGTGCTCCACCGCCTCGACCACCGGCGACGTCGGGCTCATCAGCCGCACCCGCCCCAGCAGGTCGTCCAGCACCTTGTCGGCCTCGACGAACTCCTCCTCGTAGGCCGAGCCGCTGCCCCGCGCCACCAGCGTCAACGTCTCGTCGCCGCGCGCGGTCAGCGTCACGATCCGCGCCCGCGCCAGCAGGTCGACCAGCGTGGCCTCGTTCTTGCTCGCCGAGGCGTCGTAGACCACCAGCAGGCTCGCCACCAGCACCCACAGCAGCGAGATCGCGGTCAACGCGGTCGCCACCACCAGCCCCGGGTTGAGCACCCGGTTCGTCCGGCGGGTCAGGTACCGCTGCGCGAACACCAGCACCACCAGCGCGAGCACGCCCAGCAGCAGCTCCGGCCACGGCAGCGACCCGGCGTCGTCCAGGCCGCGCACCACGCTCCCGGTCTCCACCTCGTACAGCTCGCGCGCCGCGGGCAGCAGCCGTGCCTGCATCAACGCCGACGCCTCGCGCAGGTACGCCGCGCCCACCGGGTTGCCCTGCCGGTTGTGCGCGCGGGCCGTCTCGACCAGCCCCGTGTACACCGGCAACTGGCCCGACAGCGTCGACAACGCCTCGGTCAGCCCGGGGGAGCGGGTGCTCTCGCTGCTCGCCGCCGACAACGCCGCCGCGGCCTTGGCCACGTCTGCCTCGTACCGGCCCCGCAGCGCGGCCGACTCCACCCCGCCGGACAGGAACGCGCTCGACGCCGTGGCGTCCGCGTCCGCCATCGCCCGGTAGACCTCCTGGGCGGCGAACGCCAGCGGCTCGCTGCGGTCCGCCAGCACCTCCAGCGCGTCCGACCGGCGGTGCACCGACAGCGCCGTCAACGCCCCGACCAGCAGGCTCACCACGATCAGCAGCAGCGCCAGCAGGCTCAGCCTGCCCGGCGTGCTGCGGGCCAGCCCCGTCACCCGGCGCAGGGCATCGCGGTTCCGCTGAGCCTCGACCAGCACGACCGCCCCCTTCCCGAGGTGATCGGCGCCACTCGCCTGCTCCGACAGCGTAGATCGAAAAACCACCTGTCGGGACGCGAACGGGCCCGCCCGGCCGCGGCGCGTCCGCCGGTTCGAGCTCATCGGGTGACGCGATCACCCCCGGCGGAGCCGGGCCCGCACCTCCATCAGCGCCTCGCCCAGCAGGTTCAGACCCCGCCAGGCCGCCGGGTCGGCCGCGCGCTCGTCGTCGGCCGCCAGCCCGATTCCCCACACCCGGTCCAGCGGGCTGGCCTCCACCAGCACCCGCTCGCCGGTGCCCAGCAGGAACCCGCGCAGGTCGTCGTGCGCGCCGAACTTCCCCAGGTTGCCGCGCACCACGACGTCCAGCCGGTGCCGCACCCACACGTCCTCGACGAACCCGCGCACCCGGCGACCCAGCGCCATCGCCTCACGGGGCGTCGACGCCGCGAGCACCAGGTCCGCGGTGTCCCGGTCGCCGAACAGCAACGCCTTGCCGCGCATCATGAAGTGCTCGGCGGACCGGTAGACCAGCCCGTCCACCGCGAACGGCGCTTCCCACCACTGGCTCAGGCACTGCGGGCCGACCGGCGCACCCGGCGGCGCGTCGGGCTTCCAGAAGAACACGTACTCGGTCACGCCGCAGACCGTGTCACACGCACCGCCCGGCACACGACACCGTTTCCGGGTGGCCGGACTTGCGCATCACGTGACGTGAGGTTTTAGCGTCGCGCCATGACCGAGATGTGGAGCGCCGGTCAGCTGGCCCGTGCCGCCGGCGTCACCGTGCGCACCCTGCACCACTACGACGACATCGGACTGCTCGTGCCCGGCGAGCGCACCGCGACCGGCCACCGCCGCTACACCGCCGACGACGTGCGCAGGCTCTACCGGATCCGCGCGCTGCGGCACCTGGGCGTCCCCCTGGACCGCATCGCCGACGCCCTGGACGCGGGCGACCTGCGCACCGTGATCACCGCCCAACTGGCCGACCTCGACACCCGCGCCCGGCACCTGGACGAGCTGCGCCGCCAGGTCCGCGGCCTGCTCGACACCACCGACCCGCACCCCGTCCGGCTGCTCGACGCCCTGGAGCGCATGTCGCTGCTGGACACCTACCTGACCCGGGGGCAGCGCGACGCCCTGGCCGCCCGCCGCGACGAGCTGGGGGAGCAGGCCATCGACCGGCTGCGCGCCGAGTGGGCGGGCCTGGCCGCCGAACTGCACCGCCACCAGCAGGCCGACACCCCCGTCACCGACCCCGACGTGCAGCGGATCGTCACCCGGTGGGACGAGATCGGCGAGGCGTTCCAGACCGGCGACCAGGCCACCGACCACCGCGTCCGCGACCGCCTCGCCGACCTGTGGCGCGACCACGGCGACCGCATCGCCGACGACCTCGACCACCGCACCGGCTGGCGCACCGCCGACATCCTGTCCTACCTGGGCGAAGCGAGGGCCGCACGATGAGCCTGCCCGGAGTCGCCTTCACCGCGCTGGCCGCGGCCGCCGCCCGCGCCGTCGAGACCAGCCGCGCCGACCGGCTGGTCGAGGACCCGTTCGCGGCCGCGTTCGTGGCCGCCGTGCCGTCACCCGTGCCGCTGCCCACCCGCTGGCCCGACGACCTCGGCACGCTCACCGACCAGCAGACCCTGCTGCTGCTCGGCGCGCACTACGTCGGCCTGCGCACCCGCTTCTTCGACGACGCCCTGCGTGACGCCCACCAGGTCGTGCTGCTCGCCGCGGGCCTGGACACCAGGGCGTTCCGCCTCGCCTGGCCCGCCGGCGCGACCGTGTTCGAGCTGGACCGGCCCGACGTGCTGGCCGTCAAGTCGTCCGTGCTCACCGCCGCCGACGCCCGCGCCCGCTGCACGAGGGTCACCGTCGCGACCGACCTGGCCGGGGACTGGACCGCGCCGCTGCTCGCCGCCGGTTTCGACCGGGCCGCACCCACCACCTGGATCGCCGAAGGGCTGTTGCAGTACCTGTCGCCGGAGGCCGAGCAGGACCTCGTCACGGCCGTCGACCGGCTCTCCGCGCCGGGCAGCGCGCTGGCCGCGGAACGCGCCCTCGACCTCGGCGACCCCCGTCACCTGCGTGCGGGCGGCGAACGGGCGGGCATCCGGATCGACCGGCTCGTGCACGGCGGCCCGCGAGCGGACCTCGCCGGCCTGCTGCGCGAGCACGGCTGGACCGCCCGGGACGTGCCCGTGGACGACGTCGCCGCCCGCTACGGCCGCACGCTGGTGCACCCCGACCTGGTCCGCGCGCCGCACCGGCCCACGCAGGCCGGGTTCACGACCGCCACGAAGGGCTAACGCGGCGGCAGGGGGAGCGGCAGCGCGGGCAGCCCGTCCATGCTGACCGCGTTGAAGTCCTTCTTCTCGCAGTACGCGGAGAACTCCTCGTCGGACTTGCGGCCGAAGTACTCCGCGTGCAGCGTCCGCTCCTCCCGGTAGTCCATGAACGGCACCGCGAAGCCGCACGTGTCGCTGATCAGCTTCGCCGTCACCACCACGACCGCGCGCAACGCCGGACCGTCCGCGTCGCCGAACCCGGCCACCAGCTCCGCGAACCGGGGGTCGTCCCGGAACACCGGCTCGCCCGTGCCGTGCACGCGCACGATGTTCGGCGGACCGTCGAACGCGCACCACATGAGCGTGATCCGCCCGTTCTCCCGCAGGTGGGCGATCGTCTCCGCGTGGCTGCCGCCGAAGTCCAGGTACGCCACCCGCTGCTCGTCGAGCACCCGCCACGTGCCCCGGCGGCCCTTCGGCGACAGGTTCACGTGCCCGTCGGCGGACAGCGGCGCGGTCGCGGTGAAGAACACCGGCTGCTGCTCGATGAACTCGCGCAGACGTCCGTCGATCCGTTCATAGGTCTTCCCCATGCCGCCAGTATCACCCACCGGCGACCCGGCACCGGCGGACATCACTGCTCGTGAGCACCCGCCACCAGGTTGTTGCACAACAGTGGCGACAAGATCAGACTCCGGTGATGACCCCCGAGATCCGCCGTTCCCTGGTCCAGCACTCCCGGCTCCGCCGGGACCCGCACGCCGTGCTGCGCCGCGTGCTCGACCGCGTCACGCCCGGCACGGCGCCGGACGAGCCGATCGGGGAACTGGAACGGCGGATCGCCGACCTGCTCGGCAAACCCGCCGCCCTGTTCTTCCCCACCGGCACCATGGCCCAGCAGACGGCGCTGCGCGTGCACGCCGAACGCACCGGCCGCCGCACCTTCGCCGCGCACCCCCAGTGCCACCCGGCCGTCTGGGAGGAGGAGGGCTACAGCGCGGTGCACGGCCTGCGCCACAAAGCCGTGGGCGACCGCCACGGCCTGATCACCCTCGACGACCTCGCCGAGGTCCGCGAACCCCTCGCCGCCCTGCTGCTGGAACTGCCGCAACGCGACCTCGGCGGCCTCCTGCCCACCTGGGACGACCTGGTCGCGCAGACCTCCTGGGCACGCGACCGCGGCGCGGCCGCGCACCTGGACGGGGCGCGCCTGTGGGAGGCGCAGACCTACTACGACCGGCCGTTCGCCGAGATCGCCGACCTGTTCGACACCGTCTACGTCTCCCTCTACAAGAGCCTCGAAGGCGTGCGCGGCGCAGTCCTCGCGGGCGACCGGGCGACCGTCGACGCCGCGTCGGTGTGGCGGCGCAGGCTCGGCGGCGCGACCCCCGACTCCTGGCCCGCCGCCGTCACCGCCCTGGTGGGACTGGACGAGGTGCTGCCGAGGATGGCCGAGTTCCGCGACCACGCCGTGGCCGTGGCCGCCGCGATCAACGCCGACGGCTACGCCACCACCCGTCCGCGAGTGCCGCAGACCCCGCTGTTCCACGTCCACATCCCCGCGTCGAAGGACGCCGTCGCCGCCGCGGCGCGGCGGATCCTCGAGGAGAGCGGCGTCGAACTGCCGCAGCACCCGAAGTCCTCACCGGACCCGACGCGGTGCAGCATCGAGCTGACGATGGGTGTCGGGTCGCTGGACTTCACGCCGCAGGAGGTCGCCGAGCTGATCCGGCGCCTGCGCTGACCCGCGTGCTCAGGCCGCGCCGAACCACCGGGGCAGCCGGTCGAGCAGGTCCTGCTGGTCCTCGCCGACCCACGCCACGTGACCGTCCGGCCGCAGCAGCACCGCGGACACGTCCAGCTCCTCGGCCGCCTCCGCGACGACCGTGACGCGATCCGCCCAGCCCGCCACCGACAACCGGCCGGTCCGGTCCAGCAGCAGGCCGCGGCCGTCGCGCATCCGCTCGTAGAGACGCCCCCGCTCCAGCCGCACGTCCCGCAGGCGCCGCCCCAGGAGGTCGTGCCCGTCGCCGAAGTCGTAGCGGACCCCCAGCGCGGTGATCTTCCCGATCAGGTGGCGGTTCACCTCCTCGAAGTCCATCAGCTCCGCCACCAGCCGGCGCACGGCCCGCGCGCCCGGTTCGGTGGACATCAGCTCCATCTGGGCCCGTGTGTTGTCCAGCACGTCGGCGGCCACCGGACGCCGTTCGGACTCGTAGGTGTCCAGCAGCCCTTCCGGCGCCCAGCCGGCGACCTCGGCCGCCAGCTTCCAGCCCAGGTTGAACGCGTCCTGCACGCCGAGGTTGAGCCCCTGCCCGCCCGCCGGCGGGTGGACGTGCGCGGCGTCACCCGCCAGCAGCACCCGCCCCGACCGGTAGCGCTCGGCCAGTCGGGTGGCGTCGCCGAAGCGGGACAGCCAGCGCGGCGAGCGCACGCCGAAGTCGGTGCCCGCCACCGCGCGCAACCGCTGCCGGAACTCCTCCATCGTCGGCGGGACCGCGCGGTCCTCGGCCACCCCGTCGGCGGGCACGACCACGCGGTACACCCCGTCGCCGAAGGGCACGACGCCGAACCGCTTCTCGGTCTCGCGGACCCGGGCCACCACGGCGGTCAGCGTCTCCGGCGGCACGTCCACCTCCATCTCGCCCAGCAGCGTCTCAGCCCGGGACGGTTCGCCCGGGAAGCCGATGCCGAGCAGCTTGCGGACCGCGCTGCGGCCACCGTCGCAGCCGACGAGGTAACGGGCGCGCAGCCGCGTCCCGTCGGCCAGCCCGACGGTCACCCCGCCCTCGTCCTGGTCGAACCCCACCAGCTCGCAGCCGCGCCGGATCTCCGCGCCCAGCTCCACCGCACGCTCGGCCAACAACCGATCGGTGACCGGCTGGGGGATGCCCAGGACATAGCCGTGCGCGGTGTCCAGCCGTTCCGGCGCGGGCTTGTCGATACCGGCGAAGAATCCGCCGAGCGGGTGCTTCCGGCCGTGCTCCAGGAATCGCTCCAGCAGACCGCGCTGGTCCATCACCTCGATGCTGCGCACGTGCAGACCCATCGAGCGCACCACCTTCGTCGGCTCCTGCTCCCGGTCCAGCACGAGCACCCGCACACCGTGCAGCCGCAGCTCGGCGGCCACCATCAACCCCGTCGGCCCGGCCCCGGCCACGATCACGTCGATCACGAAATCCCCCGTCGAAGAATGGCCCGGACGAATGCTGTTTTCCGCAGATGTCGACATAGGGCGCAGATTCTGCGACACCACCCGGGTCTTGCCGCAAGGCCCCCGGTGCGCTATAGATTGAGCATGGCAAGGAGAGGTTTCTCCTCCGTCACCGCCCGGTAGACCGCCTGCGCGGCGAGCTCTGACGTCGCCGCGGTGGGCCGACACCTCCGGTTCCTCCGACCGGCGCCGCGTCGACACCGCGGTCATCGCCCGACCGCTCCGCAACGGGACGATCGGGCTCAGGGGGCATTGCGTTCGCTGTCCATTCACCTCGTTTCCGGGTGCTCTTCCCGCAGGTGCACCCTGTTCCTCGCCGCGTATCCAACGCATTACCGCGCCGCGACAACGCCGTTAATCCGAACCGGCTGGCACGATCGCCGAGAAAGTCAGAGAAGCGAACCTTTCCCGAAGCGACATCTTACCGTTCACCATCGGCGTCAACCGTCCGTGACCAGCGCCGATGTGCGCCTCGCGTCGCCCCGGCGCACCGAAGCGGCCGATGATTCCTCCTTCGTGACAGCGGACACGCGCCTCGGTGGCGGGCCAGGATGCCGTCATCGGCTTCGTCCGCTCGCGCTCAACGAAGACGGGGGAATCCTGCTGTGAACGCATCGACGATCCTCGGCCCTCGACCACCCTGGACGCCATTGTGATGAGCGGTCATCACATGAGTGCCACCGGCGCGTATCCGAACTATTCCGGAGATCCGGAGGCGCCACTGGAAATATGCCTCGTCGGAGTCGGTCCGCGCGGCCTGTCGGTGCTCGAGCGGTTGTGCGCGAACGCCGGGGAGAGCCCTCGCCGCGACATTCGCGTGCGCCTCGTCGACCCCCGACTCGGTGTCGGCGGCCGCGTCTGGCGGACGGACCAGTCCGGACACCTGCTGATGAACACCGTCGCGTCCCAGGTCACCCTGTTCGCCGACGACAGCGTCGAGTGCGCCGGCCCGGTGGTGCACGGTCCCAGCCTCTACCAGTGGGCGCGCGTCGTCGTCCTCTTCGACCCGTTCCACGACTTCCCGGACCCGGTGCGCGAGGAGGCCGCGGCGCTGGGGCCCGACTCCTACCCGACCAGGGCGTTCTACGGCCACTACCTCACCTGGGTGCTGCGGCACCTGATCACCCACGCGCCGGCCAACCTGCTGATCAGCCGGCACCCGGAGCAGGCGGTCGACCTGGTCGACGAGGACGGCGGCACCCAAACCGCGATCCTGGCGAGCGGAACGCGGCTGACCGGGCTGCACGCCGTCGTGCTCGCTCTGGGCCACGTCGGGGTCGCACCGACCCCGGCGCAGCGGCGTCGGCAGGTCCACGCGGCTCGCCGCGGCCTGCGCTACGTGACGCCCGACAACCCTGCCGACGTCGACCTCGGCGACGTCGGGGGCGGTGAACCCGTGATCCTGCGCGGCATGGGCCTGAACTTCTTCGACCACCTCGCCCTGCTGACCAGTGGCCGCGGCGGGCTGTTCCGCCACGACGAGAACGGCCGCCTGCGCTACGAGCGCTCCGGCGACGAGCCGCACGTGATCGCCGGGTCACGCCGCGGAGTGCCCTACCACGCCCGCGGGGAGAACCAGAAGGGCGCGACGGGCAGGCACGTTCCGCTGTTCCTGACACCTCGGCGCATAGCGGCGCTGCGCGCGTCCGGACCGCTGCAGTTCCGCACCGACATCTGGCCCTGGATCGACCGGGAAGTCCGCGCCGTGTACTACGCCACCATCGTGGGCAACCGGTCGGGCGACGCCGAGCGCGCCCGCTTCCTGCGGGAGTTCCGCGCCGGGGTCGAGTCCTCACCCGACACCGGAGGACCGGGCGACGAACTCCTGCGCGGGTTCGGGTTCGGGGCGACACCGCGCTGGGACTGGCAGACCGTCGCCACGCCGTGCCGCGACAGAACGTTCCGCACTCCCGGGGCTTTCCGCGACTGGCTGCTCGCCTACCTCGACGCCGACGTCCGCGAAGCGCGCCTGGGCAACGTCCGCGGCCCGATCAAAGCGGCCCTGGACGTCCTGCGCGACCTGCGCAACGAGGTCCGGCTCCTGGTCGACCACGGTGGCATCACCGGCGACTCCTACCGCGACGACCTCGACGACTGGTACACGCCGCTCAACGCCTTCCTGTCCATCGGCCCGCCGGCGCGCCGCATCGAAGAGGCCGCGGCCCTGATCGAGGCGGGCGTCCTCACCGTCGTCGGCCCCCGGGTGGTCGTCGACCTGGAGGGCGACCGGCGCGGGTTCCTCATCCGCAGCCCGTCGATCCCGGGCGCGGAGTACCACGCCCGCACCCTCGTCGAGGCGCGGCTGCCCGAGGTCGACGCCCGTCGCACCACCGACCTCCTGCTGACGAGGCTGCTCGCCCGCGGCGCCTGCGCCCTCAACCGGATCCCGAACCGCACCGCGGGCGCGTACGAGACCGGTGGCATCGCGGTCACCACCCGGCCCTACGCCGTGCTCGACGCCCGAGGGCGACCGCACCCACGACGTTTCGCGTTCGGTGTGCCCACCGAAACCGTGCACTGGGCCACCGCCGCCGGCGTGCGCCCCGGGGTCAACTCGGTCATCCTCGGCGACGCCGACGCCTTGGCCCGGCAAAGCCTGGGGTTGCCCGCTCACGCGGTGACCGGCGCGACCACCTGAACCGACCCGGAACCCCGGCGACGACGCCCGCCGCCGGCCCATTGCCACCAGGAGCTCGCCTGAGGGCGCGCTCCGGAACCTACGGGGATCGCCATGACCGGAGACACGGGACTGCTCTCGCCCGGATGGGCAGGCACCGGGATCGACGACCTGCTCGACGACCGCGCCTGGTTGACCGCGATGATCAAGGTGGAAGCCGCCCTGGCCCGGGCCCAGGCCGAGATCGGCATGGTGCCACCCGACGTGCCGGCCGTGCTCGACCGGATCGACGCGGACCTGTTCGACTGGTCCGCGCTGGTCAGCGGGGTCCGCGAGACGGGCAACCCGATCGTCGGCTTCGTCGTCCAGCTGACCCGGCTCGTCCACGCGATCGACCCGCGCGCCGCGGACTTCGTCCACCGCGGCAGCACGAGCCAGGACATCCTCGACACCGCCACCATGCTGGTCTGCGGCACGGTGTTCGACCGGGTGCTGGACGACCTCCGGCGCACCGCCGACGCGATGGCCGGACTCGCCCGCGACCACCGCGGCACCCCCATGGCCGGCCGCACCCTGACCCAGCACGCCGTGCCCGTCACCTTCGGCCTGAAATGCGCGGGCTGGCTCAACACCGTCCTCGACCTGCTCGACCGCGTGCGCCACCTGCGCACCCGCGGACTACCCGTCTCGTTGGGCGGGGCGGCCGGCACCCTGGCCGCCTACCAGGAGTTCACCGAACGCGACAGCCTCGACCTCGTCGAACCGTTCGCGGCCGCCCTCGGCCTCACCGCGCCGCTGATCCCCTGGCACGGCGCACGCCTGCCGATCGTCGACGTCGCGAACACCCTGTCCCTGATCACCGGCACGCTCGGCAAGGTCGCGGCAGACGCGGAAGTGATGACCCGCACCGAGATCGGCGAGATCGCCGAGCCCTCGGCGCCGGGCCGCGGGGCGTCCTCGGCCATGCCGCAGAAGCGCAACCCCGTCCACACCACCGCCATCCTCACCGCCGCCCGCCAGGTGCCCGCCTTGGTCTCCGTGCTGCACCAGTGCATGGTCGTCCCCGACGAGCGCTCCGCAGGCGGCTGGCACGCCGAGTGGCAACCGCTGCGCGAAGCACTGCGCCTGACCGCGGGCGCGGCCCGGAACGCGGCCGAGCTCACCACAGGCCTGACGGTGTTCCCGGAGAAGATGGGGGCGAACCTCCGCCTCACCGGCGGCGCCATCGTCTCCGAGCGCCTCGGCGCGGTGCTCACCCCCCTGCTCGGCAAGACCGCCGCGAAGGCGGTCCTGACCGAGGTCACCGCCACCACGGGCGACGTGGCCGCGGCACTCGTGGACGCGCTGCGCGCCCGAGGGCACGACACCGACCTCGACTCCTGGAAGGAGCTGTGCGACCCGACCGCCTACCTGGGGGCTTCACCCCGGCTCGTCGACCGCGTCCTGGACCGTCACCGGGCAACCCGGTGACCACGCCGTCGCGCGGAGGTGACGATGTCCGCCACCCTCGTCAGCTCCCGGCGTGACGCCCCGCCACCGCGTCGAGCCCTCGCCGCAGCAGGTCGCGCTCGGCGTCGTTCCCGGCCAGTTCCAGGGCCCGCCGGTACGCCCCCGCCGCCTCCTCGCCCCGGCCCAGGCGGCGCAACAGGTCCGCGCGCACGGCGTGCAGCAGGTGGTAGCCCGCCAACGGCGACCGGCCCGCAGCCAGGTCGTCCACCAGCGCCAACGCCGCCCCCGGCCCGTCGACCTCGGCCACCGCGACGGCCCGGTTCAACGCGACCACCGGGCTCGGCGTCAACGCCATCAGGTGGTCGTACAGCCGCACGACCTGCCCCCAGTCCGTGGGCGGCGGGTCGCTGTGCACCGCGTTGATCGCCGCCTGCACCTGGTACGGGCCCGGCCGGCCGCGGCGCAGGCACCACCGCACCAGCTCCCGGCCCTCGGCCAGCATCGCCGCGTCCCAGCGCGACCGGTCCTGCTCGGCCAGCCGCACCAGGCGACCGTCCGGCCCCGTGCGCGCCGGGCCGCGTGCGTGCAGCAACAGCATCAACGCCAGCAACCCGACGGCCTCCGGCTCGTCGGGCATCAGCTCCACCAGCACCCGCCCGAGCCGTACCGCCTCCGCGCACAGCTCGTCGCGCACCAGCACGTCACCCGAACTGGCCGAGTAGCCCTCGTTGAACACCAGGTACACCACCGCCAGCACGGCACGCAGCCGGTCGGGCAACTCCGCCTCGCCCGGCACGCGGTACGGGATCCGCGCGTCCCGGATCTTCGCCTTCGCCCGCACCAGCCGCTGCGCCATCGTCGGCTCCGGCACCAGGAACGCCCGCGCGATCTCCGCCGTGGACAACCCGCCCATCAGCCGCAACGTCAACGCCACCCGCGCCGCCGGGTTCAACGCCGGGTGACAGCACGTGAAGATCAACCGCAGCCGGTCGTCCCGCACCACGTCCACCTCCGGGGACTCGTCACGGGCGTGCAGCAACGCGGCCTGGGCCTGCCGGGAGTCCCGCGAGGACTCCCGGCGCAGCCGGTCGACCGCCCGGTTGCGGGCCGTGGTGATGATCCAGCCCGCCGGGCTCGGTGGCACGCCGGTCTCCGGCCAGCGCCGCACCGCCTCGGCGAACGCGTCCTGGACCGCCTCCTCGGCGACGTCGATGTCGCCGAACACGCGGACCAGGACCGCCACCGACCGGCCGTACTCCGCCCGGAAGACCTGCTCGACCGCCGTCACGTCAGCCGGGGATGTCCTGGAACGGCCGCACCTCGACCGGCAGCCTGCACGCCACGCTCAGCCGCCGTCCCCACTCCAGCGCCGCGTCCAGGTCCGGCACGTCGATGATGCTGAACCCGCCGATGTGCTCCTTCGTCTCGGTGAACGGCCCATCGGTCACGACGAAGTCGCCGCTGCCGTCGGGGCGCAGCGTGGTCGCCGTGTCCGGGGTGTGCAGGCCACCGGCGAACACCCACACGCCGGCGTCCTTCATGTCGGCGTCGACCGCCTGGACGTCCTTGATGATCTTCTCCAGGGTCTCCGGCTCGGGGGCGCCGGCGCCGGTCGGCTCGATCACGCTGATCAGGTACTGGGTCATCTCGTGCTCCTCAGGTCGGGGGACTCTCCGCACCCTCTACACGAACGGCGGAGCACCACATCGACACGACGCGACAGGAAATTCTCAGACGACCACGACGAGCTTGCCGACCCGCCGGCCGTGCTCCAGGTCGTCGTGCGCCCGCCGGATCTCGTCCAACCGGTACACCGCGGTCGGCCCGAGCGACACCTCGCCGCCGGCGACCTGGTCGAGGAACCGTTGCAGCACCTCCGCGGGCAGGTCCGAGGCCTCCCCGCCGTACGCGGTGAGCCGCACCCCCTTGGGCAGGTACCCGATCGGGTAGAACTCCGGCACGATCCACTCGTTCGACAGCATCCCGGTGAAGCACACCGTGCCGTGCACCTTCGTCGCGGCCAGCGTGTCCGGCAACGTCGGCGTGCCCACCAGCTCCAACGCCGCGTCCACCCCGTCCGGGAACAGCTCCCGCACCCGGTCGGCCACCGTGCCGTCGTCCACCAGCGGGTGCGCCACGCCGTGCTCGCGCAGCACGTCGAGCCGGTCCGCGCGGCGGGTCGTGGCCAGCACCGTCGCGCCGATGTCGTTGGCCAACGCGGTCGTGGCGAACCCGAGCGCCGACGTGCCGCCCCGGATCAGCAGCGACTGCCCCGCCCGCAGGTCCAACCCCGTGGTCAACGAGCCGTACGCGGTCTGCAACGTCTCCGGCACCGCGCCCAGCACCTCCCACGGCAGGTCCGAGGAGAACGGGATCAGCAGCTCGCGCGGCACCGCGGTGTACTCGGCGTACCCGCCGTCGAACACCCGCCCCATGCCGCCCATCATCGCCGCCACCCGCTGCCCGCGCGGCAGGTCGCAGTCGCTGTCCACCACGCCCACCGCCTCGATGCCCGGCACGCGCGGGAACGTGACGCCCTCGGCCAGCCCCAGCCGGGTGTGCAGCTCCGACCGGTTCAGCCCGAACGCGCCCACCTTCACCCGCACCCACCCCGGCGGCGGCTCGGGCACCGGCCGCTGCACCACGGCCAGGTTCTCCACCGGGCCCGGCCCGCTCAGCACGACCGCGCGCATCGACCCGCTCATCCGTGGTGTTCCAGCACCGTGTTCAGCATCCGCACCAGCTCCTCCCGCTCGGCCTCCGACAACGGGGCCAGCAACGACTCCTGAGCCTGCCCCAGGACCCGGTCCAGGTGCCGCAGGTGGGCCATCCCCGACGGGGTGACGGTCACGATGTTGCGCCGCTTGTCACCGGGATCCGGCCGCCGCTCGACGAACCCCTTCTGCTCCAGCTCGTTCACCGTGGCCACCACGTCGCTGCGGTCCAGCCCGCCCCGCCTGCCCAGCTCCGCCTGGCTGGCCGGGCCGAACTCGTCCAGCGCGGCCAGCAGCGAGTAGTGGTAGCGCCGCGCGTCCACCGCGCCCAACGCCTCCGACACCAGCCGGTGCGCGTGCGTCGTCGCCTGGCCGAGCAGCCAACTCGCCGCGCCCCGCAGCCGCCGAGGCGCTCCTGAGGTCTCCATGCGACCGCAGTCTACCCACTTGTTGGCGATGCCAACGATCGGGTGGTGGGGCTCAGGCGTGACCGCCGACCGACACCGGGCCGACCGTGAGCTCCGGCCGCCCCTCCAGGAACTCGCCGACCCGCGCCACCTCCCGCTCCAGCTCCGCCGACCGCGCCCGCGACAACGCGCCGAACGGCTCCACCGTGACCACGATCCGCCGACCCGACCGCTTCTGGTGCCACACCCCGCCCACCACGCCGTCCACCAGCAGCACCGGGAAGTTCCCCGCCTGCCCGCCCGCCAGCGCCCGCTCGTACGCCCGGCCGGGGAACACCACCTCACGCGGGTGACTGCCCACCGCGTACGCGTCGAAGTAGGGGAGCAGCCGCACCCCACCCGCCGACTCCTCCGGCCACGCCGTGTCGCCCCGCACCACCCAGCCGCCCTCCACCTGCTCCAGGTCCGCCCGCGCGAACAACGCGTCCACCCACCGCTTCGGCGCCGCCAGCCACTTCGCGAAGTGCGCCGGCGTCGCCGGCCCGTACGACCGCAGGTACGCGCGCAGCAACTCCACCCCGCCGTCCGCGGCCGGCGCGAACCCCGGCAACCACCGCTGCGGGCTGGTGTAGGCCGTCTTGCGGCCCTTGTTCGGCGCGAAGCACATCGCGCCCGCGTTCGACGCCGCCCCCATCGCCTCCACCCACCGCGGCCACGGCGTCCCGCCGAACGCCTCCACCACCCGGTCGCCCGCCCACGGGCCGGTGCGCGCGACCACCTCCCCGGTCAACTCGTCACCGGTCAGCTCCGCGTCCCGCAACGCGTCCGCGATCGCCGCCACCACCTCGGCCACCTGCTCCTCGGTCAGCAGCACGTGCCGCCGCGGCAACCCCGCCAACGCACCCGTCCACATCGGCAGGTCCGCCGCGGGCAGCAGGTGCACGGTGCCGCGCGGCCCCCGCGTCTTCACCAACGTCCGATCCACCCACAGCGCGTCCCGCACCTGCTGCCGGGTCAGGGTCGTGCGGATCCCGATCGACAGCTCCGCCGCCGACATCACCTGCGCGTGCGCGCCGCACATCGCCCGCACCACCGCCACCGCGTCCGCCGACGGCTCCAGCAACGAGTGCCGCCGCAGCCGACGGCCGATCACCGGGTTCACCGGACCTTCCCGAAGAACGCCCGCAGCTCGCCCGCGAACACCCCGGGCACCTCCAGCGCCACGAAGTGCCCGCCCGGCTTGGCCGCCGGCCAGTGCACGATGTCGTTGTGCCGCTCGGCCAGCCGCCGGATCGCGGGTGGACCGCTGTACACACCCGTCGGCACCAGCTTCTGCCCCTCCGGCCACGCGAACCGCTCGGTGTCGTACATGAACCACGACGACGACCCCGCCGTCCCCGTCACCCAGTACAAGGTCGCGTTCACCAGCAGCAGGTCGCGGTCGATGGCCTGCTCCGGCGTGTCCACCGTGATCGTGAACTCCCGGAACTTCTGCACCAACCACGCCAACAACGCCACCGGCGAATCGTGCCACCCCAACGCGAAGGTCTGCGGCGCCGCGCGCAACAACGCGTGGTGATCGACCCCCGAGCCCGCCCAGCCCTGCACCTGCCGGTAGAACTCCCGCTCGTCCTCCGTCAACACGGGCAGGTCCGCCTCGGTCGGGAACCCCAGGCCACCGTTCACGAACACCCCGACCACGTGCCCCGGCGCGGCCTTCGCCACCTCCGGCGCGATGTACGCGCCCAGGTCACCTCCCTGCACCCCGTACCGCCCGTACCCCAATCGCGCCATCAGCCCCGCGAACACCCGACCGGCGCGGGCGACGTCGAACGGCCCGGTCGGCTTCCCGGAGAACCCGAAACCGGGGATGCTCGGCACCACCACGTGGAAGTCCCCCAAGTGCTCCAGCGCGTCCACGAACTCGACGAACGTGCTCGGCCACCCGTGCACCAGCAGCAGCGGCAGCGCGTCCGGGTCGCCGCTGCGGACGTGCAGGAAGTGCACGTCCAGCCCGTCGACCTCGGTGACGAACTGCGGGAACGCGTTCAGCCGCGCCTCGTGCGCCCGCCAGTCGAACCCGGTGCGCCAGTACCCGACCAGGTCGCGCAGGTAGTCCACCGGCACACCGCGCCGCCACCCCTCACCGGGCAACGGCTCCACCCAGCGGGCCCGGGCGAGCCGGTCGGCGAGGTCGTCCAGGTCGGTCTGCGGCACGGCGATGCGGAACTCTCGGATCTCGGTCACGATGTCGACGGTAGGAGCCCACTAGGACAGGAGAAGTCCTAGATCGACACCGGTGTGCGCCCTGGTCCCTCCCCTCTGGGAACCAGGGCGCACACCGGTCGAGCGCCACCGTCAGTTGCAGGCGAACCAGAAAGCGTCCCAACCACCGAGGCGGAAGTCCTGGCACCAGAACGCGTCGCTGGACCGCGTCCAGACCACGACCTCCCGCTGCTTCCTGGACGGGTCCGGGTCCTCCAGGAACAGCGAGTAGGCGATCGAGTCGGCGTAACCGCCGCCGGGCATCTTGTGCCAGCCGCCCGAATCGGGCCAGGCGTGCCAGATCGTCCGGTCGGTGGCGATGCCGAAGCACTCGTCATCGGTGCTGAGCCAGTTCACGACGACCACGCTGGTGCCGGCCTTGAACGTGCCGGTGTAGCCGTAACAGCTGACCTTGCCGGTAGACGGGACCGCGGTCACGCGGTCGATGTCCGCGGCCTGCAGCGCCGACGCCCCGACCTGCGCCGACCGGCTGTGCGCCGACGCGAACCCGGCACTGGGCAGACTCCCCAGCAGTGCGCCGACGACGGCCAGCGACACGACCACCGCGCGCGCGTGTGATCTCCTCATGCGTACGTCCCCCTCTGGATGTGCCTCGGAACCGGGGCACCCTGCACCTTCGGCCACCTCCGCGATGACCGGGACCTCGTCGGCCCGGTGTCGAGCCTGCCCGCCGCGCAGCGGCCGGCGGCGATCCTCGAACGATGTCGAACGGGGTCAGCCGCCGAGCCCGGACAGGTGGGCGCGAACCTCGTCGGCCTCGGGCACACCCAGCTCCTCGTACCGCACCAGCGCACGACGCCACTGCTCACGCGCCCGCTCGACATCACCCAAGTCGTGGTGGGCGCGGGCGAGACCGGCACACGCGCGGGCCTGTTCGTGCCGGTGGCCGATCTCGCCCGCGTGCGCGTGCGCCTCGGCGTGCGCGGCCAACGCGGCCCGGAGATCACCGGTGGCGCGGGCGACCTCACCCAACCCGTTGAGCGACTTCGACTGCCCGCCGGGATCACCCAGAGCGCGGTAGAGGCGCAAGGCGAGATCGTGGTGCTCCGCGGCCGAGTCGTACCGCCCCGTCGCCAGGTACAGGTCGCCGAGGTTGTCCAGAGCGCGGGCCTCGTCGTCCGGGTCACCGATCCGCCGGGACAGCTCCAAGGCTTCCCCGTGGTGCTCCAGCGCCTGCTCGTACCGGCCCGTGAGCCGCTCGGTGACACCCAGGTAATCGTGCGCGGACGCCAGGCCTTCGAGGGCCCGCACCTCGGTGAACAGCGCCAACGCCCGCCGGTGGTGCTCGCGCGCCTCCTCGTGCCGCCCGGCGAGCCGGTGCAGGGCGCCGAGGTTGTTCAGCGCCCGCGCCGTGTCCTCCACCGCACCGATGGCCTCGAACACCACCTTCGCCTGCCGGTGGTGCTCGGCCGCCTCCTCGTAGCGGCCGCAGAGCTGGAGGACGACACCGAGGTTGCCCAGCGCACTGGCCTCACCCGTGCGGTCACCGGCCTCGCGGCTCACCTCGATCGCGCGTGCCAAGTGCCCGGTCGCCCGCTCGTAACGGCCGGTGAACTGGTTGGCCATGGCCAGGTACCGCAGCGCCCGCGCGGTGGGAATCGGGCCGACGAGCCCGTCGGGCAGCGTCACGGCGCGCTGCACGTGGTCGATCGCCAGGTCGTACTGCGCGGTCCGCACGTCGATCTCGCCGAGGTCCAGCAGCGCGTGCGCCTCGGCGGCGACGTCACCGCGCTGCCGCGCCCGGGCGATGACGTGCTCGTGCAGCAACCGCGCGTCGGCGTGCCGACCCGTGACCGCCAGGAACCGGTGCAGGATCCCGGCGAGCAGCGCGCCGTCCAGGTCCGGGTGGGTGGCAACGGCGAGGAGGTCGGCCCGTTCGGCGTCCAACCAGGCACGGGCGGCGTCCGCGTCGGCCAGCGGCTCGGGCGTCCCCGGACGGGGGAGCTGCGGCCGGCGCTCCCGCTCGTGCGGGTAGATCAGGTCCACGGCGAGGGCAGTGGTGTGCAGGTAGTGCTCGCCCAACCGGGCCAAGGCGGCGCGGCGGGCGCCGGCGGCATCCTCGTCGTGCGTGCGACCGCCCGCGTAGGTGCGAACGAGGTCGTGGAACCGGTAACGGCCCGACCCGGGCCGCTGGAGCAGGCTCGCGGCGACGAGGTGGTCCAGGTCGTCGCCCGCCCGCTCCGGGTCGACGCCGGTGAGCGCGGCGGCGGCGGGCAGGGCGAAGTCGGCGCCCAGGTGCAGGGCGAGGAGCCGGAACGCGCGCTGCCGCGCGGGAACGAGGTCGCGGTAGGACAGGCTGATCGCCACCTCCACCCCCGTGTCCAGCCGCAGACTCCGTCGGTGGTGGCGCAGCCGTTCGAGGTGGTCGGTCAACGTCCAGTCCGGATCGGCCCGCACCCGACCCGCCACCACGTCCAAGGCCGGCGGCAGGTGACCCAGCACCGCGGCGATCTCGGCCGCGACACCCGGTTCGGCGTCCACGACGTCCCCGACCGCCCGTCGCAACAGGTCGACCGCCTCACCCTCCGGCAGCACGTCGAGGACCAGAGAACGCACCGACGGCACGTCGTGCAGCCGACGGCGGCTCGTGATCAGCACGAACGAGCCCGGGCCGTCGGGCAGCAGGGGAACCACCTGCTCGACCGAGGCGGCGTTGTCGAGCAGGACCAGCGCGCCGCGCCCCGCCAGCAACTCGCGGAACCTGCCGGCTCGACCGGCCAAACCGAGGTGCTGGATCTGCTCACCGGGCACACCGAGCTTGCGCAGGAAGCCGTCCAGCACGGCGTTCGGGTCGGCTGGCGGGCGAGCGGGGTCGTAGCCCCGCAGGTCGACCGCCAGCCGCACGTCGGCGAAACGCCCCTCGGCCACCAGCAGGTGACCCGCGTGCACGGCCAAGCGCGTCTTCCCGACGCCGGGCATCCCGGAGATCACCCAGCCGCGGGCGCCGTCGGAGTCGAGGATCCGGCGCAGGTCGTCCCGGCGGCCCGTGAAGGCCCGCGGGTCCTCCGGCCAGGAATCCGCCACGCTCACGATCGCCGCCGCACCTGCCAGTCCGGCGACGAGTTGACAGGCGTGCCGCCACGGCTCGACCTCGCCCTCACCGCCCAGCAACAGCCGGGCGATGTCCACGACCAGGTCCACGTCCAGGCGAGCCCGACCGGGCTGGAAGCAGCGGTAGACCGTGTTCAGCACGGGCTGTTCGGGCACGCCACGAGCCTCGCGGTCGCGGATCACCTCGCGGTGGATCGTGCGGTAGGACATCCCCGACCACGCCTGGAGCGCACGCAACCGCTCGGTCACCTGCTCCACCGTGGTGGCACCGTCGGGCGTCGGCGGTTCACCGCGCCCCGTCACGCGGCCACCCGCGCGACCACGATCCCGTCGACACCACCGAACACCGACACCCCTGGGCCGCGCACACCCCACCCTTGCCGGGGCGACCTCGCTAGATCAACCCCGGATGCCCGAACTGGGCGATCCGCAACCCGCCCTCCACCACCACCGTGTCGACCAACCGGAACCCCAAACCCTCGTACAACGCGATCGCGGGCGCGTTCGCCGCACCCGTCGACACGATCGCCGGCCCACCCTCCGCCAGCACCTGCTCCACCAGCCGCCTGGCGAACCCGAGCCGGAAGTGGCTCGGCGCCACGCACAGCCGATCGATGTCCAGCACGCCGTCGACCTTCGCGAACCCGACGAACGCCACCAGGTCGTTGTCGACGTACCCGCCGAGCCACCGCAACGGCAGCGCCCGGACGTCCTCCACCGACTCGTGCAACCCCGGCATCGCCGTGCTGCCGATCAACTCCGACTCGACCGCGTACGACAGCCGGGCGATCCGGTGCACTGCCTGCGCCGTCTCGTCATCGGTGAGGTCCAGGGGAACGATCATGCGGGCCATCCTCTCCCACGGGGTGAACCGCCGGTTACCCCGTGGGACCAATCCCGGAACTCGCCCGATCAGCCCAGCACCAGCGGCAGTTCCACGGCCGAACCACCCAGCGCGGCCTTCTCCACGTCGGTGGGCGCACGCCTGCCGGTGCCGACCAGCAGCGCGTCGACGTCGGAGAACGACCCGGGGAACGCGGCGCCGGCGATCCGCTCCAGCATCCCGCGCGACCGGGCGAGCCCCTCGGCGGGCGGCCCCGCCACGTGGGGGAGGTGCGCGACCAGGTCGAGGTGGTGCAGCGTCCACTCCAGCACGTACGCGTCGAGGTAGTCGCCCGCCGCCAGGACCTCGTCACGCGTGCCGACCCGTGCCGCCCGATCGGCCAACCCGGCCGCACGCCCCGCCGCCGAGCCCACGTCGTCGAGGTGGAACTTCAACAGCCACGGCTCCCCGTACGCGGCGGCCAACCGGACGGTCAACGCGTCCAACGGGTCCTCACCGCTCGGCGGCATCGAGGTGACGTTCCAGTAGGTGACCGCATCCCGGGTCGCCTCCGCCTCCGTCGGGGTCACGAGGGTGATCAGCACGTCCTGCGCGTCGATGACGAGGTGGCACACCAGGTCCCGCACGAGCCACCCCGCACAACCCGACGGCCGCGCGAAGTCCTCGTCCGCCAACCCGGCAACCGCCTCGCGCAACGCCGCCCACGAGAGCGAGAAGAGATCCACACCGGCAACGTACCGCGCGGCCGGTCCCCCTTGCCGCACATCAGGAGCGGTCCCCGGCGTCACCGAAGGGCCGTGCCCCGCACGACGAACCCCGGCGACGACACGTGGTCAAGGCCGGTTCGCCGCCCGGGCGGCAGGGCTCCCGCCCTCGGCGGAGGGCTTCCGGCGGCCGGGCGTGTGGTTGAACAGGAGGTTGAGCACGAACGCGGTGAGGGTGGCGCTGGTGATGGCGCTGCCGCCGATGATCTGCACCCAGGTCGGGAAGGCGTGGTAGAACGTCGGCACCACGACCGGCAGCATGCCCGTGCCGATCGAGACGGCCACGACCAACAGGTTGTTCGTGCCCTCGAACTCCACCTTGCGCAGGGTGTTGATGCCGACGGCGGTGACAGTGGCGAACATGACCAACCCGGCCGCGCCCACCACCGGACCGGGCAGCGAGGCGACGACCTCGCCGAGCTTGGGCACCAGGCCGAGCAGCACGAGGATGCCCCCGGCCATGGCGGCGACGTACCGGCTGCGCACCCCGGTCATGCCCACCAGGCCGACGTTCTGCGCGAAGACCGTGTCCACGAAGCCGTTCGCGATCCCGCCGAGGATCCCCGACAGGCCGTCCCCGGCCAGCCCACGGGCAAGGTCCGCCTTGGTCAGCGGCCGGCCGGTCATGTCGCCGACGGCGAGCATGTCGGCGGTCGACTCGGTGAACGTCACCAACATCACCACGCACATCGAGATCACCGCCGCGACCGGGAACTGCGGCGCGCCGAAGTGGAACGGCGCGGCCAGCCCCACCCAGCCCGCGTTCCCGACCGAGGAGAAGTCGGTCAACCCCATCGGGATGGCGACCAGCGTGCCGACCACCAGACCGAGCAGCACCCCGAGCTGCGACAGGAAACCCCTCGTGAAACGGCTGATGACGACGACCAGCAGCACGATGCCGCCCGCGAGCGCCAGGCGGCTCGGCGCCGCGAAGTCCGCCGCCGCGGCGTCCTGTCCGGCGATCAGACCGGCGGCCACACCGATCAGCGACAACCCGATCACGGTGATGACCGAGCCGCTGACCAGCGGCGGGAAGAACCGCACGGCCCGAGCGAAGGGGACCGCGACCAGCAGCCCGAACACGCCGGCGGCGATCATCGAGCCGTAGACCGCCTGCATCCCGTACTCGCCCGCGATGAGGATCATCGGGGTCACGGCGGTGAACGTCGCCCCCGCCACGACCGGCAGCCGCACACCGAGCACCTTGCCGACGCCGAGCGACTGGATCAGCGTGACCAGACCCGCCACCAGCAGGTCGGCGTTGATCAGCAGGCCGATGGTGGAGGTGTCCAGCCCGGCGACGGACCCGAAGACCAGCGGGACGGCGACGCAGCCGGTGTACATGACCAGCACGTGCTGAAGACCGAGCAGGGCCAGGCGGGCGGGCGGCAGGACCTGGTCGACCGGGTGCCTGGCGGAGTCGGGCGCGGACGGAGCCTGTGGCACGAAGACCTCCGGAGGGGAGCGGAGCGGCCCGACGACAGTGACGCACCGCCGTGACGCCGCCATGTCGTGATCGTTAAGAGCCGAGCGACGCCGACACGGTCGCACCCCCGCAAGCCCCGATCACGGCCGCCGACGTGGGGAGCCGCATCGCCCTCTCCCGCCGAACCCGGCGGGTTCAGTCGACGCGCAGTCTGATCGTCGTGCCATCCCGCAGGCCGTGGACCTGACGAGCGACGGGTCCTCGGACCCGCATGGCGGTGACGGCGTCACACACGACCAGGTTGTCGTCGGTGTACTCGCCGCCGAGCACGAACAGGGTGCGCGGCAGCAGGCGGTCGTCGTGGCCGAGCGGGCCGTGTTCGTCCTGCCAGCGGCCGGCGAACGACCGCGTGCCACGCTTGTCCGGTTCGGCGAGCAGCCACTCGGCCCAGTCGTCGAGGCTCCCGCCGATGGTCCGCCTCTCGCCGGTTTCCGGGTCGAACGCGCTGACCCGACGGCCGCCCTCGATGGCGAACTGCACCCCGAACAGGTCCTGCGCGAAACACAGCAGGTCATCGGCCAGACCGCCGTACGTGAACTTCCAGGCGGCGTCGTCGTTCCAGGCGCTCAACTCCGGTCCGAGCCCTCCCGGCCCGGAGTGGAACACCTGGACACCGTAGTCGAACACGGCGAACCCGTTGGTGACCGACAACAGCCCCGCCAACTCCCCGGGCAGTCCCTCGCCGAAGTCGAGCGCCACCCGCGGGCCGAGCGGTCCCCGCCCACGCCGGACCAGTTCCCCGATCGCGCTCATCCGAAGGTCTCCACCCTGAACAGATCACCTTCAGCGGCCTTGCCGTCGCCGACCACTGTCAGCCCGGTGCCGTCGAGCTGCCGCTGGATGGACTTCGTCTTTCCGCTCAACTGGTTGCCCTGCGACGCACCGGCGCCGCGGTTGTCGCTCGGGTCGATGTACCGCACGCTGCTGCCTCCGCCGCCCTCCTTCGCCACGGCGGGCGGGTACTCGTCACGATCGTAGTCCGACCTCGACGGCACGACGCTGGTCGCCGCGTCACGGCGTGCGTCGGCACCTTCTCGTTGCACCGTCAGCACGGATGGCTTCGGTTCCTGCCCCGATCTCGACTCGAACCCGGTCCAGATCGTGCCGTTCTGGGCGTCGTCGATGTGCTCGGCAGCCTGGGGGTAGCGCTCGCGCGAGATGTAAACGGTGCGCGGCCGGTCGGTGCCGTCAATGTCCCGCGCCACGTCGTAGCCGATGTTCCGGCTCGTCGCGCCGGACTCCAGCCAGTTCTCGGCCACATCGTCGCCGACTCCGTCGGCCGTTCGTTCGACGGCGTCGCCCGCCGCGGTCGCACCCACGCTCCGCAGCAGGTCTCCCACCCCGGCGCCCACGTTGTCGATCACGTCGTCCAGGAACTCGCCGATGGCGCGGGCCCGGGTCACATCCCCGTCCCCGACATCCCGCAACAGGTCTGCGATGAAACCGGCCACCGGGTTCCGTTCGACCGGTTGTGGTTGCTGTGCCTGCGCACCGGTGGGGTTGGCCCGCAGCGCCGCGGCCTTCGCGTCGACCATGCTCCGCAGTCCGCCCGCGACCACGCCGGCGAACGCGTTGCGCAAGGCCAGGCCGAGCGCGCCGAGAAGCGGGTTGCCCAGCAGCACGTAGGTGCGCTCGTTGGCGACGATCGTGCGCGTGATGGCCGTCTTGGTCGACTCCACCTCGCGGCCGTAGTGCTCGGCGCGAGCGGCGAGATCGCGCATCGACAGGTCGAGCCGGCTCACCGCCCGGGTGAATCCGTCCACCCGTTGCCCGAACATGCCGCCTGCGGCGTCCTGCCATGACGCGACGGCGTCAGCACCCGCGCTGCCGGTCGTGCGGGCACCCCGAACCATCGTGTCGGCGCCGCGCTCCCACGCTCTGCCCAGGTCGATGGCGACGACCTCGTCGTCCGGCGGCCAAGTGTCGTCAATGGCCTTGACCGCAGTCCACAACGGGCTGCCCGGCTCCGTGATCCCCACATCGCCGGACCGTAGGCGCGGTCGGCACGGCTGCCGCACCCGTGACCGCATCAGGCCAGGGCGACCTGTGGCGTGCCGGCGGGTGACACGCTCGGCGACGTGGACGACCTCCAGCGGATATGGGAACGGGTGGCCGCGATCGACGAGAGCGCGTGGTCCCACGACGGTCGGGTAAGCGCCTCGGTCGGCGCACGTGGTGAGCTGCGCGCCTTGGAGCTCGACCCCCGCGTCTACCGCGACCACGACGCCGAGGCCCTGGCGAAGTCGATCGTCGACACGGTCGCCGAGGCCTCCCGGAACGCACGGCGGCTCGTGCTCGACGAGATCACACCGCTGCTTCCCCGGAACGCCACCGGCGCGGAGACGGACCTGGCGTTCGAACCGCTGTTGCACCACCTCGACCGCGGAGGGCAGTGACGCATGGGCAACGACGGGATCCACATGCTCACCGAGTCGGTGGCCGACGCGATGAGCCGCATCGCGACTGCCGGCCGGACCATGGCCGACGACTGGCGCGGGATCGGCTCCGAGATCGCCGGCCTTGGCGGACAGCTGGGACGTGGCGACCTCGGAGCGGCGTTCGTCGCCGGGTACCGGGAACGGGCGGGACAGGTCACGATCGACGCGGATCAGCGATGTCAGGAGCCGGGGCTGCTCGCCGACCTGGGCAAGGCAGGTGTCGACTCGTACCGGTCGGCCGATGAGGCCAGTGGCGATGTGATCCGCGCCGCGGACCCGTCGGCTTCACCCCTCGGGTAGATCGCGGGAACGACCGTCCGCAATCCTCACTTCCGATAAGGTTCACTTATCGGAAGTCAGAGCTGAGCCACCTAATAGCGTTGCGTTGTGCCTCATAACGTTTGAGCAAACGTAACTCTGCTACGATATTGCTGTGACGACGACCGAGGCCTCCGCGCTGACCTGCAACTACCCCGGCTGCACGCGACCGGTGTTCCGAGGGAGCGGGCCGGGGCGGCCCGGTGAGTACTGCGACCTGCCGGAACACACCCGGTGGCGGGCGTGGCGGGAACGGCAGAGGCTGGCGCAGGCGGTGGACGACGAGCAGGAGGTCGTCACCGTGACGAAAGGCCCGAAGGGGATCACCGCGGGCAAGATCAGGGCCGAAGAACTGCTGGAGCGGTTCCGGGTGCTCGCCGAGCAGATGTCGACCACGCTGACCGGGGCCGTCGCGGAACTGTCCGCGATCGCCGACCCGAGCGTCGCCGAGAGCCAGGTGCAGGCGGCCGAGGCCGAGGCCGCACGACGGGTCGCCGAAGCAGAAGCCGCCGTCGCCCAGGCCGAACGGCGACGGCGTGACGCCGACCAGGCACGACAGGCCGCCGAGGTGACCACCGAGGACGCGGTGCGGGCCGCCGAACAAGCCGAACAGGACGCCGAGAACGCCTACGCGCAACGCGACGCCGCCCGGGCCGAGGCCGACGCGGCCGTCGCACGCGCCGAACAGGAGATCGCCACCATCCGCGTCGAAGCCGCCACCGCCGTGGACGAGATCCGGCGCGACGCCCAAGCGCAGGTGGACCAGGCGAAAGCCGACGCGGTCGCCCACGCCGAACAAGCCCGACGGCAGGCCGTGCGCGAAGTCGAGCAGGTCCGCGCGGACGCCCAGGCCCGGATCGACCAGGCCCGGCACGACGCGCAAGCCCAGGTCGAACGCGCCCAGGCCGAAGCCCAGGCCCAGGTCGACCAGGCACTCGCGGACGCCCGCACCCGCATCGACCAAGCCGCCGCCGAGGCCAAGGCCCACACCGAGCAGGCACAGGCCGCCGCGCACGAAGCCCGGATCAAGGCCGAACGCGCCGAGCAGTCCGCCCACGACGCCCGCGCCGAACTGGACCGCGCCCGAGCCGAGCTGACCGACCAGCGCGACACCCACCGCGCCCAACTCGACCAGGTCGAACGCGCCGCCCGCGAACGCCTCGACGCCCTGGAGGAAGCCCGCGCCCAAACCCTGGTCCGAGCCGAACGCGCGGAACGCCAGCTCGACCGACTGCAAGCCGAACTCGACGCCCTGCGCGCCGACCCCGGTCCGCGTTGACGACGGGAGCCGCACGCAAGAAGGCGGCTCCTCACCCGTTCACCGCGCGTCGCCGACGTCGATCGGCCGCCGGACACGCACCCACGGTGTCCTTCCGCCCGCGGCGGCGCCCCTCGGTAGGCCCCTGCGCGTCATCCCCGTCGCCCGACACGCTGTGGGACGGCGGACGACGCCCTGGGGGTCAAGGGATCGGCGTCGACGCGAACACCAAGGGGAGCACACTCGTGTTGACCAGATTCCAGACCATGCTCGGCGCGGTCGCGACCGGACTGTGCCTCGTGCTCGTGTCCACGGCCCCGGCCACCGCGCACACCCAGAGCGAGGCGATCACGAACGGCTGCGGCGCGGGGTTCGCGGCAGCCTCCGACGGCACCAGGGCCGTCACCATCGGCTCGTCCACCTGGGGTTACGTGCACCTGGCCTACAACAACTCGACCGGCGTCAACTGCGTCGTGACGCGCAAGACCGCCTACCACGGCACGGCGTCGCGGGTCAGCGTCGAGCTGACGGTGCAGAACGTCGGCACCTACTACAAGTCCGACCCCGATGCCGCGCACTGGGAGTCGGTCTCCCACAGCGCCGCCGGTCGGTGCGTCATGTACTTCGGGTGGGTGTGGGACCCGGCGGGCAACTCCCTGGCCGGCGGCGGCCGGCAGACCTGGGGCAACTGCGGCTGAGGCTCCGTTCCGGGCGGCGACGGCACCTCCCGCCGCCCGGAACGGCTCGCCCACCGGACTCGTCCCCACGACGCCGGTCCGGCATCTCGCCACGGCCCGTCCGTCGTCGGACGATCGTCGGAACCTAGAGCCGGACGTCGCCCTCGACGCCCGCGAACGCCAGCAGCCGCGCGCCTTCGGCCTCCACGTCGGCCCGCTGCCCGCGGGTCAGCGGTCGGAACACGTCGATGTCCAGCCCGTCGCGGGCGATCTTCCAGGTGCCGTGCACGAAGCCGTCCACCAGCAGGGTCGGCTTGCCGCCGATGATGATCCCCCGCCGGTAGTCCTCGTCGGAGATGACGCGGGTGCGGTCGTCGTGGCCGAGCAGCACGTTGTCGAACTCGGGCAGGAACCGGGCCGGTGCGGGGGTGTCGGGGTCGGGGCGCGGCGCGTCCGGCAGGTCGTACAGGGTCCGGCCGCGTTCGTCGGTGAAGACGCGCAGGTCCATCGCCTCCACCACGGGCTTGAGGCGGCTCATGCCCGCCCAGGTCTGCACGTCCTTGACCGACGCGGGGCCGAACGCGGCCAGGTAGCGGCGGACGAGCTCCTGCATCGGCGCGGCGGGACCGGCCGGGCCGAGCCAGTGCGCGGCGGTGGTCCACGCCGCCGCGCCCGACCGTCCCCAGACCGCGCGGGGCGTGACCTGCACGGACGGCACGAGGAAGCTGCCCGCGTAGCCGAGCGCGGTGGCGTCGCGGTCGGGCCACCGCTGCAGGAGCAGGTCGCTGATCTCGCGCCGGGTGCGCGGCTTCTCCTCCAGCAGGGCCGTCACCGTCGCGGTGAACTCGTCGGGGTCGAGCCCGTCCACGACGGGGCCGAACGGCGAGGAGGCGAACCGGCGGTGCAGGAACGGTCGCATCAGCGGTTCGAACCGGGCGTGGTCGGCGGCGGTGACCAGGTGGATCGTGGCGCGGTGCAGTGACGCCCGGACCACGTGCCGGTCCAGCAGCAACGTGCCCAGTTCGTCGGGTCGGAACGACCGGATCCGCGTCCACAGGCCGTAGTAGGGCGAGAACGGTTCCTGCGCCTGCATCCCGACCAGGTGCTCGACCACGTCGCAGGCGGTGCGGTCCACCCGGTCGAGCAGGAACTGGCGGTGCAGGGTGGCCCGGTTCAGGGCCCGGGTCGTCAGCGTCTCGGTCACGACGTCACGCTAGGCCCCAATGGTGACAGGTGCGGTCCTCATTGGACCCGCACGCCCATCCTGAACAGGCGCTCGCGGGTCTGCTGGGTCAGCGGGTGCTCCCAGCCGCCGAGGCGGTGGTAGTCCTGGAAGAGCCCGATCAGCAGCCGCGCGGCCTCCTCGCGCCGGTCCGACTCCCACAGCGCCGCCACCAGGTCGCTGCACACCTCCTGGGTCAGCTCGTCGTCGCGGCCGAACTCCCGCAGGCACCGGGCGTGGGTGTCCTCCAGCAGGGCCAGGCCGCGCGGCCGGTCGTGGTGCTTGAACAGGATCGAGCCGAGTGTCTGGGCGCTGACCAGCGTGTCGGGGTCGTCCGGTCCCCCGGTCGCGGTGCGCAGGCGCAGCGTCTCCTCCAGCAGGGCGGTGCCCTCCTCGACCTCGCCGCGCATGACCAGGGCGGTGCCGAGGTTGTGGGCGGACGCGAGGGTGACGGGGTCGTCGGGTCCGAGGGAACGGCGGTAGCGGGCCAACGCCTCGCGGTGCATCGCCTCGGATTCCGGTAGCCGGTGCAGCTGGTAGAGCACGCCGCCCAGGAGGTCGTACAGCTCGGCGGTGTCGGGCGCGTCGGGGCCGAGGTGGCGTTCGACCTGGCGCAGCAGGGCGCGCAGTTCCGGTTCGGCCTGTTCGTCCAGTCCTTGGTCGAGCAGCCCGAACACGCGCTCGCCCTGGTCGAGCACGTCCTGTGGCAGGTCCACCGCTCCTCCTTCTCGTCGGCCCTAGATGCCCGAGTGCACGAGCGGCGCCCAGGTGATGGGTTGTCGTGGGTGCTCGTCGCGCAGCCTGCGGACGGCGTGGTGCAGGGCGAGGGCCGCGTCGGTCGGGTCGAGTGCGCCGTCGCGGCCCAACGCGCGGTAGACGTCGGCGGTCACGGTGGCGGCGCTGGTGGCGTCGACCGACCACAGCGTGCCGATGACGTGCCGCCAGCCGAGGTAGTGCAGTGCGCCGGCCAGCGTGACGGCTTCGTCGGGCACGGTCAGCGCGCCGCGGGCGGTGTGGCAGGCCGACAGGAACGCGAACTCGCCGCGGGCGGTCACCTCGCCGAGGTCGGCGACGGTGAGCCTGCCGTCGTGCAGTTCGATCCCGCCGCCGGAGGGGTTGGCGGGGTCCTGGGCGCCGTGGCAGCTCAGGTGCGCCCACGCGGCGTCACGCAGGGCGTCGCGCACGGCGGCACGGGTGGCCTGCTCGTCGCGCAGCACCCGGGCGGCGGGGAAGGCGACGGCGACGGCGTCCAGTTCGTCCTGGACCTGCGGCAGCGGGAGCTGTCCCGGTGTGGTGGTCATGCCGACGGCGAGGAAGCCGGTGGCGGTGGTCGCGGCACGGTCGCGGCACTCGACGAGCGCGCGCAGGGTCGGTGTGTAGGAGGAGACGACGTGGTCGAGCAGGCCGGGTCCGCCGCGCACGCCGGCCGCGTGCAGGGGCAGCAGGGCGAGGATGCCGGCGGGTGACCACCAGACGCGGCGCACGGGGCCGAGGGCGTCGAGCACGGGCCGCGCGACCTCGTGCCACAGCCAGTCCAGGAGGCTGACCAGGTGCTGGTTGAGCACCACGCGGGCGGTCGGGTCGTGGGTGTTCTCGTAGTCCTCCAGCGCGACGAGGTAGCGGGTGGCGCGGGCGAGCACGGTGGCGTGGTCGATTCCCAGGGGCAGCACGGTGGTGTCGTCGGTGGTGACGATGAGGGCGTCGGCGCGCCACTGGCTGACGTTCACCACGATCACGGGCCCGTCGGTGGCGGCGCGGCGGAGGTCGGCGGCGTGGGGTGGGCGCAGGAAGTGGGTGAAGCCCGGCTGTGCCCGGATCCGGTCGAGGAGCTCGTCGCGTTCCTGTGCGAGGTGCAGCCTGCGGTCGGCGAGGCGGCGTTGCCACGGGTCGGGGTCGTCGGGGCGGTGCCGCAGGGCGGTGTCGAGCTCCGCGAGCCGGTCGGCGGCCTGCGGGTCGGCGGCCCGCAGCGCGGTCAGGCCTTCGCTCGTGTCGAGCAGCTGTGCCCAGATCACGCCCCGGGCCTGTTCGAGCAGTTCCAGCGCCCGGTCGGGGTCGCCCGCGTGGAGGGCGCAGCTCGCGGCCTCGGACGCGAGGCCGCTCCACCGGGCCAGGTGGCGTTCCCGGACGGCGCGGTCGAGGCCGTGCGTGGTGGCCGGTCCGAGCAGGTCGACGGCGGCGGTGTAGCCGTTGAGGGCGGTGTTCCACATCGCGTGGTCGGCCGCCGTCTCGGCCCAGCGCGCCGCCGCGGAGGCGCGGTCGGACGTGGTGGCGGAGCGGTCGGCGACGACCTCCCGGCACAGCTCCAGGATCTCCTCGACGTGGTCGGCGGGCAGGCGGCGGGCGAGGTTGAGCGCGGCGGACGAGCGGGCGGCCGGGTAGGTCATGGCCTCGCGGTGGGAGCGCAGCGCCTCGTCGCGGTCGGTGGTGGAGCCGGTCGCGAGGTGGCGCAGCCACAGCGCGGAGGCCAGGTCGTCGAGGTGGCCGCCGCGGCGGCGGTCGTGCGGGGCGAGACGGGCCAGGGCCTGTCGGCGCAGCTCCACGGCCCGGGTCAGCTGCTCGGGGTCGCCTGCCCAGGTGGTGGTGTCGTCGGGTGCGACGAGCCGCAGTTCGCGTCGCCACCGCTGCCGCAGGGGCGTGGTCCGTTCCACGACCTGTTCCTCGAGGGCCGCCGCCAGCCGTGCCTGGTAGCCGGGCCGGTGGGGGTGCTCCGGTCGGCAGTGGTCGACGGCGGCGGTGAACGCCTCGACGGCCTCGTCCAGGGCGGTGGAGTCGCCGGTGAACCGGTACCGCGCCATGTCCGCCTCGCCGGACACGGCGAGCACGCCGGGCAGGTCCACGTGTCCCTGGCCGGCGGTGGCCACGGCGTGCCGGGCGGCGGCGTGGGCGTCGGCCAGGTCCTGGCCGTCCTCGGTCCGCGCGAACCGCACGAGCAGCGCGTCGGCGAGGTTGGACAGGCCTCCGGTGCGGAACGGGTTGTCGTCGCGGGTGCGGCCGACGGCCTCGGTGAGTTCGCGGACCGCCTCGTCCAGGTCGGCCATCCGTCCGGAGGCGCGGAACCGGGTGACGAGCTGGCCGGCCAGGTTGGAGCGGTGGCTCGGGGTGTCGGCGGCGGTCAGCGCCGCGCGGGAGTGCGCGATGGCCTGGTCCAGGTCGTCCGGGTCGCCGCGCAGGTCGTAGCGGGTTGCGAGGGCGCCGCTGAGCGCGGTCAGGCCCACGGTGCGGAATTCGTCCGACGCCGGGGTGTAGCGGACGGCCTGGGTCGCGAACTGGATGGCTTCGGTGATGTCCAGGCCGTCGCCGGTGAGGCTCGCGCGGGAGCTGAGCACCATGGCGAGGGTGGTCAGCCGCCGTCCTTCCTCGACGCTGCCGGGGGCGCACTGCCGGGCGGCGTCGCGGGCGATGTCGATAGCGCGGTCCAGGTCGGCAGGGTCGCCGGTGCGGGCGGCGCGGAACTGCAGGGCGGTGGCGAGGTTGGACATGTCGGCGGGCCGGCGCTCGTGCCCGGGCGGGTAGACCTCCACGACGCCGCCGAGCAGTTCGACGACCTCGTCGAGCTTGGCCGGGTCGTCGACGTGGCGCACCTGCCGCAGCAGCGCGACCGCGCGGGTGCGCCAGTGCCGGGGTCCGGCGAACTGGGAGTCGATCGTGTCGGCGTCGATCAGGTGTGGCCGCACCTCCTCGGGTACGGCGTCCGGTGCGCCCCGGTGCACCGCGTGGAACAGGCGCAGCGCCGTCCTCAGCTCGGAGCCGGCCTCGGGGTGGTCGGGGTCGGCGTGGTGCCGGCACCAGTGCAGCCGGGCCAGGGCCACCATGTCGTCGAGGGAGCAGCCGCCGTCGGACATGGCGCGCCGCCAGATCGGGGCGGCCAGGGCGAGCACGCCGCCGCGCAGCACGGCGTCGGCGTCGCCGTGCCGGGTGAACCGCTCGACGCGGCGGACGATCTCTTCCCGCAACCCGCACCCCCGCACGACGACGCGCACGTAGGGTAGTCCCGCGCGCACCCCGGTCGCAGGTGTTTCGCGCGTGAGGGAGGTCGGTTTGAGCAGCGCCGAGGACCACGCGGCGATGGCGTGGCTGTGTGCCGCGTTGCCGCGGTTGCGGGCCGGTGCGGCCGGTGACGACCTGGTGCTGGCGGGGATCGAGGAGGCGGAGCGGGAGGTGCGCGAGGGCGTGCCCGCCGCTGTGGTGTGCCGCGACCTGGGCTACGACCCGTCGCCGGTGCCGACGAAGTCCGGCGGGTTGCCCGCGCTGACGGACTTCGGGCTCGACCCGGCCCGGGTGGAGGGCAGCTACCGGTGTCCGACGCGGCGCTGCCCGAGGCGGGCCGGGCCGGGCGGGGACGGGCGTGAGCCGCGGTGTGAAGTGTTCGACGCGCCGATGATCCTGCGCGCGGGGTAGCCGGCGTGACGACGTTGTTGTCGGAGCTGGGCAAGAAGCTGGCCGACCGCTGGCTCACCACCCTGGTCCTGCCGGGGCTGCTGTTCGTGGCGGCGGTCGTGGCGGCACGCCTGCTCGGCCACGGTCACGCCCTGGACGCCGCACGGTTGGCCGCCGAGGTCGATCGGCTGGCCAGGGGCGTGTCGGCCAAGCCGTCGGTGATCGCGTTGCTGGTCGTCGGCGTCCTGCTGGGGGCGACCGGGGCGGGTCTGCTGGCCCAGGCGGTGGCGGCGGGGGTGCGCCGGACGTGGACGGCGCGTCGTCCGAAGCGGCTGGTGGCGTGGCGGGCGGGCCGGTCGAAGGTCGCGCTCGACCGGTACCGGCCGGCCAGGCTGACCGCGATCGGCGACCGGTTCCGGCTCGCGGACGAACGCGTGGACGTGCAGTTCGGCCTGTCGGTGGCGCTGGCGTGGCCGCGGTTGTGGCTGCTGGTGGGCGAGAGCACCGCGACCGCGTTGACCACGGCGAACGCCCGCTACCGGGCGGCCACCGAGACCACCGCCTGGGGCGTGCTCTACCTGGCCGTGGGCGTGGTGTGGTGGCCCGCCGCGGTGGCGGGCGTCGTCACGGTCGTCGTCGGCTACCGCCGTGGCCGGGTCGGTGGCGCGGTGCTGGCGGACCTGGTGGAGGCGGCGGTCGACGTCCACCAGCGGCAGCTGGCGGAGGCCGTCGGCGTGGAGCTGCCGCACGGCCGCGTCACCCCGGCGGAGGGGCTGCGCATCAACGACATCCTGAACAAGCGGGCGTGACGGTCAGGCGGTCGCGTTGACCTCCCGGCGCAGCGCGACGGCGTCGGCCCGGACCCGATCGGGTGGTTCGCGGTCGATCAGGGCGCGGCGCATGAGCGCCGCCACGGCGGGCTGGTGCTCGGGGGTGAAGCCGCGGCGGGTGATCTCCTGGGTGCCGATGCGCAGGCCGCGCAGCCCTTCGTCGATGCGCTGCCACGGCAGGCTGATGCCGCTGAGGTAGACGCCGGCCTCGCCGAGCCGCACGGCCGCCGCGTCGCCGCCGCCGAGGGTGAGGGCGTCGACGGCGAGGTGGTGGGAGCGGGTGAACACGCCGTCGTGGCGGGCGACGTCGAAGCCGTTGTCCGCCAGTGCCGCGCCCAGCGCCTGGGCGTTGGCGATGCACGCCCTGGCGTAGTCGGGGCCGCGTTCGGCCAGTTCGGCGGCGGTGACGGCGAGCGCGCCGAGGCGGCCGGCGTCGTAGTTGGCGAGCATGCCGGGGTAGGCGACGTTGGAGACGCGTTCGGCCAGTTCCGCGTCGCGGGTGACGACGCAGCCGCCGGACGGGCCGCCGAACGACTTGTAGGTGGAGAACGTCATCAGGTGCGCGCCCTCGTGCAGGGGCCGCTGGAACTCCTTGCCGGCGACGAGCCCGGCCATGTGGGAGGCGTCGTAGACGAGGACCGCGCCGACCTCGTCGGCCGCGGCGCGCACGGCGGCGACGTCGTGCGGGAACAGCATCAGGCTGGCGCCGATCACGACGATCCGCGGCCGGTGGACCCGCAGGAACCCGGGCAGCTTCTCGTAGTCGAGGTCGAGCTCGTCGGGCAGGTAGGGCAGGTCGACCACGGTCAGGCCGCGGATCGCGGGCACTCCTTGGGCGTGGTGGCTGGCGTGGCCGCCGGCGAACTCGGGCAGCACCGCGATCTTGTCGCCGGCGCGGGCGAACGCGGTGTAGACGGCGAGGTTGGCCAGGGTGGCGCTCTGGAGCCTGACCTCGGCGAACCGGCCTTCCATCAGGTCGGCGACGAGCATCGGTGCGAGCACTTCGAGGGTGTCGAGGTGGTCCAGGCCGACCTGGTACTTCTCGCCGGGCCAGCCCATGCTCGGCCGGCTGGACACGCTGGCCCGCACGGCCGCCGCGGCGGCGGGGCTGAGCACGTTGGTGCCCGCGTAGAGCACGATCCCGTCGTCGTCGACCTGGGCGGCGTGCGCTTCGAGGGCCTTGCCGACGGCGCCCGCGACACCGGCGGCGGTCAGGTCGGCGGACACGGCGGTTTCGACCTCGGCGAGCCTGCGTTGCGCCTGCGGCGAGGCCCAGGGCGCGATCCTGCTGTTCGTCACGACCGGGAACGCTAGGGCGTCGGCGGCGGGTGGGGCGACCGTCCGGGGACTGGAGTTGTTCCTACAGTTGTCGGAATGCAGGAGCTGCTGGACGAGCTGTCCCGGGTGTTGGGACGCGGGGTGTCGGTGGACGACGTGGCGGGCCGGGTGGTCGCGCACAGCGCCCAGACCGACGACGTGGACCCGGCGCGGGTGCGGGCGATCCTGACCCGGCGGGTGCCGGCGGACGTCGCGGCGTGGCAGGAGCAGCACGGCGTGGCGACCGCGACGGGGCCGGTGCGGGTGCCGGCGAACGCGGCGCTGGGGTTCGAGCAGCGGGTCGGTTTCCCGTTGCGGCACCACGGGGTGCTGGTCGGCTACCTGTGGGTGCTCGGGGACGTGCCGGAGGTGGACCTGGGTGAGCGGCTGGCGGCGTTGGCGGCGCGGGTGCCCGCCGGTGAGCGGACGCCGGTGCGGGTGGTGGTGGCGCTGGAGCCGAGGGTGGTGCGCACGGTGCCCGCCGGTGACGCCCTGCCGGACCTGCCGGGGCACGTGGGGGTGAGCGATCCGCACCCGCCCGACCGGGCCGGGGCGGCGTACCGGCAGGCGTTGGCGGCGGCGGAGCTGGCGCGGCTGGACCCGGCGTTGCCCGAGCGGGTGCGGTGGTCCGAACTGGGCGCGTACCGGCTGCTGCTCGGCGCGTCGCCGGACGAGGTGCTGGCCGGGTTGTCCGACACGCTGCTGCGGACGTTGGAGGTGTACCTGGACTGCGGCTGCGAGGTGCGGGCGGCGGCGCAGCGGCTGCACCTGCACCGCACCAGCCTGTACTACCGGCTGGGCCGGATCGCCGAGCTGACCGGCCGCGACCTGTCCGACGGCGGCGCCCGGCTGGAGCTGCACCTGGCGCTCAAGCTCGCCCGGCTGGCGCGGCGTCCGTAGGGTCGGTGGCGTGCTCCTGTGGATCAACGGGCCGTTCGGCGGCGGCAAGACCCAGACCGCGCACGAGCTGTGGCGGCGGCTGCCCGGCAGTCACCTCGCCGATCCCGAGCATGTCGGGTTCGCGCTGCGCCGGATGCTGCCGCCCGCGTCGCGCGGCGACTTCCAGGACCTGCCGGAGTGGCGGCACGGCGTGGTGGAGGTGCTGGACCGGGCCGCGACCGGGCACGACGGGGTGATCGTGGTGCCCATGACGGTGGTGGAGCCCGCGTACTTCCGGGAGGTGGTGGGCGGGTTGCGCGACCGCGGCCACGACGTACGGCACTTCGCGCTGCTGGCCGAGCGGGAGACGGTGGTGCGGCGGCTGCGCGAGCGCGATCCCGTGCACGCGGCGCGGGCGCTGCTGGGGACGAACTCGCCGTGGCGGCGGGAGAGCTTCGCGATGCGGGTGCTGGACCGCTGCCTGGAACGGCTGCGCGAGCCGGAGTTCGCCGAGCACGTGTGGACCGACCACCTCACCGTGCCGCAGGTCGCGGAGCGCGTCGCCGCGTCGGCCGGGCTCGCGGTGACGCCGAACACCGACGGCAGGCTGCGCGGCCGGTTGCGGCGGACGTGGACTTCGGTGAAGCACATCCGCTTCGACTGACGGCGTCACCCGACGGACGGGACGCGATAGGGTGATCGACTTCTCTGACCGATGTCAAGGAGTGACGTGCCCGACGACCTCGGCCTGCTGCTGTACCTGCCGCACCGCGAGCTGGAGAACCGGGTGTTCGCCGCGCTGGCGGCGGCCGGGTTCGACGACGTCACGCCCGCGCAGGCACGGGTGTTCCACCGGATCGGGCGGGACGGGTCGCGGCTGACGGAGCTGGCGGAGGCGGCGCGGATCACCAAGCAGACCGCCGGTTTCCTGGTCGACCAGCTCGAACGCGCCGGTTACGTGGAGCGCGGCCCGGACCCGACCGACGCGCGGGCCCGGTTGATCCGGGTGGCCGGGCGGGGGCGGGCGGCGATCCCGGTGGGGCTGGCCGCGATCGCCGAGGTGGAGCGGGAGTGGACCGCGCACCTGGGACGGCCGCGGATGGCGGCGCTGCTCGACGCGCTGACCAGGCTGCGCGAGATCACCGACCCGGACCGGTAGGGGCCACGCAGGCCGGTGGGCGTTGCTGCGCGCCGTGGCCCAGCTCGACGCGGATGTCGTCGTCGGCGAGCACGACCACCGTGCCGCGGTCGCGGGTCCAGCCGTCGGAGATCAGGAAGTACTTGGCCCCGACCTTGCCGAACAGGCGCAGGCCCAGGTAGCGGAACCGGTAGCGGGAGCCGTCGGCGGGCAGGGGTTCCTCGCAGGCGCCCGGCGCGGCGATGTGCAGGCGTTCGCGGGCGTAGACGGCGACGGAGGTCTGGCCGGAGACGTCGTCGGCGTACCGGCGGGCCAGTTCGACGCCCCGGACCTCGGCGTAGTTGCCCGCCGACCAGAACAGCGACAGCGACACGACGGCGAAGGTGAGCACCCTGGTCCAGGTGGGGTGGGCGTCGGGGCGGCGCAGGCGGCTGCCGTACAGCGACAGCAGGATCCCGCCGCCGACCGCGAGCGGGAACGCGTAGAAGCTGGTGACCGGGAACAGCACCCCGAGGGCCACGGCCAGGGCGGGCAGGATCAGCCAGGCGAGGGAGAGCGCCGCGGTCAGCACGCGGGCGCGTCGGCCGGGCCGGTGGCCCGCCGCGCGGACGCGGGGTTCCAGCCACCGGCAGACCAGGGCGAGCCCCACGACGACCGCGAGCAGCAGGAACACCGGGCCGACGCTGCGCAGCACGTAGTCGGTGGTGGACATGTCCAGCACGGTGCTGTCGATGCCCAGCTCGCGGGCCTGCACGTCGCTGCGCCGCCAGCCGAAGTACACCAGCAGGCCGGTGAGCACGGTGACGTTGGCCAGCGCCTCGCCGACCCGCTGCACCGCGTCCGGATGGTCCTTGCCGGGCGCGTCCCGGTCGGCCGGCGTGGTCATGACGTCGTCGTGGTCGTGGCGGGTCCGGTCGTCGTGGTGGTGGTGGTGGTGTCGGTGCGGGGGTCGGCCCGGTCGGGCCCGGCGGGCCACGCCGGCGGTCGGCCCCCGGTGCAGGCGAAGGTCCCGGGCGCCTGCTGCTCCAGGACGCTGCGCACGGCGCGGTAGACGGCGCAGTCGACCTCTCCGGCGCCGTCGGGGCCGTAGTCCATGGCCCAGCCGCGGCGGGAGGCCCGTGCGAACATCGCGCGGCCGTCCGCGAGCTCACCCGCGCACACGTGGACGGCCGCTTGGTAAAGCACGACGTTGCGGGGTGCGGTCATCGAGCGCCACTCGTTCTCCAGGGTCGTTCGGGCCTCGGCGCATGCTCGGGACTTCAGTGGCCGGTACACGTCGTCTTCGGGGAAGCTCGGCGAGTCCGGTCCCTCGGGGAGGAACCAGCCGTACCGGGTGCCGCCGTTGTCGTTCCCGCCGGTGGTGGTCTCACCGGATCCGGTCCGGGTTCCGTCGGGGTGGGTCGTGGTCGTCCGGTCGGTCGGGGTGTCGCCGCCGGGGTGGTCGAACACCCCGCTCTCGCACGAGCTGACGCCGACGACGATCGCCACCGCCACTGCTCCTCTGGTGATTCGCGCCCACATGAGCCGGCCTCCTTCACCATCACTCCTCGAGCTAGGAGACCGGTGCGGAGGCCGGGGATACGCGGGTCGGGTACCCGTTCGGGTGATGGTGCGTTACGACGAGAGGAAGCGGTCGAGGACGCGGGTGCCGAAGCGGAGCCCTTCGACGGGCACGCGCTCGTCCACGCCGTGCGGCATGGCGCGGTAGTCGTAGCCGGCGGGCAGGGACAGCGGGGCGAAGCCGTAGCAGTCGATGCCCAGCCTGCTGAACGCCTTGGCGTCCGTGCCGCCGCCCATGCAGTAGGGCACGACGACGGCGTCGGGGTCCTCCGCGCGCAGGGCGGCGGCCATGGCGTCGAACCACGGCGAGTCGATCGGGGCCTGCACGGGTGGGTCGTCGGCGAGGAACTCGCGCCGCACGTCCGGGCCGAGGACGGCGTCGATCGAGGCCAGCAGCTCGTCCACGGCGCCGGGCAGGGTGCGCACGTCCAGTTCGGCGGTGGCGCTGCCGGGGATCACGTTCACCTTGTACCCGGCTTGCAGCACGGTGGGCGTGGCGCTGTTGCGGACGGTGTTCTCGACCAGGCGCGCGGCCGGGCCGAACCGGGCGATGGTGCCGTCGACGTCGTCGAGGTCGACCGGCACGCCGAGCGCGGCACCGACCCGTTCGAGGAACGCCCGCACGGTCGGGGTGAGCCGCACGGGGTGCCGGAGGGCGGTGACGCGGCCGAGCGCGGCGAGCAGCTTGACCACGGCGTTGTCGTCGTTGCGGCGGGAGCCGTGCCCGGCCCGGCCGGTGGCGGTGAGCCGCAGGTGGGACGTGCCGCGCTCGGCGGTGCCGATGGGGTAGACGCGTCGGTCGCCGACGGGGTAGGAGTAGCCGCCGGATTCGCCGATGGCGGTGGTGCAGCCGGTGAAGAAGTCGGCGTGGTGGTCGACGAGCCAGTGCGCGCCGTGCTCGCCGCGGTCCTCCTCGTCGGCGACGAACGCGAGCACGATGTCGCGGCGCGGCCGCCGCCCCTCGCGCGACCAGCCGCCGAGCACGGCCAGGACCATGGCGATCATGTCCTTCATGTCGACCGCGCCGCGGCCCCACAGGTAGCCGTCGCGCTCGACCCCGGCGAACGGCGGCACGCTCCACTCGGTGGCGTCGGCGGGCACGACGTCCAGGTGCGCCTGCACGAGCAGCGCGGGCAGGGCGGGGTCGGTGCCGGGCACGCGGGCCAGCACGTTGCCGCGGCGTGGCGCGGGTTCGAGCACGGTGGCGGCCACGCCGACGGCGTCGAGGTGGGCGGCGACGAACTCGGCGGCCTCGCGTTCGCCCGCGGACTCGCCGCGGCCGTGGTTGGTGGTGTCGAACCGCAGCAGCGCGGCGCACAGGTCGACGACGTCCTCAGCCATAGATACCCTCCACCGCCCCCGCGGCGATCGCGGTGACGACCTTGAACGCCTGCATCGCCAGCGTCATGGATGCGGCGTCGAACCCGACGCGGCGTGCTCCGACCCGATCCACCGTGGGGACGACCGCCGCAGCGGCGGCCAGGTGGGTGGCGTCGAACTCCACTTCTACCCGGTGCGGCGCGACCTCGCCCGGTGTGCGCCCGGCGCGGGCGGTGGCCGTCCGGGCGGCCTCGGTGATGAGTTCGGCGGTCACCCGGGGCGGAGCGCAGACGGCGGCGTAGCGGCTGACGCACTCCTTGACGGCGACGAGCCCGGCGTCGGGCGCGTAGTCGCGGGCGTCGTCGCACGCCTTGTCGTCGCCGGTCACGAGCAGCACGGGGACGCCGTGCTCGGCGGCCAGCGCGGCGTTGAGCCTGCCCTCGCTCGCGGGCACGCCGTCGAGCCACACGCCGGTGACGGAGTTCTCCAGGTAGGTGTGCGCAAGGACGCCCTCCTGGCCGGCGCCGGCGTGGTAGCCGAGGAACACCACGCCGTCCACGCCGGAGTCGACGCCCTGCATCATCGACAGCGGTTTGTGCCGTCCGGTGAGCAGGCGGGCGCGGTGGTCGAGGTCCTCGAGCAGGAGGTTGCGCTGGGACGAGTGCGCCTCGTTGACGAGCACGTCGGTGGCGCCGCCCGCGTGCAGGCCCGCGACGCAGGCGTTGACGTCGCCGGTGAACAGCCGGCGGAACCGCTGCCACTGCTCGGTCTGCGGTACGACGTCGGCGGTCCAGGTGACCCCCGTCGCGCCTTCCATGTCCGCCGAGATCAAGATCCGCATGCGTTCACCGTACCGAGCTGATGTCGGTTCTTGACTCGTGACACGACGGAGTGGTTATTTCTTGACTTCCACTCACGGGCGGGAGGCGGTCACTGTGGGTATCCGGCGATTCGGCGCGGTCACGGCGGCGATGGCATTGGTGGCGATGCTCGCGCCGACACCGGCGCAGGCACAACAGGCGGTGACGCTGCGGGTGGCGATCACCCAGCAGGTGGATTCGCTGAACCCCTTCCTGGCGGTGTTCCAGGCGGGCACCGAGGTCGGCAGGCTCATGTACGACTACCTGACCGCCTACGACGTCAAGGACCAGCACCCGGTGGAGGGCCTGGCCGACCGGTGGGAGTCCTCGCCGGACCGGCTCACGTGGACCTTCCACGTGCCCGAGGGCAAGAAGTGGTCCGACGGGCAGCCGATCACCGCCAAGGACGCGGCGTTCACCTACGACCTGATGATGCGCGACGAGACCGCCGCCACCGCCAACGGCAGCTTCACCGCCGACTTCGAGTCGGTGACCGCGACCGACGACCGCACGCTGGTGATCAAGACCAAGCAGCCGCAGGCGACCATGCTGGCGCTGGACGTGCCGATCGTGCCCGCGCACGTGTGGTCCGAGGTCACCGACATCGGCGAGTACCGCAACGACCAGACGCCCGTGGTGGGCAGCGGGCCGTTCATCCTCGCCGAGTACCGCGCCAACGAGTTCATCCGGTTCAAGGCGAACAAGGACTACTGGCGCGGCGCGCCCAAGTACGACGAGCTGACGTTCACCTACTACAAGACCGCCGACGCCGCGGTGCAGGCGCTGACCAAGGGCGAGGTCGACCTGGTCAACCGGATGGGCCCGGCCCAGTTCGACTCGCTCAAGGACAAGGGCGGCATCACCCGCAACCAGGCGCAGGGCCGCCGCTTCAACGAGATCGTGATCAACTCCGGTGCGGCGACGCGCACCGGCGAGCCGATCGGCGACGGGCACCCGGCGTTGAAGGACGTCGTGGTGCGCCGCGCCATCGCCAAGTCGCTGGACCTGGACGGGATCATCGCCAAGGTCAACGGCGGCTACGCGCAGCGCGGCACCGGCCCCATCCCGCCGGTGTTCGCCGACTACCACTTCAAGCCCGCGTCCCCGTACCCCTACGACCCGGCGGCGGCCAACGCCGACCTCGACCAGGCCGGGTACGCGCGCGGCGCGGACGGCATCCGCGTCTCGCCCGCGGGCAGGCGGATGGAACTGCGGCTGCTCGGGCACGCCAGCCGCGCCTACGACGAGCAGACCGGCGAGTTCGTCAAGCGGTCCCTGGCGGAGCTGGGCATCGTGGTCGACGTGCAGATCGTGTCGGACAACCAGCTCAACGAGTCCGGCACCGCCGGCACGTTCGACCTGCAGTTCTCCGGCTGGGGCACCAACCCCGACCCGGACTTCATCCTGTCGCTGCACACCTGCGGCCAGCGGCCCAACGCCGACGGCAAGGGCGGCACCACCGACACGTTCTTCTGCGACCCCGAGTACGACGCCCTCTACGCCGAGCAGCGCGCCGAGTTCGACCCGGCCAAGCGGCGCGAGCTCGTGCAGAAGATGCAGCAGCGGTTCTACGACCAGGTGCCGGCTGTGGTCCTGGGCTACGACAACGCCCTGGAGGCCTACCGCAGCGACAAGTTCGCCTCGTTCCCCGTGCAGCCCGACCCGGGCGGCGTGATCATGGCGCAGAACGGCGTGTGGGGCTACTACGGCGCGACGCCGGCCGCGTCGACCGGGCAGCCGACCGCGTCCAACACCGGCCTGGTCGTCGGCGTGGTCGGCGGCGCGCTGATCGTGCTGGTCGGCGGCGTGTGGCTGATGGGCCGGCGGCGCGGGCTGCGCGCGGAGGACCGCGAGTGATCCGGCACCTCGCGGGCAAGGTCGGCGGCGCGCTGGTCAGCCTGCTGTTCGTGGTGGCGCTCGGGTTCCTGCTGTTCCGGGTGATCCCCGGCGACCCGGTGGTCACGATGACCCGCGGCCGGCCGGTCACCGGCGAGCAGCTCGCCCACCTGCGCGCGCAGATGGGCGTGGACAAGCCGTTGACCGAGCAGTTCGTGGACTACCTGGTCGCGGCGGTGCGCGGCGACTTCGGCACGTCCTACGTCTACAGCCGGCCGGTGCTGGAGCTGATCGGCGAGCGGCTGTGGCCGACCGTGCTGCTGACCGGCACGTCGACCGTGCTGGCCGTGGTGCTCGGGCTGTGGCTGGGGATCCGGGGCGCGTGGCGGCGCGGGTCCCGGTCGGACCGGGTCTCCACCGGCCTGGCGCTGGCGCAGTGGGCGATGCCGACGTTCTGGCTGGGCATGCTGCTGTCGCTGGCCACCGGCGACCTGTTCCCCAGCGGCGGGATGCGGTACCCGGACACGCCGCCGGACTTCCTGTCGCAGGCGCTGGACGTGGCCCACCACATGGTGCTGCCGTGCGTGACCATGATCGCCGTGGTCTACGCGCAGTACCTGCTGGTGATGCGGTCGTCGCTGCTGGAGGAGATGCACGCCGACTACCTGACCACGGCGCGGGCCAAGGGGTTGCGCGACGACCTGGTGCGACGGCGGCACGCCGTGCCCAACGCGTTGCTGCCGACCGTGACGCTGGTGTTCCTGCACCTGGGGCTGGTGGTGTCCGGTGCGATCACGGTGGAGACGGTGTTCTCCTGGCCCGGGTTGGGGCTGTTGACCTACGAGGCGCTGACCGGACCCGACCTGCCGCTGCTGCAGGGCACGTTCGTGGTGCTGGCGGGAGCGGTGATCACCATGAACGTGTTCGCGGACCTGCTGTACCGGGTCCTGGACCCGCGGGTGCGTGCGTCGTGACGGCGATCGCGTGGCAGCGGCGGCGGGCGGCGGCGCGGGCGACGTGGCGGGAGTTCGCCTCCCAGCGCGCCGGCCTGGTCGGGCTGATCGGGCTGGCGGTGATCGCGCTGCTGGCCGTGCTGGCGCCGTGGGTGACCGACACGTCGGGGCTGGACGTGACGCGGGTGACGGCGCGGCCGTGGGAGCCGCCGTCGTCCTCGTACTGGCTGGGGACCGACCACAACGGGCGGTCGGTGCTGCTGCTGACGTGGTGGGGCACCCGGATCTCGCTGGTGGTGGGTCTCGCGGCCACGATCCTGTCGGTGCTGATCGGTACCGTGGTCGGGATCTCGGCGGCGCACTTCGGCGGCTGGGTGTCGGCGGTGCTGATGCGGTTCACCGACTTCTTCCTGGTGCTGCCGTCGCTGGTGCTGGCGATCGCGTTGTCGACGGTGCTGCCGCGTGGGCTGGGCACCATCGTGCTGGCGATCGGGGTGACGTCGTGGCCGGCGACGGCGCGGCTGGTGCGGGCGCAGACGCTGGCGGTGGAGGCGCGGCCGTTCATCGAGCGCGCCCGGGCGTTGGGCGGCGGGCACGCGCACGTGATCGGTCGGCACGTGCTGCCCGCGGTGCTGCCGCTGGTGTTCGTGAACACGACGTTGACGGTGGCCAGCGCGATCGTGGCGGAGTCGACCCTGTCGTTCCTGGGGCTGGGCGATCCGACGCGGGTGTCGTGGGGGTCGCTGCTGCACGCGGCGAACATGCACGGCGCCGTGTCGCAGCGGGCGTGGTGGTTCCTGGTGCCGCCCGGCCTGGGCGTGGTGTGCGTGGTGCTGGCGTTCACGCTGTGCGGGCGGGCCCTGGAGACGGTGCTCAACCCGCGGCTGAAGGGGGAGCGGTGAGCGACCTGCTGGAGTTGCGGGACCTGAGCGTGCACTACCGGACCGAGCGCGGCGAGGTGACGGCCGTGAAGTCGGTGTCGCTGGGCCTGGCGGCGGGGCAGACGCTGGGGCTGGCGGGGGAGTCCGGGTGCGGCAAGTCGACCGTGGCCATGTCGGTGCTGCGGCTGCTGCCGCGCAACGCCCGCGTGGAGGGCGGGGTGCTGCTCGACGGCGAGGACGTGCAGGGCATGTCGTGGGGCCGGCTGCGGGCGGTGCGGTGGGCGGCGGCGTCGGTGGTGTTCCAGGGCGCGATGCACGCGTTGAACCCGGTGCACCGGGTGGGCGAGCAGATCGCCGAGCCGATGCGGCTGCACGGCGTGAACGGGTCGGTGTCGGCGCTGCTGGACCAGGTGGAACTGCCCGCGCGGGCCGCCCGGGCCTATCCGCACGAGCTGTCGGGAGGGCAGAAGCAGCGGGTGATGATCGCGATGGCGCTGGCGTGCGAGCCGCGCCTGGTGATCGCCGACGAGCCGACCACGGCGCTGGACGTGGTGGTGCAGGCGCAGGTGCTCGACGTGCTCAAGCGGCTGGTGTCCGAGCGGGGCATCGGGTTGGTGATGATCAGCCACGACCTGTCGGTGCTGGCCTCGACGTGCGACCGGCTGGCCGTGATGCGGCACGGGCAGGTGGTCGAGGAAGGCCCGGCGCGGGAGGTGATCGCATCACCGACCCACCCGCACACGCAGGCGTTGGCGGCGGCGTTCCCGACCGTGGGCGATCCGGCGTCGCGGCACGTGACGCCGTCGGAGGCCCCGGCCGACGGGCCCGTGCTGCTGCGCGCCGAGGGCGTGCGGGTGTCCTTCGGCGCGACCGAGGCCGTCGCCGGGGTGGACCTGGAGGTGCGGGCGGGCGAGATCGTCGCGCTGGTCGGCCAGTCCGGCTCGGGCAAGACCACGCTGGCCCGCACGCTGCTGGGCTTGCAGCAACCGACCGCCGGCCGGGTGCTGTTCGAGGGCGTCGAACTCCCCCGCTCGGCGTCGGGGCTGCGCGCGTACCGGCGGCAGGTGCAACTGGTGTTGCAGGACCCGACGAGCGCGCTCAACCCTCGGCACTCGGTGTACGAGGCCGTCGCGGAAGGGCTGCGCATCCACCGCGTGGACGGCGACGAGTCCGCCCGGGTCGCCGAGGCGCTGTCGCAGGCCGAGCTGCGGCCGCCGGAGCTGTACTTCCCGTCGTTGCCGCACGAGCTGTCCGGTGGCCAGCGCCAACGCGTGGTGATCGCGGGCGCGCTGGCGCTGGGACCCCGGTTGCTGGTCGCCGACGAGCCGGTGGCGTCGCTGGACGCGTCGGTGCGCGGCGAGATCCTGGCGCTGCTGCTGCGGCTGCGCCGTGAGCTGGGCCTGGCCGCGCTGGTGATCACCCACGACCTGGGCCTGGCGTGGACGATCGCCGACCGCGTCGCCGTGATGTACCAGGGCGAACTGGTCGAGCAGGGCACGGTGGAGCAGGTGCTGCTGTCACCGCGGCACGACTACACCCGCACCCTGCTCGCCGCCGTGCCTCACGACCACCGCAACACCCGACCGGACTGGACGAGCTCGCCGTAGTGCTCCGGGCGGCGCGCGCCCAGCGCCAGGTCGAGCAACGGCGTCGCCGCCTCGGCCGGCGTGGCCGCGCCGCTCATGTCGGAGAACCAGGGGCGTGAGGCGTCGGTGTCGACCAGGCCGGGGCAGACCGCGGCGATCAGCGTGCCGGTGGCCGCGTCGGCGTCCCGTCGCCGCCCGGCCACCGCGCGCACCGCGGCGACCTGCCCGACCTTGGACGGGATGTTGATCCAGTCGGGCCAGCCTTGGTCGGCGGCCGTGCCGTCGAGGACGGCGTCGCGCCAGGCGAGCACGGTGGCGTCGACGTCGTCCAGGGAGCGTGCGGCGAAGTGCCGGTGCAGCGGGCGGGGGAGTTGGCGCAGGGTGCCGAAGGAGCTGGCGACGACCAGCAGCGCGCCGCCGGGTCGCAGCAGCGGGGTGAACGCGCGGAGGACGTGGGAGGTGCCGAGGTTGTTGGTGTCGACGAACGGGCCGATCTGCTCGGTCCACGGTGCGTCCGGGGTGAGGCGTGCGGCGGCGTTGGAGAACACCACGTCCACGGCGCCGTGGCGTTCGCGCAGGTCGTCGGCGAAGGAGGCGACGGAGTGCCCGTCGCTGACGTCCAGCACCCGGGTGCGGATGGCCTCGTGCCCGATGCGTGCCGCCGCGTCCGCCACCCGACCGACGTCCCGGCCGGTGAGGTAGACGACGTCGGTGGGGTCGGCGCGGTGCACGAGACCTCGGGCGAGGGCGAAACCGAGGCCCTGATTGGCTCCGGTGACGACGGAGATGCGGCTCATGTGGGCCATGGTCGCGCCCGTCCGGGAACCGATCGGTGCCTCGCATAACGCCTTGACCTGCGAGGTTCTCGACTACCGCCTCCACGACCGGGTGATCCTGCGTCCGACTGTGAATGACAACGCCGTTATCGACGGCCTCGAACGTCGGTTGAAACAACGAGGCCGGCCACCAACCCCCGCCCACCGTGCCCCACCAGATCCACACCCCCGCCCGCCACGCCGCACCCCACCCGCCACGCCGCAGCCTGCGGCCTGGACCGCCACAGCCTGCGGTGTACCCGCGCCGCCCTCACGGCTCCCATCCCTCCCGCCCCTCCCGCATTCCCTTCCTGCGTTCCCGTCAGGCCTACCTGCGCCCCTGGGCAGCTTCCTCGTGCCGCGGTTGCCGGTGAGCAGAGTGGTCACGGAACCGGCGAACGTTCGGCTGTCTAGGATTTCGCGTCGTGCCCCGTACCACCGGCCGGTCGGCCGCTCTGCTCGCCCTGCTGCTGGGGGTGTCGGCGTGCGCGACGTCGTCGCCCGCGTCGCCCGCGTCGCCCGCGCAGCCGCAGTCCTCCCCGGACCGGGCCGCGTGGGTGTCGGTCACCCCGCCGGCGGAGACGGTCCGGCCCGACGAGCTGGCCACCGACCGGCCGAAGCGGATCGCCGCGGACGCCGATGTGTGCGCGTTGCTCACCGAGCAGGAGGTCACAGCGGCGACGGGCGCGCCCTCCGCGCGAACCGGACGGCCCGTGCCGGGCACGTTGTGTCTGTGGCAACTCGGCGACACGGTGGACGACCGCGGAACGCCCGTCGAGACGCTGATCCTCACGTCCGCGGTGCCGGGGATGTGGCTCGGCGAGGAACAGGGCGTCGTTGCCGGGTACCCGGCCCGCAGGCGGGCAGAGGACGGTACCTGCGCCCTCAGGGTCGGGTTGCGCCGTCCCGACGCCCCGACCGACAAGGCGGTGCTGACGGTGAGCCTGCAGGTCGCCGACAAGACCATCGTCCCGTGCCCGGCCGCACAGACGCTCGCGGAGGCCGCCTTGAACCGGGTCCCCGACGCCTGACCACGCTGTCGGCCTCACTTCGCGAAAGACGCGACCGTGACGCGACAGCATCCGGATCATGTCGTCGGCGCGGACGGGCCTGCACCGGCCGTGTTCGCCGCTCTCCCGGACTCCGGGAACCTCCACGACCTCCCGCGACCCACGCGCTAACCTGCCGCGCGCGTCCCGACCGCGTGCTGCCGGACGTCGAGCGGTTCGGTGCGGGGTGTCGGGTCGGTGGCACGTCGGGCGTCGAGCAGGTCGCCGGTGTGCTCCTCGGCCCAGGCGGCGAGGGCGCGGATCGGGGTGAGGAGCGACCGGCCGAGGTCGGTCAGGGTGTGTCGGCCGTCGGTGCTGGTCAGGATGCCGTTGGTGCGCAGGCGGGACAGGGTTTGGGTGAGCATCTTGTTGCTGATCCCGCCGATGCGGTCCAGCAGTTCGCCGTACCGCAGCGGGCCGTTGCCGAGGGCGACGACGACCACGACAGACCAGGTGTGGCCGACGACCTCCAGCGTCGTGCGGGCGGGGCAGTCGGCGAGGAACACGTCGTAGTCGCTCACCGCCTCACAAATACCGCTTGAGCTCCCGCTTCGCCAACGACATCCGGTGCACCTCGTCCGGGCCGTCGGCCAGGCGCAGCGTCCGCGCCGACGCCCACAGCTCGGCCAGCGGGAAGTCCTGGCTCACGCCGCCGGCGCCGTGCGCCTGGATGGCCTTGTCCAGCACCCATTCCGCCATCAGCGGCGTGCCGATCTTGATGGCCTGGATCTCGGTGTGCGCGCCCTTGTTGCCGACGGTGTCCATCAGCCACGCGGTCTTGAGCACGAGGAGCCTGGCCTGCTCGATGCGCACCCGCGACTCGGCGATCCACTCCTGCACGACGCCCTGCCGCGCGATCGGTTGGCCGAACGCGACGCGCGAGATCGCCCGGCGGCACATGAGTTCCAGCGCGCGTTCGGCGATGCCGATCAGTCGCATGCAGTGGTGGATGCGGCCGGGGCCCAGGCGGGCCTGGGCGATCGCGAAGCCCTCGCCCTCGCCGGCGATGAGGTTGTCCGCGGGGACCCGGACGTTGTCGAAGACGATCTCGGCGTGGCCGCCGTGCGAGGCGTCGGTGTAGCCGAACACGTGCATGCCGCGCTTGACGTGCACGCCCGGCGTGTCGCGGGGCACCAGGATCATGGCCTGCTGGCGGTGCCGTTCGGCGTCGGGGTCGGTCTTGCCCATCACGATGAAGATCGCGCAGTTGGGGTTCATCGCGCCCGACGACCACCACTTGCGGCCGTTGACGACGTACTCGTCGCCGTCGCGGACGATGCTGGTGGCGATGTTGGTGGCGTCGGAGGACGCGACGTCGGGTTCGGTCATGCAGAACGCGGACCGGATCTCGCCGTCCAGCAGGGGCCGCAGCCACTGCTTCTTCTGCTGTTCGGTGCCGAACATCGCCAGCACCTCCATGTTCCCGGTGTCCGGCGCGGCGCAGTTGAGCGCCTCGGGGGCCAGGTGCGGGCTGCGGCCGGTGATCTCGGCCAGCGGCGCGTACTGCAGGTTCGTCAGGCCGCCGCCGTGCTCGGGGTCGGGCAGGAACAGGTTCCACAGGCCCTGCCTGCGCGCCTCGGCCTTGAGCTCCTCCAGCACCGGCGGCCGTGCCCACGGGTCGTCGGCCTCGGCCAACTGCCGCTCGGCGACCGGTTCGGCGGGGTAGACGAACTCGTCCATGAACCGCAGCAGCTTCGCGCGCAGTTCCTCGGTCGTGGCGTCGTAGGCGAAGTCCATCAGTGCTCCCCTGAGGTCGCGGCGAGTCCCTGCCGGACCAGCGGCAGGGTGAGTTGGCCGATCTGGTCGAACCCCGCTCCGACGGTCTTGCCGTGGGTGAAGCGGAAGTGGATGCCTTCGAGGATCACGGCGAGCTTGAAGTAGGCGAACGCCGTGTACCAGGCCAGGCCGCTGGTGTCGGCGCCGCTGCGCTGGGCGTAACGGCGCACCAACTCGTCGGTGTCGGCGAATCCGGGCAGCGTGGGCACGGTGCCGGTGATCGGGTCGTCCTCGCGCGCTCCGATGCCGTTCCAGTACACGCACAGCAGGCCGACGTCGGCGAGCGGGTCGCCGAGGGTGGCCATCTCCCAGTCCAGCACCGCGCTGATGTCCAGCGGGTCCTCGGTGACCAGGACGTTGTCCAGCCGGTAGTCGCCGTGCACGATCGTGGCGCGGGCGGAGTCGGGGACGCTGTCGGCGAGCCGGTCGCGCAGCTCGTCGATGCCGGGCAGCTCACGGCTGCGGGAGGCGTCGAGCTGCTTGCCCCACCGGGCGACCTGGCGTTTGAGGAAGCCGTCCGGTCGGCCGAAGTCGGCCAGGCCGACGTCGTTCGGGTCGACGGCGTGCAGGTCGGCGAGCACGTCGACCAGCCGTTCCGACAGCGTGCGGGCCTTGTCCGGGGTCAGCCACGGGCACTGGTCGCGGTGCCGCAGCGCCACGCCGGGCACCTCTTCCATCAGGTAGAACGGCGCGCCGAGCACGTCGGCGTCCTCGCACAGCAGCTCGACCCGCGGCACGGGCACGGCGGTGTCGGCGAGGGCTTTGATCACGCGGTGCTCGCGGGACATGTCGTGCGCGGTGGCCAGCACGTGGCCCAGTGGCGGCCGGCGCAGCACCCAGCGCTGCTCGCCGTCGGTGACGCGGTAGGTCAGGTTGGACCGCCCGCCGGGGATCAGTTCGCCGGTCAACGGGCCGGTGCCGAGGTGGGTGGCGAGCCGGTCGAGGTCCAGGCCGGGTAGTTCGGTCATGCGGCGACTCCCCTGAGCTGGGCGATCACCGCGCGGGTCGTGTCGGCGTCGGTGTGCCGGTGGGCGTGCAGGCCGACCGCCTGCGCCGCTTCGACGTTCACCGGCGCGTCGTCGAAGAACACGCACCGGTGGGCGGGCAGGCCGATCTGGTCCAGAGTGTGCTGGAAGATGCGCGGATCCGGCTTGCGCAGCCCGATCCGGCCGCTGATCACGATGGTGTCGAACAGCTCCAGCAGCAGGTCTTCGGGGTAGCCCTCGCCCCAGCTGTTGGACAGCAGCACGGTCCGCAGGCCGTCGGCGCGCAGTTCGCGGACCAGGTCGACCATCTTCGGGTCGGGGTGGGCGCTGCCGAACATGCGGCGCAGCAGGCCTTTCGACGCCACTTCGCTTCCGTCGACGGTGAGCAGTTCGGCGGCGAGGAGCGCTTCGAACTCGTCGGGCGTGAGCTCGCCGGTCTCCAGCCGGGCCACCGGGTTGTCGGGGGCCGCGTCACGTCCCATCCAGGCCCGGATGGTCCGGCCGTAGCGGTCGCGGTCGATGTTCTCCGACGTCAGCCAGTCCTCGATGAAGGCGGGCACGGAGACCGTGAGCACGCCACCCCAGTCCAGCACCACCGCGTCGATGCGCCGTTCGTCCACGTCGCGAGGGTACCGACCGGTCGGTATGTCGGCAACCCTCCGCAACGGACGCTCACTCCGGAAACGTGAACACGCCGTCAGGCGGGCTCGGGCAGGGCGTTGCGCAGGCGGATACCGCTGCCCGAGGGTTCTCGCGACTTCCGTCGCCACAACGGCCACAGGTCCGCCATCAGTCGCCCCTCGACGCGGGCGTCCTCGCGCAACGCCGGCAGGTCCCCGACCGGCTTCAGGCGCGACGAGCGGTTCGACCCGCCCGGTGGCGACGTGTGCGTTGGGCGGGTCGCCGAACGGCCGGAACGCCCGCGCGTCGAACCGGTAGACGTAGAGACGTGCGCTCTGCATCCGGTGCGGCCGACCGAACTCGATCGCGTGCACCCGTTCGGCGCCCAGCCATGCCCGGTCCTCGGCGCTCGTGGTCGGCTGCGCCCAGGCCATCGCGCGCGGGCACTGGCGTGGGGACCAGCAGTCGGGCGCACGCGCGTGTTCGCCCGGCTTCCCGCCCGACCTCGCCGCCGGCCCGCGGGACCGGCGAGCGAGGACGGGCATAACCGGCCCCTTGCCGCCTCCGACCGCCGGTACGGGTGAAACGCGGTTTTGGCGTCCTGCGACCGGCGTGCGATCAGGCCGATCGCGCTCATCGTCACGTGCAACCGCGCCGGGTCCTGCTCGCCGGTACAGGTCGACCGGCGACGCGAAGCGCTCCGCTGCCCAAGCCCTGCCGGTCCGCAGAGCGCCGCAGAGCGCCGCGGATCAGTCGCGTGGGAACAGGCCTGATCGGGGCGAAGGGGCCGGGTTAGAGCACGCCGGGCGTGTCGGGGTCGAGGTGGTCGGCGACTACCGCCTCCTGCTCGCCCTACCGGTCGGGCGAGCGGTGATGGTGGTGAGTGGGCGATGTGCGTCGGGCCTACCTGCCGTAGACCCGGCGCACATCCGGTAGCCGACGGCGTGGGATTGTCAGGCGTTGATCTCCTTCGGTGCGCCGTCGGTCTGGCCGATGGTGATCTTGCGCGGCTTCGCCTTCTCCGCGACCGGGATGCGCAGGGTCAGCACACCGGAGTCGTAGTCGGCCTTGATCCGGTCGACGTCGAGCGAGTCACCGAGGAACAGCTGGCGCGAGAACACGCCCAGCGGCCGCTCGGACAGCTGCATCTCGACGTCGTCGGTGCGGTTGGGCCGACGCTCGGCCTTCACGGTGAGCACGTTGCGCTCCACGTCGAGGTCGATCGCGTCCGGCGCGACGCCGGGCAGGTCGAACTCCACGACGAACTCGTCCCCGGCGCGGTAGGCGTCCATCGGCATGGGCGTGGGCCGCGACCAGGTGCCCGGTCCGGTGAAGAACTGCTGGGCCAGCCGGTCAAGCTCGCGGAACGGGTCCGTGCGCATCAACATCGGGAACACCTCCTGGTCTGTCTGGTCAATGCGCTGGTCTTCGCGCTGCCGACTCATGTGTACCACGTCGTCACTTCGTTGACAAGACCTGATGTCGTCGGTAAGTTGACGTCATGGCGATCGGGGATTACGAGACCGTCCGAGCGGTGGCAACCGGGGATGACCTCAGTGCGGGGCAGGTGCTGTCCGCGCTCGTCCTCCTGCGGCGATTGCGCGATGAGCTGGCCGGATGGGAACCGCAGCTGATCGCCGCGGCCCGTGAGCTGGGCACGAGTTGGGCCGAGCTGGCGCCCGCGCTGGGGGTGGCCAGCAGACAGGCGGCCGAGCGCCGGTACCTGAGGCTGCGCCCGTCGGAACTGGGCGCGACGGCCGAGGGTCGCGTGCGGGCCGAACGTGACAGGCGCGCCGCCGAACGGGCGGTGTCGCAGTGGGCGCGCGACAACGCCTCGTCGCTGCGCAGCCTGGCGGGCGAGGTCGGGCGGGTGGATGTCGTGGTGCGGGAGGCGTTGGCGGAGGACGATGCCGTGGCGTTGCTGGAACCGTTGATGGCGGCGCTGGCCAAGATCCGGGCCACCCACCCGGGCCTGGCCGCCGAGATCCAGGCCGTCGGAAACCGGGCGGAGGAGGTGCGCCGCGACACCCAGACGCTGAGGGACAACCAGACGCTCCGCGACAACCCCTGAATCCGCGTCAACCACCGGAACTGCGGACGGCCACGGGCCCGACACCCCGGGGACGCGCGGCGACCTCGGAAGGCCGCGCGTGATGTCGCGGTGGAGCGCTCCACCGCGGCGGATCGCCGGCCAGCGGCCAGCGGCTGGCGGCTGGCGGCTGGCGGCTGGCGGCTGGGAAGACCGTCGGGGTGTCGAACCGGGTCGCGGATCCGGGGCCGTGGCTCTGGGGCCGTGGGTCTAGTCGCGGCGGGTGTGGCCGCGGCGGGGTGCATCGGCGGTGTGCGTGCGGTGGTCCAGCGGCCGGGCTCGGGGGTTCTCGGGGGTTGCGGTGTGGGCACCGGGGGTTCGCGGGCAGGTGGGTTACGTGCCCGACTGCCCCTACCCGCACGGCGGTGGCGTGCTGCTCGCGTTCGGCCTGTGACCGGTCAGGGCCGGCCCGTTCACCCCAGCACGGTCACCGTCCCGGTGCCGCCGTCGATCTCGACGGGCACGCCGAGCGGCACGGTGAGCTGTCCGGCGCAGTGCCCGAAGCGGGCGTCGGCGACGATCGGCACGCCGAGCCCGCCCAACCGGTCGGTGAGCACGGCGGACGGGTCGCCGCAGCCGGTCCAGGAGCCGAGGACGAGTCCGGCGACCTGGTCGAACCACCCGGCGCGCAGCAGGCCGGTGAGGATCCGGTCGAGGCGGTAGGGCTCTTCGTTGACGTCTTCGAGCAGCACGATCGCGCCGGGAGGAGGTGGTGTCCCGATCAGGCTGAGGTTGCCGCCGACGGCGACGCCGCGCGCGACACCGGGCACCATGCCGACCCCTTGGTAGGAGGTGACGCCGGTGAACAGGGCGGCGCGCAGCCGTTCGCGGGCGTCGGTGTCCTCCACGAACGCCCTGGTGGCGATCATCGGCCCGAACCAGGCGGGCACGCCGTGCGCCGACAGCCGCTCGTGCAGCACGGTGGTGTCGCTGGAGCCGAGGAAGACCTTGGGCCGGGCGGCGACGGCGGTCCAGTCGACCAGGTCGGCCATGCGCAGGCTGCCGTAGCCGCCGCGGGCGCACAGCACGCCGGCCACGGACGGGTCGAGCCAGGCCTGTTCGAAGGAACGGGCGCGGTCGGCGTCGTGGCCGGCGAGGTAGTCCAGCGTGGGGTGGGTGTCCAGGGCGTGAGCGTCGACCCGCACGTCCAGGCCCCACGTGCGCAGCAGCGCGGCGCCGGCGTCGAGGAGTTCGGCCGGGCACGGCCCGGCGGGGCTGACCACGACGACCCGGTCGCCGGGCCGCAGCAGCGCGGGCCCGGGAACAGCCGGACCCGACGCGGCACCCGGGGCGCCGACGGTGGGGAGGGAGGAGTCGGCGGACGTCACCGGCGCAGCTCCAGCGTCGCGATCCCCTCGGGGGTGAAGCCGAGCACCTGCCCGTAGAACGACAGCTCGGCCTCCAGCGCGGCCACGATCGTCTCGGCCTTGCGGAACCCGTGCTGCTCCCCCTCGAACGTCAGGTAGGCGTGCGGGATGCCGGTGCCGTCCAGCGCGGACGCGAACCGGTCGGCCTGTTCGGGCGGGCAGATCTCGTCCTCCAGGCCCTGCAGGAGCAGCACGGGCCCGGCCAGCCGGTCCACGCGGTGCGACGGCGACCGCTCGGTGTACCGGTCGGCCGCCGCGGGCCACGGCCCGACCAGGCCCTCGACGTAGCGGGACTCGAAGTCGTGGGTCTCGCCGCCCGCGCCGGTCCACCCGGCCAGGTCGAGGATCGGGAACGCGACCATGCCGCACCGGTAAGTCTTCACCGAGGTCAGCGACGCCGCCGAGGTCCAGCCGCCCGCGCTGCCGCCGCGGATGGCCAGCCGGTCGCCGTCGGCGACCCCGGAGTCGGCCAGGGCCTGGGCGACGGTGGCGCAGTCCTGCACGTCGACCACGCCCCACTGCTCGCGCAGCCGCTCGCGGAACGCCCGGCCGTAGCCGGTGGAGCCGCCGTAGTTGACCGCGACCACGCCGATGCCGCGGCTGGTCAGGTAGGCCAGCTCGGCGTCGAGCACGGGCGCGGAGCGGCCGGTGGGCCCGCCGTGGACGTGCACGACGTACGGCGGTTTCTCCCCGTCGGGCCCGGTGAAGTCGGGGTTGCGCGGCGGGTAGACGTAGGCGGGGACGTCGCCGTCGGGCCCGCTGAACACGCGTTCCTCGGGCACGGGCAGGTAGTCGACGGGCAGCGCCGACTCGCCGGAGGTGTGCTCGGTGAGCACGTCGGTGGACAGGTCCAGCGACACCACGGCGGACTCGGCCAGCGGTCCGGCGGCGCCGCTGACGACCACGCCGTCGTGCACGGCCAGGTGGGCGTGCCAGACGGGCAGGTCCACGTCGACGTCGGTGACGGTGCCGCTGCGCTCGTCGAGCACGGCCAGTGCGCCGGAGCGCAGCACGGCGTAGCGGCCGGCGCCGATGGTGGCGAACCAGCGGTTGCCCAGCCGCCACATGGGCCCGCCGAGCTCCTCGGCGCACGGGGCGAGGTTCTTCGCGGTGCCGTCCAGGCCGATGCGGAACAGGTTCCACCAGCCGTCGGGGTCGGTCAGGGCCAGCAGCGAGTCGCCCTCCCACTCGACCTGGCAGACGGCCTCGGTCCCGCCGCCGGCCAGGACCCGGTGCTCCGACGAGCCGACCTCGGCCACGCACAGCTCGGTGCCGTCCCAGGGCATGCGGGGGTGGTCCCAGCCGATCCAGGCGTAGTGGCGGCCGTCGGGCGAGAGCCGCGGTCCGGTCATGAAGTGGTGGCTGGCGGCGAGCACCCGCACCGCGGAGCCGTCCAGCGGCAGCGCGACCAGCTCGCGGCGCACGTCGGTGCGCGCGTCGCCGGTGACGGTCTCGCGCACGCACCACACCTCGGCGTGGCCGGGCCCGGCGGTGAGGTCGGCGTAGCGGTAGCCGTGGTGGCGCTCGGGCTCCGGGCTGAGCGGGACGGGGTGCGGGTCGTCGGGGTCGAACAGGTAGACGCGCTGGTCGTCCCAGTTGGTGAACGCCACGCGCGTCCCCTCGGGGGTGTCGAGCACGACCCACGGCCTGCCGCCGTACTCGTGGACGCGGTTGCGCGCGTTCCACGGCGGGGGCAGCAGGTCCTGGCCGTCGCGCACGAGCGCGACCCGGCCGCCCTCGGCGGGGCGTCCCTCGGCCCACCAGGGGCGACCGTTGTGCAGGTCGACCCAGTGCAGGCCCCCACCGGCCGCGGCGGCGTCGGCCGCGGTGATGGGCGATGTCCACGTTCCGTACGGTGCGATCTTCACCACGCGGCGACCTTATCGGGGTGCGCGGAGGCCGGTGAGCGCCGATCGACCGGTGCGGCGTTCGCCGTGGGGGAAAAGCAAGGGGCAGGGCTGCCGATCTTGCTCGCGTGGCCTAGGGTCGTCGTTGTCATGGCACGCGTCATCCACGTATTCCGCCAGCCCGACCGGTTCGTCGCCGGCACAGTCGGGCAGCCTGGCGAGCGCACGTTCTACCTGCAGGCCTCCGAGGAGGCCCGGCTGGTCAGCGTGGCGCTGGAGAAGCAACAGGTCGCCGTACTCGCCGAGCGCATCGGCTCGCTGCTGGAGGAGGTGCACCGGCGGTTCGGCGCGGAGGTACCCGACGCGGTCCCCGAGGACCTCCGGGACACCGAACCGCTGGCGGTGCCGGTCGAGGAGGAGTTCAAGGTCGGCACGATGGGGCTGGGCTGGGACGCCGAGTCCCGCGCGGTGGTCATCGAACTGCTCGCGATCACCGAGGAGGAGGTCGACGAGGCGGTGGTGCTCGACGACACCGAGGAGGGTCCGGACGCGGTGCGGGTGTTCTTGAGCCCGGTGGAGGCGCGGGCGTTCGCCGAGCGCGCGGACCGGGTGGTGCGGGCGGGTCGCAAGCCGTGCCCGCTGTGCGCGGAGCCGCTGGACCCGGAGGGGCACGTCTGCCCGCGGCAGAACGGCTACCGTCGTTCGGACGAGGGCTGAGCGCGGCGGTGGGTCCGGCGGACGACGGGGTGCTCGAGCTGCTGCGGTGCGGCCGCATCGAGGTCGAGGGTCGGTTGGTGGACGCGTCGAACGCCACGTTGTTCTGCGGGATCAGCCTGGACGGCGTGACGGCCCAGTGCGTGTACAAGCCGGTGACGGGCGAGCGGCCGTTGTGGGACTTCCCGGACGGCACGCTGGCGGGCCGCGAGGTGGCGACGTTCCTCGTGTCGGAGGCAGCCGGGGTGCACCTGGTGCCGCCGACGGTGCTGCGGGAGGGCCCGTTCGGGTCGGGCATGGTCCAGTTGTGGGTGGAGACCCGCGAGGACGACGACCTGGTGGACATCGTGCCGGTGCAGCAGGTGCAGCCGGGGTGGCGTTCGGTGTTGCGGGCACACGACCGGTACGGGGAGCCGGCGGTGCTGGTGCACGCCGACCACCCGCGGGTGCGGTTGATGGCGGCGTTCGACGTGGTGGTGAACAACGCCGACCGCAAGGGCGGTCACGTGCTGCACGCGGTCGACGGCGCGGTGTACGGGGTGGACCACGGGATCTGCCTGCACACCGACGACAAGCTGCGCACGGTGCTGTGGGGCTGGTTGGGCGAGGAGCTGCCCGAGGACGCGGTGGAGGCGCTGCGCCGGCTGCGGTCGGGCCTGGACGGCGGGCTGTCGGACCGGCTGCACGAGCACCTGACGCGCGCGGAGGTGCGGGCGTTGACCGAGCGGGTGGAGAAGCTGCTGGCGGCGGGGGTGTACCCGGAGCCGTCCAACGAGTGGCCGGCGATCCCCTGGCCCGCGTTCTGACCGGCGCGGGGATCTTCTGACCGCGAGGGTCGGTGTTGTCTACTTGCCGCGTGGACGTCGAACTGCGCGAGGTGACGGCTCCCGACGTGCTGGCGTTCTTCGACCACCAGCGTGATCCGGAGGCGGTGCGCATGGCCGCGTTCACCTCGGCGGACCCGTCGGACCGGGCGGCGTTCCTGGTGCGGTGGGCGCGGATCCTGGCCGACGACTCGGTGGTGACGCGGACGGTGGTGTTCGACGGCGAGGTCGTGGGGCACGTGGGCCGCTTCACCCGGTTCGGCGCGGCCGAGGTGACGTTCTGGATCGACCGGGAGCACTGGGGCAGAGGGCTGGCGACGGCGGCGTTGCAGGTGTTCCTGCGGGCCGAGCCGTGGCGGCCGCTGTATGCGCGGGCGGCGGTGGACAACCTGGGGTCGCTGCGGGTGCTGGAGAAGTGCGGGTTCGTGGCCATCGGCGAGGACGTGGGGTTCGCCGAGGGGCGTGGCGAGGACGTGGAGGAGTTCATCCTGAGGTTGGACGGCTGATGGCGTCGTTGGCGGAGCGGATGACGCGGCGCTTCGGCCCGGGGGTGCGGCCGTGGCTGGACGGCCTGGACGCGCTGGTGGCGGGCCTGTGCCGGGACTGGGGGCTGGAGGTGGTGCGGCCGTTGTCGGGCGGCACCTCGCACACCCTGTCGTGCACGCGCGACGGCGAGCCGGTGGTGTTGAAGGTGACGCCGGAGCCGGCGATCTCGGTGCAGGAGCACGCGGCGCTGCGGGCGTGGGAGCCCTCGCCGCGGATGGTGCGGGTGCTGCGGGCGGATCCGGCGCGGGGCGCGTTGCTGCTGGAGGGCCTGGTGCCGGGCACGCGCGCCGAGGACGGTCCGGGGCTGGCCGAGGTGCTGCGCGCGCTGCACGTCCCGCCGCGCGACGGGTTCCCGCCGTTGAGCGAGCGGGTGGACTTCGTCTTCGGGGTGCTGCGCCGCCGGCACCCCGGTGACCACGACGCGGCGCACGCGCGGGCGGCGGCGTTGGCGCGGGACCGGGTGGCGGCGACGTTGCTGCACGGCGACCTGCACTTCGGCAACGTGCTGGACGCGGGCGCGCGCGGCCTGGTGGCGATCGACCCGCGGCCGTGCGTGGGCGACCCGGCGGTGGACGCGGTGGACTTCGCCTACGCCTCGCCCGACCTGCGCGACGGGATCGAGCGCTGGTCGGCGGTGGTGGACGGGGACCGGTTGGCGGCGTGGTGCGCGGTGTTCGCCGGGTTCTTCCCCGACCACCCGTCGGTGGCCGGGGGCCGGTAACGTCGCCGGCCGTGCGATCACACGACTACGGCCGCGACGTGCTGTCGGGCCGCAAGCGCAGGACGGTGCCCGAGGTGGTGGCCGAGGTCGGGCTGGTGGCGGAGGACCCGGCGTCGGGGTTCTGCGGCGCGGTGGTGCGGTTCGAGCACGGCCAGGTGGTGCTGGAGGACCGGCAGGGCAGGCTGCGGCTGTTCCCGCTGCGCCCGGCGGGGTTCCTGGTGGACGGGCAGCCGGTCACGCTGGTGCGTCCCGCGCCCGCGGCGGCGGCACCCGCGCGGACGGCGTCGGGGTCGGTGAGGGTCGAGGGGCTGCGCGCCCGCACGGCCCGCGACAGCCGGATCTGGGTGGAGGGCCTGCACGACGCAGAGCTGGTGGAGCGGGTGTGGGGGCACGACCTGCGGGTGGAGGGCGTGGTGGTCGAGCCGCTGGACGGGGTGGACGTGCTGGCCGACCGGATCGCGGAGTTCGGCACCGGCCCGGGGCGGCGGCTGGGGGTGCTGGTGGACCACCTGGTGGCGGGCAGCAAGGAGTCGCGGCTGGTCTCGGCGATCTCCGACGAGCACGTGCTGGTCACCGGTCACCCGTACGTGGACGTGTGGCAGGCGGTGAAGCCGGCGTCGGTGGGGATCGCGGCGTGGCCGGTGGTGCCGCGCGGCGTGCCGTGGAAGGAGGGGGTGTGCGCGGCCCTGGGGTGGGGTGAGCCCTACGAGGGGTGGCGGCGGGTGCTGGCGGGGGTGTCGGGGTTCCGGGACCTGGAGACGCCGTTGATCGGCGCGGTGGAGCGGTTGATCGACTTCGTGACGGAGCCGGCGGCCTGAAACGGCCCCCCGGGGCGGCCGGAGGTGCGAGGATGGGTGGGTGGCCGCGCTGATCTGGTTGGTCCTCGGTGTCGTCCTGGTGGCGGCCGAGCTCCTGTCGGGCGACTTCGTGCTGGTCATGCTGGGTCTGGCCGCGTTCGGGGCGGCGGGCGCGTCGGCGCTGGGCGCGGACGTGGTGATCAGCGCGATCGTGTTCGGCGTGGTGTCGTTGGGGCTGGTGGTGGGCGCGCGGCCCGCGATCCGGCGGCGGATGGCGCTGGGTTCGGGGCACAAGTCGGGCGTGGAGGCCCTGGTGGGCAGCACGGCGGTCGTCGTGTCCACTGTGGACGGCCACGGGGGTAGGGTGCGGATCGGCGGCGAGGTGTGGTCGGCGCGGTCGTTGGACCGCGAGGTGATCGAGCCGGGCGCCGAAGTCACTGTCGTCGAGATCTCGGGCGCGACCGCAGTGGTGCTGTCCGGGGCCTGAGTGGAGGCTGGGAGAGTTGACCACCACGTTGATCGTCATCGCGGTCCTGGTGCTGTTCGTGCTGATAGTCATGGTGAAGTCGGTGCTGGTGATCCCGCAGGCCACGGCCGCGGTGATCGAGCGGCTGGGCCGTTACCGCACGACCGCCGCGCCGGGGCTGAACATCCTGGTGCCGTTCTTCGACCGGGTGCGGGCGCGGATCGACCTGCGCGAGCAGGTGGTGTCGTTCCCGCCGCAGCCGGTGATCACCCGGGACAACCTGACGGTGTCGATCGACACGGTCGTCTACTTCCAGGTGACCGATCCGCGGGCGGCGGTGTACGAGATCTCGAACTACATCGTGGGCGTGGAGCAGTTGGCGACCACGACGCTGCGCAACCTGGTGGGCGGGATGAGCCTGGAGGAGACGCTGACCTCCCGTGACCAGATCAACAACCAGTTGCGCGGGGTGCTGGACGAGGCGACGGGCCGGTGGGGCATCCGGGTGGCGCGGGTGGAGCTGAAGGCGGTCGACCCGCCGCCCTCGATCCGGGACTCGATGGAGAAGCAGATGCGCGCGGACCGGGAGAAGCGCGCGATGATCCTCAACGCGGAGGGCCAGCGGGAGGCGGCGATCAAGTCCGCGGAGGGTCAGAAGCAGGCGCAGATCCTGTCGGCGGAGGGCGCGAAGCAGGCGGCGATCCTGACCGCGGAGGCGGAGCGGCAGGCGGCGATCCTGCGGGCGCAGGGCGAGCGGGCCGCCCGGTACCTGCAGGCGCAGGGCCAGGCGAAGGCGATCGAGAAGGTGTTCGCGGCGATCAAGGCGGGCCGACCGACGCCGGAGGTGCTGGCCTACCAGTACCTGCAGACGTTGCCGCAGATGGCGCAGGGTGACGCGAACAAGGTGTGGCTGGTGCCGTCGGACTACGGCAAGGCGCTGGAGGGGTTCGCGAAGATGCTGGGCGCGCCGGGCGAGGACGGGGTGTTCCGCTACGAGCCGCCCGCCTACGAGCAGCCGGTGAGCTCGGCGCCGGAGCAGGACGACGAGTCGGTGGCGGAGTGGTTCGACACGGCGCCGGACCCGGCGGTGGCCGAGGCGGTGCGCGCGGCGGAGGCGGTGGCGCGCAAGGAGGTGCCGGGTCCGTTGGAGCACACGTCGGTGGAGCGCGCGGCGGAGCGGGGCACGTTGGCCGCGGGGTCGGCGGCGCGTGAGGTGGGTGCCGGGGAGGCGGAACCGCGTCCGCCGCACGAGTGACCCCTCGGCAGTGATCTTGGACGCAGTGGTGGGGCGTCGGCACCCGTGCCGGCGCCCCTTTTCGCGTGGTGGGGGCCGGTGATCGCGGGAGGGGGCGTCCGGGTGGGGCTCGTGGGGCGGGGTCGGGGTGCGGTTGGATGTCGCGGTGGACGCTTTACCCGGTCGTGCTGCGGCCGCGCTGGCCCGTGTCGACGTCCCGTGGCCGGCGCGGTGGGACGAGTTGGCGTCGGTGGTGGCGGAGCTGTCGGCGTTGGTGCGGGCCGGGTCGGGCGCGCGGGTGGTGGCGCGGGAGCTGGCCGAGGTGTTGGTGTCGGCGGCCCAGGGCAGTGCGCAGCGGGCGGCGTTGGCGGGGTTGGTGGACCGGGTGCTGGACCTGCACGCGGTGGCGTGCGCGGAGGGGCCGCCGGTGGACGGGCGGGAGTTGGCGGCGTGGCTGTTGTGGTTGCAGACGGGGTTCGCCGAGCCGCCGGAGGTGCGGTTGGCGCCGTACGCGTCGGCGTTGGGGCCGGAGGGGTTGGCGTTCTACCGGGCTGAGGCGGTGGCGCGGTTCGAGCGGTTGCCGGTGATCGGGTTCGGCGCGACGGGGCGGTACGACCGGGAGCGGTGGGCGTTGCTGCGGGTGATGGAGGAGTTGGCCGAGCACACCGGTGACGTGGACCTGCAGGTGCTGGTGTTGTCGCGGGACCTGTCGTCGGGGTGGCACTACCTGCAGGTGGCGACGGTGTTGCGGGACGCGGGCCGGTCGGCCGAGGCGGTGGAGTGGGTGGAGCGAGGTCTGGCGGCGACCGGTGGGCGTGGCGCGGCGACCCGGTTGGTGGACCTGGGCGTGGACGAGTGCCTGCGCGCGGGGTGGGTGCGGCGGGCGGTGGACCTGCGGCGGCGGGCGTTCCGGGCACATCCGGTGTGGGAGAGCTACGCGCGGTTGCGGGCGGTGGCGTCGTCGTCGGGTGACTGGCCCGCCGTGCGCGAGGAGGTGCCGTCGGTGCTGGCCGGGCGTGCGGACGACGTGCTGCGGCAGGTGGTGGAGGCGGAGTCGGCGGCGGTGTCGGGTGGTCCGGTGCCGGAGTGGTTGCGGCGGTGGCGGGCGGAGTTGGCGCGCCGCGAGGGGGCGGCAGGCGGGTCCTGAGCGTCGAACTCGGGGGTCCTGAACGTAGGACACGGTCGTTCCGGACGTAGGACACGCGCGGTCCGGGGGTTCGACACGCGCGGGGGTCAGGGGCGGCGGTCGGTCCAGGGGCGGGCGCGTTCGAGTTGGCCGGCGGCGGTGAGGATGGTGCGGTCGTCGTCGGTGGCGGCGACGAGCTGCACGGCCAGGGGCAGGCCGGTGCGGGTGTGGCCGGCGGGGACGGAGGCGGCGGGGTTGCCGGTGATGTTCCACAGCGGCAGGAACGTGGTCATGCGGGCGGCGGCGAGCAGGGCGGCGACGGTGGGTCGCCGGTTCCACTCGCCGATGCGCAGGGGCGGGCGGGTGAGCACTGGGGTGAGCAGGAGGTCGTGGTCGGCGAAGAGCCGGTCGGTGGCGCGGGTGAGCGCCGCGGTCCGGGCCGTCGCGGCGTGGACCGCGGTCGTGGGCAGGGCGCGCCCGAGGGCGGCGACGGCGCGGGTGCGGGGGTCGAGCCGGTCGGGTCGGTCCAGGGCCTGTTCGGTGGTGGCGGCGCTGTGCAGGTAGCGGGCGGCGAACGCGGCGGGTCCGGTGAGGTCGTGCAGGTCGCGGTCGACGCGGGTGACGTCGTGGCCGAGGTCGGCGAGCAGGCCGGCGGTGTCGAGGACGGCGTCGCGGACTTCGGCGTCGATGCCGATGCCGGGTCCCCAGGTGCGCAGGGACACGGCGATGCGCAGGGTGCGGGTGTCGGTGACGGCGGCGGTGTGGTCGTGGCCGGGTGCGAGGACGTCGAGGAGCAGGGCGGCGTCGGCGACGTGGCGGGTGATGGGTCCGGCGGCGACGAGGCCGTCCCAGACGTCGCGATCGGGGGTCAGCGGCACGCGGTCGCGTTGCGGTTTGAGGCCGAACAGCCCGGTGCACGCCGAGGGGATGCGGATGGAGCCGGCGCCGTCGGTGCCGATGGCGGCTCCGACGAGGCCTGCGGCGACGGCGGCGGCCGATCCGCCGCTGGACCCGCCGGGTGAGTGGTCGGGCGACCAGGGGTTGCGGGTGGCGCCGGCCCAGGTGGATTCGGTGTAGGGCCACAGGCCGAGTTCGGGCATGCGGGTGCGGCCGACGATGACGGCTCCGGCGGCGCGCAGGCGGCGGACGATCTCGGCGTCGGCGGGTGCGGTGGTGTCGACGGCGGCGGTGCCCTTGGTGGTGGGCAGGCCGGCGATCGCGAGGTCTTCCTTGACCGCGACGGGCACGCCGAGCAGGGGCGCGTCCTCGCCGCGGGCGCGGGCGGCGTCGGCGTGCTCGGCGTCGGCGAGGGCGCGGTCGGCGAACACGAGCCGGAACGCGTTGAGGCGCCGGTCGTGGCGGTCGATGCGGCGCAGGCACTCGGCGACGAGGTCGCGTGCGGTGAGCGCGCCGGATCGCAGCAGTTCGGCCTGTCGGAGGGCGCCCGCGAAGCACGCGTCGGTCAGGTCCATGTGGCGGACTCTAGGGCAGCGGCGGGCGGGTGCGGATCAGGCGGCGGGGGTGATCGGGTCGTGCCGCCGGGTGTGGCGGTGTCGGGCGCGGTGCACGAGCAGGGCGATCAGCAGCAGCGGCCACGGGAACGGCAGGGGCGAGGCGATCCAGGCGACGGCGAGCACCAGCAGGACGATCGCCGGCAGGGGTGGTCGGCGGCGTGCGGGCGGCGCGGGCGGCGGGGTGGGTGCGGGCAGGTCGGCGGTGAGCGCGGCGAGGTCGTGGTGGTGGACGGCGGCGTAGGCGGCGGTGATGCGGTCGTCGGCTTCGGCGAGGGTGAGGCGTCCTTCGCCGACGGCGTCGCGCAGCCGGGCGGCGGTGTGCTCGCGGTCGGTGTCGGAGGCGCGTTGCGGCGGGGTGTGGGTGGGTGGGGTGTGGGTCGGTTCCATGCCGTCGATACTCCGTGTGGGCGGGTGTCTCGGCGTCGGCCACGAAGCGGTGACGGGAAGTACGCCCGTCGACGTACGCGGGACGGGCATGATCGGGGTATGTCGTCGTGGCTGGTGCCGGTGGCGGTGGCGGTGGTCATCGTCTGGATTGGCGTGCGCCACGCGCGCGCGTCGCGTTCGGAGACGTTGTTGGACGACCACGCGCGGCGGCGGGTGGGGCCGGAGGCGGGTGCGGCTCCGCCGCCGGTGTCGGTGTGGCGGGAGGCCAACCGGTTGTTCCGGGCCGGCGAGCGGGAGGGGTTGCTGCTGTTGGCCGAGATCGGCCGGCAGGCGCCGAAGCGGCGGCAGGCGGTGGTGACGGCGTGGTTGGCGGCGTTGCGGGGCGGGGTGAGCCTGGGGTTGGACGCGCCGTGGCGCACGGCGGTGCAGCGGGAGCTGGTGTCGCACCTGCGGCCGGGTGAGGACTTCTGGCCGGGGATGGACGTGGTGGCGCCGGGGGCGATCCTGGTGGACCTGGACCTGTCGGGGTGCCGGGTGAACCGGGTGGACCTGACGGGTGCGGTGTTCGTGGGCGACGCGCGGTTCGAGGCGATGACGGTGACGGGTGACGCGACGTTCGCGGGGGCGCGGTTCCTGCGGCACGCGGTGTTCACCGACGCGTTGTTCGCGCGGTCGGTGTCGTTCGGGTTGGCGGTGTTCGCAGGGAACGTGTCGTTGCGGTCGGCGCAGGTGGCCGACCAGGTGGTGTTCGCGCGGGCGAAGGTGTCGGGTCGGGCGGACCTGCGCGGCGCCGAGGTGTCGGGCCGGGCGGATTTCCGGCACGTGCGGTTCGGGGGGCGGGCGTTGTTCGGCGACGTGGTGTTCCACCAGGACGCGTGGTTCCGGCACGCGTGGTTCCGGGGTCGGACGGACGTGGGGTCGGCGTTGATCGGGGAGGCGGCGGAGTTCGGCAACGCCCGTTTCGGCCGTCGCGTCATGCACTGAGCGCCCTGCCGCCGGTCAGCGGCCGGCCGGCCAGTGTGGTCGTCCGGTGCGGGTCAGGCGGTGCGGGTGCGGTGGTCGGCGACGTGGACGCGGTTGGCGCAGCGGGTGGTGCAGAAGCGGCGGCGGGCGTTGCGGGAGGTGTCGACGTAGACGGTGCGGCAGCCGGGGCGGGCGCAGCGGCCGAGGCGGCCGGGGTCCTCGCAGACGGCGTGGGCGAGGCCGGCGGCGGTGAACGCGCGCACGCGCTGGGGTGTGGGGGCGTGTTCGGGGGCGAAGTGCAGGTGGGGCGGCCGGTCGTCGTGGGTGGAGATATAGGGCTTGGCGGCGGCTTCGGCGAGCAGGGCGTTGACGAGGTCGACCTGGTCGGGGGTGTGGTCGAAGACGGGTGAGAGGCGGGCGGCCCAGTCGGTGAGCTCGCGGGCCTGGCGCGCGTCGAGGTCGCCGAGGGGTTTGTAGCCGTGGTCGCGCAGCAGGGCGAGCAGGTCGTCGGCGGTGCTGCGGGGGTCGGCGTTGACGAGCGCGGCGGCGAGTTCCGCGGCGGCCCCGCCGTAAGGGTTGAAATGCACTGAACCATGACACCACGCTGGTGGGGTGAACACCAGATGCCCGTGGTGCGGGTGGCCCAGTGCCGAGTGCGTGTACCCCGTTTCGTCGCACGGCCGGGTGGACTACGTGCGGTGCGTGTGCGGGGTGTGGTTGGTGCTGGAGGCGGGTCGGGTGGTGGCGACGGCGGGAAGGCCGCGATCGGCTAGTGTCCCGTCCCCGTGACGAGCCGTCGGGACCTGCTGTGCGACTGTGCGATCTCGGTGTTGGCGGCGGAGGGCGGTCGTGGCCTCACGCACCGGGCGGTGGACCGGGCGGCGGGGGTGCCGGAGGGCACGACGAAGAACTACTTCCCCACGCGGGACGCGTTGCTGAGCGCGGCGGCGGCGCGGATGACGGCGTTGCACGCGGCGGCGGTGCGGCGGTTGCGGGAGACGACGCCGGAGGGCATCACGCCCGCGGAGGTGGCACGGCTGTACCCGGCGTTGCTGCGGCGGGCGGTGGCGCAGGACCCGACGCAGTTGCTGGCGATGGCGGAGCTGTACCTGGAGGCGGTGCGCCGGCCGGGGGTGCGGGCGGCGCTGGGGCGGATGGCGGTGTCGAACGCGCGGGCGGGCGCGGGCCTGCACGCGGCGGCGGGGTTGCCGAGCACGGCGCGGGACGCGGGGCTGCTGGACGCGTATTTCCTGGGTGTGGCGGTGTCGTCGCTGGCGTTGCCCGAGGAGGCGTTGCGGGAGCTGGGCCTGGACGACCCGGACGCGGTGGGGGCGGGCCTGTTCCGGGCGGCGGTGCCGCAGCGGTCAGCCGACGGGGACGAGCGGGCGCACGGCGGTGGCGACGAGCCCGGTGACCGGGGTGGGGGCCGCGCCGCAACTGGCGGGCCGGGTGGCCGGTAGGTCGCGGCCGGTGACGGTGACGCGCCAGGCGCGGCCGTCGGCGTGGTGGACGGTGTCGCCGCGGACGGTGAGCACGTCGCGGTGCTCGCCGGTGAGGTCGCGGACGGCGAGTTCGGCGACCTGGCCGTGCGGGGTGTGGGTGGAGCGGCCGCGGCAGCGGTCGGTGACGACGTGGCCGCGGGCGGCGTGGTCGAGCAGCCGGGCGGCGAAGTCGGTGTCGAGGCGGCCGTAGGTGTAGCCGGTGGGCAGCAGCACGCCGGTGGGTGCGAAGCGGTGGCCGCCGGTGTGGGTGCACTCCCAGACGGTGTCGGGCCGGGTGGCGGCGAGGTGCTCGGCCAGGGGCCGGCCGCGCAGGGCGCAGCACACGTCGCGGCGGCTGTTGGCGCACACGAGCAGCAGCGGCCCGGCGGCGGGCGTGCCGAGGCCGGTGGGCTGCCCGGCGGCGAGGGCGGCGAAGTCGAGGTCGAGCAGGGCCGCGGGGTCGTCGAGGTCGGCCTGCTCGAGCCGGGGCCGGCCGGGGGTGGTGGCGGCGAGGTAGACGCGGCGGGGCGCGTCGTGGTGGGTGTCGGCGTGTCGGCCGGGGCGGCGGATGAGCAGGACGCGGACGCCGGTGTCGGCGGCGCGGCGGGCGAGTTCGGCGCCGAGGGCGGGGTCCAGGCGGCTCTGGGTGAGCGCGTCGCGTCCCCACGGGCCGGGTTGTTCGAGGCAGATCCAGGCGGCGGCGGTGGCGGCGGTGCCCGCCTGGGGCTCCTCCAGGTCCGCGGAGATCGCGGCGCAACGCGGCTCGGTCACGTTCCCAGGGTGCCCTGGGACGGCCGTTCGAGTGACACCGGGGTGCGGATTCACGCGTTCGGGCGGCCGATGGTGGCTGTGCGTATGCCGTGTTCGCGGTGGGTGGACGCCGTCGGGGCCGGTCGGGCCGTAGGTTCGGGGTCATGACGATCACGGGTGAGGCGGCGGGGGTGCGGTTCGTGGCGACGCCGCCGGCAGGGGGCGGCGGGCGGTTGGTGGTGGTGTGGCACCTGCTGGGCGAGCCGGGGTCGCCGGAGGCGATGGCGGAGGCGTTGCCGCTGGCGGGGGTGGACGCGTGGCGGCTGTACGCGGCGCTGCCAGCGTGGGGCCAGGGCCCGGACCCGGTGGTCGACGGGTACGTGCCGCTGGTGGAGTCGGCGGTGGCCGCGATGCCGGCGCTGGTGGCGGCGGCGCGGGAGTGGGGGTGCGACGGGCCGGTGGACCTGGTGGGCGGTTCGGCGGGCGGGCACGTGGCGATGACGACGGCGCTGCGCGCCGTGGTGGCCGTGCGGCGGGTGGCGGTGGTGAACCCGGCCGTGCGGGTGCAGGCGGTGGTGGAGGCGTCGATCGCCGTGGGCGCCCTGGACTCCTACGCCTGGACCGACGCCGCGCGCGCGGCGGTGGAGCCGTTGGACGTCCTGGCCCGGGCGGGGGAGCTGGACGTGCCGCTGCTGGTGGTGCGGGGCGAGGACGAGTACCCGGCGTTCCGGCCGGTGCAGGCGGCGTTGTGCGCGCAGGCGCCGCACGCGCGACTGGTGGACGTGCCGGGGCTGGCGCACATGCTGGTGACGGCGCAGGACGTGGTGGACGCGGAGGTCACGGCGTGGCTGGCCTGATCGTGGTGACGGGCGGCAGCCGCGGCATCGGCGCCGCGGTGGTGCGGCGGGTGGCCGCGGACGGGCACCGGGTCGTGATCGGCTACCGGGCCGCCGCGCAACGGGCGGAGGCGTTGGCCCGGGAGGTCGACGGGGTCGCGGTGCGCGCGGAGGTGTCCGACGAGGCGGACGTGGACGCCCTGTTCGACGCGGCCGCGGCGCTGGGCCGGCTGACGGGCGTGGTGATCAACGCCGGCATCACCAGCCCCGTCGGGCCGCTGGCGCAACTGCGGGTCGAGGACCTGCGGCGGGTGGTGGACGTGAACGTGGTGGGCGCGTTGCTGTGCGCGCGGCGGGCGGCGCGGGACCTGGTGGCGGGCGGCTCGATCGTGTCGGTGTCCTCGGCCGCGGCGACGTTGGGCTCGCCGGGGGAGTACGTGCACTACGCGGCGAGCAAGGCGGCGGTGGACGCGATGACCGTCGGCCTGGCCAAGGAACTCGGCCCGCGCGGGATCCGGGTGAACGCGGTCGCGGCGGGCACGGTCCGCACGGAGATCCACGAGCTGTCCGGGGTGCCGGACCGGCCCGACCGGGTGGCGTCGGCCATCCCGCTGGGCCGCCCCGGCGAGCCGGAGGAGATCGCCGAGGCGGTGGCGTGGCTGCTCGGCGACGCCGCGTCGTTCACGACCGGCGCGGTGCTGCGGGTCGCCGGGGGGCTGTGAGCACGCGGGGGCCGTCCTCGGTGACGGCCACGGTGTGCTCGACGTGCGCGGCGCGGCTGCCGTCGGCGGTGCGCAGGGCCCAGCCGTCCTCGGCGGCGTAGTAGGCGTCGCCCCCGCCCGCGTGGAACATCGGCTCGATCGCGATGGCCATGCCGGGCCGCAGGGTGATGCCGCGGCCGGGCACGCCCTCGTTGGGCACGCCGGGCGCCTCGTGCATCGCGCGGCCGATGCCGTGGCCGCCGAAGTCTGCGGGCATGCCGTACCCGGCGGCACGGCCGATCACGCCGACGGCGTGGGACACGTCGCCGATCCTCGCACCGGGCACGGCGGCGGCGATCCCGGCCTCCAGGGCACGCCGGGCCGTGTCGACCAGCAGCAGGTCGGCGGGGTCGGCCCGGCCCACGACGAAGCTGACGGCGGAGTCGCCGTGCCAGCCGTCCAGGTGCGCGCCGCAGTCGATGCCGACCAGGTCGCCGTCGCGCAGCCGGTAGCCGTCGGGGATGCCGTGCACGATCACGTCGTTCACCGAGGCGCAGATGACGCCCGGGAACGGGGTCGGCGCGAACGAGGGCAGGTAGTGCAGGAACGACGACGCCGCGCCCGCGTCGCGGATGACCTGGTGGGCGAGGTCGTCCATCTCCAGCAGGGACACCCCGACCGCCGCGTGGTCGCGGACCGCGGCCAGCGCGTCGGCCACCACGAGGCCGGCGGCGCGCATCGCGTCCAGCTCGCCCGGGGTCTTCAACTCGATCACCACATGCCCCCCCACCGTGATAGTAATACCGGTATTACTATCACAGCATGGTGCGAGCACAGGCCCACCGCCCGGTCGAGGACTTCGTCCGCTCGGTCACCAGCGCCCGCCCGGTGCCCGCGACACCGGAGATCGTGCTGCGCACCGCCGACGACATCATCGCCCTGTGGGAACGCACCGGCTCCCCGGAACCGCCGTTCTGGGCCTTCCCCTGGGCTGGCGGCCAAGCCCTGGCCCGCCACGTCCTCGACCACCCCGAACTGGTCGCCGGCCGCCGCGTGCTCGACCTCGCCTCCGGCTCCGGCCTCGTGGCCGTCGCCGCGGCCCGCGCCGGCGGCCTGGTCACCGCCAACGACATCGACCCCGTCGCCGCCGCCGCGATCGCGCTGAACGCCCGCGCCAACGACGTCACCGTGACCATCACGACCGGCGACCTGCTCGACACCGAACCCGACACCGACGTCCTGCTCGCCGGCGACGTCTTCTACGACCGCGACATGGCCGCCCGCGTCGGCCCGTTCCTGCTCGCCGCCCACCGCCGCGGCACGCTGGTGCTGGTCGGCGACCCGCAGCGGTCCTTCATGCCCCGGGACTGGACCCGCGTCGACGCCTTCCCGGTGCCGGTGCCCCCGGACCTGGAAGGCGTCGCGGTCAGGACCACCACCGTCTGGCGACCCTGACACCCGGCCACCACGCCGACGGACAAGACCAGATCGGCGCGGCGCACCGGAGCCGACGACCGCACCACCCCCGCGCACCGTGACGCGTCATCGGCGCGCGAACCGGTCCGTCGCCGCCACCACCGCCTCCACCATCCCCGGATCCGACAACGCGTGCGACGCCCCCGGCACCACCACCAGCTCCGCCTCCGGCCACGCCCGGGCCAACTCCCACGCCGTCCCCAGCGGACCCTGCAGGTCCCACCGCCCGTGCACCAGGACCGCCGGGATCCCGCGCAACCGCCCCACGTCCCGCATCACCCGACCGTCCTCCAACCACGCCCGGTGGCCGAAGTAGTGCGCGCACAACCGCGCGAACGCCATCCGCCACGCCGGATCCGCCACCCGCGGCCCCGGCTCGTGACCCGGGTCCACCGACGCGATCGACGACTCCCAGTCCGTCCAGTCCCTCGCCGCCTTCTCCCGCACCGCCGGATCCGGGTCCTCCAGCAACGCGCGATAGGCCGCCACCAGGTCCACCGCGCCCTCACCCGCCCCCTCCCGGAACCTCGACCACTCCTGCGGGAACAACATCCCCAACCCGTGGTAGAGCCAGTCCACCTCGGCGTACCGGCCCGTCGTGACCGCCACCAGCACCACGTCCGTCACCCGGTGCGGGAACAGCTGCGCGTACCGCAACCCCAGCGTCGACCCCCACGACCCGCCGAACACCATCCACCGCTCGACGCCGAGGCGCACCCGCAACCGCTCGATGTCGGCCACCAGGTGCGCCGTCGTGTTCACCGACAGATCCGTCGCGTACTCGCCCGCGTGCGGCCGACTGCGCCCGCAACCACGCTGGTCGAACAACACGACCCGGTACGCCTCCGGGTCGAACAACCGCGCCATGGCGGGGGAGCAGCCCGCACCCGGACCACCGTGCAGGCACACCACCGGCTTCCCCGCCGGGTTGCCGCACACCTCCCAGTACACGAGGTTGCCGTCACCGACGTCCAACATCCCCCGCTCGTGCGGCCCGACCTCCGGGTACATCACCCCTCCTCACAGATACAACAGCACTGTTACATTAGGGGAGTGGACCACCCGACCCCCGACCAATTCCTCGGCACCCGCCTCCGCCACCTCCTCGACCTCCTCGAAAGCGACCTCGCCCGCGTCTACACCGACCTCGGCCTCCCCGGCTTCCGACCCCGCTACACCCCCGTCATCCGCCTCGTCCACACCCGAGGACCCCAGTCCATCCGCGACCTCGCCGACACCATCGGCATCACCCACTCCGCCGTCAGCCAGACCGTCAACCAGATGCGCCGCGACGACCTCGTCCACCTCCGACCCGGCGACGACGCCCGCACCCGCATCGTCCACCTCACCGACCACGCCCGCGCCATCCTCCCCACCCTCGACACCGAGTGGACCGCCACCACCGCCGCCGCCCACGACCTCGACACCGAACTGCCCTACCCCCTCACCACCCTCGTCGACGCCGCCCTCCGCGCACTCACCCGCAAACCCCTCCGCGACCGCGTCCACGACCACCTCTGACAAACCGACCGACAGGGGAGCGGCACCCTCACCCCGCGCCGTACGACGCCACCAACTCCGCACCCAACCGCGCCAACTCCGCCCGCACCGCCTCCGACTCCACCACCTCCACCAACCCGCCCCACCCCGCCAACACCTGCGCGATCATCAACGGCGACGCCGCCGACAACCGCAACCACACCCGACCACCCACCTCCTCCACCACCTCGCAATGCCGCCCGAACTGATCACGCAACACCCGCACGAACCGCGACTCCACCGACACCACCGCCGACACCGCACCCCGCCACCGCTCCACCTCCGACACCACCCGCCCCCACGCCACCGACAAGTCGAACCCCTCCGGCCGCACGAACACCTCCTCCAACACCCGCACCGACACCACCCGATCCACCCGGAACGTCCGCTCACCCACCCCCGTCCCCGCCACCAGGTACCAAACCTCGTCCTTGTCCACCAACCCCCACGGCTCCACCACCCGCTCCGACCGCCCACCACGCCCCTCGTACACCAACTCCACCCGCCGACGCCCCACCACCGCCCCCTCCAACACACCCACCAACCCCGGCCGCACCCGACCGACACCACCCCACCCCGCCACATCCACCACCACCGCGTCCGCCGCCGCCAACGCACCCTCCCGGAACGTCTCCGGCAACGCCCGCACCAACTTCCGCAACGCCGCCCGCACCTCCGGCGACCCCGACGCCGCCGGACCCACCAACAAGAACAACGCCCGCGCCTCCGCCGCCGTCAACCCGCTCAAATCCGTCCGCGCCCGCCCCACCAACCGCCAACCACCACCACGCCCCGGCTGCGCGTACACCGGCACACCCGCCGACGACAACGCCTCCAGATCCCGACGCGCCGTCGACACCGACACCTCCAACTCCGCCGCCAACTCCGCCGCCGTCACCCGACCCCGCGCCTGCATCACCAACAGGACAGCCACCAACCGGTCCGCACGCATGACCCCAGTCTCACCCCCAAAGTGCTCACAACGTGAACACTTTGACCACCACAGTGGGGGACAAGCCACCCCACGACGGAAGAGGAACCCGTGCTCCGCGGACTCACCACCACCAACTTCTTCGCCCACGACCTCGACGCCGCCACCACCTGGTACACCCGACTCCTCGGCATCGAGCCCTACTTCACCGTCCCCGGCGGCTACGTCGAATACCGCATCGGCGACTACGAACACGAATTCGGCATCGTCAACAGCCAATACGCACCCCACGACGTCACCAACAGCCCCGCCGGCGCCATCACCTACTGGGCCGTCGACGACCTCCACGCCACCCTCGACCGCCTCACCGAACTCGGCGCCACACCCCACGACGCACCCACCGTCCGCGGCGACGGCTACGTCACCGCCAGCGTCCTCGACCCCTTCGGCAACATCCTCGGCATCATGACCAACACCCACTACCACGCCGTCCTCGACCGCATGACCACCCCCTGACCACACCGAACCGCGGGGGCTGTACCGACACCACAAAACCGATACAGTCCGCCCCCTTCCCAGCGCACCCACCACCAGCGCCCCAAGGAGCCCGCATGCCGCCGCGGATCTCGGTCGTGATCCCCACCTACAACCGCGCCGAACTCCTCCGCCGCACCCTCGACAGCCTCACCGACCAAACCCTCCCACCCGACGACTACGACATCGTCATCGCCGACGACGGCTCCCACGACCACACCGCCGACGTCGCCAAAACCTTCCAGGACCGCCTGCACCTGCACTACCACCACCAACCCGACCTCGGCCGCCGCGTCGCCCACGCCCGCAACGCCGGCGCCCGCCTCGCCACCGCACCCGTCCTCGCCTTCCTCGACTGCGGCACCCTCGCCGGACCCGACTTCACCCGCGCCCACGCCGACGCCCACACCCACGACCACCCCACCCTCAACCTCGGCTACGTCCACGGCTACCGCCCCTGGGACCCCACACCCGGCCTCGCCGAAGCCATCACCACCCGAACCCCGAAGCAAGTCCACCAGGACTTCGCCGACCACCCCGGCTTCCGCGACATCCGCCACGAACCCCTCGCCGCCGTCGACTTCCACCCCGACCGCCTCGCCTTCCCCTGGCTCTTCGCCTGGGGCATGAACCTCTCCGTGCGCCGCACCGACTTCGACGCCGCCGGCGGCTTCGACGAACGCTTCGTCACCTGGGGCACCGAAGACATCGAGCTCGGCTACCGCCTGCACAAACTCGGCCTCGCCACCCACTTCGACCTCACCGCCTGGGCCGTCGAACCACCGCACGACCGCGACACGGGGGAGATGCTCGCCAGCGCCAAGCGCACCATGCGCCAATTCCTCGACAAGACCCACGAACCCGGCGTCGAGCTCGTCTGGGCCTCCCTGGAACGCGACGACCCGCTCATCGCCGAACCCGAGCACCGCGCCCTCACCGCCTGGACCGAACAGGCACGCGCCCTCGACGTTCGAACAGAGATCGAACAGCACACCCGGGACGCCGGGGGACCGGTGTGCGTCGTCGGCTGCGGCGACGACATCCCGGACACCCTGCCCGAGGGCAGCGTCCTGATCGACTTCGACGCCGACGTCCTGGCCGAGGCAGGCGGCGGGCACGCGCGCCACCACGCCATCGGCCTGCAGATCCCGCTGCAGGACAAGTCGGTGGAGCGCGTCGTCGTCACGTCACGGCTCGACGGCATGTGGCGCACGTGGGGCGAGGTCATCACCGCCGAGGCCCGGCGGGTGGGCAGGGAAGCGCCCCGGACGCCCGCCGAACGTCTTACTTAACATAATGTAGATTATCGGCGTTCCGGAGAGGCTGGTCGGCGAGGGGCTGGAGGGCCAGGAACCGGCCGACCGGCCACACCGGAACGCCGCCGCACCATCGCTGCACCATGCGCACACCGCGCCGAGCCGGTCCGTCGTCGCGCACGCTTGCCGGTGGTGTGCGGACGAGGCGACCGGGACGTGCCCTGGCCGGCACGGAAGCCCCGCCGGTGCCGGAGAGCCGACGACAGCGTCGGGGCGGCCATCCCGGCACACCACCGTAGAAACGTCACAGTGACGGATCATGGGTGGTGCGAACGGATGCCGAACCGACGCACGTGCCGGGTTCGCGCCGGCTGTTGATCATCAAGGCCCGATCCTCGGGGTCGACGGGCCGGAACCAACGCACCGGCTGCCGCGGGGCCTCGGGTGCGTGCGGTCGTCGCGTGTTGCATGCGAACGCGCGTTCCAGGGGTCGGACGGGCCGGCGGCGGGGTGTCCGGGAGTGGCATCCCCCGGTCGGAGCCCGAACCCCTTCCGGACCCAGTTTTGATGGATAATTGCCATTATCCATGAGTTGATCATGGTTCACGGGGTTCGGCACACCTGCCGGACGGTCGGCGCGGACGCGGCGCTCGCCCGCCCGCTCGCGTCGGTTGCACGCCCGCTGCGGGCCTCCCGAGTGCCCGGGATCGTCAGCGTATCGGGTGATCTGGTGAGCACGGTCGTGCTACCGCGCCACTCCCCTCCCCCGCGACCGCGGCCGGAATTGTCGGTGGGGTGCGGTAGGAAGATCGACATGTTGGTGCTTGCCGCTCAGGAGTCGTTCTTCCTCGCTCGTCGGCCGCGGAAGGATTCGCCGCACACCACAGCGGCGTACCGGCGCGACCTGGCCGGTGTCACGGCGTTGTTGGCGGAGGTGACGGGCACTCCCCCGGAGTCGTTGCGGATGGCGGACCTGACGGCGCGCAACCTGCGCGAGGCGTTCGGGGTGTTCGCGGATTCGCACGCGAAGTCGTCGGTGCTGCGGGCGTGGTCGACGTGGAACCAGTTCTTGACGTTCTGCGTGGCGGAGGAGCTGGTGGCGGGCAATCCGATGGGTGCGGTGGCGCGGCCGAAGACTCCGCCGCTGGTGCCGAAGCCGTTGCGGGGTGAGGACACGCCGGAGCGGTTGTTGGCGGCTGCGGCGGAGGGTGCGCGGCGGGGTCGTGATCCGTGGCCGGAGCGGGATGTGCTGGTGTTGGCGTTGGGTTTGGTGGCGGGGTTGCGGTCGGCGGAGATGCGGACGTTGACGTTGGCGTCGGTGGTGGGTCGGCCGGGTGAGCGGCGGTTGCACGTGGCGGGCAAGGGGAATCGGGATCGGTCGGTGCCGATCGAGCCGGCGATGGATCGGATCATCGAGCAGTACCTGGTGTCGTGTCGGCGGCGTTTTCCGCAGGGGCGGTTCGACCGGGGGTCGGCGTTGTTGCGCGATCGGCACGGTGAGCCGATCGGGCGGGGTGGGTTGGAGTACCTGGTGCGGTCGTGCTTCCGGTGGGCGGGGTTGCACGACCGGGTGCCGTCGGGGGCGAATCTGCACGCGTTGCGGCACACGTTCGCGACGCGGTTGGCGGAGGACGGTGCGTCGGCGTCGGAGATCATGGCGTTGTTGGGTCATGCGTCGTTGGCGACGTCGCAGAACTACATCGAGGCGACGGCGCGGGAGCGGCGGGCGGCGGTGGCGGGTAATCGGACGTACGTGTCGTTGGCGCGGTTGCCCCAGCGGGAGTAGCGGGGGTGTTCGTGGGTGGTCGTGGCACGGCTGATTGTTAGCCCGTTCGGGTGACGTGCTGGTGCGGATCGTGCTGTTGGCGGGTAGTCACGTGGCATGAGGTCCGTGTGGCGTGGGGCGATCTCCTTCGGGTTGGTGACGATCGGTGTCCGGTTGTACACGGCCACGGAGGAGCACGACTTCCGGTTCCACCAGGTGCACCGGGAGGACGGTGGGCGCATCCGGTACAAGCGGGTGTGCCAGGTGTGCGGTGAGGAGGTCGCCTACGCCGACATCGCGAAGGGGTACGAGCTGGACGACGGTCGGGTCGTGGTGTTGGATGCCGAGGATTTCGACAAGTTGCCGATCAACACCGATCACGCGATCGACGTGGTGGAGTTCGTGCCGGTCGAGGACGTGGATCCGATTTATTTCCAGAAGTCGTATTATTTGGAGCCGGACAAGGCGGCGACGCGTCCGTATGTGTTGCTTCGGACCGCTTTGGAGCGCAGTGGGCAGCTCGCGGTGGTGAAGATCACGATTCGTCAGCGGGAGACGTTGGCGTTGTTGAGGGCGCGTGAGGATTTGTTGGTGATGCACACGATGTTGTGGCCGGATGAGGTGCGGAAGCCGGATTTCGAGTTCTTGGGTTCGGATGTGGAGGTTCGGCCGCAGGAGTTGAAGATGGCGTCGTCGTTGGTGGAGAGCATGGCGGGGTCGTTCGATCCGGGTGATTTTTCGGATGATTACACCGAGGCGATGCAGAAGGTGATCGAGGCGAAGGCGGGGGGTGCGGAGTTGCCGGAGCGGCCGGAGGTCGAGGAGGCGGGTGAGGTGATCGACCTGATGACGGCGTTGGAGCGGAGTGTGGAGCAGGCGAAGTCGGCGCGGGGTGGGAAGTCGGCGGGGCGGAAGCCGGCGGCGAAGAAGCCGTCTTCGGGGTCGTCGTCTTCGGGGTCGGCGCGGAAGCCGGCGGCGAAGGCTCCGGCGAAGAAGAAGGCGAAGCCCGCCTGAGGGCGTGGCGGCGCGGATGGGTGGGGATCTTTCGGAGTACCGGCGGAAGCGGGATCCGGGGCGGACGCCGGAGCCGGTTCCGGGTGACGGGGTGGTTCCGGGTGGTGGTGATGACACGTTCGTGATCCAGGAGCACCACGCGTCGCGGTTGCACTGGGATGTGCGGTTGGAGCGGGGTGGGGTGTTGGTGTCGTGGGCGGTGCCGAAGGGGTTGCCGTCGGAGCCGGGGACGATCCGGTTGGCGGTGCGGACCGAGGATCACCCGTTGGAGTATGCGTCGTTCTCGGGGGTGATCCCGAAGGGCGAGTACGGCGCGGGTGAGATGGTGATCTGGGATCGGGGTCGGTACGAGACGGTGAAGTGGTCCGACCGCGAGGTGGACGTGGTGTTGCACGGTGCGCGGGTGGAGGGCGAGTTCGTGTTCTTCCGGCGGGGGTCGGGGGGCAGGGACTGGATGGTGCGGCGGCGGCACGAGGCGGCGCGGCCGGGGTGGGTGGCGTTGCCGGAGTCGTTGGCGCCGATGTTGGCGACGTCGGCGGTGGAGTTGCCGGGTCCGGCGTCGAGGTGGGCGTTCGAGTTCAAGTGGGACGGGGTGCGGGCGGTGGCGCGGGTGGAGGGTGGCCGGGTGCGGTTGACGAGCCGGTCGGGCAACGACGTGACGGGGTCGTATCCGGAGTTGCAGGGGTTGGGTGCGCAGTTGGGTGCGACGGAGGTGTTGTTGGACGGGGAGATCGTGGCGTTGGAGGGTGGGCGGCCGAGTTTCGGGGCGTTGCAGCAGCGGATGCACGCCTCGGCGGCGCAGGCGCGGCGGTTGGTGGGGCGGGTGCCGGTGACGTTCCTGGTGTTCGACGTGTTGCACCTGGACGGCTCCCCGACGGTGGGGTTGCCGTATTCGCGGCGTCGTGAGTTGTTGGAGGATTTGGGGTTGCGAGGGGCTCATTGGTTGACGCCGAAGGCGTTCCCGGGTGCGGGTGCGGCGGTGTTGGCGGCGAGTCGGGAGCAGGGGTTGGAGGGGGTGGTGGCGAAGCGGCTGGATTCGCGGTACGTGCCGGGTCGGCGGTCGCCGTGGTGGGTGAAGGTGACGGCGGTGGCGACGCAGGAGGTGGTGGTCGGGGGGTGGCGGCCGGGTGTGGGCAAGCGTGAGGGGTTGGTGGGGTCGTTGTTGCTCGGTATCCCGGGTGAGGGTGGGTTGGTGTTCGCGGGGTCGGTGGGGACGGGGTTCGACCGGGCGGAGTTGGAGCGGTTGACGGCGTGGTTGTCGGCGTCGGAGGTGGCGCGGTCGCCGTTCGGGTCGGGGGTGCCGCGGGAGCGGGCTCGGGGTGCGCGGTGGGTGCGGCCGGAGTTGGTGGGTGAGGTGGCGTTCCGGGAGTGGACGGCGGATGGGCGGTTGCGGTTTCCGCGGTGGCGGGGGTTGCGGCCGGATCGGGTGGCCGGGGAGGTGCGGCGTGGTGGGGGCTGATGCGGTGGTGGCGGTGGAGGGTCGTCGGGTGAAGCTGACGAACCTGGACAAGGTGCTGTACCCGGAGGTGGGGTTCACGAAGGCGGAGGTGATCGACTACTACTCGCGGATCGCGCCGGTGTTGTTGCCGCACGTGGCGGGTCGGCCGTTGACGGTGCGCCGGTATCCGAACGGGGTGGAGGGGAAGTCGTTCTTCGAGAAGAACGCGCCGTCGCACGCGCCGGAGTGGGTGCGGACGGTGCGGGTGGGGACGCCGGGGTCGTCGCGGGGTGCGGAGTACGCGGACTTCGTGGTGGTGGAGGACTTGGCGACGTTGGTGTGGGTGGCGAACCTGGCGGCGTTGGAGTTGCACGTGCCGCAGTGGACGGTGGGAGCGCGGGGTGGGCGGCACTCCCCTGATCTGGTGGTGTTCGACCTGGATCCGGGCGAGCCGGCGACGGTGGTGGAGTGTTGTCGGGTGGCGTGCCGGGTGCGGGAGGTGTTGGAGGCGGACGGGTTGGTTCCGGTGGTGAAGACGTCGGGGTCGAAGGGGTTGCAGGTGTACGCGGCGGTGTCGGTGTCGTCGCCGGAGCGGACGTCGGAGTACGCGAAGGGGGTGGCGCGGCGGTTGGCGGGTGAGTTTCCGCGGGAGGTGGTGTGGCGGATGGCGAAGGCGGAGCGGACGGGGAAGGTGTTGATCGACTGGTCGCAGAACAACCCGGCGAAGACGACGGTGGCGCCGTACTCGTTGCGGGCGCGGGGGCGGCCGTCGGTGTCGACGCCGGTGTCGTGGGCGGAGGTGGAGGGGTGCCGGGTGGTGGAGGACCTGGTGTTCCTGGCGGACGAGGTGCGGGAGCGGGTGGCGGCGGGGGGTGATCTGTTCGCGGTGGGAGAGCCGTCGCGGTTGCCGCGGTGAGGGTTTTGTCCTGGTCTGCCGGTCGAGTGTGGAGGGGGTGTGTCGTGGGGTTGTCGGAGGAGCGGATCCGGGCGGCGTTCGTGGGTGCGGCGCCGAGGTTGTCGGGGCGGGTGGTGTTGGTGGAGTACGACCCGGCGTGGCCGGGGTTGTACGAGCGTGAGGCGGCGCGGATCCGGGGTGCGTTGGGTCCTGTGGTGGTGGGGTTGGAGCACGTGGGGTCGACGTCGGTGCCGGGGTTGGCGGCGAAGCCGATCGTGGACGTGGTGTTGGCGGTGGCGGATTCGGCGGACGAGGCGTCGTACGTGCCGGCGTTGGAGGCGGTGGGGTACGTGCTGCGGATCCGGGAGCCGGGGTGGTTCGAGCACCGGATGTTCAAGGGGCCGGACACGGACGTGAACCTGCACGTGTTCACGGCGGGTGAGCCGGAGGTGGCGCGGATGGTGGCGTTCCGGGACCGGTTGCGGGTGTCGGAGGCGGATCGGGTGTTGTACGAGCGGACGAAGCGGGAGTTGGCGTCGCGGGAGTGGACGTACCTGCAGCAGTACGCGGACGCGAAGGCGGAGGTGGTGGCGGACATCCTGGGCCGTGCGTGACCTCTCCCCTCCCCCGGTCCGGGTCCGGGTGTCGGTGGGGTGCGGGAGGATGCGCGGGTGAGGTTCGGGGTGTTGGGTCCGATGGTGGTGCGGCGTGCGGACGGGACGGAGGTCCGGGTCGGCGGGCCGCGGTTGCGGGCGTTGTTGGCGGTGTTGGTGGTGCACGCGGGCCGGGTGGTGGGTGTGGACTCGGTGATCGGGGCGTTGTACGGGCCGTGTCCGCCGTCGGGGGTGGGTAACGCGGTGCAGTCGCAGGTGTCGCGGTTGCGGGCGTTGCTGGATGTGGAGGTGGAGCGGTCTTCGGCTGGGTATCGGCTGGTGGTGGATCCGGGTGAGGTGGACGCGCTGCGGTTCGAGGAGTTGGTGGCGCGGGGGTTGCCGGGTGAGGCGTTGGGGTTGTGGCGTGGTCCGGCGTTGGCGGATGTGGGTGGTGCGCCGTTCGCGGCGGGGTGGGTGGCGCGGTGGGAGGAGTTGCGGTTGCGGGCGGTGGAGGAGCACGAGGGGGTGTCGGTGGGGGTGGTGCGGGAGTTGGTGGCGGCGTATCCGACGCGGGAGCGGTTGGTGGCGCGGTTGGTGCGGGTGCTGCACCGGGAGGGGCGGTCGGCGGAGGCGTTGGAGGTGTTCGAGCGGGCGCGGCGGGTGTTGGCGGAGCGGTTGGGGTCGGATCCGTCGTCGGTGTTGGTGGCGGCGCACGGTGAGGTGGTGCGGGGTGAGCGGCCGGTGGCGCGGCGGGTGTTGCCGGCGCAGTTGACGAGTTTCGTGGGTCGTGGGGAGGAGTTGCGGTTGGTGGGGGCGGCGTTGGGGGTGTCGCGGCTGGTGACGTTGACGGGTCCGGGTGGGGCGGGCAAGACGCGGTTGGCGGTGGAGGCGGCGGCGCGGGAGTCGGGTGAGGTGTTCTTCGTGGATTTGGCTCCGGTGGTGGGTGGGGAGGTGGCGCGGGCGGTGGTGTCGGCGTTGGGGTTGCGGGAGGACGGGGTGGGGCCGGTGTCGGCGCCGGTGGCGCGGTTGGTGGCGGCGTTGCGGGACCGGTCGGTGTTGGTGGTGGTGGACAACTGCGAGCACGTGGTGGACGAGGTGGCGGCGTTGGTGGGTGGGGTGTTGGTGGCGTGTGCGGGGGTGCGGGTGTTGGCGACGTCGCGGGAGGCGTTGGGGGTGATCGGTGAGGTGGTGCGGCCGGTGCCGTCGTTGGGGGTGGAGGGGGTGGGGTCGGAGGCGGTGCGGTTGTTCGCGGATCGGGCGGTGGCGGTGAACCCGTCGTTCCGGCTGGATCCGGGGACGGCGGAGCTGGTGGTGGGGATCTGTCGGGCGTTGGACGGGTTGCCGTTGGCGATCGAGTTGGCGGCGGCGCGGGTGCGGTCGTTGCCGGTGGCGGAGGTGGCGGCGCGGTTGGGTGACCGGTTCGGGTTGTTGTCGCGGGGCAGTCGGTCGGTGGTGGCGCGGCATCGGACGTTGCACGCGGTGGTGGAGTGGAGTTGGGGGTTGTTGGACGAGCGGGAGCGGGTGGTGGCGCGGCGGTTGACGGTGTTCCGGGGTGGGGTGACGTTGGGGTCGGCGGCGGTGGTGTGCGGGGTGGCGGGGACGGACGAGGTGTTGCCGTCGTTGGCGGAGAAGTCGTTGGTGGAGGTGTCCGGGGACCGGTATCGGATGTCGGAGACGATCCGGGAGTTCTGCGGGGCGCGGTTGGCGGAGTCGGGTGAGGAGCGGGAGGTGGCGGGGGCGCACGCGCGGTATTTCGCCGGGTTGGCGGCGGAGGCCTCCCCGCACCTGTACGGGGAGGCCCAGTTGAGGTGGTTGGGTCGGTTGGCGGCGGAGCACGGGAACCTGGTGGCGGCGGTGCGGTGGGCGGCGGTGCACGACCACGGGGTGGCGTTGCGGTTGGCGGCGGATCTGGGGTGGCCGTTGTGGTTGCGGGGGTTGCGGGCGGAGGGTGCGGCGTTGGCGGCGGAGGTGGTGCGGGCGGTGGGTGCGACGCCGCCGGGGGGTGTGGCGGAGGAGTACTTGTTGTGCCTGGTGAACGCGGCGTCGGTGGGTGTGGAGGGGGTGCCGGGTGCGCCGTCGCCGCATCGGCCGTCGCCGGAGGGGTTGGCGGGTCCGCCGTCGCGGCCGTTCCTGACGGTGTTGTGGGGTATGGCGCACGGTGCGCCGCGGTTGGACGAGGCGGGGATGGAGGCGTTGCGGGAGCGGTTGTTGGGGCGTGACGCGTGGAGTCGGGCGTTGGGTCGGTTGGGTGCGGGGATGCAGCGGCAGTATTCGGGGCGGCCGTGGGAGGCGTGGGTGGAGCATTCGGCGGCGTTGGCGGGGTTCCGGGAGTTGGGTGAGCGGTGGGGTATGGCGTTGGCGTCGGCGCAGTTGGCGGAGTTGGCGCGGGCGGGTGGTGACCTGGTGGCGGCGGTGGGGTTCTTGGACGAGGCGTTGGCGTTGTCGCGGTCGTTCGGGGCGACGGAGCACACGGCGGCCCTGTTGTGCCGTCGGTCGGAGTGGGCGTGCCGGTCCGGTGATCTGGACGGTGCGGCGGCCGATGTGGAGGAGGCGGCGGTGGTGGCGCGGTCGCAGGGCTCAGTGGAGGCGTTGGCGCTGGCGTGGTCGGGGGCGGCGGAGGTGGCGCGGCGGCGTGGTGATCTGGACGGGGCGCGGCGGTGGTGCGCGGAGGCGTTGCGGGTGTGTCCGACGGGGTGGTTCGGGTCGGAGGAGGTGCGGTCGTCGGTGTTGGTGGTGTCGGGGCGGGTGGAGTGGGCGTGCGGTGATCGGGAGGCGGCGGTGCGGGCGTGGGGTTCGGCGGTGGTGTCGGCGCGGGAGTGGCGCAACCAGGTGGTGTTGGCGCGGGTGGTGGACGCGCTCGCGGCGGTGGCGGTGGAGGTGGGTGATGCGGGGCGGGCGGCGTTGTTGGCGGGTGCGGCGCGGGGGTTGCGGGGTGAGGTGGCGGTGGTCGATCCGGAGGTGGTGGAGGTGGAGCGGGTGGCGCGGGAGGCGTTGGGTGGTCGGGTGTTCGCCGAGGTGTCGGCGCGGGGTGCGGGGTTGGGTTGGGACGGGGTGGTGGCGCTGGTGGAGGTGTGACGGGGGTCAGCGGGGTGGGAAGTCGCGCAGGTGGGTGACGAGGAAGGCGGGATCGTCCAGCCACGGGAAGTGCCCGGCGGCGGGTTGTTCGACGTAGGTGGCGCCGGGGATGAGGTCGACGAGTTGGCGCACGAGGTGGGGTGGTGAGACGGGGTCGGCGCCGCCGGCGTAGACGAGGACGGGCAGGTCGAGGGCGGCCAGGGCGCGGCGGGTGTGGCCGGGGGTGAACGCGCCGTCGGCGGAGTAGCCGGCCTGGGCGGCGGGTGAGGCCTCGGTGGTCTCGGCGGCGGCGTGGGCGCGGGCCCGGTCGTCCCAGCGGCCGTAGAACAGGGGTGCGGCGGCGAGCCGGTTGGCGGGGGTGTCGCGGCCTTCGCTCCAGGCGGTGAGCGCGGCGGCGGCCTGGGCGAACCAGGGTTGGCCGGCGTGGACGCGCAGGTGGTCGGCCCAGTCGGCCGCGGTGGGTGGGGCGCCGATGGCGCGCAGCGCGGGGGTGAGCAGGACGAGGGAGGCGAGCCGGTCGGGGTGCTGTTCGGCGTAGGCCATGGCGATGCCGGCGCCGGCGGAGTGGCCGAGCAGGTCGACGCGGTCCAGGCCGAGGTGGGTGCGCAGGGCGTCGACGTCGGCGGCGAGCCGGTCGCGGCGGTAGGTGGCGGGGTCGGCGGGGGTGTCGGAGTCGCCGGTGCCGCGGTTGTCGAGCAGCAGCAGGGTGCGGTGGCGGTGCAGGCCGCCGAGGTCGCCGAGGTAGGAGGAGGCGCGGCCGGCGCCTCCGGGCACGCACAGCAGCGGCGGGCCGTCGCCGGTTTCGTGGTAGGCGAGGGTGGTGCCGTCGTGGGCGGTGAAGCGTGGCATGGGGGTCATCTTCTCCTAGGCTGGGGGCATGCCGAGGATCGCCAGTGCCGACACCGTGTCCCGAGACGAGCTGGTCGCGTTCCTGCGTCCCCGTCACCGTGCCCTGCTGGTGACCGCGCGCGCCGACGGGCGGCCGCAGGTGTCGCCGGTGACGTGCGGGGTGGACGGCGAGGGGCGGGTGGTGGTGTCGACGTATCCGCAGCGGGCGAAGGCGCGCAACGCGCGGCGGGACGACCGGGTCACGGTGTGCGTGCTGTCCGACGACTGGGACGGCCCGTACGTGCAGGTGGACGGCCGTGCGGAGGTGTTGGACCTGCCGGAGGCGGTGGAGCCGCTGGTGGACTACTACCGGTGCATCGCCGGTGAGCACCCGGACTGGGACGAGTACCGGGAGGCGATGCGCCGGCAGGGCAAGTCGCTGATCCGGGTCACGATCGAGCGGTGGGGTCCGATCGCGACGGGCGGTTTCCCGCCCGGGCTCGCCGGCTGACCGCTCCCCTGTCCCCCGTGCTCAGGCGTGGGCTTGGTGGGCGGCGCACCAGGCGCCGCCCCAGCCGGCGGGGTTCTCCAGCAGCGCGAACACCGAGCCGTCGGGGTCGGCGACGGCCGCGACGGTCCCGGTGGGGACGTCGCGGGGGCCGATGAGCACGGTGCCGCCCATGTCGGTGGCCTCGGCGACGGCGTCGGCGAGGTCGGGGACGGAGAAGTAGCAGGTCCAGCCGCCGGGGGCGGTGAGGCGGCCGGCGACGGGGCGGTGGTCGCCTGCGACGGCGGCGTCGTAGAGGGTGAAGTCGGCGCCGGGGTCGCGGACCTGCCAGCCCAGTGCGCCCGCCCAGTGGTCGTCGGCGCCGGCGTCGGCCATGAGTTCGACCCAGCAGGGTTCGCCGGGGCGGGGCGGGGGTGCCCAGGGGCCGTGCAGGACGCGTCCGGGGTGGACGGCGGCGCCGGGGCCGAGGTCGCGGGGCTCGGCGCCAGCGAACACGATGCGCCAGGCGGGGTCGCCGGGGCGCACGTGCAGGGCGAGGCGGTCGCCGACCCAGCCGGTGAACGCGCCGTCGGGTTCGGCGATGATCACCCAGCCGAGCAGGTGGGCGTAGAACTCGGCGGTGGGTTCGGGGCGGGTGGTGGCCAGCTCGACGCGGCGGACACCGCGTGCGGGGCTGTCGGGGGTACCGGGCACGGGTGGCTTCCGATCGGGGCGGGCGGCGGAGATCAGGCGTTCAGGAACGCGCCCCATCCTCCGCACCGGCCATGCGTGGCGACAATGCGCCGTTCGGCGGCTGCGACTGGGCCGAGAGGACTCGTGCGAGGGGTGTGGGGCGGCCGAGGTGGAAGCCCTGGCCGATCCGCACGCCCAGGCGGGCGAGCGCGTCGACCTGGGCGGGGCGTTCGACCCACTCGGCGACGGCGGTGAGGCCGAGCCCCTGGGCGATCTGGACGATGCCGGCGACGAGGACGGCGTCGGTGGAGCGTTCGTCGATGCCGCGCACGAACTCGCCGTCGATCTTGATGCCGGTGATGGGCAGGTGCTTGAGGTGGACGAACGAGCCGAACCCGGAGCCGAAGTCGTCGAGGATGATGCGGCAGCCGAAGCCGCGCAGCTGCAGCGCCAGGGCGCGGGCGGCGTCGAGGTTGGTCACCGCGGCGGTCTCGGTGATCTCCAGGCCGAGCCGGCCGGGTGCGACGCCGGCGGTGGCGAGCCGGTCGAGGACGAACCCGCCGAAGTCCTCGTCCTCGAGGGTGCGGCCGGAGATGTTGACGTTGAACCGCAGGTCGGGGTCGGGGTGGCGGACGAGGGTGTCGATCGCGGTGGACAGCACCCACCGGTCGATGTCGAGCACGAGGTCGGACCGCTCGGCCTCGGGCAGGAACTCGGCGGGGCCCAGGTAGGGGTCCTGGCCGTCCTCCAGGCGCAGCAGCAGCTCGTGGCCCAGGGTGGTGCCGGTGGCCAGTTCCACCATCGGCATGGCGTGCAGGGCCAGTCCGCCGTGGTCCAGGGCGGCGCGCAGCCGGTCGAGCACCGACACGCGCTTGGCGGTGTCGGCGTAGTGGCCGGGTTCGTAGACGGTGACCCGGTTGCGGCCGGCGGCCTTCGACGCGTACAGCGCGAGGTCGGCGTTGGCGAGCACGAGTTCCCAGGTGTCGCCGGGCCCGTACTCGGCGACGCCGGTGGACACGGTGATGCTGCGGGCGGCGCCCACGAGCGGCAACGCGGCTACGGCATCGCGCAGTCCTTCGGCCACGCGGGCGGCGTCGGCGGGGGTCGCGCCGGGCAGCACGACGGCGAACTCGTCGCCGCCGAGGCGGCCGATCAGCTGCGAGGGGGCCAGCCGGGACCGCAGGGTGGAGGCCAGGGCCTTCATGAGGCGGTCGCCGACGGCGTGGCCGCGCAGGTCGTTGACGTCCTTGAAGTTGTCCAGGTCCAGCAGCAGCATCGCGCCGGGTCCGCCGCCGGCGAGCTGCCGTTCCAGTTCGCGGGTGACCGCGCGCCGGTTGGCCAGCCCGGTGAGCGGGTCCTGCTCGGCCAGGGCCAGCAGCTCGTCGTGCACGCGGCGGGCGCGGGTGATGTCGTGCGCGGTGCCCAGCACCCGCAGCGGCGAGCCGTCCTCGTCGGCCACGACCTCGCCGAAGCACTCGAACCAGCGCTCGACGGTGCCGTCGTGCAGCAGCATGCGGTGGGTGTAGGAGAACCCGGCGCCCGACCGCATGGCCTCTTCGAGGGTGGCCTGGATCATGGACAGGTCCTCGGGGTGCACGAGGGCGGCGTAGCCGTCGAAGTCCAGCCGGGTGTCGGGCGGGAACCCGAACATCTCCAGCAGCGTGTCCGACCACACCACGCGGTCCTCGGCGACGTGCCACTCCCAGGTGCCCATGCGGCCCAGCACCTGGGCGCGGCGCAACGCGTCGGCCTCGTGGGTGGCTTCCAGTTCCCGGTCGCGCCACGCGGTGACGTCCACGACCCGGTACAGCAGCTGCTCGGCGGCCGGGTCGTCGTCCGGGCCGCTGTCGGGGCCGCTGTCGGGGTCGAGGGGCTGGCAGGTGACCTCCAGCCAGCGGTGGCCCTTGCGGTAGGCGCTCGGGGTCAGCAGCGCCAGCCCGGACCGGGGCCGTTCGGGCGCGCCGGGCAGCAGCGCGGGCAGCGACCGGCCGACCACGTGGTCCACCGGCACGCCCAGGATCTCCGCCAGCGCCGGGTTCACCCAGGCCAGCGTTCCGTTCGCGTCCGTCACACCGAAACCGACGTCGGCCCGGTCGAGCACCTCCCGGTGCAACGCGCCGTTGCCGTTCACGCGCCCCTCCTCGCCCACCCGCGCGCCATGATGGTCGAGACCACACGCGGGGGGCAAGCCGACGTGGTTCAGCGCAACCGCTCCAGACCGCGCGCGGTGTCGACCAGTTCCCCCGCCAGCCGCCGCAACTCCGCGCGGTCCGCGCCGTCGGCGGCGGCGGTCGCGACGTCCTCCGCGGCGCAGCGCAGCTGGAACAACCGGTCCTGCAGGTCGGCCAGCTCCCCCGCGGACAGCACCACCGCGTCCTCGGGCAGGCCGCCGCGCTGCACCGCGGCACGGCGTTCGTAGGCGCGCTGCCGGCACGGCTGCGCGCAGTACCGGCGTGGCCGCCCGATCCGGCCGCTGTCGGACAGGCGGCGTCCGCACCAGGCGCAGTGCCTGGCTTCCTCACGGCGCGCCGCGACGGGCTCGGTCACCAACTCCATGGCGCGCGACGGTATCCCGCTACCCACCGGTCACCTACGAGCCACGCCGCCAGGGCAGACTCCGGGTGTGACCGCGAACCACCCGTACCTGTCCGGACCGCGTCCCCGCGCGTTCGCCCACCGGGGCTGGCACCTCGACGAGCTGTCGGGGATGGAGAACTCGCTGGCCGCGTTCCGCCGCGCCGCCGCGGAGGGCTTCCGGTACCTGGAGACCGACGTGCACGCCACCTCCGACGGGGTGGTGGTGGTGCACCACGACGCGACGCTGGACCGCACCACCGACGCGACCGGCCCGGTGGCGGCGCAGCCGTGGTCGGCGGTGCGGCGGGCCAACGTGGGCGGCCGGGAGCCGATCGCGCGGCTGGAGGACCTGCTGGAGGAGCTGCCGGACGCGCGGGTGAACATCGACGTCAAGGCCGACTCGGCGGTGGCGCCGGTGCTGGAGGTGCTGCGCCGGACCGGTGCGCTGCGGCGGGTGTGCCTGGCGTCGTTCTCCGACCAGCGGCTGGCCCGGCTGCGCCGGCTGGCCGGTCCGGACCTGCTGACGTCGATGGGGCCGCGGTCGGCCGGGGCGTTGTGGGCGGCGGGCCGGGTGCCGCTGGTGGGGCTGCCGGTGCGGGGCATGGTGGCGCAGGTGCCGGTGCGCCAGGGCCGGCTGCTGGTGGTGGACGGCCGGTTCGTGCGCGCCGCGCACCGCCGCGGCCTGGAGGTGCACGTGTGGACGGTGGACGACGGGGCGGAGATGCGGCGGCTGCTGGACCTGGGGGTGGACGGGCTGGTCACCGACCGTCCCGACCGGCTGCGCGACGTGCTGGTCGACCGCGGCGCGTGGACGGCCTGACCCTGGCGGGCGCGCGGTGGCCGGGCCCGGGGTGGCGGTCGGGAGGCCGGTTGGCAACAGGTTGGTGGTGATCACCACGAACGGGTGGCGCGCGAGATACAGTCCGCCCCCATGAGCGTGGCCGACAGCACCGCACCCGCCGTGGACCGCAAGCGGGAACAGCGCGGGTGGACCTGGTACGACTGGGCGAACTCGGTGTTCCCCACCTCGGTGATCACCGTGTTCCTGTCCGGCTACCTCACCGCGGTGGCCAAGGAGGCGGCGATCGCCGACACCGCCCGCAACGGCGCGGACGCCTGTGCGGACGGCCCGCTGCGGCAGTGCGACATCTCCCTGTTCGGCGCCTACTTCCCGGCCGGGTCGCTGTGGGGCTACCTGCTGTCGATCGCCACCGTCGTGCAGGTCGTGGTGCTGCCGGTGATGGGCGCGATCGCCGACCGCACCCAGAACAAGAAGCGCATGCTCGGCGGCCTGGCCTTCACCGGGTCGGCCGCCACCGTCGCGCTGGCCGCGGTCGGCGGCGACAACTGGCACCTGGGCGTCGCGCTGTTCATCCTCGGCAACATCTGCTACGGCGCGTCGGTCGTCGTGTACTACGCGTTCCTGCCCGAGATCGCCGGGCCCGACGAGCGCGACGCGGTGTCCTCGCGTGGGTGGGCGTTCGGCTACCTGGGCGGCGGACTGGCCCTGGCGTTGCAGTTGGCGCTGTTCATCGGCCACGACGCGGTCGGCCTGGGCGAGGGGGCGGCGGTGCGCGTGGGGTTCGTGCTGTCGGGCCTGTGGTGGGCCGGGTTCACGCTCATCCCGCTGGCGCGGCTGCGGCAGCACCAGGCGCCGCACGGCGCCGAGTCGGGCGCGTCGGTGATCACCGCCGGGTTCGCCGAGCTGCGCCGGACCGCCAAGCAGGCGCGGCTGTTCCCGCTGACCCTGGCGTTCCTGGGCACCTACCTGATCTACACCGACGGCATCGCCACCGTCGCCAACGTCTCCGCCCAGTACGGCCGCGACGAGCTCAAGCTGGACGAGACGGTGCTGATCACCACGATCCTGATCGTGCAGTTCGTCGCGTTCCTCGGCGGCATGCTGCACGGCCGGCTGGCCAGGTCGTGGGGCGCCAAGCGCACCATCATGGTCAGCCTGTGCGTGTGGATCGTGGTGATCGCCGCCGCGTTCTTCGTGCAGGCCGGGCAGCAGACCCAGTTCTACGCGCTCGCGGTCGGGATCGGGCTGGTGCTGGGCGGCACGAACGCGTTGTCGCGGTCGCTGTTCAGCCAGATGATCCCGCCCGGCCGCGAGGCCCAGTACTTCTCCCTGTACGAGGTGGGCGAGCGGTCCACGTCGTGGCTGGGCCCGCTGGTGTTCGCCGGTGTCGGGCAGGCCACCGGGTCGTTCCGGCTGGCGATCATCTCGCTGGTGGTGTTCTTCGTCGTCGGGTTCGTGCTGATGATCTTCGTGCCGGTGCGGCGGGCGATCGCCGCGTCCGGCAACCCGGTGCCCGCCAAGGTCTGACACGCCCCCGGCCGCCCGGGCACGCCCCCGGGCGGCCGGCCCGCTCACGCCGCCGACATCGGCACCCGCGCCGACCAGGGCCGCACCAGCACGACCACGCCCGCGGCGATCAGCCACGCCGCCAGCATCGTCCGCGTGGACAACCCCGGCGTGAACACCACCGACGCCATCCCCGCCACCAACCCGACCGGCGCGACCAGCCACCAGCGCCGCGACACCGGCGGCGCCTCCCGGTGGAACCCCGCCACCGCCGCCACGGCCGTCGCCAGCGCCGGGCCGTGCCACACCAGCGACCACCACGGCGGGAACCCCGCGGCCACCGACCACACCACCGGCACCAGCGCCGCCGCGCCCAGCAACCCCGCCACGACCCGCCCGGCAGCACGCCGGCCCACGACCAGCGCGCCGAACGCCACCGCGGCCGCCACGTCGTACCACCAGCCCTGCACATCGCCGAAGAACCCGACCCGCGCGATCACGGTCCACGACTGCGCCGCCGCCACCAGCTGCCCCAGCAACCCGGTCAACGCCACCACCCGCAGCACCGTCCCGGCGGGCCGCCGCGCGCCCAGCCGCACCCGCACCGCCAGCGCCAGCGTCGCCCCGGTCTCGCCCCAGCCCGGCCAGCCGTGCTCCAGGTCCAGGTCGTCGTCCCGGTCGGCCAGGAAGATGCCGACCATCTCCTCCTCGCGCTCGGCCCGGTACCAGGCCGGCAGGACCCGCAGCAGCGCCCGGTAGCGGCGTTCCAGGTTCGACCTCACAGCGCACCCCTCGCCTTGAGCACCGCCGACGCGGCGCGCACGTTCGCCGACAACCGGACCACCTCGGCCGACAACGCCCGCACCCCGGCGTCGGTCAGCCGGTAGTAGCGGCGCAACCGCCCCTGGTGGACCTCCTCCCGGTCCCGATCGGCCAGGCCTTCCGCGACCAGCCGGTCCAGGACCCCGTACAGGGTGCCGACCCGCAGCCGCATCCGGCCCTCCGACAGCCCGTCGACCGCGCGCACGATCGCGTAGCCGTGCAACGGCTCCTCCGCCAAGGCGGTGAGCACCAGGAACACCTGCTCCGACATACCTCTCACACCGCAGGTTATACCGCTTCGCGATATATCTCGGCAACAAGTCCGACCGTGCGGGTCCGCCGATCGACCCGCCCCGGGAGGCCCCTCTCCCCCTGCGGGTCGCGGGCGGCAGGCCGTCCGCCTCGCCGAACGGGGGCACCTGCCGCGGCGGGCGGCGCGTTCCCGGGGACCCCCGTCCCCGCGCGGGTGGTGGCCCGGCCCACCGGGTCCCGATCCCCCGGGCCCGGCGGGTCCGCGCGGGCCGGGGCCGGTCACGGCGGTGGGGAAGGCCGGCGCGCCGAGGGCGGCCGTCGCCCGTTAGGGTGGCCGCCCGTGGAGCCGATCATCCCCGCCCCGGACCCGACCGACGCGTTGTCCTCCGTGCCCGCCGCCGGTGCGGGCCGCGGTCTCGCGCCCACGGGGCGGCTGCGGTTCTTCTTCGGGCCGATGGACTGCGGCAAGTCGACGTTGGCGTTGCAGATCGACCACAACCAGGCCCGTCAGGGCCGGCGCGGGCTGCTGCTGGTGCGGCACGACCGGTCGGGGACGCCGACGATCTCCAGCCGGATGGGCCTGGCCCGCAACGCGATGGAGGTCCACGAGGGGATGGACCTGTGCGGGCTGGTGCGGGAGCACTGGTCGCGCGGGAGCCGGGTGGACTACGTGATCGTGGACGAGGCGCAGTTCCTGTCCGCCGAGCAGGTGGACCAGTTGGCCGAGCTGGCCGACGACGCCCACCTGGAGGTGTACTGCTTCGGGCTGGCCACCGATTTCCGCAGTTGCCTGTTCCCGGGTTCGCAGCGGCTGTTCGAGCTGGCCGACGAGCTCAACGCGATCCAGGTCGAGGTGCTGTGCTGGTGCGGCCGCCCGGGCCGGTTCAACGCCCGGGTGCACGACGGGGTCGTGGTGCGGGCCGGGGACACGGTGCTGGTCGCCGACACCGCGGCGTCCCGCGCGGTGGAGGTGCGCTACCAGGTGCTGTGCCGCACGCACTACCGCACCGGCGACCTCGGACCGCACGCGGTGGACGGCCGGCAGCTCAGCCTGGCCTGACCGGGCTGGACGGCCCCGGCGGCGACGGCGCACAATGGCGTCCCACGACGGGCAACGCCTGTTGCCGGAACCGGGACACGACATGGGTGACGACACGGCCGACGCGCGCGGCGACGATCCGACCGACGAGGTGCTGGACCGGGTCGGCGAGCGGCTGCGGCACATCCGCACGAGCCGGGGCGCGACGCTGGCCGACCTGGCGGCGGCGACGGGCATCTCCAAGAGCACGCTGTCGCGGCTGGAGTCCGGTCAGCGGCGGCCGAGCCTGGAGCTGCTGCTGCCGATCGCCCGCGCGCACCGGGTGCCGCTGGACGAGCTGGTGGGCGCGCCGCCGGTGGGCGATCCGCGGATCCGGCCGGTGCCGGTGCGGCGCAACGGGATGACGGTGCTGCCGCTGACGCAGCAGCCGGGCGGCCTGCAGGCGTACAAGATGATCATCCCGGACCGGGGCGAGCCGGATCCGCGCACGCACACCGGCTACGAGTGGCTCTACGTGCTGTCGGGGCGGCTGCGGTTGATCCTGGCCGACCACGACGTGGTGCTGGCGGCCGGGGAGGCGGCGGAGTTCGACACGCGCCTGCCGCACTGGTTCGGGCCGGCGGGCCCGGAGCCGGTGGAGATCCTGAGCCTGTTCGGCAAGCAGGGCGAGCAGATCCACATGCGGACCCGCCGCGGGACCTGACGCGCGCGGCCCGCCACACTGTGCGGATGACGGGCGGGCGGGCGTGACGGGCGGGCGGCGCAGCGCGGGGATCCTGCTGCACCGGGTGGTCGACGGGGAGCTGCAGGTGCTGCTGGGGCACATGGGCGGGCCGTTCTGGGCGCGCAAGGACGACGGCGCGTGGTCGATCCCCAAGGGCGAGCCGGACGGGGACGAGGAGCCGGTGGACACCGCGCGCCGCGAGTTCGCCGAGGAGCTGGGCGTGCCGGTGCCCGAGGGCGAGCTGGTGCCGTTGGGCGAGGTGCGCCAGTCCGGCGGCAAGGTCGTCACGGCGTGGGCGCTGGCGGGCGACCTGGACCCCGGACGGGTGGTTCCCGGGACGTTCACCCTGGAGTGGCCGCCGGGGTCGGGCCAAGTGCGGGAGTTCCCCGAGGTCGACCGGGTGGCCTGGTTTGCACTGGCCGAGGCGCGGGTGAAAGTGGTGAAGGCCCAACGGGAGCTGCTCGACCGACTCGCCTTGAACCACTCTTTCGGGTGACACTGACGTCATCGAACGGATAAAGCGTCCGATTGGACGTTTGGGTGCGGTCCGGACGGGTGATTCATCCTCATGTCCGCCACCCAGCACACTCGCGTGGCCACCCAGAGTGGTGACGTGCCCGAAAATTCTCGAAATAACTTTGCGTGACCGTGACCATGACGGACGTCACTACCGGCGAGTTAAACCCGCCGTAACGTCGCCCTGCGTGTTCGGTCTAAGCTGTCGCAGCCGCACGACTTCTGCCAGGACTGCTCCATCCGTGTGATGGGGTGGCCCGGTAGCTTGATAACGCGTCACGAACCGGCCGCGAGTGCATCCCTTAGGAGGAAGCCTTCGTTGACGGGTGAAAGACGTCACTGTGGGCGACGATGACCGTGAAGCCGGGAACGAACGGAGCAGTCCGATCGTTGCACTCGGTGAGCAACAAGCCTGGGCCCCGGCCCTGAGCCGAGCGAAAGGACACCGCCATGGCCGACCGCGTTCTACGGGGTAGCCGGCTCGGAGCAGTCAGCTACGAGACCGACCGCAATCACGACCTCGCCCCGCGCCGGTCGGTGCGGTACGCCTGCCCCAAGGGCCACGACTTCGAGGTCCCGTTCTCCGACGACGCCGAGATCCCCCACACCTGGGAGTGTCGTCTGCACGGCCAGGAGTCGAAGATCATCGACGGCGCCGAGCCGGAGCAGAAGAAGGTGAAGCCGCCGCGCACGCACTGGGACATGCTCCTGGAGCGGCGCACGATCCCGGAGCTCGAAGAGCTGCTGGACGAGCGGCTGGAAGAGCTGAAGGGGCGGCGCACGCGCACCGCCTGACCCGCACGACGTGCGAGGGGCCCGCCGCGATCGTTGCGGCGGGCCCCTCGGCGTCTGCGGGGGTTCAGCGGTTGCTGGGGGTCTTGGCCTTCGGCGCGAGCAGGTCGCGCAGCTGGGTGGCGCGGCGACGCACGCCCCACTTGGTGACCCGCCACAGCGCTTCGCGGACGATGTTGCCGCTCATCTTGGACTCGCCGATCTCACGCTCGGTGAAGGTGATCGGGACCTCGACGACGCGGTAGCCGAGTTCGATGGTGCGCCACGCCAGGTCGATCTGGAAGCAGTAGCCCTGGGAGGCGACGGTGTCGAGCTTGAGCCGCCGCAGGACCTCGGCGCGGAAGGCGCGGAACCCGCCGGTGATGTCCTTGACCTTCGCGCCGAGCGCGATCTGGGAGTAGACGTTGCCGCCGCGGGAGATCAGTTCCCGGTACTTGGGCCAGTTGACCGTGCTGCCGCCGGGCACGTAGCGGGAGCCCAGGACGAGGTCGGCGTCGCGCAGCGCCTCCAGCAGGCGGGGCAGGTCCTCGGGGGCGTGGGAGCCGTCCGCGTCCATCTCGACCACGACCGCGTAGCCGCGGTCGAGCGCCCACCGGAACCCGGCGACGTAGGCGGCGCCCAGTCCGGCTTTCTGCGTGCGGTGCAGCACGTGCACGCGGTCGTCGGCGGCGGCCATCTCGTCGGCCAGCTGTCCTGTGCCGTCGGGGCTGCCGTCGTCCACCACGAGGGTGTGCACGTCCGGCAGCGCGGTGTGCAGCCGCCGCACGATCTTCCCGATGTTGTCCCGCTCGTTGTAGGTCGGGATCACCACCAGCACCGGCCCGAGCTCGCGGTCAGGCTGCGCCTGCTGGTCCGCCATCCGTTTCCTCCTCGCCGACCCCGGCACCGGGGGTCGGACGCGTCCGTCGTCGTGTCACTGTCAAGGCGATCGCCACGGCCATCAGGCCCAGAGCGGTCATCACCCACTCGGGCCATGCGCCGAGCCGGGTGGCCAGCGTAGCCTCCCCCCGCAGCGGGACCGTGGCCACCAGCGCGTCGGGGGTGAACAGGCCGGTCCGCCGGGTGACGGTCCCGTCGGGGGCGACGACGGCGCTGACGCCGCTCGTGGCGGCGACGATCACGGATCTGCCGTGCTCGACGGCCCGGACGCGGGACATGGCCAGCTGCTGGTAGGTCATCTCGGTGTAGCCGAAGGTGGCGTTGTTGGTCGGGATCGCGATGAGGTTCGCGCCCGCGGTGACCGAGTCGCGGACCACACCGTCGAACGCGACCTCGTAGCAGGTGTCCAACGCCACCGTGGCCCGGCCCATGGTGAAGCCCCGCGGGTCGGTGCCGGGCTGGAAGTTGCCGGCGCGGTCGACGGCGTCGGTGAAGATCCGGAAGAAGTCGCGGTAGGGCATGGTCTCGCCGAAGGGCTGCAACTGCCGCTTGGTGTAGGTGTCGGTGGGGCCGACGCCGGGTTCGTAGAGCACGATGGTGTTGCGGGGCAGCTTGTCGCCGGGGTCGACGACGACCGCGCCGACGGCGATCGGGGCGTGGATCGCCTCGACGGCGCGGCGGATCCGCTCGGCGGCGTCGGCGTTGCGGAACGGGTCGATGTCGGAGGAGTTCTCGGGCCAGATGACCAGGTCGGGCTGCTCGGCGCGGCCGGCTTCGACGTCGTCGGCCAGTTGCAGGGTGCGGGCGACGTGGTTGTCCAGCACGGCGCGGCGCTGGGCGTTGAAGTCCAGGCCGGCGCGGGGCACGTTGCCCTGGATCGCGGCGACGGTCACGGTGCCCTGGTCGGGGTCGGTGTGCACCAGCGCGGTGGCGGCCAGGCCGGCGGCGAGCGGCAGCACGAGCGCGGGCACGGCGAGCTTCCAGTTGCGGGCCAGGTGGGCGGCGGCCAGGCCGGTGAGGGCGACGGCGAACCCGATCAGCGGCGCCCCGCCGATCGAGGCCAGCGGCAGGTACCAGCCCTCGGGCTGGCCGAACGCGATCTTGCCCCAGGGGAAGCCGCCGAAGGGCACGACACCGCGCAGGGCCTCGTCGGCGACCCACACCAGGGCCATCCACAGCGGCGCGCCGGGCAGCCGGGACACCACCGCCATCGCCGCCGTGCCGACCGCGATGAGCAGCGCGCACAGCAGGGCCAGCGGCAGCCAGGCGATGAGGCCGACGAACTCGCCGGTCCAGCGCAGCAGCGGGGCCATGAACGCCAGTCCCCACACCAGGCCGAGGCCGAACCCGGCGCGGGCGCGGCGGCCGTGCAGCAGGACGCCGAGGACGGCGAACCCGACGGGCGCGAGCCACCAGGTGGTGCGCGGGGGGAAGCTGAGGAACACCGCGGCGCCGCCCGCGGCGGCGAGCAGGGTCCGCACCAGCGTGCCGCGCACGTCCCGGCGGCGGGCGGGGGGCGTGTCGGCGACGGGGTGACCCGGCGTCACGGGGGCTGCGACCACCGGCTCAGCCTACGAGCCCGCGGTCACGAACCCGCAGCCAGGCCACGCCGCCTGCCGCGCGCGGGCCGCGGCAGGACGGGCCGGGCCGCCGGCGACCCGGCACCCGGGCCTGGCGCTGGTCGCGCACCG
>JBFBCZ010000035.1:0-105996 GCA_040689555.1 Actinosynnema sp. NPDC051121 | reverse complement strand
GCCGGCAGGCCCGGCGGGGTAAAGCGTCCCGCCAGGCCTGCCGGCTTCGTCCAGCCTAAGGCACCCGAACCCATGTCAAATCGGGCCTCGGTGGGTCGGTGGCGGGGGCGTTGTGGGGTGGTTGGGGTCTGTGGGGGCGGAAAATCGCTTGCGTCGGGAAGTGATGGGATGACCGGGGCGTTGTCCTAAGTCGTGCAGAACACTCTCCTCGACGCCGGGGGCGTCCGGTTGTCGGTCCGCGAGTCCGGTCCGGTCGACGCTCCTGCGGTCGTGCTGGTGCACGGGTGGGCGCAGTCGGGGGAGGTGTGGCCGCCACTGCCGTTGTTGCGGACCTTCGCGGTGGACCTGAGGGGGCACGGGGGGTCCGAGGTGGCCGAGGGCGGGTATCGGGACTCGGCGGTGTGGGCGGCCGACCTGAAGGCCGTGGTGGAGCACGTCGGGCGGCCCGTGGTGCTCGTCGGGTGGTCGTACGGCGGGCTGGTGATAGCGGACTACCTGCGGTTCTGCGGTACGGCGCTGGTCAGTGGGGTGGTGCTGGTCGGTGCGGTGACGGAGATCGGCCCCGGGCGGGTCGGGGGGAGCACGGGGAAGGTGATGCGGGCGGCGTTGCCCGGTGCCTTGTCCGACGATCCGGCGGTGGCCGTGCCGGCGTTGGCGGAGTTCTGCCTCGGTCAGGCACCGGGGCTCGCCGGTGACGTGGTGCAGCGGATGGTGGGCACGGCGTTGCGGGTGCCGCCGCGGGTTCGGCGGGACCTGTTCCGGCGGGACGTGGACAGTGCCGCTGTGCTGAAGTCGGTCGACAAGCCGACACTGGTGGTGCACGGCACCGCCGACGAGGTGGTCGACCCGGCCGCCGGGGAGTACGCGGCGGCCCTGATCCCCGGAGCCGACTTGCGCCGCTACGACGGAGTTGCACACTCGCCGTTCCTGGAACAACCCGAGCGCTTCGCGGCCGACCTGAGCGGGTTCGTGGCGGGGGTGGCGCGGTGAAGCGGGTCGCGGTGCTGTCGGTGCACACGTCGCCGTTGGAGCAGCCCGGCACCGGTGACGCCGGTGGGATGAACGTCTACATCGTGCAGACCGCCACGCGGATGGCGCAGCGGGGCATCGCGGTGGAGATCTTCACGCGGGCCACGTCGTCGGAGCTGCCGCCGGTGGCCGAGCTGGCGCCCGGGGTGACGGTGCGGCACGTGGTCGCGGGGCCGTTCGAAGGACTGGGCAAGGAAGAGCTGCCCGGTCAGCTGTGCGCGTTCACGGCCGGGGTGCTGAGGGCCGAGGCGCGGCACGAGCCGGGGCACTACGACGTCGTGCACTCGCACTACTGGCTGTCCGGGCAGGTCGGGTGGCTGGCGCGGGAGCGGTGGGCGGTGCCGTTGGTGCACACGGCGCACACGCTGGCCAAGGTGAAGAACCTGGCGTTGGCGGCCGACGACACGCCCGAGCCCCGGATGCGGGTGATCGGCGAGGAGCAGGTCGTCGCGGAGGCGGACCGGTTGGTGGCCAACACCGACGTCGAGGCCGCCGAGCTGGTCAAGCTCTACGACGCGGACCCCGGGAAGGTGCTGGTCGTGCCGCCGGGGGTGGACCTGGAGCGGTTCACGCCCGGTGATCGGGACGGGGCGCGGGCGGCGCTGCGTTTGCGGCGGGAAGACGTCGTGCTGGCGTTCGTCGGGCGGATCCAGCCGCTGAAGGCGCCGGACGTGCTGTTGCGGGCTGCGGCGGAGATGGTCGCGCGGGATCCGGGGCTGCGGTCGCGGTTGGTGGTGCTGGTGGTCGGCGGGCCGTCCGGGTCGGGGATGAAGACGCCCGAGGAACTGGTGCGGCTCGCGGCCGAGCTGCGGATCTCGGACGTGGTGCGGTTCATGCCGCCGCAGGGCGGTGAGGCGTTGGCCCGGGTCTACCGGGCGGCCGACGTGGTGGCCGTGCCCAGTTACAACGAGTCGTTCGGGCTGGTGGCGCTGGAGGCGCAGGCGTGCGGCACGCCGGTGGTCGCGGCGGCGGTCGGCGGGCTGCCGGTGGCGGTGCGCGACGGGGTTTCCGGGGCGCTGGTGGACGGCCACGAGCCCGGGACGTGGGCGGGGGTGCTGTCGGCCATCGCGCTCAACGCCGCCCGCCGGGAGGAGCTGGCCAGCAACGCCGTGGGCCACGCCCGCCGGTTCTCCTGGGACCGCACGACTGATTCACTCCTCGCCGGGTACGCCGCAGCACGTGATGTGTTCCGCGAGGAGGTCTTCGCTTGAGCCTGGACGACGTCATCCGGTCGACGCTGGACGACCGCGAGCTGCGCTACGAGCGCAAGGAGCCGGGCCGGTTCTTCGTGACCCTGCCCGGCACGAAGAAGCTCCAGACGAACTGCTGGCTGGTCGTCGGCAGGCACGCGCTGGTGGTGGAGGCGTTCGTGTGCCGCAAGCCGGACGAGGCGCACGAGGACGTCTACCGGTTCCTGTTGCGCCGCAACGCCAGGCTGTACGGCGTGCACTACACGATCGACGCGACCGGTGACATCTACCTGGTCGGCCGGATCGCGTTGCACGCCGTGACGCCGGACGAGCTGGACCGCGTGCTCGGGCAGGTGGTGGAGGCGGCGGACGGCGACTTCAACACCCTGCTGGAGATCGGGTTCGCCGGCGCGATCCAGCGGGAGTGGGACTGGCGGGTCTCGCGGGGCGAGTCGCTGGCCAACCTCCAGGCGTTCCGCCACCTGGTGTCCGAATCGTGATCGCCTCCGCGCAACGGGGGTGAGCACCCGCCCCGTCCCACCGGTGACCGGAAACCAGGGAGGGTCACATGGGCAGACGGGTGGGGCTGGTCGTCGCCGCTTTCGCGGTGGTGGCGCTGGCGGGGTGCGCGGCGGGGTCCTCGGGGTCCTCGGCGGACCAGGCGGCGGCGCCGATGCCCGCGCAGGACAACGCGCAGAAGGGCGGCACGCCGCCGAAGCAGGAGTCCTCGGGCACGGGTGAGGCGCAGCAGGCGGGCACGTCGGCGCAGCAGGACCGGCAGCTCGTGCGGACCGCGTCGGTGGAGCTGCGCGCGTCGGACTCCACCGCCGTGCTGGCGAAGGTCAAGGACCTGGTCATCGCCGTGGGCGGGTACTCGTCGCAGGAGAAGTCCCAGCCCAACCGGGCCTCGGTGACGCTGAAGGTGCCCGGTGACCGGCTCGACCCGGTGCTGGAGTCGATCGCCGGGCTGGAGGGCGTGGAGGTCACCCGGCGGGAGTTGCAGACCGAGGACGTGACCGAGCAGGTCGTGGACGTCGAGGCCAGGTTGGCCAACCAGCGGGCCAGCGTGGAACGGGTGCGTGGGCTGCTGGAGCGGGCCACGACCACGTCCGAGATCACCGACATCGAGGCCGAGCTGACCAAGCGGCAGTCCGAGCTGGAGTCGCTGCAACGCCGGTACGAGGCGCTGAAGGGCCAGGTCGCCATGTCGACCCTGACCGTCGTGATCTCGACGACGGGCACGCCGGTGGTGGCGGAGGAGGACGACGACTTCCTGAGCGCGTTCGCCGGTGGCTGGAAGGCGCTGCGGGAGGCGTTCGCCTGGTTGCTGGTGGTGCTGGGGGCGGTGCTGCCGTTCGCGGTGGTGCTGGGGGTGCCGGCGTTCGGCTACCTGTGGTGGCGGAGGCGTCGGAAGGCCGCCGCCGTGCCTGCCGCGTCGTCCGGCACGCCGTAGCGCCCGGTCGGGAGCGCGGGGCGGCTTGGGAGAGAGGGGGAGTCGCGAGCTCAAGCCGCCCCGCGTCATTCCCCGCTGCGGTGGATCCGGGCGGGGGGAGCCCGGTGTCCAAGCGGGCCGCGGTTCGACGGGGGGATTGTGAACCGCGGTGGGTGCCGCGCCGGTCGATCGGAGTGCGTGTGAGCCGACCCGCGAGGCCCTGCCAACTTGGCAGATCGCCGGTGATGACCACAAGGGGCGGCGCTAGTCCATTCGTGTGTTCTTAGCCGAGTTAAGTAACGCTGTAGCGTGACCGGCGAGTGCCTTGACCAGCGATGTGTCGTGACTCACGATGACGGGATCCCGGCCCCCAGGATGAATGAGGCAGCCGCATGGTCTTCCGCAGTCCGTTCCCCGATGTCGCGGTCCCGGACGTCACGCTGCACGAGTTGCTGTTCGCCGACCTCGGCGCGCGCGCCGACCGGGTGGCCCTGGTCGACGGCACCTCGGGCGCGTCGCTGACGTACCGCCAACTGGCCGGTGCGGTCGACCGCCTGGCCGCCGCGCTGGCCGCCAGGGGGATCGGCAAGGGCGACGTCGTGGGCATCCTCAGCCCGAACACCCCGTACTACGCCGTCGTGTTCCACGGCATCCTGCGCGCGGGCGCCACCGCGACCACCATCAACGCCCTGTACACGGCGGACGAGGTGGCGCACCAGTTGTCCGACGCGGGCGCGAAGATGCTGTTCACGGTGTCCGTGCTGCTGCCCAACGCCGCGCCGGGCGCGCAGCGGGCGGGCATCTCGGACGTGGTGGTGCTCGACGCCGCCGAGGGCTACCCCAGCCTGTCGTCCCTGCTGGACAACGCGGAGCCGGTGCCGGAGGTGTCGGTCGACCCGGCCGAGGACGTGGCGGTGCTGCCGTACTCGTCCGGGACGACCGGCCGGGCCAAGGGCGTGATGCTGACGCACCGCAACCTGGTCGCGAACATCGTCCAGTGCGGGCCGCTGCTGAAGATCGGCGAGACCACGAAGATCCTCGCCGTGCTGCCGTTCTTCCACATCTACGGCATGCAGGTCCTGATGAACAACGGCCTGCACGTCGGCGCGACGGTGGTGACGCTGCCGAAGTTCGACCTGCCCGAGTTCCTGCGCGTGATCCAGGACCACCGCACCGACCGCGTGTACATCGCGCCGCCGGTCGCCGTGGCGCTGGCCAAGCACCCGTTGGTCGACCAGTACGACCTGTCCGGCATCGACACGATCTTCTCCGGCGCCGCGCCGCTGGACGTCGACCTCGCGGCGGCCGTCGCCAAGCGCCTGGGCTGCCGCATCTCGCAGGGTTACGGGATGACCGAGATGAGCCCGGTCAGCCACGCGATCCCGGACGGCCGCGACGACATCTCCGTCGGCACCGTGGGCGTCATCGCGCCGAACATGGAGTGCCGCTTCGTGGACCCGGCCACCGGCGAGGACGTCGGCGTCGGCGAGCGCGGCGAGCTCTGGTGCCGCGGCCCGAACGTCATGAAGGGCTACCTGAACAACCCGGAGGCCACCGCTGCCACGTTGGACGACGAGGGCTGGCTGCACACCGGCGACGTCGCGGTGATCGACTCCGACGGCCTGGTCAGCATCGTGGACCGGGTCAAGGAACTGATCAAGTACAAGGGCTACCAGGTCCCGCCGGCCGAACTGGAAGCCCTGCTGCTGACCCACCCGGACATCGCCGACGCCGCCGTGGTCGGGGTGCGCGACGCGGAGGGCGAGGAGGTGCCGAAGGCCTTCGTCGTCCGCCAACCGGGCGCGGCCCTGGACGAATCCGGCGTGATGGCGTTCGTGGCCTCCCAGGTGGCCCCGCACAAGAAGGTGCGGGTCGTGGAGTTCATCGAAGCGATCCCGAAATCGGCCTCCGGCAAGATCCTGCGCAAGGACCTGCGCGCCCGCGAGACGTCCTCCTGACAGAGCTCGGCAAGACCCCGGTGGCGAACGCGCTGCCGGGGTTTTCGCTGCGGGCGGGTGTCCCACGATCGTGTTGATCTCGGCTACTGGGCGAGCCGGGCCGGTCACGCTCCACAACCATGTCGGGTGCGAATCGGAATCACACATCGGAGAACACACGCATGCGCATCCTCGGAAAGCTGGCCGTCGCGGCCGGCGCCACCGCCGTCATCCTGCTCGCCGCCCCGGCCGCCAACGCCGCCGACCTCCCGACGGAGCGGACGACGACGACGTCCGCCATGAGCGCCGTGCCGCGCACGAGCCCGCTGAGCGCCGTGACGGGCCTGCTCGGCAAGCTCACGGGCGCGCTGGGTGGCGGCGCTGTGGGCGGCGCGACCGGTGGGGCCGGCCTCGCGGGCCTCGGCGGCTGATCGGGCTTCGGGTCGGGCCCGCGAGAGGCCCGACCCGGCCGCTCGGCTGCACCGATCAAGATCACACCTACCACCGGCGTGAGCCCGGCCCTCCCATCTGGCAGGCTGACGCCCATGGCTGTCGGAACCCTGGTGCTGCTCCGCCACGGCGAGAGCGTCTGGAACGCGGAGAACCTGTTCACCGGTTGGGTGGACGTCCCCCTCTCGGACAAGGGCGTGGAGGAGGCGAAGCGCGGCGGCGTGCTGCTGCGCGAAGCGGGCGTGCTGCCCGAGGTGGTGCACACCTCGCTGCTGCGGCGGGCCATCGGCACCGCCAACCTCGCGCTCGACGCGGCCGACCGGCACTGGATCCCGGTCCGCCGGGACTGGCGGCTCAACGAGCGCCACTACGGCGCGCTGCAGGGCAAGAACAAGAAGCAGACGCTGGAGGAGTTCGGCGAGGAGCAGTTCATGCTCTGGCGCCGTTCCTACGACACCCCGCCGCCGCCGATCGAGCCCGGCACCGAGTTCAGCCAGGACAGCGACCCCCGCTACGCCGACCTCGGCCCCGACCTGCCGCTCACCGAGTGCCTGCTGGACGTGGTCAAGCGGATGATCCCGTACTGGGAGACCTCCATCGTGCCGGACCTGCGCACCGGCCGGACGGTGCTGGTGGCCGCGCACGGCAACTCGCTGCGCGCCCTGGTCAAGCACCTCGACGGCATCTCGGACGAGGCCATCGCGGGCCTGAACATCCCCACCGGCATCCCGCTGCGCTACGACCTGGACGACGAGCTGAAGCCGCTCAAGCCGGGCGGCGAGTACCTCGACCCGGACGCCGCCGCGGACGCGATCAAGGCCGTGGCGAACCAGGGGCGCTAGCCGGACCTCGCTAGACCAAACCCAGCTCATGGGCCCGCGCCCCGGCCTGGAACCGGGACGACGCGCCCAGAGCGGTCATCAGCTCCGCCACGCGACGGCGGTACGTGCGCAGGGACACACCCAGCGCGCGTGCCGCCGTCTCGTCCGTCCACCCCTCGTTCAACGCGTCCAGCACCCCCGGCATGAACGCCCGCAGCTCGGCCATGTCCGCCTCGTGCACGGCCAGCTCGGTGCCCGCCCGCCACGCCGCCTCGAACAGCGACGTGATCCCGTGCACCACCTCCGGCTGCGTGATCACGCTGTAGCTGCGCGCGCCGTACGACTCGTCGCCCGCGAGGATCACCACCCGGCCGTCCAGCACGATCGTCTCGTTCACGTCGTGCTTGCTCACCCGCACGTCCGCGCCGTGCTCGGCCATGTGCCGCGCGTGCTGCGCCCACCTCGGGTCGAGCAGGGTGCTCAGCCGGAACAGCTTGCGCACCCGCAGGCCCGGCGGGTGCTGCGCGATGCCGGCGCGCGGGTGGGTGCCCATCCACGTGCGCAGGGCGTTCGCCGCGCACAGCAGCTCGGTCCTGGTCGCCGTGAACAGGTGTGCCGTCCGCTCGAACAGCTCGGCCTCGCCGCGCACCACGGTCACCGTCTCCATGGGTCGAGCATGGCAGCTAGCTGCCAATCCCAGCGCCCGTGATCGCGCAGAGCGATCGTGGACACCATGCTGAACCTCAAGCGCGTCGGATACGGCGCCATGCAGCTCGCCGGCACCCACGTGTTCGGCCCGCCCGCCGACCCGGACAACGCCAAGGCCGTCCTGCGCCGCGCCGTCGAGCTGGGCGTCGACCACATCGACACCAGCGACTTCTACGGCCCCTACGTGGTCAACGAGCTGATCAAGGCCGCGCTCCACCCGTACCCGGAGGGCCTGACCATCGTCACGAAGGTCGGCTACGAGCGCACGTCGAACGGCGACTGGGTCACCGCGCGGGAGCCGCGGCAGCTCCGTGACGCCGTGCACGACAACCTGCGCCGGCTGAGCCTGGAGCGGCTGGACGTGGTCAACCTCCGCATCGGCGGCGAGCACGACCCCGAGTCGGTCGAGGAGCCGTTCACCGTGCTCGCCGAGCTGCGCGAGCAGGGCCTGATCCGCGACCTCGGCCTGAGCAACGTCCGCGAGCACCACCTGGACCAGGCGCTGAAGATCGCCCCGGTCGTGTGCGTGCAGAACCTCTACAACGTCACCGACCGCGGTGACGAGAAGATGCTGGACCGCACCACCGCCGAGGGCATCGCCTACGTGCCGTTCTTCCCGCTGGGCGGGTTCACGCCGCTCCAGCACGACACCCTGGGCGAGGTCGCCGCGAGGCACGGCGCGACCGACCGCCAGGTCGCCCTCGCGTGGCTGCTGCACCGCGCGCCGAACGTGCTCCTCATCCCCGGCACGTCCTCCACGCGTCACCTGGAAGAGAACCTGGCGTCCGCGGATCTGCACCTGTCCGAACAGGACCTGGCTCAATTGGACACGATTGGGTGAACGGCGGTCGTCTGCCGGGAGAACATCGGTCCCGGACGGTGTCGCCGGAGTCACGAACCACGCCTGAGCACTAGGCCATACCCCGCCTGACCTGCTTACGATGCGCTCGTGACCGCAACGGGTTACCTCGTCCTGTCGATCGGCGCTCTGCTGATCGGCGGCACCGCGTTTCTCGCCGGGCGGGCCACCGCACGTGCCCGGGAAACCCGCCCCAAGGGCCTCACCGTCGCCGATCTGATGGCCGCGGTCGTCCACTCGTCCCCCGACGGCATCGCCGTGCTCAACGGCTTCGGTGACGTCGTGCTGCATAACGCCCGCGCCGAGGAGCTGGGCGTCGTGCGCAACAACCGGGTGGACGACCGGGCCAGGCGCGCCGCCGAGATGGCCCGCGGCAACGGAGGCGTGGTCTCGGTCGACCTGTCGTCGCTCGAGGTCATCAAGGGCCGCCAGCCGCAGGCCGTGCACGCCACCGTGAAGGTGCTCACGGAGAGCTTCGTGGTGGTCGACGCCACCGACGAGTCCGAGTCGGTGCGGCTGGAGGCCACCCGCCGCGACTTCGTGGCCAACGTCAGCCACGAGCTGAAGACCCCGGTCGGCGCCCTCGCGCTGCTGGCCGAGGCGGTGCTGGACGCCGCGGACGACCAGGAGGAGGTCCGCCGGTTCAGCGCCAAGATCATGCAGGAGGCCACCCGGCTGGGCACGCTGGTCACCGAGCTGATCGCGCTGTCGCGGCTCCAGGGCGCGGAGAAGCTGCCGGAGCTGAGCCGGGTCGAGGTCGACGTGGTCATCGACGAGGCGATGGGCCGCTCCAGGCTGGCCGCCGAGTCCGCCGGCATCGAGATCGCCACCGACGAGCCCAGCGGCCTCGAGGTCGAGGGCGACCGGACGCTGCTGGTCACCGCGTTGAGCAACCTGCTCGACAACGCGGTCGCGTACTCGCCGCCGGGCAGCCCGGTGTCGGTCAGCCGCAAGCTCGTGGACGGTTTCGTGGAGATCGCCGTCACCGACCGCGGCATCGGCATCGCCGAGGACCAGCAGATCCGCGTGTTCGAGCGCTTCTACCGGGTCGACAAGGCCCGTTCACGTGCCACCGGCGGCACCGGGCTCGGCCTGGCCATCGTCAAGCACGTCGCCAACAACCACGGCGGCGAGGTGAAGCTGTGGAGCCTGCCGGGCACCGGCTCCACGTTCACGCTGCGCATCCCGGCTCATCCCGACCAGGACGAGCCCACCCAGGACCTGCCCAAGCAGGAGCTGGCGAGCCCCGTGCCGAGCGGCGCGGGCGGCAACCACGGAGGAGAGCTGTGACCAGGGTGCTCATCGTGGAGGACGAGGAGTCCTTCTCCGACCCGCTCGCCTTCCTGCTGCGCAAGGAGGGCTTCACCGCGGCGCTCGCGGCCAACGGTCCGGACGCGCTGGAGGAGTTCGACCGCAACGGCGCGGACATCGTGCTGCTGGACCTCATGCTGCCCGGGATGAGCGGCACGGACGTGTGCAAGCAGCTGCGGGCCCGCTCGGCCGTGCCGGTGATCATGGTCACGGCGCGGGACAGCGAGATCGACAAGGTCGTGGGCCTGGAGCTGGGCGCCGACGACTACGTCACCAAGCCGTACTCGGCCCGCGAGCTGATCGCCCGGATCCGCGCCGTGCTGCGCCGCGGCGGCGAGTCCGAGGAGCTGCTGCCGCAGGTCCTGGAGGCGGGACCGGTCCGGATGGACGTCGAGCGGCACGTGGTGACCGTGGACGGCGGCGAGGTGAGCCTGCCGCTCAAGGAATTCGACCTGTTGGAGTACTTGCTGCGCAACGTCGGCCGGGTGTTGACCCGTGGCCAACTGATCGACCGGGTGTGGGGCGCGGACTACGTCGGCGACACCAAGACCCTGGACGTGCACGTCAAGCGGCTGCGGTCGAAGATCGAGCCCGACCCGTCGGCCCCGCGCCACCTGGTCACCGTGCGCGGACTGGGATACAAGTTCGAATCCTGATCATCCCGACCAGGTACGGTGCACCGCGTGCGCCTAGGGGTGCTTGATGTCGGGTCCAACACCGTCCACCTCTTGGTGGTGGACGCCCATCGGGGTGCCCACCCCACGCCGATGAGCTCGGAGAAGTCCGTGCTGCGCCTCGCGGAGCAGCTGGACGGCTCCGGGATGCTCGGCCGAGAGGGCGCCGACCAGCTCGTGCGCGCCGTCGCCGCGGCCAAGGCGGCGGCGGAGCGCCTGGGCTGCGAGGACCTGATGGCGTTCGCCACGTCCGCGGTGCGCGAGGCGGGCAACTCCGCCGAGGTGCTGGACCGGGTGCGCGCCGAGACCGGCGTCGACCTGCGGGTGCTGACCGGCGAGGACGAGGCGCGGTTCACGTTCCTCGCGGTGCGCCGCTGGTACGGCTGGTCGGCGGGCAGGCTGCTGTGCCTGGACATCGGCGGCGGGTCGCTGGAGCTGGCGGTCGGCGTGGACGAGGAGCCGGAGGAGGCGTTCTCGGTGCCGCTGGGCGCGGGCAGGCTGACCCGGACCCGGTTCCGGCACGACCCGCCGACCCGGGCCGAGGTGCGCGAGACCACCGAGTGGCTGGCCGACCAGCTGGCACCGGTGACGAAGAAGATCCGCCGAGTGGGTACCCCCGATCGTGTGGTCGCGACGTCGAAGACGTTCCGCACGCTGGCCAGGCTGACCGGCGCGGCGCCGTCGTCGGCCGGTCCGCGTGCGCACCGCGTGCTCACCGACTCGGGCCTGCGGCAGCTCATCGCGTTCATCTCCCGGATGTCCGCGGCCGACCTGGCCGAGCTCGAAGGGGTGAGCGCGAGCCGCGCCCACCAGCTGGTGGCGGGCGCTCTCGTGGCGGAGGCCACGATGCGAGCCCTGTCACTGGACGAGCTGGAGATTTGCCCCTGGGCCCTGCGGGAAGGTGTCATCCTGCGTCGGCTGGACCACACTGACGGTACGGACCTGGACACCCCGCCGGACCGCACCCGCCGGACGGGTGACACTGGACGGACTGGCCGCCACGGGGCACGGTGGAGTTGATGAGTCGAGAGAGCGAGTCGGAGCAGACCCAGCGCACCGTCGCGGAGTTGCTCGCCCAGTACGGCGGGGGCTCCGGCGAGGTGACGCCGCGTCGGCGACGGCGCCGGGCCGAAGAGACCACGGACACCGCTCCGCAGGCCATCATCGACCGGGTCAACTCCGACAGCGGCAGGCTGCGGGCCATCCAGGACGAGCCGGAGCCGCCACCGGCGCCCGCCGCGCCCCCGTTGCCGCAGCGGCAGCGGCCCGTCGAGGCCGAGCGCACGGCCTACCAGCCGCCGCTGCCCCCGCTCTCGCGGCCGGAGCCGCCCGCCGCCCGCCCCGAGCCCCCGGTCTCCCGGCTGGACGCGCCCGTCTCGCGGCTGGAGCCGCCGGTCTCCCGGCTGGAGCCGCCGCAGCAGGTCGAATCGGGGCGCAGACGCGCGCCCGAGGTGGACCCGGCCGAGGAGACCAGGGTCGTGCCGCCGATCGTGGCCGACTACCAGGGCGAGCCGCCCCGGTCCGCCCCGCCGAAACCGCCGGTCAAGCCGGAGCCGCCGCGCTCGAACCTGGTGCGGCCCGTGCCGCCCGGCGCGCCGCCCGCGGCAGGCCCTCCCGTGCGCGAGCCGGTGACCGAGGTGATGCCGCGCATCACCGACAAGCTGACGCCGAACGTGCCGCTGGAGTCGCTGCCGACCGAGTCGGTGCTGATCGTGCCGCCCGCGCCGCCCCGGCTGCCCGACCCGTTGCCCGACCAGACCGCCGAGGACTGGTTCGGCGACGACGACGAGCCGGAAGAGGTGGTGGAGCAGGAGAGCACGGCGTTCCACCCGTACGTCGACCTCGACGAGGAAGACGAGGACGACTACTCCAGCCGCGGCTTCCAGCGCCGTGACCTCGACGAGGACGAGCCCGCCGGGCTGGCCGACCTCGACGACGAGGACGACGAGCGGCCCGCCGACCGCTCGGCCGGCAAGGAGTGGCTGCTCATGATCGGCCAGCTCGCGGCCGGCGTGATCGGCGGCGCGGCGCTGTGGCTGGGCTTCAACTTCCTGTGGCGGACGGCCGCGCCCGCGGCGCTGGTGGTGGCCCTGGCGGTGACCGTCGGCCTGGTGATGATGGTCCGCAAGATCCGCCGCGCGGACGACCTGCAGACCACCGTCCTGGCCGTGCTGGTCGGGCTGATCGTGACGGTGTCGCCCGCGGCGATGCTGCTGGTGAACTCTTGATCCCGGTCGGCCTGTCCACCGCGGCCGTGTGGCCGCAGCCCGCGGGCGCCGCGTTCGAGGCGGCGTCGGAGCTGGGCTACGACGGCGTCGAGCTCATGGTGTGGGCCGACCCGGTGAGCCAGGACGTGCAGGCGGTCGACCGGCTGTCGAAGCGCTACCGGGTGCCGGTGCTGGCCGTGCACGCGCCGTGCCTGCTGATCAGCCAGCGCGTGTGGTCGCCGGACCCGGCCGAGCGGCTGCGGCGCAGCGTGCAGGCGGCCGGTGACCTGGGCGCGCGCACGGTCGTGCTGCACCCGCCGTTCATGTGGCAGCGTCGGTACGCCGAGGGGTTCGCCGACCTGGTCGCGTCGTTGGAGGACGCGAGCGGGATCGCCATCGCGGTGGAGAACATGTTCCCGGTGCGGCGCCCGTTGGGGCGGGGGCGGTCGGTGCAGGTCACGGCGTTCCGGCCGTCGATCGACCCGACCGACGTGGGCCACCGCAACTACACGCTGGACCTGTCGCACGCGTCCGCCGCGCACGTGGACGCGATGGAGCTGGCCAAGCGCATGGGCGACGGGCTGACCCACGTGCACCTGGCCGACGGCTCCGGCCTGCCCAAGGACGAGCACCTGGTGCCGGGCCGCGGCACGCAGCCGTGCGCCGAGCTGCTGTCCCACCTGACCAGCACGGACTTCGCCGGCCAGGTCGTGCTGGAGGTCAACACCCGCCGCGCCCGCACCGCCGCCGAACGCACCGAACTGCTCTCCGAATCGCTCCTGTTCGCCCGCCTCCACCTCTGACCCCCGCGCGAGTCCTACGCTCAGGTCGCGCGTGTCGAACGCTCAGGTCGCGCGTGTCCTACGTTCAGGTCGGGTGTGTCCTACGTTCAGGACCCCCGAATTCAACGCTCAGGTCAACGGACGGCGAACTCGCGGACGCTCCCGCGCCGCTCAGCGGCTAGGGTCTTGATCGTGAACCCGGTGCGCACGTTGATCCTCGCCGCCGCGGGCAACGACACGGTGCGCCGGGTCGTCGCGACCGCCCCCGTCAGCCGTGACGTGGTGCGCCGGTTCGTGGCCGGGGAGACCACCGCCGACGCGATCGACGCGGCGGGCCGGCTGATCGGCGACGGCCTGCGCGTCACCCTCGACCACCTCGGCGAGGACACCACCGACCGCGACACCGCCGAACGCACCGTGCGCGCGTACCTGGAACTGCTCGACCAGCTGCACGACGTCGGCCTCGCCGCGGACGCCGAGGTGAGCGTGAAGCTGTCCGCCGTCGGCCTCACCCTGGGCGAGACGCTCGCGCTGGACAACGCCTCCCGCGTCTGCGCGGCCGCCGAGCAGTCGGGCACCACGGTCACCCTCGACATGGAGGACCACACCACCACCGACGCGACCCTGCGCGTGCTCGCCGAACTGCGCCGCCACTGGCCGTCGGTGGGCGCGGTGCTCCAGGCGTACCTGCGGCGTACCCTGGACGACGTGCGCGAACTCGCGGACACGCGGGTCCGGCTGTGCAAGGGCGCGTACGCCGAACCGCCGTCGGTGGCCTACACCGACCCGCACGAGGTCGACCTCAACTACGTGCGCTGCGCCAACGTCCTGCTGGCGGGCTCCGGCTACCCGATGTTCGCCACCCACGACCCGCGCCTGATCGAGATCGTCGGCGAACGCGCCCGCTGGTACGGCAAGTCGGTCGAGGACTTCGAGTTCCAGCTGCTCTACGGCGTCCGGACGGGCGAGCAGCGGCACCTGGCGGCCGAGGGGCACGTCGTGCGCGTCTACGTGCCGTACGGCGGGCAGTGGTACGGGTACCTGATGCGCCGGCTGGCCGAGCGGCCGGCCAACGTCGCGTTCTTCCTGCGTTCGCTGGTCAGCCGCTCGTGAGGAGCCTCGTGTCCTTCTCGGTAGCCAGTGCGGTCCGCCCCCTGGGCGACGGCACGTACACCGCGTCCCTGCCCGCCGAGTGGACGGTCGGTCCCAAGCCTCACGGCGGGTTCCTGCTGGCCCTGGTGGCACGGGCGGCGGTGGACAGCGCGCGGGCGGCCGTGCCGGGGGCCGAGGACCTGGCGCCGCTGGCGGTCAGCACGCAGTTCCTGCGCGCGCCCGAGGTGGGACCGGTGCTGGTGCGGACGCAGGTGCGCAAGGCGGGGCGGACGGCGACCGTGGTGACGTCGACGTTGGAGCAGCGCGGGCGCAGCTGCGTGGAGGCGACGGTGACGGTCGGGCGGATGCCGACGGCCACGCCGGACTACGCGGACCTGCCGGAGATGCCCGTCGCGCCACCCGCGGACGCGATCGACCTGGCGGCCATGGGCTCGGGCGGCGTGTACAAGCTCGGCGCGGTGTGCGACGTGCGGCTGGACCAGCAGGGCGCTGGGTTCCTGACGGGACGCGTGGGCGACCCGCTCGTGCTGCGGCTGTGGGTGCGCCCGCTGGGTGAGCGGCCGGACCCGTACTTCGCGCTGGTCGCGGGGGACATCTCGATGCCGGTGACGTTCAACCTGGGCCGGTTCGGGTGGTCGCCGACCGTGCAGCTGACGGCGTTGCTGCGGGCGAACCCGGCGCCGGGGTGGCTGCGCGTGCGGGTGTCGTGCAGCGCGGTGTACGGGCAGTGGTTCGACGAGGACGCCGTGGTGATCGACTCGGCGGGGCGGCTGGTGTGCCAGGCGCGGCAGTTGGCGCTGACGCCGGCGACCTGAGCGTTGAACTCGGGGGTCCTGAACGTAGGACACGGTCGTTCTGAGCGTAGGACACGCGCGACCTGAGCGTAGGACACGCGCGTTCTGAAGGTAGGACACGCGGGACCTGGAGGTAGGACTCGCGCGGGACCTGCGGGTATTCGGGTTGCGGGTGCGTGGCAGGCTTGGCGCATGACGACCATCGCCGTGTTGGGGGCAGGCAAGATCGGTGAAGCGCTGCTGTCCGGGCTGCTGCAAGGCGGGCGCGGCGCAGACGAGCTGCTGTTCACCGAGAAGCACCCGGAACGGGCCGCCGCGCTGACCGAGCGCTACGGCGTGGAGGGCATGGACGTGCCCGGCGCCGCCCAGCGCGCCGACGTCCTCGTGGTCGCGGTCAAGCCGCAGGACATCGAGCCGCTGCTGGACGAGCTGTCGCCCGTGCTCAAGCCCGGCACGCTGGTGGTGTCGCTGTGCGCGGGCCTGCCGACGTCCCTGTACGAGCGCAGGCTGCCCGACCACACCCCGGTCGTCCGGGTCATGCCGAACACCGCGATGCTCGTCGGCGAGGCGATGAGCGCCATCTCGGCGGGCAAGTACGCCACCGACGAGCACCTGAACCTGGTCGAGGAGCTGCTGACCACGGTCGGCAAGGTGGCCCGCGTCCCGGAGAACCAGCAGGACGCCGTCACCGCGCTGTCCGGCTCCGGCCCGGCGTACTTCTTCTACCTGGTCGAGGCCATGATCGACGCGGGCATCCTGCTCGGCATCCCGCGCGACCTCGCCAGCAGCCTGATCATCCAGTCCGCGGTCGGCGCGGCCGCCATGCTGAGCGAGGGCGGGCAGCACCCCACGATCCTGCGCGAGGCCGTCACGTCGCCCGCCGGCACCACGATCATGGCCATCCGGGAGCTGGAGCGGCACGGCGTGCGCGCGGCGATGCTGGCCGCCCTGGAGGCGGCACGCGACCGTTCGGTGGAACTGGGACGCGCCCACGAGGCCGACTGATACCGCCATTGGCCGTCGCACCAGTCCCACCCGTCCCGTTACCCTCAAGGCAGCACGTGCGTGTCGAACCGTCGGTGGGGAAGCCGACGGCACGACGCGTGTCGAAGGACGCGGTGATCCATGCCTGCGGAGGAGAAGTCGCTCGGTCAAGTCAGATTCATGACGGTCGCCGAGGTCGCGCTGATGATGCGCGTGTCGAAGATGACGGTGTACCGCCTGGTCCACTCCGGTGAGCTGACGGCGGTGCGCGTGGGCAAGTCGTTCAGAGTGCCGGAGAAGGCGGTCCACGAGTACCTGCGGAACGCCTACTTCGACGCCGGGTGAGAGCGCGTGCGGGCCGCCGGGTAAACTCATAGGCCGTTCGTGCCTGGTGTCGGCGCGCCCCTTGACGGGTGTCTCCACCGGCGCGTGGAGACCACCAACGTCTAGTAGTGAAGGAACCCGCATGGGCTCGGTCATCAAGAAGCGCCGCAAGCGCATGTCGAAGAAGAAGCACCGCAAGCTGCTGCGCAAGACGCGGGTCCAGCGCAGGAAGCGCGGCAAGTAGCCCCTGCGGGTTCTAGCACCGCCAGTCCCCGGCCATCGCGGTCGCGGGACTGGCGGTGTCTTCGTAGGTCGGCAGGCCCGCGTCCAGCCGCCATCCGGGTGATTCACCGGTAAAGCCCCGGTGACCTGCGTCAAGAGGACGTTCCGCGACCGATCGCGCGGCCGGTTCCCGGTTAGCATCGACGCGTCGCACCACCCGCACAGGGAGTCGCATGGCGCCCAAGGTCGTTCTCGTCACCGGTTGCAGCCGTTACCTCGGCGGTCACCTCGCCGCGCGCCTCGCGGCGAACCCGGACATCGAACGCGTGCTCGGCGTGGACACCGAACCGCCGTCACGCGACCTGCTGCGCCGGATGGGCCGCGCCGAGTTCGTGCGCGCCGACATCCGCAACCCCCTCATCTCGAAGGTCATCGCCACCGCGCACGTCGACACGGTCGTGCACGCGTCGGTGACGGCGAACCCGGCCGGGCCCGCCGGGCGGACCGTGATGAAGGAGATGAACGTCATCGGCACGATGCAGCTGCTGGCCGCGTGCCAGAAGTCGCCGCACGTGCGCAAGCTCGTGGTGAAGTCCACCAGCGCGGTCTACGGGTCCAGCTCGCGCGACCCGGCCGTGTTCACCGAGGACATGGGCCCGAAGGAGCTGCCGTCGAGCGGGTACGCCAAGGACGCGGTCGAGGTCGAGGGGTACGTGCGCGGGTTCGCCCGCCGCCGGCCGGACGTGGACGTCACCGCGCTGCGGTTCACCAACTTCATCGGGCCGCGCATCGACACGGTCCTGACCAGGTACTTCGCCCTGCCGGTCGTGCCGACCGTGATGGGGTACGACGCCAGGGTGCAGCTGCTGCACTCCGAGGACGCGCTGGCCGTGCTGGAACGGGCGGCGCTGCACGACCTGCCCGGTGTGTACAACGTGGGCGGCGACGGCGTGCTGATGCTGTCGCAGGCCATCCGCCGCGCGGGCCGGCTCAGCCTGCCCGTGCCGAGCGCGGCGGTGCCGACGATGGGCCGGTTCTTCCGGGGCGCGCGGCTGGTGGACTTCTCGCCGGACCAGATGCGGTTCCTGAACTGGGGCCGGGTGGTGGACACGACGCTGCTGAAGCGGGAGTTCGGGTTCACGCCCCGGTGGACCACCCAGCAGGCGTTCGACGACTACGTGGGCGGGCGCGCTCTGCGTCCGCTCATCGACCCGGAGCTGGTGGCGTCGGTCGAGCGGGGCGTGCTCGACCTGGCCGCCAAGTTCCGCTAGCGGGCACGCCGGCGGAGCCGGCGGTCAGACGGAGGAGGTGGACACGTGGCAGAGGCACGGGTGATCCCGCTGCACGGTGCGGACCGGGAGGGACCCCGACGACGGCGCGGCGCGACCCCGGTTCCCGGGTCGGCTCCGGCGCCCGGGCCCGTTCCAGGATCCGTTCCCGGCCCTGTGCCCGGTCCTGTTCCCGGCCCTGTTGCCGTGCCCGAACCGGTCGCTGCGGAGGCTGTGGAGGCGCCGTCCGAGGAGGGGGCGGCGGGCTGGGAGCACCGGCTGGCGGAGCTGCTGGCGTTCGCGCGCAGGCGGATCCAGGGCGACTACGAGGTGGACGAGTTCGGCTTCGACCCGGACCTGACCGACAACGTGCTGATGCCACCGCTGCGGCCGCTGTACGAGAAGTGGTTCCGGGTGGAGACGATCGGCATGCACAACGTGCCGGGCGAGGGCGGCGCGCTGATCGTCGCCAACCACTCCGGCACCCTGCCGCTGGACGCGACGATGACCGCTTTCGCGGTGCGCGCCGACCACCCGAAGCGCCGCCACCTGCGGATGCTCGGTGCTGACCTGGTGTTCAAGACCCCGGTGCTGGGTGCGTTGGCGCGCAAGTCGGGGCAGACGCTGGCCTGCAACCCGGACGCGGAACGGCTGCTCAGGTCGGGTGAGCTGGTCGGTGTCTGGCCGGAGGGCTTCAAGGGCGTCGGCAAGCCGTTCAAGGACCGGTACAAGTTGCAGCGGTTCGGACGGGGCGGGTTCGTCTCGGCGGCGCTGAACACCGGCGTGCCGATCATCCCGTGCTCGATCGTGGGCGCGGAGGAGATCTACCCGAAGATCGGTGACATCAAGGCGCTGGCCAGGCTGTTCGGGTTCCCCTACTTCCCGGTGACCCCCTTCTTCCCGCTCCTGGGCCCACTCGGCGCGATCCCGTTGCCGTCGAAGTGGTACATCGAGTTCGGCGAACCGATCCGGACCGATGTGTACGGGGAGCACGCGGCGGACGACCCGATGCTGGTGTTCAACCTGACGGATCAGGTGCGGGAGACGATTCAGCAGACCCTGTACCGGCTGCTCACCCAGCGTCGGAACGTGTTCTTGGGTTGATGAGCAGGATCCAAAAGCGCTAAAAGCTTGAAAAGCATGTCCTCGCCGGACGGGCAGATCAGCAGGATGACGGGCCTCGGTGGTCATGCTGCGGGCCCGTCGTGGTCCGGGGTACGTGCCATCCCACCGACCTCCCGACGGGCTACCACACGCATCAAGGAGGGCGCAGACAACAGTCACCAACCAGGCAAAGGACCCACAGCGCCCCCCTTGACCCGTGCGGTAGGGCTGCGCCAGGTCGGCGGGATGACACGAACCCCTCTATTCAGGGAAAAGCAGTGTCAGCCGACCGGCAGCGGCCGGCGGGGTCATGTAGGTCGGGACCCCCCTATGCAGTCACCCCCGGCTCTTCCCCCAATATGAGGGGTTCGTGTCATCCCGCCGACCTGGCTTTGCCCTACCGCGCGTGTCAAGCGGGCACTCTGCATCCCAACCGCACCTTCGGGCTGGAACGGCCCCCTTGATACGTGTGGTAGCCCGGAGGGAGGTCGGTGGGATGGCACGCACCCCGGACCACGACGGGCCCGCAGCATGACCACCCAACCCCGTCATCCTGCTGATCTGCCCGTCCGGCGAGGACATGCTTTTCAAAGCTTTCAAGCTTTCAAGCTGTCAGGCTTTTATCTTTGAACTCTGACGTTCGAGCGCGTCAACGATCGCGACGGCGGTAGGCCAGGGTCGCGGCCACGGCGCCGGCCAGAGCACCCGCGCCCAACACGGACGGAACGCCGATCTTCGCCGCCTTGCGACCCGTGCGGAAGTCGCGGATCTCCCAGCCGCGCTTGCGAGCCGTCTCCCGCAGTCCCGAGTCCGGGTTCACGGCCACCGCCGTGCCGACCACCGACAGCATCGGCACGTCGTTCACCGAATCCGAGTACGCCGTGCACCGCCGCAGGTCCAAGCCTTCCTTCGCGGCCAGCGCCCGGACCGCGTGAGCCTTGGCCCGGCCGTGCAGCAGGTCACCGACCAACCGACCGGTGTAGATGCCGTCACGGCTCTCCGACACCGTGCCGAGCGCACCGGTCAGGCCCAGTCGCCGGGCGATGATCTGCGCCAGCTCCACGGGCGTCGCGGTGACCAGCCACACCCGCTGGCCCGCGTCCAGGTGCATCTGCGCCAACGCCTGCGTCCCGGCCCAGATCCGGTCGGCCATGAGCTCGTCGTAGATCTCCTCGCCGAGCGAGACCAGCTCCGCCACCGACCTCCCGGCCACGAACGACAGCGCCTGCTCGCGCGAGGCCGCGACGCTCTGCGGGTCCTCCCGGCCACCGACCCGGAACTTGAGCTGCTGCCAGGCGAAACCGGCCAGGTCGGAGTTCTTGAAGTACTTGCGCGCCGCCAGGCCGCGGGCGAAGTGGAAGATCGACGCGCCCATCATCATGGTGTTGTCGACGTCGAAGAAGGCGGCGGCGGTGAGGTCGGTGGGCGCGCTCCCGGACGGTCCGATCGTGAGCGCGGCCTCGGCCGAGGCCTCGCCGGCCAGCGCGGCACGCCGCTCCCGTTCCGCCGAGCCCTCCACCACACGCCTTTTCACCACGTCAGCGCCTCCCGCGGTCCGATGGGGACAGGGTAGCGATCAGCCGCCGAGGCCGGGCAGCGGCAGCGACGGGAGGGTCAGCGTGGGCAGCGGCAGCAGCGGGCCGCCGGGGGTCGACGTGGTCGGCGCGGTCGGCGTCGGCGGGGTGGCGGTGCCCGGCAGGCCCGCACCCGACGTGCTGGTGGCCCATGGCGCGACGCCGCTCGTGGTGGGAGCGGGAACGGTCGTAACCCCCGGCACGGGCGGCAGGCCGCTCGACGACGTGCCGGGCTCGACGGGCCGCGCGGCGCACTCGTCCTCGGCGGGCAGCGGGCCGACCTGGTCGAACTGGCCCGACGTCACCGACGCGCAGTCCATCCGCGCGTGCAGGGCGGAGGCCCGTTCGGCGATCCGGGTCAGCAGGTCCAGCGACGTGCCGGCGCGGTCGGCGGCCCCGGCGGGCAGCGAACCGCGCAGCTCGGCCAGCCGCGTCGCCTGTGCCGCGGCCCAGTCGCGCAGGTCCTCCAGGGCGCGCTGATCCGAGTTCGAGCCGAGCGCGGCCAGCACGCGGGAACCGGCCGCGGCGTCGGCGTCGAAATCGGTCAGCGCGGTCAGGTAGCCGCCGAGCGGGCCGCCGCCGGACTCGCGGTACCGGTCGACCAGCGTCTCGATCTCGGCGACGCGCGCGGCGGCGAACTCCAGGCGCTTGTGGCCCTTCGACTCCTCGTCGAAGGTGAGGCCGAGCGAAGCCGACTCGGCGGTGCGCTTGACGCCGTACAGCGCGTCGCCCGGCAACGCGTCCCGGCTGAGCAGCAGGCTCATCCCGGCCAGCGAGAACACCAGGCACAGCGCCGCGGCGAGGGCGACTGCTAATCGGCCGCGGGCTCCGGTGCGGCGCTCCCGCACGGGCTGGTCGAGCTTGGTGGGCGGCGGCTCGGCCGCGCCGAGGACCCGTGCCCGCATGCGGGCCCTGGCGGCCTCGTCGGGGCCTGCCGTGACTGCGGCTTTCCGCAGCAGGGCCACCACGGCCAGCTCGTCGGCGAACTCGTCGCCCTCGGCAGGCGCGGGCCCGGGATGCGCGTCGACGACGCGAGCGAACTGCTCGCGCTGCCTGTGACGCCACAGCGGCGTCATCCCTCTGCCCACCATCCCGCTTGGCCAACCATCCCGCGCCGTTTCGAGCGATCCTGCCCGAACAACGAACCGGGATGTCCCGGGGTTACGCGGGCGAGGAGTGGTGCGACGGTGATCTCACCGCAGCCACGTGGGCAGCAGCTGGGCCAACCGGCGCACCGCTCGGTGCTGCAGGGCCTTGATCGCGCCCTCGTTGCGGCCCATCCTCGCGGCCGTCTCCGCCACGGACAAGCCCTGGATGAAGCGGAGGGTGATGCATTCGCGCTGGTCGTCACCCAGTTGGGCGACACAGCGGAGCAGTTCGGCGTTGGTGGCGTCGGTCAGCACTTCCTGTTCGGGACCGTCCGTGACCTCGCGGTTGTCCGCCAGTTCGGCCGTCGTGATCTCCAACCGGTAGCGGCTGGACTTCACGTGGTCGAAAACAATGTTTCGCGCGATCGTGACGAACCAGGCGCCGACGTCGCGGCCCTGGTAGCTGATCGACCCGATGCTGCGCAGCGCGCGCAGGAAGGTCTCGCTGGTGACGTCCTCGGCCAGCGTGCGGTCGCCGACCCGGAAGAGCACGTACCGGTAGACCACGTCGACGTACCGGTCGTACAGCGCGCCGAACGCGTCCGTGTCGCCGCCCTGAGCGGCGCGGACCAGGTTCCACGGCTCTTCGGCCGCGTTGCTCTCCACGCTCTCGATCGTGCTCGACTGCCCTCCCGCGCTCCACCTCGACCGGAGCGTCCGGATGGTTCGGACGGAGTTCTCGCGTGCCCGTGCGGTCATCGGCTCGCGGCACCTCCACAGAGTCGCCGTGCCGGCAGCATACGTGTTGTTACTCCGTAGTAGGTAGCGGCAACCGGTCTCGAATTCCCCGCGCGGATGGAGGCACTGCGTGACGCCACCCGCGCGTGAAAGACTGCGCTGAGGTCCGCTGTGGTTCACCAGGAGGTCACGTTGACCGCATCCGCAAGCAACATCGCCGACCTGGTTCGCGCCTCCGCGCACCGTGGACCCAATCACGCTGCCCTGGTCGATGTCACGACCGCCGGTGGAACCGGTAATCAGACGACCGCCGGTGGAACCGGCAGCTGCACCTGGTCGGAGTTCGACGCCGCCGTGGACGGCGAGGCGCACCGGCTCGTCCGCGCGGGCGTGGAACCGGGCGACCGGGTCGTCGTGCGGCTGCCCACCGGTCCCGCGTTCTGCGTCGCGGTGTTCGGCGTGCTGCGCGCGGGCGGCGTGCTGGTGCCCGCCGGGCCGGGCCAGCCGACGCGCGAGCTCCAGCGCCTGGTCGCCGACAGCGGCGCGAAGCTGCTCATCGGCGACGGCGGCGGCGCGGACGTCGAGGTGCTGCCCGCCCCGACCCTGGAGGCGGGCGAGGAGTTCGCCGCCATCGGCTCGGGCGAGGACCTGGCCGTGCTCGGCTACACCTCCGGCACGTCCGGCTCGCCGCGCGGCGCGATGCTGTCGCACCGGGCGCTGCTGGCCAACGTCGAGCAGTGCGCGTCCCTGCGCCCCGCACCGGTGACCGCCGGCGACCGCGTGCTGCTCGCGCTGCCGCTGTTCCACGTCTACGGCCTCGGCCCCGGCCTGCTCCAGGTGGCGGGCGCGGGCGCGACGGCCGTGCTGCTGGAGCGGTTCGACCCGGACCTGGCGCTGACCGCGATCCGCGAGCACCGGGTGAGCACGGTGGTCGGCGTGCCGCCGATGTACGCGGCGATCCTGGCCCAGCCCGTCGAACGGCTCCGCGAGGACCTGGCCACGGTCCGCCTGTTCACCTCCGGCGCCGCGCCGCTGGCACCCGGCGTGCTGGACGCCATGCGCGCCGCGGTCGGCCTGCCCGTCTTCGAGGGCTACGGCCTGACCGAGACCGGGCCCGTGCTGACCACCACGCTCGCCGGCGGCGTGCCCAAGCCTGGGTCCGTGGGACGTCCGCTGCCCGGCGTGGAGGTGCGGCTGGTCGACAGCGACGGCCGGCCGCTGGACCAGGACGAGGACGAGCCCGGCACCGGCCTGGTCGCGGCGAGGGGCGACAACCTGTTCGGCGGCTACTGGCCGGACGGCGCGCACGGCCCGGACGCCGAGGGCTGGTTCCGCACCGGCGACGTCGGCTACCTCGACGCCGACGGCGACCTGCACCTGGTCGACCGGGCGGGCGACCTGATCATCGTCAACGGCTTCAACGTCTACCCGCACGAGGTCGAGCAGGTGCTGGCCGAGCTGGACGGGGTGGCCGAGGCGGCGGCGGTCGGCGTGCCGGACGAGCGGACCGGCGAGTCGGTGAAGGTCGTCGTGGTGCCCGCGGACGGCGCCGAGCTCACCGAGGACGTGGTCAAGGACCACTGCGCCGGGCGGCTGGCGAAGTTCAAGGTGCCGACCGTGGTGGAGTTCGCCGACGCGCTGCCGCACTCGCCGACCGGCAAGCTCGCGCGGGCCCGGCTGCGCCTACCCCTAGCCTGAGCACCGTGAGCCACCACGTCACCTTGATGAGCCGGGTCGACTGCCACGCCTGCGAGCAGGCCAAGGCCGACCTGGAGCGGATCTGCGGCGAGCTGGGCGTGCCGTGGGACGTGCAGGACGTCGACGCCGATCGCGAGCTGCGCGCCGAGTACGGCGACCGGGTGCCGGTGATCCTGGTCGACGGCGAGGAGCACGGGTACTGGTCGGTCGAGGAGGACCGCCTGCGCGCCGCCCTGCGCTGACGTCCCCGCACCGACCACCCCGATTACCGGCCGCTTACGGAATCGGCCGGCACCCCGTCCGAGGGTGTCGAATTGAGCACATGAACCGCTCGACCGCCGCCCTCGTCGGAGTCCTCGGCGTGGCCGCCGCGCTCGCGGCCGGACACCTCGTCGCCGCGGTGGTCGGCCCGTCGGCCTCACCGTTCCTGGCCGTGGGCAACACCGCGATCGACTTCACGCCCACCCCGCTGAAGGACTTCGCGGTCCGCGCGTTCGGCACCTACGACAAGCTCGTGCTGCTGCTCGGCATGGCCGTCGTGCTGCTGGCCGTCGCCGTCGCCGCGGGCCTGCTGTCCCGCCGCTCGCCCCTGCCCGGCACGGTCCTCGCCGTCGTGCTCGGCCTCCTGGGCGTCGCCGCCGCCCTGTACCGGCCCGACCTGGGACAACTGGGCGTCCTCGCCCCGGTCGCCGCCCTCGGCGCCGGCGTCGCCGTCTTCCGGTGGCTCCACGCCAAGGCCGCCGGCACCACCCACCCCGCCGACGGCCGCCGCGCGTTCCTCGTCGCCGCCGGCGCGACCGCCGCGAGCGCGGGCCTGGCCGCCCTGGTCGGCCAGTTCGCCGGCAACCGGGTGGACGTCGAGGCGTCACGGCGGGCCGTCGGGCCGCTCGAACCCGCCTCGCCCGCGCCGCCCCTCCCGCCGAACGCCGACTTCGCCGCCGAGGGCTCGCCCACCTTCATCACGCCCAACGCCGACTTCTACCGGATCGACACGGCGCTGAGCGTGCCGCACCTGTGCGCCGAGGACTGGGTGCTGCGCGTGCACGGCCTGGTCGACCGCGAGCTGAACCTCCGCTACGACGACCTGCGCCGACGTGACCTGGTCGAACGCACGGTCACCCTCGTCTGCGTGTCCAACGAGGTCGGCGGGCCCTACATCTCCACCGCGAACTTCGTCGGCGTGCCGCTGCGGGACGTGCTGCTCGAAGCGGGCGTCCGCCCGGGCGCCGACCAGCTGTTCTCCACCAGCTCCGACGGCTGGACGGCGGGCTCGCCGCTCGACGTCGTGCTGGAGCCCGACCGCGGCGCGCTCATCGCGCTCGGCATGAACGGCGAGCCGCTGCCGATCGAGCACGGGTTCCCGGCCCGCCTGGTCGTGCCCGGCCTCTACGGCTACGTCTCGGCCACCAAGTGGGTGGTCGACCTGGAGCTGACCACGTTCGACGCGAAGCGCGGCTACTGGCTCGACCGCGGCTGGGCGGCGAAGGCCCCGGTCAAGGTGATGTCCCGGATCGACCGCCCGGAACGCCGGTCCACCGTCTCCGGCCGGGTCGTCGCCACCGGCACCGCCTGGGCCCAGCCCACCGGCGTCGCCAAGGTCGAGGTGCGGGTCGACGGCGGCCCGTGGCGGACCGCGACCCTGGCGGACGACGTGAGCGGTTCCACCTGGCGCATGTGGCGCGTCGAGCTCGACCTGCCGCCCGGCGGTCACACCATCGAGTCACGTGCCACGGACCGGGCCGGCCTCACCCAGCCGCAGGCGCGCGTCGCGCCCGTCCCGGACGGCGCCACCGGCTGGCACAGCGTCTTCTTCACCGTCGCCTAGATCACCCGAACAGGTTCGAACCGGCGGTCGCCAACTTTGTGCATGCGTTCACAAGCGGTACGGTGGGCGCATCACTCCGCTGGTGGCGGTACCCGGCGGGTCAGTGCGACGGATGTCGAGGAGTTCCAGCGTGGCGGCTCAGCGGGGCGAGGGTGACGGTGTCGTGACCCGCCCAGAGGGGTCCCGCCGGGAAGGGACCGGCCCCGAAGCGCCCGCCGACGTCCGGGAGCGGGCGCGCGCGATCCCCGAGGCGGCGGTGGCGCGGCTCGCGGTCTACCTCCGCGTCCTCTCGGGCATGGCCGAGCAGGGCGTGACGACCATCTCCAGCGAGGAGCTGGCCGGGGCGGCCGGGGTCAACTCGGCGAAGCTCCGCAAGGACCTGTCCTACATCGGCTCGTACGGCACCCGCGGCGTCGGCTACGACGTCGAGGTGCTCGTCGGCCACATCGAGCGCATTCTCGGGCTGACCCGCAAGCACTCGGTGGCGGTCGTCGGCATCGGTAATCTTGGTCACGCGCTGGCGAACTACGGCGGCTTCCCCAGCCGGGGCTTCCCGGTCGCGGCGCTGTTCGACATCGACCCGGACCTCACGGGAGTGCCGGTAGGCGGCATTCCGGTCGACCACATCGACGACATCACGACGGTCTGCGCGGAGCGCGAGGTCTCCATCGGGGTCATCGCGACACCGCCCCAGGCAGCTCAGGCCGTCTGCGACCGTTTGGTATCCGCCGGAGTCCAGTGCATCCTGAACTTCGCACCCGTCGTGCTCCAAGTGCCGGACTACGTCGAAGTGCGCAAGGTCGACCTGGCGGTCGAGATGCAGATCCTGTCGTTCCACGTCGCGCGGCGGGCTGACGAGGCCGCCGGTGACGTGGTCAACGGCATCGGTGTGGACGGGGTGGTGATTCGCCCGTGATCGTGCGGGTAGTGAGCCGGTCGGTGGTGACGGCGGTATGAGCGTGCTCGTCGTCGGTCTGTCCCACCGGACCACCCCGGTTCCCGTGCTGGAACGCGTCGCGGTCGCCGACACCGACCGCGGCAAGGTCCTCGACCAGTTGCTGTCGGCGCCGAGCGTCTCCGAGGCCGTGCTGCTGTCGACCTGCAACCGGGTCGAGGTGTACGCGGTCGTCGAGACGTTCCACGGCGGCATGAACGAGGTCGTCGAGGTGCTCGCCCGCCAGGCCGGGGCCGAGCCCGCCGACCTGTTCGAGCACCTCTACGTGCACTACTCCGCCGCCGCGGTCGAGCACCTGTTCTCGGTGGCAGGCGGGCTGGACTCGATGGTGGTCGGCGAGGCCCAGATCCTGGGCCAGCTGCGCACCGCCTACAACGCTGCCGACGACCAGGGCGTCGTCGGCCGCACGCTGCACGAGCTGGTCCAGCACGCGCTGCGGGTCGGCAAGCGCGTGCACACCGAGACCGACATCGACCACGCCGGCGCGTCCGTCGTGTCCGAAGCGCTCGCCGACGCCGCCCGGGCCCTCGGCGGCCTCGAGGGCCGCAGGGCGCTCATCGTCGGCGCGGGCTCCATGGGCGGCCTCGCCGCCGCCCACCTGCGCCGGGCCGGCATCGGCGAGGTCGTCATCGCCAACCGCACGGCCGCCAACGGCGAGCGCCTGGCCGCGGCCCTGCGCGCGGACGGCGTCCCCGCCACCTCCACCGGCCTCGACACCCTGGCCGACGCGATCGCCGGGGCCGACGTGCTGTTCGCCTGCACCGGCTCCGTCGGCACGGTCGTCGGCGCCGAGCACATCGGCGACCGCGCCCCGGGCCGGCCGCTGGTCGTCTGCGACCTCGGCCTGCCCAAGGACGTCGACCCGGCCGCGACGCTGCTCGACGGCGTCCGCGTGGTCGACCTGGAGACCCTCCAGCGCAGGCTGTCCGACGCCCCGACCGGGCAGGGCACGCTGCGCGCGGCGGAGATCGTGGCCGAGGAGGTCCGCGCCTACCTGGCCGGGCAGCGCTCGGCCGGGGTCACCCCCACCGTGACGGCGCTGCGCAAGCGCGCCGCCGAAGTGGTGGACGCCGAACTCCTGCGGCTGGACTCGCGGCTGCCCGAGCTGCCCGCCCCGGTCCGCGACGAGCTGGCCAAGACCGTGCGCCGGGTGGTGGACAAGCTCCTGCACACCCCCACCGTGCGGGTGAAGGAGCTGGCCGCGGCACCCGGTGGGGCCGGGTACGCCGAGGCGCTGCGCGAGCTGTTCGGGCTCGACCCGCAGGCGCCGTCCGCCGTCAGCACCCCCCATTCGACGCAACCCAAAGGTGAGAAGCGGTGAACCGCACCCTGAGGATCGGCACCCGCGGCAGCGCCCTCGCGCTCGCGCAGACCGGCCACGTGGCCGACGCGCTGCGCGAGGCGGGCGCGACCGTGGAGATCGTCACGATCTCCACGCCCGGTGACCGCTCGTCCGCACCCATCGCCGAGATCGGCATCGGGGTGTTCACCTCGGCGCTGCGCGACGCGCTCGCGAACGGCGAGATCGACGTCGCCGTGCACTCGTACAAGGACCTGCCCACGGCGCGCGACCCGCGCCTGTCGCTGGCCGCCGTCCCGCCCCGGGAGGACCCGCGCGACGCGCTGGTCGCCCGTGACGGCCTCACCCTCGGCGAGCTGCCCGCGGGCGCGAAGGTGGGCACCGGCTCGCCTCGCCGCGCCGCGCAGCTCAACGCCCTCGGACTGGGCATCGAGGTGGTCGCCCTGCGCGGCAACGTCGACTCCCGCATCCGCAAGGTCGCCGACGGCGAGCTGGACGCCGTCGTGCTCGCGCGCGCCGGCATCGCCCGCCTCGGCCGCACCGCCGAGATCACCGAGACCTTGGAGCCCATCCAGATGCTCCCCGCGCCCGCGCAGGGCGCCCTCGCAGTGGAGTGCCGGGTCGACGACGTCGACACCGAGCACCTCCTCCAGTCCACTCTGGACGACTCGGCCAGCAGGGCCGCTGTGGCTGCCGAGCGTGCCCTCCTGGCCGCGCTCGAAGCAGGCTGCAGCGCGCCGGTCGGCGCGCTGGCCGATGTGGTGGAAGACCTCAGCGATGAAGGGGCCGTCGTTCTCCGCCTGTCCCTGCGCGGGGTCATGGCGACGGAGGACGGCGACCTCCTCCGTGCGTCCGCCACCGGTGACTTGACCGCAGCAGAGGAACTCGGCCGCGCGCTGGCCGCCGAGTTGCTCGACCTCTCCGGCCACGCCACCGCGTCGCCGGCGGGGCGTAGTTGATGGGGAGTGCCCTGATGACCCGCGCACGCAAGACCCCCGGCCGAGTCGCGTTCGTCGGCTCAGGTCCGGGCGACACCGGGCTGCTCACGGTCCGGGCCCGCGACCTGCTCCACAAGGCGGAGCTCGTCGTCACGGACCCGGACGTCCCGGCCGAGGTGGTGGCGCTGGTACCCGACGGCGTCGAGGTGCGACCCGCCGTGGGCGATCCCGCCGACGTCGCGAAGGACCTGGTCGCCGAGGCGAAGAACGGCCACGCCGTGGTCCGCCTCGTTGCCGGCGACCCGCTGACCCTCGATTCCGTCGTCAAGGAGGCCCAGGCGGTATCCAAGACCACGATCGCCTTCGACGTGGTGCCCGGCGTCCCTGCCGGCACCGCCGTGCCCGCCTACGCCGGCGTCGCACTGGGCGCCGTCCACACCGAGGCCGACGTCCGGGGCGTGACCGACTGGTCCGGCCTGGCCGCCGCGCCGGGGACGCTCGTCCTGCACGCCACCGGCGGACACCTGGCCGAGGCCGCGTCGTCCCTGGTGGAGAACGGCCTGGCACCGCAGACCCCGGTCGCGGTGACCTGCGACGGCACCGGCTTCGGCCAACGCACCGTGGACACCACCCTGGCCTCCCTCGCCGCCGACGCCGGCGACCTGGGCGGCCCCCTGGTCGTCACCGTCGGCCAAGCGGTCGCCGGCCGTCCCAAGCTGTCCTGGTGGGAGTCCCGCGCGCTCTACGGCTGGCGGGTCCTCGTCCCCCGCACCAAGGAACAGGCGGGCGCGATGAGCGACCGCCTGCACTCCCACGGCGCGATCCCGGTCGAGGTCCCGACCATCTCCGTCGAGCCACCGCGCAGCCCCGCCCAGATGGAGCGCTCGGTGAAGGGCCTGGTCGACGGCCGCTACCAGTGGGTCGTCTTCACCTCGACCAACGCCGTCCGCGCGGTCTGGGAGAAGTTCCGCGAGTTCGGCCTGGACGCCCGCGCGTTCTCCGGCGTGAAGATCGCCTGCGTGGGCGAGTCGACGGCCGCCAAGGTCCGCAGCTTCGGCATCATCCCGGAACTGGTCCCGTCCGGTGAGCAGTCCTCCGAGGGCCTCCTCGCGGACTTCCCGCCGTACGACGACATCCTGGACCCGGTGGACCGCGTCCTGCTCCCGCGGGCCGACATCGCCACCGAAACCCTCGCCGCCGGCCTGCGGGACCGGGGCTGGGAGATCGACGACGTCACCGCCTACCGCACCGTCCGCGCCGCCCCGCCGCCCGCGGACACCCGCGAGATGATCAAGTCGGGCGGCTTCGACGCGGTCTGCTTCACCTCCTCCTCCACCGTCCGCAACCTGGTGGGCATCGCGGGCAAGCCGCACGCCCGCACCCTGGTGGCGTGCATCGGCCCGCAGACCGCCGAAACGGCCCGCGAGTTCGGCCTGCGCGTCGACGTCCAACCGGAAGACGCCAACGTCCCGGCCCTCGTCGACGCCCTGGCCCAGCACGCCGCCCGCCTGCGAGCCGAGGGCGCCCTCCCACCCCCACGCAAGACCAAGCGCCTCCGCCGGTCCTGAAATCGACCTCTGCGGACCCGGAAGAGGCGCACCGAGGCCCGATTTGACATGGGTTCGAGTGCCTTAGGCTGGTCGGAGCCGGCAGGCTTGGCGGGACGCTCTTCCCCGCCGGGCCTGCCGGCTGCGGCCTGCCTGGGGTGCTCGTAAGGGCCCCATGTCACATCGAGCCGGCCCGGCCCGACAGCCGCACCAAAACAGGCGCACCAAAACAGGCGTACCCCGCTCCGCAGCACCCCTCGCAGATACCGAACCACAGGGCACCGACAAGAAGACCCAAGGGAAGTGCCGCCGTGTTCCCAGCCCACCGCCCCCGCCGCCTGCGCACCACGCCGGCCATGCGCCGCCTGGTCGGCGAGACCACCGTGCGCCCGCGCCAACTGGTCCTGCCCATGTTCGTCAAGGAAGGCGCGGACGCGCCCACCGAGATCAAGAGCATGCCCGGCGTCTTCCAGCACACCCGCGAGTCGCTGCGCAAAGCCGCCGTGGAGGCGGTCCAGGCGGGCGTCGGCGGGATCATGCTGTTCGGCGTTCCCGCCGAGCGGGACGCGGTCGGCTCCGGCGCGACCGACCCGGACGGCATCCTCAACGCCGCCCTGCGCGACCTGCGCCACGAGCTCGGCGACTCGACCGTCCTGATGTCCGACTGCTGCCTGGACGAGTTCACCGACCACGGCCACTGCGGCGTCCTCACCCCCGACGGCGCCGTCGACAACGACGCCACCCTCGAGGTCTACGGCGAGATGGCCGTCGCCCAGGCCGAAGCGGGCGCGCACGTCGTGGGGCCGAGCGGCATGATGGACGGCCAGATCGGGTTCATCCGCGCCGCGCTGGACGAAGCCGGCCACACCGACACCGGCGTCCTCGCCTACAGCGCCAAGTACGCGTCCGCCCTCTACGGCCCGTTCCGCGACGCCGTCGAGTCCCAGCTCCAGGGCGACCGCAAGACCTACCAGCAGGACCCGGCCAACGCCCGTGAAGCGCTCCGCGAAGTCACGCTCGACCTCGCCGAGGGCGCCGACATGGTCATGGTCAAGCCCGCCCTGCCCTACCTCGACATCGTCAAGGCCGTCGCCGAGATCTCCGACGTCCCGGTCGCGGCCTACCAGATCTCCGGCGAGTACGCGATGGTCGAGGCCGCCGCCCGCAACGGCTGGATCGAGCGCGAGCGGACCGTGCTGGAGACGCTGACGTCGATCCGCCGGGCCGGCGCGGATATCGTGCTCACCTACTGGGCCGTCGAGGCCGCCGGCTGGCTGGACCGCGGATGACCTCGCCGACCCCCGCCCAGCCCGCCGGGGCCGCCCGCACCAGGCCGCCGAGACCGACCCCGCCCAAGCTGATCGACATCGCCCGGTGGCTGTTCATCCTCAGCGCCGTGATCGGCATGGTCCGGTTCGTGGTGCAGCTCGCCGACCGCGAGATGCTGATCCGCGAGCTGCGCGCCCAGCAGCCGACCCTGAGCCAGGACGACCTGGACGCCGCCGCGAGCGGCGGGATCCTGTTCGGCCTGCTGATCGCGGTCGGCCTCATCCTGGTCTACACGCTGCTCGCGAACCGGATGGCCGGCGGGCGGAACTGGGCCCGGGTCGTGCTCACGGTCGTCGCCGGCATCGGCGTGTTCCTCGGCGTGGTGCGGCTGGTCGCCGCCGTCTCCGGCTTCGCGGCGGCGTTCGGCCTGGCCGTCAGCGGCGTCGACCTGGCGTTCGGCGTGATCACGATGCTGATCGACTCGACCGCGGTGGCGCTGATGTACCAGCCATCAGTTTCCCGACACTTCCGATCAGTGCGGTCGGTCAGTCACCAGCCACCACCCGTAGCTAACGGGTTGTGATTAACGGTCGACGGATCGCCTCGCCACTCCTACGGTCCGTCGCATGACCAATCCGAATGATCCGTACAACCAGGGCCGGCCGCAGCAGCCCGGCTACCCGCCGGCCGCCCCGCCCTTGAACGAGAGCGAGCTTCGGCAGCCCGCCCGTCCGAAGTCCGTCGACACCGCCTACTTGTTGTGGCTGGTCGCGGCTGGTATCAGCATCCTCAGCAACCTGATCGGCCTGGTCATCGCCGGCGACATCGCCCGTGAGACCGCGGCGGCGCTGGGCGTGTCCGGTGTGGCGGCCGAGCCGAGCTACGGCTCGACGATCTTCAGCCTCGTGCTCGTGGTGGTGTGGATCGTGGTCGTGATGCAGATGCGCAAGGGCGCCAACTGGGCCCGCATCCTGCTGACCGTGTTGGGCGGCCTGGGCGTCATCGGCAACCTCCTCAGCCTGCTGGCCTTCGGGATCCTGTTCTCGCTCGGTTTTCTGGGCGTGCTCTCGGCCCTGCTGGTGCTCGCGTCGCTGGTGGCGCTCATCGGCGCGATCGTGTTCATGTTCAAGTCCGACTCGAACCACTACTTCAAGGCCAGCTGACCCCGTCGAGGTCACAGGTGTGCTGTCCGCCGCTCGTCGCGGTGGACAGCACACCCCGGTCGCCCTAGCGTTCTGAACCGTGACGACCCCACAGGACCCTGACAACCTGCCTCCGCAGCAGCCGTACACCCCTGCGCCGCCGCCGCAGCAGCCCTACACCCCGGCGCCGCCGCCGCTGAGCGAGTCGGAGCTGGCGGGGCACGGCGGCCAAGCGCGGCCCGCCGTGCCGGAGCCCAAGGAAGTCCGCCTGTCGTTCTTCCTCTGGCTGGCCGGCGCGATCCTGCTCGTCGTGTCGTCCGTGCTCGTGCTCACCCAGCGCGACGTGGCGCTCGAAGAGGCCCGCAAGGCGCCCTCGACCCCCGGCGTCACGCAGGAGCAGCTCGAATCGGCCGTCACCGCCGTCCTGGTGTTCCTCGTGATCATCGGGGTGGTGCTCGCCGCGCTGATGGTGTTCTTCGCGTTCAAGGCGCGCGCGGGCCGCAACTGGGCCCGGATCACGCTGACCGTGATCGGCGCTGCGGTGCTGCTCTACCACCTGTTCGGGTTCTCGCTGGTCGGCCTGATCATCGTGCTCGTGGTGGCCGCCGCCGTGGTGACGATGTACCTGCCCGCCTCGAAGGCCTACTTCGACTCGGCCAAACGGGTCGGATGACCGGATTGTCGCCCACACCGCCCGACCTGCCGCCCGCACCGCCGGGGCAGCCGCCCGCGGTGGTGCGCGGCGCGGTCGCGGTGTGGTTCGCCCTCGGTGCGTTCCTGCTGTTGGAGAACCTCGTGCTGTGGCTGCGCCGCGCGGAGCTCGAACGGGCGGCCGTCCGCGCTGGTGACGACCCGGCCGCGATCCCCGGCCTGCTCACGCAGCTCACCGTCGTCGCCGTGGGCCTGGCGATCGGCTACGGCCTGTTCGGCTGGCTGCTGCGCAAGGGCAGGCGGTGGGCGCGCGGGGTGCTCACCGCGGTGGGCGTGCTGCACGTGCTGTGGATCGTGCTGCCGGGCGCGAGCGCGGTGAACCTCGTGACGCTCCTGCTGATCGGCGTCGGTTTGGCGTTCACCTGGCTGCCCGGTACGGCACAGTGGGTGAAGCAGCACTGACCCCTGCGGAGAACCCCATGCCCGAACCGGATCCGTTCGCCTCGCCCTTCCACCACGCCGACGTGCCCGGCCAGGGGCGGTCCGACGCGCCGCTGCCGCCCGGCTACCACCTGCCCGCGCCGATGCCGGCGGTGAGCCCGCACGACGTGGCGCCCCGCCGCCCGGTCACGACCACCGTGGCGTCCTGGAGCTGGATCGCCGGGGCCGCGCTGGTCGTGCTCGGGCTGCCGGGCCTGTTCTACGCCGGCGTCGACGTGCTGGCCGACGACCTCCTGCGCGACTCGGAGACCAGGGCCGCCCCCTTCACCAGGGGCGAGGCGGAGCTGTCCGCCCGGTTCACGCCGGTCCTGTTCGCGATCGCGTTCGCGGTGCTGTCCGTGCCGTTCGTGATCGCCGCCGCCAAGCTCCGGTCGGGCCGGGGCTGGGCACGCGTCACGCTCACCGCCCTCACCCTGCCCGCCGGGGTCTTCGGGCTCCTCGCGATGCTGATGTTCGCCGCCGGTGAGCAGCCGTACGTGCCCTGGGTGTGGGGCGTGGCCTGGTCGTGGGCGTTCCTGGGCGTCTGCGCGCTCGGCTTCGTCGCGATGTACCTGCCCGCGTCGAACGCCTACGCCAGAGCGGTGGCGCGATGACGCAGCCGCCGTTCGACCCCCGTCAGCCGTTGCCGTACCCGGGCCGGATGCGTGACGTGGACCAGCACCACGCGGTGCTGGTCCGCCCGGCCGTCGTCGTCGTCTCGTTCGTCCTGTGGATCCTGACCGGCCTCTCCTGGCCGATCGGCTCCGTCGTGCGCTCGCTGGCCGAGGACGGCGCGATCTCCGGGTTCGGCCCGATCATGGCGTTGTTCACCAGCACGTGCCTGGCCATCGCGTGCGTGTGGGGAGCCGTGCTGCTCCTCGGCGGCAACTACCACGCCCGGCTCGGCCTCTGCCTCGGCGCGCTGGTCATCGGCATCCTCGCCTTGGCCGCCGCGATCGTCGCAGCCCGTGACGGCGACACCGAGCCGGTCTCGTGGGTGGTGATCGTGCTGCGGCTGGCGCTGCCCGCCGCCGCGTCCGTGTTCGGCTTCCTGCCCGGCACCCGGCAGTACTTCTCCGGGAACGCGGGCTGACCGTGGACCAGCCGACCCTGTACGCCGAGCCCGGCGCGTCGTGGTGGCCGCTGCTGTGGGGACCGGTGTTCGCCGTGCTCGGGTTCGGCGTCGAAGCGCTGACCGGCCCGACCCGGCCGCTGCTGTGGGTCGTGGTCGCGCTGCTGCTGTTCCTGCCCACCGCTTTCTGGGTGCAGGGACGCCGTCGCATCTACCACGTGCGGCTCACGCCCCTCGCCCTCCACCAGGGCCGGGAGGAGCTGCCGCTCCGGGACGTCGCCGAGGTCGAGGGCGTCGAGCCGAGGGCGGGCGCGAGGGTGCTCGGCGGCGGCTGGTCCCTGCCGCGCGGCACGGACGCCGTGCCGATCCGGCTGACCGACGGCACGGTGGTGATGGGCTGGGCACGTGACGCCGACGCCCTCCGCGCCGCCATCGCGCGACTGCCGACTCACCGGGGACCGGGTGGTGACCGCGATGCCACAGAGCAGTGACCCACGCCCGGCCACCCCACCGCCCAACCCGCTCCCGGCCACCCCACCACCCCACCCGCACCCGGCCACCCCACCGCCCCACCCACGCCTGGCCGACCCGAACCCACCACCGACCAACCCGGCACCGACCGATCCCCGCCCCGACACCCCGCGCCCCGACACCCCGCGCCCCGACAGCCCGCGCCCCGACAGCCCGCGCCCCGACGCCCCGCGCCCCGGACGTGAGAAGCTGACCGGCGTGACTGCGGCCACCGTCGAGACCGAGACCGTGCCGGAACCCGAGCCCGAACCCGGCGCGCCCTCGCTGCACCAGCCCAAGCGCGCCCTCATCGCGATCGGCGAGGTGGTGCTCATCGCGCTGCTCGTGTCGGCCGCCGTGTGGTGCTGGCACCGGGGTGTCCTGCACTACAGCTACCCCGTGCCCGACCACCCGCCGCTGGAGTCCACCCGCCTCAAGGGCAACTGGATCGGCACCTCCGTCGGCCTCGTCACGATCGCGGGCGTGCTGCTGCTCGACGCGCTGCGCCAGACCCTGCTCGCCGTGCGCACCCGTGGTCGGAAGCAGGTCGCGGAACCCGACGTGTGAGACTGGACGGCGTGACAGCGACGCGATCCCAGGCACTGTTCGAGCGCGCGGCGGCGGTGATCCCCGGTGGCGTGAACTCCCCGGTACGGGCTTTCCACTCGGTCGGCGGCACGCCCAGGTTCATGGTGCGCGGCGAGGGTCCGCACCTGTGGGACGCCGACGGCAACCGGTACGTCGACCTGGTGTCGTCCTGGGGCCCGATGATCCTCGGGCACGCCCACCCGGACGTGGTCGACGCCGTCCGCGAGGCCGCCGTGCACGGCCTGTCGTTCGGCACGCCCACCGAGGGCGAGATCGAGCTGGCCGAGGAGATCATCGACCGGGTCGCGCCGGTGCACCAGGTGCGCCTGGTCAACTCCGGCACCGAGGCCACCATGAGCGCGATCCGGCTGGCCCGCGGCTTCACCGGCCGGCGCAAGGTCGTCAAGTTCGCCGGCTGCTACCACGGCCACGTGGACGCGCTGCTCGCCCAGGCGGGCTCCGGGGTCGCCACCCTCGGCCTGCCGACCTCGCCCGGCGTCACGGGTGCGCAGGCGGCCGACACCCTCGTGCTGCCCTACAACGACATCGAGGCCGTCAAGCAGGCCTTCGCCGAGAACCCCGACGAGATCGCCTGCGTGATCACCGAGGCCGCGGCGGGCAACATGGGCGCGATCGCGCCCAAGCACAACGCCGAGCTCAAGCAGCTCTGCCGGGACAACGGCGCGCTGCTGGTCATGGACGAGGTGATGACCGGCTTCCGCGTCTCCCGCGCCGGCTGGTACGGCCTGGAGAACGTCGAGGGCGACCTCTACACGTTCGGCAAGGTCATGTCCGGCGGCCTGCCCGCGGCGGCGTTCGGCGGCCGGACGGACGTGATGTCGAAGCTCGCCCCGGCCGGCCCCGTCTACCAGGCGGGCACGCTGTCCGGCAACCCGGTCGCGGTCGCCGCGGGCCTGGCCACGCTGCGCGCCGCGACCGACGACGTCTACCGCACCCTCGACGCCAACGCCACCCGCCTGGGCGCGCTGTTCACCGCCGCGCTGACCGAAGCGGGCGTGCGGCACCGCGTCCAGTTCGCCGGCAACCTGGTCAGCGTGTTCTTCACCGACACCGAGGTCACCGACTACGCGGGCGCCCAGCGGGCCGAGACGTGGCGCTTCCCGCCGTTCTTCCACGCCCTGCTCGACCGGGGCGTGTACCCGCCGCCGAGCGCCTTCGAGGCCTGGTTCGTCAACGCCGCCATGACCGACGACGACTTCCAGGTCATCGCCGACGCCCTGCCGCACGCCGCCCGCGCCGCCGCGGAGGCGACCCAGTGAGCCGCACGGTCGTCCACATGCTGCGGCACGGCGAGGTGCACAACCCGACCGGCATCCTCTACGGCCGCCTGCCCGGGTTCAAGCTGTCCGAGCGCGGCCAGCGGCAGGCGCTGACGGTGGCCGAGCACCTGGCCGACCACGACATCGCGCACGTCGTGGCGTCCCCGCTGGACCGGGCGCAGCAGACCGCGTCCCCGATCGCGGACTCGCACCGGCTCGAGCTGGACACCGACGAGCGGCTGATCGAGGCGGACAACAAGTTCGAGGGCCTGAAGGTGGCCGTCGGCGACGGCGCGCTGCGCTCGCCCAAGCACTGGCCGAAGCTGGTCAACCCGTTCCGGCCGTCGTGGGGCGAGCCGTACCTGGCGATCGCGCACCGGATGCTCGGCGCGGTGCAGCGGGCCCGGTCCGCCGCCGAGGGCCACGAGGCCGTGTGCGTGTCGCACCAGCTGCCGATCTGGACGCTGCGGCGGTTCCTGGAGGGCAAGCGGATGTGGCACGACCCGCGCCGCCGCGAGTGCTCGCTGGCGTCGCTGACCAGCCTGGTGTTCGAGGGCGAGCAGTTGGTGCGCGTCGTCTACACCGAGCCGGCGGGCGCGACGAACCCGAGGGTGACCGGGGCATGAGGGCCCGTGCACCCCTGGCCGCCCTCACCGCGGCGCTCCTGCTGCTCACCGGCTGCACGACCGGCGACGACGCGGTGGTGGCCGGCTCGGAGTTCCAGCTCGTCGCGCCCAACGGCGAGACCAAGCTGCGCTACGAGGGCGACGAGCGCAAGGGCATCAAGGGACTGACCGGCCCCAGCCTGATGGAGGACGGCAAGACGATCTCGCTGGACGACTACGCGGGCAAGGTCGTCGTCGTCAACATCTGGGGCGCGTGGTGCCCGCCGTGCCGGACCGAGGCGTCCGAGCTGCAGAAGGTGCAGGACGAGACCGGGCCGCTGGGCGTGCAGGTGCTGGGCGTGGACGTCAAGGAGAACTCGACCGAGTCGCCGCGGGACTTCATCACCAACCGGAAGCTGACCTACCCGTCGATCTACGACGAGTCCGGCCGCGCGATGCTGTCGTTCCGCGGGCTGCCGCCGAACACCGTGCCGTCCACGTTCGTGCTGGACAAGCAGCACCGGGTGGCGGCGGCGTTCCTCGGCGGCGTGATCGCGTCCGACCTCGTCCCGCTGGTGAAGGACCTCGCCGCCGAGTAGCGGTTCAGCGCAGCTCCGGCACCCTCGCCTCGAACGCGGCGATCATCGCGTCCCGGCCGACGAGGTTGAACTCGCGACCGAGCGTGCGCATGATCGAGTTCTCGGTGGGCCGGTACAGGCCGAGCCGGTAGTACCGCGCGCCCTCGAACGCGCCGACCACGCCGCCGTCCGGCGACGCCTGCCCCAGGTAGGCCGACCACTTCGCGCCGGTCGGGTCGGCGGTCACGTTGACCTCGGCCGGCTCGTCGCCGCTGTACCGGTCGTACGGGTAGTCGTACTCGTCGGCCAGCCCGCCGATCGAGTGGCCCAGCTCGTGCACGGCGATCTGCCCGGCCTGGTCGTTCGCGCCCGCCGCGGTCGCCACGCCACCGCCCGCGCCGCCGTACTTGGCCGTGTTGCCGAGCGCGATGACCTGGTCGGCCTGCGGCGCGAGCGCGCCGAACGCGGCGGCCTTGGTCTGGTCCACGCACAGCAGGCGCTCGGTCTGCGGGTCCCGGCCCTGGCACCAGAAGCCCATGTCCAGCGCGGTGTCGCGGGCCGTGCCCAGGGTCGGGTCGTTGTCCACCCCGGACTCGTTCGACACCACGTTGACCTGCCAGACGTTGAAGTACTGGCGGTAGGACTTGAACGGCTCCACCGCGGCCAGCTCCGCCCACTTGCCCACCACGTGGTCGTGGAAGAGGCCGAGCTCGGCCGAGGTGTAGCCGTCGCCGACGAACACCAGGTCGAACCGCTGGTCGGGTGCGCCGGTCTCCTGGATCGCGACCACGTCGGCGGCCAGTTCCCCAGGCGCGACCTGGGCTTCTACGGCGACCGGAACGGGCGTGCGCGAGATCGTGCCGTCCGGGGAGAAGACCTCGACCCACTCCACGCCGGGCCCGTCGGCCTCCGCGGCGTCGCCGGGCAGGGGAGCGGCGACGACGGCGAAGGCGACGGCCAGCGCGGGCAAGGCGAGCCTGTGAGCACGCATGTGGTCACGCTATGGAGTGGGTCGCTGACCCACAAGGGTTGATGGTCGGGTTTAAACATTCACCAAATCGGGTACCGGAGCTGCAAGGGCTGCCCGTTGTGCCGCCAACAGGACTACCTCCGTCCTGTGACGTGGGTCGCCCATAAGGGATGCCCGTGCACGGCGTCAAGGACCGCTACCTACCCTGAACCCGTGAACCCGACCGATCTGGCCACCTCCGGCCCGATCCTGCTCGCGACCGGGGTGGCGGTGCTGGCCGGGGCGATCTCGTTCGCCTCACCGTGCGTCGTGCCGCTGGTGCCCGGCTACCTCGCGTACCTCGCGGGCCTGGTCGGCGCGGAAGCCCCGGCCGTCAGCGACGGCGAGGCCGCGAAGACCGGCCGCTGGCGGGTCGCCGGCGCCGCCCTGCTGTTCGTGCTCGGCTTCACGGTCGTGTTCGCCCTGACCTCGTTCGTGGTGCTCGGCCTGACCGACCTGTTCTGGTTCCAGGGCGACCTGCTCCAGCGCATCGGCGGCGTCGTCACGATCGCCATGGGCCTGGTGTTCATCGGGCTCGTCCCCGCCCTGCAACGCGACGTCCGCGTGCACCGCACCCCGCGCGCGGGACTGCTCGGCGCGCCCCTGCTCGGCGGGGTGTTCGCGCTCGGCTGGACGCCGTGCCTCGGCCCGACGCTGATGGGCGTGATGGCGCTGGCCCGCAGCACCGAGGTCGGCTCGGTCACCGCCCGCGGCGCGGTCCTCGTGCTCGCCTACTGCCTCGGTCTCGGCCTGCCGTTCATCCTCATCGCGCTCGGCGCGCGCTGGGCGGTCCGCACGACCGGCTGGCTGCGCTCGCACGTCCGCCAGGTGCAGGTGTTCGGCGGCGTGCTGCTGATGGCCGTCGGCGTGGCCCTGGTCACCGGCCTGTGGGGCGAGTTCGTCGGCTGGCTGCGCGACGCCGTCATCAACGACCTGAAACTGCCGTTGTAGTGACCACGATCCTCGCCTTCCTGCGCAACACGTGGCGCGGCCTGACGGCCATGCGCACCGCGTTGACCCTGCTGTTCCTGCTCGCCCTCGGCGCGATGCCGGGCGCGTTGCTGCCGCAGCGCTCGCTCAACGCCGTCAAGGTCGACGAGTACATCGCCGACAACGGCTGGTGGGGCCGGCTGCTGGACCGGCTCCAGTTCTTCGACGTCTACGCCAGCTTCTGGTTCTCCGCGATCTACGTGCTGCTGTTCGTGTCCCTGGTGGGCTGCCTGCTCCCACGCACGTGGGAGTACTTCAGGCAGATGCGCGCGAAGCCGGTGCTGACGCCGCGCAACCTGGCCCGGATGCCGCACCACGCCTCGGCCGACACGACCGCGTCACCGCAGGCCGTGATCGAGCAGGCGCGGCGCAGGCTCAAGGGCTGGCGCACGGTCACCCGCGACGAGCCGGACGGCGTCCGCACGATCAGCGCCGAGCGCGGGTTCCTGCGCGAGACCGGCAACCTGGTGTTCCACTTCTCCCTGCTGGGCCTGCTGATCGCGTTCGCGCTGGGCAAGATGTTCGGCTACGAGGGCCAGGTCATCGTGCAGGCCGACGGCGGCCAGTTCTGCAACTCCGGCGTCTACAACTACGACACGTTCCGCCCCGGCCTGCGCGTCGACGGCACGCGGCTCAACCAGTTCTGCGTGAAGGTCGACGACTTCGAGGCCAAGTACCTGCACAACGGCCAGGCCGAGAGCTTCCACGCGGGCATCCAGTACCAGTCCGGCGCGGACCTGGAGTCCGGTACCTGGCGGCCGTACCCGTTGCAGGTCAACAGCCCGCTGCGGACCGCGGGCGACCGGGTCTACCTCCTCGGCCACGGCTACACGCCGCTGTTCACGGTCACCTTCCCCAACGGCGAGACCCGCACCGGTGCCACCCAGTGGCGTCCGGTCAACCAGGTCACGCTGGCCTCGGAGGGCGCGACCAAGTTCGACCCGCCGAACGTGCCGGACGCCGAGCAGCGCCGCAAGGGCCAGCTCGCGATCACCGGCCTGCTCGCGCCGACCGCCGTGTTCCAGGGCGAGCTGCTGGACTCCGCGTTCCCCGCCGCGAACGACCCGGCGGTGGCGATCGACGTCTACCGCGGCGACCTCGGCACCGACTCCGGCCGCGGCCAGTCCATCTTCTCCATCGACCAGAAGATGGTGAAGGACGGCAAGCTCGTGAAGGTCGCGCGGCAGAACCTGAAGCAGGGCGAGCAGCTGACCCTGGACGACGGCACCGTGATCCGCTTCGACGGCGTCCGCGACTGGGTGTCGCTGCAGGTGTCGCACGACCCGACGCAGGTGTGGGTGCTGGTGTTCTCGGTGCTGGTCATCCTGGGGTTGGGCGTCTCGCTGAGCATCAAGCGCCGCCGCGTGTGGGTGCGGGCGACGCCGCAGGAGGACGGGCGTACCGTGGTCGAGGTCGGCGGCCTCGCGCGCACTGACCAGGCCGGGTACGGCGAGGAGTTCGGCGCCCTCTCCCGCGACCTGCTCGCCGACAAGGAGGACAGCTGATGCCGGTCAACGCGACCCTGGCGACCTACAGCGACTGGACCTACGGCGCGGCCGTGGCGATCTACTTCTTCGCCGCCGTGCTGTACCTGTGCGAGGCCGCGTTCGCCCGGCCCGCGAAGTCGCCGGAACGCGCCGCCGCCCTCGCGACGGGCGGTGCGCAGGCGGGCGGTGCACCGGCGGCCGGGGTGCAGACCGGCGGTGTGCAGCTCGCCGGCGTCCAGGCCGACGGCACGTGGACGCCGGGTCTGGTCGCCGCCGCGCCGCGCCGGTCCCGGGCCGAACGCCTCGGCCGCATGGGCGTGGCGCTCGCCGTCCTCGGCGCGCTGCTCCACGCGGGTTCGCTGGTGCTGCGCGGTTTCGCGACCGAACGCGCGCCGTGGGGAAACATGTACGAGTACGGCTCGCTGCTCACGCTTGCGGCCGTGGTGACGTGGCTCGTGCTGTCCCGCACGTTCGACGTCCGCAGGCTCGGCGGGTTCGTGCTCGTGCCGATCGTGATCCTCATGTTCCTCGGCGGCACGGTGCTCTACGCCGACGCCGCGCCCGTGCAGCCGGCGCTGCAGTCGTACTGGCTCGTGGTGCACGTGTCGGTGATCTCGGTGTCCAGCGGCGTGCTGCTGGTGCCCGGCATCGCCAGCGTGCTGTACCTGCTCAAGACCTCGGGCCGGGCGCGCTTCACCAAGCTGCCCGACGCCGACCTGCTGGACCGGCTCGCCTACCGCAGCACGGTGTTCGCGTTCCCGCTGTTCACCATCGGCATCATCTGCGGCGCGATCTGGGCCGAGGCCGCGTGGGGCCGGTTCTGGGGCTGGGACCCCAAGGAGACGGTGGCGTTCGTCTCGTGGGTCGTGTTCGCGGCCTACCTGCACGCGCGGGCCACGGCGGGGTGGCGCGGCCGTCCCGCCGCGTGGATCAACTCGGTCGGCTTCGCGATGACCGTGTTCAACCTGTTCTTCATCAACCTCGTAACGACTGGGTTGCACTCGTACGCCGGCGTCGGCTGATCGCGCGGACCCCGTGGCCCGCGGTGCTCCTCCGACCTGTTCCGACGCGCTGTGACGAGCTCACACCCAATGTCGTGGAACCACTCGTCGCCGACTACCGTCGGACGCGTGGGGTCGGGGTGGTCTCGATCCGCTTCGCTCAGGGAGGACCCCAGCGGTGACCGGTCGCTACGAGAATCCTGAGCCGTCGTGGCAGCAGCCGGCCGGAGCGGAAGGGCAGCAGCCCAACCCGAACCAGTCGGGCGGCTACCAGGTCGAGCCGGGATCGGGATCCCACTACGTCGAACCCCGGACCGTGTACCTGGACCCGACGCAGTCCGGTCCGGTGACCGGCCCGCCGTCGGGCGGGTTCCCGGCGCAGTCGGGGCCCTACCCGGTGGCCGGTCAGCACTCGGGGCCGCACCAGGTCTCCGGCGGCCAGTCGGGCGCGTACCCGGTGCCCGGTGGCCAGTCCGGCCCGTACCCGGTGCCCGGTGGCCAGTCGGGCGCGTACCAGGTGCCCGGTGGCCAGTCCGGCGCCTACCCGGTGCCCGGCCAGTCCGGTCCGTACCAGGTCTCCGGCGGCCAGTCCGGTCCGTACCCGGGCCCGCAGCAGTACCAGGGCGGGTTCCCCAACAACTTCCCGCAGAGCGTCCAGCCCCAGCCGCCGCAGCCGCCGCAGCGCGCCAACGCGAGCGACGTCTCCTCGCAGCAGCTGATCAAGCGCGCGAAGCGCCCGCCGCAGTCCGGCTGGCGCAAGACGCTGCACTCGGTCACCGGCGGCCTGGTCAACCTCGGCGAGAGCCCGGCGGACGTCCGCAGGCGCGAGCTGATCGGCCGGATCAACCAGCCGCTGCGGGGTTGCTACAAGATCGCCATGCTGAGCCTCAAGGGCGGCGTCGGCAAGACCACCACGACGACCACGCTCGGCTCCACGTTCTCCTCGCTGCGCGGTGACCGCGTGATCGCGGTGGACGCCAACCCCGACCGCGGCACGCTGGCGCTGAAGGTGCCCCGGGAGACCACGGCGACCGTCCGGCACCTGCTGCGCGACGCCTCGAAGATCACCCGGTACAGCGACGTGCGCGCGTACACCTCGCAGTCGCCCAGCCGGCTGGAGGTGCTGGCGTCCGAGCAGGACCCGGCCGTGTCGGAGGCGTTCAGCGACCAGGACTACCTGCGCACGGTCTCGCTGCTGGAGCTGTTCTACAACATCGTGCTCACCGACTGCGGCACCGGCTTGATGCACTCGGCCATGAAGGGCGTGCTCGACCAGGCCGACTCGCTGGTGCTGGTCTCGTCCGGCTCGGTGGACGGCGCGCAGACCTCGGCGGCGACGCTGGACTGGCTGGACGCCCACGGCTACCGCGACCTGGTCGCGAAGTCCGTCGCGGTGATCAACTCGGTGCGGCCGGGCTCGGGCAAGGTCGACCTGGACAAGCTGGCCGCGCACTTCGCCCAGCGCTGCCGCGCGGTGGTGCGGATCCCGTTCGACACGCACCTGGAAGAGGGCGCGGAGATCGAGCTGGACAAGCTCGCCCCGGACACCCGGCTGGCCCTGCTGGAACTCGCCGCCACGGTGGCCGACGACTTCCCGAACAACTAGTCGGGCACCGCCGCCACGACGAGGGGCCTCGGTGCGAGGCCCCTTCGCTCGGTCACTCCTCGTCGTCCGGCTTCTTCTTGCGCTGCTCACCGAGCTTGCGCAGGAAGTCGGGGTCGTCGTCCGGCGCCACGAAACGACGGCTGGGGGCGGTATCGACCCGGTCCGGTCCGAACGCACGCCACAGCAGCACGGCGATGGTGAGAGCACCGATCACCGCGAGCAGGTACAGCATGGTCGCCACCTCCTTTGCCACGAGATTACCCGTGCGCCGGAGGTGCGCGCCGTCAGTGCCGGACCGGTTCGGTCGCCTCCGTGGTCAGCTGCGACAACAGCTGCTGGACCTCGGACTCGCGGAACCTGCGGTGACCACCGGGCGTGCGGATCGAGCCGATGCGGCCCGCCGTCGCCCACCGGGTGACCGTCTTCGGGTCGACCCGGAACAGGTTCGCGACCTCTCCCGGCGTCAGCAGACGTTCCCCCTGGTGTCCCTGCGTCACGGTCACGGCATCCTCCCCGATGGCGAACAGACGTACCGGACGCATCGTGGCACCTCACCCATCGGGTACTCGAACGCTTGGGTGATGGTAAAGAGGTAGTAAGGGACGAAGTGCGCGGTTCGGACATCGCCGCACGGTCGGGACATCACCGCATCGTCACCGGAACGGGCCGGTGGGCCTACCCTGTGACCGGTGGACGCTCTTGATCGCCAGATCATCGCCGCCCTGCGGGAGAACGGTCGGGCCACCTACGCCGACCTGGGCCGCAAGGTGGGCCTCTCGGCCTCCGCCGTGCACGAGCGGGTGGGCAAGCTGGAAGCCACCGGCGTCATCGTCGGCTACCACGCGGTGGTCGACCCGAGCGCCGTCGGCCTCGGCGTGACCGCCCTGGTCAGCATCCACCCCACCGACACCGCGGACGACGACGAGCTGGCCGTCGCGCTGGCCGGGCTGGTCGAGGTCGAGTCGTGCTACCGGGTGGCGGGCGACGAGTCGTTCATCGTCAAGGTCCGGGTCGCCACGGTGGACGACCTGGAGCGCTCGCTGGGCCGGTTGCGGCGCATCCAGGGCGTCGCGCGCACCCGCACCACGGTCGTGCTGTCCACCCGGTTCGAGGGCCGTCCGAACACCGCGGCGGCCGGCCCGTCCGACGACGCGTAACCTGGGTAACCGTGCACCTGGGTCGTGATGTGACGCTCTACATCGGCGCGCGCCTGGGCACGGTCGCCGCGGTCACCGCGCTGCTCGTGCTGGCGAACGTGCCGCTGCTGGTCGCCCTCGCCGTGGGCGTGGTGGTGGCCCTGCCGCTGTCGATGTTCGTGTTCGGCGGGCTGCGCAAGCGGGTCGCGCAGGGCCTCGAGGAGAAGCAGGCCGTGCGCCGCGCCGAGCGCGAGAAGCTGCGCGCCCAGTTGCGCGGCGACGCCGCCTAGCCGCTACACCACCAGCAGGATCGCGCCGCCGAGGTTGGCCAGCACCAGCACGACCAGCACCGCGCCGATGTTCGTGCTCTCGCGCAGCCGCAGGGCCAGCGCCAGCGGGCCGATCGGCAGCACCACCGGCTTGCGCTCCCGGTTCGCGATGCGGACCGCGCCGAACGCCACGCCCAGCGGGCTCAGGCCCAGTTCGCGCGCGCCCTCCACGTCGGCGCGCCACTGCTCCAGGTAACGGTCCCTTTGCCCGCGCGGCAGCAGCACGGCGGCGGCCGTGACGACGGCCAGGGCGAGTCGGGTGACGAGTCGGCTCATCGGGCGACCTCCGGTCGGGTGAGGGGCACGGTGCCGGCCTTCGCCTGATCGCCGGCCCGGCCGGCGGCCTTGGCGCACACCTTGACGGCCTCCCGGGCGCCTGCGGGCGTGAGCACGTACATCCGGCGGCGCGGGCCGCGGCGCTCGCTGTCGTCGTCCCACGACGAGGTGACCCACCCGGCCCGCTCCAGGCGGTCGAGCAGCGGGTAGACGCTGCCGGACGGGCGTCCGGTCAGCTTGATGATCTCCAGGCCCCAGCGCGGCTGGTCGCTGTCGAGCAGCACTCCCAGCACGTCGACCGTGGCCCTTCCGATGCGTCCGAGCGGCTCCACGCCCAGAAGTCTACCTATGTAGATTAAGGTCTGTCGAGACCCGGGCGGTCACCTGGTGAAGGCGGCCTCGGCCTCGTCGGCCAGGCGTTCGACCACGTCACGCAGCTCCAGCGCCTCCAACCAGTGCTCCGGGATCGCCTCGACGCCGTCCCGCGCGCCGAGCAGGTTCCCGCACAGCGCGCCGGTCGAGTCGCTGTCGCCGGAGTGGTTGACCGCGAGCAGCAGCCCGTCGGCCAGGTCGCGCGCGGCCAACGCGGTGAGCACCGCGATCGCCAGCGCCTCCTCGCCGACCCACCCGCCGCCCAGCGTCGTCGCGATCACCTCGGGCGTCGGCCGCACGCCGCCCAGGCCCAGCTCCACGGCCAGGTCCAGCAGGGCCAGCTGCTCCTCGTGGCCGTCCCACCTGATCAGCTCGGCGCGGGCCACCTCGATCGCGGCCGGCAGGGCCGCGCCCGCCAGCACCTGCTGCACCAGCACCGCCAGCACGCCCGCGGACAGGTAGCCGCTGGGGTGGCCGTGGGTCAGCGCGCCCGTCGCGGCGGCCAGGTCGAACACCTCGCGCACGTCGTCGGACCACAACGCCACCGGCGCCGCGCGCATCACCGCGCCGCAGCCCTTCGAGTCGTTGATCGGGGATTCCACCGTGCCCAGCGCGCCGGAGCGCAACGCGGTCAGGCACGTGGTGCCGGGCGCGCGCTGGTCGTGCAGCTCCGGCACGTCCAGCAGCCACCCGTCCGGTCTGACCTCCGGCCCGCCCTGGGTGCGCAGCCACCGCCCGTACGCCACCCGCACCTCGTGCACGGGGTCGCTGCCGCGCTTGCGGGCCAGCAGCAGGCCTTCCAGCGTGAACAGGGTCATCTGGGTGTCGTCGGTGATCGCGCCGAGCCTGCCGTAGGCGGGCGCGTAGTCGGTGAGGCCCGAGGGCCCGAACCGGCCTCGGATCCGGTCGATCCGGTCGAACTCGATCGAACCGCCGAGCGCGTCGCCGACGGCGCCGGCCAGCAGGCAACCACGCGGTGAGCCGATCGGAAGTGAGTTCACGTCGCAGAAGTTATCGTGCCGGCGTGACGTCTTCGGTAGATCGCTGTAGCTCCCGGACCAGGGAATGGGTGTGCGAGGCCGTCCGCATCATCGAAGCGGACGCCAACCGCAGCGCCGACACGCACCTGCTGCACTTCCCCCTCCCACCGGAGTGGGGCATCGACCTGTACCTGAAGGACGAGTCGACCCACCCCACCGGCTCGCTCAAGCACCGGCTCGCCCGGTCGCTGTTCCTGTACGCGATCTGCAACGGCTGGGTCGTCGGCGGCACGCCGGTGATCGAGGCGTCGTCCGGCTCGACGGCGGTGTCGGAGGCGTACTTCGCGCGGCTGCTCGGCCTGCCGTTCATCGCGGTGATGCCCCGGTCCACCAGCGGGGAGAAGGTGGCGCTGATCGAGCGCCAGGGCGGGCAGTGCCACTTCGTGGACGAGCCGGGTGCGATCTACGACGAGTCGCGGCGGCTCGCGGCGGAGCTCGGCGGGCACTTCATGGACCAGTTCACGCACGCCGAGCGGGCCACGGACTGGCGTGGCAACAACAACATCGCCGAGTCGGTGTTCCAGCAGATGGCGCTGGAGTCCGCGCCCGAGCCGGAGTGGGTCGTGGTCGGCGCGGGCACCGGCGGCACGAGCGCCACCATCGGCCGCTACATCCACTACCGGAAGCTGCGGACCCGGCTGGCCGTGGTGGACCCGGAGCACTCGGTGTTCTTCGACGCGTGGCGCGACCGCGACCCGTCGTTGACCGGCACGCGCGGCTCGCGCATCGAGGGCATCGGCCGGCCCCGGGTCGAGCCGTCGTTCATCGGGGACGTGATCGACCGGATGATCAAGGTGCCGGACGCGGCGTCGGTGGCCACGATCCGGCACGTCGAGCGCGTGCTGGGCCGCCGGGTCGGCGGGTCGACCGGCACGAACCTGTGGGGCGCGTTCCAGCTGATCGCGGAGATGCGGGCGTCGCGGTTGCGCGGCAGCGTCGTGACGTTGCTGTGCGACGGCGGCGAGCGCTACGCGAACACCTACTACGACGACGAGTGGGTGACCGCCCAGGGCATGGACCTGGCGCCGCACCTGGCCGCCCTGGAAAAGTTCCGCTCGACCGGCACGTGGGCCCGCTGATTCCGGGTTCACGGGAACGCGCGGCGCGTGCCGTGCGTCGCAGCGGGGATCGGCGCGTGGGAAGGGGTGTGCGGTGAGCGCGTGGCGGACGGCGGAGGTGCTCACGGCGGAGGACGTGCTGGCCAGGTCCGTCGCCGATGCCGAGAAGGCGATGCGCGAGGCGGCCAAGCTGCGGTACCCGCGGCGCGAGCCCTCGGCCGACGACGTGCGGCGGGTGATGCAGTACGCGAAGTCGAACGCGGCCTCGCCGGAGTTGCAGGCGTTGCAGCGCCGGATCGCGGGCGGCTACCTGAGCTGGCGGCAGGTGCTCATGGGCGAGGCCGCCGAGGACCGGGGCGTGAAGGCGGCGCTGGAAGCGGACCGCGAGGCCCTGTCCGCCCTGTGCCGGGGCGAGGAGCCCCGCGTCGAACCGCCCAAGCCCAAGCCGCGTGACGACGACGAGCCGATCTCGTTCACCGAGGACGCCTGGTGAGCGTCACGAGCCCCGTCGCGAGCACGCCGAGAGCGCCGAGGGCGACCACGCCCGCGCAGCCGAGCAGGATCATCGTCGGCACGGTCGTCCAGCCCGCGCTGTCGGCCGGCACGGGGCGGACCCAGCCGGCGGGGTCCGCGAGGACCGTGATCGGGTCGCCCTTCTCCGTCCCGTCCGGCGGTGGGATCGCCAGCGGCCCTAGGGTCTCGCCGGTGGCCCGATCGTCGACGTAGTACCACCGCTTCGCCACGCCGCCGGACTCCCCGTTGAACTCCACGACGGACGAGAAGACGGCTTCGGTCCGGGCGCCGAAGTGCGCGTGGTAGATCTTCGCGCCGGAGAAGGCGAGCACGCCGCCCACGACGACCAGCGCGCCGAACCCGAGCACGAAGAACACCGAGAGCGCCCGGGTGGTCGGGCCGTCCACGGCGGCCTGCCCCGAGTCCTCCTCGAACGCCGTCCCCAGCAGGACCCCGACGGACAGCAGCACCACCACGACGGGGATGCCGAGGCACGCCAGCAGCGCTCCACCCGAGTCGAGGAGCATCCACCCGGCGAGCGTCGCGCACGCCGCCAGCCAGCACGCGACCAGCACGACCACGGCCGCGCACAGCGATCCGAACCGCCTCAGCCCACCCACACGACCGTTCTAACGCGTCGGGCAGGCGTCGGACCCCGGTTGTCCCACACCGGCCACGAACGGCCGAACGACGTCAGCCCAGCACCAGCGCCACCGGCACGGCGATGCCCCACACCAGCATCGCCAGGCCCGTGTCGCGCAGCACGGGGATCAGGTCGCGGCCCTTGCTGCCGTTCACCACGCGGCGCGCGCCCAGGACCGCCAGGGGCAGGGCGAGGAAGCCGATCAGGGCCAGCGGGACGCGCAGGCCGATCGCCAGCGTGATCAGGAACGGGATCGTGACCAGGGCCAGGTAGAGCCGGCGGGAGTCGCGGTCGCCCAGCGTGGACGCGAGGGTCCGCTTGCCCGCCTGGATGTCGGTCGGGATGTCGCGCAGGCTGTTGGCGATCATGACGCCGGTCGAGAACGCGCCCATGGCGACCGCTCCGCCGATGCCGATGCCGGTGATCTCGCCGGTCATCACGTACAGCGTGCCCAGCACGGCCGCCGGCCCGAAGAACAGGAACACGGCCAGCTCGCCCAGGCCCGAGTACCCGTACGGCTTGCGGCCGCCGGTGTAGAACCACGCCGCCGCGATGCACACCGCGCCGAACGCCACCATCCAGTACCGGCCGGTCAGGACCACCAGCACCAGGCCCGCGACCCCGGCCACGCCCAACGCCGCGAACGCCGCCGCGCGCACCGCCCTCGGGTTGGCCGCACCCGATCCGACCAGGCGGAACGGGCCGACGCGGTTCGAGTCGGTTCCCCGGATGCCGTCGGAGTAGTCGTTGGCGTAGTTCACGCCCACCTGCAACGCCACCGACACCACGAGGGCCAGCGCCGCCCACGTCGGGGTGAAGCCGTCGATGTGGTGCGCGGCGCCCGCGCCGACCAGCACCGGCGCGATCGAGTTCGGCAGCGTGCGGGGGCGGGTCCCCGATACCCACTGGGCGACTGTGGCCATGCCGGACATCCTCCGACATGGTGAAAGGGGACCCGCTCCCGGGTGGCCGCGTGATCAGCAGGCGGTGGCGCCGGACACTCCGGACACGTACGCCCGCGCGATGTACTTGCCCGTCGCGATCCGGAACCAGATGTTCGACGTGCCCTGCGAGCCCGTCACCGACTGGCCGGTGACCTGGCACTCGACCCGCACCTGCGCGTAGTTGGCGGCCAGCCCGACCTGCGTGGCCGTGGACGTCGCGCCGCTGCGCACGTTCAGCGCGTCACCGGCGGTGCGGACGAAGCCGGCCGGGCCCGAACCGGTCCACTGGTAGGTCACCGTGACCCACGAGTTGTCGGTCAGCTTCAGGCCGTCCCAGAACGTGCCGTCGGCCAGGTCGATGCCCGCCGGGTTGGCCACCGAGCGGCCGAACTGGTCCTTGCCGCCGTTGTAGCCGTCCTGGTAGGCGGCCTGCGCCTCGGGCTTGCCCTGGGGCAGGTCCTTCCACATCTCACGGGTGGCCGACGGGTTCCAGTAGTCGTCCTTGGTGTTCCACGGGCCGACGTCCCACACCGGCGCCCACTCGCACCGGCCGTTCGACGCGCACACCCGCACGCTGTAGGTGCCGGTGCCCTTGTCGGACAGCCCGCGCCGCGACGGCAGGGCGACGAAGTGGTCCCGGCTCGCGATCACGTGCCCGTTGGCCGTGGTGCCGCCGACCAGGCCCTCGCGGGTCGCGTAGACCCGGTAGGACAGGCCCGCGGCCTGCGCGGTGACGTCCGACGCGGCGACCGCGGTGAACGCCCGCAGGTCGAGCCTGCTCAGGGCGGGGGAGGCCTTCTCGGCCGTCAGCGCAACCCGGACCTGCACGGTCGTGACCGCGGTCGGCAGCACGGCCGGCGCGTCGGGCCGCGCCTCGACCCACTCGGTCCACTGCTCGTCGCCCAACGCGCCGCGCACGTCCACGGCGACTTCCGCGCCGGCCGGGACGTCGCTCTTCACGGTGGCGGCGACGGCGTTGACCGGCGCGCCGAACGTGCGGGGCTCCAGTTGCAGGAACCCGGTGCGGACGGCGGCCCGCGCGCTGGCGGGCGTCGGTGCGGCACGGTCGAGCCGCACCGTGCCGTCGTGCGTCGTCACGCCGTTGTCGTCGGCGTTCACGGTGGAGAGGTCGGCCGTCCACTCGCGGTCGCCCTCGGCGGCGGCAGGGACCGCCAGACCCGCGGTCAGGACGGTCGCGACGGCGAGCGGTATCAGGTAGCGCCTGGTCATCGCAGCACTCCTCGTCCGGACGCGCGGTGCGGAGGTGACCGCGGCAGGGCCGCGCGTCTCGGCGCTGCCGAGCCAATCGCCTGGCGTGGTTAGCTGTCAACCAACAATCTTGCTAATAAGACAGAAACTCACCCAAACGAGCTAGCGACGGCCCTCCGATCCACCTTGCCCGGCCCGCGCAGGGGCAGTTCCGGCAGGAACGCGACCCGCTTCGGCATGGCGAACCGCCCCACTGCCTCGCCGACCGCCGCGCACAGCTCGTCCGCGTCGGGCGGGTCACCCGGATCTTCCGGCACCACGGCCGCCGCCACCACTTGACCCCACTCCGGGTCGGCCACCCCCACGACGCACGCGTCCCGCACGCCGGGCTGGGCCGTCAGCGCGCGTTCGACCGCCGCGGGCGCGATGTTCTCGCCGCCGCTGATGATCACGTCGTCGGCCCGGCCCAGCACCTCCAGCGTGCCGTCGGCGCGGACCCGCCCCAGGTCACCGGTGCGGAACCACTCGCCGAACGGCTCGCCGCCCTGGTAGCCCAGCGCCAGCACGGGACCGCTGACCTCGATCCGCCCGTCGTCGGCGAGCCGGACGCGCACGCCGTCCAGCGGCAGGCCGTCGTAGACGCAGCCGCCGGACGTCTCGCTCATGCCGTACGTGGTGACGACCCGGACGCCGAGCTGCCGTGACCGCTCCAGCAGGGCGGGCGGGGTCGCCGAGCCGCCGATCAGCACGCCGTCGAACTGCCGCACCGCGGCCAGCCCCGGCCCTTCGGTGGCGACCAGGCGGGCCAGCTGCGTGGGCACCAGCGCGGTGTAGTGCCGACCGGGCGCGGCCAGCACGGGCCGGGCCGCGACGGCGAAGTCGGAGGCGCGGAAACCGGCGGCGAGGTCCATCACGCCCGGCTCCTGACCGGCCACGACCGACCGCACGAGCACCTGGATGCCCGCGATGTGCGTGGTCGGCAGGGCGAGCAGCCACCGGCCGGGGCCGCCGAGGCGGGCGTGGGTCAGCTCGGCGGACGTGGTGAGCGCGTCCGCGCCGAGCAGCACGGTCTTCGGCTCGCCCGTGGAGCCGGACGTGGTGACCGCGAGCGCGGCACCGGTCTCCCAGCCGCGCAACGGGGGCAGGTCGCCGGGCTGCGCCGTCACCGGGCCGCCCCCGGCGTCGAGGGCGGCGCGCAGTTCCTCGAAGGTGATCATCAGTAGTGGTAGGGGTAGTCGGACCAGTCCGGCGGGCGCTTCTCCAGGAAGGCGTCCCGGCCTTCCACCGCCTCGTCGGTCATGTAGGCCAGGCGCGTGGTCTCGCCCGCGAAGATCTGCTGGCCGACCAGGCCGTCGTCGATCAGGTTGAACGCGTACTTCAGCATCCGCTGCGCCGTCGGCGACTTGCCGTTGATCTCCTTCGCCCACTCCAGCGCCGTGGACTCCAGCTCGGCGTGCGGCACGACCGCGTTCACCGCGCCCATCCGGTGCATGTCCTCGGCGGTGTAGGAGCGGCCGAGGAAGAAGATCTCGCGGGCGAACTTCTGGCCGACCTGCCGGGCCAGGTACGCCGAGCCGTAGCCGCCGTCGAAGCTGCCGACGTCGGCGTCGGTCTGCTTGAACCGGGCGTGCTCGGCGCTGGCTAGCGTGAGGTCGCACACCACGTGCAGGCTGTGCCCGCCGCCGGCCGCCCAGCCGGGCACGACCGCGATCACGACCTTCGGCATGAACCGGATCAGGCGCTGGCACTCGAGGATGTGCAGCCGGCCCGCGCGGGCCGGGTCGACGGTGTCGGCCGTCTCACCCGACGCGTACTGGTAGCCGCTGCGGCCGCGGATGCGCTGGTCGCCGCCCGAGCAGAACGCCCAGCCGCCGTCGCGCGGGGACGGGCCGTTGCCCGTGAGCAGCACGCACCCGACGTCCGAGCTCATCCGGGCGTGGTCCAGCGCGCGGTACAGCTCGTCCACGGTGTGCGGCCGGAACGCGTTGCGCACCTCGGGCCGGTCGAACGCGATGCGCACCGTGCCCTGGTCGACCGCGCGGTGGTAGGTGATGTCGGTGAAGTCGAACCCCTCGACCCGCTTCCAGCGGGTGGGGTCGAACAGCTCGGATACGTCCTGATCTGCCACGGCAGGGACAATATGCCCGCGCGACGGCCGGGAGCGGGTCCGGTCCGGCTCAGCGCGTGGAATCACCTGGTCGCGGGCTGAGCGACAATGTCCGGGTGAACCCGTCCACCGCGCAGGCCAGGGTGCTCGTCGACGAGCTGATCCGCAACGACGTCCGGCACGTCGTGCTGAGCCCCGGATCGCGCAACGCGCCGCTGTCGTTCGCCCTGCACGAGGCAGCCGCGGCCGGACGCCTCACCCTGCACGTCCGCGTGGACGAGCGCACCGCGGGCTTCCTGGCCCTGGGCCTGGCCAGGGGCAGCGGCGAGGTCACCGCCGTCACGTGCACGTCCGGCACCGCCGTGGCGAACCTGCACCCCGCGATGCTGGAGGCCGGGCACGCGGGCGTCCCGGTGATCGCCCTCACCGCGGACCGCCCGGTCGAGCTCTACCGCACCGGCGCCAGCCAGACCGTGGACCAGCAGCGCATCTTCGGCACGGACACGCTCCAGTTCCCCGTCGCCGAACGCCGGGACAACCAGAACGGCCTGTGGCGCTCCCTGGTCTGCCGGGCCGTCGCCACCGCGCGCGACCGGGGCCCGGTGCACGTCAACGTCCCGTTCCGCGAGCCCCTGGTGCCCGACGTGCCCTCGGTCCCAGGCCACACCGACGACTGGCCGGAGAGCCTGGACGGCCGCCCGTTCGACGTGCCGTGGACCCGCACGGCGCCGCGCGCCACCACCTCCGCGCACCTGGCCGACCACCTCGGCCCGCGCACCCTGGTGATCGTCGGCGACACCGAGCACGACGTGTCCGACCTGGCCGAACGCGCCGGCTGGCCGGTGATCGCCGAACCGACCGGGTACGGCCTGCGCCACGGCTCGCTGCTGCTCAACGCGGGCGAGCTGCCCGACCGGCTCCAGCCGCGGGCGGTGGTCGTGGTCGGCCGCGCCACCCTCTCCCGGGGCGTGCTCAGGCTCATCGCGCGGACCCCGGTCGTGCACGTGCTGTCCGACGAGCTCGACTGGCCGGACCCGCAGTTCGCCGCCACGCACACGTCGACCGACCTGGTCCTGGGCGAGCACGACGTGGACGACGACTGGCTCACCGCCTGGCAGCACGCGGACAAGGCGGTCGCCGACGTGGTGGACGACCTGCTGGCCAAGCAGCCGTGGCCGACCGGCCTGCACGTGGCCCGCGAGCTGGTCGCCGCCCTGCCCCCGGGATCGAACCTGTTCCTCGGCTCGTCCAACCCGGTCCGCGACGTGGACCTGGTCGCCGAGCCGCGCCGCGACGTGCGCACCTTCGCCAACCGGGGCGTGGCGGGCATCGACGGCAGCGTCTCCACCGCCGCCGGCATCGCGCTGACCCGCGGCCCGACCTACGCCCTGATCGGCGACCTCACGTTCCTGCACGACGCCAACGGCCTGCTCATCGGTCCCGGCGAGCCGCGACCGGACCTGACCGTCGTCGTGCTCAACGACGACGGCGGCGGCATCTTCGCGTTGCTGGAACAGGGCGCGAAGGAGCACGAGAAGACGTTCGAGCGCGTGTTCGGCACGCCCCACGGCGTCGACCTGAAGTCGCTGTGCGCGGCGCACCACGTGCCGCACACCGAAGCCGCGACACCGGACCAGTTGAGACGTGCGCTCGACCGGCCGAGCGGAATCCGGGTGGTGGAAATCCGGGCGGAACGGCAGGAATTGCGCGATCTGCACGCCCGGTTGAAGGCCGCGGTGTCAACCGCATTCCAATAGCCGAAATCCTACCGACGGGGGTAGAGCCCGACATGGGCCGGTACTAGCTTCGCCGCATGTCCCTGAGAGCGAAGCTGACCCTCGGTACCGCCACCGCGGCATCCCTGCTCCTGCTGGCCGGCACGGCGACGGCGGCCCAGCCGGGAGCACCGGGCATCGGCGACCCCTACTACCCGAATGCGGGCAACGGCGGTTACGACGTTTCCCATTACGACATCAGGCTCAACTACCGGCCGGCCGACGACACCCTTTCCGGCACCACGACGATCCTGGCCAAAACCACCCAGGACCTGAGCCGGTTGAACCTCGACTTCCTGTTGAAGGTCAGCTCGGTCCGGGTCGACAACAAGGTGGCCGCGTTCTCGCAGTCCGGCGGCGAGCTCGTGGTCGACCCGCGCGCCACGCTGCGCAAGGGCTCGGACGTGACGGTCGTCGTCACCTACTCCGACGTGCCCTCCAGCTACGCCGTGGACGGCTACACGTCGTGGAAGCGGACCCCGGACGGCGCGCTGGCGATCGACGAGCCCGACATCGCGCCGTGGTGGTTCCCGAGCAACAACCACCCGACCGACAAGGCGACGTTCGACATCTCGGTGGCCGTGCCGACCGGCGTCGAGGTGATCTCGGGCGGCCTGTTCAACGGCACCACCCAGCAGATCAACGGCTGGACCCGGTGGCGTTACCGCAGCCTGAAGCCGCAGGCCACGTACCTGGCGTTCATCGCCATCGGCCAGTTCGAGATCCGCCAGTCGACCGCGCCGAACGGCCAGCCCGTGCTCAACGCCTACTCGGAGCGGCTCGGCGAGAACTACAGCGCTTCGGTGGCCAGCGTCGAGCGCACGCCCGAGGTGAACGAGTTCCTGGCGGAGAACTTCGGGCCCTACCCGTTCGAGGCGCAGGGCGGCGTCGTCACGCCGGGCATCGGCTTCGCGCTGGAGAACCAGACCCGCCCGACCTACGACACCGCGTTCTTCCGCCGCGGCTCGAACACCTACGTCGTCGCGCACGAGCTCGCGCACCAGTGGTTCGGCGACTCGGTGTCCGTGCACGGCTGGAAGGACATCTGGCTCAACGAGGGCTTCGCCAGCTACGCCGAGTGGCTGTGGTCCGAGCACGTCGGCGAGGGCACGGCGCAGGAGAACGCGGACTTCGTCTACGCCTCGTACCCCGAGGACGACGAGTTCTGGCAGGTGCTGCCCGGCGACCCGGGCGTGGCGAACCAGTTCGACGGCGCGGTGTACGACCGGGGCGCGCTGACCCTGCACGCGTTGCGCGCCGAGATCGGCGACGAGGCGTTCTTCCGGCTGCTGAAGGAGTGGCCCGCCGCGAAGCGCTACGGCGACGCGACGACGGAGGAGTTCATCGCGTTCGCCGAGCGGCTGTCGGGCAAGCAGCTCGACGAGCTGTTCCAGACCTGGCTGTTCACGCCGTCCAGGCCGGCCGTCGCGCCGGGCACGGGCGGTCTCTCGGCACGTGCGGCCGCGGTGACCGAGCCGAAGTCGTTCCAGAAGATCCAGGAGACGCACGAACTGCTCGCGGCTCACCGGCACTGACGCGATTCCGGCACTGACGCGATGAGCCACGCGGGGCCGTCCTCACCGAGGGCGGCCCCGCGTCGTCGGTCTACCGGCCTTCGAGCGCTTCCCGAAAGGGGCGCATCTTGGCGTGGGCCTCGTGGACCTCGGAGTCCGGGTCCGACTCGGCGACCAGGCCGCAGCCCGCGAACAGGCGCGCCGTGCGGCCTTCCACCTGCGCGCAGCGCAACGCGATGCCCAGCTCGCCGTCGCCGTTGCCGTCGATCCAGCCGACCGGACCGGCGTAGCGGCCCCGGTCCATGCCCTCCAGCTCCTCGATCATCGCGATGGCGTCCGCGCGGGGCGTGCCGCCGACGGCCGCCGTGGGGTGCAGCGCCTCGCCCAGCGCGAGCAGCGACGGCGTGCCGCTGAGCGTGCCGATGACGTCGCTGGACAGGTGCGAGACGTTCGGCAGCCGCAGCACCGACGGCCCGTCCACCGACATCGTGTCGCAGAACGGCCGCAGCGTCTCCACCAGCGACGTCACCGCGTACTCGTGCTCGCCGCGGTTCTTGCCCGACGACATCAGCGCGGCGGCCAGCTCGTCGTCGGTCATGCCGTCGTGCGGCCACGTCGTGCCCGCGAGCACCCGCGAGTCGACCACGGACCCGCTGCGCCGCAGCAGCAGTTCGGGCGTGGCGCCGATCAGGCCGTCCACCGCGTACACCCAGCACTCGGGGTACCGGCGGGCCAGGCCTTCGAGCACGAACCGGTGGTCGATGTCCTTGTCCGCGACCGCCAGCAGGTCGTGCGCCAGCACCACCTTGTCCAGCTCGCCCGCGCGCATCCGCTCGACGGCGGCGCGCACGGCCTCCCGGTAGCCCGTGACGGACACCTGGCCGTCGCTGTAGCGCACCTCCGACGGCCGGCGCACGGGCTCGACCCGCCGCTTGCCGCTGTCGCCGATGGTGGTCAGCCAGCCGTGCCCGTTGCGGCGGCCCATCACGACCTCCGGCACCACCAGCACCGAGTGGCCGGGCCGGTCGGAGAACGCCATGCTGACGAACGCGACCGGTCCCGTGCCCGGCACGCCGAGCTCGTCGTCCACGTCGAGGTCGTCGGTGAACTCGCGCCACCAGCGGTCGGCGGCGGCGAACCGGTCCGGCCCCGAGACCTCGAACCGGGCCGCCTCACCCCATCCGACCAGGCCCGTTCCGTCGCGCACCCAACTCAGCGCACCGGTCGGCGCGGGCAGCCCGCCCAGCAGGTTGTCGCCCGCGACGCGCCTGGTGTGCACGCGCAGCCGTTGTCGGGTCCGCGAGGCAGGAGCTGAGGTCACGGCGTCGAGGGTATGGACTCATCGCTGAGATCCGGCGCGGAGGCCGCCCTAGACTCCTCAGTTGTGGTGGACGACGCAGTGCGGACAGGTGCCCGCCCCCAGGCTCGGCTCCTGGTCAGCCGGGCGTTGGTGGTGCTGGGCGCGGTGGTGACGCTGATCGGGGTGATCCTGGTCGCGGCGTGCTGGCGCGACGACGTGATGATCGAGGAACGGCTGGGCAAGGCGACCGCCGAGGTGGTGTCGGTCTCGTTCCAGCGGACCGTGGTGCGCTTCGCCACGCCGGACGGCGCCGTGCACAGCCCGTCGCAGGGCCTGCTGTACCCGGACGGGCTGGAGCCCGGCCAGTTGGTGCGCATCGAGTACGACACGGCCGACCCCGAGGTGGCCCGGGTCGCCGGGCGGACGGCCGTGCTCGCGTTGCTGCCGGTCGGCACGTTCCTGCTGGCGGTCTGGGCGGTGCTGTTGCCGCTGGCCTGGTGGGCTCGTCGGAGGTTGTGACAGTTCTGCCGAAAATCAGCCTTCAGGTGTAACATCGGGCGCATGGACCTGGAGGCACAGTTCGAGCGCACCGTCGCGGCCGAACAGCGCGTCGAGCCGCGCGACTGGATGCCCGACGGCTACCGGAAGACGCTGATCCGGCAGATCGCGCAGCACGCGCACTCCGAGATCATCGGCATGCAGCCCGAGGGCAACTGGATCAGCCGCGCGCCGTCGCTGCGGCGCAAGGCGATCCTGCTGGCCAAGGTCCAGGACGAGGCCGGCCACGGGCTGTACCTGTACTCCGCGACCGAGACGCTGGGCGCGGACCGGGCCGAGCTGACCGAGAATCTCATCTCGGGCAGGCAGAAGTACTCCTCGATCTTCAACTACCCGACGCTGTCCTACGCCGACGTGGGCGTGATCGGCTGGCTCGTGGACGGCGCCGCGATCTGCAACCAGGTGCCGCTGTGCCGCACGTCCTACGGGCCGTATGCCCGGGCCATGATCCGCATCTGCAAGGAGGAGTCCTTCCACCAGCGGCAGGGCTACGAGCTGCTGATGACGATGATGTCCGGCACCGACGCCCAGCGCGCGATGGTGCAGGAGTCGGTGGACCGCTGGTGGTGGCCGTCGCTGATGATGTTCGGCCCGCCCGACGCCGAGTCGTCCAACACCGAGCAGTCGATGAAGTGGCGCATCAAGCGCAACACCAACGACGAGCTGCGGCAGAAGTTCGTGGACATGACCGTGCCGCAGGCGGAGAAGCTCGGCGTGACGCTGCCCGACCCGGAGCTGAGGTGGAACCCGGAGCGCGGGCACCACGACTTCGGCCGACCGGACTGGGACGAGTTCTGGCAGGTCGTCGGCGGCAACGGGCCCGCGAACGCGCAGCGGGTCGCGCACCGGCGCAAGGCGCACGAGGACGGCGAGTGGGTGCGAGCGGCGGCTGAGGCCCACGCCGCCAAGCACGCGGTGCAGGAGGGTGTGGCATGAGTTCGTCGTGGCCGCTGTGGGAGGTGTTCGTGCGCGGCAAGCGCGGGCTGAACCACGTGCACGTCGGGTCGCTGCACGCGCCGGACGCCGAGATGGCCGTCCGCAACGCGCGTGACGTCTACACCCGGCGCAACGAGGGCGTGTCGATCTGGGTGGTTCCCGCGGCGGCGATCACCGCGTCGTCGCCGGACGAGAAGGACCCGTTCTTCGAGCCCAGCGGGGACAAGGTCTACCGGCACCCGACGTTCTACGAGATCCCCGAGGACGTGCCGCACCTGTGACCCGGGTGCGGGCGTCCCGCAGAACCCCAGTGACAACGCCTCCCGACGAACGTGCGGTGACACGATGAGCTTCGACAACGCCTACGAATCCCTGATCGACGGCCACGAGGACGCGCACTGGGCGTTCGGCACGGGGTTCTCCGAGCCGTTGGCCGGTGTCGACCGCGACGTCCCCGACGTCGACCGCGCCGACCTGACCGCGTACTGCCTGATGCTCGGCGACGACGCCCTGGTGCTGTCCCAGCGGCTGGCCGAGTGGTGCTCGCGCGCGCCGGAGCTGGAGGAGGACGTCGCGCTGGCCAACATCGCGCTCGACCTGCTCGGCCAGGCCCGGATGCTGCTGACCAGGGCGGGCGAGGTCGAGGGCGCGGGACGGGACGAGGACGCGCTGGCGTACCTGCGCGACGAGCGCGAGTTCCGCAACGTGCACCTGGCGGAGATCGAGTGCGGCCCGTTCGCGGGCGGCGACTTCGCCACGACCGTGGCCCGGCTGCTGGTGTTCTCGTCGTGGAAGCTCGCCCAGTACTCGCGGCTGCGGTCCAGCGCCGACCCCGTGCTGGCGGCCGTGGCGGCGAAGGGCCTCAAGGAGCTGGCCTACCACCGCGACCACGCGGCCCAGTGGGTCGTGCGGCTCGGTGACGGCACCGAGGAGTCGCACCGGCGGATGCGGGCCGGGCTGGAGCGGGTGTGGCCGTTCCTGGCCGAGCTGTTCACCGCGCACGCCGTGGAGCTGCGGCTGGCCGGTGTCGCGGTCGACCCGGCCGAGCTGCGGTCCGAAGTGGACGACGTGCTGGACGCGGTGCTGGCCGCGGCGGGCCTGACCCGGCCGGCGGACGTGCCCGCCGCGCGGGTCAACGGGCTGGCGGGCCGCGACGGCGTGCACACCGAGGCGTTCGGCTACCTGCTGGCGGAGATGCAGCACCTGCACCGGTCGTTGCCGGGGGCGAAGTGGTGACCACCGCCCTCGAAGTCGCCGCGCGGGTCCGCGATCCGGAGCTGCCGGTGCTGACGCTGGCCGACCTCGGCGTGCTGCGGGACGTGACCGAGGCCGACGGGCGCGTGTCGGTGACGATCACGCCCACCTACTCGGGCTGCCCGGCGCTGGACGAGATGGCCGCGGACCTGCGGCGGTCGCTCCTGGCGGCCGGGTACGCGGCGGTGGACGTGCGGCTGTCGCTGTCGCCCGCGTGGACCACGGACTGGATCAGCGAGGACGGGTTGCGCAAGCTGCGGGAGGCGGGCATCGCGCCGCCGTCCCGGGTGGGGCCGAGGGCGGTCGGGCCCGTGCCGCTGAACCTGGTGCCGCCGTCTCGGCGGGTGCCGTGCCCGCGGTGCGGGTCGTCGCGCACGTCGGAGGTGTCGCGGTTCGGGTCGACGGCGTGCAAGGCGTTGCGCCGGTGCGCGGACTGCGCCGAGCCGTTCGAGCACGTGAAGGAGATCTGATGGCGCGGCCGGTGTTCCACAAGTTGACCGTCGCGTCGGTCGAGCGGTTGTGCTCGGACGCCGTCGCGGTGACCTTCGAGGTGCCGCCGTCGCTGGCCGCCGACTTCGCGTTCGCGCCGGGGCAGTACCTGACCCTGCGCAACGGCGACGAGCGGCGGTCGTACTCGATCTGCGCGCTGGCGGGCGGTCCGCTGCGGATCGGGGTGCGGCGGGTGGACGGCGGGCTGTTCTCCACCCTGCTGGTGGACCGGGTGCAGCCCGGTGACGTGCTCGAAGTGCTGCCGCCGCTGGGTGGCTTCACGCCGTCCGGCGGGTCGCACCACGGCCTGGTGGTCGCCGGGTCGGGCATCACGCCCGCGTTGTCGATCGCCGCGTCGGTGCTGGCGAGCGGGGCGCGGGTGACGATGCTGTACGGGAACCGGCGGGCGGACACGGTGATGTTCGCCGACGAGCTGGCGGACCTGAAGGACCGGTACCCGGCGCGGTTCCAGCTCGTGCACGTGCTGTCGCGGGAGCCTCGGGACGTGGAGCTGTTCAGCGGCCGGCTGGACGCGGCGAAGCTGCGGGCGCTGTTCTCGACGGTGGTGCCGTGGGCGGACGTGGACCAGTGGTGGCTGTGCGGCCCGTACGGGCTGGTGCGTGACGCGGAGGACGTGCTGGGCTCGCTGGGCGTCCCGCCGTCGTCCGTGCACCACGAGCTGTTCTACGTCGACGAGCCCCCGCCCCCGCCGCGCCGTGCCGCCGAGTCCGCGGTCGCTTCGGCCACGGCCACCGTGATCCTGGACGGCCGGACCACCGAGGTGCCGCTGCCGGCGGACGTGCCGATCCTCGACGCGGCCCAGCGGGTGCGCGCCGACCTGCCGTTCGCGTGCAAGGGCGGCGTGTGCGGGACGTGCCGTGCGCTGGTGGTGTCCGGCGAGGTGGAGATGCGGCGGAACTACGCGCTGGAGCCGCGCGAGGTGGAGGCGGGCTTCGTGCTGACGTGCCAATCGGTGGCCCTGACCCCGGCGATCACCGTGGATTACGACGCCTGATCTGGCACATTGTGCCCATGGCACGGTCGGCGCTGTGGGGACTGGTCATCGGCACTGCGCTGATGACGCTCCTGCTCATGTTCGGCTTGGCGTTGCCGTCGTCCGACGACGACGTCCCGGTGGTGGCGAGCCTGATCGCGGCCGGGATGTTCGGCATGGTCCTGGGCGGCGCGCCGGGAGCCTTGGTGGGCCTGGTGATCGGCGCCCTCCGCCGCCGCCCCCGACCCGTGATGCCCCTCCCACCGCCGATCCCGCCCCTACCTCCCGCCAACGACCGCTGGTCGGCCATGGTGGGCCGCTGCGAACTGGCCGTGCGAAGGGTGTCCGCCGCCGTCGCCACCGTGCCCGCGTCCCCGGCCAGGGCGTGGCTGGAACGGATCGCCGGCCAGTTCGCGGGCGAGCTGTCGGACGTGCGCCGTCTCGCGGACCTGGGCCGAGCCCTGGCCGCCGACCAGTCCCACCCGGTGACCGACCGCCTGACCGCCGCCGTCCGCGACTTCACGGCGTTCGAGGACGAAGTGGGCCGCGTGGCGCTCCAACTGCTGGACCAGGCGTCCCTGGACGCGGTCCGCACCCATCTCGAAGTCCTGGAACAACAACTGCCACACCTGGGCAACGGTTAGCCTGAACCTCGTTCACCTACTGCAACCGGACTAGCGGGACGTGGACGACTGCCACCAGGACAGGACTTCCTCCGCCACCTCCGGCATGGCGACGAGCAGGCCGTCCACCGGCAGGGCGGTGTCCTCACCTCTCCGGTCCAGCACGGCCGCGCCCGATTCGACGGCCAGGGCGACCGCGCCGGCCACGTCCCACTCGTGGTAGCTGTCCAGGACGGCGGCGGCGGCGTGGCCCAGCGCCACCTGCGCCACCGCCAACGCCTTCGAGCCCAGGACGCGCACGCCCGTCCCCGCCACCGCGGCCCGCGAGATGAACTCGCCCATGCCCGGCCACGGCCCCGTCCGCGTCATCTCCGTGCACACGATCGAGCTCACCGCCTGGCCGCCCAGCCGCACCGGCGTCCCGTTCGCCCTCATGCCACGCCCCCGTGCGGCGGCGTAGATCTGCGCCCGGTACGGATCCGCGACCACGCCGACCACCGGCCCCCACCGGTCGACCAGCGCGAGGCTGTACGCGCACCACGGGACGCCGGCGACGTAGTTCGCGGTCCCGTCGACCGGGTCCACCACCCAGCGGAACTCCGCGTCGCCGGTCACGTCGAGGTCGGTGTCCTCGCAGAACACCGGGATGTTCGGGAACTCGGCGGTCAGCACCCGCCGCGTGTGCCGCTCCAGCGTCCGATCGGTGTCGGTCACCCAGTCGAACGGCGACGTGTCCTCGTCGGGCCGCGCCCCGCGCCCCGCGGTCGCCATGATCACGTCGGACGCGTCGTTGGCGAGTCGGCCCGCTATCTCCAGCGCGATCGACACCAGGCCGGGATCGACGGGCTGCGCGGGTCGGGACGACAAGACGGTCATGCCGACCTAGTGTCACCGCACGGAGTGACCGCGCCGCGTACTCCAGGTGAACCCGGGGCCAACGTCAACCGCGACGCGTGGAGTTCGGCGGCCGTTCGCTGAGGTGTCACGCCGCCGTGTCCTTGGCACCGCATGGTGACGGCGTGCGCGTAGCGATCGTCACCGAGAGCTTCCTGCCCCAGGTCAACGGGGTGACGAACTCCGTTCTGCGGGTCCTGGAACACCTGAGAGCGCACGGCCACCGGGCGTTGGTCGTGGCGCCCGGCGCGGGTGCGGACCACCACCTCGGCACGCCGGTCGTGCGCGTGCCGTCGGTGGACCTGCCGAGGTTCAGCTCGCTGCCCGTCGGCGTGCCCACGCGCAAGGTGCTGACCGCGTTGGCCGACTTCCGGCCGGATGTCGTGCACCTGGCCAGCCCGTTCGTGATGGGCGCGCGGGGCCTGTCCACGGCGCGCAGGCTCGGCATCCCGACGGTCGCGGTCTACCAGACCGACATCGCCGGGTTCGCCGGTCACTACGGCCTCGGCCTCACCGCCCGCGCCGCCTGGCGGTGGACGCGCCGGCTGCACGCCCAGGCCGACCGCACCCTCGCGCCGTCGACGTGGGCCGTCGAAGCGCTCCAAGAGCACGGCGTGCCGCGCGTGCACCGGTGGGGGCGGGGCGTGGACGTCGAGCTGTTCCACCCCTCCCGGCGGGACGACGCCTTGCGCGCTTCGCTCGCGCCGGGCGGCGAGCTGCTGGTCGGGTACGTCGGCCGGTTGTCGCCCGAGAAGCGGGTGGACCGGCTGGCCGCGCTCGCGGACCTGCCCGGCGTGCGGCTGGTCGTGGTCGGCGAGGGACCGTCGGAGGCGCAGTTGCGGCGGGACCTGCCCGGTGCGGCGTTCCTCGGGTTCAAGACCGGCGCGGACCTCGCGGCGGCCTACGCGAGCCTGGACGTGTTCGTGCACACCGGTCCGCACGAGACGTTCTGCCAGGCCGTGCAGGAGGCGTTGGCCAGCGGTGTGCCGGTGGTCGCGCCGGACGCGGGCGGCCCGCGTGACCTGGTGCGACCGGACACCGGCTACCTGTTCTCCGACGACGCGCAGCTCAGGCAGGCGGTGGTGGCGTTGGGCGACCCGCTGCGCCGTCGACGGTTCGGCAACGCCGCCCGGCGTTGGGTGCGCGGGCGGACGTGGTCGGCGGTGTGCGACGAGCTGCTCGGCCACTACGCGGCCGTGCTGGACGTGCCGGAGCGTCGTGCCGCATGAGGATCGTGCAGCTGGCCAACTTCTACGGTCCGCGCTCGGGTGGGTTGCGCACGGCGCTGCACCACCTCGGCAGCGGTTACGCGGCGAACGGCCACCAGGTCACGCTCGTCGTGCCCGGACCGGCGCACGCGGACGAGGAGCTGTCGCCGGGTGTCCGGCGCGTGACGCTGCCCGCGCCGCGCATCCCCGGCACCGGCGGGTACCGGGCGGTGGACCCGTGGCGGGTGCGGGCGTTGCTGGACGGGCTCGCGCCGGACCGGCTGGAGGTGTCGGACCGGCTCACGTTGCGCGGGATGGGCCGGTGGGCGGCGTCGCGGGGCGTGCCGAGCGTGGTGATCTCGCACGAGCGGCTGGACCGGCTGCTGGAGCAGTTCCTGCTGCCCGCGCCGCTGGCGAGGTGGGGCGCGGACCGGGCGAACGCGCGGATGGCGGCGTCCTACGACACGGTGGTGTGCACGACGGAGTTCGCGCGGGAGGAGTTCGACCGGATCGGTGCGCGCAACGTGGCCCGCGTGCCGCTCGGGGTGGACCTGCGCACGTTCAGCCCGACCCGGCACGACCGGTCGTTGAAGGCGGAGCTGGTGCGGGGCGCGGACGCGCTGCTCGTGCACTGCGGGCGGTTGTCGGCGGAGAAGCACGTCGAGCGCAGCATCGACACGGCGGCGGAACTGCACGCGTCGGGGCACGACGTGCGGCTGGTGATCGCCGGTGACGGCCCGCGCCGCGAGGCGCTGGAACGCCGTGCCGCCGGCCTGCCGGTCACGTTCCTGGGTTTCGTCGACCAGCGCGCGGACGTCGCCGCCCTCCTGGCCTCCGCCGACGTCTCCCTGGCCCCCGGCCCCCACGAGACCTTCGGCCTGGCGGCCCTGGAAGCCCTCGCCTCCGGCACCCCGGTGGTCGTCTCCGCCTCCTCGGCCCTGCGCGAGATCGTCCGCCCCGGCTGCGGCGCGGCCGTCCCCGACCACGCCCCCGCGTTCGCCGGCGCCGTGACGGCCCTCCTGGACCACCCCGAGCCGACCCGCCGTGAAGCGGCCCGCGCCCGCGCCGAGCAGTACCCCTGGCAAGCCGCCGTCACCGGCATGCTGACCGCCCTCCGCGCCACCTGACCCCGCGTGTCGAACGCTCAGGCCCCGCGTGTCGAACGCTCAGGTCCCGCGTGTCGAACCTTCAGGCCCCGCGTGTCGAACCTTCAGGTCCTCCGAATTCACCATTCGCGCGCGGGCAACGGACCCGAACGTCGAACTCAGGGGTCCTGAGTGTTCGACACACCGGACCTGAGCGTTCGACACGCGCGTCTCGAGCGTTCGACACGCTGGACCTGGAGGTTCGACACGCGGGTGTTCCGGGTGGAGGCGGGACGGAATGCCGGGTGGTGGGGGCGTCACTTAGGCTTCCGGCATGGCGCGTGCAGGTCTGGACAAGAACCCCCGCGAGGTCGCCGAGATGTTCGACGGCGTGGCCAGGGGCTACGACCGGACGAACTCGGTCATGACGCTCGGGTTCGACCGGCGCTGGCGCGAGTGGAGCAGGCGGGTGCTCGACGCCAAGCCCGGCGAGAAGGTGCTCGACCTCGCGGCCGGCACGGCGGTGTCCACGGTGGAGTACGCGGCGTCCGGCGCGTGGTGCGTGGCGGCCGACTTCTCGCTCGGCATGCTCCTCGGCGGCGCGCACCGGCCGGTGCCCAAGGTCGCCGCCGACGCCCTGCGGCTGCCGTTCGCCGACGACTCCTTCGACGCCGTCACGGTCTCGTTCGGCCTGCGCAACTTCAACGACACCGAGGCCGCCCTGCGCGAGATGGCCCGCGTGGTCAAGCCCGGCGGACGGCTCGTGGTGTGCGAGGTCTCCACGCCCACCTTCCGCCCGTTCCGCTTCGTCTACATGCGCTACCTGCTGCGCCTGCTGCCGCTGATCGCCCGGTTCGTGTCCTCCAACCCGGAGGCCTACTCCTACCTCGCCGAGTCCATGCGCACGTGGCCCGACCAGCGCGCACTGGGCGAGATCGTGGCCCGCGCCGGCTGGGAGGACGTCGCCTGGATGAACCTCACCGGCGGCGTGGTCGCGCTGCACCGCGGCACCAAGCCCGCGTAGCCCGCACGCGAAATTCCCTCAGCAACGCGCAAGTAGACTCGCCCTGGACTTTGTGAACACGGGCACAAGGAGCGGGGATGACGACTCCCAGCCGCCGCAAGGCAGGCGAGGACGCCGAGGTGATCGTGGTCGGGGCGGGGCCCGCGGGCTCCACCGCGGCCACCTACCTGGCACGCGCGGGCCTGGACGTGGTGCTGCTGGAGAAGAGCACCTTCCCCCGCGAGAAGGTGTGCGGCGACGGCCTGACCCCGCGCGGCGTCAAGCAGCTCATCGACCTCGGCGTCGACACCCGCGAGGAAGCCGGCTGGCTGCACAACCGCGGCCTGCGCGTGGTCGGCGGCGGCGTCACGCTGGAGCTCGACTGGCCCGAGCTGGCCACCTTCCCGCCCTACGGCCTGGTGCGCCCGAGGCAGGACTTCGACGAGATGCTGGCGAACACCGCCGTCGCCGCGGGCGCCCGGATGCACCAGCAGACCACGGTCACGGGCGCGCTGGTCGAGCGTGGCCGCGTGGTCGGCGTGCAGGCCAAGCAGGGCCCGGACAAGGAGCCGGTCACCTACCGCGCCCCGATCGTGCTGGCCTGCGACGGCGTGAGCGCCAGGCTCGCCCTCAGCGTCGGCATCCAGAAGGACGACGCCAAGCCGATGGGCGTCGCGGTCCGCCGCTACTACGCCAGCCCCCGCACCAAGGACGACTACCTGGAGTCGCACCTGGAGCTGTGGGACCGCGCCAACGACGTCCTGCTGCCCGGCTACGGCTGGATCTTCGGCATGGGCGACGGCACGGTGAACGTCGGCCTCGGCATCCTCAGCACCTCCAAGGCCTACGGCACCACGGACTACCGCGCGCTGCTCAAGAGCTGGCTCGACGGCACCCCGGAGGAGTGGGGCTTCCGCGAGGAGAACGCCACCGGCAAGATCGGCGGCGCGGCCCTGCCGATGGGCCTCAACCGCAAGCCGCACTACCGCGACGGCCTGCTGCTCGTCGGCGACGCGGGCGGCATGGTCAACCCGTTCAACGGCGAGGGCATCGGCTACGCGATGGAGTCCGCCCGGATCGCGGCCGAGAGCGTGGTGCAGGCGCTGGCCCGCCAGGGCGCGAGCCGGGAACGCGCGCTGCACGGGTACCCGGTGCGCATCGAGCAGGCCCTGGGCAGCTACTACCGGCTCGGCAACGTCTTCAGCAAGCTCATCGGCAACCCCACCGTCATGCGCACCGCGACCAAGTACGGGCTGCCGCGCAAGACCCTGATGAAGCTCGTGCTGAAGCTGCTCGCGGGCCTTTACGACCCCAAGGACGGCGACTCGTTCGACCGCATCATCACCGCCGCCACAAAGCTCACCCCAACGGCCTAACGGCCCTCCTCTAACCGACGCAGCACCGTCCACCGTGACGGTGCTGTTTCGTTTTCGGTGTGGTCCCGTTCACGGATGGGTCGCCCAACTGTTGATCTGCACCGTAAAAGTGCAGCTCAGGGCCTACGACGGGGGTGCCCGTCACGCCTCTGTGTGACGTTCTACACTGACCCTCAGGTCTTGTGAATCAGTTCACAACCGGCTGAGATGCCTTGTGAAGTGTTTCACAAGCGACCTGCGGATCGTTAGGCCCGCCTAACCTCCGGAGGCCGCAAGAACACCCTTTAGGGTGCGCAACGGTCAGCGGTGCACCACCACCGCGACGCGAGGAAAGGACGACGGAGAGTGCTGGACCCTTACCTCCCCCTCGTATTGATGTTCGTCCTCGCCGGGGCCTTCGCGCTGTTCTCGGTGACGGCCGCGCCGTACATCGGCCCGCGCCGCTACAACCGCGCGAAGCTCGACGCCTACGAGTGCGGCATCGAGCCGTCGCCGCAGCCCGTGGTGGGCGGTGGCCGCATGCCGGTCGCCTACTACCTCACGGCGATGCTGTTCATCCTGTTCGACATCGAAATGGTGTTCCTCTACCCGTTCGCGGTCTCCGCGGACCGCCTCGGCCTGTTCGGCCTGGTGGAGATCGCACTGTTCGTCGCGACGGTCGGCTTCGCGTACGCCTACGTGTGGCGTCGCGGCGGCCTCGACTGGAACTGAGGGGGAAGATCGAAGTGGGTCTCGAAGAGAAGCTCCCGAACGGCATCCTGCTCGCCAGCGTGGAGAAGCTGGTCAACTGGACCCGCAAGTCCTCGCTGTGGCCTGCCACCTTCGGCCTGGCGTGCTGCGCGATCGAGATGATGACCACCGGCGGCCCGCGCTACGACCTCGCGCGGTTCGGCATGGAGGTCTTCCGCGCCTCGCCGCGCCAGGCCGACCTGATGATCGTCGCGGGCCGGGTGACCAACAAGATGGCGCCGGTGCTGCGGCAGATCTACGACCAGATGCCCGAGCCCCGCTGGGTGCTCGCCATGGGCGTCTGCGCCTCCAGCGGCGGCATGTTCAACAACTACGCGGTCGTGCAGGGCGTGGACCACGTCGTGCCGGTCGACATGTACCTGCCGGGCTGCCCGCCGCGGCCGGAGATGTTGATCGACGCGATCCTCAAGATCCACGCGAAGATCATGGACGAGCCGCTCGGGGCGAACCGGGCCGCGCTGCTGGCCGAGTCGGGCCACTCGACGGCCCTGATCCCGTCCTCCGAGCGCTTTGCGAAGAAGTGAGCGGCATGGCTGACGAGAACAACGCCGGCGAGAACAACGGCAAAGAGGTCGAGAAGACCCCCGGCGCGGACACCCCCGGCAACGACGCGGCGCTCAGCTCGGCGAGCATGAGCGAGGCCGAGCACGAGGAGCACCTCGCGCAAGGCGGCGTGGTCGCGGGCAAGGCGCGGCAGGGCATGTTCGGCATCTCCGGCACCGGCGACACCTCCGGCTTCGGCGGCCTGCGGCTGCCCGCCCACGTCGCCGCGCCGTCCGAGCGGCCCTACGGCGGCTGGTTCGACGAGCTCGCCGACGAGCTGCTGGGCGCCATCCGGGAGAAGGGCCTGCCCGCCGACACGGTCCAGCAGATCACCGTGGACCGCGGCGAGATCACGTTCTTCCTCCGCCGCGAGCAGCTGGTCGACGTGGCGCGCATCCTGCGCGACGACCCGGCGCTGCGCTTCGAGCTGTGCAGCTCGGTGTCCGGCGTGGACTACGGCGCCGACGCGCCGCAGCGGCTGCACTCCGTCTACCACCTGACGTCGATGACCTACCGCCGGCGCATCCGGCTGGAGGTCGCGGTCGACGCGGACGACGCGCACGTCCCCAGCATCGTCTCGGTCTACCCGACCGCGGACTGGCAGGAGCGCGAGGCCTGGGACATGTTCGGCATCGTCTACGACGGCCACCCGGGGCTCACCCGGATCCTCATGCCGGACGACTGGGACGGCCACCCGCAGCGCAAGGACTACCCGCTCGGCGGCATCCCGGTGGAGTACAAGGGCGCGGAGATCCCCCCGCCAGACCAGAGGCGGTCCTACTCATGACCGAGCGTATTTCCGACGTGACCACGGGCACCGACACCAGCGCCCCGGGCCGCGACAGCGACTCCCACGACGCCAACCGCGCCACGCCGAACCCCGACGCGTACGCGGGCTCCCGCGAGACGACCGAGGGCACCGTCTACACGGTGACCGGCGGCGACTGGGACGAGGTGCTGGCCGAGGCCGCGGGCGACGAGCGCATCGTCATGAACCTGGGCCCGCAGCACCCCTCCACGCACGGCGTGCTGCGCCTGGTGCTGGAGCTGGAGGGCGAGACCGTCACCCAGGCCCGCAGCGTCATCGGCTACCTGCACACCGGCATCGAGAAGAACCTCGAGTACCGCAACTGGACCCAGGGCGTCACGTTCGTGACGCGGATGGACTACCTGGCCCCGCTGCACAACGAGGCCGCGTACTGCATGGCGGTCGAGAAGCTGCTCGGCGTCACCGTCCCGCAGCGGGCGCAGACGATCCGCGTGCTGCTCATGGAGCTCAACCGGATCAGCTCGCACCTGGTGGCGCTGGCCACCGGCGGCATGGAGCTGGGCGCGCTGACCGGCATGACCGCGGGCTTCCGCGAGCGCGAAGAGGTCCTGCACCTGCTGGAGTTCCTGACCGGCCTGCGGATGAACCACGCGTTCATCCGGCCCGGCGGCCTGGCGCAGGACCTGCCCGAGGGCGCCGAGCAGAAGATCAAGGACTTCATCAAGGTGATGGACTCCCGGCTGCCCGACTACGACAAGCTGCTGTCGGGCCAGCCGATCTGGCGCAACCGCCTCGCGGGCATCGGCTACCTGCCGGTGGACGCGTGCCTCGCGCTGGGCATCACCGGCCCGATCCTGCGCTCCGCGGGCCTGCCGTGGGACCTGCGCAAGGTCGACCCCTACTGCGGCTACGAGAACTACGAGTTCGACGTGCCGACGTCGAACGCCGCCGACTCCTACGCCCGCTACCTGCTGCGGCTGGAGGAGATCCACCAGTCGCTGCGGATCGTGCGGCAGGCCGTGGACAACCTCACGCCCGGCCCGGTCATGGTCGAGGACGCCAAGATCGCGTGGCCGGCGCAGCTGACCATCGGCGCGGACGGTATGGGCAACTCGCTGGAGCACGTGCGCAAGATCATGGGCCAGTCCATGGAGTCCCTGATCCACCACTTCAAGCTGGTGACCGAGGGCTTCGCGGTGCCCGCGGGCCAGGTGTACGTGCCGATCGAGTCGCCGCGCGGCGAGCTGGGCTACCACATCGTCTCCGACGGCGGCACCCGGCCGATGCGCGTGCACGTGCGCGAACCCAGCTTCGTGAACCTCCAGTCGATGCCCGCGATGTGCGAGGGCGGCATGGTCGCCGACGTCATCGCGTCGGTGGCCTCTATCGACCCGGTGATGGGTGGTTGTGACCGATGAGCACTTCCGAAGAGGTCTACGCGGCCTCCGCGCTGGACCCCGTCGAGACGGAGCGGCTGGTCGTCGAGGACACGGCCGACACCGCCGTGTTCGACGAGTCGATCGCGGCCAGGGCGCGGGCGATCATCGCGCGCTACCCCCAGGCCCGGTCGGCGCTGCTGCCGATGCTGCACCTGGTGCAGTCGGTCGAGGGGTACGTCAGCCAGGCGGGCATCACGTTCTGCGCCGACCAGCTCGACCTCACCAACGCCGAGGTCAGCGCGGTCGCGACGTTCTACACCATGTACAAGCGCCGCCCGTGCGGCGAGCACCTGGTGAGCGTCTGCACGAACACGCTGTGCGCCGCGCTCGGCGGTGACGCGATCTACGCCAAGCTCAAGGACCACCTGGGCGTCGGCCACGAGGAGACCTCGGGCGAGCCGGGAACGCCGGGCTCGATCACGCTGGAGCACGCCGAGTGCCTGGCGGCCTGCGACCTCGGCCCGGTGCTCCAGGTGAACTACGAGTACTTCGACAACCAGACGCCCGACGGCGCGCTGGAGCTGGTGAAGTCCTTGCAGGCGGGGGAGAAGCCCCACCCGACGCGGGGCGCGCCGCTGACCGACTTCCGCCAGGCCGAGCTGCAGCTGGCCGGGTTCTTCGAGGGCCGGGACGCGGACCTGGACGGCCCGTCGGCCGCGCCGGAGACGGTGCGCGGGGCCAAGATCGCCGCGGAACGCGGCTGGACCGCGCCGGCCATGCCGGACAACGCGGAGTTCCCGCCGCTGCCGGAGAAGAAGTAGGAAGGCGGACGGACATGGTCGGCGTATCTAATGGTGCCTCCGCTGGGAAAAGCACGTCGGCACCCCTGACTCCCGTCCTGACGAAGCGCTGGCTGTCGCCGCGCTCCTGGACGCTGAAGACCTACGAGCAGCTGGAGGGGTACACGGCGCTGCGCAAGGCGCTCAAGGCCCACCCGGACCAGCTGATCCAGCAGTGCAAGGACTCCGGGCTGCGCGGTCGTGGCGGCGCGGGCTTCCCCACCGGCATGAAGTGGGGCTTCATCCCGCAGAACGACGGCAAGCCGCACTACCTCGTCATCAACGCCGACGAGGGCGAGCCGGGCACCTGCAAGGACATCCCGCTGATGATGGCGGACCCGCACTCGCTGATCGAGGGCATCATCATCACCTCGTACGCGATCCGGGCGAACTTCGCCGCGATCTACGTGCGCGGCGAGGTGCTGCACGTGATCCGCCGGCTGCACGCGGCCGTGCGCGAGGCGTACGAGGCGGGCTACCTGGGCAAGGACATCCTCGGCTCGGGCTTCGACCTCGACGTGGTCGTGCACGCGGGCGCGGGCGCCTACATCTGCGGCGAGGAGACGGCGCTGCTGGACTCGCTGGAGGGCAAGCGCGGCCAGCCGAGGCTCAAGCCGCCGTTCCCGGCGACCGCGGGCCTGTACGCCTCGCCGACCGTCGTGAACAACGTCGAGACGATCGCCAGCGTGCCCTACATCGTCAACGGCGGCGCGGACTGGTTCCGCAGCATGGGCCGCGAGCGCTCGCCGGGCCCGAAGATCTTCTCGCTGTCCGGCCACGTCGAGCGCCCCGGCCAGTACGAGGCCCCGATGGGCGTCACGCTGCGCGAGCTGCTGGACCTGGCGGGCGGCATGAAGGACGGCATCCCGCTGAAGTTCTGGACGCCGGGCGGCTCGTCCACCCCGCTGTTCACCGCCGACCACCTGGACGTGCCGCTCGACTTCGAGGGCGCGGCCGAGGCGGGCTCGATGCTGGGCACCACCGCGTTGCAGATCTTCAACGAGACGGTGTCCGTGCCGTGGGCGGTCATGAAGTGGACCGAGTTCTACAAGCACGAGTCGTGCGGCAAGTGCACGCCGTGCCGCGAGGGCACCTACTGGCTCGTGCAGATCCTCCAGCGGATGGTGCGCGGCGAGGGCACGGCGAGCGACATCGACACGCTGCTGGACGTCTGCGACAACATCCTGGGCCGCTCGTTCTGCGCCCTCGGTGACGGCGCGGTCAGCCCCATCACCAGCGGCATCAAGTACTTCAAGCACGAGTTCCTGGCTCTGTGCGACCAGAACTCCCAGGTGTTGGCGGGAGCTAGCGCATGACGATCGCGCCTGAACAGAAGGCCGAGCTGGTGGTCCCCGAGGGCCACGTCAAGCTCGTCATCGACGGCCTGGAGGTCGTCGCGCCCAAGGGCGAGCTGCTGATCCGCACCGCGGAGCGGCTGGGCATCGTCGTGCCCCGCTTCTGCGACCACCCGCTGCTGGAGCCCGCGGGCGCCTGCCGGCAGTGCCTGGTCGAGGTGGAGATGGGCGGCCGGCCGATGCCGAAGCCGCAGGCCTCCTGCACCATGACGGTCGCCGACGGCATGGTGGTCAAGACCCAGCTGACCTCGCCGGTGGCGGACAAGGCGCAGCAGGGCGTGATGGAGCTGCTGCTCATCAACCACCCGCTGGACTGCCCGATCTGCGACAAGGGCGGCGAGTGCCCGCTGCAGAACCAGGCGCTGGCGCACGGCCGGGCGGACTCACGGTTCCACGAGCACAAGCGGACGTTCCCGAAGCCGATCCCGATCTCGACGCAGGTCCTGCTGGACCGCGAGCGGTGCGTGCTGTGCCAGCGCTGCACGCGGTTCTCCGCGCAGATCGCCGGCGACCCGTTCATCGAGCTGCTGGAGCGGGGTTCGCAGCAGCAGATCGGTGTCGCGCAGGAGAAGCCGTTCCAGTCCTACTTCTCCGGCAACACCATCCAGATCTGCCCGGTGGGCGCGCTCACCAGCGCCGCGTACCGGTTCCGGGCCCGGCCGTTCGACCTGATGTCCACGCCCGGCGTGTGCGAGCACTGCTCGTCGGGTTGCGCCACCCGCACCGACTGGCGGCGCGGCAAGGTGCAGCGCCGGCTGGCGGGCGACGCGCCCGAGGTCAACGAGGAGTGGACCTGCGACAAGGGCCGCTTCGCGTTCACCTACGCCACCGCCGGCGACCGGATCCGCCGCCCGCTGGTGCGGGACGCGGAGTCCGGCGAGCTGCGCGAGTCGTCGTGGACCGAGGCGTTGCAGTACGCCGCCGAGGGCCTGGCGAAGGCGCGTGACGGCAAGGGCGTCGGCGTCCTGGCCGGCGGTCGCCTCACCGTCGAGGACGCCTACGCGTACTCGAAGTTCGCCCGGATCGCGTTGCGCACCAACGACGTCGACTTCCGCGCCCGCGCCCACTCGGCGGAGGAGCTGGAGTTCCTGACCAGCGCGGTCCTCGGCACGAACCCCGACAACGGCGGCGTCACGTACGCGGGCATCGAGTCCGCGCCCGCCGCGCTGCTGGTCGCGTTCGAGCCGGAGGAGGAGTCGCCGATCGTGTTCCTGCGGCTGCGCAAGGCGGCCCGCAAGAACCGGACCAAGGTGTTCCACCTGGGCCAGTACACGACGCCCGCGGTGGAGAAGACGAACGGCGTGCTGCTCGCGTGCGTGCCCGGCGGCGAGCCGTCGGCGATCAACGCGCTGCCCGAGCACGCCGCCGACGTGGTCGAGGAACTGGCCAAGCCGGGCTCGGTGATCCTGGTCGGCGAGCGCGCCGCCGAGGTGCCCGGCCTGTTCTCCGCGGTCGCCGCGCTGGCCGAGCGGACCGGCGCGAAGGTCGCCTGGATCCCGCGCCGCGCCGGTGAGCGGGGCGCGCTGGAGGCCGGTCTGCTGCCGACGTTGCTGCCGGGCGGTCGCCTGGTGAGCGACGAGGCCGCGCGGGCCGAGGTCGAGCAGGCCTGGGGCCTGGAGGCCGGCGCGCTGCCCGCGCAGGCGGGCCGCGACACCACGGGCATCCTGACCGCCGCCGCGAGCGGTGGGCTGGACGCGCTGGTGGTCGGCGGCGTCGACCCGTTCGACCTGCCGGACCCGGCGCTGGCCGAGCGCGCGCTGGACTTCGCCGGTTTCGTGGTCAGCCTGGAGCTGCGGCACAGCGCGGTCACCGCGCACGCCGACGTGGTGCTCCCGGTCGCGCCCGCGGTGGAGAAGGCGGGCAGCTACCTGAACTGGGAGGGCCGCCCGCGCCCCTTCGGCACCACGATCGACGGCACCGGCGCGCTGCCGGACGGCCGGGTGCTCGACACGCTGGCCGTGGAGATGGACGCGGACCTGTTCACCCAGACCCCGGCCGCCGCGGCGGCCGACCTGGCGCGACTGGGTTCGGCGCCGGTGACGGCGTCCGCGCCGACCGTGCCGACGCCACTCCTGACCCAGCCCAAGGCCGGCCAGGCCGTGCTCGCGACCTGGCGCAGGCTGCTGGACAACGGCTCGTTGCAGGACGACGAGCCGAACCTGGCGGGCACCGCGCGCCCGGTGGTGGCCAAGCTGTCCGTCGCCACCGCCGCGCACCTGGGTGTCGAACTCGGTGGCGAGATCACCGTCTCCACCGATCGGGGCGAGGTGGTGCTGCCGGTCGAGGCGGCGGACCTGCCCGACGGCGTCGTGTGGCTGCCCGGCAACTCGGGCGCGGTCACCGTGCGGCGCAACCTCGTCGCCGGCCACGGTTCCGTGGTGGCCGTCTCTAGCGGAGGCAACGCATGAGTACCGCAGAACTCCTCGCCGACGATCCGCTCTGGCTGATCATCGTCAAGGTCGTCGCCATCTTCGCGTTCCTCGTGGTCATGACCCTGTTCATGATCAACTGGGAGCGCAAGGTCGTGGCCAGGATGCAGCAGCGCCCCGGCCCGAACCGGGTCGGCCCGAACGGGTGGCTCCAGTCGCTCGCCGACGGCCTCAAGCTCGCGTTCAAGGAGGACATCCGCCCGGTCCTCGCGGACAAGTGGGTGTTCTTCCTGGCGCCGGTGATCTCCACGATCCCCGCGTTCGTGGCCTTCTCCGTGATCCCCATCGGCGGCGAGGTCTCGATCTTCGGCGAGCGCACCGCGCTCCAGCTGGTCGACCTGCCGGTCGGCGTGCTGGTGGTGCTGGCCTGCTCCTCGCTCGGCGTCTACGGCATCGTGCTGTCGGGCTGGGCGTCCGGCTCGCCGTACCCGCTGCTGGGCGCGCTGCGCTCGGCCGCGCAGGTGATCTCCTACGAGATCGCGATGGGCCTGTCGATCATCGCGGTCGTCATGCACTCGCACTCGCTGTCCACCTCGGACATCGTCGACGCGCAGAGCGGCGGCTGGTACTTCTACCTGCTGCCGGTCAGCTTCCTCATCTACGTCTGCTCCATGGTCGGCGAGACCAACCGCGCGCCGTTCGACCTCCCCGAGGCCGAGTCGGAGCTGGTCGGCGGCTTCCACACCGAGTACAGCTCGCTGAAGTTCGCGCTGTTCTTCCTCGCCGAGTACGTCAACATGGTGACCGTCTCGGCGCTGGCCACCACGTTGTTCCTGGGCGGCTGGCGGTTCCCGTTCGTCGGCGACGACCACGTGCTCAACAGCGGCTGGTTCGGCCTGCTGTGGTTCGTGCTCAAGACGCTCGGCTTCCTGTTCCTGTTCATCTGGCTGCGCGGCACGCTGCCCCGCCTGCGCTACGACCAGTTCATGCGGCTGGGCTGGAAGTTCCTGGTCCCGATCGCGCTGGTCTGGTTCGTCGCGGTGGCGTTCGCGCGCTACCTGCGCCAGGAGTGGGAGACCGCGGGCGGCCTGGACACCAGCACGGCGCTGATCGTGATCGGCGCGTTCCTCGCGGTGGTGCTGGTGATCGCGTTCCTGCTGCCGGACAAGCGGGAGCAGCAAGACCCCGACGCCGTGCCGATCACCGGTGGCGGCTTCCCGGTGCCGCCGCTGGACCTCAAGGTGCCCAAGGCGCCGCCGCGCCGGCAGGTGCGGGTGGCCGAGCTGCCCGGCGCCGACGACCAGACGCAGGAACCGGCAGCGGTACCCGCAGCTTCACACAAGGAGGCCAGCGATGGGCGTGTTTGATCCCGTCAAGGGCTTCGGCGTCACCTTCGGCACGATGTTCAAGAAGGTCGTCACCGAGGAGTACCCCGAGGTCAAGAAGGTCACCGCGCCGCGGTTCCACGGCCGCCACCAGCTCAACCGGCACCCGGACGGGCTGGAGAAGTGCGTCGGCTGCGAGCTGTGCGCGTGGGCGTGCCCGGCGGACGCGATCTTCGTCGAGGGTGGCGACAACACCGAGGACGAGCGCTACTCGCCCGGTGAGCGCTACGGCAAGGACTACCAGATCAACTACCTGCGGTGCATCGGCTGCGGCCTGTGCATCGAGGCCTGCCCGACCCGCTCGCTCACCATGACCAACGAGTACGAGCTGGCCGACGACAACCGCCAGAAGCTGATCTTCACCAAGGAGGACCTGCTCGCGCCCCTGCTGTCCGGCATGGAGCAGCCGCCGCACCCCATGCGGCTCGGCGAGAACGAGCAGGACTACTACGTGAACGGGCCGAGGCTGGCGCGCGAGGCCGGTGTCCCCGCGGGCGCGATCGTGGAGACCGGGCCCGAGGAGGCCGGCAAGTGAGCCTCACGTTCCTGCTCCAGCAGCCCGACGAGGTCCAGCGCGTGGTCGACACCGTCACCACCGGCGAGGCGGTCGCGTTCTGGATCCTCGGCCCGCTCGCCCTCGCCGGCGCGCTGGGCATGCTCTTCGCGCGCAACGCCGTGCACTCCGCGCTGTGGCTGGTGCTCACCATGCTCAGCCTGGGCGTGCTCTACATGGTCCAGCAGGCGCCGTTCCTCGGCTTCGTGCAGATCATCGTCTACACCGGCGCGATCATGATGCTGTTCCTGTTCGTGCTGATGCTCGTGGGCCGGGACAGCTCCGACTCGGTGGTCGAAGTGCTGCGCGGGCAGCGGCTCGCCGCGACGGTCATCGGCGTCGGCTTCGCCGGCATCGTGGTCGCCTCGGTCGCTCGCGCGCTGACCGACGTCGAGCCGGTCGGCCTGGCGCAGCAGAACACGCAGAACGGCGGCAACGTCGCCAACATCGGCGAGGCGCTGTTCACCGACTACCTGTTCCCGTTCGAGCTGACGTCGGCGCTGCTGATCACCGCGGCGGTCGGCGCCATGGTGCTCGCGTTCACCTCGCGCACCGGCAAGGACGCCAAGAAGACCCAGCGCCAACTGGTCGAGGAGCGCTTCCGCGGCGACCGCCCCGGCTCGCTGCCCGGTCCCGGCGTGTTCGCCACCGCCAACTCGGTGGCCACGCCCGCCCTGCTGCCGGACGGCTCGGTCGCCTCCGAGTCGCTGTCCGAGCTGATCGAGACGACCGCCAGGGAAGCTCTCGAGGACGACGTCGCGGAGGTGTCCGGCACCGGGCACCAGCCCGACGCGCACGCGCTCAAGGGAGAGTCGTCGTGACCCCTACGTACTACCTGCTGCTGTCCGCGCTGCTGTTCAGCCTCGGCGCGGTCGGCGTTCTGGTGCGGCGCAACGCCATCGTGGTGTTCATGTGCGTGGAGCTCATGCTCAACGCGGTGAACCTCAGCCTGGTCACGTTCGCCCGCATCAACGGCGGGCTGGACGGCCAGGTGATGGCGTTCTTCGTGATGGTCGTCGCGGCGGCCGAGGTCGTGGTCGGTCTGACGATCATCATGGCGATCTTCAAGACGCGTCGCTCGGCCTCGGTCGACGACTCCAACCTGCTGAAGTACTGAGAGGTCGACGGTGACGACTCTGTCTATGCTCGACCCCGATGGCGGGTCTTCGGGCGTTGTTGCCGCCAGCGGGATCGGCAGTCTCGCCTGGTTGTTGCTGGCCCTGCCGGCCTTCGGCGCGCTCGTGCTGCTGGTGGGTGGCAAGCGCACCGACAAGTGGGGCCACCTGCTGGGCTGCGCGACCGTGATCGCCGCGTTCGCGTACGGGGTCGCGCTGTTCTTCGACACGCTCGGCCTCGACCCGGAGCAGCGCACCACCGAGGTGCACCTGTTCGACTGGATCCCGGTCGGCGCGCTCGACGTGGAGTTCGGGCTGCGCCTGGACCCGCTGTCGCTGACGTTCGTGCTGCTGATCACCGGTGTCGGGTCGCTGATCCACATCTACTCGATCGGGTACATGGCGCACGAGGCCGGGCGGCGGAAGTTCTTCGCCTACCTGAACCTCTTCGTCGCCGCGATGCTGCTGCTGGTGCTCGGCAACGGCTTCGTGACGCTGTACTTCGGCTGGGAGGGCGTGGGCCTCGCCTCCTACCTGCTCATCGGCTGGTACCAGTACAAGCCGGAAGCGGCGTCGGCCGCGAAGAAGGCGTTCCTGATGAACCGGGTCGGCGACCTGGGGCTCGCGATCGCCATCTTCATCATGTTCAAGGAGCTGGGCACGACCCAGTACAGCGAGGTGTTCTCGCGGGTCGGCGAGCTCTCGTCGGCCGAGGTGCTGGCCATCACGCTGTTGCTGCTGCTCGGCGCGTGCGGCAAGTCGGGCCAGTTCCCGCTCCAGGCGTGGTTGCCGGACGCGATGGCGGGCCCGACCCCGGTCTCCGCCCTGATCCACGCGGCCACGATGGTCACCGCGGGCGTCTACCTGATCGCCCGCTCCAACCCGATCTACAACCTGTCGGCCGACGGCCGGCTGGTCGTGATGATCATCGGCGGGTTCACGCTGCTGATCGGGTGCGTCATCGGCTGCGCCTACGACGACTTCAAGAAGGTGCTGGCCTACTCGACGGTCAGCCAGATCGGCTACATGATCCTGGCGGTCGGCCTCGGGCCGGTCGGCTACGCGCTGGGCATCATGCACCTGCTCACGCACGGCTTCTTCAAGGCGGGCCTGTTCCTCGGCGCCGGTTCGGTCATGCACGGCATGAACGACGAGGGGAACATCCGCCGCATGGGCGGCCTGGCGAAGAAGATGCCGATCACCTTCGTCACCTGGACGCTGGGCTACCTGGCGCTGATCGGCTTCCCGTTCCTGTCCGGCTACTTCTCCAAGGACGCCATCATCGCGGCGGCGTTCAGCGAGGAGGGGTGGCGCGGCTGGGTGTTCGGCGGCGTGGCCGCGCTGGGCGCGGGCATCACCGCGTTCTACATGACCCGCCTGCTGTGCCTGGTGTTCCTGGGCAAGCCGCGCTGGACCGACCTGAAGTCCGAGGACGGCCGCGAGTACCACCCGCACGAGTCCGGCCTGTCGATGACGGTCCCGATGATCGTGCTGGCGATCGGCTCGGTCGGCGCGGGCTTCTTCTTCGAGTCCGGCGACAACCTGTCCGGCTGGCTCGCGCCGTCGCTGGGCGAGCTGCAGGAGCAGCACGGCGTGCTGGACCACGGCGTGGTGAACATCCTGGTGCTGGCCCTGTCGGCGCTGGGCGTGCTGCTCGGCTTCCTGCTGTTCGGCCGCAAGCCGCAGCCGGTGGAACGGCCGGTGCGGGTGTCGTTCCCGGTCCGCGCCGCGCGTGCCGACCTGTACGGCAACGCGCTCAACGAGGCGCTGTTCGCGCGGCCGGGCACCTGGCTCACCCGCGCGCTGGTGTTCGTGGACAACAAGGGCGTCGACGGCCTGGTGAACGGGTCGGCGGCGCTGCTGGGCGGTAGCTCGGGCCGGTTGCGCAGGCTGCAGACCGGGTTCGTGCGCTCGTACGCGCTCTCCATGCTCCTGGGTGCGGTCTTCGTCCTGGGCGCGCTGCTGATGGTGAGGTTCTCGTGAGCTGGACGCTGATCGCGCTGCTCCTGCTGCCGCTCGTCGGCGGCCTGGTGGTGGCGTTCCTGCGGGGCAACGACCGGTTGGCCAAGACGGTCGCGCTGGCGTTCTCGCTGGCGGAGCTGGTGCCGGCGGTGCTGGCGTGGACGGCGTTCGAGCCGGGCGGCGAGCGGTTGCAGCTGACCAGCTCGGCCGACTGGATCCCCGCCTTCGGCGTGCACCTGTCGTTCGGCGTGGACGGCATCGCGCTGGTGATGATCGCGCTGATCGCGTTCCTGGTGCCGATCGTCATCGGCGGCTCGTGGGCGGACAAGCTGCCCGAGGGCCGCAGCGCGGGCGGGTTCTTCGCGCTGCTGCTGGTGATGCAGACCGGCATGGTCGGCGTCTTCGCGGCCACCGACGTGTTCGTGTTCTACGTGTTCTTCGAGGCCGTGCTGGTCCCGATGTACTTCCTGATCGGCCGCTTCGGCGGGCCGAACCGGCAGTACGCGGCGATGAAGTTCTTCCTGTACTCGCTGCTCGGCGGCCTGATCATGCTGGCCTCGGTGATCGGCCTGTACGTGGTCAGCGCGGACAAGCTCGGCTCGGGCACGTTCGACTGGGCCACGCTGGTGACGGTGACGCGGGAGCTGCCGCTGTCCACCCAGATCTGGCTGTTCCTCGGCTTCTTCGTCGCGTTCGCGATCAAGGCCCCGCTGGTGCCGCTGCACACCTGGCTGCCCGACGCCGGTGCCGAGGCGCCCGTCGGTGCGGGCGTGCTGCTGGTCGGTGTCCTGGACAAGATCGGCACGTTCGGGTTCCTGCGCTACTGCCTGCCGCTGTTCCCGGCGGCCAGCAAGGAGCTCGCGCCGCTGGTGCTGGTCCTGGCCGTGATCGGCATCCTGTACGGCTCGCTGCTCGCCGTCGGCCAGTCCGACATGAAGCGGTTCGTGGCCTACACCTCGATCGCGCACTTCGGCTTCATCGCGCTGGGCATCTTCGCGTTCAGCTCGCAGGCCGGCGCCGGCGCGGTGCTGTACATGGTCAACCACGGCATCTCGACCGGCATGCTGTTCCTGGTCGTCGGCATGGTGATGGCCCGCGGCGGGTCGCGCCTGATCGAGGACTACGGCGGCATGGCCAAGCTGACGCCGGTGCTGGGCGGGCTGTTCTTCGTGGCCGGCCTGTCGTCGCTGGCGCTGCCGGGCACCAACTCGTTCGTGAGCGAGTTCCTGGTGCTCATCGGCTCCTACCCGAACGAGCCGGTCTACACCGTCCTGGCCGCCGTCGGCATGGTCCTGGCCGCGCTGTACGTCCTGTGGCTGTACCAGCGCGTGTTCCAGGGCCCGGTGCGCGGCACCGCGATGGTCAACCTGGTCGGCGGCCCCGGCGCGGCGGTCGACCCGGAGAAGGCGTCGGTGCCGGACCTGAACAAGCGCGAACTGGCCGTGCTCGCGCCGCTGGTGGCGCTGATCTTGGTGCTCGGCTTCTACCCGAAGCCGGTGTTGGACGTGATCACCCCGTCCGTCGGGGCGACGCTCAGCGAGGTCGGGGTGGCCGACCCGGTCGCGCAGGAAGGCAAGTGACGTGACGACGTTCCTCTCGCAGAACGTGGAACGGCTGCAAGCCCCGGAGATCGACTACGGGGCCGTCGCACCGTTGCTGATCGTGCTCGGCGCGGCCTGCCTCAGCGTGCTCTTCGAGGCGTTCCTGCCCAAGGCCCAGCGGTGGGCGGCGCAGGTCGTGCTGACCCTGCTCACGCTCGCCGCGGCGGGCGCCGGGCTGGCGCTGTACGCGTCCGCGGACGGCACCCCCGAGCAGGGCAAGCTGACCTTCGCGGGCGTCCTCGCGGTCGACCGCCCGGTGATCTTCCTGTGGGCCACGCTGCTGCTGCTCGGCCTGGGCGCGGTGCTGCTCATCGCCGACCGGTCGGTCGAGCCGGGCGGCGCGTTCGTCGCCGACGCCTCGATCCTGCCCGGCCAGGGTTCGCAGGTGTACGGGACGTCCGGCGGCGGTGCCACGGCGGTGCAGACCCGCGTCCAGGCGAGCCGGTTCGGGATGCAGACCGAGGTGTTCCCGCTCACGCTGTTCGCGCTGGGCGGGATGATGGTCTTCGTCGCGGCGAACGACCTGCTCACCATGTTCATCGCGCTGGAAGTGCTGTCGCTGCCGCTGTACCTGATGTGCGGCCTGGCCCGCCGTCGCCGCCTGCTGTCGCAGGAGGCCGCGGTGAAGTACTTCCTGCTCGGTGCGTTCGCGTCGGCGTTCTTCCTGTACGGCGTGGCCCTGCTGTACGGCTTCGCGGGCTCGGTGAAGCTCGCCGACATCGCCAACGCCACCACGGCCACCGACCGGTCCGACACGCTGCTGTACGCGGGCTTCGGCCTGCTGGTCGTCGGCCTGCTGTTCAAGGCCTCGGTCGGCCCGTTCCACGCCTGGACGCCGGACGTCTACCAGGGCTCGCCCACGCCGGTCACGGCGTTCATGGCGGCGTGCACGAAGGTCGCCGCGTTCGGCGGCATCCTGCGCGTGCTCTACGGCGCGTTCGAGCGGTCGAGCTGGGAGTGGAACGGCGTGCTGTGGGCCGTGGCGATCGCGTCCATGGTCATCGGCGCGGTCCTGGGCCTCACCCAGACCGACGTGAAGCGGATGATCGCGTACTCGTCGGTGGCCCACGCGGGCTTCCTGCTGGTCGGCGCGATCTCGCTGAACGACCAGGGCCTGTCCGGCACGATGTTCTACCTGATGGCGTACGGCTTCACCACGATCGCCGCGTTCGGCATCGTCAGCCTGGTGCGCAACGGTGACGGCGAGGCCACCCACCTGTCCCAGTGGGCGGGGCTGGCCAAGCGGTCGCCGGTGGTCGCGGGCGTGTTCACGTTCCTGCTGCTCGCGCTGGCCGGCCTGCCGCTGACCAGCGGGTTCGTCGGCAAGTTCGTGGTGTTCGCGGCGGCCGTGGAGGCCGACATGGTGCCGCTGGTCGTGATCGCCCTGGTGGCTTCGGCGGTGGCGGCGTTCTTCTACCTGCGGGTGATCGTGCTGATGTACTTCAGCGAGCCCGCGCCGGACGGCCCGACGGTGAGCGTGCCCGGCGCGTTCACCACGGTGGCCATCACCCTGGGTGCGGCCATCACCCTCGTGCTCGGTGTCTTCCCGTCGTTCGCGCTCGATTGGGCGGGTGCCGGCACGTTCATCTTCTAGTGGTACGTAGGCTCTGTAGCCGTGACCAGTAGCGAGCGGGCGGGGACGGGGTTCCGGTTTGAGGACCCCGTGCTCGCGGAGGTGGTTCAGGACGGGCTGGCCGAGGTGGAAGAGCTGCTGCACAAGGTCGTGCAGAGCGAGTTCCACCCGGTGATGGAGACGTCCCTGCACCTGGTGTCCGCGGGCGGCAAGCGCATCCGCCCGCTGTTCACCATCCTGTCCGCCCAGTTCGGCGGCACGTGGGACCGGGAGAGCGTGATCAAGGCGGCGGCGGTGGTCGAGCTGACCCACCTCGCCACGCTCTACCACGACGACGTGATGGACGAGGCCACCATGCGCCGCGGCGCGGAGTCGGCCAACGCCAAGTGGGACAACAGCATCGCGATCCTGACCGGTGACTACCTGTTCGCGCACGCGTCGGCGCTGGTCGCGGACCTCGGCACGGGTGCGGCGCGGATCATCGCGGAGACGTTCTCCGAGCTGGTGACCGGCCAGATGCGCGAGACGATGGGCCCGCGGGCGGGCGAGGACCCGGTCTCGCACTACCTGACCACGATCGCGGAGAAGACCGGCTCGCTGATCGCCACCGCGGCCCGGTTCGGCGCGATGTTCTCGGACGTGACGCCGGAGCAGGTGGAGGCGCTGCGGTCGTACGGCGAGGTCATCGGCGCGGCGTTCCAGATCTCCGACGACGTCATCGACATCGCATCGCCGTCGGAGGAGTCGGGCAAGACGCCGGGCACGGACCTGCGCGAGGGCGTGAAGACGCTGCCCATGCTCTACGCGCTGCAGGACGAGCCCGACTCGCGCCTGGCCAAGCTCCTGGCCGCCCCGATCACCGACGACGCCGAGGTGGACGAGGCCCTGGCCCTGCTCCGCACCTCCACGGGCCTGCAACGCGCCCGCCAAACCCTGGACGACTACGCCGCCCGCGCCCGCGCAAGCCTGGCCGTCCTGCCTCCCGGCACGGCCCGCGACGCCCTCGCCTCCGTGAGCGACTACGTCGTCACCCGCTCCCACTGACCCGCGTGTCGAACCTCCACGTCCCGCGTGTCGAACGCTCGGGTCGGGCGTGTCGAACCTTCAGGTCCCGCGTGTCGAACGCTCGGGTCCGGTGTGTTCCGCATTCGGCCCTGACCTGAACGTAGAACTCGGGGGTCCTGAGCGTTCGACACGCGGGACCTGAGCGTTCGACACGCCGGTCAGGTGAGGTTCGGGAGGGGGAGGCGGCGGCGGGTGCGGACGGTGTCCGCGGTGAAGATGAGCAGGGCGACCCAGACCAGGGCGAAGCCGAACCAGCGGGACGCGGGCATCGGCTCGTGCATCACGAACACGCCCCACGCGAACTGCAGCACGGGTGCCAGGTACTGGAGCATCCCCATGGTGACCAGCGGCACGAGGCGGGCACCCGCGCCGAACAGGATCAACGGGACCGCGGTGACCAGCCCGGCCGACGCCAGCCACAGCGCGTGCCCCCACCCGCCCGAGGTGAACGTCCCCGCCGGCCCCAGCCACACCAGGTAGCCGACCGCGATCGGCGCGAGCACGATGCTCTCCGCGGTCAGGCTGGCCGTCGCGTCCAGCGGCACGGTCTTCTTCAGCAACCCGTACACGCCGAACGAGCACGCCAGCGCCAGCGAGATCCACGGCAGTCTGCCGTAGTCCACGGCCAGCACCACGACGGCCGCCACCGCGACGGCCAGCGCCACGTACTGCGGCACGCGCAGGCGTTCACGCAGCACGACCACCCCGAGCAGCACGCTCACCAGCGGGTTGATGAAGTAGCCGAGCGCGGCCTCGACGACGTGCGAGGTGTTGACCGCGTGGATGTAGACGCCCCAGTTCACCGCGATGAGCACCGACGCGGCGGACACCATCGCCCACCCGCGCGCCGACAGCCGGCGGATCCCCGCCCACCGGCCCAGCACCGCGGTGATGACCAGCATCACGACCAGCGACCAGGCGATCCGGTGCGCCAGGATCTCCACCGACCCGGCTGGCTGCAACAGCGGCCAGTACGCGGGCACGATGCCCCAGAGGAGGTAGGCGCCGACGCCGAAGGCCATCCCACGGTTGGTGCGGTTAACATCCGTCGCAGCAGTGGAGGTGTTGGTCAACGGCGGCACACGGACTACTGTACGCCAGCCGTTTTGGCTGGTCAGTTGCTCCGAGTGGCCTACTATCGAACCCTGGTCACAGGTCCGGCCGGCCCCACGCGCCGGACCTGGGCGTCAGGGTAGTTTTGCACCGCTTCCCCTACCGGGTGAAGGCTCGGAAGCGGAGCGTGTCGGGGTGTGTGACAAGCAGCAGTGGGAGGGTCTCCCGTGAGTTCGCTCTTCGGGCAGGTGTGGCTGTGGAGCCTGCTGTCCTTCGTGGCAGGCGTCGCACTCACCTGGCTGGTCCTGGTGCGTCCGGCGAAGCGCGAGCTGGAAGACCTGGAGGAACGCCTCCTCACGTCGCCGCGCCCGTCGTCCGGCTCGTCCTCGGCGGCCCCGGCCTCCGTCGCGCCGAGGGCCGACCAGGGTGACGAGTTCGACAACTGGCACGTGGAGGCGTCCCGCTCGCTCGCGGACGACGTGCTGACCCCCGAGCCCGCGCGCTACGAGGTCGCCGCCGAACGCCCCCGGTTCGAGGCGGGGTCCGAGCCGGTCCGCTACGACGTGACGAACATGAAGCTCGACCAGCGCGACTCGCTGCTGGAGGAGCTGGACGACGAGCACCGGCCGCTGTCCGACTTCGAGGAGCAGCACGACTTCCCCGAGCTCGACGCCGACCCGCCGCGCAGCCTGTTCGACCGGCTCGCGCCCGGCCAGGACAGCCGCGAGACGCTGGAGCCCCGGTCCCGGCCGTTCCAGGCCGACGACGAGCCGGAGCTGCCCGCCGAGGCGACCACGCACCTGATGCCCGCGGTGCCTGCCGCGCCGGTCGCCGAGGTCGCGCCGCGCCGGGACGAGCCGACCGCGCCGCCGGAGGTCGAGGCCTTCCAGCCGCGCGAGGTGTGGCGCGAGGAGCCGGTCAAGGAGGTCTACGACGAGGACGTGGACACCGCCGGCCACGAGGAGGAGGACGAGCCGGAGCGCAGGCCCGGCTCCACCGAGGAGACCGCGCTCATCCCGGCCACCGCGCTGGCGCAGGCCATCGCCGAGGTGGACCGCGAGCAGCGGGCCGACGAGCCCGAGCCCCAGGCGTGGCCCGAGCACGACCTGACCGGCCACTTCGCGCCGGTCGACGTCGAGTCGGCCCGGGGCGAGCTGTCCGAGCAGCCCGCCGGCCCGACGCCCAGCGACGAGGCGTTCCTCGACGACCTGGCCCGTCGGCAGGAGGGCCGCCAGGACGAGGCACGCCACACCGGCGCGCGCCCGGACCCGGAGGCCCACGAGGAAGGCCCGCGGACCGACGTCATCCGCGCCGTGGTCGACACCGAGCCGGCTCGGGCCGAGGCTCAGCCCGAGCCCCGGCCCGAGCCGGAGGCGGCACCGGAGCCCGAGCCGCCGTTCGAGCCCACGTTCGTCCCCCAGGCTGCCGACCAGGCACCGCAGCAGGCCGAACCCGAACCGCCCGCGTTCGAGCCGACGTTCGTGCCGCAGGCGGCCGACCAGCCCCTGCCCGCCCGGCAGGCCGAGCCGAAGGCGCAACCCGAACCGAAGAAGGACGAGCCGGCACGCCCGCGCAGCCTGTTCGAGCCGCTGGAGGACGACGACCAGGCGGAGCCCGAGCAGGCCCGCCCGGCGCAGTCGCCGTCGTCGGGCAACGACCAGCCGTTCGTGCCCACGCTCTCGCCCGAGCTGCTGGCCGGCAACCCCCTGCCGATGAACCCGACCGGCCTGCCGCAACGCCCCACCCGACCCGCTGGCGCACCGCGGACGCCCCCACCGCCGCCGCTCTCGCCGAAGCCGGCCTCGCCGCCGCCACCGCGCCCGGTCCGCCCGCGCCCGGTCGGGTTCAGCCCGAGCACCGGCGGCAGGCCCGCGCCCGGCAGCACCCGCTTCCAGGGCCAGCAGGAGGGCTTCAACCCGCGCTCGCCGTTCGGCCCGGGTTCCGTGCTGCCGAAGTCCGACGGCCTGGCCCCGGCGCCGGAGTTCCAGGTCAAGGCGACCCTGACCGGCCGCCGCTACTTCACCGACGAGTCGGCGAACTTCCGCGAGACCCGCGCCGACGTGTGGTTCCGCACCACGGCGGACGCGGAGAAGGCGGGCTTCCGCCAGGCCCCGTAAAGAGCTCTTCCCTGGGGAGGGAAAGAGGGAAGACCCCCTGTTCCGGGAGGCGGAACAGGGGGTCTTCTCTTGTCCTGGTGGCCTCAGCCGGAGACGGTCCAGGTGTCCTTGCCGTGCAGCAGCGCCCTCAGGTCCGCGGGCTTCGCGGCCTTGGCCTGCTCCACCTGCGCGCGCGCCGCGTCGTCGTACGTGGTGCGCGCGACGTTGCGGAACACGCCGGTGACGGTGTGCTGGAGGTCCTGCGTCGACAGCCGCGACAGCGCGAACGACAGGTTCAGGTCCGACGCGTCGTGCACCACGACGTCCTCCGGCGCCACGTCGGCGGACTTGGCCACGGCCAGCCCGAACCCGTCGCGCACCACCGAGTACTCGCCGTTGCCGAACGTGATGGGCTGCCCGTCGACCACGTTGATGATCCGGCGCGCGGCCTCGTCGGCGTCCTTGAGCACGTCGAACGCGCCGTCGTTGAAGATCGGGCAGTTCTGGTAGATCTCCACCAGCGCCGACCCGCGGTGCTCGGCGGCCTGCCGCAGCACCTCGGTCAGCCCGGCCCGGTCCGAGTCGACCGCGCGGCCGACGAACGTGGCCTCCGCGCCCAGCGCCAGCGACACCGGGTTGAACGGGTGGTCCAGCGAGCCGAGCGGGGTGGACTTGGTGACCTTGCCCTCTTCGGACGTCGGCGAGTACTGGCCCTTGGTCAGGCCGTAGATCCGGTTGTTGAACAGCAGGATCTTGAGGTTCACGTTGCGGCGCAGCGTGTGGATCAGGTGGTTGCCGCCGATGGACAGCGCGTCGCCGTCACCGGTGACGACCCACACCGACAGGTCCGGCCGCGCCACGGCCAGGCCGGTCGCGATGGCCGGCGCGCGCCCGTGGATCGAGTGCATGCCGTAGGTGTTCATGTAGTACGGGAACCGCGACGAGCAGCCGATCCCCGAGACGAACACGATGTTCTCGCGCTTGAGCCCCAGCGTGGGCAGGAACGACTGCACGGCGTTGAGCACCACGTAGTCGCCGCAGCCGGGGCACCAGCGGACCTCCTGGTCCGACTTGTAGTCCTTGGCCTTCTGCGGCTCGTCCGCCGTGGGCACGCCGACCAGACCCCCAACGGTCGGCAGGCCCAGTTCCGTCGCCGTCATTCGGACACTCCCTTGATCACGTCGGCGAGCACGTCCTGAAGCTCTTCGGCCTTGAACGGCAGGCCCTGCACCTTCGTGTAGCTGATCGCGTCGACCAGGTACTTGGCGCGCAGCAGCAGCGCCAACTGGCCGAGGTTCATCTCCGGCACGACGACCCGGTCGTACCGGGCGAGCACGTCGCCCAGGTTCTTGGGGAACGGGTTGAGGTGCCGCAGGTGGGCGTGCGCGACCGGCATCCCCAGCTTGCGCACCCGCCGCGCCGCCGCGCCGATCGGGCCGTAGGACGAGCCCCAGCCCACGACCAGCACGCGGGCCTGCCCGGACGGGTCGTCGACCTCGACGTCGGGCACCTCGATGCCGTCGATCTTGCGCTGCCGCAGCCGCACCATGTGGTCGTGGTTGGCCGGGTCGTAGGAGATGTTGCCGCTGCCGTCGGCCTTCTCCAGGCCGCCGATGCGGTGCTGGAGGCCCGCCGTGCCCGGCACCGCCCACGGCCGCGCCAGCGTCTCCGGGTCGCGCAGGTACGGCCAGAACGACTCGCCGTCGGGCGAGTTCGGCGCGGAGGCGAACTCCACGGTCAGGTCGGGCAGCTCGGACAGGTCCGGGATCAGCCACGGCTCGGAGCCGTTGGCGATCGCGCCGTCGGACAGCAGCAGCACCGGCGTGCGGTAGACCAGCGCGATGCGCGCGGCCTCCAGCGCGGCGTCGAAGCAGTCCGCGGGCGACTGCGGCGCGACGATCGCGACCGGCGACTCGCCGTTGCGGCCGAACATCGCCTGGAGCAGGTCGGCCTGCTCGGTCTTGGTCGGCAGACCGGTGGACGGGCCACCGCGCTGCACGTCGATGACGATCAGCGGCAGCTCGGTCATCACGGCCAGGCCGATGGTCTCGGACTTCAGCGCCACGCCGGGGCCGGACGTCGACGTCACGCCCAGCGCGCCGCCGTAGGACGCGCCCAGCGCCGCGCCGATGCCCGCGATCTCGTCCTCGGCCTGCAACGTCGTGATGCCGAAGTTCTTGTGCCGGGACAGCTCGTGCAGGATGTCCGACGCCGGCGTGATCGGGTACGTGCCCAGCACCACCGGCAGCCCGGACTGCTGACCGGCCGCCACGATGCCGTAGGCCAGCGCGGTGTTGCCGGTGATCTGGCGGTACGTGCCCTGGTTGAGCTTGGCGGGCGCGACCTCGTAGGTGACCGCGAAGGACTCGGTGGTCTCGCCGTAGTTCCAGCCCGCCCGGAACGCCAGCACGTTGGCCTCGGCGATGTCGGGCTTCTTGGCGAACTTCTCGCGCAGGAACCGTTCCGTGCCCTCGGTCGGCCGGTGGTACATCCAGGACAGCAGGCCCAGGGCGAACATGTTCTTCGCCCGTTCCGCGTCCTTCTTGCCCAGGCCGGTGTTCTCCAGGGCGCCGATGGTCAGCGTGGCCATCGCGACCTTGTGCACCTGGTAGGTCTCGGTGAGGGTGTCGTCCTCCAGCGGGTCGGCCGCGTAGCCGACCTTCACCAGGTTGCGCTTGGTGAACTCGTCGGTGTTGACGATCAGGATCCCGCCCTTGGGCAGGTCGTCGATGTTCGCCTTGAGCGCCGCCGGGTTCATCGCCACCAGCACGTCGGGGCGGTCGCCGGGGGTCAGGATGTCGTAGTCGGCGAAGTGCAGCTGGAAGCTGGAGACGCCCGGGAGCGTGCCCTGTGGCGCCCGGATCTCGGCCGGGAAGTTCGGCTGGGTGGCGAGGTCGTTGCCGAACGCGGCGGCTTCCGAGGTGAACCGGTCGCCCGTGAGCTGCATGCCGTCACCGGAGTCGCCGGCGAAGCGGATCACCACGCGGTCGAGCTTGCGGACGGTGCCGTTCTGCCCGGACCCGGTGTGCCCTGACCCGGTCCGCTCGGGCGAGCCACCTGGCGCGGCGCCGTTACCAACGTCGGTAGTCATGTCCTACGCCGATCCCTTTCCTCACAACCGCCTGAGGGCTGCTGCCCCCGTGCCCCTCCGCGAGGGTAGTCGTGCCCGACAGGGTGCCGGTTTCTCCTGTACCACTGTGCGGGACGGTTCGTCCCACCAGGTGCGCGGGGCGGCAACTGGGCAGCAATCGAGTAATACCGAACGGTAACTGTTACTCAAAGTTACAGATACTTTGGCGGTCTGTCCAGGTCACGGCCGGCTGCTGATCCTGGCCTTCATCGCGGCCAGCCTGGCCTGGAACTCCGGTGTCGCGATCGAGGCGGCCTGGGGCGTCAGCTCGGTGTCCACGGCCCGGTCGTGGTCGTCCAGCGCGGAGGTGGCGCGCAGGGACGCCTTGATCGTGCGGACCAGTTCGCGCGAAGCTTCGGCCGAAGGGCGCGCGAACGCGACCGCGGCGGCGAGGAGCTCGTCGTGCCCGCCGTCGACCCGGGCCCAGGCCACCCCGCGGGACACCGCCGCGTCCGCGCCCAGGACCTGGCCGAACAGGGTCATGGCGGTCGTCGTCTGCGGCCCGGCGAGCCGGTGCAGCATCCACGTCATCCCGCCGCCGGGGTGGATGCCGAGCTGGAGGAACCGCGCGTCGAACTTCGCGTTGTCGTTGACCAGGCGCACGTCGCAGGCCAGCGCCAGGTTGAGCCCCGCGCCGACCGCCGCGCCGCCGACCGCCGCGATCGTCGGCAGCGTGCAGCGGGCCACCGCGAGGAACCCGGCGTAGATGCGCCGCAGGCCCTCGTCCGTGGCTTCGCCCAGCGCCGTGAGGTCCGCGCCCGCGCAGAACGCCGGTGGCGTGCCCGTGACGACGACGGCGTGCACGTCCGGGTCGTCCTCGCAGGTCCGCACGGCCGTCGCGAGCTGGTCGGAGAGGTCGAGCGTGAGGGCGTTGCGGCGTTCGGGGTCGTGCACGGTGATGACCGCCACGCGGTCGGAGCGTTGCAGGAGCACTTCGGCCATGCGGGCGACTCTAGGGTGCCGGCGGGCGGTCCAAGAGTCGGGAGAGCACGACAGTCGAGACGGTCCGGTCGATGATCTCGACGGCGCGCAGCCGTTCCAGCGCGGTCTCCAGGTGGTGGATGTTCGCCGCGCGCAGGTGCACGATCGCGTCCGCCGCGCCGGAGACCGTGTAGGCGGCGCGCACCTCGGGCATCGACTCCAGGCGCTGCTGGATGTCGTGCGGCGCCACGTTGCCGCGGCAGTGCACCTCGACGAACGCCTCCGTGCCCCAGCCGAGCTGCTCGGGGTCGACGACCGCCGTGAAGCCGCGCAGGACGCCCGTGTCCAGCAGCTTGTCCACCCGCCGCTTCACCGCGGGCGCGGACAGGCCCACCTCCTTGCCGATGTCGGCGTAGCTGGAGCGGGCGTTGGCCATCAGGCGCGAAATGATTCGCTGGTCGATCGTGTCCACACGCAACATTCTGCACTAGAAGACGCAATATCGCGGCGTTGTTCGATGGTCTGAGGGCGCTCTACATTTCGATCCATGACCTCGGTTTCCTTCGCGGGCCCCGCCGACGAGCCGATCGTGCTCGACGTCACCACGCCCGCCGCGCAGGTGCGCGTGCCGACCACCCGTCGGTACCTCATGTGCCCGCCCGCGTACTTCACCGTGGAGTACGCGATCAACCCGTGGATGGACCCGACGCAGCCGATCAGCACGTCGCTGGCGGTCGAGCAGTGGACGGCCCTGAAGGAGACCTACGAGCGGCTGGGGCACCGGGTCGAGACCATCGAGCCCCAGCCCGGCCTGCCGGACATGGTGTTCTCGGCCAACTCCGGCACCGTGATCGACGGCCAGGTCCTGGGCTCCCGCTTCCGGGCGCCCCAACGCGCCGCCGAAGCCGACCACTTCCGCCGCTGGTTCCTCGCCAACGGCTACCGCGACGTCGTGATGCCGGAGCGCACGAACGAGGCCGAGGGCGACTTCACCTGGACCGGCAGGTACCTCCTGGCCGGCACGGGCTTCCGCACCGACCCGCTGGCCCACTCCGAGGCGCAGGAGGTCCTGGGCGTCCCGGTCATCTCGCTGCAGCTGACGGACCCCCGCTACTACCACCTCGACGTGGCCCTGTTCGTCCTGGCCGACGACCTGATCGCCTACTACCCGGACGCCTTCTCCCCGGGCAGCCGCCGAGTCCTGGCCCGCCTGTTCCCGGACGCCGTCATCGCCACCTCCGAAGACGCCGCCTGCCTGGGCCTGAACGCCGTCTCCGACGGCCGCCACGTCGTCCTGCCGGTCGAAGCGACCACCCTGGCCGACCAAATCGCCCACCGCGGCTTCGAACCGGTCTTCGTGGACATCTCGGAACTGCGCAAGTCGGGCGGCGGCCCGAAGTGCTGCACGATGGAACTGAGGGACTGAGCCGCGCCGCGCTGGTCGGCCGGCCAGGGGTCGGCCGACCAGCGTGAACGTCACGACTGCGCGCTGGTCGTCCCGTCGTCGTGATCGCCCGGTGCACGCCGCACTTCGGCGAGTTTGTCGAGCAGTTCGGCGACCTTGGGGTGGTCGGAGCCGTGCAGGGTGGTCGCGATCGCCAGCGCGCGTTCGTACACCTGCACGGACTCGTCCTCGCGGTCCTGCATGCGAAGCGCCAGGCCGACGCCCTCCAAATGGGTGATGAGCTGCGGGTGGTCGGGGCCGTACGCGGTTTCTGTGATGGACAAGGCCCGTTCGAACAGCGACAGGGCTTCGAGGTGGTCGTCTGCCTGGAGCAGGGTCAAGGCGAGGCCGTGCAGGCCGGCGGCGATCCTGGGGTGGCCGGGTCCGTAGGCCGACTCGTCGATCGCCACTGCCCGCTCGTACAGCCTCCGCACCTCGTCCGAGTGGTCCGGACCCCTCAGTGAGAGGGCGAGGCCTCCGAGGGCGCTGACGAGGACCGGGTGGTCGGGTCCGTAAACCTCTTCGCAGATGGCCAGCGCCCGTTCGTGCAGCACCCGGGCGTCGTCCGACCGGCCGAGTCCCCCCAGGGCGCGGCCCAGCGAGTTCAGGTACGGAGCGAGGTCGGCGTGGCGCGGCCCCCGGGAGGCCTCCACGATGGCCAGCGCTCGCCGGCGCAGCAGCAGCGCCTCGCCGTGACGATCGCAGGCTTCCAGCACGGTCGCCAGGTCCTGCAGCCGGCCCGCGACCGCCGGGTCGTCCGGCCCGTGGGTGGTTTCGGCGATGGCCAGCGCTCGTTCGAACAGCGGTCGCGCCTCGTCCGGGAGTCCGAGGTCGAGCAGTGTGTGGCCAACGCCGTAGAGGCGGTCCGCGACCGCCGGGTGGTCGCGTCCGTAGGCGGTCTCGGCGATGGCCAGCGCCCGTTCGTGGTGCGGTCGCGCCTCGTGGGGGCGTCCCAGGGTGCGCAGCGCCAAGCCGAGGGCGGCCAAGCGGATGGCGATGGCCGGGTGGTCGGGTCCGTGCCTGGCTTCGTCCCGCGCGATCGCCCGGTGCAGCAGGGGGATGGCCGCGTCGGTGCGGCCCAACTCGTGCAGCGCCAGCGCGAGTGCGGTCAGGTCACCGGCCAGCCCGGGGTGGTCGGGTTCGTGGACCGCCACGATGCTTTCCAGCAGGGGCAGGGCCTCGGCGGGCCGACCGTGCGTCTGGAGGTAGGCGGCCGCGTTCTCCAGCAACGGGATGGTGTGCGGGGTGACCGCGCCCGGGTTCTCCGCGACGTCGTCGTGGACGCCGAGGACGTGCGGCAGCAGTGCGCGCCACCGCGGCCAGCTCGCCGCGCTCGTCCGCACCTCGTCCGGCAGGTCCGTCCGCAGGAGCCGTTGAGCGGTCTCGGCGAGGGCCGTGCGCTCGGCGGCAGCGGAAGCGCGTACCCGCAGCGACCGCTGGAGCAGGCGGTGGGCGATCGTGATCTCGTCGCCGTCGCGGCGGACCAGGAACCGGCTCACCAGCGCGCCGACGGTGTCGGCGAACGCCACGGGGTCCGCCGCGGCCTCGGCCAGCGGTGCGGGCAGGGCGTCGACGTGGGCGGTGAACAGGTCGAGGGGAACGGGTTCCGGCGCCAGCCAGGCCAGGACGGCCAGCAGTTGGCCGGCCGACGGGTGCTTCGCGGCCAGCTCGGTCAGCGACAGCTCCCAGAGCGTGGCGAGGGTGTCCGAGCGGTCGGCGACCCGGCCCCGGCCGATCATCTCGGCGGTCCGCGTCCGCAGCAGGTCCAGGTAGGCCGGGACCGGGAGGCCGGTGGCCTCGAGGTACGCCGACGCCTGCTCGATCGCCAGCGGCAGGTCGCCGAACCAGTCCGCCAGCGTGTCGGCCGACTCGTCGGTGATCGCGGGCACGCGGCGTTTGAGCAGCTCGACGCTCTCGGCGCGGTCGAGCACGTCCACGTCCAGGACCTCGCCGAGCGCGCCGAACCCACCGCGTCGCGTGGTCACCAGCACCTGGCCGCCACCGCTCGGCAGGTACGGACGCAGCGCCACCGGGTCCTCGGCGTTGTCGAACACGACCAGCCACCGCTGCCGCCGGCGCAGGTCGGCCAGGACGGCCGCGGTCGTGGCCTCCGGGTCGCCGTGGTGGTCGCCGCCCAGCTCGACGCCCAGCTCGGCGCCCAGGGCGGCGAGGTGGTCGGGGACCAGGGCGACCTGCTCCGCCGGGATCCACCAGGCGAGGTCGAAGTCGTCGGCGTGGCGGTGGGCGTACTCGATCACGAGCTGCGACTTCCCGACCCCGCCCAGGCCGCGCAGCGAGTGCACCGCCACCGTCCCCGACGACCGCACCGCCCGGCGCAACCGCGCCAGCGACTCGAGCCGGCCGGTGAAGTTCGGGTTCCGCGTGGGGACGTTCCACACCGGCGGCAACGTGCCGGGGAACCGGGGCTGCGAGGCCACCGCACGGGCGCCGGGGAAGGACGGCGCGGTGTCCGGCTTCAACCGGCCCTCCACCGCGCCGCGGACGGCCCGGTCCAGCAGGTCACGGGCCTGCGGCTCCGGCACGCCGAACAGGTCCACCGACCCGACCGCCGCCAGCAGCCCGGGACGCTCGCACGCCTCCACCCGCAGCACCAGGAGCCTGCGCTCGGCGCCCAGCGGGTCCGCGCGCCACGCCGCCAGCCACTCCGCCGTGCCGTAGACCGAGGTGGTGTAGGCGGTGGACAGGATCGCGATCGTGCGCTCGGCGCGCTGGACGCCGTCCTGCATCCGCGCGACCCAGTTGTCGCCGGGCACGATGTCCCACGCCTGGACCAGCACCTTGTGGTGGGCTTCCTCGAGCTGCCACGCGACCCACTCGGCCCAGTCCCGGTCCGCGGCCGTGTACGAGACGAAGAAGTCCCAGCCGTCCGCCACCGCGACACCACCCCTCCCCGGTACCGAGCACATCGTGCCCGTCGACGACCGGGTTGCGCGGCCGGTCCGGTGAGGAACCGGCCGCTGCGCGAGGATCAGTCCACCCGGCCGACGGCGGCGTAGCCGAGGTGGTGGGCGGGGCTGCCGGTGGGGATCTCGGTGTCCTCGTCCGGCTGCCACTCGGGCATCAGGGTCACGCCCGGCTCGACCAGGGTCATCCCGTCGAACAGCGCCTCCACCCCCGCCCGGTCGCGCACGTACAGCTGCTCGATCACGCCCTTGTAAGCCTCGACCATGGCGTGCACCTGCACCTTGGTCTCCGGGTCGGCCTGCTCGTCGCTGAGCTGCGAGAGCGCGATGTGGCTCCCCGGCGCGCACACGTCGCGGTACGCCTTCATCAGGCCGACGGGGTCCTCGTGGTCGCCCACGAACACCATCACCCCGGTCATCAGGATGCCCAACGGCCGGTCCAGGTCGAGCACGCCGCTCACCTCCGGGTGGGCGAACAGCTCGTCGGGACGGCGGGCATCGGCCTCGACCATGACCGCGTCCGGGTTGTTCCGCAGGATCCGCCTGCCGAGCGCGACGGCGACCGGCTCGTAGTCGACGTAGACGACCTTCGCCCGCGGGCTGCGCGCCTGCGCCACCTCGTGGGTGTTGCCCGCGGTCGGCAGGCCGGAGCCCAGGTCCAGGAACTGGGTGATGCCCTGGTCCACCATGAACGCCACCGAGCGGCGCAGGAACCCGCGGTTGAAGCGGGCGAGCATCTCCATGCCCGGCAGCACCGACTTGATCCGGTCCGCGCGCTCGCGGTCGACGGGCAGGTTGAACGCGCCGCCGAGGTAGTAGTCGTAGATGCGGGCGATGTTGGGGGTATCGGGATTCACGTGGGCGGTCTCGGGAACAAGCACTCGTGCCGTCCTAAGGTGGGATGGGTGAGTGGATCGACGCCTCCCCGACGAAGAAGTCATGGTGCCCCACGTCACGGCAAAGGCAAATGCCACGACAATGCCCGCTATCGGCATTCCCGATAGCGGGCGTGAATGGTCCGGACCAGCGCAAACGCTACGGCGTGCGGCCGGTGAGGCCGACGATTCGCTCGATCAGGGGCGCGTCGGCAGGCACCGGCACCTCGGGCCCGTAGATGCCCATGTCACGCCCCATCTGCGCGGTCTGGAGCAGGTCGGCGTGGATGAACTCCAGCACCTCGTCGTCCCACGACGGCGCCTGGCCCGTCGCCCGCGCCAGGTCCCACGTGTGCACCACGGTCTCGCCCAGCACCATCGCGCCGATCATCGCGGCCGGCATCTCCTGCGGGCCGCCCAACGACGTCGTGCCGGTCCACGCCGCCGGTTCGCGCCACGCGTCGGCGCGGTCGCGCAGCACGGCGGCCAGGTCGGCGGCCCAGTCGCCCGCGGTCAGGTCGACGTCCGACTCCGCGGCGGCGGGCGTCGGCACGGGCTCCTCGCGCGCGGCGGCGTTCAGCGACGGGCCCCAGAACAGCAGGTGGTTCACGAGCTTGCGGACGTCGAACTCCGCGCACGGCGTCGGCGCGTCCAACTGGTCGGGCTTCACGTTCCCGACGACCTCCAACGCGGTCGCCACGGCTTTGTCGATCAACTTCTCACGGGACATGCCGCTCACGGTAAGGAGCGGCCGGGCGGGTGTATTGAACAAAGGCGACATACCCTCGCGGACGTGACGAGGGACGAGCGGGAACTGGCGTGGCGGCGGCACCAGCGCCTCGAGTTCCACCGGCCGTCGCCCGACCTGGCCGCGCACGTGGCGCGGTACTGGGTGGTCGAGTGGGACTACGACCGGCCCTACCGGCAGCTCGTCGTGCCCTACCCGAACGTCCACCTCACGTTCCACGACGGCGCCGCCGCGCTGTCCGGCGTGTCGAGCGGGCACGTGTTCAAGGAGCTCGACGGCACGGGCCGGGTGTTCGGCGTCGCCTTCCGCCCGGGCGCGTTCCGGCCGTTCCTGGGCGCGCCGGTCCAAGGGCTCACCGACCGCACCGTCCCGGCCGCGACGGTCTTCCGCCACCTGCCCGCGCACGCCGACCCGGACGGCGTGGAGGACGCGCTCCGCCGCCACCTGCCCGAGCCGGACCCCAAGGCCCGCCAGGCCGTCGAGATCGTCGACCGGATCGTCACCGACCCCCTGATGACCCGCGTCGACGTGCTGGCCCGCGAGGTCGGCGGCAGCGTCCGGCAGCTCCAGCGCCTGTTCGCCGAGCACGTCGGCGTCGGCCCGAAGTGGGTGATCCGCCGCTACCGCCTGCACGAGGTGACCGAGCGCATGGCGGCGGGCGGCCGGATCGACTGGGCCGCGCTGGCGGCCGACCTCGGCTACGCCGACCAACCGCACTTCGTGCGCGACTTCACCGCCATGTTCGGCGAGACGCCCACCAGGTACGCCGAGCGCTACGACGACGCCTTCGCCGGTTAGCTAGTCGTCGAAGTAGCGCGGCGCCATGCGATCGATCCTGACGGTCTCCGGCAGGTGCTCCTCACCGGTGATCACCTGGTCCTCGTCGATGTGGATGACGAGGGAGGAGAGCGACCCGAGGGGCGCGACGTCCATGCCTTCACCGACGCCGTTGAGGTAGAGCCGCCGTAGGTGCGGCAGACGGCGCAGCGGCGTCACATCGGTCACCCGTCGACAAGCCCTCAGGTCCAAGTGCTGCAACGACGGCATGGCGGCGAGAGGCGTCAGGTCCTCGATCTCGGCGCATCCCTCGAGGTCCAGGTGGTCCATGTCCACCAGGGCGGTCAGGGGCGTGAGGTCGGTGACGCCGGTGGCGTAGCGCAGGCTGAGGAACCGCAACCGGGGGAACAGGTCCGAAACGGAGGCCAGCCCGTTGGCCGGCGACGGTTTGATCAGGTAGAGCCTGAGCAGGCCGGGATGGTGGCCCAACTCGTGCAGGTCGGTGAGCCCGCGGCAGCCGCCCAGCAGGATTTCCTCCAACCGGGGCTTGTCGCGCAACGGTGAGAAGTCGCGCACGTTGGCCAACCCGTACACGTTGAGGCTCTCGAGGTCGTGCAGCGGCGCGAGGAAGGCGAGGCTCGACGCGGAGGGGGTCGCGCGGATCCACAGCCGTTTCAACCGGGTCAGCTTGGTGAGAGCACCGAGGCTGTCGGCGGTGACGGGGCAGGAGATTTCCAGCGTTTCGAGGTCACCGTGCTCGGCGAGCACTCCGAGGTCCACCTCGGGGCCTCCGGCGACGTGCAGTGACCGCAGCGCAGGCGCACCGCTGAGCGCTGCCAGGTCGCCGCTGTGGTCCAGTTCGACGTGCAGGTTCGCCAGCTCCCCCAGGTGGTCGAGCGACGGCACCACCGAGGGGTCGCTGATCGACAGCGAACCGCTGCGCAGCGGGGACCGGGCCAGCACGCGGCGGGCGTACTCGTCCGGGTCGAAGTAGTTCCAGGCGTTGATCAGCTCCGTGACGACCTGTTCCCGCCCGTCCGCGCCGTACCTCGCCAGCACGTCCAGCGCTGCGGCCCCGTTGATCGCGCTCGCGGTGGCCACGGTCGCCGCGGCAGCGGCTTCGGACAAGGCGTCCAAGTCCGCCGGAAGCCTGCGGAGCACGTAGTCGCCCGCCGACGACAAGGAGCGCACCTCGGCCATCCCCCGGGGCGGGATCACCTCGTCCAGGCACGCCTCGATCCTCGGCAGCACGTCACCCGGCACGGTCGACATGGTCTCCAGGCACGCCACCGCCAGCAGCCGCAGCTTGCGCCGGTGGCGCGGCTCGTTCTCCGCCCGGTCCAGGACGCCGTTGAGCAGCTTGCGACGCAGCGGGTCGATGGCGTGCCCGGCCGTGATGATCACGATCTCGCGCCACAGCTTCAGGTGTGCCTTGGCGATCAGCAGGTCGACGTGGTCGCGCTCGGCCACCTCCGACGCGGCCAGGTACTCCTGGAACGTCCTGTGCACGAAGTCGATCCGGTCCTGGACGGGCTCCCTGAGCACACCGCACCGGTGCAGGAGGTGCAGGAAGACGTTGTCCGCCGACTCCGTCACCTGCGGCATGTCCTCCAGCCGCCGGCCGGTCCAGGCGATCGCGTCCGCCTCGGGCACCACCGACTTGTTGTAGAGCGTGAGCCGCCACGCCAGGTCGCGCAGCAGATCCATCTTGCTCTTGTCGTCCAGTGTCACGGAGGCGAAGCTCGGCACCTCGCGGTACTCGTCGCGTCGCCGGAGCAGCAGTTTGAGGGCTGCCTCGTACAGCCCCATCCGGTTGCGCGGCAACTGCCGCTGCTGGTCCAGGTTCAACGCGCACAACATCGCGCACAGCAGTGGCGTAGCGGCCAGGGAGTGCAGGTGAGGGCTGCTTTCCAGCCGTGACATCAAGGTCGCCTCGTACCGGCCCAGCGCCTTCACGTGCGCGGGCAGGCCACCCGCGTCCTGTGCCGCGGCGTGCCACTGGGCGACGAACAGCCTGATGTCGGCTGGGCTCATCCGGGCGAGCGTGGCCGTGCCGAAGTCCTCCAGCCGGCCCGCCGCTGCCGCCGCCGGACGCGACGTCACGACGATCCGGGCGCTGGGGTAGGCGGAGGTCAGCTGGCGCAACCACGGCCGGACCTGGTTGCGGTGCGCGTCCGTGAGCTCGTCGACGCCGTCCACCAGCAGCAGCGCCCGTCCCCGCCGAAGCTGGCGGTCCACCCACGCCTCGGGCATGTGGCCGGTGATGGCGGACGCCACGTCGTCCAGGAACTGGTCGGGCCGGGGTAACCGGCGCCCCGCGTAGCTGCGCAGCTTGACCAGGAACGGCACCCACCCGTTGAGCTCGGCGAGCGGCCCGGTGAACCCGCCGCGGGACGCCGTGACGGCGAGCCAGTTGAGCAGCGTCGACTTCCCCGAACCTGCCTCGCCGCTGATCAGCAGGCGTGCGCTCCCGGCCAGGGCGTGCTCGACCCGGACGGTCGCCTCGCGGCTGTCGATCGACTCCCGCCACTCGGTGCGCGACACCGCCGAGCGTTCCACGGGCCGCTCACCGCCCGAGGTCACGTTCAGGCTGATGTAGGCGACGCTCAGCGTCGTGCGCGGCGCGCGGTTCTCCAGGTCGACGCCGAAGAACCGCAGCTCGTCCAAGGTCTCGCTGACCAGCCCCAGGTACTCGAGGCGGAACTCGTCGTCGAAGCCGTCTCCGGACGGCGCGTCGAGGCGGCGCACCGGCAGCCGGTCGAGCATCCGGCACATCTCGCCGCCCAGGTCGGACAGCCGGTTCAGCATCTCCTGGGCCGCGCGGGGGACGAAGGCCGCCAGGTGCGTGACCAGGTGCACGTAGTCCTCGACGCACTCGGTCAGCACCAGCGAGTACAGCTGGGCCCCCACCTCGCCCAGGGCCCGGGTCGCCTCGTCGTCGGGCACCCGCCGACGCAGCCGGCGCGTCAGCCGGGACGCCTTCGCGTCCGCCTCGAAGAGGGCGCTGTCGGACAGGTCGGCGGTCGAGACGGTGTGGGCGACGGCGAGCAGCACGGCGATCTGCTCGGACTCGTCCAAGCCGCGGAACTCCGCGTCGCAGTACGGCTGCAGGCGCTGGAGCACGCCGTCGGCGATGTCCTCGACCTGGCGCTCCAGCCGCCGGCGGTGGATCTTGTCCGCGAACGAGACCCTGATCAGCTCGGACAGGTCCTTCGAGCGCTCCTTGGCCGCGGTCCGGTGCCCCAGCCAGGCGCTGACGGCTTGCCGTGCCACGGTGCGCGCGACGGTCATCAGGGCCGTCTCCAACCCGCTCACATCCGCCCCCTTGCGAGCGTCCGACGTGCCGATCACCACACCCAACCCCAAAGCGGTGGCGGTGCCTGCCGCAAACGTGCGGCTTGGTCACCCGTTGGGCTGATCGCCCTAGCGGACGGACCCCGGTCGGTGCTCCGATCGACGGCACTCGCTGTCGACCAAGGTAGGGAGCGCGCCATGAACGACCTCGACGCCCAGCGTCCGTCGCCCCAACCGCAACAGGAGCAGGAGGAGCCCGTGGAACGGCAGAAGCCTGAGGTCCCGAAGCCGCTGACCGGACTGGAGTGGCTGGTGCGCCAAGCCCAACGGCGTCGCGAGGAACGCCCGGCGGACCCGGCGCGCTAGGCCGGGACCGCTAGTCCGACACCTCGCGCTGGAACGCCGCCCACAGCAGGTTCAACGGGTGGTCGGCCGGGAACTTCGCCCGCTCCTCCTTGCGGGCGAAGACCCCGACCAACCGCTCAAGCTGCGGTTTGCGGTCGTTCTTCAGCTCCACCACGCGCAGGCCCGACCCCTCGCGCAGCTCGTTGTTCGCGGCCACCACGCCCAGGCCCGAGGTGACGATCATGCAGCCCTCGACCAGGCCGGACCGCAGCAGCGACATGCCGTACTGGATCTCGTCGATCTCGGCCGCGATGTCCAGCTCGTTGCGGTAGTCCGCGCCGAACCAGCCGCGCAGGAACTCCGCGATCAGCCCGTCACCGGGCACGACCAGCGGCAGCTTCGGCAACTCCCCGGTGCCGACGCTCCCGCCCAGCCTGCTCTCCGGCAGGTTCGTGAGCAGCGCCAGCCCGCCGCGCCGCCACTCGATCACGTCGAAGTCCTCGACCCCGCTGTTGCGGCCCGCGTGCGTGACCACGCTGCCGCACACGATGTCGACCTCCTTGGACTCCAGGCTCTTCCAGATGTCCTTGGTGCGGATGTGCACGACCTTCAGCTCCACGTCCCGCCGGCGGAAGTCGTCCGCCACGTGGTGCCAGGCCTTGGCCAGCGAGTCGAGCATGAACCGCGTCGTGCCCACGGTGACCGTGGTGCCGAGCTTGCGCCGGCACTCGTGAATCGAATCCAGCCACTCCGTCAACGTGGTGCGCGCCAATTCGACCAACGCCTCGCCGGTCGGTGTGATGAGCACGTCTTTTCCCCGGCCCTGCTTGACTACCAGCGGCTCGCCGCACAACGACTTGAAGTTGCGGTTGAGCGTGTCGATCTGCTTCTGCACGCTGGACTGCTCGCGGCCGAGGACCCGGGCCGCGCGCAGCGCCGACCGCGTCTCGTAGACCGCGATCAACGTTCTGAGCTGGTCCAACGTGGTGTCCATCAGCAGCGGCGAGGTGTGCAGCAGCCTGCTGAGCTTGTTGCCCGCGGGCAGGAGCAGTTGGGCCGAGGTCGACATGCAGGGCCTCTCGGGTCGGGGCGTGATGTTCTACCGATTAGTTGTACTGAACTTGACCACAGTTCGTGCTGAAATTATCCGAAGATCTTGATGGATTTCCCTGGACAGGTATACGCGATCCGTAAGAGACTTCTGCCGCAACCAGGTGCTTGTTCACGTGGGGGCAAACAGGGGGGTATTGGGGGGTTGGGGGGCCCCCCGGCCCGCCCCCCCCCCGCCCCCCCCGCATAAAAAAACACCGCCGGGGGGGTTTCCCCAGGGGAAGGGGGCCCCCCCACCGGGGACC
>JBFBCZ010000034.1:98653-110983 GCA_040689555.1 Actinosynnema sp. NPDC051121 | reverse complement strand
GTGATCGGCTCGACGTAGGTGGCGTCGGCGAACTCCGGATCGGTCATGATCGTGGCCGGGTTGGAGTTGACCAGCGAGACCCGCAGCCCCTCCTCCCGCAACACCCGGCACGCCTGCGTCCCCGAATAATCGAACTCACAGGCCTGACCGATCACGATCGGACCCGAACCAATGACCAGAACGTGCTTGAGATCAGTTCTCTTCGGCATGGTCAGCGGCCCTCGCCCATCATCGTCACGAACTCGTCGAACAACGGCGCGGCGTCATGCGGGCCCGCCGCCGCTTCCGGGTGGTACTGCACGCTGAACGCGGGCACCTCCAGGGCGCGCACGCCCTCGACCGTGCCGTCGTTCGGGCAGTAATGGCTCAACAACACACGACCGAAATCCGAACCGAACTCCTCGCCCGGCTCACCCTCCAGCGCGAACCCGTGGTTCTGGGAGGTGATCGCCACCTTCCCCGTCGCCACGTCGATCACCGGGATGTTGATGCCCCGATGGCCATAGCGCATCTTGTAGGTGTCACGACCCAGCGCACGCCCCAGGATCTGATTACCGAAACAGATCCCGAACAACGGGATCCGCCGGTCCAACACCTCCCGGGTCAGCTCGACCGCGTGCGCCTGCGTGGCAGGGTCACCGGGACCGTTGGACAGGAACACCCCGTCCGGACCCACCGCCAACAGATCATCCAGGGTCGAGTTCAGCGGCAGCACGTGCACCTCGATGCCACGCGCGGCCATCATCCGCGGCGTGTTCGACTTGATGCCCAGGTCCAACGCCGCCACGGTGAAACGCCGCTCACCCACCGCCTCCACCACGTACGGCTCGCGAGTGGTCACGTCACCCGCCAGGTCCGCGCCCGTCATCACCGGCGCACTGCGGACCCGCTCCAGCATCTCCTCCACGCTGCCCAGCTCGTCGCCGGAGAACACGCCCGCGCGCATCGCCCCCTGCTCGCGCACGTGCCGGGTCAACATCCGCGTGTCGATACCCGACACACCCACGACACCCTGACGGGCCAGTTCCTCGTCCAGGCCGCGGACGGACCGCCAGTTCGACGGCACCCGCGCCGGATCACGCACCACGTAACCGGCCACCCAGATACGGGACGACTCGTCGTCCTCGTCGTTCCAACCCGTGTTCCCGATCTGCGGCGCGGTCTGCACCACGATCTGACGGTGATACGACGGATCGGTCAACGTCTCCTGATAACCCGTCATCCCGGTCGAGAACACCACCTCGCCCAGACTCACCCCGACCGCGCCGTAGGACTCACCGCGGAACACGCGACCGTCTTCCAGCACCAATGCCGTGTTAATCGGCACGCTCCCCCCAGCGCACTACGCCCCGACCGTGCCCGGAGCGCCGTGGAGCGCATGCCGAGCAAAGCCGGAGTGAATGGTCGGATACGGTTCGACCGGGCGGGCGCAATGCCGCGGCCGGATCGAAGACTTCGATGGCGACAGATGTCGACCCTGCGAAGGCGAAGGTCGGACGGGGTTCGTCCGAAACTCCTTCTGTGGTTTGACCTCCCCCAGGTCTCACAGGTTTCGCAGTGCCGATACTTGGCTACCCCTCAAGGCGATCGCAAGATTAGCAGCCGACACAGGTTCGGCAACGTGTCCGTTTGGGTTAACGGCATTTGCGTATGACTGTCATACGGTAGAAACATGGCGGTCACACGAATGGTTCATAGACATGCCCCCGATACCGCCGGTTGCCGAGGCCCGTACCGGTGTTCGGTCCAACGCGTACCCGCAGAACGCGGGCCCGGGCCGACGTCCGGCACGGCCGCCGCTAGGCCGAACGGCGGTAGTGCCCGAGCCGGGTCGGGCGGGCTCTGCGCCGAATGCGACAGGGGGTTCTTTCGCGCCGAAACGGGCAGGGTACCGGTCGTCGACCCAGATCGGACAGGGGTGACCTGCGAAAAGGTGCGATCGTCCGGTTCGCTCGACGGCCCGGCCCGCGTCACGTCGGCCCGACCTTCACCCGAACCGGTGCTCCGGTCGTCCGTACCACCATGCGGGAAACGATCTTGGACGACGATACGCTGATCGCCATGACCGAGACAGATCACTACGGGTTCGCGACCAGGGCTATCCACGTCGGTCAGGACCCCGATCCCACGACTGGTTCGGTGATCGTGCCGATCCATGCGACCTCCACCTTCGCGCAGGACGGGGTGGGCGGGCTGCGCGGCGGGTTCGAGTACTCGCGCACCGGCAACCCGACCCGGGCCGCGCTGGAGGAGTGCCTGGCGGCGTTGGAGGGCGGCCGGCACGGGCGGGCGTTCGCCTCGGGCATGGCGGCGACCGACACCGCGCTGCGCACGATGCTGCGGCCCGGCGACCACGTGATCATCCCGAACGACGCCTACGGCGGCACGTTCCGGCTGCTGGACAAGGTGATGGCGCACTGGGGCATCGAGTACACGCCCGTGTCGCTGTCCGACGTCGACGCGGTGCGCGCCGCGGTGCGGCCGAACACCCGGCTCGTCTGGGTGGAGACCCCCACCAACCCGCTGCTCCGCATCGCCGACATCGCGCTGCTGGCCGAGCTGTCGCACTCGGTGGACGCGCGGCTGCTCGTGGACAACACGTTCGCGTCTCCGTACCTCCAGAGCCCGCTGGAGCTGGGTGCCGACGTGGTGCTGCACTCCACCACCAAGTACATCGGCGGCCACTCGGACGTCATCGGCGGCGCGCTCGTGACCTCCGACGACGAGCTGAACACGGCGTTCGGGTTCCTCCAGAACGCCGCCGGCGCGGTGCCGGGGCCGTTCGACGCCTGGTTGACCCTGCGCGGCATCAAGACCCTCGAAGTGCGCATGGAGAAGCACTCGGACAACACCGAGAAGATCACCGAGGCCCTGCTGCGCCACTCCAAGGTGACGCAGGTGTACTACCCGGGCCTGCCCGACCACCCCGGTCACGAGGTCGCCACCAAGCAGATGCGCCGCTACGGCGGCATGGTGTCGTTCACCGTCGAAGGCGGTGTGGACGCCGCGCTGCGGGTGTGCTCCCGCACCCGCCTGTTCACGCTGGCCGAGTCCCTCGGCGGTGTCGAGTCGCTGATCGAGCACCCCGGCAGGATGACGCACCTGAGCACGGCCGGCTCGCCGTTGCAGGTCCCGGCCGACCTGGTGCGCCTCTCGGTGGGCATCGAGTCCGCCGACGACCTGATCGCCGACCTGCTGGCCGCGCTGGACTGACCCGCGTTCACCCGAACGGACACCGTGGTCGCCGGTCACCCGGACGGAACGGCCACGGTGTTCTCTTCTCGACCCTGCCATCCCACCTGTTCGAATACCCGACGTCGGCCATTCTCCGCAATTGTGCGGAAATGAAAAGTCGGGCGGCGATCCCGGACGGGGTATGAGGGGTGCTCCGTTCCGAGCTTCACCGTTCGCCTTATAGTGGGTCAAGTTCACCCGGTTGTCGGGCATGACGACTCCTGCTTATGCGTGCCAGGGTTGGTCTTGCCCGCATGGGTGAGCGGCGGGGAGTCGGGGGACTCCCGCTCGTGAGCGAGATCCAGTGGTCCGGCCTGGGGGAGGGGCAGAGGCGGTGCCTCGCAGCACGCAATCCGCTCGTGTGCCGATCGCCGGGTTACCGGGAACGCTGGCCGCGATCGTCGAGGACCGGGACTGGGCGGCGCTCGAAGCCGTGTGCGACGAGCACATCCTCGCGGTGGAGGGCGACCTCGCCGGCCGGCTGCTGCACGTGCTCGACCAGGTGCCGGACGAGGAGTTGCGGGCCCGCCCCCGCCTGATGCTCGCGTGGGTCGCCGCCTACCACGCGGCGAGGGAGCCCCACGCCGGGGAACTGCGGCCGTTCCTGCACCACTACGCGGAACTCGGCACCCGCCTGGCGGAGCGGATGGACGTCGAGGCGGAGACGTCGGTGGCGACGCTCGTCACGGTCGGCACCGCGGCGATGATCGGGTACCGCATGAGAGGGGCGACCGCCGAGGCCGAGGAGCTGGGCGAGCGCCTGACGGCCCGCGCGGCCCGGCTCGGCTCGCTGCCCGGTGCGGACGCGGAACCGCGCCCCGGGTGGCTCGCGCTGCAACGGGGCCTGACGCGCTCGCTGGCCGACGACTTCCCGGCCGCGGTGACGTTGTACCGGCAGGCGTACGAGCGCGCGACGAGCGAGCCGGGGACGGCGGCCACCGCCCTCAACGCCGCCGCGAACCTCGCGATGGTCTTCGGGTACCTCGGCCACGGCGCGCTCGCCCGGCAGTGGCTCGACCGGATGCGCGGCTTCGAGTCGCCGTCCGAGCGGGTCCGGTTCCTGCTGACCGCGGGCGGCACGATCGCCGAGGGCTGGGAGGCGCTGGACCGCTACGACGAGGCGACCCTCGAAGCGTGCTTGGAGATCACCGGTGACGGCACCAAGCAGCTCGAGGTCTGGCCGTTCGTGGCGGCGCTGGTGGCCGCGCACGGGCTGCACCTCGGCGACCCGATGACCTCGCTGGCCCACCTCGGCGCGCTCCCGCTGGCCCACGCCCCGGGGCTCGTCGGGCAGGGCACCGCGTCCCGGGTGCTCCGGCGCGCGCACGTCGAGCTCCTGATCGCCGCCGGCCAACCCACGCGCGCGCTGCGGCTGATCAAGGAGGCGGACCCGCAGGGCTCGTGGCTGGCGCTGCCCGCCGCCCGGCTCCGCCTGCTGAACGGCGAGTACGAGGCCGTCCGCGCGATGGCCGCGCGCACGCCCTGGCACGAGACCGCCTCGCGCCGTGACGCCCGGCAGATGGTGCTGCTCAAGGCGATCGCCGCGGTGCGGATGGGAGACCGGGACGAGGCCCGCCGCTCCCTCGCGCTGCTGCGCCACGTCCGAGCGCCCGACGAGGTGCTCTCGCTCGCCTCGCTGTCACCGTCCGATCGGGACGAGGTGGTCCGGCTCGGCGAGCTGCCCCTGACCGACGAGGCGGCGCGGCGACTGGCGCGGGCGCGACCGGTGTTCCCCGACCGGGTCGAGCTGGTGGAGCTGACCAACCGCGAGCAGGTGGTCCTGACCGAACTGGAGGCCGGCCTCACCGTGACGGAGGTGGCGCGCAAGCTCGTCGTGTCGGTCAACACCGTGCGCACGCAGGTGAAGAGCGCCTACCGGAAGCTCAGCGCGTCCAGTCGGGAGGGTGCGCTGATGCGGGCGCACGAACTCGGCGTGCTCTAGCTCGTTCGTGCTGGTGAGGGTGTGGACGTGGTGTCGTGGTGCGGGTTCGGTGTTGGGCACTCCGGTCGGGCGTCCGGGGCCTGGTCGGGAGGGTTTCGGGACACGTGCCGGGCAGGCGATGTGTGGGCGTAGGTGCCGAGACCCTCGTCGGAGCCTGGCCGGGGACAACCGTTCGGGCGAAACGGTTCTCTCCCAGGGACGGCGCAGATCGGCTGCCAGGCCGCGGGCGAGGCGCAGTTGGGTGTGGGCGGCGAGCAGCAACCAGCTCCATCGGTCGGCCTGCTCGGGTGAGCGGAGTTTCGGGGTGGTCCGGCCCAGGGTCTGTTTGAGCATGCGGAAGGTGTGCTCGATGTCGAACCGCGCAGGAACGCAGGCAGCGGCTGGTCATCGGGCACGTTCATGCGGATGCAAGGTGAACGGGCGAACTCGGCCAGGTGGAGATCGGGCCCGAATCGGCGGCACGACCACCGGTGTTCCCCTACGATCCGGTCGTGACGAGCTTCCCCGCGGCTGCCCGGCGGGTGCGCGACGACGCGCTCACCCCTCGCGCGCGGTTGCTCTCCCTTCGGGAGTGCGCGCTGCACTTCGCCCCCTACGGCTTCCGCGCCACCTGGCACCACCTCGTCGCCAACGCCCGCATCCCGCAGCAGTTGGAGGACGACCTCGATTCACTGCGCCGCGCGGTGGACGAGTTGGAGGAAGCCCGTGCGGTCTGGCGGGAACGCGCGGTAGCGTTCGAGGAACGCCGTCGTCGCGACAAGGCGGCCGGGAGACGGGTCCCACGCCGGGCCGACCGGGCGTTCGGCGGCGCGATCCACCTCCACTGCCCCGACTTCGAGCAGCATCCCACCGATCGGCTGGTCACCGTCGTCCGCAGGGTGGTCGCCGCGTACGACTCCGGCGCGGACCCGATCGTGACCTGCATCGCGTGCGGGTGGGCGTTGAAAGGTGAGAACAGGCCCTGCCCGGGCTGCGGCGTGCTCCCGCAAGGCGGTAAGCGCGGTCACCGTCCGCCTTGGCTCGCGATCGGGGCGGCTGAGCGCTGGAACAAGACATGGCGGCGGGAAACAGCCCGGTAGTCGACGTTCGCGGTCGAGCTCACTGCTTGATCGCTGAGACACGCGCTAGCGGAACAGGGTGGCGCCGAGCGGTTGCCGTTCGTCGAACCCCGGCAGGACCAGGAACGTGGCACTGGCGGTCGTGGTGGTGAACGGCAGCAGCGCGTCGCCGTTCTCCATGCGGGTCAAGGTCTTCGTGAACGTCGCGAGGTCGTTCTGGAAGCTGATGAAGAGCAGGCCGGGCGCGGGTTCGTCGAAGCTGTAGGAGCGGCGCAGCATGAGGCCGACGCCGACCGCGGCCGAGTGCGCCCTGCGGAGGTGGGCGTCCGCCGGGATGAGGTAACGCCCGTCCGGTGTTTTCGCGCCGAGGGAGGGGTCGGAGGCGATGGTGCCGCCGGAGAGCGGCGTGCCGTCGTCCCGTCGCCGGCCGAAGACCGCTTCCTGCGCCGCCACGGGCAACGCCGCGAACCGCGCGAGGTCCAGTTCCATGCGCCGCACCACGGCGATCGTCCCTCCCGCGACCGCGGGCGGTCCGCTCAGCCAGAGGTCCCGCCGCTCCTGGTCCGCCGTGTGCGGACCCACGATGCCGTCCACGAAGCCGAAGACGTTGCGCGGTGCGGTGAGGTCCCGGCCCACCGGGACGGTCGCACCGCGACGCCCGGACTGCCGCCAGCGCTCACGCGCCCGGTCGCCGGCCTGGCCCAGCAACGCCGCCGCGACGACCGACAGGACGGTCGGGTCGCCGGCGCAGATCTGCACCAGCAGGTCGCCGCCGCGCGCCTGCGGGGCGATCCGCTCGTGCGAGAACGGCGGGAGGTCCGCCGCACCGGGCAACGAGGGGTCGACCACGCGCACCAGCCGGGGACCGACCCCGATCGTCACGGTCAGGTCGCCCGGTGGCAGGCCGAGCAGCCGTGCGTCGGCGCCGGCGGTGAGCGCGCGGACGGTCTCGCCGAACTCCGCCAGCAGCGGGCCGACCGCCACCCCGTCGGCGACGTCGGCCACCACGACCAGCAGGTTGCGCTGCGCTTCGCGGGGGAGCACGACGCCCGCCTGGTGGGGACCCGTCGGCGGCACGGTCGCGGTGGCGCCGCGCTGGTCCGGGCGGGCGGAACCCGGTTCGCAGGCCGCGGTGAGGCCGGCGGCCAGCACTGCGGCGCCGAGGAACGCACGGCGCGACGGGAGGTCTTCGGCTCGGCGCACGGGTCGAGAGTGCCAGATTCGGCCTACCGCAGACGAATCCGGCGGTCGTGCCAGACTGGGCCCATGCTTCGTCTCGCTCTTGGGGTGATCGCGGCGGCGCTCGTCCTGGCCGGCTGCGGCACCGACGACGACGGATCGGGCAACGGCGGTCGACCGGACGGCACGCGCGTGACGATCCGCGTGCCGTCCGACGCGCCGACGATCTCCGACGCGGTGTCGTTGGCCCAACCGGGTGATCTCGTGCTGGTGGCGCCGGGTGTCTACCACGAGTCGGTCAAGGTCGGGACGGCTCAGGTCACCCTGCGCGGCGAGTCCCGGGACGCGGTCGTCATCGACGGGCAGCTGCGGCAGCCCAACGGCGTCGTGGTCACCGCGCCCGGCGTGGCCGTGGAGAACCTGACGGTGCGGAACAACACCCAGAACGGCATCCTCGTCACCGGTTCGGCGAAGGCGGCCGCCGGGACGCCGGGGGAGGGCGGCTACGACACCGGCGACGAGCCCGTCACGTTCCTGAAGTCCTTCCTGGTCTCGCACGTGACGGCCACTCGCAACGGGCTCTACGGCATCTACGCGTTCTCCGCCCAGGACGGCGTGATCGAGCACTCCTACGCGTCCGGCTCGGCCGACTCCGGGATCTACGTCGGGCAGTGCAAGCCGTGCCGGATCGTGGTGCGGGACAACGTCGCCGAGCTGAACGCGGTCGGCTACGAGGGCACCAACGCCAGCGGCGACGTGTACGTGGTGCGCAACCGCTTCGTCGGCAACCGGGTCGGTCTCACCACCAACTCCGACCACCAGGAGAAGCTGCTGCCGCAGGAGGGAGCCGTGGTCGCGGGCAACCTGATCGCGGCGAACCAGCAGGACGCGACGCCCGAGCAGGCCGACGGCGGGTGGGGCATCGGCGTCGGCATCGACGGCGGCAGCGACAACCAGGTCGTCCGCAACCGGATCGACGGCAACGCCAACGCCGGGCTCGTGCTCACCGCGACCTCCGACGTGCCGCCCGACGGCAACCGCATCGCCGACAACGCCTTCACCGCCAACGGCGTCGACGTGGGCTGGACGTTCCCCACCGCCACCCGCGGCCGGGGCAACTGCCTGCAGGGCAACGCACTCACGACGACGGCGCCCGCCGAGCTGGCGACGACCGCGCCCTGCCCCGCCGCCGACCAGTCGCCGTCGGGTGAGTGGACGGGACCGAAACCGCCGCGCGGCATCCCGTTCACCGACGTGGCCGCGCCCGCGCCGCAACCGCAGCTCCCGGACGCCACCACGGCCGCCGCCACCGCCGTGCCCGCCTCTCCCGAGCTGCCGGACGTCGCCGCGATCCCGCTGCCGCCGGCGTCGCTGCTCGCCGACGGCGCGCTGGTGCGCACGCCCTGACCGGGCGCTACGGCGTGGCGGTGACCCCTGGCGCGGGCTGCACCGGGACGTAGGGCCGGCTGTCGAAGTCGATGACCACCGGGTGCGGCTCGGACTCCACGTCGGCCTGGACCCGGTGCATGGCGCCGTCCGAGTCGATCCAGTAGCGGACGTTCCCCGCGGTGCCCGGCTTGGCACGAGCACCCGGCCCGGACATGACGTCCACTTCACGGCCGCCCACCTCGTCGCGGCCCACCCACGCGGCGCCGTTCTGCGGCAGCAACTCCGCGTTGTCCGGCCGGTCGCTGCCGAGGCTGAGCGTGATGAGCAACGCGCTGTCCAGCGCACTGCCGGCCGTTCGCAGCTCACGGCGGTGCCACTCCGAGCCGGGCGGCGAGGCCGGTGCCTCCGCCGGGGCGTCCGCCATCGGGTGGGCGAACACGGCGGTGGTGCTCCACTGGATCAGCCCGTCGCCCGACGCGTCACGCCCGGTCCCGTGCACCACCCCGTAGCCGAGTCCGGCCCGGTAGTCGACGGACCCGGTGATGACCAGCCCGCCCGCGGTGGTCGGCACGGTGATCGTGACCGCACGGCCGCCTGCCTCGTAGTTGCGGAACCGCGCGATCGCCAGCCGGTTCACCTCGTCCGACGTCAGCGCGCGCGGACCGGCGGGCTCGGAACCGCGGTCGAGGACGAGGAACGCGGCTACTCCGACCACGACCGCCACCACGACGCCGAGGGCGACCACCGCCCGACGCGGGAGGCGTTGCTTGGCTCGCATGCTCCGCATGTGGCGCGAGGCTAACAGGGACGCCGATTCACCCCCTGATTCACCCAACCACTCACCCCACCGCAGGACGCCGCTCTGGTTGTCTGTGACGGATCACGCCTACTTCCACGAGGGGACAACGATGAGCCGGAGAGCCCGGGCGCACAGAGGTCGATTCGCGCGGGCGGGACTGGCCGGTCTGCTCGTGGTGAGCAGCGGCGTCACCGGGGCCGTCACGGGCACGGCCGCCGCGTCGGCGGCGGACGGCACGCTGACGGTCCAGGTGCTGCGGGACTTCTTCGGCACCGGCGTGATCAACACGACGATGGACGTGCCGCAGGAGGGCATGGACGTCGACGTCTCCGACCGCGAGGGCCACCACGTCACCGGCGTCACGGACGCCACCGGCAAGGTCGTCGTGCCCCCGTCGGCCGTGCTGACGGGCGGCCACTACCGCGTCGACGTCACGGTTCCCGAGCCCTACAGCGCGTACCTGCGGGCGGCGCCCGCCTCGACGGCGGCCAACCACTTCGACAGCTTCACGACCTTCGTGGACGTGTCGGACGGCAAGGACGACTCGGTGATCACCGGCGTCTGGAACCCCGTCCACTACACCCTGCCGGACGCCCGGTACTTCGTGCCGGTCCAGAACGGCGGGAACGGGACCGACACCAAGGCGCTGGTGGCGTTCGGCGTGAACGCCCGCGGCACGTGCCCCGAGGACCTCGCGTGCCCGACCACGCTGGCCACCCAGGCCCAGGTCGGCACCACGTTCGGGCTGGCCTACGACAAGGACCGGCGGCGGCTGTTCCAGAGCGCGTTCGCGCGGCGGCACACCCTGTACGGGCCCGGCGGCGGTGACGCGATCTACACCGTGCCGGTCGACGGCGGCGGCGCGCCGACGTTGTTCGCGAAGGTGCCGGGCGCGGTGGTGACGCCGCACGACACCGCCAACATCATCAAGGACAGCGGCTTCACCGAGGCCGCAGGCAAGGAGAGCATCGGCGGCCTGACCCTGTCGGAGGACGGCTCGACGCTGTACGCGGTGAACCTGCTGACCCGCAGCCTGGTCAGCTTCGACGCCACCGGCGACAGCGCGTCCGCGCCCCGTGCCACCGTGCCGGTGCCCGACCCCGGCTGCGCGTCACCCGACGACTGGCGACCGTTCTCCGTGCACGCGCACGACAACACCCTGTACGTGGGCGGTGTGTGCAGCGCGGAGAGCACGCGCGCCCGGGCGGACCTCAAGGCGGTCGTCTACGCCTACGACGGCTCGCGGTTCACCGCGGTGCTGACCCAGCCGCTCGGCTACGAGCGCGGCGAGGTGCTCACCGGCGCGACCTCCGGCGCCCAGACCGACCACTGGAACGCCTGGCGCACCGACCTGGCGTCCTGGGGCGCGCACGACGTGAACGGCGGCGGCGCGTTGATCGACCCGCAGCCGCAGCTGGCCAGCCTGGCGTTCACCCGCGACGGGTCGATGGTCCTCGGCTTCCGCGACCGGTTCATGGACGCCACGGGCTGGGACTCGCTGGACCCCCGGCCGGGTGACAACAGCACCGAGCGCGGGTTCTCCGGCGGCGACATCACCATGGCCTGCGTCAACCCCGCCGGCGGGTACTCCTGGGAAGGCACCGGGGCCTGCCCCGACCACACGACCACCTCCCCCGACGGTCAGCAGAGCCCCGGCGTGGTCGAGTACTTCCCCGGCGACTACTTCGCCCCGAACGGCCCGACGACGAGCGGCCCGCACCAGGAGAGCGCGCAGGGCGCGGTCGCCTACATCCCGCAGCTCGAGTGGGTCGTCAGCACGCAGATGGACCCGACCATCCACGTCGCCACCAACGGGACCGGCTACTACAACGTCACGACGGGGGAGGGGCCCGGCCACAACGCCACCGGGAACGCCTACGAGTTCGTCGGCCGCAACCCGGCCAATGGCTTCGGCAAGGCGGGCGGGCTCGGTGCCATCGCGTACCAGGCGGCGAACGCGCCGATCCAGATCGGCAACCTGGTGTGGTTCGACGGCGACCACAACGGCGTCCAGGACCCGGCGGACGTGCGGCTGCCGGGCGCGACGATCAACCTCCTGGACGCGACCGGCAAGCAGGTCGCCACGACGAAGACCGACGCGGCGGGCGAGTACTACTTCGGCGGTGTCGGCGCGGCCTACGAGCTGACGCCGGGCGCGGACTACACGGTGCAGTTCAACGTCTGCACCGCGAACACCGCCACCGTGCCGAACCAACCGCCCGCCACCGAGCTGAGGTTCACGCTGCCGACGGTCGGCGACGACCGGGTGCACGACAACAACGTGGTCCCGCCGACCACCGGCCAGTTGTGCAACGGCTTCGCGCCCGTCACGGCGCCCGCCAACGCGGGCGAGGTCGACCACACGATCGACGCCGGCGTGTACATCCCGCAGCCGGAGCCGACCACGACGACGACCGCGCCGCCGACGACGACACCGGCGCCGACCACGACCGCGCCCGCCGGCAACCAGTCCGGTTCGCTGGCCTACACCGGCGTGGGCGGTCTGCCGTGGCTGGTCGGGCTCGGCGTGCTGGTCCTCGGAGCGGGAGCGGCACTGGCGTTCGCGACCCGGAAGCGCCGCGCGAAGCAGGAGTGAGGCAACGGCTGCCGCGCCCGCTCACCGACACCCCCGGGGGCGGGGGCGGGGCGGTGACGTGGGGGCGCCCGGGATTTTTGGGGGGGATTTACCCAGGGGCGTGGCGGGCGGGGGCCGGGGGGGGGAAAGCCCC
>JBFBCZ010000034.1:0-98643 GCA_040689555.1 Actinosynnema sp. NPDC051121 | reverse complement strand
GCCCGCACCCCGACCCGGGGGGGCGGGGGCGCGGCGCTGTCACTGGCGGACGCCGGTCATGATGGCGTCGATGATCCCCTGCTGCGTCACGGCCGGGGAACGGCGGTCGAACAGCCCGAACCCGTACCGCCCGTTCACGCCGTTGTCCCAGTAGACCGTGGCCGCGCCGTACTTCTTGGAAGTGGCCACGACGGCGCGCGCGAAGTCGGCGCGGTACCGGTTGTTGGACGAGTCGAACGAGGACTTGTCGATCGAGCCGTACTCGCCGACGACGACCGGGTAGCCCTTCACGACGAACGCGTCGTGCACCAGCTTCAGCTGGGCGTCGAGGTAGTCCTCCTGGCCCCAGGTCGACCTGCGCGACGGGTTCGTGGCGGCCCGGCCCCACTGCGTGATGGTGCCGTTCTCCTCGCCCGCGAAGTCCCACGGCGAGTAGTAGTGGACCGAGATCATGATCCGCTGCTCGGTGCCGGGGATGGTGGACGACCGGTACCGGTCGGTCGGCAGCACGAAGCCGTAGTCGCCCGCGGTGTAGTCGATGTTGGTGTTCCAGCCGGGCACCAGCAGCCACCGGGAGCCGTTGTTGCCGCCTGCCCTGCGCACGGTGTCCACGAAGATCTGGTTGTAGGCGTTGATGTTCGAGTAGCACGGCTGCGTCGGCCGGCCGTACTGCCCGTCGAACTCCTCGTTCATCGACTCCAGGATCAGGCGCTGGTCGTAGTTCTGGAACCGCTGGGCGATCTGCTGCCACACCTTCTGGTACTTGGCCTTGATGGTCGTCTGCGAGGACGAGTCGCAGATCAGCCAGGAGCCGGTGATGGTCTTGTAGCCGTCACCGTGCATGTTGACGAGCACGTACATGCCCCGGTTGTACGCGTAGTCCACGACCTGCTGGACCCGGTTCAGCCAGGAGGCGTTGACCGGGTAATCCGGGCCGGCCCCGATGTTGTTCAAATAGGAGACCGGAATCCGGATCGTCTTGAATCCCGCCGCCTTCACCTTGTCGATGAGGGCCTGCGTCACGACCGGCAGGCCCCAGGCCGTCTCGCTGGGGTACCCGTTGGCGTTGGCCTCCAACTGGTTGCCCAGGTTCCAGCCCGCGCCCATGTCGGCGACGACCTGCGAGGCGCTGAGCTGCGCCGTCGGGCCGGCCGCCGCCTGGCCGGTCGAGCCGGTCACGGACACGGCGAACGCCGATATGACGGCGAGGAGGCCGAGGCCGATCTTCCCTGCCTTCGAAACCATGGGTGCTGCCTCTCGGTGCGGTGGCAACCGAGGCTGCCACGGCCGGCGTCACCTGATGGCGGCGGAAACCCGGTGACATTTGGAAAGCGCTTTCCGCCGGACTGTAGCGCCGGGTCGCGGAAACCGTCAAGATCACTCCGGACTATTGAGGGGTCTGGACGGCGATAATCCGAGGTCGTCGGTTCGCGATGCGGCGGTGTGGTTCCGTCGAATCCGTGGTCGAATAGGGTCGAATGGCCCGCGTGCATTCTGTCCCGGTCGAAGCGGAACCGAGTGGCTCGCGGATCGCCGTCCGGACATCGCGGTTGCGGCCCCCGCGGGTGGCCCCGGGGCGCGAGTTCGGGACCTTCGTCGCGGCCTCCGAACGGTCCGCCGGACCCACCCGTCTACGTCCGGAGGCCGCCGAGCCCGGTGATCATCGACCCGGGCGGCACTTCGGGAAACCGAAATATCACCCGCTGTCCACGGTTGCGCGACCGGGTGAGTGACGGTATTGGGCGTATGGCGCCAAGTCGGGGTTGTGCAGCTGCACGGAAAGTTCGTGCAACGCCTGCGACGGTTCCAAACCCAATTTTCCGACCAGTCGGTCGCGCAGCTCGCGGTAAACCTCCAGCGCCCGGTCGACCTGTCCGGAACGCGACAAAGCGATCATGTATTGCGCGCAGATGTTCTCGTGTTCCGGGTACTGCACGACGAGATCGTCCAGTTCGTCGAGCAGCGCCCGGTGGCGGCCCAGTCGGAGATCGGCCTCGATGCGCTGCTCCAACGCGCTGAGCCGCGCCTCCTCCAACCCGACGCGGTGGGCCGCGGTGATCGGACCAGGGCGCACGTCGGCCGCCACCGGGCCGCGCCACAGGCCCAGCGCCTCGATGAAGCGCCGTGACGCCAGCTCGTCGTCACCCTTGCGCACCGCCTGCCTGGCCTCCGCGGTGATGTGCTCGAACCGCAGGTGGTCGACGTCCTCGGGGTCGGCGGTGAACAGGTAGCCCCGGTTGCGGGTGATCAGCGGCTCGGCGTGGGCGGAGGACGAGGACGGCACCGAGCGCAGGGATCGGCGGATCTGGAGGACGTAGGTCTGCAGCGTCGACAGCGCGCTCTTCGGCGGCGCTTCGTGCCAGAGCTCCTCGACGCAGGCGTCCGCGGTGACGAGCGCGTTGACGTTCAACAGGAATAGGGCGAGCAGCTGCTTGCACTTCGGCGCGCTCGGCAGCACCACGGCTCCGTCGTCGTGCGTAATCATCATCGGACCGAGCACGCTGATTCGCACAAATCCCCCTGATAGCCGACAGGCGGCAGGGGCCGGACAAAACCGGACAACCCCACCTCATCGTAGCCGGAATTCGTTACTCCGAACCGGTGATCCGATCCTGGCCGGTCTCGCTCGATTCCTCAGCAGCCGGTGCGACGGTGGGTTCACCGCACCCGGCGCGTTGGCCGACCACACCTCGGCAGGACGCCTCGAAGGCAATTCCGACACCAGGGGAATACATGGTGACGACATCTTCGACCGGAAAGACCGTACGCATGGAAAGGCTGTCCCGGCACGGGGACGGCAGATACCTGTTCATCCCCATGGACCACTCGGTCTCCGACGGGCCGATCGCCTCGGCGGCCGGCGTCGAGCGGCTGGTCCGCCAGGTGTGCGCGGGCGGCGCCGACGCCGTCATCGTGCACAAGGGCCGGGCGCACGTGGTGGCGCCGCTGCTGGGTGGCAGGCACGCCCTGGTGGTGCACCTGAGCGCGAGCACCGCGCAGGCGTCGGACACCGACGCCAAAGTGCTGGTCGGCAACGTGGAAGAGGCGGTCGCCCTCGGCGCCGACGCGGTGAGCGTGCACGTGAACCTCGGCTCGGACACCGAGGTGGCACAGCTGCACGACCTCGGCGTGGTCGGCGCGGTGTGCGACCGCTGGGGGATGCCGCTGCTCGCGATGGTCTACCCCCGCGGTCCGCGGGTGGCGGACCCCACCCGCGCCGACCTGGTCGCGCACGCCGTCGCGGTGGCCACGGACCTCGGTGTCGACATCGTCAAGACCGTGATGACGCGACCGGCCGCGGACATGGCCGACGTCGTCGCGGGCACGCACATCCCGGTCGTCGTGGCGGGAGGCGCGGGCGACGGCGCCGACGTCGAGGCGTTCGCGAGCACCGCCCTGGCGAGCGGGTGCCGCGGCCTGGCCGTCGGCAGGCGCGTGTTCACCAGCTCCGACCCCGAGCGCACGGTCAGGGCACTGGCCGCGATCGTCCACGGCCGGGACGCGTCCCCGGCCACCCCTACCCGAGCAGAGATGGTTGGTGTGTCGTGAAACTTGCCTGGATCGACCTGCGGACCGTGCCCGAGGAGCAGCGCGAGGCGATCATCGACGCGGCGCTGCACGCGCGCGTCGACGCGCTGGTGGCCGACGACCCCGCCGTGCTGGCCCCGTTGCCCGCCACGGTGAAGAAGGTCCTCGTCACCGGCAGCCGCTCCGACGAGCGGGCCGACGACGTCATCGCCTTGGTGGAGGCCTCGGCGGTCGGCGACGTGGAAGCGCTGGAGGGCGAGCGCCGCGGCGGCGCGACGGACGTGGCCGCGCTGGTGCACGTCGTCGACGACGCGTCGCTGCGGCTGGCGTGCCGGGCGGCCTCGTCGCTGGACCACACCGTGGTGCGGTTCCGGGACCCGACGAAGATCCCGCTGGAGATCGTGATCGCCGCCGCGGACTCCTCCGAGGGCGACCTCATCTGCCACGCCGACGACATCGAGGAAGCCGGGATCATCATCGACGTCCTGGAGAAGGGCTCCGAGGGCGTGCTCCTGGCGCCCCGGTCGGCCGCCGACGTGTTCGGCCTGGTGCGGCTGCTGCGCGGCACCACGCCGTCGCTGGCGCTGACCAAGCTGACGATCCGGTCGATCGAGCACCGCGGCCTGGGCGACCGGGTGTGCGTCGACACCTGCACCCACTTCGAGCCGGACGAGGGGATGCTCGTCGGGTCGTACTCGTCGGGCTTCATCCTGTGCTGCAGCGAGACACACCCGCTGCCCTACATGCCGACCCGGCCGTTCCGGATCAACGCGGGCGCGCTGCACTCGTACGTCTTCGGCGAGGACAACCGCACCAACTACCTCAGCGAGCTGAAGGCGGGCAGCACGGTCCTCGGCGTCAACGTCGACGGCAGCACGCGCCGCATCGTGGTGGGCCGGATCAAGCTCGAATCGCGGCCGCTGCTGAGCATCGACGCCGAGTCCGAGGACGGCGTCGCGGTCAACCTGATCGTCCAGGACGACTGGCACGTGCGGGTGCTCGGACCCGGCGGCTCGGTGCTCAACGTGACCGAGCTGAAGCCGGGTGACCAGGTGCTCGGCTACCTCGCGACGGACCAGCGGCACGTCGGCTGGCCGGTCGGCGAGTTCTGCCTGGAGAAGTGACCGGCGGGCGACCGCGCCCGTCCCGCCTCCGAGCGACGAGGGGTGACCATGGGCACCACCGACTGGTGGGGCGCCGACCTGCTGGGGTCGGGTGACGGCTCGGCGGTGTGGGCACGGGGGCGCGGCGAGGTCACCCTGGGCGTCCTGCGCGGCGAGGTGGCCCGGACCGCCGCGCTGCTGGCCGTGCAGGGCGTCCGCGCCGGCAGCACGGTGCTGGTGCAGGGCACCACCAGCTTCACCCAGCTGTGGGCGGTGTTCGCGCTCTGGTCGCTGGGCGCGCAAGTGGTGCTGGTCGAGGCCGGGTTGCGCCGGCAGGCGGTGGCGCAGGCGCTGCACGACCTCCGGCCGCAGTTCCGGCTGTCGTTCGGCCGGGAACCGCACCTGCGCCGGGAGTTCCGCGACCAGTGCGGCGTGCTGGTGCGCCACGACCGCTCGGGCGTGCGCGCGGCCACCGACCACTGCCTCGTGCAGCTGTCGTCGGGCACGATCGGGCAGGTCCGGGCGGTCGGGCGGACGGGCGCGTCGCTGCTGGCCGAGCTGGCCCGGGTCGCGGCGGTGCCCGGCCTGCCGGAACGGGGCGACCGGGTCCTGCTGCTGGAGCCGCCGGCCCGGTCGTTCGCGCTGATCGGCGGCGTGCTGCACGCGCTGTCGGTCGGCGCGACCGTGCAGTTCCCGCCGCACCCCGCCGCCGCGCGGGTGGCCGCGCTGCTCGCCGAGTCCGACGTGGTGCTGGGCAACCCGCAGCACTTCGCGGCACTGGCCGCCGTGCCAGGCGCGCGGACAGGCCGGCCGCGGGTCGCGGTGTGGGGCGGTGACGTGCTGCCCGACACCGTCGCCGCGCGCTTCGCCGAGCGGTACGGCGTCCGCGTGGGGCAGGCGTACGGCACGACGGAGACCGGCCTGGTCGCGGCGGACCCGCTGGGCCTCCACGCGCCCGCGGTGGGCCCGCCGGTCCCGGGGCTGGGCACCCGCGTGGTGGACGGCGCGCTGTGGGTGAAGCTGCCCGAGTCGCCGCACCTGGACGTCGACCGGCGTGACGCCGACGGCTGGTTCGCCACGCAGGACCTGGTGCGCCAGGACGTGCGCAGCGGCGTCATCCGGCTGCGCGGCCGGGTGGACCCGGCCGCCGCGGTGAGCCCGGACGTGGACCTGTTCGCCATCGAGCGCGCGTTGCACGACCACAGCGAGGTGCGCGAGGCGGTGGTGGTGGGCGCCGACGTGGTGGAGGCGCACGTGGCCGGGTCGCCGGCACTGGACCCGCAGGACCTGCTGGCGTGGTGCCGAGGCCGGTTGGGCCCGGCGCAGAGCATCCGCCTGCACGTGCTGCCCGCGCTGCCGCGCACCACCAACGGCAAGGCCGTGCGGCACCGCGGCCTGCTGCACGCCGCCCGCGTCGCCGCGGCGGCGAGCCCCTGACCCGCACGACACTCGCCCTGGGATGACACCATGTCACTCGACTCCGTGAAGCCGGACGACCCGTACGGCACCGACCGGCGACGCCTGCGCGCCGTCCTGGAGCGCGATCCCGGAGCGGACGGCTGGTTCGTGTACTCCGTGCGCACGACGGGCGTCTACAGCCGGCCGTCGTGCGCGTCACGGCCCGCGCGCCCGGAGAACGTCCGCTTCCACCGCACCGCCGACGACGCCGAGCGCGCCGGCTTCCGCGCCTGCCTGCGCTGCCGCCCGCAGGAACCCGTCCCGGACCCCCGGCACGTCGCCGCGGTGGTGGCGGCGTGCGCGCGGATCGAGCGGCCCGGGCCGCCACCGGCGCTCCAGGAGCTCGCCGACGACGCGGGGTTCAGCCGCTTCCACTTCCACCGCGTCTTCAAGGCGGTGACCGGGCTGACCCCGCACGCCTACCTCGCCGCGCGCCGGGCCGACCGCGTGCGGGACGCGCTGGCCCGCGCGGAGACGGTGACCGATGCCATCTACAGCGCGGGGTTCGGCTCCAACGGCCACTTCTACACCAGCGCGGCGGACATCCTCGGCATGACGCCGACCAGCTTCCGCGCGGGCGGCCTCGGCGTGCTGATCCGGCACTGCACCGTGCCCGGCCCGACCGGTCCGGTGCTGGTCGCGGTCGCCGACCGCGGTGTGTGCGCGGTGCTCACCGGCGACCGCGCGACGCCGGACGACCTGGTGCGGCAGCTCGTCGGCACGTTTCACCACGCGCGGCTGGCCGACGCCGACCGACGGCTGCGCGCGGTGGTGGAGTCCTGCGTGCGGGCCGCGTGGCGGACGGTGCCGGCCGTCGGGCTGCCCGACGAGGTGCGCTCCTTCGTGCTGAGCGCGCTGGTCCGGTCCGCGATCGGCGAGATCACCGGTGAGGTGGTGCTGTCCGGCACGGCCTGACCCGGGGCGCTCGGAGGGCTGTGCAGCTTTGTCGCGCTGCTCGGCACGACCTGGCCTGCTCGGGGCTTGCAGTCTCGTACGGCCGCTGTCGGGTGCGGCCTGTGCCGTCGGGCGCTCGGGGCTGGTGGTCTCGTACGGCCGCTGTCGGCTACGGACTGTCCCGTCGGGCGCTCGACGCTTTACAGCCTCATACCGCCGCTGGCGTCGACGACCTGGCCGGTGACCCAGCGGCCGTCGTCCCCGGCCAGGAAGGCGACGACCGAGGCGATGTCCTCGGGCTGCCCGAACCGGCCGAGCGCCGCCTGCGCCGCGATGGCCGCCGCCGCGTCCGGGTCGTCGCGCAGCACCGGCGCGTTGGGCTCGGTGTCGGTCCAGCCCGGTGCGACGGCGTTCACCGTGATCCCCCGCGGGCCCAGCTCCTTGGCCAGCACCTTGGTGAACACCTCCACCGCGCCCTTGGTCGCGGCGTAGGCGATGGCGTCGGGCAGCGCGAGCCGCGTGATCGCCGAGGACAGGTTGACGACCCGGCCCCCGTCGCGCAGCCTGCCCGAAGCCTGCTGGGTGAGGAAGAACGGGGTGCGCAGGTTCAGCGCCACCATCCGGTCGAAATCGGCCCGGGTCGCGTCACCGAAGCGTCCGGGCAGGGTGGTGCCGACGTTGTTCACCAGGATGTCGAGCCCGGCGTCGACACCCGCCGCCGCGCACGCCCGGTCGAACTCCGCCCACAGCCCCGGCACGCCGTCGTCCGGTCCCTCGCCGAGCACGGCGCGGATCGCGAACGCCCGCCCACCGGCCCGTTCGACGTCGGCCACGACGCCCGCGGCGGCTTCGGCCCGGTGCGCGTAGTGCACCACGACGGTCGCGCCCCGGGCTCCGAGCTCCCGGGCCACCGCCGCGCCGATGCCCCGACCGGCCCCGGTGACCAGCGCCGTCCTGCCGGCCAGTCGCGTCAAGGCACCCGTCCTCTCCTCGGCTCGCCCGGTCGGGCGAGGTGGCACGACCCCCGGGCCGTGCGGTCACCGACGCCCGAACCTATCCGCGCCTCCCACGCCGCCGCGCCCGTTTTCTTGCGCCCGTATACCGATCAGCGCAGCAACATGACGAGCGTGGCGCGGGAAGGCCGTCCGTAGCGTCGAGGGGAAGGGGAGAACCGTTGAGCCGGAAGGAAGAGCATGTACCTCACGGGTACTCACCGTTCGATCTCGCGAAGGTTGCGCCTGGCGCTCGCGCCGGGTCTGGGAGCGGGCAACTTCTTCTGGCACGCGTGCCGCGTCGCGGGCCGTGCCGGACTCGACCGGCCGGTGCTGCACCGGAGGGGTCCGCAGGGGACGCGTGAGTGGTCGCTGCGGGAGCTGCGCGAGGTGGTCACCCGCTACGCCGCCTTCCACGCCGCGCACGGCGCCCGGCCGGGCAGCCGGATCGGCGTCTACACCGCCGACGGCCTGACCGGGCTGCTGCACCACGTCGCCATCACCGCCCTGGGTGGCGCGACCGTGCTGGCCAACCCGAAGATGCCGGGTGACGTCGCCACGCACTACTTCGCCGCGACCGACACCACCTTCGTCGTCGGCGACCGCGAGCGGCTGGCCCTGCTGGACGGGCTGGACCCGGCGATCGGCACCGCCGACGTGCTGGAGGTCGACGCGCCCGCCCGGTTGCCGCGGCTGCACCGGCACGCGGCGGCCGACCTGGTGCTGGTGTCGCACTCGTCGGGCACGACCGGCGTGCCCAAGCCCACCGAGTTCGGCCACCGGTCCTTCTTCGTGGGCAAGCGCGAGCGGCTGTGGAACTTCCCGTCCCGGCGCGAGGACCGGTTGCTCACCGCCCTGCCGCAGAGCCACTCCGCGGGCATCAGCTACGTGAGCCTCGCGCTGCTGCTCGGCCTGCCGACGTTGATGCTCGACGACGCCGCCGACGGCGCGCTCGCCGCGGCCATGAACGAGTTCGAGCCCACCGTCGTGATCGGCTTCCCGATCTCGTTGGCGGAGCTGGACCCGGACGCGCTCACCGAACGCGCGGCGGCCCGGGTGCACACCTGGATGGGGATGGGCGACGCGTCGCACGAGCGGCACATCCGCCCGCTGGTCCGACTGGGCCGCCGTCCCGACGGCCGGCGCGGCTCCACCTACGTGGACGGCCTGGGCTCGTCCGAGATGGGCATGGTGCTGTTCCGGGTGGCGCACACGCCCGAGACGGACGACTACGGCCGCCTGATCGGCAAGCCGGTCAAGGTGGTGCGGGAGGCCGCCGCGCTGGACGAGCGCGGCAACGCCCTGCCACCGGGCCGTGCCGGGCTGCTGGGCGTGCGCACGCCGAGCACGACACCCGGCTACGTCAACGCGCCCGACCTGAACGAGCGGTCGTGGTCGGGCGGCTACTTCCTCACCGGCGACGTCGTGCGCCAGGACGAGCAGGGCAACTTCTACCACCTGGACCGCACCCCCGACGTGATCACCACCCGGACCGGGCCCGTCTACAGCCTCGAAGTGGAGGAGGTGGTGCTGGTCGCTACCGGTGCGTTCGACTGCGCGGTCGTCGCCGTGGCCGACCCGGGCTCACCCGGCCACTCGGCGCCCGCCGGCGTGGTGCTGTTCGCCGACGGCGACCACCCGTCCGCCGACGAGCTGCTGGCCGCCTGCAACGAGACGCTGACCGGCGCGGGCCTGACCGCGCTGAGCGCGCTGGTGGTGGCCGAGGACCGGGATGGGCTGCCGGTCGGCGTGACGGGCAAGGTGCTCAAGCGCGTGCTGCGGGAGCGGCACGCCGACCTGCTCAGCCTGCCGCCGTCGCGGAACGTGGCCCTGGCGGACGTGATCGCCGACAACGCCCCGAGGGGTGGTGGGCGGTGACGGCCCCGGAGCGGACCGTCGTGGACCTGCTCACCGGCACCTGGCGTGCCCAGGCCCTGCACGCCGCCGCCGAGCTGGGCCTGGCCGACGGGGTCGCCGACGGGCACCGGGCCCTGACCGACCTGGCCCGGTGGGCCGGCGCCGAGCCGGCCGCGCTGCGCCGGCTGATGCGGGTGCTGGTGGAGCTGGGCGTCTTCGAGGGCGACGCCCAGGCGGGCTACCGGCCCACCCCCGTTTCCGAACTGCTGCGCAGCGACGTGCCGGGGTCCATGCGCGCGCTGTGCAGCCTCTACGGCAACGAGTTCCACCGCGCGTGGTCGAAGGTGACCACCTCGGTGCGCACGGGCGGGTCCGGCTTCGAGGCGGAGTTCGGCCACTCGCTGCACCGGCACCTGGCCACCGAACCCGGTGCGGGCCCGCGCTTCCTCGCCGCGATGGCGGCCGGCAGCACGTTCTTCCGCGAGGTGCCCGACGCGCACGACTTCGGCGGCGCGTCGACGGTCGTGGACGTCGCCGGCGGCGACGGCTCGCTGCTGGCCGCCGTGCTGGCACGCCACCCGCACCTGAACGGCGTGCTGCTGGAACAGGCGCACATGGCGCCGATCGCGGAGCGGGTGCTGGGCGGGCACGTGCCGGGCGACCGGTACCGGGTCGAGGTGGGCGACGCGTTCCGCCAGGTGCCCGCCGACGCCGACGTCTACCTGCTCTCGCGCGTGTTGCAGGACTGGGACGACGAGCGGTGCGTGCGGCTGCTGACCACGTGCCGCGAGGCGATGAAGGGCCCGGACTCGCGCCTTCTCGTGGTGGAACGCGTGGTGGCCGAGTCCGGCGGCGCGCCGCTGTCGCTGGTGTGGGACCTGCACCTGCTGGTCGTGGCCGGCGGTGGCGAGCGCACCGCCGAGGAGTACGACGCCCTGTTCGCGGCGGCCGGCCTGACCGTGGCGCGGGTGGTCGACCTGGCCCTGGAAGCGGTGCTGATGGTCGTCGCCCCGGTGTGACCGCCGCGGACCAACCGAGTCTTCACCGAAAGGAGCGCACGCATGGTCGTACGACGAGGAGAGGTCTACGAGAACCCGGCCTGCGGCGAACGCGTCGTCATCCGGGTCGGCAACGACGAGACCAACGGGGAGCGCATCCTCTGGGACCTGTACCTGGAACCCGGCGGCGCCGTCGTCGGCGAGCACTACCACCCGTCCATCGAGGAGCGCTTCACCCTGGTGCGCGGCAGGCTGGGGCTGCGCATGGCCGGCCGCACGGAGATCGTGGACCGGGTGGGGCGCAGCGCGTTGGCGCCCGCCAACACCCCGCACTACTGGTGGAACGCCGGCCGCGAGCAGGCGCGCATCCTCGTGGAGGTGCGCGGCGCGGCGGAGCGGTTCGAGCAGATGGTGTTCCGGCAGCTGTTCAGCCTGGCCCAGGACGGCAAGACCAACGACCAGGGCATGCCGAACCTGTTGCAGACCGCGGTGACCGCGCTGGAGTTCGAGGACGTGATGCGGTTCAGCCGGCCGCCGTGGGCGCTGCAACGCCTGGCGTTCAAGCTCATCGCGCCGATCGCGCGGCTGCGGGGCTACCAGGGCTACTACCACCAGTACCAGGACCGCAAACCCGCCGAGATGGCCGATCCCGAGCCGTTGCCACCGAACATCGTCGTGGACGAGTGAGCCGGGTCGGCGTCAGCCGCCGACCACCGCGCGCACCAGGGCGGCCGGGTCCTGCGGGGCCCGGCCGCCGCGCCACGCCACGTGCTGGTCGGGTCGCAGCAGCGCCAGGTCCCGCCCGTACAGGTCACGCGCCTCGTCGCCGGGCACGTCGAGCACCTTGATCGGCACGCCCGCCGCCCGCGCCGCCGCCGCGATCGGCAGCCCCGCGGGCGCCGACGGGCCCAGGCGCAGCAGCGTGAAGCCGGCGCCCAGCCGGTCGAACAGCGACACCCGGCCACCGGGACCGTCCTGCAGCCACACGTGCGGCGCCCGTCCGCCCGGCACCCCGGACGGCTCGTAGGCGTCGAACCGGTCGGGCGGCGGCACGTCCCCCTCGTCCGCGACCACGATCGGCGAGCCGTCGTACCGGGCGCCGAGCTGCACGCCGAGCGTGTCCAGCGTCCGCAGCCCGTAGTCGGCCAGCAGCGCGCCGATCCTGGCCCGCTCCGCCGCGCCCTCCGGGGTGCCCTCCTCCAGCGCGGGCGGCCGGGGGATGGCGCCCAGGCCTTCGTTGAGCCGACGCGCGGCGGCGGTGTTGCGCAGCGCCACCGGCCTGCGCTCGGCTTCGTAGGACTCGACCAGGCCGGGGCCCGCCCACCCCTGCACGGCCGCCGCCAGCTTCCAGGCCAGGTTCGCCGCGTCGTCGACGCCGGTGTTCATCCCGAAGCCGCCGTTGGGGGTGAACAGGTGCGCCGCGTCCCCGGCGAGCAGGACGCGGCCCTCGCCGAAGCGCTCGGCCACCAGCGCCGCGCCCGGCGTCCAGGTCCGGAACCCCACCACCTCCACCGGGTGCGGCCTGCCGACGGCCCGCCGCACGAGGTCGGCCAGCACGCCCGCGTCCGCACCGGCCGGGTCGACCGAGCTGGTCAGCAGGAAGAACTCGTCCGCGCCGTCCAGCGCGATCAGGTTGAGCGCCAGCTCGGCGTTGAAGACCCAGTTGCTCCACGACCGGCGCGGGCCGAGCACCCCCGAGGTCAGGCCGGGCACGCGCAGGTGCGCCGCGACCGCGGTGCGGCCCAGCACGTCCTGGTCGATCGAGCCCGGCCCGCGGTAGGCGATGCCCAGGCCGCGGCGGACCGTGCCGCGGCCACCGTCGCAGCCGACCGCGAACGCCGCCCGCAGCTCGCCGTCGCCGTCCCGGTCGGCCCAGCGGACCGTCACGCCCCGCCGGTCCTGCTCGACGGCGGAGACCTCGGCGCCGTACCGCAGGAGCACCCGCGGCCGGGTCGCCGCGTGCTCGACCAGCAGCCGTTCGACGTACATCTGGTTGGCCCGGTGCTGCGGCTCGGGCACCTGGTCGGTGGCGGGCGCCTCGGCGACGGCGCGCAGTTGGTCGGCCTGGGACGGGTGCGGCAGGTCGGCCAGCGGGTAGCCGGTGTAGCGCGTGGAGAACGTGATGCCGGTCGGGTGGTCCCGGGGCAGGCCGAGGCGGCGGACCCGGTCGGACAGCCCCAGCCTGCGGTAGTGCTCCATCGTGCGGGCGTTGTGCGTGCTGCCGCGCGGCTGGGCCTGCACCGAGGGTTCCGCGTCGAACACCACCGACGCGACGCCGTGGTGGTCCAGGAACAACGCGAGCAGCAGGCCGACCGGCCCGCCGCCCACGATGGCGACGCGCGGGGGAGCGGTGTCCATGGGGATCCCTCCGGGGAACGGGGTGTCTCGCCCCGGCGACGCTATCGGCGGCGCGGACCGGCGACGATCACCCCGTTGCGCTGCAATCCCCTCAGCCGGGCAGCCGCACGGACTGCCGGTGGTGGAACACGTCGCGCGGGTCCCACGCGGCCTTCACCGCCTGGAGCCTGCGGTAGTTGCCCTTGTAGTACAGGTCGTGCCACGGCACGCCGGAGCGGTTGTACCGGGTGTCGGACAGGTCGGCGTCGGCGTAGTTGAGGTAGCAGCCGTCGGTCACGTCGTTCGGCACCGGCACGCCGCCGGTGCCGGCGTAGATCGCGGCGTAGAAGTCGCGCAGCCAGGACGTGTACCGCTCGTCGTCGGCCGGGTCGTTCCACAGCACCTGCCAGTAGATCTTGAACGCGCTGTCGCGGTGGGCGAAGGCCGTGTCGCCCGGCGCGACGGCGTTGACCCGCCCGCCGAACGAGCTGAGCGTCACCTGGGCCGTCGGGTTGTCGACGGCGTCCGACGACAGGTGCCGCCAGATGGTGTCCAGGTGCGACTCGGGGAAGTTGCGCCGCATGTAGGCGGACTTGAACTCGCCGCGCAGCGTCGGGTCGTTGAGCACGCCGTTGGTCAGGCCCATGAACCGCATGGCCTGCAACCACGGGATGCGGCGGGCCGCGAAGAACTGGGGCATCGGGTTGCGCTCGCCCATGGCCGTCGCCAGCGGCCGGTGGGTGACCCCGGCGCGGACGGTGACGGCGGCGACGTACTCCTCCAGCAGCCGTTCGGCGTCCGGCACGGTGGCGTCCATCTGGGTGGTCAGCCCGATGTGCCCGTTGGACCGGTGGTTGAGCTCCAGGTAGCTGCACAGGCCCTCGTACGGGGAGCCCGGAGCGCTGTTGGCCACGTGCCACGCGCCGTAGTCGCGGGCCAGCGCGCGGAACCCGGCCTCGGTGATCTCCGACCACGGCATCGAGACCGCCTTGATCAGCACGTGCCGCGGCGGCTGGACGAGCAGTTGCCGCGGGCTGCCACCGGTGGCGCCGGGCGCCCGGAACCAGAAGCGGGTCACCACGCCGAAGTTGCCGCCACCGCCGCCGGTGTGCGCCCACCACAGCTCGCGGTGGGGGTCGTCGGGCTCGCGGGTCGCCACCACGGCGCGCACGCCGCCCGCGGCGTCCACGACCACGACCTCCACCCCGTACAGGTGGTCCACGCTGAGGCCGTACTTGCGGCACAGCAGGCCCCAGCCGCCGCCCGTGATGTGGCCGCCGACGCCGACCGCGTGGCAGATGCCCGCCGGGATCGTCACGCCCCACTGCTCGTACATCGTCTCGTAGACGTCCAGCAGCGTCGCACCCGCCTCGACGGCGACGGCGGCGCGTGCCGGGTCGAAGTAGACGCGGTTCATCCGCGCCGTGTCGATGACCAGCTTGACCGTCGGGTCGTGCACGAAGTCCTCGTAGCAGTGCCCGCCGCCGCGCACGGTCACCCGCGCGCCGGTGCGCACCGCCTCCCGCACGGCGGCCACGACGTGCTCGGTGGTGGACACCAGGTGCACCGCGTCGGGCCGTGCCTGCCAACGCTGGTTGTGCCCGCTCACCAGGTCCGGGTACTGCGGGTCGTCCGGCCGCACGACCGTCGCGGTCGCGGTCTCGCCCGCCTGCTCGGCCGACGCCGGGGCGCCGGTCACCGCCACACCGCCCACGGCCGCCGCCGCACCGGCCAGGAAGCGCCGCCTGCCCACCGTTCCTGGGACGTGCGTCATCGTGCCACCTTCCGTCGGGATCGGGACGTCCCAATCCTGTCCGGGGGCGGCTGAGCAAATCCTGGAGAACGCAGCGTCACCAGGTGATCACGATCGCGAGCGCGGTCGCCGCGACGCACACGCCGATCAGCACCGGCGCCCGGGCCCGCCAGCGCAGCACCCGCCCGGCCAGCCGGCCCGGCAGCACACCGGGGTCCAGGCCGGACAGGGCGGCGTACGCGACCGCGGACCCCGCCGCGGTGATCGCGCACGCCGAGCCCACCGCGCACGCGACCGACTCCAGCACCGACACGGGCACCTCCTGCCTCCGGGAAGCCCCGGCGCCTCTCACCGCGGTCGGACGGACTGGCCGTGGCGGAACGCGTCCAGCGGGTCCCAGGCCGCCTTCACCCGCTGGAGCCGCCGGTAGCCGTCCTTGTGGTAGAGGGTGTGCCAGGGCACGCCCGACCGGTTGCGGGCCGGATCGTTCAGGTCGATGTCGGGGTAGTTGACGTAGCAGCCGTCGGTCACGTCGTCCGGCACCGGCACCCCGCCGGTCGCGGCGTACACGTCCTCGTAGCACTGCCTGATCCACCGCAGGTTGGCCGCGTCGTCGGCCGGGTCGTGCCACTGGGCGTACCAGATCATGTTGTAGATCGCGTCGCGGTGGGCGTACGCGGTGGCGTCCGGCGGCACGGCCGAGACGCGCCCGCCGAACGAGTGCAGCTGCACCATCGCGGTCGGGTTGCCGTCCGGTCCCGTGAGGTGCCGGTACAGCGCGGAGATGTGCGACGAGGGCATCCGGCGGCGCAGGAACGACGACTTGTAGTCCATGCGCGCGCTGGGGTCGTTGAGCGCGCCGTCGGTGGTGCCGAACCACCGTGCCGCCTGCAACCACGGCAGTCGGCGCACACCCGGCCCCGCCGCCGTCCGGACCTCCTCGCCCGGAGCGGGCGAGACCACCGGCTCGACGGGCACGTCCCGGCGCAGCGCGGCGAGGAAGCCCGCCAACGCCTCCTCCGCGCCGGCCGCGGTCGCGTCCGCCTGCACCGTCGCGGTGATCCGACCGCCGGCCCGGTGCGCGAGGCTGACCAGCGCGCAGATCCCGGCCTCCGGCTCGGCCACGCCCGCGTGCGCCTCGTGCCAGCGGCCGAAGTTGTCCACCAGGGCGGTGAACGCGGCCTCGGTCATCCGCTCCCAAGGCCACGCGAGCGAGGCGACGAACACCTCGGCGGGTGGCGCGGGCAGCGCGGTCGCGGGCGACCCGGCGGCGCCGGGCGTGCGGAACCAGAAGCGGGTCACCACGCCGAAACTGCCGCCACCGCCGCCGGTGTGCGCCCACCACAGGTCGTGGTGCGGGTCGGCCGGGTCCGCGGTGGCCACCACCGCGCGGGCCGTGCCGGAGGCGTCCACCACGACCACCTCCAGTGCGGCCAGGTGGTCCACGGCCAGCCCGTGCCGGCGCGAGAGCAGCCCCCAACCGCCGCCGGGGACGTGCCCTCCCACGCCGACGGTGTAGCAGATGCCCGCGGGCAGCACCACGCCCCAGCGCCGGTACAGCGTCTCGTAGACGTCGAGCAGCCGTGCCCCGGCCTGGACCTCGAACGCGCCCCGCGCCGGGTCGAACCGCACCGCGTCCATGGCGGAGAGGTCGATCACCGCGTCCACGCCGGGCCGGTAGACGAAGTCCTCGAAGCAGTGGCCGCCGCTGCGCACGGACAGGCGTTCGCCCGCGCGCACCGCCCGCCCCACCGCGTCGACCACCTCGTCGGTCGACGTCACCAGGTGCACCCGAGCCGGTGAGCCGACCCAGCGCTGGTTCAGCCCTCGCACCAGGTCCGGGTAGCGCGGGTCGGCCGGGGTCACGGTCGTCGCGCCCGCAGCTTCGGCCGGCCCGCCTGCCGCTTCACCTGGCGCGCCCGCGATCCCACCCGGCTCACCTGCCGTCCCGCCTGGCGCGCCCGCAATCCCGCCCGGCTCGCCTGGCGCGCCCGCCGCGCGCGAGGGCAGCGCCACGACACCGACGGCGGCCGACGCGCCCGCCAGGAACGTCCTCCTGCTCGTCACCACGGACGACGCCCGCCCGTCAGCGCGGGTCCGCGAACGCGGGCGCGACCTGGTCGGCGAACAGCCGCATGGCGCGCTCGCCGTCGGACCGGTCCATGTGGCCGGGGTTGAACTGCAGGCTCACCGACAGGTCGCGGCCGAACGCGTCCGCGATCTGCTCGATCTGGTCGCGCACCTGCTCCGGCGTGCCCACGAGCACCTTGTTCTCCGCGACGCTGCGCTCGAAGTCGTACTGCCGGACCTGGTCGACGACCTTCTCGTAGCCGGGGTACGCGGTGGACCGGGTGGCCGTCCAGGACGCGAACGCCTTCACCATCTCGTCCATGTAGGCGTGCTCGAACCGGCTGCCCTCCTCCAGCGCGGCGGCGCGGGTCTCCGCGACGTAGCAGCTGTACTTGATCTGGATGCGCGCGCCGCCCTCGGGATGCCCGGCGTCGCGCCAGGCGTCGCGGTAGGCGGCCAGCATCTCCCGCACCTGCTCCTTGGTCGTGATCAGGTGCACCAGTTGCAGGTGGTGGCCCGCCGCGCCGGCGGCGGCGCACGACTCGGGGCTGGTGGCCGAGGCGACGAACACGGGCGGGTGCGGCCGCTGCACCGGGCGCGGCAGCAGGGTGATCGGGCCGAACGTGTAGAACTCGCCCTTCCACTCCACGGCTTCCTCGCTCCAGAGCCGCTTGCAGGCCTCGACGCCCTCGTTGAACCGGGCCCGGCTCTGGTCCATGGGCACCTCGAACCAGGCGAACTCGTCGGGCAGGAACGCGCGGGCGAAGCCGACGTCGAGCCTGCCGCCGCTGAGGTTGTCCAGCATCGCCAGCCTGCCGGCGAGCTTGATGGGGTGGTCGAACGCCGGGATGACCGCGCCGGTGGTGATGCGGATGCGCCGGGTGCGCACGGCCACCGCGGCCAGCAGCGTCACCGGGTCCGGGCAGTAGCCGCCGTAGGACGAGCCGTAGTGCTCGACGGTCTGCAGGTGCTCGAACCCCAGTTCGTCGCCGAGGGCGCCGAGCGCCAGCACGTCGGCGTAGTAGTCCGCCGCGCCCTTCGCCGACGGGGGGAAGACCGGGAAGAAGTTGAGCCCGAAGTCCATCTGTGCTCCCTGTTCGCGTGGTTCGCGGTGGCGCCCGGCCCAGTGCAGCAGCCGTGCTCGGCGCCGGGCAACGACCGGCCGGGAAGTCTGAAGGAACGCTGGAGGCGCGGGGCTCAGCGGCTGGCGCTGAACAGGTCCAGCGACAGCCGGAACGGCTCGTCCACGGTGAAGTAGCCGTCCGAGTCGGACGACAGGATGCTGCTGTAGAGCCGGTGCAGCTCCCGTGACGGCGACTGCCGGTACTGGCGCGCCAGGTGCTCGCGCAGCCGGTGGAAGGCGTTGAGCGCGTCGGCCCGCCGCCACGACCGGTTCAGCGCGGTCATCAACTGGGCGGTGAACACCTCGCGGCCCGGGTGCCGCTGCACCAGCGCCGTGGTCTCGGCGACCAGCTCGTGGTGGCGGCCCAGGCGCAGGTCGACGTCGATCCGCTCGGCCAGCACCTCCAGCCGTCGTTCTTCCAGCGCCAGCACGCTGGTGGCGAGCAGCGCGCCGGTGGTCACGTCGGCCAGCGCGGGCCCGTGCCACAGCGAGAGGGCCGAGGCCAGCAGGGAGGAGCCCGCGGCGAGCTGCCCGTCGGAGACGGCGAGCCGCCCCGCGGTGACGAGCGCGTCGAACCGGTGGGTGTCCAGCTCGGCGGGCGCGCAGCGCAGCACGTAACCGCGGCCGGAGGTCACCAGCCGGTGGCTGGGCGAATCCGTGGAGCCGGGCGCTTCCAGCGCCTTGCGCAACTGCATCATGTGGGTGTGCACGGCGGCGGCGCCGCTGCGGGGTGGCGTGGTGCCCCAGACCTCTTCCTGGAGTGCCGCCACGGTGACCACCTGGTTGTGGTTGAGCAGCAGCAAGGCCAGCATCTGCCGCAGCTTGGCCGCCGACGGCACGTACGAACGCCCTTCGTGGAGAACTTCGACCGGACCCAAGACCTCGAATCGCACGACTGTCCTCTTCGCTCTCTCGCCGCGGCCACGTTGCCGACGGCGATGGGTGGGTGAGGGGACGGGGCGGTGCGTCACGTGCCGACGTCGGCCATGCCCCGTCCGGGGTAGCGCGGACCGGCGACCACGCCCGGCGGCACCGCGCGCTCCAGCTCGGCGACGTCGTCGGGGGACAGCGCGACGGCGGTCGCGGCGAGGTTCAGCTCCAGGTGCGCGCGCCGGGACGTGCCGGGGATGGGCACCGCGCCGGGGTCCTTGGCCAGCAGCCAGGCCAGCGACACCTGGGCCGGGGTGAGCCCGAGGCGACGCGCCACCCGGTCCACGCCGCGGGCGGCGGCCAGGTTCGCGTCGAGGTTGGCTCCTTGGAATCGGGGGTCCGTGCGGCGGTAGTCGTCGTCGGCGAGCGCCCGGAGCCGTTCCCCGCCGCCGGCGAGCAGGCCCCGCCCGAACGGCGAGTACGCCACCACGCCGATGCCCAGCTCGCGGCAGGTCGGCAGCACCTCGTGCTCGATGTCCCGCTCGAACAGCGACCACTCCGTCTGCACCGCGGCGACCGGGTGCACGGCGTTCGCCCGGCGGATGGTCTCGGCGCCGGTCTCGGACAGCCCGATGTGCCGCACCTTGCCCGCGCGGACGAACCCGGCCAGCACCTCGACGGTGTCCTCGATCGGCACGTCGGGGTGCCTGCGGTGGACGTAGTACAGGTCGATGACGTCGACGCCGAGCCGGCGCAGCGACGCGTCCAGGGCCCGGCGGGCGTAGGCGGGGCTGGAGTCGATGTCCAGCCCGCCGTCCTCGCGGTGGCCGTGGATGCCGAACTTGGTGGCGATCACGGCGTCGTCGCGGCGGTGCGCGACCGCCTTGCCGATCAGCTCCTCGTTGTGCCCGCGCCCGTAGAAGTCCGCGGTGTCGAGCATGGTGACGCCGGCGTCGAGCGCCGCGTGGATCAACCGGGTGGACTCGTCGTCGTCGACCGGCCCGTAGACCGGGGACAGCGGTAGGCAACCCAACCCCAGTTCGGCCACCGCCAGATCGCGGAGTAATCGATTCTTCATATCTCCACGCTACCGCCGATCGCCTGAGATTCCGATGCACGTCGCCGGTTCCGCGATATCGGCCGGGAATCGAACGCCGAGGTCGGCGGCGCTTTCCCGGTGATTCCACGCGACGGGTGCGGTGAATTGGCGCGACCGGGGCAGCGGAGACCCGCGCCGGTGACTGAACGTAGTGGGAACCAGGTCCGGCCGCGCGATCAGACCGCCCTGCCCGCCGGGGCCTGGACCATGGCGGACAGGGTCGTCACGGCGTGCCGCCCGTGGTCGTTCAGACGGTCTTGATGGTGCCGCCGTCGAGCACGTAGTCGGCGCCGGTGATGTTCGCCGCGTGGTCCGAGACGAGGAACAGGGTCAGCGAGGCGACCTCCTCGGCTTCGCTGAACCGGCCGGTGAGGATGCCCAGCCCGCCCGGGACGACCTCGTCAACGGCCTGCTCCGGCGACGTGCCCGCGGCGCCCGCGACCACGTGGGCGAAGCCGCCCGGGTCGGTCCAGAACGGCGTGCGCACCGGGCCGGGCGAGATGGCGTTGACCCGGACCTTGCTCGGCGCGAGCTCGATGGCCAGCGACTTGTTCAGGTTCGACAGGGCGGCCTTGGCGGCGCTGTAGTGCGCGATCATCGGGTCGGGCAGCTTGGCGTTGATCGAGCTGATGTTCACGATCGAGCCGCCGCCGCGGGCCTTGAGCAGCGGGATGGCGGCGCGGGAGGCGCGCACGGCGCTGAAGAAGGTGACGTCGAAGATCCGCTGCCAGGCCTCGTCGTCGATGTCGGCGAACGTCGGGCCCGGCTCGCTCGCGCCCACGTTGTTGACCAGGATGTCGATGCCGCCGTGGGCCTCCTCCGCCGCGGCCAGCAACTCGGCCGGGCCGGTGGCGGTCGCCAGGTCCACGGGTACGACCGTGACGCCCTGGTCGTCGCGCACGCGCGCCAGCTCGTCGGTCACCGAACGCGCGCCGACGACCACCAGCGCGCCCTCCGCGGCCAGCCCTGAGGCGATGGCCAGGCCGATCCCCTTGCTACCGCCAGTGACGACGGCCACCTTGCCTTTGAGGTTGAGATCCATGGCGCTCATTATGCGCATTCGGTCGGTCCGAATCCACTTGAGGTTGATCCGAATTAACTGCAACCTCCGGGCCCTTTTCGGTGTTGCAGCACGCTCGCGGACCCCTCGAAAAGCGGTCCGGGGTGGAGCTGGTAATGCCACGCGCGCGGCGGCGAGCGGGTGTGCGCGGGTCGGGTGCAACCGGTGAGGGTCCGTCGGTGTTCAACTGGACATGCGCGACTCACCGGGCGATCGTGTCCTCGTGGAAGCAGGCACGGCGGACCCGCTGCTGCGCGCCCTGGCAGCGGACCTCGACGAGGGCTTCGCCGAACTGGTCCGCGCCTACCAGGACATCGTCTACTCGGTGGCCCTGCGGGTGAGCGAGCGCGGCCAGGACGCCGAGGACCTGAGCGCCGAGGCGTTCCTGCGGGCCTATGGCGCGCTGCGCACGTACGACACCGAGCGGATCCTCCGACTGCGGCCGCGGCCGTGGCTGCTGACCATCGTGCTCAACGTGTGGCGCAACAACGTGCGCGGCTCCTCCCGGGCACCGCGCCAGGCGCCGCTGGACGACGTCGTGGAGCTGCCCTCGGCCGGACCGAGCGTGGAGGAGCTGGTGGAGGGCGGCGAGGCGACCCGGGAGCTGGGGAAGCTGATGGCCCTGCTGCCGCCGGCCCAGCGCACGGCCGTGGTGCTGCGCCACGTCGTGGACCTGCCGGTCGCCGAGATCGCCGAGGTCATGCGCTTACCCGTGGGTACCGTCAAGTCGCACGTGTCCCGGGGGTTGCGGCACCTGCGCGACCTGTACCCGGACGGCGGACCGGCCGGAGCCGTCGCGTTGCCCGAATCGGCGCCGATCACCGTGAGGAGGCTGGGATGACGACCAACGGTCACGACCCGGTCGCCGCCGCGCTCGCCGGGCTCGCCGCGCGACCGCCGAAGGACCTGGTGGGCGTGCTGTTCACGAGCTGGGCCAGGGTCGCGGGCCCGGTCGGGGACGTCTACGTGGCGTTCTCCGCCGCCGGGGTGAGCTACCTGCGCACCGCCGACTCCGTGGACGGCGACGAGGGCTTCAAGGCCGCCTTCCGCGCCGCGTTCGACCGCAGGCCGCTGCGCCGGGCCGACGGGCTGCCCGCCGGCCTGCTGCCCGCCCTGCGCACCCGCGGCTCCAGCCGGGGGCTGCGGCTGGACCTGCGCGGCCTCACCGACTTCGAGGCCGACGTCCTCAACGCCACCCGGCGCATCCCGGCCGGGCAGACCCGCCCGTACGCGTGGGTGGCGCGCGAGATCGGCAGACCCAGGGCGGTGCGCGCGGTCGGCACGGCGTTGGGCCACAACCCGGTCCCGCTGCTGATCCCGTGCCACCGGGTCGTGCGCGCCGACGGCAGGCTCGGCGACTACGTGTTCGGCGGCGCGCTCAAGGAACGCCTCCTGCGCGCCGAGAACGTCAACCTGGACGAGGTGCACGAGCTGGCCAGGACGAAGGTGTTCTTCATCGGCAGCGACACCACGGGGATCGTCTGCTTCCCGACGTGCGCGCACGCCCGGCGCATCACCACGCCCCACCGGCGCGGGTTCCGCACCCTGGCCGAGGCCGATGCCGCCGGCTACCGGCCGTGCCGGCACTGCCGTCCCGCCGCGCTGGACCGGATCGCGTGAGCGGCGTCGTGCGGGCCGACGCGCTCGCGGTGGAGGTGGCAGGCGTGCTGCGGCTGGTCCGCGGGCTGCGGGCGGTGCTGGTGAACGTGGGGCACGGCCGGGACGAGGCCGATGTCGCCAGGGCGACGGCGTTCGCCGAGGCGTGGCAGGACGCGGGCGGCCAGGTGGGCGTGGTCGTGTCGTGGCCTGCGCGGGCGGCGTCGTGGCTGCGCCCGGCGTGCCGGTTGGCGTCGGGCGCACCCGACGCTTGGGTGGTCGCCGAGGGTGCGGCGGGGTGGGTGGGCATCGGCGGCAGGCTCGCCGCCACCGCCTGGCGCGCCCCGCGCACCGTCGCCTTCCCCGGGCTGGCCGACCCGGACCTGCCCGCCCTCGCCGGCCTCGACGCCGTCGAGGGGTTGCGCGGCGTCACGACCGGCGGCGGTGACTGGGCCTTCCTCGACGGCGAGCTGCGGGTGCGGGGGTGACCGGGGCTCAGGGCGCGTTGTGGAAGATGATGCCCAGCACGTTGCGCTGTCCGGAGTGGACGGCGCTGACGCCGTGCCGCATCGCCACCCGGCGGTCGCCGCGCACGCCCTGCACCGGGCGGTGGCGCACCGGGAACACCACGCCCGCGCCGAGTCCGGGCCGCACCACGACCGGCCGCGACTGCTGCCGCGGCCGGTTCTCCACGAAGACGCTCTCCCCGCCGGTGAAGTCCACGTCCGGGGTGTTGAGCATGACGGCGACCTGCAACGGGAACGTCAGCTCGCCGTACACGTCCTGGTGCAGGCAGTTGTAGCCGCTCGCCTCGTAGCGCAGCAGCAGCGGTGTCGGCCGCAGTTGGCCGTGCTCCGCGCACTCGTCGACCAGCGACGCCAGGTCGTCCGGCCACGTCCGCTCGCCCAGCCGCGCCGCCCACCGGTTGGCCACCCGCGCCAACGGCGGGTAGAGCGCCGTCCGCAGGGACGACACGGGCTCGGGCAACGGGTCGTCGAAGTAGCGGTAGCGCCCTTCACCGAACGCGTGCCGCGCCATGACGACCGTGCTGCGGAACAACCGGTCGCGGTCGAACATCGCGATCACCTCGGCGCAGGTGTCCGGGTCGAGCAGCGGCGGCGTGAGGGCGTACCCGTGCTCGTCCAGGTCCGCCGCCACCTGCCGCCAGTCCACCTCGGCGAGCAGCGGCAACCCGGCGTCGAAGAACGCCCCGCCGTCCTCGCCGGCGCCGAAGTCGAGGTCGAGGTGCCCGCTTTGGCTCATGCCGGTGCTCCGTCCAGTCGGATCCTCACGCCTTCACGAACACCGGGGAGGACGCCGAGGTTGCACCGATCGGCACGACGTCGGGCGGAGGCGAGGACCGGGACGGGGAGCCCGGTCCCCGTCCTCCTCCGCGCGCACGTCGCGTTCCCGCCGGGTGATCTCGAAGCGCGCGTCCGGCCGCGGCTCGCTATGTTGGCGTCCTGGGCGTCACGGTCGGCACAGCGCCGGAAGGGGATGCGGTCGCGACACGGGCCGCGCGTGAGGTGGCCGGTGGTGGTCGAGTTGCTGGTCGTGCTCGTCGCCGGGATCGTGGTGATCGCCGCCGCGGCGGTCATCGGCCCACGCCTGGGCGTCGCGGCGCCCCTCGTGCTCGTCGCGATCGGTGTCGGGGCGAGCTTCCTGCCGGCGTTCGAGTCGCTGCACGTCGAGCCCGAGTGGATCCTCGAAGGCGTCTTCCCGCCCCTGCTCTACTCGGCAGCGGTGTCGATGCCGGCGATGAACTTCCGCCGCGACTTCGGCGCGATCGGCGGCCTGTCGGTGCTCCTGGTCATCGGGAACTCGCTCGTGCTCGGCTGGTTCTTCACGCTCGTCATCCCCGGCCTGGGCTTCGCCTGGGGCGTCGCGCTCGGCGCGGTCGTCAGCCCGACGGACGCCGTCGCGACCTCGATCATCAGGCGGACGTCGGTGTCCAAGCGGGTCGTGGCGCTGCTCGACGGCGAGGGCCTGCTCAACGACGCGACCGCGCTCGTGCTGCTGCGCACCGCGATCGTGGCGACGGCGGCGTCCTTCTCGTTCCTCAACGCGGTGGCCGCCTTCGCCCACGCCGTCGCCGTCGCGGTCGTCATCGGCGGTTTCGTAGGCTGGCTCAACCTCGCCGCGCGCCGACGGGTCACCGACGCGCCGGTCAACACCGTCCTCTCGTTCACCGCGCCGTTCGTCGCCTCGGTGCCCGCCGAACTCCTCGGCGGCTCGGGGCTGGTCGCGGCCGTGGTCGCCGGACTGGTCACCGGCGTCCACGCGCCGCGGGTCCTGTCCGCGCAGCACCGCCTGTCGGACTGGCAGAACTGGCGCACGGTCGAGCTGGTCCTGGAGGGCGCGGTGTTCCTCACCATGGGGTTGCAGATCGAGCCGATCGTGGCGAACGTCGAGCGGGACCACGCCGGCAGCGGCCGGGCGGTCCTGGTCGCGGCGGTCGCCCTCGTGCTGACCCTCCTCGTCCGCGCCGCGTTCGTCGCGCCCCTGCTCGGCCTCCTGGCCCGGCGCTCCCGGCGGGGCGAGCGGCTCCAGCCCCGGCTGCGGAGCGTGCACGAGCGGTTGACGACGGCGGGCGGGCGACCGCGCCAGGTCTCCGAGCAGCGGCTGGAGCGCTTCGCCGTGCGGGTCCGGAAGATGATCGCCGACATCGACTACTTCCGGCGCGAGCCGCTCGGGTGGCGTGACGGGACGGCGGTGGTGTGGGCGGGCATGCGCGGCGCGGTGACCGTGGCGGCCGCGCAGACGCTCCCGGACGACACCCCGCGGCGCTCGGTCCTCGTGCTCGTCGCGTTCGCGGTCGCGGTGATCTCGCTGGCCGTCCAGGGCAGCACGATCGGGCCGCTGATCCGTCGCCTCACGCGGGACCAGGACGCCGACGACGCCCGGGCGAAGGCCGAGCGGTCCCAGCTCGTCGACCTGATGCGGGCTGCTGCCGCGACCGTCCCGAAGGTGCCGCGGCCGGAGGGCGAGCCCACGACCGCCGAGATCGACGCGCGGAGACGACGCCTGCTCGCCGTCTTCGCCGCGCAGCGGTCGGCCCTTCTCGACGCCCGGGACGAGGGCACCTTCGACGCCGACGTCCTGGCGTCCGCGCTGGCCAACCTCGACGCGTCCGAGATCGCCGTCCAGATGCGCGCCGGGACGCCGCGCACGCACGAGTAGCGCCGCCCGGTCGCCTTGTTGTCGATCTTGATCCCGGTCGCCGGCTAGGCTGGGGGAGTGGCGGACGGGGATGGGCGGCACGGCTCGGTGGACGGCAGGGCGGCCCGGTGGGCGGGTCAGCGCGACAAGCGCCGTGCGGAGATCGTCGAGGCGGCCCTGGTCGCGATCGCCGAGCACGGCCCGTGGGTGTCGACCGAGCAGATCGCGGAACGCGCCGGGATCCGCCGGCCGCAGTTGTACCGGCACTTCGCCGACGCCGACGACCTGCACGGCACGATCGCGAGGCGGATCGCCGACCTGCTGGTCACCGAGGCGGCGTCGGCCCTGCGACGACCGAGCGGCGCGCCGAACGCGATCGTGGGCCGCGTCGTGCGCACGTTCGTGGTGTGGCTGACCGACAACGTCGCGCTGTACCAGTACGTGGTGCTGCGCTCGCTCGACGGCGGTGCGGCGGGCGACCCGCTGATCACGGACGTCCGGACGGTGATCGGCGAGGGCCTGCGCGACATCTTCGTGGCCTACCTGACCGTCCTCGGCGCCGACCCGGCCCCGGCCGACCCGCTGGCCTTCGGCCTGGTGGGGCTGGTCGAGTCCAGCGCCACGCGGTGGGCGGTCGCGCCCGGGACGCTGGACCGCGACCAGCTCATCGCGCAGATGACCGACTGGTGCTGGAGCGCGATCGACTCGATGCTCCGCGCCGGCGGGATCGCCCTCGATCCGGACGCGCGGCTGCCCCACCTCCCCGGCTGACCCGAGCACCCCTCACGATCGGTGATCGTACCGACACTCCGCGTGTTGTTACTGATACGGTGATGTATCGCGTACTTTGATGTACCGGTAACCGCCGTGGTTGTCCTGGACGAACCCGGCGCGGGTCGGCCGCGCTGGTGGAGGGAGGACGTGATCGGATCACCGAGCAGGACTGCGGGCACGATCGGCCGAGCGCCGGGCCCGCCCGCATTGGGCGTGGTGGCGGTGGAGGGCAACCCGCTGGTCCGCGAGGGGCTGCGCGACGTGCTCCGCCGGGCCGGGTTGCGGTGGATCGGCGCCACCTCCACCCCGCGGGTGCCCCACGACGTGCGCGTCGACGTCGTGCTGGTCGACAGCGCCCTGGACCCGAACGCCGCGTTGATCCGCACGCTGGTCCGGGGCCGGTCGACGCCGACCGTGCTCGCCCTGGTGGACGACGTGCGGCCGACGTCGGACTTCCCCCGGGTCGCCGAGGCGGCGGGCGCGCACGGCCTGGTGTCGCTCCGGGCCGAACCGGTCGCCCTCGTCACGGCGATCCTGCGCGCCCACCACGCGCGGCGGTCCTCGGCTCGCACCCCGGCGCCGGCGACCCCGGACGCGACGCGCCCGCCCGCTGCGCTGTCACCGCGTCAACTTCAGGTCCTCACGCTGATCGCGGACGGGCTCACCGCCCCGGACATCGCCGGAGCACTGGCCGTCGGCACCGAGACCGTGCGCACCCACATCAAGGGGCTGCTGCAGAAGCTCGGCGCGAAGGACCGCACCCACGCGGTCTCCATCGCCTACCGCACCGGCGTGCTGCCGCCACCCCCGCGTGCCGCGGCGCGCCCACGCCCGGCCGGCTCCTGACGCGGTCGGCCACCCGCTTCACGGCGCGGGGACGTGTGCCCGCAAGTAGGCCCGCCGCAAGCCCTGACGTGCCCGGAACGCGAGCGCCGCGATCCGGTTCGCCGCCACGCCCCGCTCCCGCGCGAGCTGGGCCACCGACCGGCGCTCGACCGCGGTCTCCCACAGCACCCACTGCCACTGCTCCGGCAGGCCCATGAACGCCTCGGCCAGCACCATGCGCTCCGCGACCGCGTCCGTGGTGTCGGCGGGCGGCGCCTCGACGTCAGGGAACCGCGCGTTCTCGACGAACTCGACACCGCGGTGCTGCCCGGTCCACCGGTACACCAGGTGCCGCAACGTCACCATCAGGTACGGCCGGAACCCCGTGTGCGGCCCCCGGCCCGCCCGCAACGTCGCCAGCACGTTGGTGAACGCCTCGGCCACGATGTCGTCCGCCTCCACCGGAGGGCGCACCAGGCTCTTCGCGAACGCCCGCGCCGCCGCGCGGTGCCGCTCGTACAACACCCGGTAGGCCTCGCGATCACCACGCCGGACCGCGCTGATCAGCTGGTCGTCGCCGCGCGGGTCGGAGTCGTCCGCGGGCGGTCGGACGCTCACGTCCCCACCCCGGGCAGGACGTGGGCCGGTCGCCCCGGCCGCGCGGGAGCGCTGCCGCCGGCGACGCGTGCCCGGATCACGGCCAGGTCCGGTTCCCGGCGGATCCGGGCAGGCGTGGGACGGGGCGCCGGTGCCGTGAGGTGGGGTGGAGCGGTCCTCGCTGCGTAGTCGTTGCCACGCCGTGATCATCGGGCGCGGCCGCGGCCGGCTTGAGCGTTCAGCGCCGCGGGGTCCCCCGCACCGGGGAGGTCGGGGTCCGGCTCCCGTGGTCCTCCCCGCCCGACGGGGCGCCGGCCGCGCGGTCGAGGACGGCGGCGCAGGCGGCCTCCATCTGCGCCGCGACGGTGGGGCCGCTCGGGGCCGGGTGGCGGCGGGCACCGGAGCCGAGGTGGGCTTCGCGGAGTTCGTCCATGAACGTCTCCCAGGCCGGCGGGCCGCCGGCGGCGAGCACCTCCGCGCGGGCCGCGTGCACGTCGGTCACCGGGAGGTGGCGGGTTCCCCAGATGTTGAGCTGGGCGAAGACGGGCACCAGTTGGATCGCCTGCTCGGTCAGGTTGTAGGTGACCTTCTGCTTGTGCGAGGGGTCGTCGGTCTTGGTGAGCAACCCGTGGTCGACGAGCGAGGCGAGCCGGTCGGCGAGGACGTTGGAGGAGATCCGCTCGGGGCCTGCGAGCAGTTCGCGGAAGTGCCGGGCGCCGGCGAAGATCACGTCCCGGAGGACGAGCAGGGTCCAGCGGTCGCCGAAGATCTCCAGCGACAGGTTGATCGGGCAGTTCGACCGCGTGTCCTTCCGCACCGCACACACCTCCGGGCCGGTTGCCTACCCGGCCCATTCTGCCCTAGAGTGCAACCGGTTGCGAAAAGAGAGCAGTTCGGTTCGCGAAGACGGCCCCCGCGCGGTCACGGGCACCACGCAGAACCCCACACAGGACGGTGTACATGAGCACCCAGCAAGCGGCGACGAGTCGGAAGAGCCCGACCCTCGTCTTGGTGACGCTGTTCTTCGGCGTGTTCGTGATGGGTTGCGCCGAGATGCTCGTGGTCGGCGTGCTGGACCTGATCGCGGCCGACCTCGGCGTCTCCGTGTCCGCCGCCGGCGCGCTGGTGACCGCGTTCGCGCTGGGCATCGCGATCGGCGGCCCGGTCCTGACGCTGCTCACGGTGAAGCTGGACAGGCGCACCGTCCTGATCGGCGCGATCATCGTGTTCGTGCTGGCCAACCTCGTGCTGGTGCTGGGCTCCGCCTACGGGGTGTTCCTCGCGGCGCGGTTCGTCGCCGGTGCCGTCGAGGGCCTGTTCATCGGGGTCGCGTTCGTGACGGGCATGTCGATCGTCCCGCCGGAGCGCGCGGGCCGGGCGATCTCGATGATCATCTCCGGGGTCACGGTGTCGGCCGCGGTGGGCGTGCCGCTGGGCACGCTGGCCAGCCAGGGGCTCGGCTGGCGCGGTTCGTTCACCGCGATCGTGGTGCTCTGCGTGGTCGCGCTGGTCGCGACGGTGGCGCTGGTCCCCGGCGTGCCCGGCACCGGTCGGGGTGCGGGCGGTCAGGCCAAGTACGCCTTCGCCCCCAGGGTGCTGGCCATGCTGACGCTGAACATCGTGGTGTTCGCGTCGCTGTACACTGCCCTGACCTACATCGTGCCGTTCCTGCAGAAGGTCACCGGTGTCACCGGGGCGGTGGTCAGCGTGTTCCTGTTCGCCTACGGCGTGGCCACCGCGGTGGGCTCCTTCGGCGGCGGCCGGTTCGCCGACAAGAACGCCACGGGCACGTTGATCGTCGCGACCACCGGCACGGCGATCGCCCTGCTGGCGCTCTACCTCGTCGGCTCCAGCCCGATCTTCGTGGCGCTCGTGCTGCTGGCGTGGGGGATGCTCGCGATGAGCATGGCCCCGGCGCTCCAGCTCCGCGTGGTGACCCTGGCCGGCCCCGGCGCCGGGTTGGCGTCCTCGCTGCCCGCCTCCGCGGTCAACGTGGGCATCGCGCTGGGCTCGGCCGCGGGCGGCGTGGCGATCGGCCATTTCGGTCCCTCGGCGCCGATGGTCACCGGCGCGGTCATCGCCGCGATCGGCATCGTCATCGCCTGGGCCACCAGCTACCTCAAGCCGCCGGTGATCGAGAAGGCGCCGGAGCCCGCTGCCTGAGCAGGCCCGCCCGGCAGCGGGAGACCGAACGGTGGCGTCCACAGTGGACGCCACCGTTCGGCGCACCGGCCGGTCGACCGCGCACCGGCCGGTCGACCGCGCGGCGGTCGCCGCGTCACGGCGTCAGCACCACCGGCAGCGCCGCGTGTCCATTGGAGATGAACGACCCCAGCGGGCGCAGCTCCCCGGCCGGCACCGCGAGTCGCAAGTGGGGGAACCGGGTGAACAGGGCGGGCAGCCCCACCGCCGCCTCCAACCGCGCGAGCGGCGCACCCAGGCAGTGGTGCACGCCGTGGCCGAACGCGAGGTGGTCGCGGCGGGTGGGCCGGGTCGGGTCGAACTCGGCGGCGGTGTCGCCGTGCACCTTCCGGTCGCGCCCGCCCGCGGCGAACGCGATCACGATCGGGTCGCCCGCCGGGATGAACGCGTCACCGAGGTCGATGTCCTCCACGGCGTAGCGCAGCGGCAGGTTGGTGATCGGCGCCTCCAGCCGCAACGACTCCTCGATCACGTCTTCCCACGCCACCGTGCCGTCGAGCACGGCGGCGCGCTGCGCGGGATGGGTCAGCAGCAGGGTGGTGGTGTGGTCGAACAGGTTGACCGTCGTCTCGTGGCCCGCGGTGAACATCAGCATGATGGTGGCGACCAGTTCCTCCTCGCTCAGGTGGCCGCCGTCCTCGTCGTGCGCCTGGATCAGCCCGGTGGTGACGTCGTCGCCCGGCCGGGTGCGCTTGATCGCGACCAGCTCGCGCAGCAGCCGGTCCACCTCCAGCGCGTTGGCCATGACCTGCTCCGGCGTGGCCGAGGTGTCCATGACCTCGTGCACCGCGGTCAGCAGCAGGCCGCGGATCTCGTCCGGGACGCCGAGCAGCCCCGAGATCATCCGCACCGGCAACGGGTACGCGAACCGCTCGCGCAGGTCGACCACCTCGCCCGCGGGCACCTCCGCCAGACCCGCTATCAGCTCGGCGGTGCTCTCCTCGATGCGCTCGCGCATCGCCTGCGTGCGGCGGGCGGTGAACGCCTTGGCCACCAGCTTGCGCAGCCGGGTGTGCTCCTCGCCGTACGCGCTGATCATGTTGCGCTTGGCGACCCACATCCCGAGCGACCACGTCCGGGCCAGCTCGCTGTCGCCGCCGCCCCACGCGGGCCAGTGCCGATAGGTGTCCCGGGACACCCTCGGATCGGTGAGCAGCTGCTTGATGAGCGCGTGGTCGGTGACCCACCACGCGATCACCCCGCCTGGCAGCTCCACCCGCACCGCGCGACCCAGGGCGCGCAAGCGTTCGGACTCACCGTGGATGTCGCGCCCGGTCGTGTCGATGACCGGGTAGGTCGCTTGGCTCGTCATGCCGACTCGCTCCCGTCCTGCGCGCGCGGGATCCGCGGACGCCCGTGCCGGGCCACCGGTCCCGCCGCGAAAAGCCTAGCCACTCCAAGGGATCCGGTCGAGGAGTGACGACGACACGGGTGCGGCTTCGGGGAAGATAATCAAGGCGCAGCAACGCTTCCGCCGCCGACTGCCTTCGCCGTTGGGGCATACGAGTGACAACGAGGGGCCTCGGAGGCTCGGGCCTGTCGGTGGTGCCTGCACGCGGGTTAAGCTTGTTGGCCGGGAGCACGGGGGTTCTCCCGCAACACGCGAATTCGGTTCCACCACTGGAACTTCGGAGGGCGACGGTGGTCGTCCCGACACGGATTTCCCGCCACTGCGGCGAACAGGACCAGCGTGGCGGACGGAGCGATCGTTCACTGGGGAGACCTTGCGATGGCACCTGCCAGAGTACCCAGGGCGCCAGGTTGGCTGCCGCTGCTGGGGCACACGATTCCACTGCTGTTGCGGCGGACCCGGTTCACCTCGTCACTGCACCGCTACGGTGACGTCGTCGAGGTCCGCATCGGGTCGCGGCCCGGTTACGTGCTGACCGACCGGAAGCTGGTGCACGAGGTCCTGGTCGCCGACGCGGGCAACTACGAGCGCGGCCGGGTCTTCGACAAGCTGCGGCCGTTCATGGGAAACGGCCTCGTCACGTCGACCGGGCGACAGCACCGGCGGCAGCGGCGGTTGATGCAGCCCGCGTTCCACCGGCGCGAGCTCACCGGATACGTCACGAGCATGGAGGAGGCCGCCACCGAGCTGGTGGACTCCTGGCGCGCGGGCGAGTCGCGCCCCGTGGACGACGACATGCAGGCCGTCGCGGGCACCGTGGTCGCCAGGGCCTTGTTCTCCGACAGCCTGGACGCGCCGGCGTTGCGAGAATTCCTGCGCTGCAACAGGATCCTGGTCAGCCAGAGCACCGTGCGGGCGATGTCGCCCGCGCTGCTCGGCTCGCTGCCCCTGCCGGCGAACCGCCGGTTCGACCGGGCCGTCGAGCACGTCCGGCGGGCGGTGCGCGAGGTCGTCGCCGAACGCCGTGCCCACCCCGACGGGCACGCCGACCTGCTGTCGATGCTGCTGGCCGCTCGCGACGAGGACACCGGCCGGGGCATGACCGACGAAGAGGTCCACGACGAGATGATCACGCTGTTCGTGGCCGGGGTCGAGACGGCGTCGCGCGCGCTGGCCTGGGCGTTCCACGAGATCGGACGGCGACCGGACGTCGAGTCGCGGCTGCTTTCCGAGGTGGACGAGGTGCTGGGCGGCCGGCCGGCCCGGTTCGAGGACGTCCCGCGCCTGACCTACACCCGCCGGGTGATCAACGAGGTCCTGCGCCACTACGGCCCGTGGTTGCTGATGCGGCGCCCGATCACCGACGTGGAACTCGGCGGCGTCGCGATGGCGGCGGGCACCGAGCTCATCGTCAGCCCGCACGCCCTGCACCACGATCCCCGCAGCTTCCCCGACCCGGACCGGTTCGACCCGGACCGCTGGCTGCCCGAACGCGCCGGGGAAGTGCCGCGTGACGCCTTCATCCCGTTCGCGGCGGGCGTGCACCAGTGCATCGGCAGCAGCTTCGCGCTGACCGAGATCACCGTGGTGATCGCGACCGTGCTGGCCCGGGTGCGCCTGGAACCGGTGCCCGGCAAACCGGTGCGGGAGCTGGTGACCAACGTGCCGGTGCCCAGCCGGCTGCCGATGACGGTCGTCCCACGGGCCTGACGGGGCCGGTCGGGGGCCGTTCCGCGAGGGAGCGGCCCCGGGCCGGCCCGGTCGTCACGCGAGTGTCAGCTCGGGCCGGTAGAGGTCGAACCACACGGCCAGGTCGAGCGTGCGCTCCAGTCCGAGCCGGGTCAGCCTGCCCATCGCGGTCGGGTCCTCGCCGACCGCGCCCTGCAACCAGGCCCGGTCCATCAGCTCGAACACGGCGTGGTTCCGGTCGACCAGCAGCTCCTTGGCCTGCTGCTGGAGCTCCCGCGCGTAGTGCGGGTCCTGAGTGGACGGATAAGGGCTCTTGGGTCGCCAGGCGACCGACTCCGGCAACATGGCCTTGACGGCGCCGCGCAGCAGGCTCTTCTCCCGGCCGTCGTAGGTCTTCATCGACCAGGGCGTGTTGTAGACGTACTCGACCAGCCGGTGGTCGCAGAACGGCACCCGCACCTCCAGCCCGACCGCCATGCTCAACCGGTCCTTGCGGTCGAGCAGGAACCGCAGGAACCGCGTCAGGTGCAGGTGGATCATGACCCGCATCCGGTGCTCGTGGTCGTCCTCGGAGTCCAGCCGCTCGACCGTCGAGACCGCGCCGTCGTACCTGTCCAGCCGGTACTCCTCCAGTTTCAGCGTCGACAGGACGTCCGGGCGCACTCCGGTGCCGTCCTTGTCCAGCGGGCCGATGCTGACCGCGATCCACGGGAACGCGCGTGCCTGCTGGATCGGCGGGGCGTGCATGTGCCGGTACCCGCCGAAGATCTCGTCCGCCGACTCGCCCGACAGCGCCACGGTCGACCGCTTCCGGATCTCCTTGAACAGCAGGTACAGCGACAGGTCCATGTCCCCGAGCGTCATCGGCGAGTCCCGTGCGGTGATCATCGCCCGGCGCACCTCCGGATCGGCCAACGTCTTCGGGTCGAGCACGATGTCGGTGTGGTCGGACCCGACGTGCGTCGCGATGTCGTGGACGAAGGGCGTGTCGGCGGTGACGTGGAACTCGTCCGGCGTGAAGTTCTCGGCCTGGCCCATGAAGTCGACCGCGAACGTCCGCACCCGCTCTTCGCCCAGGTGGGCCGCGGCCAGCGCGGTCAACGTGCCCGAGTCCAGGCCGCCGGACAGCAGCACGCAGCGCGGCACGTCGGCGACGAGCTGGTGGCGCACGCTGTCGTCCAGCAGTTCGCGGACCCGGTCGACGGTGGTGTCCACGTCGTCGGTGTGGGGGCGCGTCTCCAGCCGCCAGTAGGTGCGCTCGCGCACGCCGTAGGCGTCCACGGTGACCACCGTGCCGGGCTCCACCTGGTCCATTCCCGACCAGAACGCCTGTCTGGGGCTGTACGCGTAGGACATCGCCTCGCGCAACCCGTCCACGTCCACCGCCGCCTTGGCGATCGGGTTGGCCAGGATCGCCTTCGGCTCCGAGCCGAACAGCAGGCCGTCGGACGTGCGGTAGTAGTAGAACGGCTTGATCCCCAACCGGTCGCGGACCATCACCAGCTTCTGCTCCCGCGCGTCCCAGATCGCGAACGCGTACATGCCGATGAGCCGCTCGGCCACCGCGGGCCCCCAGTGCAGGTAACCGCGCAGCACGACTTCCGTGTCGCTGTCCGTCGTGAACCTCTCGCCCCGCCGGGTCAGCTCGGTCCGCAGCTCGACGAAGTTGTAGACCTCACCGCTGAACACCAGCGACACCTCGCCGTTCGGCGTGGCCACCGACATCGGCTGCACACCGCCCGGGAGGTCGATCACGGCCAGTCGCCGGTGCCCGAGCACGGCGTGCCGCCGCATCCACGTGCCTGAGGCGTCCGGACCTCGGCAGCTCATCGTGCGCGTCATCGCGTGCAGGGTCTCGTGCTCGTGGGTCAGGTCGCGCTCGAACGAGACCCACCCGGTTATCCCACACATGTGCCAACCTCCTGGGGAGTTTCCCACTGATCTTCGGTTGCCGGGTTCGGCGATTCCACGGAACGGGTAATCCGGGATTCGAGGGTGATGCGGCCAGTATTGTCCGGGGATGCCGGCCGGCTCTTCTTCGTTCGTGCCCTGTGAACGTATTCGGACGAATGTGGAATTCGATCACGCGGCCGGTGCCGCACAATTCCAGACGCGCGGGAAATGAACGGCGACCCCACTACCGCTTGTAATTGAACTGTCACTGCCCGGTGTCGACCTGTCGCACGGGTCCGGGTGTGCACCCCGCGTGGCGGAAACAGCGTGAATTCCCGCCGACCGCCGGTGTCCGACGATCTGCACGCGAAGCCCGGGGCCGGCACGGCCAGGTCCACCGGCACGCCGGCGACGGGCAGCGGCACCGCAACCAGCTCGACAGGCCGCAGGGCCGAGGTTTCGCCGCGCACCATCCGGTCCGGCGCCGGCGTGACCACACCGGGCCGAGGAGGTCGCCGGCGTGGTGTGACCCGGTGTCCACCGCGTTGATCGACAGCGCCGCCGCGTGGTTCGTTGTCGAATGCGCAAGCGACCACCGCCCATAGCGCACGAAAGAGTGCACTGAATGATCCGAAAGAGTTCGCTGAGACGGGTGACGGGGTGTCTGGTCTACCATCCGCCGACATCGGCACGGGAGGCAGGCGATGGAACGGCAATGGGCGTTGGCCGGTATCGGCACACCGGAGCTCCGCGAGTCGTTCCTGTCCTGCGAGCGCGAATTGCGCGACGCCCTCGCGCCGATGGCGGTCGCGGCGTCGATGTTGCCCGCGCAGACCCGGCCCCACGTCCACGCCGTGTGCGCGTTCGCCGCGCGAACCGACCACCTGGCCGACGAGAGCCGCACGACCGGGAGCGCCGACGACCTCGAGCGGTGGTGCGCCGACTCCCTCGAGGAACTGAGGGCCGGGCACAGCGCGCATCCGCTGCGGCGGGCGTTCGTGCACACCGTGCGGATGTGGGACCTCGACACCGGCCTGGTGGAGGAACTGCTGGAGGCCCTCTCGGCGGACGGCGCCGCGCCACCGGCGTTCTCCACGTTCGCCGACCTGCGCCGGCACCTGCGCGGCGTCGCGGGAACGGCGGCCGAACTGCTCACCCCGCTGCTGGAGCCCACGGCGGACGACCCGGTCCTGCCGCGGCGGCTGATGTCGTTGCTGGGTGAGGTGTTCCGGCTGGTCGACACCTTCCAGGACTTCTCCGTCGACCTGCCCCGCGGCCGGTGCCACCTGCCGACGAGCGATCTGCGCCTGCTGGGCCTGTCCCTCGACGACCTGCGCGCACCGGAACGCCGCGGCGCCCTGGACGAGCTGGTCGAACTCCAGGTCCGGCGCACGCGCGAGCTGCTGGAGCGGGGCGCGGCGGTGGTGCCGCTGGTGCACCCGTCGAGCCGGCCGTTCCTGCAGACGTGCATCCGCGGGACCCGCGCCTACCTGGACGAGGTCCAGCGGCGCAAGTCCGCCGTGTTCCGCGAGCGGATCGCGTTCCCCGAGGCGGTGTCCCCGCTCACCCTGTCGAACGCCCTGCTCACCACAGTCCCGACGGCGACCCCGGGACTGCTGCGGCGCTACTTCACCCGGCGGCGCAAACCCGGGCCGGTGGAGGCGGTGGTGGCGCCCGACCACGTCGCGGTGATCATGGACGGGAACCGGCGGTGGGCCGCGGCCCGGGGCAGACCGCCGGTGGACGGCCACCGCGCCGGAGAGCACGCGTTGCGGCGACTGGTCGACTCGGCGTTGGAGCTGGGCATACCGCACGTGAGCGTGTTCGCGTTCTCCACCGAGAACTGGGGACGGGAGTCCACCGAGGTGGAGGCGCTCATGGACCTGTTCCTCGGCCTGGTCCACCGCGACCTCGACCGCTACCACGAGCTCGGGGTGCGGGTGCGCTGGTGCGGTCGCCGCGACCGCGTCCCGCCGCGACTGCGGGAGGAGAACGAGGCGGCGGAAAGGCTGACCGCCGGCAACCGCAGGCTGTCGTTCACGTCCTGCCTCGACTACGGCGGTCGCGCCGAGGTGCTCGACGCGGCCAGGGCGCTGGCCGCCGACGCGGCCGCCGGGCTGGTCCGGCCCGAGGAGATCGGCGAGGACGACCTGGTGCGGCAGTTCTACCTGCCGGACCTGCCCGACGTGGACCTGCTCATCCGGACGTCGGGCGAGCAGCGGACCAGCAACTTCCTGCCCTGGCACGCCGCTTACGCCGAACTCGTCTTCACCGACGTGCTGTGGCCCGACTTCGACCGCGGGCACCTGCTGGACGCCCTCGGCGAGTACGCCCGCCGCCGACGCCGGTTCGGCGCCGACCAGCCGAGCGCCGCCGCGACCACGTGGCGGGCCTGACCTGAACGGGTGCCTCTCCGCACCCCTGCGGACGGCGACGGCGGATCGTGGGCGATGATCGGGTGATCGAAGCCGAGGGGATCCGCAACACCGTCGACGGTGACGTCACCGCGGCCGTCCAGACGGGCTCGGTCCGGGACGTCCACGTCGGTGACCACATCGACCACCGCAACGACCGCCGCGGGGTGATCGCGCTGGCGGTCGTCGCCGTGCTGCTGGCGGCCGGGCTGGTGGCGCTCGTGGTCTGGCCGGAGTCGACGCCCGACTCGCCGGTGGCGGCCGTGGTCGAGTACCAGCCGGTGGACTGCCGCTCCGGCTGGGTGGTGCCGGACCAGGGGCAGCAGGAGATCGCGTACCGGGGCTTCACGCTGCCCGCCGACGCCGTGATCGCGTCGGGCTCGCGCGTCACCGTCACCGTGCAGGGCACCGGTGGTCAGGCGGTCGTGCTGCAGTCGGCGAGGGTGGAGGTGCAGCGGTCGCTGCCGCGGCCGACGGGCCTGTTCCTGCGCGCGGGCTGCGGCAGCGAGGTCGAGCCCCGGTACTTCCGGGTCGACCTCGACCGGCCGGAGCCGCGGGTCGTGCCCGAGTCCGGCACGCCCGACTTCCCCTACCGCGTGGACCAGGCCGAGCCGGAGCAACTGGTCGTGACCCCGCAGGTGACGGACGCGCTGGTGGAGTGGCGGTTGCGGGTGGCCTGGACGTCCGGCGAGGAGTCGGGCGAGCTCGTGCTGGACGACGGCGGCGAGCCGTTCCGCACCGCGGCGGTCACCGGGTCGCGGGAGTTCTGCCTGGACGGGGAGGCCGTGTGGCGTCCCGCCTGCTGATGGTGCTGTTGCTGCTCACGGCGTGCACCGCCGGGCAGACGTCCCCGTGGACGCGGGTCGGCCCCGCGCTCGGCCTCGTGGAGGGCTGGGACGGCGGGTTCCTGGCGTTCGACCAGGGCGTGTCGGTGTCGGAGGACGGGCGGGATTGGGATCCGGCCCACCTCGACGGGCTCGAGGAGCCGATCGCCACGGCGGCGCACGGCCCTGCCGCGTACGTCCTGGGCACGACGGCCGTCGGGTTGTCCGTGTGGCGCAGCGAGGACGGGAACAAGTGGGAGGACACGCCGCTCGCCGACAGCGGGGACGCGACCGTCGCGCTGGCGGCCGGGCCGCACGGCGTCCTCGTGGTGCGCAGTGACCCCGAGGACGCGGGCCTGCGGTACTGGCGTTCCGACGACGGCCGGTCGTTCGACGCCCTGAAACCCCTGCCGGGGGCGGAAGACGTGCTGCCGAACACCGCGCTGCTGGTGGTCGCGACGCCCGACGGGTTCCTGGTCGAGCCCGGCTACGCGGCCGGCAGCGGGTCCGTCCCGGTCGACGACGAGCCCGAGCCCATCCGCGTCTACTCCTCGCCCGACGGTGTCGAGTGGGAGGACATCGCGCGCGGGCTGCCCGAACTGTCGGTCGACGGCTTGGCGGGCAACGGCGGCACGGTCGTCCTCGTCGCCACGCCGTTGGGGGACGAGGGCCAGCAGGTGTGGTTCCGCCGGGACGGGGTGTGGCGGCGGGCGGGCATCGACCCCGGCAGGCTGCCCGACCCGGCCGTGGGAACGGCGGTGGGCCGCACCCTGGACCGGGTCCGCGACTGGGGCGGCGGGTTCGTGCTGCTCGGCCACACCGTCACGAGCGCCGGTTACCTGTGGACGTCCGCGGACGGGTCGGGCTGGAGCCGCTACGACGACCGGGCGTTCGACAGCTCGCGCGTGTACCGGGACTTCGCCGTGGGGCCCGCCGTCCTGGTCACCTCCGATGCCGACGCGTGGGTCGGCGACGTGCGGCCGTCCTTCGCCGCCGAACCCCCTCGACCACCCGACCCGCCCGCGCCGACCACCACGCCCGGCCTGCCGCAGTACGCCGAGGACGTCCCGGTGTTCGACCCGTGGACGCAACCCCGTGCCCCCGCGACGACCTCGGTCGAGTGCGCTTCGCCGTCCGCCGTCGCGGACCGGGGTGACGCGTGGACGTGCACGTCGGGTGACGTCACCTACGACCCGTGCTTCGCGCACCGGAGCGAGCCGGAGGTGGCGTGCTGGTCCGACGCGAACCTCCTGGTCTTCAGGGTGCCGTCCGCGCTGCCGGACGACGGTCACCGCAGCGTCCTGTCCTGGCGCATGGACCTCGACGGCGGCGACAAGTGCGTCACCTACCGGGGACCGCCGCTGAACCGCGGCGAGGAGATCCTCGTGATGACCTGCCTGCCGGGTTCGCGCGCCCGGTACGTGTGGGGCTGGACGTCCGCCGACGGCGTGGCGACGTCGACGACCCCGGACGGCCCGCTGACGACGACGACGGTCACCGCCCAGTACCGCTGACCCCGGTGGGGCTCTCGAACGGGTGGCGTCGCCGGGTTGCGGCATGACGGCGGCGACCGCGGCAAACCATCCCTGACAGGGCGAACCTGACAGCTTGGAGATGGTGATGTCCGCTGATCTCGCGGTGCAGGCCGGCGACTGGCTCCCGACCGATCAGGTCTTCCTGGCCCGGTGGCTCGACGACCTCATCGGGGAGGTGGGGGACTTGGGCACCGCGACGGGGCGGAGGCCGCTGCCGCCGCTCGAGGACTTCCGCGATTTCGTCTACGACAACCCCGAGATCTACGTCTTGTTCACCGACATGTTCGAGCAGTTGTCCCACAAGGTGACCCCCACGGGGTATCCGCAGGTGAAGTCGTTCGAGCACATGCTGGAACTCGTGGCGAAAGTGGTCCGCACGGTTCCGAAGTACGACAAGACCGGGCTCGTCGGCTTCCCGATCAACGTGATCCTCAACTGGGCGATGGGCACCAGGGCCAGCTACGCGGCCTTCTTGAACAAGGACGTGAACGCGCGGTTGAAACCGGTGCTGGACCACTGGGGGACGTTCCTGAAGTCGTCGGACTCGCTCGCGCCGATGAAGGCCGGCGGTTGGTTGTCGGACGAGGCGCTCGAGGCCATGTCGGACCCCGACGTGCCGTTCGAGGAGCTCTTCGTCTGCGACCCGGACGACGAGCACTACGGATTCACCTCGTGGAACGACTTCTTCACGCGGCGCTTCGCGGACGAGGCGAAGCACCGGCCCGTCGCGGCGGGCGACGACGTCGTCGTGAGCGCGTGCGAGGCGACCCCCTACCGCGTGCGCCGCGACGTCCGGCTCTACGACCGCTTCTCGGTCAAGGACCAGCCGTACTCGCTCGCGCACCTGCTCGACAGCGCGCACCGGAAAGCCGGCGAGCCGGACGTGCGGGACTTCGTCGGCGGCACGATCTACCAGGGTTTCCTGGCGGCGCTGAACTACCACCGGTGGCACAGCCCGGTGAAGGGGAAGGTGATCGCGTGCCGCAGGATCCCGGGGTCGTACTACTCGGAAGCGCCTTCGGCCCTCTGCGACGCCGCGGCGCCGGACATCTCCCAGGGCTACATCGGCCACGTCGCCACCCGGGCGTTGATCTACCTCCAGGCCGAGAACCCGGAGATCGGCACCCTGTGCTTCGTCGCGATCGGCATGGCCGAGGTCTCCTCCTGCGTGCTCGCGGTCAAGGCGGGTGACCAGGTGGACAAGGGCACCCTGCTGGGGGAGTTCCAGTACGGCGGCTCGTCGCACTGCCTCGTCTTCCGCACCGGGGTCGACCTCGAGTTCGTCGAGGGCGTCGAGGACGGCGACCGCGACAACCCGCGGAAGATCCTGGTCAACGCCGAACTGGCCAGGGTGGCGCGGGGCCGGCCGTGACGTCGACCCGGACGCGGTGCGTTTTGACCTGGTGGCCGGCAGCGATCACGATGACGGTGTGACAGGACGTGCTCCCGGTGTGCCCGCTCGGAAGCGGGGGCGGGAGGCCGCGCCGCGCATCCGCGACGTGGCGGCGGCCGCTGGCGTCTCCTACCAGACCGTGTCACGGGTGCTCAACGAGTCGCCCAACGTCAACCCCGACACCCGCCGGCAGGTGCTCGACGTGATCGAGCGGCTCGGGTACCGGCCCAACCGGGCGGCCCGGGCGCTCGGCTCCGGCCGGGCAGGCGCGGTGACGGTGGTCATCGCCGACACCACGCTGTACGGGTACGCGGCCACCTTGCGCGGCATCGAGGAGGCCGCGCGCCTGGAGGGCCTCGCCCTCGGCGTCAGGGTGGTCGAGTCGGACCGCCCCGCGGACGTCCGGCACGCGGTCGAGCACGTGAGCGACCCCGGCGCCGGCGGCATCGTCGTGATCGCCTTCGACGCCGCCGGCGCGGGGGTGCTGCGGGCGCTGCCCGCGGACGTGCCCGCGGTGGCCGCCACGGAGGCGGGCGGCCTGGCGGGCAGCGAGCGGGCGATGATCTACCTCGACGAGCGGCAGGCCGCCGCCGACGCGACCGGGTACCTGCTGTCCTTGGGCCACCGCACGGTGCACCACGTCGCCATCCCGTCGGAGACGGGCACGAGCGCGCGGCAGGCGGGGTGGCGCGACACGCTGGAACGGGTCGGCGCGCCGCTCCCGCCGGTCGTGCCCGTCGAGTGGGACGTGCGGTCGGCCTACCTGGCGGGGCGGCGGCTGGCGGCCGACCCGGACGTCACCGCGATCCTGTGCGGCAACGACGACACCGCCCTGGCGGTCCGCCGCGCCCTGCACGAAGCGGGCCGGGACGTGCCGGGCGACGTCAGCATCGTCGGGTTCGACGACGTGCCCGGCGCGGCCTACTGGACGCCCGCCCTCACCACGGTCCGGATGGACTTCGTCGCGCTGGGCCGGGCGTGTCTGACGGCGCTGGTGGCCGAGGTCGCGGGCGTGCCGCGACCCGAGCTCCACCTCGCCGCGCCGTCCCTGGTCGTCCGCGAGTCGACCGCTCCGCCTCGCGGGTGACCTCCGCCGGAATGTCGGTAACAACAGGGTAACGCGGTCTTCCCGCTCGATCGTGTGACCGGTCACACTCGGGCAATGTGACCGGTCACACGGCTGTGTCGGCCCCACCCCGAACAGGAGCACCGTGATCTCGTCGGAGTCCACCACGACCGTGGTCTGGGGCCACTCGGCACTGGAACTCGTCGTGGACGTGTCCCCGGACGGCCCGGTCGGCGTCCGCACGCTGGCCGCCGGTCCCCGACCCGACCACCCGAGGTCCGCGCAACCGCTGGTCGAGCTGCTGGTGGTCGGTGAGGGGCGGGCCCGGCCGTCGCACCGGTTCTCGGAGACCGAACTCGGCACGCGCATGGTCTACGCCGGCTCCGCGCGCACGCGTGACGGCAAGTGGAGCGAGCTGCACGTGGACGTGCGCGACGAGCGGACGGGGCTGGTCGCGCGGACGTCGTTCCGGTCGGTCGACGGCGTCGCCGCCTGCCAGGTCCGCACCGCGGTGACCAACCGCGGTGGAGCCCCGGTGCTGGTGCAGGGCGTCACGTCGTTCGCCGCCGGTTTCCCGGGTGCCCGGGTCGAGGACGTCGACCTGCTGCGCGGCGAGAGCGAGTGGCTGGGCGAGGGCCGGTGGGTGCGCCACCCGCTGCGCGACGGCGTCACCCCGGACCTCAACCTGGGCCTGCACGGGCAGGACGGCAAGGGCCGGTTCGCCGCCGTCAGCACCGGGACGTGGTCCACCGGCCCGCACCTGCCCACGGGCGGCCTCGTGGACCGCCGCGACGGGCAGGCGTGGCTGTGGCAGGTGGAGCACAACGGCGCCTGGCGGTGGGAGGTCGGCGAACGGCTCGGCGGCGCGTACGTGGCGCTGCTCGGGCCGACCGACGTCGACCACCAGTGGCTGCACCGCCTGCTGCCCGGCGAGTCCTTCACCACCGTCCCGGTGTCGGTGGCCGTGTCCGGGTCCGGTGTGGACGGCGCGGTCGCCGCGATGACCGCGCACCGGCGTGAGCTCGTCCGCCCGCACCCGGACCGGACCGCCCTGCCGGTGGTGTTCAACGACTACATGAACACGCTGATGGGCGACCCGACCACGGCCAAGCTGCTGCCGCTGGTCGACGCCGCCGCCGACGTCGGCGCGGAGGTGTTCTGCATCGACGCCGGCTGGTACGACAACGGCGCGAACTGGTGGGACAGCGTCGGCGAGTGGCGGCCGTCCGAGACCAGGTTCCCGGGCGGGTTCGCCGAAGTGCTCACCCGCATCCGCGACCGGGGCATGGTGCCGGGCCTGTGGTTGGAGCCCGAGGTGATCGGGGTGCGCAGCCCGGTGGCCGACGAGCTGCCGGCCGCCGCGTTCCTCCAGCGCGACGGCGTCCGGCTGGTCGAGAACGGCCGGTACGTGCTGGACCTGCGCCACCCGGGCGCGGTCGCGCACCTGGACGGCGTGGTCGACCGGCTGGTCGAGGAGCTGGGCATCGGCTACTTCAAGCTGGACTACAACGTCGACCCCGGCGCGGGCACGGACCTCGACGCCGACAGCGCGGGCGCCGGCCTGCTCGCGCACAACCGGGCCCACCTGCGGTGGCTGGACGGCGTGCTGGACCGGCACCCCGGCCTGGTCCTGGAGAACTGCGGGTCCGGCGCGATGCGGATGGACTACGCGCTGCTGTCCCGGATGCAGCTCCAGTCGACCAGCGACCAGCAGGATCCCCTGCGCTACCCGCCGATCGCGGTCGCGGCCCCGATGTCGGTGCTGCCGGAGCAGTCGGCGAGCTGGGCCTACCCGCAGCCGGACATGGCGGACGAGCTGTTCGCCTTCACCCTGTGCACGGGGATGCTCGGCCGGCTCTACCTGTCGGGTCGGCTGGACCTGATGGACGACGACCGGTTGAGGTCCGTGCGCGAGGCCGTCGAGGTGTTCCGGGCCATCCGCGCGGACCTGGCGGCGGCGGTGCCGGTGTGGCCGCTGGGCCTGCCCGCGTGGAGCGACCCGTGGCTCAGCCTCGGCCTGGTGTCCGGCGACGTCACGCACCTGGCCGTGTGGCGGCGTGACGGCGCGGACGTGGCGCTGTCCCTGCCGCACCTGCGTGGCCGGCCCGTCGAGGTCGAGGTGCTCTACCCGCGCGAGCTGCCCGCGTGGACCCACTCCTGGGACCGGGGGAGCGGAACGCTGACCGTGACGCCCGCCCGCCACGACACCGCCTCCGCGCGGCTCTTCCGGATCACCGCCTCCGCCGCCGGTCCGGCTCCGGCAGCCGAGACCCTGCGCGTCGACTCGGCTCCGGTAGCCGAGATCCTGCGCGTCGACCTCGATTCGCCCACGGGCGCGTTCCACGGCGGCGCGACCGGCATCCTCTACGGCCTCGGCGACCCCGGCGTGCCGTCGCACGACCTCATCGCCGGCATGCGGCCGCGCACGGTCTCGCAGAAGGCGCCGGACGGCGAGCAGCACCCCGGCGGGGACGCGGTGGAGGTGGCGGACGGCTTCTTCGCCGCCGGTGGCACCGACATGCACGTCTACGCGCAGGACGTCTACAGCGCGTGGCCCTACCAGGACCTCGGCATCGACGACTACCTCGCGCGGCTGCGGCCCCAGTTGGAGGAGGTCGCCGCCCGCCCGGACCGCGACCGGTTCGTGTGGACGATCTTCAACGAGCCGGACATGATCTGGTACGAGGACTGGGCGGCGCGCGAGGACGACTTCCTGGCCGACTGGACCCGGGTTCACCGGCTGGTGAAGTCCGTGCTGCCCGACGCCCGCATCGCCGGTCCGGGTGAGACGCGCTACCGCCCGGACCACCTGCGCGCCCTGCTCACCCACGCCCGGGCCCACGACGTGCTGCCCGACGTCGTCACCTGGCACGAGCTGGGGCCGGACTCGCTGACCACCTACCGCGAGCACTACGAGGACTACCGGCGGCTGGAACGCGAACTCGGCATCGAGCCCCGTCCCGTCAACATCAACGAGTACTCCAACCGGCGCGACACCTCCGTGCCGGGGCAACTGGTCCAGTGGATCGCCATGCTGGAGGAGACCAAGGTCGACGGCCAGATGGCGTTCTGGACGATGGCGGGCAACCTCGGCGACCACGCGGTGCGCACTGGCCGTGCCAACGGCGGTTGGTGGCTGACGAAGTGGTACGCCGACCTGTCCGGTGACACGGTCCGCGTCACGCCGCCACGACCGGCCACCAGGGACACCCTTCAGGGCCTGGCCGCGTTCGACCGCGACGACGCCAAGGCGACCGTCCTGCTCGGCGGCACGGCGAACGCGGTGGACGTGGCCGTGACGGGGCTGGACCGGCGGGTCTTCGGCGACCACGTCGACGTGCGGGTCTCGAAGACCACCTGGTCGGGTTACGAGGGTGACGCCGGCCTGCCGCCCGTGGTCCACGCGGCCAGGGTGCGGGTGGTCGACGGCGAGGCCGCGGTCCCGGTGCCCGGCGGCGACCCGCTGGCCGCCTACCAGGTCGTGATCACCCCGGCGGGCCCGGGCGCGCCACCCGCGGCCGACGCGCCGTGGCAGGCGAGCTACGAGGCCGAGGCCGGCACGGTGGAGCACGCCGTCGTCGTCACGCGGGACGACGGCTCGGGTTCGCACGACATGGCCCAGCAGTACACCGCGTCGGGTGGCAAGGACGTCGGGTCCATGGAGGACCCCGGCTCACGCGTCACGGTCGACGTGGACGTGCCGCGTGACGGCGCCTACCGGCTCGGCGTGTTCTACGGGACGGACGGGTTCGTCGGGCACCAGGCGCTGTACGTGGACGACGTCCACGTGGGCGACCTGACGTTCCCGGCGACGTTGAACCGGGTCTACCGCGGCAGGCTGGACACCACGATCACGCTCACGGCGGGCCGGCACCGCGTCTCGTCGCGCACCAGCGGTCCCGGCGGCTTCCTGGGCGCGCCGTCGGACATCGCGCTGGACCGGTTCGACCTGACCGAGGTCACCGGTCCGGAGAGGACGGTCTACCCGCTCACCGAGTCGCGCCGGTCCGGCGGCGAGGTCGACCGCGGCGCACGCGCGCTGGAGGTCGGCGCACCGGGCGCGGTCGTCCTGGGCCCCGGTGACGCGGTGACCACGTACGTGTCCGCCGCTGAGGACGGCTACTACGCGTTGTCCACCTCGTGGTCCGGCGCCGCTCGCAGCGCGCTCGGCCTCGCCCTGTCCGGCCGCCGGGTGCCCGATCTGGCCGCCGAACGCTCCGGCGCCTGGACCGGTCGCGTGACGGTGCACCTCAAGGCGGGCGTCACGGAGGTGGTGCTGTCGAACGAGGGCCGCACGCCGCTGGCGCTCGGCACGCTGACCTCCGTGCGCGACGCGGCATCGGACCGGCACGCGGTCCGCGTCGAAGCCGAGGCGGGCCGGCTCGACGGGGGAGCGGCGGTGGTGCCCGGGCGTTGGGCCTCCGGCGGCTCGTACGTGGGTTCGCTGGGCGGCGGCGGCACGCTCACCATCCCGCGCCCGGCCGGGTTGCGGTCCGGCCAGTACAACCTGACCGTCGCCTACGCGCAGGCGGAGAAGAACACCGGGCACCCCTACAACACCGACACCGTCACGCGGACGCTCGTCGTCACCGAGGAGGGCGGCCACGCGACCAGCGCGCCTTACCGCCACAACTACACGTGGGACGGTTTCTGGCCGGAGACCTCGCCACTCGACCTGGTCACCGACGACGGCTCGCTCACGTTCGGCAACCCCGCAGGCCCGGGCCCGAACGTCGACTGGGTCCGACTCGCCCCGCTCGTCGTGGCGTCCTCCGTGGAGCCCCGGCGCTGAGGACGGGGACCGGCGTGGCGGGTCACCGCGCTGCGGTCACGGTGGCGGTCTCGACGGTCCAGGCGCGGGCCCGGTCGGTGAGCGTGATGCCGAGGCCGGGGCGGTCGGACAGGTGCATGCGGCCGTCGCGCGTCTCCAGCCGCTCCTCGAACAGCGGGTGGAACCAGTCGAAGTGCTCCACCCACGGCTCGCGCGGGTAGGCGGCGGCGAGGTGGACGTGGATCTCCATGGCGAAGTGGGGCGCGAGCTGGAGGTGGTGGTGGTCGGCGAGGGTGGCGAGCTTGAGGAACTGGGTGATGCCGCCGACCCGGGGCGCGTCCGGTTGCAGCACGTCCACCGCGCCGGCGCGGATCAGCTCGTAGTGCTCGGCGACGCTGGTCAGCATCTCGCCGGACGCGACCGCCGTGGTCAGCGACCGGGCCAGCTCGGCGTGCCCCTCGACGTCGTAGGCGTCCAGCGGCTCCTCGATCCACACCAGGTCGAACTCCTCCAGCGCCCGGCTCACCCGCATGGCCGTCGGCCGGTCCCACTGCTGGTTGGCGTCGACCATGAGCGGCACGCCGTCGCCCAGGTGCGAGCGGACGGCCGCGACCCGGCGCAGGTCCTCCCGCCGGTCCGGCAGGCCGACCTTGATCTTGATGCCCCCGACGCCGGACTCCAGCGTGCGGGTGGCGTTGTCCTTGATCCGGTCGACGGTCTCGTGCAGGAACCCGCCGGAGGTGTTGTAGCAGCGCACCGAGTCGCGGTGCGCGCCGAGCAGCTTGGCCAGCGGCAGGCCGGCGCGCTTGGCCTTGAGGTCCCACAGCGCGATGTCGAACGCCGCCAGCGCCTGCGTCGCCGCGCCGCTGCGCCCCACCGACGCGCCCGCCCACACCAGCTTGGTCCACAGCCTGCCGATGTCGTTGGGATCCTCGCCGATCAGGTCCGGCGCGACCTCGCGGGCGTGGGCGAACTGGGCGGGCCCGCCCGCGCGCTTGCTGTAGCCGAACCCGACGCCCTCCAGCCCGGCCTCGGTGCGGACCTCGGCGAACAGCACCGCGACCTCGGTCATCGGCCGCTGCCTGCCGGTGAACACCTTGGCGTCGCTGATCGGGGTGGGCAGGGGCAGGGTCACCGACGACAGCGTGACCGAGCTGATCCGGTCGGAACTGGCGGGCATCGGACTCCTTCGCGTCAGGCGATCTGCTGGACCAGGGCGGTGAGCCGGGCGAGCTCGTCGTCGGTCAGGTCGGTCAGCGGCGGGCGCACCGGGCCGCCGTCCCGGCCCACGGCGGTCAGCCCGGCCTTCACGATCGACACCGCGTACCCGCGGGCCCGGTCGCGGAGGTCGAGGTAGGGGATGACGAAGTCGCGCAGCATCCCGTACACGGCCGTCCGGTCCTGCGCGCGCACGGCGGCGTAGAACTTGAGCGCGAACTCGGGCACGAAGTTGAACAGCGCCGACGAGTACGTGGTCACGCCGAGCTGCAGCAGCGGCAGCGCGAACGTCTCCGCGGTCGGCAGGCCGCCGATGTAGACCAGCCGGTCGCCGACGCGGGCGTAGGTGCGGGTCAGCTGCTCGACGTCGCCGACGCCGTCCTTGAGCCCGATCAGGTTGGGGTTGCGGTCGGCCAGCTCGGCGACGGTCGCGTCCGTCAGTACGGCGTTGGCGCGGCTGTAGACGATCACGCCCAGCCCGGTGGCCCGGCACACCGCGGAGACGTGCTCGACCAGGCCGCGCTGGCTCGCCTCGGTCAGGTAGGGCGGGAACAGCAGCACGCCGGACGCCCCGGCGGCCTCGGCGGCACGCGCCTGGGCCGCGGACACGGCGGTGGCGCCGGTGGCGGGCGCGATGACGGGCACCTTTCCGCCCACCTCGTCCACGGCCACGCGCACCACCCGGTCGACCTCGGCGGGCGTCAGCGAGAACCCCTCGCCGGTGCCGCCCGCGGCGAACAGCCCGGCCACGTCGAAGCCCGCCTGCCAGGCCAGGTGCTCGCGGTAGCGGGCCTCGTCGAACCGCAGGTCGGCGTCGAAGTGGGTGACCGGGAAGGAGAGCAGCCCGGAGGCGAGTCGGTCGGCGAGAGCGGCTGGTTGCGTCACGGCCTCACCGTATGGACCTGCGGTGATGCTTGTCCAAGAGTTCTTCGGCATTGCGCGATACCCCGGCGGCATCACTCGAACGGGGTGCGACCCTCCAGCACGCTCAACGCCCGCCACAGCGCCGGGTTCGCCGAAGTGCGCGACCACAGCAGGTGCAGCTCCACGGGCCGGGCCACCGCGGTCTCCAGCCGGACGAACTCGACGCCGTCGATGCGCAGCCGCGCCGCCGACTCGGGGACGAACGCGACACCGCGGCCGGCCGCGACCAGCCAGAGCATGGTGAGCACCTGGCCGACCGTGTGCACGGTGTTCTCCGGCGCTATCGGCACCGTCCGCACCACCAGGTCGTAGAAGTACCGCGCGTCGGTGGGGGAGTGCATGATCACCGGCTCGCGGACCACGTCGGCGGCCGTCGCGTCGCGCCCGAGCGCCGGCAGGGGGTGGCCACCGGGCACGGCGACCAGCATCCCCTCCCGGTGCACCAGCCGCGAGCCGAACGTCGAGTCGTCGAACGGCGGCCGGGCGAGCCCGAGGTCGATCTCCTCGTTGACCAGCGCCGCGACCTGCTCGCGCGTCACCAGCTCGGTCAGCTCCACGTCGACGCCCGGCAGGTGCTCGGACAGCTCGTCCAGCAGCCGGCCGAGCACGCCGTACGTCGCCGTGGCGGTGAACCCGACGCGCACCACGCCGCTGGACCCGGACGACACCCGCCGGGCCAGCTCCGGCGCGGTCTCGGCCAGCGACAGCAGCCGCCGCGCCTCGACCAGGAACACCTCGCCCGCGGCGGTGAGCGTGACCCGCCGGCTGTCCCGGATCAGCAACCGCGCGCCGACCGCCCGTTCCAGCTTCTGAATCTGCCTGCTCAACGGCGGCTGGGTCATCGCCAGCCGGGCGGCGGCACGGCCGAAGTGCAGCTCCTCGGCGACGGCTGCGAAACCCCGTAGCTGCTCCAGCGTGAACGCCATGCGGGGACGGTATCAACCCTGGTCACGGCCGGTCGGGCGTGTGAGCATGGTCGACATGGGCCTCCCTCGCCGCACCACCGGCCTCCTCCTGGCCGTGTTCCTGCTCTGCGGCCTGGTGACGGCGCCCGCGACCGCCGCCACCGCGTTCAAGGTGTTGCAGCTGAACCTGTGCAACAGCGGTGTCGCCGGCTGCTACCAGGACGGGCTGGCCGTGGACGAGGGCGTCACGATGATCCAGCGCCGCGTGCCGGACGTGGTGTCGGTGAACGAGGTGTGCCTGTCCGACCTGCCCCGGCTGACCGCCGCCGTGGCCTCCACCGCCGAGTACCAGTTCGCGTTCGCGCGCCGGAAGCCGACGGGCGCGAACATCGAGTGCACGGACGGCCGCGGTGCTTACGGCAGCGGGATCATCGTCAAGGAAGGCATCCGGACGAGCGGTCACGGGACGTACACCGCGCAGGACAGCGGCACCGAGGTGCGCGCCTGGGCGTGCGCGCTCAGCGAGGTGCGCGCGTTCACCGCCTGCACCACCCACCTGAGCACGACCGGCACGACGGCGTTGGCGCAGTGCAAGGAACTCGTGCCCGCGACGGTGCTGTCCTACGACCCGACCGGCTCCGCGACGACCAGGCACGTGGTGGCGGGCGACCTGAACCTGAGGTACAGCCCCGGTTCGGCGACGAACGCGCAGAACTGCGTGCCGTCGGGCTGGTTCCGCAAGGGCGACGGCGACGTGCAGCACGTCATCGCCCGGACGCTGACGTTCGTGTCCACGCAGGAGTACGCGATGTACCGCACGGACCACCCGGCGTTCGTCGTGAACTACACGTTCTGATCCCTCCCCGGCCCGGCCAGTTGAGACCCGAAACTTCCGCGAAACGTCTGGTAGGCGGGTTGATCCCGCGCTGATAGTGGTCAGCGCTCGTCCGACGGAAGGGGTTTCACGATGCGGTGGAGAACGGTGTTGCTGACCACGGGCCTGGTGCTCGGCCTGAGCTCCGCGCCGGCGAGCGCGGACGAACCGGTGGTCGTCGACTCCACCCGGCACGGCGGCCGGACGGTCGCGTTCACCTTCGACGACGGCCCCAACCCGGTCGACACGCCGCGCCTGCTCGACGTGCTGCGCCGCCACCACGTCAAGGCCGTGTTCTGCCTGGTGGGCGACAACGTCGAGGCCCACCCCGAGCTGGTGCGCCGGATCGTCGCCGGCGGGCACACCCTGTGCAACCACAGCGCGCACCACGACGACATGGGCCAGTGGACGCCCGAGCAGATCGAGGCCGACCTGAGGAAGACGAGCGCCGCCATCCACCGCGCCGCGCCGGGCGTGCCGATCCGCTACTTCCGCGCGCCCTACGGGAGCTGGGGGCAGACACCGCAGGTCGCCGCCGAGCTCGGCATGGTCTCGCTGGGCTGGAAGCTCGCCATCGGCGACTGGGAGCCGCCGGGCGTGGACGAGCTGGTGCGCCGGGTGAAGGACGGCCTGACCGACGGCGCGGTGGTCCTCATGCACGACGGCCCCAGCGAACGCGGCCAGACCGTGGACGCGGTGGCCAGGCTCATCCCCGAACTGCGCGCCGAGGGCTGGCGCTTCGACCGTCCCGCCCGGTAGAGGGGATCGACCGTGAAGCGCTCGACGACGGCGGCGTTGGCCGCCCTGCTGCTCCTGCTGCCCACCACGGCGTCCGCGTCACCGCGGCCGACCTGGGTGGGCGCGTGGGCGACCTCGCCCACGACCGTGCCCGCCTCGGACACCACCTCGTTCGAGGACCAGACCCTGCGCCAGGTCGCGCACCTGAGCGTCGGCGGCGACGCGGTCCGCGTGCGGCTGTCCAACGAGTTCGGCACGCAGCCGCTGGTGATCGGCGAGGCCCACGTCGCACGGCGGGCGGGCACGGGTTCGGCGATCGAGCCGGGCAGCGACCGGCGGCTGACGTTCGGCGGACGCCCGGACGCGACCCTGCCTCCCGGCACGCCGCTGCTCAGCGACCCGGTGGCGCTGGCCGTGACGGCCGACTCCGACCTGGTGATCAGCATCCACCTGCCCCGGCGCACGGCGGGCAACACCGTGCACGCCTTCCCGTTCCAGGACGGGTGGGTCGCGGCGGGCAACGTCACCGGCCGCGCGGAGATCACCCCGACCGCCGTGCTCGGCAAGTGGCACTTCCTCACCGGCGTCAGCGTCACGGGCGGCAAGCGCGGGTCGACCGTGGTGGCGCTCGGCGACTCCATCACCGACGGCGCGGAGACCACGCGCGGCGCGAACCGGCGCTGGCCCGACGTCCTGGCCCGCCGCTTCCAGGCCGAACACGGGCTGCGGCACCTGGGCGTGGTCAACGAGGGCATCAGCGGCAACCGGCTGCTGCACGACCCCAACCCGCCCGCCGGCCACCCGGCGGAGGGCTACGCGGCGTACTTCGGGCAGGCCGCGCTGCGCCGCTTCGACCGGGACGTGCTGGCCCAGCCCGGTGTCGGCCACGTCGTCGTGCTGCTCGGCGTGAACGACCTCGGCCACCCCGGCACGAGCGCGCCGCTGTCGGAGAAGGTGACCGCGCAGGACATCATCGGTGCGCACCGGCAGCTCATCGCCCGTGCGCACGCGGCGGGCCTGCGCATCCACGGCGGCACCATCACGCCGTTCCGCGACGACACGTTCGGCTTCTACAGCCCGGAGAACGAGGCCGCGCGCCAAATCGTCAACCAGTGGATCCGCACGAGCGGCGAGTACGACGGCGTGATCGACTTCGACCGCGCCGTCCGCGACCCGGCGCAGCCCGACCGCCTGCTGGCCGCCTACGACAGCGGCGACCACCTCCACCCGAACGACGCGGGCATGGCCGCCATGGCCGCCGCCGTGCCGCTGCGCCTGTTCCGGTGACCGACCGCGGGGCCGCCTACGACACCGGGCGGCCCCGCATCCCGTCGGCGCAGGCGGCGGAAGAAGCCCCGGATGCCGTCGGGGTTTCGTCAGGCGCACGCGCCGGGCCGCTCGGCGGTCGTCGCCCCCGGCGAGGGTGCGCGACCACCTGTCGGACGCGATCAGCAAGGTCGGCGGGCGCGGACGAGTGCGCAATCTGCGAGATGTCGGGGCGCGATCAACGCTGTTAGGCTCCGGTCATACCCCTGGTGGGTATGGAACCGGAGGATGGGAACCGCATGTCCGACAGGAATGACGCGCTCTCCGAGGAGGCGCCGCAGGCCGGGATCGAGTTCGTGGTCAAGGGCATGACCTGCGAGGGGTGCGCGGCCACCGTGACCAACGCGGCGCGGCGCGTGTCCGGTGTCACCCGGGTGAAGCTCGACCTCGACGCCGCAACGCTGCGCGTCGTGGGCTCGACCGACGTCGACGCGATCACCGCGGCGGTCAAGGACGCGGGCTACGTCCTCGAACGCGCGTGACGCCCGACCGGCGCCGCCGCGGCCACGGCGGCGCCGGCCCCGTCTAGACCGACATCGACGGCACGAGCGGACGGCGGGTCGACTCGGCGTTGAAGGCGCGCCACGCGGCGGCGAGCGCGGCGACGGCGCCGCTGATCACCGGCGGTGCGACGGTGAACGGCACCCGCAGTCGGTCGGCGCTGCCGCCCGTCGGGTCGAGCGAAGCCCCGGGCAGGACGGCCACCCCGTGCCGCAGCGCCACCTGGGCGTACGACGCCGCGTCCGCGTCGGGCAGCCGCACCCACAGCGTCTGGCCGCCCTCGGCGGGCGTGAACTCCCACTCCGGCAGCTCTTCGCGCAGCCGCGCGCACAGGTGGTCGTGCTGCCGCCGCAACGCCGTGACGCGGTCCGCCCGCACGGCGTCGAAGTCGGCCAGCAGGTCCACGGCGGCCAGTTGGTCCAGCACCGCGCTGCCCAGGTCGTGCACCGCCTTGAACCGCGCCAACCGGCCGACGAGCCCCGCGTCGGCCCGCACCCACCCGACCCGCAGGCCGCCCCACACCACCTTGCTCAACGACCCGACCGTGATCGCCTCCGCCGCCGGTGGCGGTGTCGGCGCACCCGTGAGGTCCAGCTCGACCAGCGCCTCGTCGAACACCAGCGGCACGTCACCGGCCGCGCGGATCAGGCGCGCGCGTTCCAGCGGGCTCAGGGACGAGCCGGTCGGGTTGCGGAACGCGGGCATCGCGTACACGAGCGCCGGCGTGCACCGGGCCAGCGCGCCCGCGAGGTCGCCCGCCGCCCGCACCACCGCGCCGACCTCCCGGAACAGGTCCAGCGCGCCGGGATAGGTCGGGGCCTCCACCAGCACCTCGTCACCCGGTCGCACGAGCGCGCGCGTCAGCAGCGCCAACGCCTGCTGCGCCCCGGTCGTGACCAGGATCTGCGCCGGCTCGGTCGGCACGCCCAGGTCGCGGTACCGGGCGGCGAGCGCCGCGCGCAGCGCCGGGTGCCCGGACGGGTGGTAGCCCAGGTCGTCACCCGCCATTCGGTCCACCGCCCGCCGCTGCGCCTCGACGAGCCGCGCGGGCGGCGCCATCGGCCCGGCGCAGGCGAACTGGAGCACGCCGTCGGGCGGCTCCAGCAGGTTCACGAACATCGGGTTCGCGGTCTCCGCCCGGGCCGCCGCCGCACGACCGCCGGGCGACACCCACGTGCCGCTGCCGCGCCGCCGCGTCAACCGGCCTTCCTCCCGCAGCAGGTCGTACGCGGCGATCACGGTCGTGCGCCCGACCGCGAGCCCGGCGGCCAGGGACCGGTCCGGCGGCAGCACCGCGCCCGACGGCAGCGACCCCTCGTCGATCAACTCGCGCAGCCGCGCGGCCAGCAGCAGGTACAGCGAACCGCGCCCGGCCGACCAGCGCCCGAGCCGCCCCGCCAGGTCGTCCACCGGGATTGGCTTCATGATGGAACCAATCTACGGGAATTGGCTCTGCAGCCCTACCAGTTCATGACCGATGCTCGGCTCATGCAGCCTGACACCCGCGTCGCACGCACCGCCGTCCCCGCGTTGACCAGCACTCCCTTGTCCGTGCCGCTGTACCAGACGTCCAGCTTCGCGTTCGACGACCTCGACGCCCTCGCCGACGGGATGACCAGGCCGGACGGCGCCTTCGTGTACACCAGGTTCGGCAACCCGACGGTCCGCGCGCTGGAGGACGCCGTGGCCTCGCTCGAAGGCGGCACGGCGGCGTTGGCCACCGCGTCGGGCATGGGCGCGATCAACGCGGTGCTGCTCGGAACCCTCCGTGCCGGCGACCACCTGATCGCCCAGCGCGCGCTCTACGGCGGCACCCTCGCGCTGCTGCGCGACCTGGCCGAACGCTGGGGCATCGACGTCACGTACGTCGGCGGCCACGACCCGGACGAGGTGCGCGCGGCGGTGCGGCCGGAGACCAGGGTGCTCTACCTGGAGACCATCGCCAACCCCACCGGCCACGTCAGCGACCTGCCCGCGCTGAGCACCGCCGCGGGCGACGACGTCCTGGTGGTCGTGGACAACACCTTCGCGTCACCGCTGCTGTGCCGCCCGATCGAGCACGGCGCCGACGTCGTCGTCCACTCCACCACCAAGTACCTCGGCGGGCACAGCGACGTGACCGGCGGCGTGGCGGTGTTCGCCGACGACGAGCGGTACCGCGCGGTCTGGCGGCACTCGGTCGAGCTGGGCGTCACCCCGGACCCGTTCGCGGCCTGGCTCACGATCCGCGGCCTGCGCACCCTGGCCCTGCGGGTCCGCAAGCACGAGGAGAACGCCGAGGTCCTGGCCCGGCGGCTGGCCGCGCACCCGGCGGTGCGGGTGGTGCACTGGCCCGGCCTCGACACCCACCCCAGCCACGCGGTGGCGACCCGCTTCCTCGGCGGCTTCGGCAGCTCGTTCTCGTTCGACCTGGCGGACGTCGAGGCGGGCCGCGAGTTCGTCACCCGCGTCGGGCTGGTGCGGCTCGCACCGTCACTGGGCGGCACCGAGACGCTGGTCCTGCACCCCGCCAGCACCTCGCACCGGCAGTTGGACGAGGAGCAGCTGAACGCGAACGGCATCACCGGCGGCACGATCAGGCTGTCGGTCGGCATCGAGGACGCCGACGACCTGTGGCAGGACATCGCCCAGGCCCTGGAACGCTGACGGGTGGCCGCCCGCTCGGCGGCCACCCGTCGCCCGGCGATCAGCAGGAGCCCTCGTCCCGCCACACGGCCCACGAGCCGGGCGCTCCCGGCTCGGCGCCGGTGGAGTACCAGGTCGACGTCCACTTGTGCGCGTTGTGCGAGACCACGTCGTCCGGCACGTAGGCCTGGCTCGCGCTCCACGCGGAGGTGCCGGCGCAGCCACCCGGCGTGCCCTCCCGGACGGTCAACGTGAACGTGGCCGAGTGCGACACCGCCGGACCCGCGCCGGTGACCGTGACGGTGTACGTGCCCGCCGGGGTGCTCGCGGACGTGGCGACGGTGAGCCGGGACGACTCGCCCGACGCCACCGTGGCCGGGTCGAACGTCGCCGTCGCGCCCTGCGGCAGGCCGGTCGCGGACAGGCCCACCTTCTGCGACCCGCCTGCCGTGGTCGTGGTGGCGACGGTGGAGGTCACCGTGCCGCCGGGTTCGACCGAGCCGCCGGCCGGGTCGAGCGCGACGGCGAAGTCGTCCGCCGGGGGTCGGCCGCCGACCGTGAGGGTGTAGACCACCGTGTGGTCGGCGGATCCCGCTGCCCGCACGGTGATCGGGTAGGTGCCCGCGGCCACGCCCGAGGTCGTGGACACGGTCATGGTGGAGGACGCGCCCGAGGTCACCGACGACGGCGTGAACTGCACCGTCACCCCGGCCGGCTGGCCCGCGGCGCTGAACGTCACCGACTGCGGGTCACCGGACGTGGTGGTCGTGTGGACGGTCGACTGGGCCTTCCCTCCCGGCTCCACCGTGCCCGACGCGGGGTCGAGCGCGACCGAGAAGTCGCTGTCCGGCGTGCCGACGCAGGTCGGCTCGCCGGGCTGGGCGGGCAGGCTGATCGCGTTCCACGCCGCCTTGACCGCGGTGAACTGCCGGCACGTCGGGTCGAGGTTCTTCGCCGCGGTGAGGGTCGCGACGCGGTAGCGGAAGTGGGTCATGCCGGAGGTCTTGAGCAGCATGGCGTTGTAGAACACCCGGCCCGCGGCCTGGATGCCGATACCGGTCACCGTCGAGCCGTCGCACGTCGGACTGGCCGCCGAACCCGCTGCCAGCAGGTGGAACCAGTGGTTGAGCGGACCGGCGGCGGCGTGCACCTCCGTGCCGGGGATGGCGCTGGACCAGCAGTTCGGGTGACCGCTGACCGCCGACGGGTTCTGCATGTTCCGGATCGGGCCGCGCCCGACCAGGTTGATCGACTCGCCGACCAGGTAGTCCGGCGTGTCGAACGGCGCCGGCTCGTTGGCGTAGGCCTCGGTCAGCGCGCCGAAGATGTCGCCGGTGGCCTCGCCGAGACCGGCCTCGCGCCCCGCGCCGCCGGGCGTGTACTGGTCGATGGCGTGCCCGTGCTCGTGCGCGACCACGTCCATGGACGCGATCCACTGGTTGGCGTTGTTGTGGCCGATCTCGATCTGCTGGCCGGTCCAGTACGCGTTGACGGCGTCGAGGCCCACCTTGACCGTGACGCCGCGGCCGTTGCCGTCGATCCCGTTGCGGCCCAGCCAGGACTTCATCATCTCCCACTGCTTCTGGGTGGACCAGAGCACGTCGGCGCAGCCGGTCTCCTTGCTGGTCGCGTTGCCGTTGCCGAAGGAGTTGGTGGCTTTGGTGAACGGCGCGCCGGTCGCGTAGTCCACGCAGCGCAGGCCGGGCCGCGTGTCGTCGACCGTGCTGTTGTTGCTCGTGTCGATGGACAGCGGGTTCGGGCCGTTCCACTGGCTCGTGCCGCTGCCCGCCCTCACGTCGTCCTGGGTGCCCTCGACGGCACCGGTGCGGGCGTTGACGTAGACGTGCAGGCGGCTCGGCACACCGTCCTTGCGACCGCTGACCACGGTCTCGTAGACGAGCGTGCCGTGGCCGCCGGCGAGCACTGACAGCGTGGTGCCCTCCACTTTGTCCACAGTGGACAGCAAGGCTCCGGCGACGGCCTCGGCCCGGGCGGGCGCGATGGCCGGGGTCGTGTCGACCGCGAGACCGCTCAGGGGCGCGGCGACGGTGTCCAGGACGTTGCCGGACGCGTCGGTGGCCACCACGGCGTCACCGCCGATGACCGGCAGGCCCTCGTAGGTGCGGTCGTAGGAGACGTAGAACAGGTCCTTCCGGCCGGGGATGCCGCCCTGGTAGACCTGCCGCCGTCGGAACTGCTCGGCCGGGCCCTTGGCCAGCGCGTCCAGTCCCGACGCGGCCGCCTGGTCGGCGGATCTCACCGCGAGGGCGAGAGGGCTCGCCGGTGGTGAGGGCTCCGCTTGCGCTGCGGCTGTTTGGACGGACAGGGCCGTCAGGCACGCGGCGAGGTACACGCCGATTCTGCTTTTCACGCCAACTCCTCCGGGCAAGCCGGGAAATCCCGAGTGGCGGCCTCGATGACAACTCAGTGTCTAGCGCCTCGAAGGCCTCGGTATCGAGGCTTGACCGTTGCCAGAGGAATTCGGCGAATTCGTTGTCCTATAACGTCGGCGCCATCCCTTCGCCGTTATGCCGCCGTTCGAGCGCGTGCTCGCGAACTGCGGCCGAACGGTTACCGGACGACCTGTTGGCGGGCCCTCTCGAGGTTCGCGGCCATCGCTTCGAGGGTCGAGACGGTGGCCGCGTACCGCTCGTCGGTCAGGCCGGTCGTCACGATGGCGCGCACACCATCCACTTTGGACTTCAGGGTCGCGAACACGGCTTCGCCCCTCGGGGTGAGGGCCGTCAGGTCGGGGGTCGTCCACCCGTTGCGGATCAGGTCTTCGTTGAGGCGGTCGTCCTCGGGTTCGCCGTTGCGGACGGCGTTGAGGAGCTGCCAGTGGCGCCGGGTGACGTCCGTGCCGTCGAAGCAGCGCTCGAAGGCGTCCTCGATGAGGGCGTCCAGGTGCTTGAGCCAGTAGCCGATGGGTCGCATGGCCAACTCCATGTTCGTTGACATATAGTTGTCCATGATTATGCACACGGGAGGTGCGGTGGACAAGGCGGTGGAAGACGTCGAGCGGGCGATGGTGGCCGTCCGCCGTCGGCAGCGTCGTCGCGTGCTCGCCGGCGGGGCCGGGGCCCACTACGACGTGCTGGACGTGCTGGAGGAGGTGGGGCCGTCCGCGACGGTGTCCTCGGTGGCGGCGGCGCTGTCGGTCGACCAGCCCCGGGCGAGCAAGCTCGTGGCCACGGCCGTCGCGGAAGGGCTGGTGCGGCGGGTCGCGGACCAGGCCGACGGGCGGCGGGCGTTGCTGGAGCCGACAGCGTCGGGGCGCGAGGCGCTGGCCCGGATGCACTCGGTCCGGCAGGAGGCGTTCTCCGGGGCGATGGCGGGCTGGAGCGAGGAGGAGCGGGCGACGTTCGCGCGGTTGTTGGGGCGGTTCGTCTCGGCGCTCGGCCCGGGGTGATTCGACCACCCGTCCGTTGGATATTGTCCGCACGGAATCGCTCACCTGAAGTGCTGGGAGGTAGACGTCCGGTGATCGGGCATCCCGACGAGGGCGAGTTACAGCGGTGGGCGACCGCGGACCTGGCCGCGCTGCGCGGCGACCTCGATCACGTGCTCAACGCCGACACCGGCTCGTCGGCGGGCTCGTCGGGCGGGTCGCGGTCCTCCAGGTCGCCGTCGGACGCCGAGTTGATCGACGCCGTGCGCGGCGGTGACGTCCAGGCCTACGGGCACCTGTTCGAACGGCACGTGCGCGCGGCCCGCAACCTGGCCCGGCACCTGGCCCGGTCGAGCGCGGAGGCCGACGACCTGGTGTCGGACGCGTTCGCCAAGGTCCTCGACGCGGTGCGCGCGGGCGGCGGCCCGGACTCGGCGTTCCGCGCGTACCTGCTGACCGCGTTGCGCCACACCGCGTACGACAAGACGCGGCGGGACAAGAAGCTCAAGCTCGCCGACGACGTCGAGGCCGTGTCCGGGGTGGAGAAGGTCACCACGGTGCCGTTCCACGACCCGGCCGTGGCCACGCTGGAGCGGTCGCTGGCCACCAAGGCGTTCGCCAGCCTGCCCGAGCGGTGGCAGACGGTGTTGTGGCAGACCGAGATCGAGGGCCAGTCGGCGTCGGAGCTGGCGAAGTTGCTGGGGTTGACGGCCAACGGCGCGTCGGCCTTGGCCTACCGGGCGCGCGAGGGCCTCAAGACCGCCTACCTCCAGGCGCACCTGGCGCACAACCCCACCGACCGCTGCCGCGCCACCGTCGCGAAGCTGGCCGCGTGGACCAGAGGCGGCCTCACCAAACGGGAAACCGCCCAGGTCGAGCTGCACCTGGACGAGTGCTCGACGTGCCGGGGGATGGCCGCCGAACTGGCCGACATCAACGGCACGTTGCGCGCCGTCATCGCGCCGCTGGTGCTGGGCTCGGGAGCTTCCGCCTACCTGGCCGCGACCGCGGGCACGGCGAAGGCGGGCGCGGCGGCGGCAACCGGCGCGGGCGCGGGCGCGGCGGCGAACTCCGTGACCACGTCCGCGCAGTGGTTCGGCGTGGCGGCCTCGGGCGCGGCGGTGGTCGTGGCCGTCGTGGTGGGCCTGAGCACCGGCCGGCAGCCGGTCGTGCCGACGGTCGAGGCCCAGCCGCCCGCCACGCCGACGGACCTGCGCACCTCGGCGGTGAGCCCCGGGACGTCCTCCGTTCCCGGCCCGGGCTCCGACGCGCCGTCCACCGGCAGCGCCGCCGTCGACCAGCCGTCCGCGACCGTCCTCTCCGGCGGGGTGCCGACGACCACGACCACCGAAGCCGCACCGCAACCGCTGTCGCCGGACGTGCCGGAGAGCTTCGCCCTGCCCACCGGCGGGCCGCCCGTCGACCTGCCCGTGACCATCCGCAACACCGGCCCGACACCCCTCCCGCCGCCCGCGCTGGTGCTGTCGCTGCCGGACGGCGTCCAGGTGGTGGGACCGGGCAAGAAGGTCCGGGGACGCACGCTCGTCGGCCTGGACGGCGTGGCGCCGCAACGGATCGCGTGTGCCGCGGGCAAGGGCACGGTGACGTGCGCGGCCGAAGCGGAACTGCCCGCCGGTGGTTCGGTGACGTTCGTGTTCCGGCTGCTGGCCGGGCCGAAGGCGGTCGGTGGGGACGTCAGCGGCACGGTCACCTCCGGCTCCGGACTGACCGTGCCGGTGCACTTCCCCGTCGTGGTCACGCCGGAGTAGGCGCGGTGGTCGCCGCGCGGGCGGTCGGCGACGCGTACCGCCTGCGCCGGCCCGGGGCGGTCCGGACTCGTCTGAATCGTTCTGTGCAGCCGAACCCCGATCGATCACCCGGTCTCCGCGCCGACCGGCTCGCACTGAGGTCCTGCTCACTGTTTGCGGCTGCCGGCACGGGGAACCCGGCACCTACGCCCTGGGCTCGATAGGGGAGTGCCGATTGCTGGAAGGCTCGTGTTGTGGACGTCGTCGAACGGTCCTCTGACCACGTCGACTTCGATCTGGAGGACACCGTCCCACCCGTGCGGCGCGCGCGGAAGTGGATAACAGAGAACGTGCCGGAACTGGACCCGTCGAAACGGCTGGACCTGCTGCTGATCGCGGATGCGTTGCTGACCAACGCGTTCGAGCACGCCACCGCCCCGCGCCGGCTGCGGCTCACCCACGCCGACGGGCGCGTGGTCCGGGTGGAGGTGTACGACGCGAGTCCGGAGCGGCTGCCCGTGCTGGGCAAGCCGGGTGGGCTCGGGCCGCGCCACCGGGGACTGCTGCTGGTGAACCGCCTGGCCTCGCGGTGGGGCGTGGACCCCGAGTTGAGCTACAAGGCGGTGTGGGGCGAGGTCGTCGCCTGACCGGCGCGTTCAGCCTTCGCCGTGCTTGCCGCCGCCGCGTTTCCGGTCGTCCTTCTCGTTCTTGCCCTTGCCGTCGTCGTCTTCGTCGATGCGTTGCGAGGACACGACTTCGTCGGAGTCGATGAGCGGTGTCCCGTCCTGCGCGACGAGCCGCAGGCGGTGCGTTTCGCGGACCCTCCTGCCCTGCGCGCCCGTGAAGTCGATGCCGACCGTGACGGTGTCGCTACCGACGGTCGCGGGTGGTGAGCTGATGGTGAGGTCCTTGACGTCACGCCAGAACCTGTCGTACTGCGGACGACCTTGTGCCCGCAGTCCGGGGCCGAGCCGTTCCCACGCCTCGTCGGTGTTCTTCGGCAACAACGCGTAGTACTCCGTCACTGCCTGTTGCAGTTCACCGGCGGACGGGGTGCTGCTGGTGGACGCGGTCGCGCCGGCCGTGGTGCCGGCAGGGCGGTCGCCGTTCGCCAGGACCAGGACCAGCGCGACCAGTCCGACGACGGCCGCCGCCGCCACCGCGATGACGCCGATGCGTCCGCCGCGTGCCGGACGTGCTGCCGCGCCGGCCGGGTGCGGTGCCACGGCGGTCGGGTGCGGTGCCACGGGCGTGGGTTGTGGGCCGGTCGGGTGCGGTGCGACGGACGTGGGTTGTGGGCCGGTCCGGTGCGGTGGCCGGTCCGCCGAGGCGTGGTCGGTCGGCTGGTGCGTCGGGTGCAGGTCGAGGCGGGTGGCCGGAGGTCGCGTCGAGGTCGGGTCGCGCAGCCGTTCGGCGGCCTGCGCCATGCTCGGCCGGGTGGCCGGATCGGTGCGCAGCAGGTCCATCAGCAGGTCGGTGAGCGGGCCGGCCTGCGCCGGTGCGGGGAAGCGGCCCGCGGCGACGGCGTGCAGCAGGGCGATGGCGTTGTCCCCGTCGCCGAACGGCGGCCGTCCCTCGACCGCCGCGTACAGCGTCGCCCCCAACGCGAACACGTCGGACGCGGGCCCCGGCTCCGCGCCGCGCGCCACCTCCGGCGAGAGGAACGCGGGCGTCCCCGCGAGCAGGCCCGTCCTGGTGACGGTGACGTCCCCGGCCGCGCGGGCGATGCCGAAGTCCGTGATCTTCGCGGTGCCGTCCTCGGTCAGCAGGACGTTGCCGGGCTTGACGTCCCGGTGCACGATCCCCGCCGCGTGCGCCGCCGCCAGCGCACCGGCGATCTGCGCGCCGATGGCCGTCACCTGCGCGACGGGCAACGGGCCCTGGGCGATCCGGTCCGCCAACGTCCGCGCGGACAGGTACTCCATCACCAGCACCGGCTTGCCGTCGTGCTCCACGACGTCGTGCACGGTCACCGCGTTCGGGTGCTGCAACCGTGCCGCGATCCGCCCCTCCCGCGCCGCGCGGCCCACCGCCGCGACCGGGTCGGCGCCCTCGGGCACCACGAGCTGCTTGAGCGCCACCACGCGGTCCAGCCGCTCGTCGAACGCCTGCCACACCACGCCCATCGCCCCGGCGCCCACGCGCCTGCGCAGCCGGTACCGCCCGGCCACCGAGCGCCCCACGTCCATCACCACGAACCCCGCCCCTGTCCGGCTCCAACCGGACAACCCTAAGGGGTCCGCCCGGCGTCACGGGACCGGCGCGGGCCGCGCTCGCCGCGTCAGCCGGCGGTCCTCGCCACGTAGACGGTGCTGGTCGCCTCGCGTTGTTGCAGCGGGTTGGGGAAGCGGACGACCTGCGCGTCGACCCGGTCGAACCGCTCGGCGAGCGCGGCGGTGTAGTCGTCGTCCGGCGGCTCGTTGGACCACAGGGCGAACACGCCGCCGGGGTGGAGGCGGTCGGCCACGCGTCGCAGGCCCTCGGGCTCGTAGAAGTCGGCGTTGCCGGGGTGCAGCAGGTGGCGGGGCGAGTGGTCGATGTCCACGACGATCGCGTGGAACCGCCGCCCGGGTTCGGCCGGGTCGAACCCGTCGTCCGAGCGCGCGAGGGCGAAGAAGTCGGCGTGCAGCAAGCGGCAGCGCGGGTCGGCGGCCAACGCCTGACCGCCTGGCAGCAGGCCCTGCCGGTGCCACTCGATGACCTCGCCGAGCGCGTCGACGACCAGCATCGACCGCACATCGGCGTGCTCCAGCACGGTCCGGGCGGTGTAGCCCAGTCCCAGGCCGCCCACGACGACGTCCAGCGGCGCGGGCAGGCCGGCCAGGGCCAGGCGCGCCAGCTCCACTTCGGACACCGTGAACAGGCTCGACATCAGGAACTCGTCGTTGAGCTTGATCTCGTGGACCTCGCGGTCGAACGTCGGGTCCCACCGGCGGCGCAGGACGAGTTCGCCCAGCGGGGTCCGACGCCAGTCGAGTTCCTGGAAGCGTGCGCTCATCCGGACAACCTACGCGGGTGCGCCGTCGAGGAGTTCGGCGAGCAGGGCGCGGACGCGGCGGTCGATGTCGTCGCGGATCGGCCGGACGGCGTCGAGGCCCTGGCCGGCGGGGTCGTCGAGCTCCCAGTCGAGGTAGCGCTTGCCGGGGAAGACGGGGCACGTGTCGCCGCAGCCCATGGTGATGACGACGTCGGAGGCCTCGACGTCCTCGGTGGTCAGCTTGGACGGCACCTCGGCGGTGATGTCGAGGCCGAGCTCGGCCAGCGCCTCGGCCGCGGCGGGGTTGACCCGGTCCGCGGGCGCGGAACCGGCCGAGCGGACCGTGACGCGGCCCAGCGCGTAGTACTGGAGGAGGGCGGCGGCCATCTGGGACCGCCCGGCGTTGTGGACGCAGACGAACAGGACTTCGGGCTTGGTGCGGCTCAACGTACTTGCCCTTCGGTGACGGGTGCGGTGCGGTCGACGGTGGTCCGGTCCGGGTGGAGCACGAGACCGAGGTGCTCGGACGGCAGCCGGCGGGGGAGCGGGTGGGGCATCCGGGCACCTCGTCAGTCGGTGCGGACGGCGGGCACGAGGCGCTCGACGCGGTCGGCGAGGTCGCGGTAGGCGGTGTCGAACGCGTCCGGCGTCCCGACCGCGGCCGGGTCCGGCACGGACCAGTGCAGCCGGTCGTCGTGGCCGGTGAGCTCTTCGTGCGCGTTGTCGCACACCGCGACGACCAGGTCGTCCGGCCGCAGCACGTCGTCCAGGCGCCGGGGCCGGGCACGGGTCAGCGACAGCCCGTGCGCGCGGGCCGTGGCGACGGCCAGCGGGTGCACGTGGTGCGCCGGCCGGGTGCCCGCGCTCGCGGCCGGCACCGGGCTGCGCCCCTTCCACAGCGCCGCGGCCAACTGCGAGCGCGCCGAGTTGCGGCTGCACACGAACACCACGCGTGGCGCCCGCCGCAGCCCGCTGGGCACGAGGTCGGCGAGCGCGGCGGTGCGCAGGCGCAGGTAGGTGCGCCGGTGGTCCCCCTCCGACCGCGACCGCTCCACGATCCCCGCCTGTTCCAGCAGCTTCACGTGGTGGGCCAGGAGGTTGCTGGGCAGACCGAGCCTGCGGCCGACCTCTCCGGGCGAGGCGTCGCCGAGCACGAGCAGGTCCACCAGGGCGAGCCGGGCGGGCTCACCGAGGGCCGCGTGTACCCGTGCCCGCGCCACCGTACCGGCAGGCCAGTCAGCGTTCATTGACTCAGTGTCGACTGAGCTATCTCGCCGGGTCAACCGTGGTCCGGCGCGTCCCTTGCGTGACACGCGTCTTTTCCTCACGTTTCACCGGCCGCCCGACCGCAATAATTCGGAAGTCGGCCCCCGGTGTGCCGAGTGGGCTGGAATGCGCCACCCGTGTGACCCGGGCGATGGCGGTGACGTGGATTACTTCGCCGCGTGTCCGCCCGTCCGGCCCGCGCTGCGCCGTTCGGTTTCGTTCCGCGGTGGTTCGGGTGTGGCCGGTTTGCCTGCGGTTTTGTGGTGGGCAAAAGGTGTCGCGAAGGGTTGGTAAACCTTCTTTTGGTTCGATTGGCGAGGGTTGTAAAAATAGCGTAAAAATCGCCGGAAATGGCTCGACAGGAATGTGCGGCGGTTCGACCATTCCGAGTACGCGTTCAGCGGAGTCCCGGTTCGAGCGCGAGTGTCCGGATTCGTGCCGCGATGCTCGTGCGGGGACGACGCGAGCCGTCAACGCGGAGGATCGTGAGCTTGGAGGCGTGATGGAGGCCAGTCGGATCGTCGTCGGCATGGACAACTCGGCGGCCAGTGCCGCAGCTTTGAAGTGGGCCATACGCCACACGCGGGACGGCGGGGTGGTGGTCGCGGTGTCGGTGTGCGGCATCCGCACGCCCCGGGGCAGCGCGGACGTCTTCCACACCGCCCGCCTGCGCGCGGTGGACGACGCCGTCACGCGGATGGGGCCCAACCCGACCGTGCACGTGGAGCAGTCCGTGCTCGACGGCGACCCCGGTCCGGCCCTGGTGGAACTGGCCGGAGCCGCCGACAGCCTGGTGCTCGGCCGCCACGGGTACAGCCGGGGCGGCACCACGATCCTCGGGTCGGTGATCAGGCATTGCCTGGAGCACGCGACGTGCCCGGTCGTCGTGGTGCCGGCGGGGCAGGAGCAGGCGGCCTGACCGCGTGACGGCGACCGGACCGGGAGCGGCGCCTGCCGTCGGGCGCGGCAGGCGCCGCCGGTCGGGTCCGCCGACGCGCTACTGCACCGGGTTCCAGCCGTCGCTGCCGGCCAGGTACTTCTGCGCGGTGTAGTTCGCCGCGGTCGAGGCGCTCATCTGCGGCCGGTCGCTCGTGCCGGTGGTCGCGCCGGCGCCGGTGTTGTTGTACTCGCTGAACCGGCACGTCCTCCAGGAGAACCCGCTCATGTCCTGCCACGCCCCGGCCTGGCGGATGTGCCCGCCCAGCGCCGAGTCGCGGATCAGCACCTGGCCGATCGCGTCGGCCGCGCCGCCGGCGTGCCAGCAGCGGCCCAGGGCGACGGTCCGCGCCGCGGCCGGGCCCGTCAGCGTCGACCGGGTGATGAGGATGCCGTACGGGTTGCTGGAGTGGGTGGCCGCGGCGGTGATGTAGCCGTTGTTGGAGCTGTTGCGGTCCAGCGAGCGGATGGTCGTGGAGTCGATGACCAGCGCGCCGTTGCCGTAGATGAAGTCGACCGCGCCCTCGATGTAGCTCTTGTAGACGTACTGGCGGACCTGCGAGCTGCCCGTGCCGCCCCAGGACAGGAACGTGTCCTGGTAGCCGAGCAGGCGGACGTTGCGGTAGACCTGCCGGTCGCCGCCCGCGTACAGGGCCAGCGCCTGGCTGTCGTGCGCGGCGTAGGTGTTGGCGATCGTCAGGCCCTTCACCGTGGTGTCCTTGGCCTGGTTGAGCACGGTCGCGCTGCCCGCGGTGCCGGCGGTGGACGCGGGGGTGCTCCCGGTGATCACGATGTCCGTGGAGGTGCCGGTCGTGCCCTGGAGGGTGATGCCGGGCTTGCTCGACGGGATGGCCACCTGGCCGCGGTAGGTGCCCGGCTTGACGTTGATGATCGTGCCGGACGAGGCCGCCGCGATCGCGGCCTGGATGGTGGTGAAGTTGCCGGAGCCGTCCGCCGCCACGGTGATCGTGGTGGCGGCGTGCGCCGGGGTGGTCAGCGTGAGGGCCAGCGGCAGGGCCGCGAGGGCGGTGGCGCCGCGGATCGCCGCGGTCCGCCGGGTGCCGTGCAGGGGCATGGTCGGGCCTTTCGTCGGTTCTCGGACGTGGCGGCGACGGCAGGGCGGCCGGTGGTGCTCAGTACGGCGCGGTCGTGGGCCAGGTGATCGCGCTGGCGGGGATGGTGGAGGTCAACTGGCGGAAATCGGTGGACGGCAGGACGCCCTGGTTGCGCAGGGCGGTCGCGACGAGTCGCGCGACCTCGATCGCGCCTGCCGCCTGGAAGTGCGTGTTGTCCTGGCTGCCGTCGGGGTAGTTCGGGTACTGCCCGGCGGCCAGCTGCATGAAGTACTCCTTGGTCCCCTCGACGCCCGCGCGGTTCCACAGCGCCGTGCTGGACGCGGTCAGGTCGACCAGCGGCACGCGTTTCGCTGCCGCCAGTTCGCGCATCGCCGCGGGATAAGCGCCGTGGGTCGGGGAAATGACTCCCGCGCTGGTGAAGCGACGCCGTTCCACCGGCGTGAGCAGAACCGGGATCGCGCCCTTGGCCCGGCTCTTGTCGATGTATTGGGAGAGGTACGACTCGTAGGTGGTCGACGGCTCGGTGTAGCGCGTCGGGTCCTCGCTCTTCTCGTCGTTGTGCCCGAACGAGATCAGCAGGTAGTCGCCCCTCTGGATGAGGGCCAGGATGTGGTCGAGCCGGCCGAGGTCGATGAAGCTCTTCGAGCTGGCGCCCGACTTGGCCACGTTCACCGCCACGGCGTTCGAGGTCAGGAACACCGGCAGCGCCTGGCCCCAGCCGGTGCGGGGAGCCAGCGAGGACACGTAGGTGGACGCGGTGGAGTCGCCCGCGATGTAGACGTGGACGGGAGTCGCTGCCGAGGCGGTCGGGCCGGCGACCACCGACAGGGCCGCCACCGCGCCGATGACGACGGCAGGCGCGACGAGTCGTCGGCCCGCGAGCCCCGGCCGTGCCCGACGTGTGAGGCGCATGCGCGATCTCCCTTCCGGAGGCGGCCTGCCGGGGTATTCCCCGGGGCCGGCGGGTCGATCGCGCGTCCGTTTCGACGCCATTCGACGCGAATTCGACGTGATTCGACGGACGCCAATCGACGACGATTCGTAGTATGGCCGGGCCCGTTGTCGGCCACAAGGGTCGCCGGTCGGCACGTCGTTATTCGCCCGCGTTCGATTATTGAGACGCCGGGAATCATTTGCTGCGATCGGGCGATTGATTCGATCCGGCGCGCTCGTGGGGGTGGAATCCCGCAGCGTCAGCGGCCGGCTTGCCGGGCCGGGTCGGGCACCTGGGCGACGAGGTCCTCGGGCGCGGACAGCCGCCAGGCCTCGAACACCAGCTCGGCCAGCTCGTCGGCCTCGATACCGGCGAGGTAGACGACCACCCAGCCGAAACCGCCGGAGGTGAACTGCTCCTCGAACACGTCCGGCCGTTCGGCGACCAGGGCCCGCTGCTCGGACAGCAACTGCTTCAGGCCGACGGTCTGCGTGCGCGGCCAGTAGTAGCCGAACCTCTTGCCGCGCACGCTGAACGAGCTGTAATCCCCGCCCTCGGCGCGCTCGACGTCGACGAGCGCGTTCAGCACCCGGAAGAACTCGTCACTGCTCACTGCCACCGCGGCCCCCACAGAAGTCTGGGCCCGCAGTCTAGTGCGGCACGGACTTGAGCGAGATCACCGCCGCGACCACGCCCACCGCCGCGAGCGCGGCGAACACCGCCGGGTACCCGCCCAGCGTCCCGGCGAGCGCGGTGGCGGCCCACGGCGCGACCGCCGCGGTGACGGCCAGCGGGGCGTTGAGGACGCCGCTGAGCCGGCCGTAGTGGGCGGTGCCCCAGCGGTCGGATACGGCGGTGGCCTGGACGAGCGTGTAGATGCCCCGGACGACACCGGCCGGCACGGCGGCCGCGACGAGCGCGAACGCCGGTCCGGGGACCAGCCCCAGCAGGAGCGTGGTGGCGGCGGCGGCGAACAGCGTGCCTGCGGTCCTGGCCCGCACCCCCGCTCGCGCGACGAGCCTGCCGTAACCCAGGCGTCCGAGCACCTGGGCGACGCCGCCCAGCCCCAGTGCCCACGCCGCCGTGGTGGTGGAGAAGCCGCGTTCGGCGAACAACGGCACCAAGGCGACCACGATCGCGAAGACGGTGAGCGCGCCGAGGCTCATCGCCAGCACGAGCAGCACGAACGGGCGGCTGCGCGCGATGGTCGTGGGACGGTGGGCGTCCGCGGCGGCCGGGTGCTCGGGCCACGGCAGCCGCAGGCCGAACAGGTGCGCGGGCACCGTGAGCACGGCCAGCACCCCGGCGAGCACCAGGTAGGTCTGCCGCCAGTCCAGGTGCGCGGACAGCGCGGCGGTGATCGGGGCGAACACCGTGCTCGCCAGCCCGCCCGCCAGCGTCACGGCGGTCAGCGCGGCCACCCGGCGCTCCGGGCCGTGCCAGCGGGTCAGGGCGGCGAACGCCGGTTGGTACAGCACGCCCGCCATGGCCGTGCCGGCCAGCACCCACCCGGCGTAGAACCACGGCAGCGACCGCGCCGACGCGATCACCGCCAGCGCGCCGACGGCCAGCACCGACCCGGTCGTCATCACCACCCGCGGGCCGTGCCGGTCGAGCAGCCTGCCGACCGGCACCCCGACCACCGCGCTGACCAGTTGCGCCACCGAGAACGCGCCGATGACCGCCGTGCCGGACCAGCCCGCGTCCGCCCCGATGGCCGGTGCGAGCACCGGGAAGCCGTAGAACAGCACGCCCCAGCCGGTGATCTGGGTCAGGCACAGCACGACCAGCACGCGGCGCGGCCCGGCGTGTCCCCTGAGCACGCCGGGCCGCGCGAGCTCAGACCCGGGCACCCGGCGCGGTGAGCGTCAGGTCCGCCACCCGCGGGGCGGCGCAGCACCCGCCGGAGGACGCCGGCTCGACGTCGAACACCCCGGAGCCGCCGCAGACGCCGGTCTCGGGCAGCGTCAGCCGGACCTCGGCCGCCGACTCGTGGTCGCCCGCGATCTCCGCGGCCACGCTGCGGACCTGTTCGTAGCCGGTCAGCGCGAGGAACGTGGGCGCGCGCCCGTAGCTCTTCATGCCCACCAGGTACACGCCCGGCTCGGGGTGCCGCAACGCATTTGCGCCGTGCGGGTAGACGGTGCCGCACGAGTGGACGTTCGGGTCGATCAGCGGCGCGAGCGCGGTCGGCGCCCGCAACACCGGGTCCAGGTCCAGCCGCACCTCCGACAGCCACGAGTGGTCCGGCCGGAACCCGGTCAGCGCCACGACCTCGTCCACCGGGTCGAGCCGGTGCCCGTCCTGCGACACCAGCACCAGGCGCTCGCCGTCCCGCTCGACCGCCGCCGTGCGGAACCCGGTGACGACCTCCACGTGCCCGGCCTTCACCGCGGCCCGCGCCCGCAGCCCCAACGCACCGCGCGCGGGCAGTCGGTCCGCCTCGCCGCCGCCGAACGCGGTGCCGACCGCGCCGCGGCGCAGCAGCCACGTGACGTGCGTGCCGGGGTGGCGTTCGGCCAGGTCCGCCAGCGCGACCAGGGCGGTGAGCGCGGAGTGCCCGCTGCCCGCCACCGCGATCCGCCTGCCCGCGTACCGGGCCCGCTCGCCGACGACGTCCGGCACGCGGTAGCCGATCCGGTCGGCCGCCTCGCGCTCGCCCGCGGCCGGCAGCCCGTCGCCACCCAGCGGGTTCGGGCCGCCCCACGTGCCCGAGGCGTCGACGACGGCCCGTGCGGTGATCCGCTCGCCGCCCTCGACGTGCACGGTCAGCGGCTCGCTGTCCCGCCCGTCGTCCACGACCCGGTCCCGTCCCCGGCGGGCCACGCCGACCACCCGGGCGTTCACCCGGACGTGGTCGCCCAGCACCTCCGCCAGCGGCACCAGGTACTCGGCCGCCCACTGCTCGCCGGTCGGGTAGCCGGCGGGGTCGGGCGCACGCCACCCGGTGGGCTCCAGCAGCCGGCGCGCGGCCGGGTCGACCAGTTCCGACCACTGCGAGAACAGCCGCACGTGCCGCCACTGCGCCACCGCCGCGCCCGCCTGCGGTCCCGCTTCCAGCACCAACGGCCGCAGCCCGCGCTCCAGCAGGTGGGCCGCGGCCGCCAACCCGATCGGCCCCGCCCCGACCACGACCACGGAGAGCTCGTCCACCAGGCACCTCATTCCATCGGTGTTCCTCGATCCAGCCCTCGGCAATCTATCGAGGCTTGTCGATCGATGCAACCATCGGTGTTTGTCGATAGTCTGGGCACATGACGACGACGCCGCCCGCGGTGGGCCTCGCGCCCGAGGACGCCTCGACCTACGCCGAGTGGTTCGCCTGCCTGGCCGACCCGACCCGCGTGCGCCTGCTGCACACCGTCGCCACCCACCCCGGCGAGATCACCGTCGGCGCGCTCACCGAGGCCGTCGGCGTCAGCCAGTCGACCTGCTCCCACCACCTGCGCAAGCTCGCCGACGTGGGCTTCGTCCGGCTCCGCAAGGAGGGCACCGCGACCCTGGTGTCGGTGAACCAGGCGTGCTGCACGGGCCTGCCGCACGCCGCCGACGCCGTCATGGGCACCATCGTCACCCGACCCTGCTGCCCGACCGACCTCCCGGCCGACGTCACCGTCCGTCCCCTGGCCGACGACGACTGGCCGGACGTCCGCCGCATCTACGGCGAGGGCATCGCCACCGGCAACGCCACCTTCGAGACCGAGACCCCCAGCCGCCGCACGCTGGAGTCGAAGTGGCTGCCCGACCACCGCTGGGTCGCCGTGGTCGACGGCCGGGTCGCGGGCTGGACCGCCGCCACCGGAGTCTCGACCCGCGAGTGCTACGCCGGCGTCGCCGAGACCTCGGTCTACGTCGGCGAGGCCTACCGGGGCCGCGGCGTGGGCAAGTCGCTGCTGCACAAGCAGGTCACCGCCGCCGACGAGGGCGGCCTGTGGACCCTCCAGACCGCGATCTTCCCGGAGAACCGCGCCAGCATCGCCCTGCACCACTCGGCCGGCTACCGCACCGTCGGCGTCCGCGAGCGCATCGCCCGGCACCACGGCGTCTGGCGCGACACCGTCATGCTCGAACGCCGCACCCCCACCTGCTGACCCGCGTGTCCTACGTCCGCGTCGCGCGTGTCCTACGTCCAGAACGCGCGTGTCCTACGTTCGCGTCGGGTGTGTCCTACGTTCAGGACCCCCGAGTTCAACGCTCGGAACGTCCGGACGGCGCTCGGACGAGCCGGGCCGCTGACGTGCCCACGATCGGGCCGCCGATGTGCGGCCCCTGGCCGCGCGGGTGACACTGGGCGGGACGTGATCCGTCTACAAGGGACGGTCGCATGCCGTTGCGCGCCGAGTCCGGGTTCCCCGAGCTGATCCGGCCCATGTTGGCCTCGCCGGGGCAGCTCCCGACGGGTCCGGGGTGGGCGTTCGAGTTCAAGTGGGACGGTGTCCGCGCGGTCGCCTACGTGCGTGGCGGGCGGGTTCGGGCGATGACCCGGAACGACCTCGAAGTCTCCGCGACCTACCCGGAAGTGGGGGCGTTGACCACACTCCTGGGTGAGCACGAGGCCGTGTTGGACGGGGAGATCGTCGCTCTCGGTGCACGCAAGCAGCCGGACTTCGGCCGGTTGCAGTCCAGGATGCACGTCGCCCGACCCGGTGCCGACCTGCTGGTCCGCGTGCCGGTCGTGTACTACGTGTTCGACCTGCTGCACGTGGACGGCCGGTCGCTGCTCGGCGTGCCCTACGCGCAACGGCGGGAGGAACTGGCGGCGCTCGGGTTGGACGGCCGGGCCGAGGTGCGCGTGCCGCCGTCGTTCACCGACGTGGACGGCTCGGACGTGCTCGCCGTCGCCGAGGACTACGGGCTGGAAGGAGTGGTCGCCAAACGCGTCACCTCGCGCTACGAACCGGGTCGGCGCTCGACGGCGTGGGTGAAGGTGCCGCTGTTGCGCACGCAGGAGGTGCTGATCGGCGGCTGGCGACCCGGTGACGGTCGCCGTGCGGGCACGATCGGGTCGCTGTTGCTCGGCGTGCCGTCCGACGACGGGTTGCGCTACGTGGGCAAGGTCGGCACCGGGTTCACCCACTCGGCGTTGCTGGCCCTCCAGGAACGGCTGGAGCCGTTGGCGCGCCGGGGTTCGCCGTTCGTCGACCAGGTGCCCGCCGATCACGCACGTCGCGCGCACTGGGTGAGGCCGGAGCTGGTCGGCGAGGTCGAGTACCGGACGTGGACCGCCGACGGGCGGTTGCGGCACTCGTCGTGGCGGGGGTTGAGGCCGGACAAGGCCCCGGGTGACGTCCGCCTGCCGACGGCGTGAGCCGGAATTGTCGGTGCCCCCTGCTAGCTTCCGCACTGGTCGATCGACGAGGGGCGGACGGGGTGGACGAGGAGAAGGCGGCGCTGTCGCTGTTCCTGGAGGCGCAGCGGGGAGCGGTGCTGGCGATCCTCGACGGGCTCGACGGGGACGCGCTGACCACGGCGGTGCTGCCGTCGGGGTGGACCCCGCTGGGCATGGTCGAGCACCTGGGGTACGCGGAACGGCACTGGTTCCAGGAGATCCTCCACGGGCGGGCCGATCCCTTACCGTGGCCGGACGACCCCGCGCCGCTCACCACGCCGCGTCCGGCGGAGGAGGTGTTCGCCTTCTACCGGGCCCAGTGCGAGCGGTCGGACGCGATCCTCGCCGCCACCCCGTTGGAGACCCGCCCGGTGGGTCGGCACCCCGATCCGCTCGGCGCGGAGACGACGGACCTGCGCCGGATCGTGCTGCACGTGATCGAGGAGACCGCCCGCCACGCCGGCCACCTCGACGCCGTGCGGGAACTGCTGGACGGCAGGACAGGGCTCGGACCGCGCTGACGTCCGTCGCCACCCGGGTGATCGGAGTGGTGGGCGCCGGAGGTTGCGGCGTGGTCGGCTGGGTCGGTGGCACGGGGTGGAGTCGTGGTCCGGTGGGGCGGGATTGTCGCCGAGGTGAAGCGGAGGTGGTGCCGTCGGTCGCAGCGTGACGGGGTTGACCACTCGATCAGGTGACTGACGGGCGGGTGCGTGAGGCGCGGCCTAGCGTGGCCGGCGTGTCGGTGCGGATGAGCGAGTCGGTCATCACGCTGGTGCTGTTCGCGTTGTTGCTGCCGGTGGCGGTGTTGCCGTGGGTGCACTGGCAGTACCGGCGCCGGGGCAGGCTGCACGGGTGGTCGGCGGTCGTGGCGGCGGGCAGCGCGTTGTACGGGTGCGGGCTGGTGGCGTTCACGCTGTTCCCGCTGCCGGACGTGACCGGGGAGTTCTGCACCGGCCGGTCGCTGAGGGACTACTGGCAGCCCAGGCCGTTCGCGTCGCTGGACGACATCGCCGCGGCCGGGTTCTCGCCGACCAGCCCGGCGTTCCTCCAGGTGGCGTTGAACGTCGTGCTGTTCGTGCCGCTGGGTTTCCTGCTGCGCTACCGGTTCCGGCGCGGTGTGGTGGTGTCGACGGCGATCGGGCTGCTGGTGTCGCTCGCGGTGGAGGCGACGCAGGGCACGGCGGTGTTCGGCCTCTACCCGTGCCCGTACCGGATCGCGGACGTGGACGACCTGATGACCAACACGGCGGGCGCGCTCGCCGGGTGGCTGCTCGCGCGGTGGGTCGGACGGCGGCTGCCCCCGGCGGTGCCGGAACCCGTGCCCGACACCGGGCCGCCGGGCCTGCTCCGGCGCGGGTTCGCGTTCGCGGGCGACCTGCTGACCCTGTCCCTGGCCGAGTTCGCCTGCCGGGCGGTGCTCGTGCTGGTGGGGGAGGGGACCGGAAGGCGCGCGCTGACCGACCTCGCGGTGTCCGACTGGTTCGGCGCGGCGCTGGGCGTGCTGGTGCCGGTGGTCGCCACGGTCGTCGTGCCGCTGCTGCGCGCCGACCGGGCCACGCCGGGCCAGATCGCGTTCCACCTCGCCCTGGCCGACGCCCGCACGGGCGGCACGGCCCCGGCGCGAGCGGTGCTGGTGCGGTTCGCCCTCTGGTGGCTGCCGGTCCTGCTGCTGATCTCGGCCGGGCACGGCGGCGTGGTGTTCTTCGCCGCCGTCGTGATCGGCCTCGCCGCCCGCTCCCGCACCGACCGCCGCAGCCTGCCGAACCTGATCTCGACCACCGACACCACCACCGCGAGTGCCCGGTCCCACGTCCGGCAGCGGGTCCCGCCGGCGTGCTCGCCGAAAAGCCCGTGAGCCGGCGATCGACTCACGGGCCCTCGACAGCCCACCTCAGAACGCCTGGTTCGCGAAGCCCTTCCGCGCCGCCGCCGACAGGAACGACTGCCACGCCGCACTGCTGGTGTGCGGGTCGCCGGTCGTGCCGAGCCGGGACTTGGCGGTGGTGAACGCGCTGTCGGTCTTCGGACCCCAGATGCCGTCCACCGCCAACCCGGAGCTCATGAAGTCGTTGCACAGCGACTGCACGAACTTCGTGTCGCTCTCCGACCCCGTCACGCAGCGGACCGGCAGGCCGCCGAAGTCCGAGTGGATGTGGTCGGCGTGGTCGGCGTTGTACCAACCGTCCAACGCGTACCGGAACCGGCGACGGCACACCGCGTCCACGGCCAGGTAACGGCGACGCGTGGCCAGCGTGCCGGACGCGTGGTCGTGGTCGAGCGGCGAGCACACCTGACCGCCGCTCCACCGGACGTGGTCGAGGTCCATCGCGGTGCCCGCGCCGTGCTCGCCGGGCTTGTTCACGTAGAAGCCCGCCGACACCAGGTACGTGATGCTGCCGTACGCCGACGACAGCGACCGCAGGTCCCGGATCCACAGCACCAGGGAGTCGTAGAACTCCTGCGTGGCCTGCCAGTTGCGCAGCGTCGTGTCACCGCGGCTGGACCGCCAGTAGTAGACCGGGGTGCCGTCGATCCGGCTGAACGTGATCATCGGGTCGCCTCCGCGGTGAGCAGCCGGCCGCCGGTGAGCCAGCCGGAACGGACGCCGGCCAGGCCGAGCGCCTTCGCGTCCGGCGGCACGTCCGGGCGGGTCCGGTCCGCGTCGAGCACGCCGGCCAGCGGGGTGGCGTCGGCCATCTCGTTGCCGACCCAGTGCACGCGTCCGCCCACGGTGGCCAGGCCGCGCACGGCGACACCGTCCAGGCGGGGGCGGGACGCCCACGTGACGCCGTCGCGCGAGGTGTGCAGGACCGTGCCGGAGATGTCCACGGCCGCCACGACCCAGCCGTCGGCGGTCGCGGTGACGGCGGTGGCGGACAGGCCGTCGGTCCACTCCAGGCCGCGGACCGCGACGGTGTGCCAGCCCGAGGCGGTGCGGCGGGCGGCGATGCGGACCAGCGAGGCGCGCTCGTGCTTGAGCACCGAGCCGAACGCCAGGCCGCCGCCGACCGCCGTGAACTCCGAGCGCACGCCGTGCAGGCGACGTGCCTCGTGCCACGTGACGCCGTCGGTGGACTCCCAGACGGTGGCGACCGGGTCGCCGCTCAGCGCGCCGACCGCCTGGCAGGTGGAGCCGTCACCGGTGACGTCGACCAGGTCCGCGCCGGCGAGGCCGTCGGTGATGCGCACCGAACCGCGTTCGTCGGTCACGACCCACTGGCCGTTCTCCTCGGCCAGCATCAGAGGGGTGCCGTCGGGCGCGAGGAACACGCCCGCGGCCTTGCGAGGATTCGTCGCGGCGCCGGACGCGGGCGCCGCGGCAGCCGCGTGGGCCGTCAGTGCGCTGGTGAGGGCCGCGGTGGCGGCGGCTCCCAGCACGAACGTTCGCCGATCGAGCACGTCAGTCCTTTCGGGCAGGGGGAAGTGCTGACGTGGAGCAGGGCCGGTTGGAAGTTTTCCAACCCACAAAGTATGGGTGGCCGCCCGTTGCGGCAATGGCCCGTTCCGCCCAAAAGCGTCGACCGGCCCAACATGAACCGCCCAACATGAACCGCCCGGCGTGGACCGCCCGGCGTGGACCGCCCGGCGTGAACCGCCCCGCCGCGCGGGACGGCTGGGGTAGGCTGCCGGTGTTCGCGACTGGCGTGTCGAGGGTGGGAACGACCACCGGGGAGCGTTGAGCCGGATCGCACCGCGCGCCTGGGTGCTACGGCAGCGCCCCCGCGCGCGTGGAGGTCGTCGTGCACGAACCCGCCATCCCGTCGTTGACCGGAGCCGACCCCGAGGTCGCCCGCCTGGTCCAGGCCGAGGCACGCCGCCAGTTCGAGAAGGTCCGCCTGATCGCCTCGGAGAACTACGTCTCGACCGCCGTCCTCGAAGCCACCGGCTCCGTGCTGACCAACAAGTACTCCGAGGGCTACGCCGGCCGCCGCTACTACGAGGGCCAGCAGGTCGTGGACCCGGTCGAGGAGCTGGCGATCGGCCGGGCGAAGGCGCTGTTCGGCGTCGACCACGCCAACGTCCAGCCCTACTCCGGCTCCCCGGCCAACCTCGCCGTCTACATGGCCTTCCTCGACCCCGGTGACACGGTCATGGGCATGGCGCTGCCCGCGGGCGGCCACCTCACCCACGGCTGGGGCGTCTCGGCCACCGGCAAGTGGTTCCGCAGCGTCCAGTACGGCGTGTCCAAGGAGACCGGCGTGGTCGACCTGGACCAGGTCCGCGACCTGGCCCGCGCCGAACGACCCAAGGTGATCTTCTGCGGCGGCACGGCCATCCCGCGCACCATCGACTTCCCCGCGTTCGCCGAGATCGCGAACGAGGTCGGCGCGGTCCTCGCGGCCGACATCGCGCACATCGCGGGCCTGGTCGCGGGCGGCGCGCACCCGTCACCGGTCGGGCACGCCCAGGTGATCACCACGACGACCCACAAGACGTTGCGCGGCCCGCGCGGCGCGATGATCCTCACCGACGCCGAGCACGCCAAGGCGATCGACAAGGCGGTGTTCCCCGGCTTGCAGGGCGGGCCGCACAACCACACCACGGCGGCCATCGCGGTCGCCCTCGGCGAGGCGTCGGAGCCGTCGTTCGGCCTCTACGCGCACGCCGTCGTGCAGAACGCCCGCGCGCTGGCCGCCGCCCTGCTCGACCGCGGCTTCGACCTCGTGTCGGGCGGCACCGACAACCACCTCGTCCTGGTCGACGTGACCGGCAAGGGCATCGGCGGCAAGCCCGCGGCCAAGGCCCTGGACCGGGCGGGCATCGAGGCCAACTACAACACCGTCCCGTTCGACCCGCGCAAGCCGTTCGACCCGTCCGGCGTCCGCCTGGGCACGGCCGCGGTCACCACCCGCGGCCTCACCGAGGACCACATGCCGCAGATCGCGGACTGGATCGACCGGGCCGTGCGGTCGGCGGACGACGAGCAGGCGCTGGACCGCATCGCCGCCGAGGTCGCCGACCTGATGGCGGGCTACCCGATGCCCGGCTGGGCGTAGCGGACCACGTCGGCCAGCCGCGCCACGTCCGCCCGGAACGTCTCGTGCCGGACGGTGACGTGGTCGGTGACGTGACCGGTCCCGGGAAGCTGGTCGACGGGCAGCACCGCTCCGTCGACCAGCACCGGGATCACCGGCACGGCGCGCTCCGCCGCCCGCTCCACCTCGGCCCGCATCAGGTCCGTCGGCGTCCAGTCCGGCCCGACGACGGCCAGCAGCACGTCGCACTCGCCGACGTCGCCCACCACCGACCGGCCGAAGTCGTCCAGCCGGTCCGCGATGCGCCCCGCGAGGTGCAGGTCCTGCGGACGTCGGTAGCTGAGGAACAGCCGGGCCGCCCGGTGCGCGGCGGACAGGTCGATCCCGGCCAGCGAGGCGAACGCCCGGTCGCGCACCTCGGCGGGGTCGACGCCGCACCGGGTCAGCACGTCGAGCGCCACGCCCTCGTCCTCGGCGAGCACGCCCAGCAGCAGGTGCTCGGTGACCACCTGCCGCTGCCCCAACGCCAACGACTCCCGCACGGCCGCCGCCAACGCCCGCTTCGCCCCCGGCGTGAACGGCAGGTAGCCGGGCACGGGCAGGCTGCCCCGCCCGTCGACCTCCAGCACCCGCGCCCGGCACACGTCGATCGACAGCCCGACCGCGGCCAGCACCCGCGCCGCCGCACCGCCCTCGCCGACCAGCCCGAGCAGCAGGTGCTCGGTGCCGATGGCGGTGTGGTCGAGCCCCCGCGCTTCCTGGAGGGCCACCACGGAGACCCGGCGCGCGCCCTCGGTGAACCGTTCCAACATCAATCCTTCGCCGCCATCGACCGCCCCAGGAACCGGGCCGCACCCAGTCCATCGCACCGAGTTTCCGGGTGTTACCGGAATTTGTCAGTAGCCGCGCGCCTCGCCTCGGTCATCGCATCGCTCCCGCCGTGCGCGGTCTCACCGATCAGGACCAGCTCGGCGTCCGGCCACGCGTGCGCGAGGTCGAACGGCGTGCCGATGAGATTTCCCAGGTCGAGGGTTCCTTGAACGATCACGCCGGGGATGCCTGCGAGCTTCCACGCCTCCGCCAGCACGATGCCTTCGGGCAGCCACGACCCGTGCGCCCAGTAGTGGGTGACCAGGCGGGCGAACGCCAGTCCTTGCTCCGGGAGGTCGAAGCGCAGCCCGCCCGTCGAGAGCGGCTGCAACGCGTCCTCCCACGCGCACCACTCCCGGGCCGCCCGGAGGTGCACGGCCGGATCGGGGTCCAGGAGCAGGTCCAGGTACCCCGCCGCCGGGTCGCCGGACGGCGCGAGCTCGCGGAACCGGGCGTGCGCCTCCGGGAACATCGGACCCAACCCCGTGGTCAGCAGGTCGGTCTCGGCACGCCTGCCGGTGGCCACGCCCGCGTGCACCATCTCCGACACGCGGTGCGGGAACCGCTCCGCGTACACCAGGCCGAGCACCGAGCCCCACGACGCGGCGAACACCAGCCACCGGTCGACGCCCAGGTGCTCGCGCAGCCGTTCCAGATCGCCGATCAGGTGATCGGTGGTGTTCGTGGACAGGTCGACGACCGGTCGGCCCGCGTGCGGCGTGCTCCGGCCGCACCCGCGCTGGTCGAAGAGCACCACCCGGTACGCGTCCGGGTCGAAGTAGCGCCGGGTGCGGGGCGTGCAGCCCGAGCCCGGCCCGCCGTGCAGCACCACGGCCGGTTTTCCGTCCGGGTTGCCGCAGACCTCCCAGTAGACGTGGTGGCCGTCGCCGACGTCGAGCATGCCGTGGTCGTACGGCTCGATCTCCGGGTACAGCACGGTTCCTCCCTCAAGGAATCCAACAGTGCTGTTATATTAGTGCTTACGCGATGGGCGGGAACATCGCCCTCACGTCCGCGCCGCCGACCCACAGCCCGATGGCGAACGCGGTCGTCGCCTCCAGCAGCTCGGCCCGCTCCAACGGCCCGCCGTCCACCGGCACGCACCCGATCGACCGCGCGAGTTCCCGCACGACCTCCAGCGCGTCAGGGGAGTCGCCGCACAGCGGCACGCCGAGCGGCCGTCCCTCGAACGTCAGCGACGGCCGGCGCCACACGTCCACGTGGCACAGGTTGAACGCCTTCACCACCTGCGCTCCCGAAGCCGCCGCGAGCCGTGCGGCGGCACGCGGTTCGTCCAGCACGAACCGGCCCGGCACCACCGAGTTCGTGCAGTCGACCACCACCCGTCCCGGCGCGCGCCCCAGCACGTCGGCCGCCACCGCCGCGGGCACGGCGAGCAGCACCGCGTCCCCGAACGCCACCGCGTCCGCCGGGGATCCGGCCGTCGCGCCGATCCTCGCCGCCAACTCCGCCGAGCGCTCCCGCGAACGCCCGCCGATCAGCACCTCGTGGCCCGCCTCGGCCCACCGGCCGCCCAACGCGTCGGCCATCCCGCCCGACCCCAGCACACCGATCCGCACGCTTCCTCCCTCGACTCGGGTGATTGGCTGGTGACGACGCTAGAGAGCCCGACGGGCACCGAACGGTGTCCACCGCACCAGGGGAGCGCTCGTGACCTTCCTCGCCGACTGCCGCGCCCGGCAGGCGTTCGACCTGCTCGCCAACACCTGGAACCCGGTGGTGCTGCACGCGTTGCGGCACGGTCCGCGCCGGCCGTCCGACCTGCGTCGCACGATCGGCGGCATCCGGCCGAAGGTGCTCACCGAGACCGTGCGCCGCCTGGAGGGCGCGGGGCTGGTGTCCCGCACGGCCCTGCGCGACCGGGTCGAGTACGGGCTCACGGACCTCGGGCGCAGCCTGCTCGAGCCGATCGACGCGCTCGGCCGGTGGGCGCACGAGCGCGGTGACGAGATCACGTGGTGAGGACTTGACGCCCGAACCAAAACGGTGTTTTATAACATTGTTGTGTAACACTGTTTTGGAGAGGTGGGTCGTGATGGGCGTGCGGGCCGGGTTCGAGACCCTCGATCGGGAAGTCGACATCGACCTGGAGGTGCGCGGCGAGTTGCCGCACTGGCTGGCCGGGACGTTGGTGCGCAACGGGCCGGCGAAGTTCGAGACGGGCAAGGGCTCGTTCCGGCACTGGTTCGACGGCCTGGCCATGCTGCACCGGTTCGGCTTCGCCGAAGGCGCCGTCACCTACCGCAACCGCTACCTGCGGACGCCGAGCTTCCGCGCCGTGCGCGAGGACGGCCACATCGCGTTCGGCGAGTTCGCCACGGACCCGTGCCGCTCGATCTTCAGCCGCTTCTTCACCCACCCCAGGCTGCGCCGCACGTCGAACGCCAACGTGAACGTGACCTCCGACGGCGACCAGGACTTCGCGCTCACCGAGACGCCCATCGCGGTGCGGTTCGACCGCGACACGCTGGCCACCGTCGGCCTCGCCGACTACGACGACGCGCTCGACGGCCACGTCACCACCGCGCACCCGCACCGGTCGCCGCTCACCGGCGACCTGGTCAACTACGTGCTGAAGTTCGGCCGGCGCAGCGCCTACCAGCTCTACCGGCAGCGCGGCCTGGTCCGGGAGCCGCTCGCGTCCCTGCCGACCGACCGGCCCGGCTACATGCACAGCTTCGCCATCACCGAGCGGCACGTGGTGCTGGCCGTGTTCCCGCTCGTGGTCAACCCCCTGTCGCTGCTGCTGCGCGCGCGGCCGTTCATCGAGAACTACCGGTGGCGGCCGGAGCTGGGCACCCGGTTCGTGGTGTTCGACCAGCAGGACGGCTCGGTGGTCGCCGACGAGCGCACCGACGCGTTCTTCGCCTTCCACCACATCAACGCCTACGACGACGACGGCCGGGTCGTCGTGGACATCTCCGCGTACCCGGACTCCACCGTGGTGAACGCCTTGTACCTGGACGAGGTGCGCGGTGACGCCGAGCTGCCGCTGGCCTTCCCGACGCGGTACGAGGTCGACCTGTCCGGCGGCGGCGTCCGGTCGCGGCGGCTCGCGGAGGACTCGCTGGAGCTGCCGCGCATCGCGTACGGGTCCCACAACGGCCGCGACTACCGGTACGCCTACGGTGTCGGCTCCCGCGACAACGGCACGCGCGACTTCCTCAACCAGCTCGTGAAGGTGGATGTCCGGAGTGGACGGACGAGCCGGTGGCACGAGCCGGGCCGCTACCCGGGCGAGCCGGTGTTCGTGCCCACGCCCGGCGGCCGGGCAGAGGACGACGGCGTGCTGCTGTCAGTGGTGCTCGACGCCGAGGCCGGGCGGTCCGGGCTGCTGGTGCTCGACGCGGCCACGCTCGCCGAGGTCGCGCGGGCCGACGTGCCGCACGCCATCCCGTTCGGCTTCCACGGTCAGTTCAGCTCGCGGTGACTCACGTCGCGTCGATGGTGAGCACGCAGCCGTCGGGGCCGACCGTGGGCACGTCCGGCTCGTCGAACCAGTGGCCGCCGTCGCCGAGGTAGCGGAACCGGTGGGTGCCGGGCGGGAGGACCACGGTGACCGTGCGCGTGCCGTCCCGGCGGGGCACCAGCTCGTGCACGCCCGGGGTCCAGTCGTTGAACGTGCCGACCACGCTCACCGGCCCGCGCGGGTGGTCGAGGGGCAGTGAGAAGGTCACGCGGCGCTTCGGGCCGAACAGGCGAGTGCTGCGGAGCATCGTTCTCCCTCGCGAGTCGATCTTGCCATGCCTTCGGGGCCACCAGGGTCGCGTCGAGGTGCCGGCGTTTCAAGCCGGCGCGCCTGGCCGACGCCGACGGTCACCCGTCGGGGTGACAACGGCCCACGGGCGAGGGGGGCGATAGATCCATAGATGGCCGTCTATGAAGTGAGTCGCACTGCATCGACCGGATTCGATTGACCTCGTCACGGCGGGAGGCCAACAATCCAGGTCATGACCCCTGTCGTGACATCCTCGGCGGTGCTGGAAGTCGACCAGGCCACCGCCTACGCCGAGCGGTTCGGCTGCCTGGCCGACCCGACCCGGATCCGGCTGCTGCACGCGCTCGCCGCCGGGGAGCACTCCGTCGGCGCGTTGGCCGACGTGCTCGGCGTCAGTCAGCCCACCTGCTCGCACCACTTGGGCAAGCTCGCGGCCGTCGGCTTCGTCCAGCTGCGCCGCGAGGGCACGACGACGCTCGCCTCGGTCGACCCGTCCGGCCGCGTGGTGCTGCCGCACGCGGTCGACGCGGTGCTCGGCGCGATCCCCGCCGCGCCGCTCGACCCGCCCCGGGACGTCACCGTGCGCGCGATGGCGGACGGCGACTGGGCGGACGTGCGGCGCATCTACGGCGAGGGCATCGCGACGGGTGACGCCACGTTCGAGACCGAGGTGCCGAGCCGGCGGACGCTGGACGTCAAGTGGCTGCCGGACCACCGGTGGGTCGCGGTGGTCGGTGGGGAGGTCGCGGGGTGGGCGGCGGCCACGCCGGTGTCGCCGCGCGAGTGCTACGCGGGGGTGGCGGAGACGTCGCTGTACGTCGACGCCCGGTTCCGGGGCCGCGGTGTCGGGAAGGCGTTGCTGCACCGGCAGGTCGCGGCGGCGGACGCCGGCGGGTTGTGGACGTTGCAGGCGGTCGTGTTCCCGGAGAACCGGGCGAGCATCGCGTTGCACCGGTCGGCCGGGTTCCGCACGGTCGGGGTCCGGGAGCGCATCGCGGTCCACCGCGGGGTCTGGCGGGACACGATCATGCTGGAGCGCCGCGCCTGATCGGCGGGCGGTGCGAGAGCGGGATCACAAGTCTGCAGTCGCTGCAAAGTTGCAGTACGTGCAGGATTTTCCCTAACCTGGTCGAGTGACCACGCAGGCGGCCGAAGGGCTCCGCGACCGCAAGAAGCGGCAGACCCGCACGGCGTTGGGGCAGGCCGCCGTCCGCCTGGTCGCCGAGCACGGCCTCGACCACGTGACCGTCGAGGACATCAGCGCCGCCGCCGACGTCTCGCCGCGCACCTTCTTCAACTACTTCGCGAGCAAGGAAGACGCCGTGCTGGGGCCCGACCCGGAGGCGGGCGCCCGGATGCGGGCCCGCGTCCTCGCCCAGCCGGCGGACCTGTCCGCCGCGGCGGCGGTGCGCGAGGCGTTGCTGGCGGAGGTCGCGGCGGAGCTGGCCGACGACCGCGAGCACTGGTTGCTGCGGATGCGCGTGGTGCAGCAGCACCCCGTGCTGCTGGCCCGGGTGTTCTCCGGCGGCGAGGCCGTGGAACGGGAGCTGGTCGCCGGGATCGCCGAACGGGTCGGCCTGCCCGCCGACGACACCTACCCGCTGCTGCTCGGCGCGGCGGCGGGAGCGGCGTTCCGGGTGGCCGTGACCCGCTGGTCCAGCACCGCCGCGCCCCTGCACGAACTGCTCGCCGAAGCCCTCGACCTGATCGCCGCCGGGCTCGCCGACCCGCCCCGCTAGACCACAGCTCCGCGACACCGTGAAGAACGAACTGGGGGATCAGATGTCCACCGCTACCGGCACGACCTCGCGCCGGGACGTCATGCAAGCCATGTCCGGGCTCATGCTGGGCATGTTCATGGCCATCCTGGCCTCGACCATCGTGTCGAACGCCCTGCCGCGCATCATCGCCGACCTGCACGGCTCGCAGTCCGTCTACACCTGGGTCGTCACCACCGAGCTGCTGGCCATGACGGCGACCGTGCCGCTGTGGGGCAAGCTCGCCGACCTCTACAGCCGCAAGCTGCTCATCCAGCTCTCCCTCGGCCTGTTCGTGGTCGGCTCGCTCATCGCGGGCTTCTCCCCGAACGTCGAGGTGCTCATCGCGAGCCGGGTCGTGCAGGGCCTCGGCGCGGGCGGCATGACGGCGTTGGCCACGATCGTGATGGCGGCGATGATCCCGCCGCGCGAGATGGGCCGCTACGCCGGCATCTTCGGCGCCGTCTTCGGCGTCGGCACGGTCGCCGGGCCGCTCATCGGCGGCGTCATGGTGGACACCTCGTGGCTGGGCTGGCGCTGGTGCTTCTTCATCGGCGTGCCGTTCACCCTCGCCGCGATCCTGCTGCTCCAGCGCACGCTGAAGCTGCCGGTGGTGCGCAAGGAAGTCACCATCGACTACCTGGGCGCGGCGCTGATCGTCGGCGGCGTCTCCACGCTGCTGGTGTGGTCGACGCTGGCGGGCCACCAGTTCGAGTGGGCCTCGGCGTGGACCGCGCTGCTGGTGGCGGTCGGCGTGGTGCTGCTGGGCCTGGCCGTGTGGGTGGAGTCGCGGGCGGCCGACCCGATCGTGCCGCTCACGATCTTCGCCAACCGCACGGTCGCGCTGACCACGCTCGCCAGCGCGCTGGTCGGCGTGGCGATGTTCGGCGGCACGGTGTTCCTGTCGCAGTACTTCCAGATCGGCCTGGGCAAGACGCCGACGCAGGCGGGCCTGATGAGCCTGCCGCTGATCTTCGGCCTGCTGGTGTCCTCGACCGTCGCGGGCCAGCTGATCACCAAGTGGGGCCGGTGGAAGTCGTTCCTGGTCGCCGGTGGCGTGATCATGGTCGGCGGGATGGCGCTGCTGGCCACGATCGACGCGAACACGAGCGTGTTCGTGGTCAGCGTGCACATGGCCGTGCTGGGCGTCGGCGTCGGCATGCTGATGCAGAACCTGGTGCTGGCCGCGCAGAACGACGTGCCGGCGCGCGACCTCGGCGCCACCACCTCGACCCTCACGTTCTTCCGCAGCCTCGGCGGCGCGATCGGCGTGAGCGCGCTGGGCGCGGTGCTGGCCAACCGGGTGACCGCGTTGAGCGAGGAGAAGTTCGGCCCGGCGCCCGCCGGCGGCGAGAACGCGGTGCCCGACCTGTCGCTGCTGCCGGAGCCGGTGCGGCTGGTGGTGCGCGAGATCTACGCCACCGCGACCGCCGAGTTGTTCCTGATCGGCGCGCCGATCGCGGTGCTCGCGCTGCTGGCGGTGCTGTTCATCAAGGAGAAGCCGCTCAAGACGCTCAGCGGTGACGAGCGGTTGGCGGCGGAGATGTCGGCGGGCCACTAGCGCCCGGACGCCCGGGATCCGCCGAAGCGCGGACGCCCACGGGTCCGCGGGTGCGTGGATCCCGGGAATCCGCGGGGAGCGTGATCCCCGGCGGCGGAGAAGACACGGTGTCGCGCCTGTCCGGCCCCCGGTCGGGCAGGTGCGACACTTTCGCCCGTGTCAGGACTGCGTGAACGCAAGAAGCTCGCCACCCGGACGGCGTTGGCGGACGCCGCGCTGCGGCTGTGCGTGGCCCACGGCCTCGACGGCGTGACCGTCGAGCAGCTGGCCACCGAGGCGGGGGTCTCGCTGCGCACGTTCTTCAACTACTTCTCCTCCAAGGAGGAGGCCGTCGTCGCGGGTGACGTCGCCACCGCCGCCGCGTTCGTGCGGGCGTTCGCGGACCGGCCCGCGGACGAGCCGGTGCTGGAGGCCCTGCGCGCCGCACTGGTCGACGTCGTGCCCGACCGGATCGACCCGGAACGGGTGGCGCAACTGCGCGCGCTGCGCCGCACGCCCGCCCTGCTGCCGTACCAGATCGCCGCGTTCGCCGTGCAGGAACGGGAACTCGCCGCCGCCGTCGCCGCCCGGGTGGGCGTGGACCCGGCCACCGACCTGTACCCGGCGATGTTCGCGGCCACCGTGATGGCGACCCTGCGGGTGGTCGTCGGCTGGTGGCTGGACGCCGTCGAGCGGCCCGAGCTGTCGGAGCTGATCGGCGTGATGATCGACCGGCTGGACGCGGGCTTCGCCGCCGTCCACCCGGACCGGCGCTAGGTCGGGGTTCCCCTATCGGCTACCGGCAGGTCGTCATAGGCCGAAGTCGGGGACATCCGAGTGAAATCCCAGTCACGGGCCACGTGGAATGGCCTATTCCAGTATGAGCGGAACAGCGGTGTGCTGCGCTGTCGGGATGCTCGTCCGCCGCACGCGGGTGACATCGGACATCGGCATCGGTGCAGGTCCATAGCGTGCCTTGGGTCCCGGACGACGTGAAGTTCCGGCAGTGGGAAATTGAGGCACCGTCATGCGAAGACGTATGATCATACTGTTGGCGACGGGCGCGCTCGTCGCCTTCGCCACCGCGGTCCCCGGTGCGTCGGCCGACCCCGCCACGGCGGCCGTGTCGACGTTGACGAAATCCGTTCGCGGGGTTTCCTCGCCCGCCGACCACGGCGCCACGGCCGCCTGGGTGGTCGACTACGACAACAACGCCGCCGCCGCCGGTCAGGCGACGATCACCGACGCGATCGGGCCCGGCCAGTCCTACGTGACCGGCTCGCTGGACGTGCCGCCCGGGTGGACGCCGTCCTGGTCCACCGACGGGAGCACCTTCCAGGCGACCGAACCCGCCTCCGGCGTGGTCGCGGTGCGCGCGCAGAACCCCGACACCCGACCCGGCGGCACGGCGCTGTCCGGCCTGCTCACCCCACCCGTCCAGGCGACCACCACGGCGACCGGCGGCGACGGGTTCACCCCGCTGCTGCACCGCACGCCCACCGGAGCCCTCCAGGCGTGGAACATCTACCACCACTCGGCCACGGCCGCGCCGAAGGTGGTGTGCAGCGACCTGGGCACCGGCCAGCCGTGCCCCGGCGGTCCGTGGCCGAGGCCGCTCAACACCACGCCCGGGCCGCTCGGCACCGGCGCGACCGGTGACATCGCCAGCCCGCTGGCGCAGCAGTACCACCGCGACCCCGCGAACCCCGCGCAGGTCCTCTACCCGGCGATCACCGCCTCCTCGGTCGGCGTCGGCTGCCTCGACCTGGCCGCCGCGGCGAACTGCGGGTACTGGCCCCTGGCGGCCATCGGCGGCTCGCCGTCGAGCGTGAACAACATCGGCGGCTTCGTCGAGGTCGGCGGCAACCTCTACGGCGCGGTCAGCACCGGCGCGGTCACCTGCTGGACCGTCGCCACGCGCACCGCCTGCCCCGCGCAGCCGTACGCGCCCGTCGTGCCGCCCACCGGCGACCAGCCCGGCGGCGGCTACACCGCCTACTTCTACGGTGCCACGACCGTCGTGGCCGGCAAGGTCTTCATCTCCTCGACGGTGCCCGGTGGCCGCCAGCCCGTCCTGGGCTGCTTCGACCCCGCCACCACCGCCGCGTGCGCCGGGTGGGCCACGCCGCGCGTGGTCGGTCCCGCCGGCAACTACTCGTACAACGCCTACACCGCCTACAGCACGACGGGCGCGGAGATCGGCGCGTGCGTGACCACCACCGGGTCGCCCGACGCCACCGGCTGCTACTCCCTCGACGGCTCCGCCCTGGCCGCGCCCTCGTCGTTGGCCGGGCTGCCCGCCGGCGTGCTCGCCTTCAACCCCGAGGTGATCACCGACCCGAACGGCCACGTCCGCAGCTACGTGGCGATCTGGGGCGGCCCGTACGCGGGTGCGGCGGTCTGCCACGACTGGGCCACCGCGTCGGCGTGCGCGGGCGTGCCGAACCCGATCACGCACCCGACCGTCAACGGCGGCGCCACCCGCGACTACGGCTACGCCTACGACACCCCGACCGGCTGCATGATCGGCCTCGGCGACGCGGGCGTGCTGTTCTCCATGGACCCGCTCACGGGCAGCTCGCCGTGCGTGCGCTCCGGCGGCCAGATCTCGCTCACACCGGGTGACTTCTACTGCGACGGCGACAACGACCACGTGCAGGGTTACGGCTCCGCGCGGCTCGTCGGCGTCACGCCCGGCAACGTCGACTTCGGCGCGTCCCGCGTGACCGTGGTCGACCAGGGCGGCGCCACCGTGGCCACGCCCGGCTTCGCGCCGGACGGCTCGGTCGACCTCAGCGGCGTCTCCCCGGCGGCGCACCCGACGATCTCCGTCACCACCACGCTGGTGCTGACCAGCGGAGCCGACTTCGGCGGCGGCAACCAGCCCCGGCTGGTGGTCGACTTCCAGGGCGACCCGCCGCAGGTGTGCTTCCGCACCACGATCAGCGCCGCCTGCGCCGTCACCGACGTGTCCAACACCGCCACGGGCACGGACGTCACCGGCGCGTTCACCTCGAACACCGTCGCCGTCCCGGTCGCGCCCGGCGCGGCCTGCCAGCCGGTGGTGACGGTGGACAAGGAGATCTGCGCCTCGAAGACGGCGTCGCACTGCGGGCCCGGTGGCTCGGGACCGTGGGCCAAGAAGGCGCCCGTCGGCACGCTCGGCCTGCTCAACGCCACCGCGTACTGGCGGATCACGGTGACCAACCAGGGTCCGGTGGCGATCACCGACGCGCACGTCGTGGACTACGAGGAGCCCGCGTGCGAGGCGGCGGCCGGCACCTTCACCCTCCAACCGGGTGAGACGAAGAGCTTCTACTGCTCGACGTACGCCGTCCTGACCCTGTTCCCGATGACCAACCAGGCGAAGGCGAAGTACACGCCGCGCAACTCGCCCGCCGCCACCCCGCCCTCGTACTCGGCGTGGTCCTCGGCGACGGCCTGCTCCCTGCTCTGCCTCCTGGGCTGAGCACGCGCCGACCGGCCGGTGGGGACCCCCGACGTCCCCACCGGCCGGTCGGCGACCGGGCTCAGGCGTCCCAGGTGACCGGGAGCGCGTGCACGCCGTAGATCAGCATGTCGTCGCGCATCGGCACCTCCGCCGCCGGCACCGCCAGTCGCAGGCCGGGCAGCCTGGTCAGGAGCCCGGTGAACCCGGCCGTCATCTCCACCCGGGCAAGCTGCTGGCCGAGGCACTGGTGCACGCCGTGCCCGAACGCCAGGTGCGGCCCTCGCGCCCGCGTCACGTCCAGCACGTCCGGCCGGGGGTACTGGTACGGGTCGCGGTTGCCCGCCGGCACGGAGACCAGCACCGTCGAGTCGGCCGGGACGACCTCACCGGCGATCTCCACCTCCTCCCGCGTGGTGCGCACGACGCCGAGGTGGACGATCGACAGGTAGCGCAGCAGCTCCTCGACCGCGCCGCCGATCAGCGACGGGTCCTCCCGCAGCGCGGCGAGCTGCTCGGGGTGCTCCAGCAGCGCGAACGTGCCCAGCGCCAGCATGTTGGCCGTCGTCTCGTGGCCCGCGACCAGCAGCAGGGTCGCCATCCCGATCAGCTCGTCGTCGGTGAGCGTCGGGTCGGCCTCGATCAGGCCGGACAGCATGTCGTCGGTCGGCTCGGCGCGCTTGCTCCGCACGAGGCCGTGCATGAACGCCCGCAGCTCGTCGGCCAGCCGCATCACCTCGTCCACCGGCACGCCGAGCCGCAGCAGCTTGCCCGTGCGCTCCTGGAACTCGGCGCGGTCGGCGTACTCGACGCCCAGCAGCTCGCAGATCACCAGCGACGGGACCGGCAGCGCGAACGCCTGGACGAGATCCGCGCCCGGACCGGCGGCGATCATCGCGTCGAGGTGGTCGGTGACGATCTGCTGCACGCGCGGTTCGAGCTGACGCATCCGGCGCACGGTGAACTGGCCGGTCAGCAGCTTGCGGTAGCGGGTGTGCTCGGGCGGGTCCATGGTGATGAAGTTGCCCGCGCGGGCGCGCTTGTCGGTCATCCGGGCGCGGATCGGCGCGGGCAGCTTCTCCAGCACGCGGCGGCTGCGGAACCGGTCCGAGCTCAGCCGCGGGTCGCCGAGCAGGGTGCGGGCCAGCTCGTGGCTGGTGACGAGCCACGCCGGGTCGCCGTCGAGCATGGTCACCCGGTGCACGGGGCCGTCCTCGACGAGGCGGGTCAGGGCGGCCGGCGGGTCGAACGGGCCCGCGTCGCGCCGGGTGAACTCGGGCGGTAACGGGACGGTCGGCCGGCCGGTGGTGGGCCGTTTCTGCTGGGGCGCGGTGGTCATCGACGGTCCGTTCCCGACCCGGTGCGTGACCGGGCCGCTGCTCGGCGTGGTGATGACCCACGGTACCAAAACGTGCACAGCGTGCAGCTTTCCCGACTGTTACTCAGTGCACACCTGGCAAACTTGCACGACGTGCAAGTTTGAGCGATAGTTGTATGCGGCAAGCAATGCGAGGAGATAGGGGGACGGCATGGACGCCGTCGCACAGGAGCTGGAAGACCGGGTGCGTGGCCTGCTGAGGGTCGTGCGGATGGTCAAGCAGCGACCCCACGCCCTGCCTCCCGGCCTGATCGGCACGCTCGGCCTGATCGACCGCGCCGGCGCGAACCCCACCGGGTGCCACGCCAAGGAGCTGGCCGTCCACGCCGGGCTCGACCCGTCCACGGTGAGCCGGGCGGTGGCCGCCCTGGTCGCCAACGGGCTGGTCGAACGACGTGCCGACCCCGCCGACGGCCGCGCCAGCATCCTCGTGGTGACCGAACGCGGTCACGCCGAGCTGGCCGCCGCCCGCGAGTGGAACAAACGACTCCTGAGCCGCGCGCTTGCCGACTGGAGCCCACAAGAGGTCGAGGCGCTCACCCAAGCCCTGGGGCGCCTGACCACCGACGTCGAAGGAGCCCTCGGCTCCACCTTGGAGGCCGCGCGATGAGCGCACCCGCCACCACCAACGGCACGATGAGCCACCGGCAAGTCCTGGAGGCTCTGAGCGGTCTGCTGTTGGTGCTGTTCGTCGCGATGCTGAGCAGCACCGTCGTCTCGACGGCGCTGCCGCAGATCATCGGCGCGCTCAACGGCTCGCAGACCCAGTACACCTGGGTGGTCACCGCGACCCTGTTGACCGCCACCGCGACCACCCCGATCTGGGGCAAGCTCGCGGACCTGTTCGACAAGAAGACCCTGGTCCAGGTCGCCATCGTGATCTTCGTGGTCGGGTCGGTGGTCAGCGGGTTCGCCCAGAGCGCGGGCCAGCTGATCGCGGCACGCGCGTTCCAGGGCATCGGCGTCGGCGGCCTGCAGGCACTGGTGCAGGTCGTGATCGCGGCGATGATCCCGCCCCGCGAGCGCGGTCGGTACAACGGCTACCTCGGCGGCGTGATGGCGCTGGCCACGGTCGGCGGCCCGCTGCTCGGCGGCCTCATCGTGGACACCTCGTGGCTGGGCTGGCGCTGGTGCTTCTTCATCGGCGTGCCGGTCGCGGTGCTCGCGCTGTTCGTGCTCCAGGCCACGTTGAAGGTGAAGACGGTCCGGCGGGCCGACGTGAAGATCGACTACCTGGGTGCGAGCCTGATCGCGGTCGGCGTGAGCGTCCTGCTGGTCTGGATCTCGTTCGTGGACGGCTCGTTCGCGTGGCTGTCGTGGCAGACCTTCGCCATGGTCGGCGCGTCGGTGGTGCTGCTGGGCGCGGCGATCGCGGTCGAGGCCCGCGCCGCGGAGCCGGTGGTGCCGCTGCGGATCGTCAAGCAGCGCACGACGGCGTTGGCGATCCTGGCCAGCGTGGCGGTCGGCATGGCGATGTTCGGCGGCGCGGTGTTCCTCGGCCAGTACTTCCAGATCGGCCGCGGCTACAGCCCGACCGAGGCGGGCCTGCTGACCATCCCCATGATGGCCGGCGTGCTGGGCGCGTCGATCGTGTCCGGACGCCTGATCACCAAGACCGGCCGGGTCAAGCCGTACATCGTGGTCGGCGCGGCCACGCTGGTGCTCGGGTTCCTCGCGCTGGGTCAGATCGACCACGACACGTCCCTGGTGCTGGTCGGCGGCGCGATGCTGCTCGTCGGCATCGGTGTCGGCATGAGCATGCAGAACCTGGTGCTCGCGGTGCAGAACACGGTGCCGCTGAAGGACATCGGCGCGGCCAGCTCGACCATCGCGTTCTTCCGGTCGCTCGGCGGCACGATCGGCGTGTCGGTGCTGGGCGCGGTGCTGGCGCGGCGGGTCGAGGACGCCATCACCCGAGACCTGACCGCGGCGGGCATCCCCGTCAGCGGCGGGGGCGGCGGCAGCCTCAACCTCAACGTCCTGCCGGACGCCGTGCAGCACATCGTCCGCAACGCGTACGGCGACGCCACCGGGCACATCTTCCTGATCTCGTCGGCCATCGCGGTGGTCGGCGTGGTCGCGGCGCTGCTGCTCAAGCCGATCACGCTGCGCACGAGCCTGGACCTGGCCGAGGAGAAGCCCAAGGTCGACGTGGCGTCCTGACCGGACCCGACGCGGCAGTGGCCGGAGTTGGCGAGAACCCGTTGGGGTCTGGCACTCCGGCCACTGCCGCGTCGGGCGCCGCCGTCCTAACGTCCAGGGCGCAACGATCACCTGCGACGACAAGGACCGCCAACCATGGTCGTGGTCTCGGCACTGCTCATCGGCGTGCTGTACGTGCTCCTGAACTCCTTCGTCCCCGACCGGCACCGCCAACCGTTCAACGCGGTCATGGTCGGCGGCGCCGGCGCGGCGTACCTCAGCGGCGGCGGGCTCGGCGGGTGGGAGTTCGCCATCACCGCCGTGATCACCTACTGCGCCTACCGCGGCCTGACGTCCTGGACGTTCATCGGCATCGGGTGGCTCGTGCACACGGCCGCCGACGTGGCGCACCACGTGTACGGCAACCCGATCGTGCCGTTCGCCGAGCACTCGTCGCTGGGCTGCGCGATCTGCGACCCGGTGATCGCGCTGTGGGCGTTCGCGGGCGGCCCCGGCTTCCGGTCAATGACCCCCGCAGCACTGGTGCGGGCTCTCCGCTTCCGCCGGCCGCAGCACGCCGCCGACGGCGGGCTCCACGAGTAGCAGCAGCTCGCCGTCGCGGCACACGGGGCGCAGGAAGCCCAGCGTCTCGACCGGGTCGGTCGGCGCGACCTCGACCCCGATGCCGACCACCCGGTCGACGGCCGACACCGCCACCACTTCGGCGGCCGGGTGCGTGCCGGTGAGCGCCGACTGGCCCGGGAACCGCACGCACCGGCCGTCGACGCGGTCACGGCCCGCCCTGGCGGCCCGCGCGGCAGGCGTGTCGGACCCGTCGAGCACGGCCACCGGACCGCCCAGGGCCCGCGCCAACCGGGTCAGGTCCACGTCACCGGTCACGTGGGCGGACAGCGTGGTGACGGCGACCGGCCCGACCCGGTCGACGTGCGTGCACACGAAGTCCGCCGCCACGCCGTCGAACGCCTCCAGCAGCAGCGCGTCCACGTGGGCCGCAACGCCGTGCTCGCCGGGCAGGGCGGGCACGGCGCCGAGCCAGGTCATCAGATGACGTCCACGAACACCGGGTTCGCGTAGAACCACAGGTCCGACCACGGGTCGGCGGCACCGATCACGTCCATCACCGGGTGGCCGTCCGAGGTCAGCCGGTTGCCGTCAGAACCACGCAGCCGCAGGTAGAACGCCCCTTCCACGCCGCGGAACGTGTGCGTGAACTTCACCGTGCCGCGGGCCGTGCGCGCCACCTCGAACGACTTGACCACCTTCGTGGCGGGCGCGGAGAACGCGTCGCGGTCCGCCGCCGGTCCGGTGACCGGTCCGGCGATCAGGTCCACCTTCGCCAACCTCGGCACCACGCCCGCGAAGTTCGCGCCACGCGCCAGGTCGACCTCGATCACCACCTCGACGTCCTGGCCGCGCCGGACGAACGTGCGGCCGCCGATCGTGACGCCGCGGTTGTCGCCCTCGCCGAGCGACCGCACCCGCAGGCTGATCCCGTCGATGATCCGCCCGTGCACCGCGACGACCTTGCCGGCCTGCATGCCCCGCATCACGTCCACATAGGACTTGGAGTCCGCGCCGACCAGGGTGGAGCTGTAGAAGCCGGGCCAGTAGTCGTTCTCGACCTGCGGCACGCCGGTGTCGACGGGCGCGCCGTTGCTGCCGGTGGTGTTGTGGTCGCCGGTGCCCTGCTTGTGCGTGTCCAGGTGCACCCGGTGCGAGTCGGACGTGGCGGTGACCCACCACGGCCTGCCCTCGGCCAGCAGCGAGTCCCACAGGCCGCCGACCTTGGCGGTCATCCAGTCGAACCCGCCGTACGTGCGGTAGGGGTTCTCCGTCGCGGTCGGCGCGAAGCCGGGGAAGCTGTCCTGGTTGGGCGAGCCGTCGTAGAGGCCGCGCGCGCCGCCGTGGCCGCCGGCCGCCGTCGGGATGCCCGCCGCCTGGTGCCCTGGCGCGCCTTCCATGCCGACCGCCACACCGGGCGCGGCCTCGCGCCAGCCGCGGAACTCGTGCGGGCTGTCCACACCGCGCCGGGCCGGGTGGTTGGCGAACATCAGCGCGATCTCGGTGCGGCCGGACAGCACCTGGGCCTCCAGGTACCGCAGGGCCGCCAACGCGTACGGCTCGCCGTCGGCCGAGGTGGAGCGGGCGATCAGGCCCTTGCCGCCGCTCGCGACCGGCGTGGACAGGATCCCGCCGTCGTAGGCGGCCTCGAAAGCGCGCAGGATGTCCACCGCGGACCGGCCGGGCGGCAGGAACACCGTGGCGTGCTCGGCGCCCGGGATGTTCCACTCCAGGCCCTGGTAGACCAGCACGTCCCGGTGCGCCTTGCGGGCCTGCTCGATGTCCGGCGCGACCTGGCCGATGGAGAACTTCTCGTGCGCCACGCCGCCGTGGTCGGTGATCACGACCCAGTCCAGCCCGTGCTCGCGGGCCTTGGCGACCTGCTGCGCCACCTCGTACTGCCCGTCGGAGGAGTACTTGGTGTGGATGTGGTGGTCACCGGAGAACCACCGGCCGCGCCCGGCCCAGGGGTTCACCGGCGTGGCGGGCCGGTCGTCGTGCGCGTGGGCCGGGATCGCGCCGAGCGTGGTCGCCACCCCGGCCGCCCCGAGGCCCGCCAGGAACCGCCGTCGCGCCACCGACAGCGGTCGGTCGTCCTCCGCGTCGCGCCAACTGCCCTCCACGTCCTCGTGGTGGTGCTCGTGGGTGTGGTCGTGGTGGTGGTGCGACATGCGGTACTCCGATCATGACCCGAACGGCGGCAGGCCGAAGTATCGGTTCGCGACCCCGCGCCGGGTGGTGCGCGGAGTCGAACTCCCGGTGAACAGTCCGACACGTCCCGGACGGGGCGGGATGGACCGACCGGGTGGTGGAGGTGGCGGCGTGGACGGGACAGGGCGTCAAGACCGCGTAAAGGCCAGGGGTTCAGCCTCGCGGCGCAGCGGGCGCGAGCACACTGAGGGCCGTGGAAGGCAAGCGCAAGCGCGGTGAGCTGAGGATCTACCTCGGCGCGGCGCCCGGTGTCGGCAAGACGTTCGCCATGCTCGGCGAGGCGCACCGGCGCAAGGCGAGGGGCACGGACGTCGTGGTCGGCCTGGTCCAGACGCACGGTCGGGTGAAGACCGCGGCGCTGCTGGACGGCCTGGAGCAGCTGCCACCGCGAGTGCCGGAGACCTCGGCGATCGAGCAGCCGTTCGCGCGGCAGCGCCAACCCGAGACCGAGATGGACCTCGACGGCCTCCTGGCGCGCAAGCCCGAGGTGGCGGTCGTCGACGAGCTCGCGCACACCAACGCGCCCGGTTCCCGCAACGCCAAGCGCTGGCAGGACGTCGAGGAGCTGCTGGAGGCGGGCGTCGACGTGCTGTGCACGCTCAACGTGCAGCACCTCGAGTCGCTGAACGACGTGGTCGAGCGCATCACCGGCGTGCGGCAGCGCGAGACCGTGCCCGACGAGGTGGTGCGGCGGGCCGAGCAGGTCGAACTGGTCGACCTCACCCCTGAGGCGCTGCGCCGCCGCCTCGCGCACGGCAACGTCTACGCCGCGCACAAGATCGACGCCGCGCTCGGCAACTACTTCCGGGTCGGCAACCTCACCGCGCTGCGCGAGCTGGCCCTGCTGTGGCTGGCCGACCAGGTCGACGTGGCGTTGCAGCGCTACCGGACGGAACAGCGCATCACCGACACCTGGGAGACCAGGGAACGGGTCGTGGTCGCGATCAGCGGCGGCCCGGAGAGCGAGACGCTGATCCGCCGGGCCCGGCGCGTCGCGGCACGCGCGGGCGCGGAGCTGATGGTCGTGCACATCATGCGCGGCGACGGGCTGGTCGGCGTGTCGCCGCAGCTCGTGGCCGGGCTCCGGCGGGTGACCGAGGACGTCGGCGCGACCTTCCACACCGTGGTCGGCGACGACGTGCCGACCGCGCTGCTCGACTTCGCCCGCGGTGTGAACGCCACCCAGCTCGTGCTCGGCACGTCCCGCCGGTCGCGCCTGGCCAGGGTGTTCGACGAGGGCATCGGCGCGGCGACCATCCAGGCTTCCGGGCCGATCGACGTGCACATGGTCACGCACGACGCGAGGTCGCGTTGGTCGTTCGGGCGACCGAGCCGCCGTCTGCGGAGCAGCGGCAATTCGACACGAGCGCGTCGCGGCCCTCGCTGGAGGTGGGGTGGCGTCGCGCGCGACCGGGGCCGCAAGCTGCTGGGCTGGACGCTCGCGGCGCTGCTGCCCGCCGTCGTGACGGTGACCGGGCTGGCCTGGGGCGGCAGCCTGTCGTCCTCCACCGACCTGGTGGGGTTCTTCCTGGCCACGGTGGTGGTCGCGCTGGTCGGCGGGTACGGCCCGGCGATCGCGGCGGCGTTCCTCGGCGCGGGGCTGCTGAACTTCTTCTTCACCCCGCCCTACTACAGCCTCGCCGTGGCCTCCCCGTCGAACCTCGTCACGCTGGTCGCGATGCTGGTGGTGGCGGTGCTGGTCGCGGTGGTGGTGGACCGGGCGGCGCGGCTGGCCGAGCAGGGCGCGCGGGCCCGCACCGAGGCCGCGTTGCTCGCCTCCTACGCGCGCACCGTGCTGACCAGCCCGTACCCGGTGGCCCGGCTGCTGGAGAAGGTCCGGGAGAACTTCGGGCTGGAGTCGGTGGCCTTGCTGGAACGGCGTGAGGGCGAGTGGGAACGGGTGGCGTGCGTCGGGCCGCGGCCGTGCGCCGAGCCGGACGACGCGGACGTGGACGTGCCCGTGACCGCGGACGTGCACCTGGCGCTGCGCGGCCGGGCGCTGCC
>JBFBCZ010000033.1:0-120122 GCA_040689555.1 Actinosynnema sp. NPDC051121 | reverse complement strand
GCCGAGCTCCCCACCATCATCCGCATCGTCACCAGCCTCGAGTACTACCGCCTCGGCTGGTGAACCAACTTCTGAATAACGTTCTAGGACACGCGGGACCTGGAGGTAGGACACGCGCGTTCTGAACGTAGGACACGCGCGAGAGTCCTACGTTCAGGCCGCGCGTGTCGAACGTTCAGGTCCCGCGTGTCCTACGTTCAGGTACCCCGAGTTCTGCGTTCGGGACGCGTTCGCGCGGAGTGGGAACGGGCAGGAACTGGGGGGCGTTCGGGCACAGAACCACCCGGTCGTGTGTGTTCGGTCTGTCGAAACGGGCGGAACTCGGGCATCGTTCACCTGGTTGTGGCGCTGGCCACACCATTTGGGCGGTGTTAAACCTGAGGCGCGGCCCGAACGGGCAGCGACGGTCCGAGCGGGCAGGGAGGCGACGTGCGGGCGGACGAGCGCAAGCGCCGCATCCTGGCCAGGGCTCGGGCGGACGGCCGGGTCGACGTGGCCGAGATCGCGGCCGAACTGGAGGTCGCGCAGGAGACCGTGCGGCGCGACCTGCGCCTGCTGGACGAGCACGGCCTGGTCCGCCGCACGCACGGCGGCGCGATCCCGGTCGAGAGCGCCGGGTACGAGACCGGGCTGAAGTTCCGCTCCGCGTCGAAGGTGCCGGAGAAGCGGCGGATCGCCCGGGCCGCCGCCGACCGGCTCGGTGACGCGGAGACCGTGTTCATCGACGAGGGCTACACACCCCAACTGGTCGCCGAGGCCCTGCCGACCGGCAGGCCGCTGACCGTCATCACCGCGTCCCTGCCGACCGCCGCCGTGCTGTCGGAGGTCCCGTCCGCGACCGTGCTGCTGCTCGGCGGGCGGGTGCGCGGCCACACGCTCGCGACGGTGGACCACTGGGCCACCCGGATGCTGTCGGAGATGGTGATCGACCTGGCCTACATCGGGGCCAACGGCATCTCCCGCGAGCACGGCCTCACCACGCCGGACCCGGCGGTGGGCGCGGTGAAGGCGCAGGCCCTGGCCTCGGCACGCAGGCGGATCTTCGTCGGCGTGCACACGAAGTTCGGCGTGTCGAGCTTCCACCGGTTCGGCGGCGTCGCCGACCTGGAGGCGGTCGTCACGGACTCCGTGCTGCCCGCCGGCGAGGCGCACCGCTACGCCCTGCTCGGACCGAAGGTCGTCCGGGCCTGACCGCGGCCGATCCCGGCCCGACCGAACCCACCCCGAGACCCCGACGCACCAGGGGTCTGGTTCCGCTCGCCCGAAGGAGGGCAAGACGATGAAGTCATTGCGGTATGGCGGCCTGCTGGCCGCGGTGCTCCTGGCCACGACCGCGTGCGCCGGCGCGGGCGGCGGGGGCGGCGGCGGCGACTCGGTCAACGTCCTGATGGTCAACAACCCGCAGTTGCAGGACCTCCAGAAGCTCACCGCGGACCACTTCACCAAGGACACCGGCATCACGGTCAACTTCACCGTGCTGCCCGAGAACGACGTCCGCGACAAGATCAGCCAGGACTTCTCCAGCCAGGCGGGCCAGTACGACGTGGCCACGATCAGCAACTACGAGACGCCGATCTACGCCCGCAACGGCTGGCTCACCCCGCTGGACGACTACGTCGCCGAGGACACCGGCTTCGACCAGGACGACGTCCTCGAACCGATCCGCCAGTCCCTGACCGCCGCCGACGGCAAGGTGTACGCCCAGCCGTTCTACGGCGAGTCGTCGTTCCTCATGTACCGCAAGGACGTGCTGGACGCCAAGGGGCTGACCATGCCCGAGAAGCCGACGTGGCAGCAGGTCGCCGACATCGCCGCCCAGGTCGACGGCGCGCAGCCCGGCATGAAGGGCATCTGCCTGCGCGGCCAGCCGGGCTGGGGCCAGTTGATGGCGCCGCTCACCACGGTCGTCAACACGTTCGGCGGCACGTGGTTCACCAAGGACTGGCGGGCGGGGGTGAACTCGCCGGAGTTCAAGGAGGCCACGAAGTTCTACGTCGACCTGGTCCGGGCGCACGGCGAGGCGGGCGCGCCGCAGGCCGGGTTCGCCGAGTGCCTGAACAACATGACCCAGGGGAAGGTCGCCATGTGGTACGACGCCACGGTCGCGGCGGGCCTGCTGGAGGCCGACGACTCGCCGGTCAAGGGCAAGCTCGGCTTCGCCCAGGCGCCGGTGGTGAGGACCGAGAGCTCGGCGTGGCTGTACACGTGGGCGTTCGGCATCCAGAAGGCCAGCAAGAAGGCCGACAACGCGTGGAAGTTCGTGTCGTGGGCGTCCGGCAAGGGCTACGAGGAGCTGGTCGGCAAGACGCTGGGCTGGTCCAAGCTGCCCGACGGCAAGCGGAAGTCGACCTACCAGCGGCCCGAGTACCTGGCCGCGGGCGGTTCGTTCGCCAAGCAGGCGGAGGCGGCCATCGCGGGCGCCAGGCCCACCGACCCGGGTGTGCAGGAGCGGCCCGCGAGCGGCATCCAGTTCGTCGGCATCCCCGAGTTCACCGACCTGGGCACGCAGGTGTCGCAGAAGGTCAGCGCCGCCATCGCCGGCTCCACCACGGTGGACGCCGCGCTGGACGAGAGCCAGGCCCTGGCCGAGACCGTCGCCGAGAAGTACCGGGGGAAGTGATGACGAACCCCACCCCCATCGGGAGGACCCGGTGACCGCCGTGCGCGAGGCGCCGGCACCGGTCGGGCCCACGCCACCGGCACGGACGACCCGGCCGGCGGCGCGCTGGGCCCGGCGCGCGCCGCTCCTGCCCGCGCTGATCTTCACGATCGTCGTCACGCAGCTGCCGTTCGCGGCCACGCTGGTGATCTCGCTGATGCGGTGGAACTCGCTGGACCCGGCCAATCGCGGGTTCGCCGGCCTGGACAACTACACCGCCGTGTTCACCGACCCGGACCTGCGCGGCGCCATCGGCGTCACGGCCCTGCTCACCGCGACCGTGGTGCTGGTCAGCCTCGTCCTCGGGCTGGGGCTGGCACTGCTGCTGGACCGCCGGTTCGCCGGGCGCGGCGTGGTGCGCACCATGCTGATCGCGCCGTTCCTGGTGGTGCCGGTCGCGGCCGCCCTGGTGTGGAAGCACGCGCTCTACAACCCCGGGTACGGCCTGCTCAACGGCGTGCTGACCTGGTTGTTCGGCGAGAACGCGCCGCAGCCGGAGTGGATCAGCGGCATGCCGCTGCTCGCGGTCGAGGCGTCGCTGGTGTGGCAGTGGACGCCGTTCATGATGCTGATCCTGCTGGCCGGCCTGCAGAGCCGCCCGCAGGACGCCGTGGAGGCCGCGCGCATCGACGGCGCGACGCCGTGGCAGGTCTTCCGCTACCTCACCCTGCCGCACCTGCGGAAGTACCTGGAGCTGGGCGCGCTGCTCGGCTCGATCTACGTCGTGCAGAACTTCGACGCCGTCTTCACCATCACCTCCGGCGGCCTGGGCACGGCCAACCTGCCGTACACGATCTACCAGACCTTCTACCAGGCGCACGACTACGGCCAGGCATCCGCGGCGGGCGTGGTGGTGGTCGTCGGGTCGATCGTCATCGCCACGTTCGCGCTGCGCGTGGTGTCGTCGTTGCTCCGAGAGGAGACTCGGGCATGAGGGGGCTGCTGGGCCTGGCCGCGTGGGCCGCGGGCCTGCTGTTCTTCGCGCCGGTGGCGTGGATGGCGCTCACCTCGCTGCACAGCGAGCCGGACGCGGCGACCAACCCGCCGTCCCTGGCCGCGCCGATCACGTTCGACAGCTACGCCGCGTTCTTCGACTCCGACCCGTGGCCGCCGCTGCTGAACTCGCTCAGCGCGTCGCTCGGCTCCACGGTGCTCGTGCTGCTGCTGGCGATCCCGGCGGCGTACGCGCTCTCGATCAAGAAGGTCGAGAAGTGGTCGGACGTGCTGTTCTTCTTCCTGTCCACCAAGATGCTGCCCGTCGTGGCCGGCCTGCTGCCGATCTACCTGGTCGCGCAGCACACCGGGATGCTGGACAACATCTCGTTCCTGGTCGTGCTCTACACGTCGATGAACCTGCCCATCGCGGTGTGGCTGATGCGGTCGTTCCTGGCCGAGGTGCCCGGCGAGATCCTGGAGGCCGCCGCGCTCGACGGCGCGGGCCTGGTCACCACCCTGCGCCGGGTCGTCGCGCCCGTTGCCATGCCCGGCATCGCCGCGACCTCGCTGATCTGCTTCATCTTCAGCTGGAACGAGCTGCTGTTCGCCCGGGTGCTGACCGGTGTGGTCGCGGGCACCGCGCCGGTCTACCTCACCGGGTTCGTCACCAGCCAGGGGCTGTTCCTGGCCAAGGTGTGCGCCGCCGCCGTGGTGGTGTCGCTGCCGGTGCTCGTCGCCGGGTTCGCCGCCCAGGACAAGCTGGTCCAGGGCCTGTCTCTGGGAGCCGTGAAGTGAGAGCAGCCGTGATCACCGGGGTCGGCGCGGTGGAGGTCGCCGAGGTGCCGGACCCGACGCCGGGACCGCGCGAGGTCGTCGTGGACGTGGCGGCGTGCGGGCTGTGCGGGACGGACCTGCACATCCTCCAGGGCGAGTTCGCGCCGACGCTGCCGGTGGTGCCGGGGCACGAGTTCGCGGGCGTGGTCGCCGAGGTCGGGTCGGAGGTCACCGAGCTGGCGGTCGGCGACCGGGTCGCGGTGGACCCGTCGCTGTACTGCCACGAGTGCCGGATGTGCCGGTCCGGGCGGAGCAACCTGTGCGAGCGGTGGGCCGCGATCGGCGTCACGACCGGCGGCGGTGCGGCCGAGTACGCGCTCGCGCCGGTGGCGAACTGCGTGAAGCTGCCCGACCACGTGCGCACCGAGGACGCCGCGCTGATCGAGCCGCTGTCGTGCGCGGTGCGCGGGTACGACGTGCTGCGCTCGCGGTTGGCCGACCGGGTGCTGATCTACGGCTCGGGCACGATGGGCCTGATGATGCTCCAGCTCGGCAAGCTCACCGGGGCGTCGTCCATCGAGGTGGTCGACCTCAACCCGGACCGCCTGGCCACGGCCGAGCGGCTGGGCGTCACGGCCACCGCGACGTCACCGGACGAGTTCGACCGGCCGCGCGGGTGGGACGTCGTCATCGACGCCACCGGCAACGAGAAGGCGATCCAGGACGGGCTGGGCCGGGTCGCGAAGGGCGGCACGTTCCTGCAGTTCGGCGTCTCCGACTACGCGGCGCGGGTGACCATCGACCCCTACCGGATCTACCACGAGGAGATCACCATCACCGGGTCGATGGCCGTGCTGCACTCGTTCGAGCGCGCAGCCGACCTGTTCGCCACCGGCGTGCTCGACCCGGAGGTGTTCATCAGCGACCGGCTGCCGCTGGCGGACTACGCCTCGGCGCTGTCGCGGTTCCGGGCGGGGCAGGGGCGCAAGATCCAGGTGCTGCCGCAGCACGGCTCGGCCCCGGTCACGCGGGCGTGACCGGGGCCGGAGCGGTCGGTGCTAGTTGTTGTTGGCCGCGCGCTTGCGCAGCACGATCAGCAGGGCCGCGCCACCGCCGAGCAGCACGAGGCCGATGACCAGCGGGATCGCGATGCTCGCGCCGGTGTTGGCCAGCGGGTTGGCGTCACCGGCGACCACGACGGCGGCCGCGCTGGTCGTCGTCGTGACCGGAGCGGAGGACTCGGGCGTCGTCTCCGGCGCCGTGGTCGTCGTGGTGGCGTCCACGGTGGTGGTCGTCGTGGTGGTCGAGGTGACGACCTTCACGCAGGCCGCGACCTCGGTCGAGTACTCCTTGGTCCAGCCCTTGTCGCCGCTGGGGTCGTCCCACGCCTTCACCTTGACGGCGAAGGTGTGCTTGACGTCGCCGGGCTCGGTGAAGGTCTCCTTGTACTCCCGGCCGAACTCGGCCGACTTCAGCTCCTTGCCGTCGACGGACACCACGACCGTGTTCGTCTTGCCGTCCTTGACCTGGTAGTCCTTCAGGTGGACGGTGAGCGTGCTCTTCTCGCCGTCGCAGCCCGGGGTGAAGATCGGGGTGTGCGCGGAGGCGGGGACGGCGGCGAAGACGGTCGCGGCGACGGCGGCGACAGCGGCGCCGACCAAGGCGCCGACTCTGGCGAACTGCATGTGAGGGCTCCTGAGGGAAGGGCTAAGGAGAACCGCGCCACCCTATCGGGGGGTTTATAACAACACGATCCGGGGTTCGGTAACTACTTTCCGTAGAACTGTGACCAGTCGCCGTCACCGCATCCGGGCGGCACCGCCTTCCGCCCGCCGCGCGGCGTCGAACGGCAACCGGTCGAAGATGATCGTGACGTGGGTGATCAGGCCGTTCCGGACGGTCAGGTGCTCCGCCCCGGGCGCGTGCGGGACCAGCGCCGTCTCGGTGTCGTACATCAGCACCGCGCTCTCGTCGTCGCCGAACGCGGCGATCAGCCTGGACCCGACGACGAGTTGCGTGAAAGGACCCATGAAGTCCCGGAACGCCACCGCCCCCTCGATGCGGCCGGCCGGCGCGTCGCACACGACGTCGTCGGCGAGGTGGGTCATGGCGCGGTCGAAGTCGTGGCCGGTCCAGGCGCGGTGGTAGGCGAGGGCGGTGTCCAGGGCGTGGGGCATGGTCGTTCCTCTCGAGACGGTGGCCTTCGCTTGTAGGACACCGCCGTCGCCTCGAACGGAACGGTCCGCGCGGGATTTCCCGCGACCGGTTTTCGTCGGTGGGCCGTGAGAGGATGCGACGGTGGGTCAGGCCGCGTCGGACCGCTCGCCGGTCGGGGACGAGCGGGAGTTCCGCGAACTCGCGGAGCGGTACCGGGGCGAGCTCCGGCTGCACTGCTACCGCATCCTCGGCTCCCTGGTCGACGCCGAGGACGCGGTGCAGGAGACGTTGCTCGCGGCGTGGCGCGGTCTGGACGGCTTCGAGGGCCGGGCGTCGCCGAGGTCCTGGCTGTACCGGATCGCGACCAACCGCTGCCTCAACGCGCTGCGTGACGCGGGCCGGCGCCGGCCACCCGAGCCGGTGCCGCCGTTCGACCCGCCCGAGCCGACCCGCCGCGACGGGACCACGTGGTTGCAGCCCTACCCGGACGTGCTGCTGGAGCAGGTCGCGGACGCCGCGCCGGGCCCCGAGGCCAGGTACGACACCAGGGAGGCGGTGGAACTGGCCTTCGTCACCGGGTTGCAGCTGATGCCGCCGCGCCAGGCCGCCACCCTGGTGCTGCGCGACGTGCTCGGCTACCCGTCCGCCGAGGTCGCGGCCATGCTCGGCACCGGTGAGACCGCCGTCAAGGGCATGTTGCAGCGCGCTCGCGCGTCGCTGGACCGGCACCGCGCCGGTGACCGCCGCGCCCCCTCGCCGGGCTCCCCGGTCGAACGCGACCTCACCCGGCGGTTCGCCGACGCGTTCGTCGCGGGCGACGTCGAGGCCGTCGTGGCGCTGCTGACCGACGACGCCTGGCTGGCCATGCCGCCCGCGCCGCACGAGTACCACGGCGTCGCCGCGATCACCGGGTTCCTGCGCGCCAGTTTCGCCTGGTCGGGGCGGGGGACGTTCCGCCTGGTGCCGACGAGGGCGAACACGCAGCCGGCGTTCGCGGGGTACCTGACCGGACCGGGGCAGGCGACCGCCCGTCCGGTGGAGCTGATCGTGCTCACCCTCGCCGGCGACCGGATCCGCGCCGTCACGCGCTTCCTGTCCGGCGACCTGCCGGCCCGCTTCGGCCTCTAGACGTCGACCTCGCCGTCCCAGGGCTCGGCGTCGGCCATCAGCCCGATCATCCCCGAGACGAGGCGGAGCTGGTCGACGCCGCGGATGTCGGCCTCCACCAGCCGCGGCGAGCACACCACGACCGCCACGGCCTGCGCCCGCGACAGCGCGACGTTCAACCGGTTGCGGGACAACAGGAAGTCCAGCCCGCGCGGCAGGTCCACGGCGGCCGACGACGTCATCGTGGTGATCACCACGGGCGCTTCCTGGCCCTGGAAACGGTCCACGGTGCCGACCCGCACGTGCTCGTAGCCGTGCTTCTCCAACTCCCGCCGCACCAGCCGCACCTGGAGGTTGTACGGCGCCACCACGAGGATGTCCGAGTCGTCCAGCGCCCGCGCGTCCGGCCCGTCCGTCCACATGCGACCCATGAGCGACCGCACCACGCCCACCACCGCCGTCGCCTCTTCGACGGACGACGTGGTGTTGTGCGCGTGGGGCACCGAGTGGACGTACACACCGGACGGCACGCCGTCGATCCCGCGCGCCGCCGCACTGGGGTGGGCGTGCAGCAGCCCGGCGTACGACAGGTTCGACACCGGAGCGCACACCGCCGGGTGCATCCGCCGCGTCTGGTCCAGGAAGTAGCCCAGCTCCGGCGGGATGACGTCCGCGTCACCGATCAGGTGGCCCAGCGCCGACGCCTCCGCGCCCGCCGGGTGCGTGCCCTGCACGACCTGCGGCAACTGCTGCGGGTCGCCCAGCAGCACCAGGTTGCGCGCGCACGTCGACACGGCCAGCGCGTCGGCCAGCGCGAACTGCCCGGCCTCGTCCACGATCAGCACGTCGAACGGCTGCTCGCGCAACGCGGCGTTGGCGAACGTCCACGCCGTGCCGCCGACCAGGTGCCCGCCGCCCTGGTCGTTGCGCCACCGCACCAGCGCCGGGTTGTCGCGCGGCTGCTCCCACGCGCAGTCCTTCGCCGGCGTGCCCTTCGCCCGCTTGGCCGTCGGGATCGGCACGCCCAGCTCGCGGCCCGCCGCCAGGGCCGCGCTGAGCACGTTCTCCACCGCCTTGTGGCTGGTGGACGTGACGCCGACGCTGCGCCCGCCGCGGATCAGGTGCGCGATCAGCCGTCCGGCCAGGTACGTCTTGCCCGCGCCGGGAGGGCCCTGCACGGCCAGCGTGGAGCCGTCCAGCGCATCCACCGCCGCGATCACGTCGGCGATCAGGTCGTCGCCGCGCGGCAGCGCGCCGGTCTTCAGCCGCGGCGGCGTGCGGCGGACCAGGTCGATGCCGGGGTGCGGCGGGAGCGTCGGCAGCACGTCCACGACCGACCGCGCCAGCTCGTAGACCGCCTCGTCCTTCGGCTTGGGCTGGACCGGGCTGCCGGGCAGCACCGCGACGGGCTGCTGACCGTGCACGTCGTCGGGCGCGACGCTCTCCAGCACCACCATGTCCTCGGCCGACTCGGCGAGCACCTCCGCGTCCCGGGTCACGTTCGGCGTGCCGGGGTAGAGCAGCCGGACCTTGTCGCCCTTCGCGAACGGGTGCGGCCGGTCCGGGTCGCACCACACCCGCAGCTCGCGCTTGGCCTTGCGGACCCGGCCGGACGGCATCGCCCAGTCCTGGGCCCGCACCGACACCGGCACCGCGCACGCGCTGTCGGACTCCAGTTCGGACAGCGGTGCCGCCATCTGCCGGAAGAAGTCCCACCACGCCGGGTTCGTCTCGCGCCGGTGGTAGCCGACGGCGGCGGCGAGCAACGCCCGAGCCCGCTCGTCGTCGGTCGCCTCCGCCGGGTTGTCCGGCAGGCCCTCCAGCAGCGGGTCGACCACGGCGGCGAGGCGTTCGGCGCGCTCGGCCCGCCGTTGGGCGGCGATCTCGTCCTCGATCTCCTCGCCGAACGACGGCTCGGGCACGTGCGGCTCGATGCCCGCCTCCGCGCGCACCTCCAGCAGGAACCGGTAGAGCCGCAGCGTGGAGACGCAGTCGTAGGTGTTGTAGTCGGCGATGCCGGCGAGCACGTCCTCGGCGCGGGCCGGGTCGACGTTCCGCAGCGCCAGGAACTCCTCGTACGCCTCGATGCTGGAGACGGCCGTGGTCACCTCGCCCCCGCGTGCCTCCGGCATGTAGAGCGGTTCGAGGTACTTGATCGAGTACGACCGCTGGGACACGCGCAGCGCCTTGCGCACGACGGCGTAGAGGTCGATCAGCGCGCCGGAGCGCAGCAGGTGGTCGACGGCCTCCTCACGCGTGCCGTGCAGGGCGGCGAGCTTCTTGAGCGCGTTCACCTCGTACGGCGCGTAGTGGTAGACGTGCGCTTCCGGGTGTTCTTCCAGGGTCTTCACGGCGTGGTCGACGAACCGCTCGAACGCGGCCTTCTCCTGTGGCCGGGTGTGCGCCCAGAACGGCGTGAAGCGCTCGGTGGCGTCGACCACGCCGAACAGGTACTCCAGGCCCTCGCCGTCGAGCGCGAACGGGTCGCCCTCCATGTCGAAGAACAGGTCGCCGGGGCTGGGGACGGGCAGCGTGGCCAGGGCTTCCGGCGCGACGACCTCGTAGGCGACCTTGCCGATCGGGTCGTCGGCGGTGCGCGAGTCGTCCTGGATGACCTGGAGCGCCGCCTGGGCGCGCAGGCCGGTGAACGTGGCTGCGGACATGGTGGCGGGCCGGTCGGCGCGGGTGGCGTTGGCCAGGGCGTCGATGGTGCCCAGGCCGGCGGCGGCGAGCTTGCGGCGCTGGTCGGCGCGGATGCCGGCGACCAGGGACAGGTCGCGGTCGCGTTCCCGGCCGGTGGCGCAGTGGCGGCCGAACCGGCAGGTGGCGCAGGCGGGGCGTTCGTCGTCCCACAGGCGTCCGGGCAGGGTGGCGGGTGCGTCGAGGCGGGCTCGGAGGCGGGTGCGGAGGTCGCGGACCAGGGGGAGGAAGTCGGCGACCTGGAACGTCTTGGTGGTGCCGTCGCCGAGCAGGAGGTGCATGGCGGGGCCGGCGTGGTGCCCGAGGGCGTTGGCGTAGGCGGTGAGCTGGACGACGGCGGCGGGGGTGGCGTGCCGGGCGAGCTTGGCGTCGTGCGGCTCGTAGCCGCGGTCGGTGGCGACGAGGAAGTCGGCGCGGCCGTGGAAGCCGTCGGCGTAGAAGACGCCCTGGTAGATGACGGGTGCGCGGTCCCGGATCGCCCGTGCCGTCTGCTCGGCCGCCCGGGTGAGGGCGTCGTGGGTCGGCGCGGGCTGGGGGATCTCGACGACGTCGTGCTCGGCGCGCAGCCGGGCCAGGACGGCCTGCTCGTGCGCGTGGCCGTGCCGGGTGGCGAGGGTGTTCGGCTGCGGGTCGGGCGTCGGCGCGCCGTCCAGCCCGACGGCCAGCGCGAGCGCCAGCCTGCTGCGGTGATCGCACTCCAACAGGTCCACCAGGTCCGCCGGGGAGTGCACCAGGTGGCCGTCGGCGGTGAGCATGGCGGGCAGTATCGCGGCCAACCCCGCCAACCCCTTGGACCGCGCACGGCGAGTCGCCGTACTGCGGCCACCGCCACTCCCGTGACCTGAACGTTGAACTCGGGGTACCTGAACGTAGGACACGGTGGTCCTGAACGTAGGACACGCGCGACCTGGAGGTACGACACGCGCGACTTGAACGTAGGACTCTCGCGCGTGTCGAACGTTCAGGTCCCGCGTGTCGAACGTTCAGGTCGGGTGAGTTCTACGGTCGGGAGAGGCGTGAGCGGTGGGGGAGGGGGCCGTTGGTGGCTTGCCAGCGGGATTGGTGGGCGGCGGCTTCGGCGGCGGCGACGGCTTCGGCGGACGGGGGGAGGGGCTCGGCGCACCAGGCGCGCAGGACGGTCGCCAGTTCGGTGACGAAACGGGTGCCGGTCGGGGTCAGCTCGTCGCCGGCCAGCAGGGTCTCGGCGGTGACCAGGGCGGCCGAGCGCCAGCGCGCGTACTCCACCTGCGCGGCCGGGCCGGGGCGGGAACGCCAGAAGCGCGCCACGCCCAGGTGCGCGTACGTGCCGTGCAGCAGGCCGGCGGCCGGTCGGGGGTCCTCCCGCCACGGCGCGTAGAACAACGCCTCGCCACCCGGCTCGACCAGCGCGAACAAGTCCATCAACCCGACCAGCTTGCTGTGCTGCGCCTCGTGCATCAGCGTGACGGCCAACGCCTCCGCGTCCGGCATCGGCGACAGGAACACGCACCCGAACGCGTCGGCCACCGTCGCGCTGCTCGTCCCCGCCGGTGACGGCGGCATCGGCGTCACGACCGACACCACCTCGGCGATCTCCGCGGCCAGGTCCGGGTGGTCGCGGTCCAGCAGGTCCCACGCCGCCGCGAGTGCGTCCCGCCACCACGGCAGGTCGACCTCGGACACCACCGACAGCCCGTCCGGCACACCGCCACCCGCCCACAGGTCCACCTGCACGGAGAACCCGCCCAGCTCGATCTCGGGCAACGGCTCGTACGCCAACCCCGGTCCCACCACCACGCCCAACGACGGCAGCGAGAACACCTCCACCGGAGGGAACTCCAGGTCCACCGGCACACCGGCCCGCACCGCCGCCGCGGCCGCCGTGAACGCCAGCTCCGCCGGACGGGCCGCCGCACCCCGCCGCAGGGCCAGCGCCGTCCGCGTCGCCCACGCGCCGACCGACGGGTGGTCCAGCACCCGGTCCACCGCGTCCGGCGCCGCCCGCGCCACCTCGCACAGCAGCGCGAACGCGGCCCGTGCCGCCGGGTCCGCCGCGATGGACCTGATCAGCAGCAACGTCCGGCTGCGCCGCGCCAGCCGCAACGTGCGCACGGCCGACCCGCCCCCGCCGCGGGCGAGCGCCGCGAAGTCGGAGGCCGAGACCCGGAACGGTCCGACGGTCACGCCAGCGCCGCCAGGTCCGCCGCCACCCGCGTCCGCACGTGCCCGATCAGCCGCGTGAGGTCCGGGCAGTACACCGACGGCCGGTCGAACCCGGCCCCCTCCCGGAACCGGTGCGCCCGCAGCCCGCCGCCGCACGCCGACACCACCGGGCAGCGGCGGCACTCGGTGGACAACCCGGACAACCCCGCCCGGCCCGCGCGCACCTCCGGCAGGTCCCACGCCGCGTCGAACGCGTCACGCGCCACGTGCAGCCCGGTCGCCGAAGCCCCCGGCGAGGACGACGCCAGGATGTCGGACACCTCGATCGCGCCGTCGGTCTCCACGACCACCTGAGCCGACGGGCTCAACCCGATCCCCTCCACCCCGGAAGAACCACCCAGCAGCACCGACAGCAGCTCCTCGAAGAAGCGCACGCGCGTCGCCGGCCGGTCGTACCAGACGTCGAACACCGCGATCAGCCAGTCCGCGTACGGCGTGGCCGCGGGGTCGGCCACCCGTCCCGGCGGCGGCGCGGACCAGTTGCCGTGCGGCAGCAGGAAATCCACCGCAGGCGGCGCGAATTCCAGCAACGACTCGTAGACGCGCACCGGGTCTTCCCGCACGTCCACCACGCACAGCAGACCGCCGTACACCGCCGGGAACCCGCGCAGCGCCGTCAACGCCTCGCGCACCGCCGCCCAACTGCCGCCACCGCCGGGCCGCACGCGGTGCCGGTCGTGGGCTTCCGGCGTGCCGTCCACGCTCACGCCGACCCGGACACCGCGCGCGGAGAACAGCTCCAGGAATTCGCGGTCCAGCAATGTCGCGTTCGTCTGCACGGTGAACCGCACGACCGCGGGCACCACCGCGCGGAACCGCTCGATCAACGACTCGATCGCGGCACGTCCGGCCAACAACGGCTCACCGCCGTGCAACACCACTTCCACGTCGGACAACCCGTGCGCCCGAACGTGTTCCGCCACCCGTTCGGCGGTGTGCGCGACGACTTCCGGCGACATCGCGCGCGGCCGGGAACGCCACCGCTGGTCGGCCAGTTCGTAGACGTAGCAGTAGTCGCACGCGAGGTTGCACCTGCTGTGCGCCTTGAGCACGAACTGGCGGAACGGCAACGCTTTCACCCACCCCCGACAATCCGGTCACCCCGCGGGCAATCGGTTCCCCAGTGCAATCAAACACAGCGCGCCGCCCGCTACCTCCGCCAATCGGAGGATTCCCGACGGTGACCGTTGTCGTTCACTACGATGGGAAGTGCGCGGCCGGCGTTGCCGGCAATCGGGCGAGGAGCGAGGAAATCCGCAGCATTGCGGTGAGGAGGTGCGTCGGACATGGCTTCCGAACCTGTCCTGGAGTCCGAACTCCTGGACGTCACGGGCGTGGACCTGGCCCGGTTGGCCGAACTGCCGGACACCGCGCTGCGCGCCGCGCTGCACCGGATCCTCGCGGAGAACGCCGAGCTGCCCAACCGGTTCGCGGCGTTCGAGAGTTCCCTGTGACTGCTGCCGTTCGGGTGAAACGCGGCTGAGTCGGGGACGCGCGGCCCGCGTTCCCGGTATTCCCAAGTCCCCCCGCCGCCCTGGAGCAGCAGATGAGCACCCCGCCCACCACCCCGGGCCACACCGGGGTCACCGCCTTCCTGTCGGCGACCGGAGGAACCGGCCGCACCAGCGCGGTGGCGAACCTGGCGTGGGCGCTGGCGGCGGCCGGGCAGCGGGTCCTGGTCGTGGACTGGGGCTCGGAGGTGCCGCGGGTGCGCGAGTACCTGGAGCCGTTCCTGGTGGCGCGCCTCGGCCTGCCGGACGCGCTGGGCCGCGGGCTGCTGGCCGCGTACCGGGCGGAGGCGGTGCGCGACGACGACCCGGTGCCCGTCGTGGAGCGGTTCGCGCCGCCTGCGGGCGACGGCACCACGCCGGGCCACGTCGACGTGGTGTCACCGATCCCGACCGACGCCGCGGGCAGGCCGCAGCCGGGGACCGGGCACGGTGACGCGGGCGTGGCGGCCGAGCTGCGCGCGCGGCTGGCCGGGTCCGACTACGACCAGGTGCTGATCGATGCGCCGACCGGCGCGAACGACGAGTCGCTCACGCTGATCGCGACGCTGTGCGAGTTGGCCGTGGTGTGCTTCCGGCCGCGCCCCCGGGCCATCGCGGACGCGGCCGACCTGGCCGCGCGGCTGCGCAAGCGCGCGCCGATCAGGATCGACGTGGTGCCGGTGGCGACGCTGTTCGACGAGGCGGACGAGCTGTCGCGGGCGCAGCGCATCCGGTCCGCGATCCACGCCGCGTTCGCCGAACTGCTGGCGGGGCAGCCGAAGCGGGTGCCCGACGGCGGCACGATCGAGATCCCCTACCGCCCGTACGACGCGTTCGACCCGCTGCTGGCGATCCTGGTGGAGGAGCCCGCCGACGGCGGCGCGCTGGAGGCCCAGTACGGCAGGCTGGCCGCGGCGGTCACCGGCGGCGCGGTCACCGAGGTCGTGCCGGTGTCGCCGGTGCTGCGCGCCCGCTACCGGCGGGTGTTCGGGCTGACGTCGACCGCCGAGCCGGACCGCGTGGTCGTCGTGCACGCCCCGCGCGACCGGGCGTGGGCGGACTGGGTGCGCGGCCAGTTGGAGCGCGCGGGCGCGCGGGTGCGCCGGCTGTCCGACGCGGGCGAGTGGTTCGGGTCCTCTGTGCCGCCGGGTGTGGTGATCCTGTCCTCGCCGCACCTGGGCCCGGTGGAGCTGCCCGCCGTGCCGCGGACCGTGCTGCGGCTTCGGCTCTCCGAAGGCGGTCCGGCGGACGGCGGGCTGTCCGTGCACGACCACTCGCCGGAGGCGTTGAGCGCCCGGCTGCTGAGCCACTTCGGCCTGATCGACCGACCCGGCACGGTGCACGAGCCGGGCATGCGGGTGCCGGGCAGCGATCCGGCCGTGTTCGAGCTGCCGCCGCGCCACCGCGGTTTCGTGGGCCGCGACGAGGACCTGGAGGCGTTGCGCGACCGGTTCGCGGCGGCGGGCGACGGGCGCGCGGTGGTGACGGTCAACGGCGTGGCCGGCGTGGGCAAGAGCGAGCTGGCGCTGGAGTACGCCTACCGGTTCTCGTCGGACTACGCGGCGGTGTGGTGGCTGTCCGCGCACGACCGGCAGTCGGTGCTGACCGGCTTGGCGGAGCTGGCGGTGCGGCTGCGCCAGCCCGGCTCGACCGACTACGGCACGCTGTCCGCGCTGGAGCGGCTGTCGAACGACCCGGCGTACGCGCGGTTCCTGCTGGTCTACGACAACGCCGACGACCCGGACGCGATCGACGGCCTGCTGCCGGTCGGCGCCACCGGGCACGTGCTGATCACGTCCGGCCCGGTGGCGGGGCAGGCCGTCGAGCTGGTGCCGATGCACGCCGACGACAGCGTGCGCCTGCTGCTGGACCGCGTGCCGGGGCTGGTGCCGGAGGACGCGCGGCGGGTCGCGGACGCCGTCGACCACCTGCCGCTGGCGCTGGACCTGGCGTCGTGCTGGCTCGGCGAGACGGCGCGGGCCGAGGTGGGCGCGGGCTCGCGTGACGCGGACGCCGCCACCTGGGCCACCCGCACCCTGTTCGAGCGCCTCGGCCGGTCCGAGCTGGAAGGTGTGGCGCGGGTCGTCGACGTCGCGGTGGACGCGTTGCGGGACACCGCCACCGGCCGGCTGGCGGTGCTGGTCGCCCAGCTGTGCGCGTTCCTGTCGCCGGAGGGCGCGGACCTGGGGCTGGTGCGCTCGCCCGCGTTCCTCGGCCGGGTGATCGCGGCAGGCGGCGTGGACGCCGAGCCGGTGGAGCTGGACGCCGCCGAGATCGACCGGGTGCTCTGGTACGGCGCGCGCTACGGGCTGTTCCGCGTCGACTGGGGCGACCAGTACTCCCTGCGCCTGCACCGCGTGGTGCAGCGCGCGCTGCGCGACCGGATGAGCCCGGACGAGCGGCGGCAACGGCAGGCCGACGTGCTGGGCGCGCTGGCAGCGTTGGCGCCGACCGAGGTGGAGGACACCTCGCCGACCCGGCAGGCCCGGTTCGCCGAGCTGCAGAAGCACGTCATCCCGTCCGGCGCGCCGGCGAGCGACGACCCGAAGGTGCGGCGCTGGCTGGTCAACCAGGTGCGGTTCCTGTTCACCGACGGCGGCGCGGGCGTGCGGCGGGCGGCGCTGGAACCGGGCCACGCCCTGCTGGACGCGTGGACGCGGTGGTTCGGCCCGGCCGACCCGCTGCGCAACCGGCTCGCCACCGAGCTGGCCAACGTGCACCGCGTGCTCGGCGAGCCGACCGAGGCGCTGCGACTGGACGACCTGGCGCTGGCCCAGCAGCGGCGCGCGCTGGACCTGACCCACCCGCGCCCGCTGATCACGGCCCGCGGCCGAGGCGGCGACCTGCGCGGGCTCGGCCTGTTCGCCGAGGCGCTGGCCGAGGACCAGGCGACCTGGGAGGGCCTGCGCTCGGTGCTCGGAGAGGACCACCCGGAGACCCGCCGGGCGGCGAACAACCTGGCGTCCTCGCTGTTCCTGTCCGGTGACGCGGCCGGCGCGCTCGCGCTGGAGGAGGACAACTACCGCAGGCGACGGCGGCTGTTCGGCACGGGCGACGCGCGCACCTGGGCCACGCTCGCGCAGATCGGCCTGTACCAGCGGGAACTGGGCCGCTACCCGGAGGCGCTGGACTCGCTGCTGCACGCCTCGCAGCAGTTGCAGGCGCTGCGGCACGAGCTGAACCAGGTGCAGATCGGCGTGCAGTGGAACCGCGCCATCGCGCTGCGCCTGGTGGGGCGGGCCAAGGAGGCCAAGGAGCGCACCGGCAAGGCGTTGCGGGACTACCGGGAGGTCCTCGGCCCGCACCACCCGTACACGCTGGGCTGCGCGTTGAGCTTCGCCGCGGACCACCGCCGGGTCGGCGTCGACCCCGGGCTGGCGGTGGAGCTCGCGCGCACCGCGCTGACCGGCTTCCAGCAGCACGTCGGCCTGCGCGACGATCACCCGTTCGTGGCGCTGTGCCGGCTGGGCCTCGGCCTGGCGCTGCGCGCGGCGGGCGACCACGAGGGCGCGGTGGGCCACGTCGAGGCGGCCACGCGGACGTTGCGCTCGCGGCTGGGCGACACGCACCCGTGGACGCTGGCGGCGGCGATCGACGAGGCGCGGGTGCTCGCCGCGGCCGGCGAGCCGGACCGGGCCGCCGAGCTGATCGCCGAAACCCACACCGACTGCCTGGAGTTCCTGGGGCACGATCACCCGCACACCGCCGCGGCGGCGCACAACCTGCGGCTCGCGGCGCACCCGACCGACCAGGACTGGCGGGAGTGCGATGTCGACATCCCGCACACCTGAGCGCGCAGGAGGGAGCGGCGTGGAGCTGCACGAGGAGCAGGCCGAGCACGTCGGCCCGGAGTTCGACCTGGCCAGGCAGGCGTGCCGGGAGGCGATCGCGGACAGCCCCGCGCTGCACTACCTCGCGCACTACAGCAGCGGCGTGTTCGACTTCGGCGTCGACGCCCTCGGCGAGCCCGGGCCCGCGCCGGACGCCCTGCCCGGCGGCACCCGCCGCGAAGAGCTCAAGCGGCTGGGCAGGCACCTGACGTTCCAGGTCGCCACGCTGGACCGGGCGTTGCAGGAGGTGCGCACGGGCCGGCTGATCCGCACCGTGCTGCACACCGAGGAGGGCGCGCTGTTCTGCGACTCCGTCGTGCCCACCGAGCACGTCGTCGGCCTGGTGCTGGACCACGCGGGCGCGGGGCCGCTGTTCGGCCACCCGGCCGTGGACGAGGCCGACCGCGCGGTGGCCGGGCTCGCCATCCGGCTGCGCGCCCAGCTGAGCCTCGGCTCGCTCAACCCCGGCGGCTGGGAGAGCGCGGACGAGGTCGGGCCGCTGCCGGTGGAGCGGCACGTGGGGGCGCACGTCACGGCGGGGGACGGGCCGCTGACCGAGTGCCTGGCGGCGGTGCGGGCGCAGGACCTGCACCTGGTCGCGCACGTCGTCGGCGGCGAGGTGCGGGCGATGGTCGACTGCCTGGGCGACCCGTCGCTGGCGCCGTTCTTCAAGCAGGTCACGGTGGACGCGCGGCGCCGGTTCTACCACGGGTTCGCGCAGGAGCTCGGCGCGCTGACGACCAAGCTGAACCGGGCGGTGAGCCCGGTCGTGGGCGGGCTGATGGCCCGGCTCGTGCTGGACGTCGAGATGGGCGCGATCTACTACTACCGGTTGCGCGCGGGGGAGTACCTCGTCGGCGTGACGATCGACCAGGCCCGGGTGCGGGCGGCGGACGACCGGATGTCCGCTCTGGCCGAAGAACTCACTCCAGTCGGTCCTTGAACGCCCTCCCGCCGCTGCCTACCGTGGAACGGTGACGCCCGTGATCCGCTCGGCCGTGCTCCTGTCGGCCCTCGGCGCGGGTTGGCTCGTCGCACGGCAGTTCGGGCTGCACGACGTCGACCGGTCGCCGGCGTACGGGTTCTTCATCACCGCTCTGCTCGGTTTCGGTTTGTACGCCAGCACGAGCGGGATCGTGATCGCGGAATTCCGCAAGCAGCTCCGCACGGTCGTCCTCGCGGTCACGCTCGGCGTGCTGGCGAAAGTCGCGCTGATCTTCGGCGTGATGGTCCTCGTGTTCCGCGATCCGGCCTACCTGGTGCTCGCGGTGGCGGTGGCGCAGATCGACCCGCTGTCGGTCGCCGCGATGCGGGCCAAGTCGCGGATGTCGGAGTCGGCGAAGGCGCTGCTGGCGGCGTGGGCGTCGTTCGACGACCCGATCACCGTGCTGCTCACCGTGTACATCACGGCGTTCGCGCTGCGGGGCGGGGCGGTCGGCGGCACGGGGGAGTTCGCGGTCAACCTGGTGCTGAACCTCGCGCTGGCCGGGGTGGCGTTCATGCTGTGGACGCTGGTGCGCGGGCAGGTGCGGCGGGCCGAGGCCGGTGGCCGTCCGGTGCGCTACGCGGTGCGCGCCGTGATGGTGGTGGCGGTGCTGGCCATCGGGTTCGTCGCGGTGCGGCACTCGTTGTTGCCCGCGCTGGCGCTGCTGGGCCTGTTCTTCCGGCCGAACCTGGGGCGGTGGGTCGACGGGCTGGCGGAAGCGGGCATGGTCCTGGCGCTCGCCGCGGTCGGGCTCGTGCTGGCCGCCGACTTCAGCTGGGCGCTGGCCGGTGTCGGCGCGGTGCTCGGTGCGGCGGCGTTCGGCGCGCAGGCGGTGGTGGCATTCGCGCTGACGGTGCCGAAGCAGTGGCGCGGCGACCGGGTGCGGCTGGCGCTGGGGCAGCAGAACGGGCTGACGGCGATCATCCTGGCGCTGCTGCTGGAGCCGACGTTCCCGGGGGCCATCGCCGTGGTCGCGCCGGCCGTCGTGGTGGTGAACCTGCTGCACGCGCTCGCCAACAGCGGCTACGACCGCCTGTCACGGGTGGGGGAGACGGCGGCCGTTCCGGCGCGGAAACCGCAGCCGAAGCGCGAGCCGGAACCGCAGCCGAAGCGCGTGCCTCGGGTGCCGCTCGAACCGGCGCCGCGGGTGGCGTCGAACTACCGGCCGAAGCCCACGCCCTGACCGCTCACGCAGGCGAGGAGCGGAACACGGCGCGGCGGACCCGCGGGCTCAGGTTGCGCAGCGCCTCGTGCACCCGGCCGCGGCGCGACCCCCGGCTCACCTCGGCGACCAGGCCGCCCGACCGCGCCGACCACGGCGGCAGCGCGAACAGCGGGTCGAGCTGGAACAGCGGCAGGAACTCCACGATCCCGTCGTAGATGCCGCACAGCTCCTCCAGCCGGTCCTCCGCGTCGGCGTCCCCGGACGAGGAGTACCACTGCGACACCGCGGCCCGGAACGCCTGCACGGCCTTCTGCATGAACACCGCCTGCGCCGCCGCCTGGGTGAACTCCGGCGTCCGCAGCCGCCGGTGCACGGCCTCCTGGGTGGCGGTCGGCGCGTGGTCGAACGCCTCCTCGAACATCGCGTCGACCTGCGTCAGGTCCTCCAACGCGTCCACCGCGTCCCGGAACAGCCGCTCGACCTCGCCCGGCAGCTTGCCCGGCGCAGCCCCCGCCGCACGGCCCGGCGTGCCGCCCGCGAGCGCCGAGAGCTGCCGCTGGATCGCGCCGAGCTGCCGGTCCGACGACGCCCGCACCCCGTCCACGTGCTCGGCCAGGTGCTCCATGAACCCGTAGATGCTCGACTGCTGCCTGGCCAGTCGGTCCATCCGCCACCGCAGGCCCGACAACGGGTCCGCGTCCCGGCCCGGCCGCCGCCCCGGCGCGCTCACCAGCGCCTTGAAGTCCTCGGCGAACGTGCGGTCGACGTACACCAGCGGCTCCCGGCCGAGCACCTCCCGCAGCTGGATCGCCGCGCCGTCCGCCACCACGCCGTTGACCAGCAGGATCAGCTCGGCGTCCGGCTCGGCCTCGCGGACCGCGGAGATCCGCCGCAGCACCGCGCCGACGTCGGCGTTGTCCAGCAGCGACCGGGTGATCAGCACGGCGCAGCCGCCCGCGTCCTCGGGGAAGGTGATCCAGAAGTCGGCCAGCGAGTCCTCGGGCACCCCGAGCAGGTGCCGGTGCAGGTAGTCCAGGCCGTTGGCGTCGAGCAGCCTGCGCACCACGCCGTCGATGTCGTCCGAGCTCAACGACCCGAACAGGTCGCGTGCCGCCTGCCGCACCATGTCCTCGGTGACGGTGAACTCGTGGCCGGGCGTGCGGGACAGGTCGTCGGCCATCCGGAACACCCGGTGGCACAGCCGGATCACGTTGCGCGCGTTGCCCCGGGCGATGTCGCGCAGGTAGCGGGTGGTGTCGACGGTGAACGGCGCGAGCTGCCGGGCGCCGGACACCTGCTCCTGCGCCAGCTCCACGAACTCGCGCACCTCGCCCTGGCTGAGCCCGGACATCACCACCGTGTACGGGATGCGCTGCCGCACGGCGGGCGGCAGCACGGACTTGAAGTCCGGCAGCCCGCACAGCACCAGGCACGCCCCGGCCTTGGCGAACACCTGCAACAGCGTCTGGAACGCGGCCATGGTGCGCGCCTGCGGTCGGCTGTCCGCGGAGAAGATCTTGTCCAGCTCGTCCACCGCGAGCACGAACCGCCGCTGCCTGCCGCCGAACAGCAGGGCGAACACGCCCATCGCCTCCAGCGCGGCCACCTCGTCGTCGATCGGCGTGTCGATGCCGCGTTCGGTCAGCACCTGGTCCGGCGGGCCGCCGAGCAGCCACGACCACACCGAGTGCTCGAACCCGGGCCTCAGCAGGAGAGTGAGCGCGGTGCCGAAGTCCTTGTTGTTGGTCACCTCGCGCAGCGTGTCCTGGACCTTGCGCAGCAGCGCGCTCTCCATCAGGCCCAGCCGTTCCACGACCTCCTGCGGCTCCAGCTGCCTGCTGCCGAGCCACTCCAGCATGTCGCTGGTCAGGCCGCTGCTCTGCAACGAGTCCGCGACGATGTCCGCGTAGTACTCGCTGACCTGCGCGCGCACGCCCTCGCGGCTGAGCTTCTGCATGAACCGCCGGTACAGCTCGATGAAGCTCTCCGCGGTCGCGTCGAGGTACAGCGCGTGCGTGGGGTCGGCCAGGACCTGCCGGGCGTGCCGGACCAGCCGCACGGCCAGGTGCGTCTTGCCCGTGCCGTAGTCGCCCAGCACGGCCACCACGGTGCCGGTGCGGTCACGGCCGACGCGCGCGGGCGGCGCGTCGAGGTAGGCGGTGAGGTGCGCGAGCGCCTGCCGCGTCGCGTCGGTGGTGATCGCCACGTCGACCGCGTCGGGGTCGTCGTCGAAGTCCGTGATCCGGGCGACCGCCATCGGCGAGAAGGGGTTCTTGCGCGCGGGCGGGAGATCGCTGCTGCCGCTCATGGCCCATTCACCGGTCCATTCCGGGACTTCCGGTTCAAGAACGCCCTGATGTCCTCGACGGTCACCAGATCGGCCTCGGAGTAGCCTAGTCCCGTTTCACGTTTGTGTTCGTACGTGCCGTGCAAGAACCTCTGCAACATGGCCACCGATTGGCAGTGCTTCGCCACCAATTCGATCGCGTCATCACTCATCCGTGGATAAGTTCCCGCTTTCGCGTGACGAGTCAGCCGGTCCTCGGCGAACCGCTGCGCGTCACCGGGGTCGAGCGGGCCGACGTGCAGGGTGATCGGCGGGACCCAGGTTTCCAGTTGCCGCACGACGTCGGCCACCTCGTCCGTGCCCAGGTACGCGGATTCGGCCAGGAACAGCACCTTCGCGCTGTTGAGCGTGCGGGCGTAGCGGATCACCTCGTCCACCAGCTCGTTCGGGCTCGGCAGCAGCACGACCAGCCCGACCTCCTCGCGCAGCGCCCGGCCCAGGCGCGGGAACACGCGGCCCGGCACGTTCCGGACCGCGTCGAGCCGGTCCTCGCTCTCCTGCCGCAGCGCGCCGGCGTCCACGAGCAGGTCGAACATCCGGTCGCACACCACGGCCGTGCGCTCGTCGATGGACAGCTCCTGGTCGGTGGGCAGGCAGCCGGTCAGGTCGACCACGACCCCGCGCATGTCGCGCCGCCCGAGCTCGCCGACGACCCAGTCCGCGCACCGGTTGACCAGTGCCGTCTTGCCGCAGCCCGATTCGCCGGTGACCAGCGCCAGGCGGCCGTACTCCAGCATCACGGCCAGGTCGCCCATGTCCTGCCGGAAGCGGTCGAACGCGTCCTCCATGCCGTCCACCGGCACGTAGTAGTCGCGGTGCACCGGCCGGTGCCACGGCCGCAGCGGGCGCATCGGCGTGCTCTCCCACCCCGGCAGGGGGAACGGGTTGACGCGGGGCGCGGTCACCACGGGGCACCCGGCCCGGTCACGCGCGGCAGCGCGGCGGCTCGACCGGCCCGCCCGCCGTCCATGCCCACCCCCGTCGCCTCGCGGCGGCCTAGCGAAAGCTTCAGCCTACCGACGGAGAGTCGCACACGGGCACGGTTCCGTTAACCCGTGCGCCCTGATCGGCCCATCGCCGTTGCTGCTGCGGGGAATGCGCGCGAGGGCCGCGGAACGCTGAGGTGAACGCCGCGCCGGACGGGTGGACCGAACGGGTGCGCCGAACGGCTCACCAGGGCGCGGGCGCGTAGTCCTTCAGGAAGCAGCCGTACAGGTCCTCGCCGAGTTCGCCGCGCACGATCGGGTCGTACACCCGGGCCGCGCCGTCGACCAGGTCCAGCGGGGCGTGGAAGCCCTCCGCGGCCAGCCGCAGCTTGGTCGGGTGCGGCCGCTCGTCGGTGATCCAGCCGGTGTCGACGGCGGTCATCAGGATGCCGTCGGAGGTCAGCATCTCCTCGGCGCTGGTGCGGGTCAGCATGTTCAGCGCGGCCTTGGCCATGTTGGTGTGCGGGTGGCCCGGACCCTTGTAGGCGCGGCTGAACTGGCCTTCCATCGCCGACACGTTCACCACGTACTTGCGGCGCGCGGGCGAGGCGGCCATGGCCGGGCGCAGCCGGGAGATCAGGATGAACGGCGCGGTGCTGTTGCACAGCTGCACTTCCAGCAGCTCGACCGGGTCGACCTCGTCGACGTGCTGCACCCAGCTGTTGACCGGCGCCTCGTCGGGCACCAGGCCGCCGGCGTCGATCTCCTTCGAACCGGCGGTCAGCGCCAGCGCCGTGACTGCGGGGATGGTGTCGGCCAACGTGCCGGCCAGCGCCACCGGGTGCGCGGACAGGGTGTGCCCGAACGTGACCAGCTCGGGCAGCGGGCCGGACGGCAAGGCCGCGGACTCGGCCGCGACCAGCGGCGCGTAGGCGTTGGAGGACCGGCGCACGGTCTGCGCGGCGTTGTTGATCAGGATGTCCAGTGGTCCGGCGGCGGCCACCGAGTCGGCCAGCTGCACGACCTGGGCCGGGTCGCGCAGGTCGATGCCGACCACGCGCAGCCGGTGCAGCCAGTCGGCGCTGTCGGGCATCGACGCGAACCGGCGCACGGCATCACGCGGGAACCGGGTGGTGATGGTGGTGTGCGCGCCGTCGCGCAGCAGCCGCAGCGCGATGTACATGCCGATCTTGGCCCGGCCGCCGGTGAGCAGGGCCCGCTTGCCGGTCAGGTCGGCGCTCTGGTCGCGCTTGGCCCGGTTCAGCGCCGCGCAGTCCGGGCACAGCTGGTGGTAGAACGCGTCGACCTCGGTGTACCGCTTCTTGCACGTGTAGCAGGACCGGGCGCGCAGCAGGGTGCCCGCCTTCGCGCCGGGTTCCGGCTCGCGCAGCAGCAGGCCGCGGGTCTCGTCGTCGATGCGGGACGGCGAGCCGGTCGCGGTCGCCTCGATGACGGCGCGGTCGGCGGCCGTGACCGAGGCCCGCCGGTCGGCCTTCCGGCGCTTGCGGAGGTTCTTCCAGATGCCGGCGGTGGCCCGGCGGACGGCTACCGCGTCGGGGTGCTCGGTGTCCAGTTCGTCCACTTGGGCGAGCACCCTTAGGGCGATTTCCAGTTCGGCGGGGTCAATCGACACGCCCAGCACTCTACCTGCGGCGAAATTCACCCCCGGACGGGTGAAATTCGCGTGTGCCGGCGCTAGGGTGCCCGGCATGCCTACAGCGGGTGCCGGCCCACGGGTGCGGCGACTGGCCCACCCCGACGCCGACGTCCGGGCGCGCGCCCTCGGCCTGCCCCGCGGCCGTCCGGTCCTGGCGATCTTCGGTTCGGCCGGGACCTTGGGCACCGAACTGGCCGCCACCGTGCTCCCGGTGCTGCGTGCGGTGCTCGCGACGGCGGCCGGAGCGGACGCGGTGGTGATCACGGCGGGCGCCGACGCCGGCGTCACGCACCTGCTCGGCCTGGCCGCCGAGTCGCTGGACGGCCGCTGGCCCCGGATGGTCGGCGTCGCGCCGTCCGGCCGGGGCGGTGCTCGTGCCGGGCTCGAAGTGGGGCGAGGAGCTGCCCGCGCTGTTCCGCGCGGTGGACGCGGTGGCCGGGTCGAAGCGCCCGGCGCTCGCCCTGCTGGTCGGCGGCGACGACACCGCGCGGGCCGCGCTGGTCGACCACCTGGGCCGCGACCGGCCGCTGCTCGTGCTCGCCGGCACGGGCGGCCTGGCGGACGAGATCGCGAGCGGCAAGCCCCGCACCGACACCCCTGCACCCACACCTGCCGCCCGAACTACGTCGACCCCGCTCGCCTCGACGGTCCCGACCGCGACCCCGCTTGCCCCTCGGGCGACCGCCTCGGCCCCGGCTGCCTCGGCCGAACCGGCGCCGCTTGCTCCGACCGCCCCGACCGCGACCCCGCTTGCCCCTCGGGTGACCGCATCGACCCCGGCTGCCTCGGCCGAACCGGCGCCGCTTGCTCGGACCGCCCCGGCTGCCTCGGCCTCGACCGCCCCGACCCCGGCTGCGCCGGCACCCCCGGCCGGCGAGATCGAGCGGGCCGCTGCCGGGGTCGCCGCTGCCGCCGCCGAAGTCGTCGCGCTCGAGACCGGCGCCGCGACCGCCGCCCCTGCCGAGACCGGCGCCGACGACCCTCACGACGACCTCGCGGTGCTGGTGCGCAGCGGCCAGGTCGCCGTGGTGCACCTGGACGAGGGCGCGGACAAGGTGGCGACCGTGGTGCGGCGGGTGCTGGGCAACCGGCCCGGCGCGAAGCTGCACGCCGACGTGCCGCCGCCCGCCGTGTGGCCGCGGCTGCGGTTCCGGGCACCCGAGCCGCACCCCGTGATCGACCCCGGTTACGTGCTGGACTACCCGTTGCTCGCCGACGCGATCCACGAGGCCAACCAGGTGGTCGCGCCCGCGTTGCACGAGTGCGAGGTCGCCGCCCTCAAGTCACGTGAGCGCGCGCGCCTGCTGCTGGTGCTCGCCATCGCCGCCGGTTTCGGCACGACGGTGTCCGCGGCGTTGCAGCTCTGGCTGCGGGACCAACCGTGGCCCGGCGTGCTGCTCGCCGTGTCCGGCGCGGCCGCGGCGGTGCTCGCGGTCGTGGCCCGAGGCGGCGAGGACCCCGAGGCCGGGGTCCGGGCCGAGCGGTTGCGCGCCCTGTACTTCGACCACCTCGCCGCACCACCCGCCGCGCACGACGCGGAGCGCGACGAGCGCTCCCGCGAGTTGGCGACGGCGGTGGCGCGGCTCCGCCACGAATCGGTGAGCCGCTCATGACGATCCCCGTGGACGACCACCGCGAGCAGTTCCTGCGCGCCTACCTGCGCCACCGGATCGGTGAGCGGCTGGCCGGGTTCGAGCAGGCGCAGGCCCGCTACACCGCGGCCCGCCGCTGGACCACCACCCTGACCGTGCTGCTGTTCACCGCCGCGGCGGCGTTGGGCGCGGTGGCCGTGGCGGACGACCGGCGGCGCGCGCTGTGGGCGTTCCTGGCCACGGTCGCGGCGGCGCTGGCCACGGCGGTCGGCGTGTACGAGGCCGCGTTCTCGTTCCGCGCCCTGTCCCGCCGGTCCGCCGACGGCGTGGCGCTGCTGCACCTGCTCCAGGCGCACGGCGCGCCGGAGGGCGAGGACGGCGTCGCCGCGTTCCGCACCGAGGTGGAGAGCGTGCTCCGGCACGCCGACCGGTGATCGCGCCCGCGACGGGCAGCTGATGGCGACGGTCGAGGACGTGCGGCGCCTCGCGCGGTCCCTGCCGCGCACCGAGGAGGCGGTGGTCCGGGACCGGGTGAAGTTCCGGGTCGGCCGGCTCGTGTACCTCGCGCTGTCCCGCGACGAGCGGACGCTCGGTTTCGCGTTCCCGAAGGAGGAACGGGCCGCGCTGGTGGCCGCCGAACCCGACAGGTTCCACCTGCCCCCGGCCTCCGACCTGCGGTACAACTGGGTCGAGTGCACCCTGGCGGCGGTCGGCGAGGACGAACTGGCCGAGCTCGTGGTGGACGCGTGGCGAATGTGCGTGCCCCGGCGTGTGGCCGCCGCGCACCTCGGTCTATAGGTTCTGGCGGCGGGCCGTTCGGCGGTGAGTCTGCCGCTCCGGCGTGCCGTGGCGATGACTCCGGCGGCCACGCCCGAGCGCTCGCCGGTGACAACGTCGGGTTCGGTCGGCGCCTGGGAGGGCACCGTGGGACACGTGGAGCCTTCCGCCGCGGTGGGGCGGTAGCCGTGGAGATGCGCCGACTCGACCCGGACGAGCTGGTCCGGGACAGCGGGCTGGTGGCCCGCAGGCTGATGCCGTGGCCGCTGGTGAACGCGCCGTTCGACGGCTCGTGGTGCGTGGTGCAGCCGGGCGCGGCGTCGAGCACGCACGCCCACCGCGAGCACGAGATCTGGGTGGCCGTGTCCGGTGACGCGGAGATCGTCACCCATGAGGGCCGGATGCCGTTCGCGGCGGGCGACATCGTCCACTTCCGCCCCTACGAGGAGCACCAGCTCGTCAACGACGGCGAGGCGGACTTCCAGTTCTTCGCGGCCTGGTGGGACGTCGAGATGGCCGAGCGCTTCAGCGCCCGCGACGAGGACGCCCGCTGAGTCACCCGACCGGCGGAACCGCGGAACGGGAGCGTTCGTCACAGTCGCGTCGGTTCGGGTGGGACTTCAACGCGGCTGGGGGTCGGAGTGGAGTTTCGGATCCTGGGCCCGGTCGAGGTCCGGGAGGACGGCGCGCCGCCGCGGGCGTTGCGGCGCAAGCCGAGCCAGGTCCTGGCGGTGCTGGCGGTGCACTGCGGGAAGCGGGTGCCGGTCGAACGGCTGCTCGACCTGGTCTGGGGTGACGAGCTGCCGCCGCGCGCCCGCAAGTCCCTCCAGGTCCACGTCTCGGCGTTGCGCGGCGCGGGCGTGCCGGTGGCGCACCAGGACTCGGGTTACGTGCTGCGGGCCGAGCCCGACCAGGTGGACGCCCTGCGGTTCCGCGCCCTGACCGCGCGCGCCGCCGTCACCGCGGACCTCGGGGACCGGCGCGAGCTGTACACGCGGGCGCTGTCCCTGTGGCGCGGCACGCCGGTGGCGGGCGCGGAGTCCGAACCGCTGCGCGCCTGGCTCTGCGCGCCGCTGGAGGCGCACCACCTGGCCACGCTCGAAGCGGCCATCGACACCGACCTCGCGCTGGGCAGGCACGCGCAGGCGGTGGAGGCGCTGACGCCGCTGGTGGCCGAGCACCCGTTCTCGGAGAACCTGCGCTACCAGCTCATGACGGCCCTGCTGGCGTGCGGCAGGCGGACCGAGGCGCTGCGCGTCTTCCAGGACGTCCGCCGCACCCTGGCCGACGAGCTCGGCGTGCCGCCGGGTCCGCAGCTGCGCGAGCTGTACCGCGATGCGCTGGGCGTTTAGGCGCTGCTTTACCGCCGGTCGCTAGCGTCGCGCCGCCGGATGCCCGGTGACAGAGGGGTCCGGGCCGTGGGCCAGTGCTGGGCGGCACCGGGGCCCGCGGCCCGGGCCTCGACGCGGTCCGGACGTCAACTGGCCGCGACCGCCAGCCCGGTGGCGGCGAGCTTCGCGGTGCGCGGTGCGTGGCCCCAGACGCGCTCCTGGTAGGCCCGCAACAGCGCCGCGTGGATCTCGTCGATGAACTCCGCCGCCGCGCGATCCCGCCGCCACACTACGGTCACGCGCCGGTGCACGGGATTGCCCACGATCGGTTTCAGCAGCACGCCCGGCAGGTCGTGCCCGGTCGGGAAGAAGCACGCCACGGTGTGCGTCGAGCGCACCAGTTCCGCGGCCGACGCCGGGTCCACCCCGAAATGCGCGCACCGCGGCGTGAATCCGGCCGCCTCGCAAGCCAGGTGGAGGTTCAACCTCCCGCCGTAGCTCTCGTCCGACACCGCCCATTCCTCGTCGGCCAGTTCGGACAGCCGAATCTCGTTGCGCGCCGACAACCGGTGCCCGACCCCGATCCCGACCAACATCGGTTCCGTCACCACGGTCCGGCAATCGGCCTCTTCGGGAATCCGCAGTGGACTCTGGGGGAATTCCGTGACCAGCGCGAGGTCCAGCTTCCCGGTCCGCACCAGGTCGAGCACGGCGTCGCTGGTGCGCTCGATGTGCGTGGTCTGAGGGTGCGACGGCAGCAGCGAGCGCACCACCCCGACCAGCAACGGCGTCAGCGAACCGGCCACACCGCCGAGCCGGATCCCCGTGACGTCGCCCTCCGCCGCCAGCTTGCGCGCGGTGACGAGCAGGTCGTCGAACCGTTCCACCAGGTCGCGTGATCGCAGCACCACGTGGCGGCCGAGCTCGGTCAGCTCGACGCCGTCGGTGCGCCGCAGGAACAACGGACCACCGAACCCGCGTTCGATGCGGCGCAACTGCGCGGTCAGCCCGGCCTGCGCGATCTTCAGCAGTGAGGCGGCCCGGCTGATGCTGCCCGCTTCCGCCACGGTCAGCACGACGTGGAGGTGCCTGAGCTCCATGTTCACTGCGGCAGCCTAGGGCAACAAGACAAACCGAACACCGACCGCAGGGGTGGCGGACCGCGCGGCACCGCGTCGCGGAGAACCGGACCGGTTGCTCCAACAGGTGCATAACTGCCGAGTTATCGCCACCTCACACCTCCCGCCGCGCTCTCCCGTTCCACCACCCTGCTGGATGGCCGGCACCGGACACCGAGGAGGTGTGAGCGACATGACGAAAGCGTTGCGGCTGCGGCGCCTTTCCCGTCCGCGCGACGACAGGTACCTCTTCGTCCCGCTCGACCACAGCGTCTCGGACGGCCCGGTGGTGCCGCGCGACCGGTGGCACGAGCTCATCGACTCCGTCGTGGTCGGCGGCGCCGACGCCATCATCGTCCACAAAGGACGCGTGCGCACGATCGACCCCGGCGTGCTGGCCGGTTGCGCGCTGGTCGTGCACCTCAGCGCGGGCACCGCGCACGCCGCCGACACCAACGCCAAGGTCCTCGTCGGCGAGGTGGACGAGGCGCTGCGGCTGGGCGCCGACGCGGTGAGCGTGCACGTCAACATCGGCTCGGACACCGAGGAGCGCCAGCTCGCCGACTTCGGCGTGGTCGCCAAGGCGTGCGACGAGTGGAACGTGCCGCTGATCGCCATGGTCTACCCGCGCGGGCCGCGCATCGCCGACCCGAACGACCCGGCGCTGCTCGCGCACGTGGTCAACATCGCGGTCGACCTCGGCGCCGACCTCGTCAAGACCAACCTCGCCCAGCCCGCGAGCCGGATGGCCGAGGTCATCGCGAGCTGCCCGATCCCGGTGCTGGTCGCGGGCGGTCCCGCCACCGACGGCAGCGTGGTCGACCACGCCCGCACCGCGATGGCGGTCGGCTGCGCGGGCCTGGCCGTCGGCCGCCGCGTGTTCACCGCGCCCGCGCCCATGTCACTGGTCGCGGAACTGGCCTCGATCGTCCACGACGACACCAGGTCGGACCTGGTCCGCGCGATGACGGACGTCGTGGCCTCGTCATGACCCCACCGCCCGCTGCCGCCGCCGGTACCCCCACCGGCGGCGGCGCATCCGCACGCCGATCGGGCTCTCACCCCTTGGAGAACCGTTGAAGTTCGCCTGGATCGACCTCCGAACCGTCCCCGAAGCGCACCGCGAAGCCGTCGTGGACGCCGCCGTGCACGCCCGCCTCGCCGGCGTCGTCTCCGACGACCCGGCGCTGCTGGACACGCTGCCGCCCACGATCACCCGGGTGCTCGTCGCCGACGCGCCGGTCGACGGCCCGCACCTGGTGACGGTGGTCGTGGACGACCAGGACGCGCTGGACCGGCTCACCACCGACGCGGCGTTCGTGCAGGTCCGCGACGACCGCACGCTCAAGCTGGCGTGCGCGGCGGCGGTGCGGCTCGGGCACACCGTGGTCGCGTTCACCGATCCGACGAAGATCCCGCTGGAGATCGTCATCGCCGCCGCCGACGGCGCGCCCGGCAAGCTGATCACCGTCGTGGCCGACCTCGAAGAGGCTGCGATCGTGCTCGACGTGCTGGAGCACGGCTCCGACGGCGTGCTGATGGCACCGCGCGACGCCAACGACGTGTTCAAGCTGGCCCGGCTGCTGGAGGCGACCACCCCGCCGCTGAACCTCACCACGCTCACCGTCGAGGGCATCACCCACAACGGCCTCGGCGACCGCGTCTGCGTCGACACCGCCTCGCACTTCCAGGAGGACGAGGGCATCCTCGTCGGCTCCTTCTCCTCCGGCTTCATCCTGTGCTGCAGCGAGACCCACCCGCTGCCCTACATGCCGACCCGGCCGTTCCGGGTCAACGCCGGCGCCCTGCACTCCTACGTGCTCGGCCCGGACAACCGCACCAACTACCTGTCCGAACTGCGTTCGGGCAGCACGGTGCTCGCCGTCAACTCCGAGGGCCGCACCCGCAAGCTCACCGTCGGCCGGGCCAAGCTCGAATCACGCCCGATCCTGACCATCACCGCGCACTCGCCCGAGGGCGTCGAGGTGAGCCTGACCGTGCAGGACGACTGGCACGTGCGCGTGCTCGGCCCCGGCGGGAAGGTCCGCAACGTCACCGAGCTGCAACGCGGTGACGAGCTGCTCGGCTACATCGCGACCGAGCAGCGGCACGTGGGCATCCCCATCGGCGAGTTCTGCAAGGAGACCTGAGCCAAGATGCGCGAGTTCGTCACCGACCTGTTGCGCCGCCAAGGCGACGACGTGCCGGTGTTCAGCCACGAGCACACCGTGACCCACGGCGCGTTGCGCGCCTCCGTCGCCGCCGAGGCGAGCCTGTTCGCCGCCTCCGGGGTGGGGGAGGGCAGCACGGTCGCGTTGCAGGTGCCACCGAGCTTCACCCAGCTCGAGGTGGTGCTGGCGCTGTGGAGCCTCGGCGCGCGGGTGGTGCCGATCGACCACCGGCTCACCCCGGCCGAGGTGCAGGTGCTGTGCGACCTGGCCGGCCCCCAGTTCTTCGTGCGCGCGGGCAGTCGGTTCACCGGCGCGTTCCGCGAGCGGTACGAGCTGGTCACCGAGCGGCGGCCGGACGGGCTGCCCGCCGCGACCCGGCACCGGCTGGTGCAGTTCACGTCCGGCTCCACCGGCAGGCCCAAGGTCGTCGGCCGCAGCACCGAGTCGGTCATCCGCGAGGTGATGAGGTTCGGCAACGCCGAGGGCATGACCAGGCGCGGCGAGAAGTTCCTGATCCTCAACAACACCGCCTACAGCTTCGGCCTGATGGGCGGGCTGCTGCACTCGCTGGCCGCCGGGGTCGAGCTGGTGTTCGCGGCCCGTCCCGCCTCCGCCGACGACATCCTGCGGACCGCCGCCCGGCACCGGGTCGACTTCATCAGCGGCCAGCCGTTCCACTTCGAACTGCTCGCCGAGGCCGCCACCCCCGAAGCGCTGCGGTCCGTGCGCGGCGCGTTCACGGGCGGCGAGCTGATGCCGGCGGAAGTGGCGGAGAGGTTCGCCGCCGTCCACGGGTTCCCGGTGGGCGAGTGCTTCGGCACCACCGAGACCGGGGCGCTGACGATGGACGTGAGCGGCGCGTCCCGGCCGTCGGTGGGCAGGCCGCTGTCCGACACCACCATCAGGGTGCGCGAGGGGCTGGTGGAGGTGGCCCTGGACGAGTCGCCCTACCTGCACGAGAACGGGTCGTCCCAGTACTCGGACGGGTGGTTCCGCACCGGCGACCGCGGCGAGTTCGACGCGGGGGGCAACCTGCGGCTGCTGGGACGGGCCGACTCGCTGGTCATGGTGCGCGGCTTCAACGTGGACCTGACCGAGGTGGAGGCGGCGCTGCGCTCGCACCCGCTGGTCGGCGAGGCGATCGCGGTGCACGACGCCGTGGTCGAGGCGTACGTGTCGACCGGGTCGGACGCGCTGACCCCGGACGAGGTGGCCGCGTGGTGCGCCGAGCGGCTGGCCGAGTTCAAGCAGCCGCAGCGGGTGCACGTGATGCGGGCGCTGCCCCGGACTCCCAGCGGCAAGCTGGTGCGCAACCCGAGGGTGCTCGCCGACGCGCGGTGATCGCCGGTGTGGCAGGGTGGGCGCGTGGAACAAGTCGTGCTCCTGGACGAGTCCGGTGCGGGGGTCGGCGTGGCCGACAAGGCCTCCGTGCACCACTCGTCCACCCCGCTGCACCTGGCGTTCTCGTCGTACCTGTTCGACGAGGCGGGCAGGCTGCTGCTGACCCGGCGCGCCCTGCACAAGAAGACGTGGCCGGGGGTGTGGACGAACTCGTGCTGCGGCCACCCGGCCCCGGACGAGCCGATGGTGTCGGCGGTGTCGCGTCGGCTGGCCGACGAGCTGGGGCTGGCCGACGTCGCGCTCGACCTGGTGCTGCCCGCGTTCCGCTACCGGGCGGTGATGGAGAACGGGGTCACCGAGAACGAGATGTGCCCGGTGTTCCGCGGCCGGGTCTCCGGCGACCCGACGCCGAACCCCGAGGAGGTCGACTCGTTCGAGTGGGCCGCGTGGGACGAGTTCGCCCCCGCCGTCCTGGCGGGCGCCCGTCCCGTCTCCCCGTGGTGCGCCCTCCAGGTGGCCGAGCTGTGGTCCCTGGGCCCGGACCCCTCCGCCTGGCCGACCGCCTCCCCGACCGCCCTCCCCCCGGCCGCCCGCCTCACCTGACCGTTCGAACGCCTCGACGATTGCCATCCACGGGCATCGCTGCGTACACGGGTGCTGACGCACCGTGGTCGATGGTTGAGAATGTCCGCCATGGACCCGGTGTCGACAGCCGATCTGCACCTCGCGTTGTGGGGTGTCCTCGGCGCCGCGGCGAACCTCGGCGTGGTGTACGTGGAGGCTTCGCGGCGGGTGAAGGGATGGCCGTGGGCACGTCCGCACGGCCCGGGCGGGGGTGTCTACGCCGCGTCGGTCGTGGTCCAACTGGGCATAGCCGCGATCACCACCGCCGCGGTGACGACGGCGGGCATCGCCGTGAGCGGCTTCATCGCGTTCGGGTTCGGCGCGACGGCTCCCGTCGTGATCAAGAAGCTCTCCGCGTACGCGCAGGGCTTGGTCCCCTCTCCCGAGGAGCCGGGCGATCGCCGCGTGGTCGAGGACGCCCGCGACGGCTCGGCGCGCGACGGAGGTGACCGGGATGACCGGTGACGGCGCCGGACGGCGACTGCTGGCGGCCTTGGCCGGGTCTACGCCGGCGTTCACGCGGAAGCCGCGGCCGGTGCCGGAATCCGGGTTCGGTCGCTTTCTGGCGGCGCTGGCCGATTCAACCCCGGCGTTCACTGGAACGAGTGATGTAGCGCGGCAGCGGACTACGGAGGAGATATCGGGACATCAGCCGGAAGGACTCCCTGCACCCGACCTCAGGGTTCCGCGCAGCGGAAGTCACTACGGCAACCACCGCCGGACGGTCCTCCTTCCTCTTGTGGGCCTGATCGCGCTGGGCCTCTGCGGGCTGGTGCTCTTCGGCTTGGGCACCGGCGAGACCGGTGCGGGTGCGATCCTGGTGGGCGCGGTGGCGGCGCTGGTGCCGGTGGTCGTGGTCGTCGGCGCGTTCCTGTGGGTGGGCCGATGGGAGCCCGAGCCGGCGAGATCGCTGCTGCTGGCGTTCTTCTGGGGCGCGTGCGGCGCGACCGCCATCTCGGCGGTGCTCAACCAGGTCGCGTACGTGCTGGGTGAGGCGGTCCTGGCCGGCGGTTCGACGTTCGTGGCCGTGGTGGCCGCGCCGGTCGTGGAGGAGGCGGCCAAGGCCGCGTTCGCGGGTGTGCTGTTCCTGCGCCGTCGCCAGGAGTTCGGCGGCCCGGTGGACGGCGTCGTCTACGCGGGGATCGCCGCCGCCGGGTTCGCGTTCACCGAGAACGTGTACTACTTCGCGCGGGTGTTCGCGGACACCGGGCTCGGAGACCTGTCGAGTGGCCTCGCGGCCGTGTTCGTGCTGCGTGGAGCCTTGTCGCCGTTCGCGCACCCCCTGTTCACGGTGATGGTCGGCATCGGCATCGGCGTGGCGGCGACGACCGGCTCGAAGCGGCTGCGCGTGGCCGCGCCGCTCCTCGGCTACCTCGGGGCGACCGGGCTGCACTCGCTGTGGAACACCTCCGCGATCGTCGGTGACGGTTCCACGTTCATCAGCCTGTACTTCCTGGTCATGGTCCCGGTCTTCGCGGGCGTGGTGTGGCTGGTGGTGTGGCAGCGCCGCCGTGAGCGGCGAATCCTGACCGAGCAGCTGCCCGAGATGGTCGCGAACCGGTGGATCGCCGCGAGCGAAGTCCCGCTGCTGTCGTCGCGGGGCCGGCGCAGGTGGCGCCGAGTGGTCCGACGCAAGTTCGGCACGCAGGCCGCGAGCGCGGTCGCCGGTTATCAGGAGGCGGTGACCGAGCTGGCGTTCCTGCGGCACCGGCTGCGACCCGGCACGTCCGCGACCATCTCCGACACGCGGCACGACACGCTGCTCAGCTCACTCGTCACGGCACGCGATGCCGCGGTGGAAACGCTGCGTCCGGCGACGCACGGCCGCACCAGCGCGCCGAGCTGGTGACCGCGCACGGCTTGGAAGCGGCTGCGCCGCACGGTCCGCCGAGGCGCCGAGGCCGAGCACCCCGAGTTCTCGACGCTCGGGCCAGAGAGCGCTCTCTCGACTCCTGTTCCGGGATGACCGGAACTCCGTCCTTTCCTTGACTGATACAGGGGCCCGTCTTACGTTCCGCTGTGAGAGCGCTCTCTGAACCTTTCCCCCGCACCGCCCTCCGAAAGGGGAGTCGTGATCCCCACCATTCGCCGATGGCGTCGACTGGTCACCGCAACCACCGCCGCGGCGCTGACCGCGTCCGCCCTGACCTTCGTCACCTCTCCCGCCTCGGCGGCGCCGGAACTGCTGTCCCAGGGCAAACCGGTCGCCGCCTCCTCCACCGAGAACGGCGGCACGCCCGCCTCCGCCGCAGTCGACGGCAACGCGGGCACCCGCTGGTCCAGCGCCGCGTCCGACCCGCAGTGGCTCCGGGTCGACCTCGGCACGTCCACCGCCATCAGCCAGGTCACCCTGAACTGGGAGAACGCCTACGCGCGCTCCTTCCAGATCCAGACCTCCGGCGACGGCACCACCTGGAACACCATCGCCACCGCCTCGGGCAACGTCGGCCTGCAGAACCTGACCGTCTCGGCCACCGCCCGGTTCGTCCGCGTCTACACCACGGCCCGCGCCACCCAGTACGGCGTGTCGCTGTGGGAGTTCCAGGTGTTCGGCGTGACCAACTCCAGCGGCCCGATCGTGCGGGTCGCCGAGTTCCTCGCGGACTGCCCCTACAGCCACCGACTGCCGGACGACCCGATCGTCGCGCCCAACCTGCCCGGCGCGTCGCACATGCACAGCTTCTTCGGCAACACCACCACCAACGCCCGCACCACCATCCAGTCCCTGCTGGCCGGCACGAGCAACTGCAACCCGGGCGTCGACCTGTCCTCCTACTGGGTGCCCACCCTGTACGCGGACAACCAGCCCGTCGAGCCGACCGGCACCACGTTCTACTACCTCGGCGAAGGCGTGCGCGACGACGTGATCGCCCGCATCCAGCCGTTCCCGCTCGGCCTGCGGATCGTCGCGGGCAACGCCAAGGCCACCGCGCCCGACGCCAGCACGATCTCGCGCTGGTCCTGCCTGCACGCCGGCCAGGTCGGCGCGTCCAAGGACTTCGTGAACTGCCCGGCGGGCACCATGCTGGAGTCCTACCTGGACTTCCCGCAGTGCTGGAACGGCCGCGACCTCGACTCTGCGGACCACAAGAGCCACATGGCCTACCCGGTGAACGCGGACTGCCCGGCCACCCACCCGGTGCCGGTGCCGAAGCTGCGCCAGGTGCTGCGCTACCCGGTGAACGGCGACCCGTCGCGGTTCAGGCTCGCCTCCGGGCCCGGCTTCACCATGCACGGCGACTTCTTCAACGCGTGGCCGGAGGCGGAACTCGCCCGCCGGGTGCGCGACTGCATCAACCCCATCATCAAGTGCGGCGCGGACGGTCGGCCGTGAAGCGCCTGATCACCGCGGTCGCCCTGCTCGGCGCGCTGGTCGTGCCCGTCGTGGCCGCCGTGCCCGCCGGCACGGCGCAGGCGGCGGAGTGCGGCACGGCCAACGCGGCGCTGAACGCCCTCGTCACCGCGTCGTCGGTCGAGACCGGCAGCCCGTTCACGGCCGCCTCGGCGGTGGACGGCAACGCCGGCACCCGCTGGTCCAGCGCGTTCAGCGACCCGCAGTGGCTGCGGGTCGACCTGGGCGCGAGCCGGGACGTGTGCGGCGCGACGTTGCAGTGGGAGGCCGCGTACGCGACGGCGTTCCAGCTCCAGGTCTCGGCCGACGGCTCGGCCTGGACGACCGTCTACCAGACCACGACCGGCACGGGCGGCACGCAGAACGTCACCTTCACCGGCACGGGCCGCTACGTCCGCGTCTACACCACGGCCCGCGCCACGCAGTACGGCGTGTCGCTGTGGGAGTTCGCCGTCCGCACGGGCACGAACACGACACCCACCGAGGGCCTGCTGTCGTACAACAAGCCGGCGTTCGCCTCGTCGTTCCAGGACGACGGCGCGTGCCCGGGCTGCACCCCCGCCAAGGCGCTGGACTTCAACCCGGCCACCCGCTGGGCCACCAACGCCACCACCGGCTGGGTCGACCCGGGCTGGATCTACGTCGACCTGGGCGCGACGGCGCAGGTCAGCAAGGTCGTGCTGCAGTGGGACCCGGCGTTCGCCACCGGGTTCCAGATCCAGACCTCGGCGGACGCCGCCAACTGGACCACGATCCACACCGTCACCAACGGCACCGGGTTCAAGCAGACGTTCACCGTCAACGGCACCGGCCGGTACGTACGGGTGAACCTGACCAAGCGCAGCGGCCAGTACGGCTACTCGCTGTGGGAGTTCCAGGTCTACGGCACCGGCGGCAGCCCCACCCCGCCACCACCGCAGGCGCCGGACCCCGGCACGCCGCTCCGGCTGGTGTGGAGCGACGAGTTCAACGCGCCCGCGGGCACGCGACCGGACGCGGGCAAGTGGCGGCCGGAGGTCGGCACCGGGCAGAACGCGGAGCTGCAGTACTACACCGACAACCGCAACGCCTTCACCGACGGCGCAGGCAACATGGTGCTGGAGGCCAGGCGGGAGGTCACGCCCGGCACGGCGTGCCCGGTCGACCCGGTCAGCGGCAGCGGCACGTGCCAGTACACGTCGGCCCGGATCATCACCGAGGGCAAGGCGTCGTGGACCTACGGCCGGTTCGAGGCCCGCGTCCGGGTGTCGGGCACCAAGGGCCTGTGGCCCGCGTTCTGGATGCTCGGCACGGACATCTTCAAGGGCACGCCGTGGCCCGGCAGCGGTGAGATCGACATCATGGAGCACCTGGGCCGTGAGCCGAACACCGCGTACCAGACGATCCACGGCCCGTCGTACTTCGGCGGCGGCGGCATCGGGGCGATGCGCGACATCGGCCAGGACTACGCGGGCGCGTTCCACGTGTTCCGGGCCGACTGGAACAGCAAGGGCATCGTGTTCAGCATCGACGACGTGACCGTCCTCACCATCGACAAGGCGACGGTGGAGGCGACCCGCGGCCCGTGGGTGTTCGACAAGCCGTTCTTCATCCTGCTCAACAACGCGGTGGGCGGTGACTGGCCCGGTCCGCCGGACGCCACCACGGTCTTCCCGCAGCGCATGCTGGTCGACTACGTCCGCGTCTACCAGTGACGGGTCGGTGCGGTCCCGCCTCGGCGGGGCCGCACCTGCCGGTATAAAGGCTGACGTGGACCGCAGACCAGTCACGTTGGAAGAGGTCGCGCGGATCGCGGGGGTTTCCCGGGCCACGGTGTCCCGGGTCGTCAACGGGGTCGCCACGGTGGACCGTGAGCTGCGCCAAGTCGTGGAGAAGGCGATCTCCACGACCGGGTACACGCCCAACCGCGCGGCGCGTTCGCTCGTCACCCGCAGGGCAGGGGCCATCGGGCTCGTCCTGCCGGAGGAGGGGCGCACCGTGCACGACCCGTACTTCGGCCGGGTGGTCAGCGGCGTGCTGCCGGTCATCCGGCCGCTCGGCGTGCAACTGGTTCTGACCACCGGCGACCACCGCGAGGTCGTGGACGACATCCGGCAGCACCGGCTGGACGGCGTGATCCTGATCCACACCCACGGCGCCGACCCGCTGCCGAGGCAGCTGATCGAGGCGAACCTGCCGGTCGTGCTGGCCGCGCGCCCGGTCCGGCCGATGTCGATCACCTACGTCGACGTGGACCAGGCGGCGGGCGCGGGCCTGGCCGCCGACCACCTGGTGGCCTCGGGCTGCCGCCGCCTGGCCACCATCACCGGACCCCTGGAGACACCCGCCGGCCAGGACCGGCTGCGCGGCTTCCGCGACGCCGTGGCCAGGCACGGCCTGCCCGAGCCGGTGGTGGTCGAGGGCGACTTCTCCCGCGAGGGCGGCGCCGAGGCGGCACGGCGGCTGGGCGCGGACGTCGACGGCCTGTTCGTCGCCTCGGACCTGATGGCGACCGGCGCGGTGCCGGTGCTGCGCGCCGGTGGTCGGCGGGTGCCCGAGGACGTCAAGGTCGTGGGGTTCGACGACAGCAGCCCGGCCGTCGAGTGCGACCCGCCGCTGACCACGGTGCGCCAACCGGTCGAGGACATGGCCGCCGAGATGGCCCGCCTGCTGGTGGAGCGCGTCGAACGCCCGGACCGCCCGGTCAGCTCCGTCGTGTTCGCGCCGACGCTGGTGATCCGCCGGTCCAGCTGAGCCGACGTTCGCGGGTCCCGCCGGTCAGCCCGCGGTGCGCAGGATGTCGTGGGGGAGCCCTTGTCCGAGTCCCCACATCTCCGCGAGCCGGCCGTCGTCGACCCGGAAGATCTCGATCAGCATCGGCTGGACGCCGTCGGTCGGGGTCGGGATGCCCTCGACGGACGAGCGGACGGCGACCCTGTCGCGGTCGACCAGGACGTCCTCGGCGACGACGCGGTAGTCGGGGAAGTGGGCGACGAGGAGGCGCCAGGCCCGCTTGCCCGCCTCGAACCCGGTGGTGCCGAGCGGGTGGCTGAAGAAGTCGGGCGTGAAGAGGTCGTCGGCCTGGTCGAACCGCCGGGTGTTGAAGCACTCCTGCATCCGCCGCACCAGGGCTCCGGCGTCGGGTGTGGTCATCGTGCGCGCTCCTCGTGATCGTCTTCGGACCCATAACCGGGTCGACGCCCCGGTTATAGGTCGGAACTATACGGTGCGCCGCCCCGGTTAGACTGCGGTCATCATGGGAAGCCGACCGCCCGAGCCCGCCGCACCGGACTCCGCGACGGCCCGCGGACGTGACCGGGAGCCGCGGGCCGACGCACGACGCAACCGCGAGCGGGTCCTGCGGACCGCGCGGCAGCTGTTCGCCGAGGAGGGCCTCGGCGTCTCGCTCGACGAGATCGCCCGCCGCGCGGGCGTCGGTCCCGGCACCGTCCACCGGCACTTCCCCGCCAAGGAGGCCCTGTACCTGGCGGTCGTGACCGATCAGCTCGAACAGCTGGTGGCGGGGGCGAGAGCGCTCGCCGCCACCGACGATCCCGCGGCGCTGTTCACCCAGCTCTCCCGGATGATGGCGATGGGCGCGGAGAACGCGGCGGTGAAGAGCGCGCTGATGGCCGCCGAGTTCGACCTGCGCTCCGCCGCCCCGGACCTCGCGGCGGAGCTCACCCGCCAGGTCGAGGTGCTGCTCGACCGGGCGCACGCGGGCGGTGTCGTGCGCCCGGACGTGACGGTCGACGAGGTGATGGCGCTCGTGGCCGGCGCGTTCGCGGCGATCCGCCACGCCAACGCGGAAACCAGTCGGGAGCGCTCGGGGCACCTCGCCCGGATTATCCTCGACGGGCTGCGGCCCCGGCCCCGGTGAGCGACGCGCGCAGAGCAGAGCTGCTGTCGGCGAGCTGTCGATTGCCCGGACGGCGGAACAACACCACGGTCACCGTCCGTTCTGTCCGTTGTGTCGACCGTCGAACCCGCCCCGAACCGTCGTTCCCCGGCCCGCTTCGTCGCCCTCGCGGGCGCTGTCGCCGTCCTGCTCACCGTCGCCCTCGTCGGCGGCATGGACCTCTACCGGCTCGGTGACTCCACCCTGCACCTGCGCCGCACCATCAGCGAGTACGCCCTGGGACCGCACCGCCGGGTGTTCGACACCGCCGTCCTGCTGCTGGTGCTCGGCTCGACGGCGATCCTGGCCGTGCTCGTGCGACGGGGTGTGGCGAAGTGGCACTCGGTGGGCTCGGTGGCGTTCGGGGCGTGGTCGGTCGGCCTGACGCTGGTCGTGATCTTCCCCAAGAACGACTGGGCGGTCGGTCCGAGCACGAGCGGCAGCATCCACCGGGTCGGCAGCCTGCTCGCGTTCGTCGCGCTGCCGATCGCCGCGACGCTGCTGGCCCGCCCGTGGCGGCACGACCCGGTGTGGGGCGGGCACGCCCGGTGGACGTTCCGGTTCGGCCTGCTGTCGGCCCTGGCGTTCACGCCGCTGCTGTACGCGATCGGCGTGAACGCGGTCGTCGGCACGTCCTGGTGGCGGGTGTTCCCGCTCGGGTACGTCGAGCGGCTGCTGGTGCTGACCGAAGTGGTGGCGGTGCTGGTCGCGGGCCTGTGGGCCATCGCGGTGTCGCGGAACGGGGCTCAGGAGTACAAGCCGTCCAGCACGTCCTTGTAGCGGCTCTCGATCTCCTTGCGCCGCATCTTCAGGCTCGCCGTCAGCGTGCCGTCGGCCACCGAGAAGTCCTCCGGCAGCACGGCGAACTTCTTGATCGTCTCGTGCCGGGCCAGCTTCCGGTTCGCGGCCTCGACGGCACGGCCCACCTCGGCGTCCGCGTCCAGGTCGGCGGGCGCGAGGTCGGCGTCGACGGTGACCAGCGCGACGCAGTAGTTGCGGCCGTCGCCGTGCACCAGCACGTTGCCGATGTAGGGGCTGTTGGACTTGACCAGGCCCTCCACCGCCTGCGGCGCGACGTACTTGCCGCCGGAGGTCTTGATCAGCTCCTTCTTCCGGTCGGTGATGCGCAGCCGGCCTGCATCGTCCAGCTCGCCGATGTCGCCGGTGTGCAGCCAGCCGTCCCGCAGCGTCTCGGCGGTCTCCTCGGGCAGGCCGTGGTAGCCGCGCATGATCCCGCGCCCGCCGATCAGCACCTCGCCGTCGTCGGCGATGCGGACCTCGGTGCCGACCAGCGGCTCGCCGACCGTGCCGAGCTTGTTCGCGCCGGGCCGGTTCACGAACGACGCGGCCGACGACTCGGTCAGGCCGTAGCCCTCCAGGATCGTGATGCCCGCGCGGTCGAAGAACTCGCCGACCGGGCGCGACAGCGGCGCGGAGCCGGACACGAAGTACTTGATCCGGCCGCCGACCCGCTCCCGCAGCTTGCCGAACACCAGCTTGTCGGCGATCTTGCGGCGGACCTTCCACTCCGGGTGCTCGGCCACGGCCAGCGCCCAGTCGAACAGCTTCGCCTTCACCCCGCCCGCCTCGCGCATGGACGCCACCACCCGCTGGTGGATCTTCTCGAAGATCCGCGGCGCGGCGGCCACCACGGTCGGCCGCAGTTCCTGGAGGTTGGCCGCGATCCGGTCCACGTCGCCGTCCACGGCGGTGGGCACGCCGGTCGCCAGCATGCCGACCTGGAGCACCTTGCCGAACGCGTGCGACATGGGCAGCCACAGGAAGTGCAGGTCCTCGGGGGTGAGCACGCCCAGCTCGCGGATCGCCTCGGCGGTGTAGAGCCAGTTGTCGTGGGTCAGCTCGACGCCCTTGGGCGTGCCCGTGGTGCCGGAGGTGTAGATCAGCGTCGCCAGCCGGTCGGGCGTCAGTTCGTCCACCATCGCGTCGTAGTCGCCCTCGGCCTCGTCGGGCTCCCAGTCGGGCGTGACGACCTTCGCGTCGACCTTGCCTGCCAGCTCCGGGTCGGCGACCACGAGCACGCTCCCGGAGTCGCGGACGATGTGCGCGACCACGTCCGGCGTGCTGCTGGGGTAGATCGTCGTCGTCACGCCGCCCGCCGCGAGCACGGCCAGGTCGGTGAGGATCCAGTCCACGCTGGTCGCGGCCATGATCGCGACCCGGGCGCCGTCCCGCACGCCGAGCCCGCGGAACCCCAGCGCCCGCCTGCGCACCTGCTCGCCGACCTCGGCCCAGGTCAGCGACGTCCACGAGGCGCCGGTGCGTCGGCGCAGCGCCTCGGCGCCCGGGGTCTCGCGCACGCGTTCACGCAGCAGATCGGGGATGGAACGGGCCACGGTGACCTCCTGGGGAGCGACGCTCTAGAGCGGTACTCTAACGCCGTGGGATCGACCGGTCAGCGGGCTGTGCTCGACGCGGCCCTCGCGCTGGTCGAGGAGGGCGGGCTGGACGCCGTCACGATCAGCGCCCTGACCGCCCGGTCCGGTGTCTCCAACGGGAGCGTCTACCACCACTTCGGCAGTCGCGCCGGGCTGTTCGCCGTGCTGTACGGGGAGAGCTTCGCGCACTGCGTGGCGGCGATGGCGCCCGCGCTGGACGTCGGCGACGCGGAGCGGGCCGTGCGGGCGCTGGTGGGTCGGTACCTGGCGTGGGTGGCCGAGCACCCAGCCCGGGCCCGGTTCCTCTACGCCGCGCCGTCGACCGCCGACCCGGCCGTGAAGGCGGAGGTGTTCGAGCCGGTCGCGCGCTGGTTCGCGGCGCGGATGGCGGCGGGCGAGGTGCGCGAACTCCCGTTGTGGGCGTTGGACCCCGTGGTGATGGGGCCCGCGCACGAGTGCGCCCGCCGGCACCTGGCGGGTGCGCTCGACCTGGCCGCGGCGTCCGATCTGGTCGGTGATGCGGTGTGGGCGGCGGTCGCGCCCGTAGGGTGATCACCATGGCCACTTGGGGCGACCTCGCCGCATACGTGCACGACACCTATGACGTGATCGCGGAGAACGAGGACGAGATCCGGATCCTGTTCAACTTCGAGCAGTACGACGAGGACGACGAGCGGACGCAGGTGGTCATCCTGGTCCGCGAAGTGCTCGACAAGCTGCACGAGTGGGTGCAGATCGCGTCGCCGATCGGGCTGGCGGCGAACGTCGACCTGCACGCCTTCCTCGCCGAGGTCGGCAACTCGACCATCGCCTGCGGCGCGGCGATCATGGGCGACCACGTGGTGCTGCGGCACTCGTTGCCCTTGGCGGACCTGGACATCCACGAGTTCACCGAGCCGCTGGCGCTGCTCGCGGGCACGGCGGACCGGCTGGAGGAGACGTTCTTCGGCGGCGACGAGTACTAGCTCAGGCGTCGTCGACCGTTGACAGCGGATCGCCCGGAGTGCTGTGATCCCCTTCGTCAGATAGGAAACTTTCCTAACTGAACCGCCGCCACCGAGTTCCGACCTCACTTGTGGGAGGCGCCCCGTGGCACACCGATGGTCCGTACTGCCCCTCCTGACGCTGCTCCTCGCGGCCGTCCTGTCCGTGCCGACGGCCTCGGCGGACGTCGACCGGCCCACCGCCGACACCGGCACGAGCGCCACCCGCCGGCCCGCGGACGTCAACGGGCAGTTGCGGGTGTGCGGCGTGAAGTTGTGCAACCGGTACGGCAAGCCGATCCAGTTGCGCGGCATGAGCACGCACGGCATCCAGTGGTACGCGCACTGCGTCAAGCCGGCGTCGCTGGACGCGCTGGCGGACGACTGGGGCGCGGACGTCCTGCGCATCTCGCTGTACGTGCAGGAGGGCGGGTACGAGACGAACCCGCGCAAGTTCACCGACCTGGTGCACGGCTACATCGAGGAGGCCACCCGGCGCGGCCTGTACGCGCTGGTCGACTGGCACCAGCTCGACCCGGGCGACCCGAACGCGAACATCGCGTCGGCGCGCACGTTCTTCACCGAGGTCGCGCGGCGGCACCGGGACAAGACCAACATCATCTACGACATCGCCAACGAGCCGAACAACGTGTCGTGGGCGGGCATCAAGTCCTACGCCGAGCAGATGATCCCGGTGATCCGGGCGCAGGACCCCGACGGCGTGGTGTTCGTCGGCACGCACGGCTGGGGTTCGCTCGGCGTCTCCGACGGCCGCAGCGAGCAGGACATCGTCGACAACCCGATCAACGCCACGAACTTCATGTACACGTTCCACTTCTACGCGGCGTCACACCACGACGAGTACTTCGCCGCGTTGCAGCGGGCGGCGGCGCGGCTGCCGATCTTCGTGACCGAGTTCGGCACCCAGACCTACACCGGCGACGGCGCGAACGACTTCGCCTACAGCGGCAAGTACCTGGACTTCCTGGCCGCGAACAAGATCGGCTGGACCAACTGGAACTTCTCCGACGACTTCCGCTCGGGCGCGGTGTTCAGGGAAGGCGTCTGCGCGGGCTCGACGTTCACCGGCACGGGCGTGCTCAAGCCCGCCGGCGTCTGGATCCGCGACCGCATGCGGACCGCGGACGACTTCCCGACCAGCTGACCCGGCCCCGATCGGCGGCACCGCTACCCGCCTCGTTGCGGTGCCGCCGACGCGGGAGAGCAATCCCTTGCCCCACAAGCACTACAACGCGTTCGCAGGAGGTCTACCGCGGTAACGGCGTCGTGCCGCGGGCCGATCACCGGCTGACCGGGGCCGTCCGAGGCTCCGCGACCCCGGGGTGGACCGAATGTTCCCAAGTGGTGCAGCAAGACGCGGATCCGGCACGGCGGTGGCCAGGGTGCTCGCGGTCGCCGCCTTCGCCGCCGCACTGGTCGTCGCGCCGACCACGTGGCGCGCGCCGGCGGCGGTGGCCGCGACGCCGACCGCGTTCACCGAGGTGCCGGCGACGGCGGTGGTCGGCACGCCGTACACGTTCTCCGGCACGGTCACCGACGAGGGCCCGGTCGCCGGCGTCGAGGTGTCGACCGACGCGGGCGTGACGTGGCGGGCGGCCGGGTGGCGGGCCGGGCAGTCGACGTGGAGCCACACGTTCACGCCATCGGCGTCGGGCGTCGTGCGGTTGCGGGTGCGCGCGCTCGACGCGGCGCTCACCCCGGTCGGCGAGGCGTCCGCGGAGACCTCGGTCGCCGCCAGGGTCTGCCCGTGCGGCCTGTGGTCCGACGCCGACGTGCCCTCGACGGCCTCGGCGGCCGACGGCGCGGCGCTGGAACTGGGCGTGAAGTGGCGGGCGACGCACGACGGGTATGTGCGCGGCGTCCGGTTCTACAAGGGCGCGGGCAACACCGGCACGCACACCGGGTCGCTGTGGTCCACCGCCGGCGTGCGGCTGGCGACCGGCACGTTCCGCGACGAGACCGCGAGCGGCTGGCAGACCCTCGTGTTCCCGGCGCCGGTGGCGGTCACCGGCGGCGCCACCTACGTCGCGTCCTACTTCGCGCCGGCCGGGCACTACTCGTTCGACCGCGGGTACTTCGCGCAGTCGTCCCGCTTCCTCGAGCCGCTGACCGGGCTCCAGACCGGTGTCGACGGCGCCAACGGCGTGTTCCGCGCGGGCGGTGGCTTCCCGGTCACCTCCTCCGGCGACACGAACTACTGGGTCGACGTGGTGTGGGCCCCGGAACCCGGTGCGGACACCCGCCCGCCCGACCTGACCGCCACCACGCCGGTCGACGGCGCGGGCAGCACCCCGCTGTCCACCACCGTGACCGCCGCCTTCGACGAACCGGTGGCGCCCGGCTCCACCGAGTTCACGCTCACCGGCCCGGCCGGCCCGGTCGCCGGCACGACCTCGTCGTCGGGCAACGGGACGACCGCCCGGTTCCGCCCGGACGCCCCGCTGCCGGCGGGCACGACGTTCACCGCGTCGGTGCGGGTCGGGGACGCCTCCGGCAACCGGACCGCCGCGCTCACCTGGCGGTTCACCACCGGCACGCCACGGGCGGCCGAGTGCCCGTGCACGCTGTGGGACGACTTCACCACCCCCGCCGCACCCGCCACCGGCGACGCGCAACCGGTCGAGCTCGGCGTCCGGGTCCGGTTCGCCGGCAAGGGCGAGGTGCTCGGCGTCCGGTTCTACAAGGGCGACGGCAACACCGGCACGCACACCGGGTCGCTGTGGACGTCGAGCGGGTCGCGGCTGGCCACCGGCACGTTCACCGGCGAGACGACGACCGGGTGGCAGACGCTGACGTTCGCCGCGCCGGTGGCCGTGCAGGCCGCCACCACCTACCTGGTGTCCTACTACGCGCCCAACGGCCACTACGCGGCCACCCAGCGGCACTTCGAGTCGCAGCCGACGACCTACGGCCCGATCACCGCGCCCGGCGACGGCGAGAACGGCGTGTTCCGCTACGGCGGCGGGTTCCCGACCACCGGCTACCTGGCGTCCAACTACTGGGTCGACGTGGTCTACCGCAACGGCCTCAACGACGACCGCACCCGGCCCACCCTCGACACCCGCGCGCCCGGACCGGATGCCACCGACGTGCCGCCGGACCAGGCGCTGACGCTCGGGTTCAGCGAGCCGGTCGACCCCGAGTCGACCGCCGTCACCCTGGCCGACGGCGCGGGCGCCCTCCTGCGCGGCACGTCGACCTACTCGGCGGACCGCAAGACCGTGACGTGGACGCCGAACGGCGCGCTCAAGCCGGGCACCCGGTACACGGCCCGCGTGGAGGCGGCCGACGTCAACGGCAACACCATGGCGGCCACCGAGACGTGGGCGATCACCACCGCGGGCACGGCGCCGTGCCCCTGCACGCTGTTCAGCGCCGCGACCGTGCCGAGCACCCCGTCCGCGAACGACGGCGGCTGGTACGAGCTGGGCGTCCGGTTCGCCGCCGGCCGCGGCGGTTGGGTCAACGGGATCCGGTTCTACAAGGGCGAGGGCAACACCGGCACCCACGACGGCTCGCTCTGGACCGCCGCCGGGCAGCGGATCGCCACCGGCACGTTCACCGGCGAGACCGCCGCGGGCTGGCAGACCCTGGTGTTCCCCGAACCGGTGTCGATCGCGGGCAACACGACCTACGTGGCCTCCTACACCGCGCCCGCCGGGCACTACGCGGTCGACCAGCAGTACTTCACCCGCCGCAACCCGGTCCTGTCGGCGCCGTTGCGGACCGCGGAGGGCGGCACGGCGGGGGTGTTCGCGGCCGGGGGCGGCTTCCCCGACCGGTCCTACGACGGCAACAACTACTGGGTGGACGTCGACTTCACGCCGTTCGCCGACACGACGCCGGCGTTCCACGTCGGGCGCACGCCCGCCGACGGCAGCGCGGACGCCTCGCTGGAGGGCTCGCTCACCGCCACCTACGACGAGCGGAAGGGGCGTACTGCGGCGGCGTGGGCATCGGAGTGAAGTTCGCCGGCGGTCCCGGTTCGAACGGGATGTCCGGCCGCATCCGGACTCCTCGCGGACGGCCGAGAACCACAACTGACGACTTCACCGCGGCCTGGCGGCCCGAGGGATCCCCCGGCCGGCAACCGGGGGATCCTCGGCGACGGAGGTGCGGCGGGCGTCGCCGGTGCGGGAGCATCGGCTGCGGGGCGACGTCAGGGGGCAAGCGTGGGCAGGAAGACCGGTGACACGGCGGCCGTGGTCGGTTTCGGGGTGGCCGCCGCGCGCAGCGGCAACCTCGCGGAGGCGGAGGTCTGGTACCGCGCCGCCGCCGACCGCGGTGACGTCGACGGCATGAACCTGCTGGCGCTGCTCCGCGAGGAACGCGGCGCGCTCGCCGAGGCCTCCCGCTGGTACGCGCGCGCCGCGGCGGGGGGCGACCCGGTGGCGATGCACAACCTGGCCCGTCTCGCCCGGCAGGACGGCCGGCCCGACGACGCCGAGCGCTGGTACCGGGAAGCCGCCGAGCGCGGCGACCAGGAGGCCGTGATCGCGCTCGCGGACCTGCTCTCGTCGGCCGGCCGCGCCGGCGAGGACGACGACTGGTACCGCCGTGCCGCCGAGTCGGGCCACCCGAGGGCGCTCGCGGTGATCAGCACCCGGCTGCGGGTCAGGGGCGAGGCGGCCGAGGCGGAGCGGTGGCTGCGCCGGGCCGTGGAGGCGACCGGCGAGCCGTTCTTCATGCTGGAACTCGGCGAGCTGCTCGCCGGGCGCGGTGAGGCGGACGAGGCCGAGGCGTGGCACCGCCGTGCGGCCGGTGCGGGTGACGTCGACGCGATGGACCGGCTCGGCGCGGTGCTGGTGGCGACGGGCCGTGCCGCCGAGGCCGAGCGGTGGTACCGGGAGGCGGCCGGGGCCGGTCGGACGTCCGCGATGGCCGGTCTCGCGCTGGTCCTGCTGCACCGGGGCGAGACGGCCGAGGCGGAGCGGTGGTTGGAGCGGGCGTCGAATGCCTGCGGGGTCGAGGTCGACCACGACCTGTGGGCCGTGCTGGACCCCGGCGTGCTCGACCGCCCGGGGCGGGACACCACCCACCACCGGGTGCTGGTGGTCCTCGGCATCCTGGCCCGGCGGCGGGAAGACCTCGACGGGGCCGAGCGCTGCTTCCGGCGTGCGGCGCAGGCGGGGAACACCCAGGCCATGTACGAGCTGGGGATGCTGCTGACGCGGTGGGGGAGTGCCCGGGTCCGTGCGGCGGCCCGCCGTCCGGGACGGGCGGTCGAGCCGGCCTCGGACGGCGCGGAGGCGTGGTTCACCCGTGCCGCCGAGGGAGGTCACCCGGACGCCATGTTCAGCCTGTCCGCGCTCCACCAGGGGCGGCCGGAGGGCGAGCGGTGGTGGAACCGCGCCGTCGAAGCCCGGCAGGCCGACGCCGTGAAGGCGTGGGACGCGCCGGACCGCTAACGCCACCGGTCCACGATCCGGCGGACCTCGGCGAGCTGGAGCGTGTTCGGTTCGAGCAGCTCCAGCACGGCGAGCAGGTCGGCGAGCCCGTCGGCCTGGCCCAGGCACGCCAGCGCGATCGCGGCCACGTGGACGCGCAGGTGCGGGCTCTCCGGGACGGACAGCGCGACGCCCGCCCGGTGGCCGAGCAACTGGACGACCTGGGCGCGGTTGGCCGTGTTGGCCAGCAGCGGCACCTTGGCCAGCGCGTCCACCAGCGGTCCGAGGAGGTCACCGGTGCGCTCGGCGGCCGGCGGGGCGGCTCGCTCGTCGGACCCGGGGAAGGGCTCGCCGAGCGCTTCGGCCAACCGCTTCAGGCCGCCGTCCCCCTGGTCCAGCCACCGGTCGACGTCGTCCGGGGTCAGGTCGGAGTCCAGCAGCGGCGCGGGCGGCTGCGCCGGCTCGTCGACCGCCCCGGGAGCCACCAGGGCGAGCCGGTCCCGGGCCACCAGGGCCAGGCGCAGCGCGGTCGGCCGTGCCGCCGTGGCGCGGTCGAGCTGCCGGGCCGTCCGGCGCTCCGCGTCACGGGCGCGTGCGGCCGACTCCTCGCGGCGACGCCGGTCGTCGTCGCGGCGGTCGCGTTCCCAGGTCAGCCGGACGGCCTCCTCCTGCGCCCGCAGCAACGCGCGGTGCAGGAACGCGGCGACCCGGGTGAAGTGGTGCGCCAGGTCCTCGCCCTCGCCCACGTTCCGCCGGGCGCGGGCGACCTCGGCCGCGTGCCGCCGGGCCCGGTCCTCCTCGGCCCGCCTGCTCGCGCCGACCGGACCGTGGAAGTGCACGCCACCGGAGATCGTGCCCGCCTGCACGACCGGCCCGTGGAACTCCCCGGACAGCTCGTTGTCCCATTCCGTGCCCACCAGACCTCCGTCACGGCGTACCGGTACCCGCCGATTATGGGGGCGGGCCGGGACGCGGTGCGACGCGACCGGGCAAGCGGTTTCCCCCTCACCGGTCGCGATCGCCTCACCGCAGCTCGCCGCCCCGGCGGTCACGACGCTCGCCGGAACCGCCGGATCACGACGGGACTAGCCGACCGGCCAGGTGTGCACGGGTTCGTTGCTGTGCATCAGGTCCCGGTACGTCCGCAGCATCCGCCGCAGCGCCTCGGGCCGGTCCAGCGCCGTGTGGTCGTAGTGGCGGTGGAACGCGCGCGCCTGCCAGGTCGCCCCGTTGACGCCGGTCAGGCACCGCTGCTCGATCACGCCCAGCAGCCGGTCGCGCTCGGCCGGGTCGACCTTCATCCGCACCAGGCCCTCGTGCGCCATCGGCAGCAGGCGGCGCAGCACCAGTTCCGCCACCGGCACCGTGCCCAGGCCCGGCCAGTACACCTGGGCGTCGATGCCCGACCGCGCGCCGGAGGTGAAGTTCTCCTCCGCCGCGCTGAACGACATCTGCGACCACAGCGGCCGCTCCTCCTCGGCCAGCACCCGGACCAGCCCGTAGTAGAACGCGCCGTTGGCCAGCATGTCGACCACGGTCGGCCCGGCAGGCAGCGTCCGGTTCTCCACCCGCAGGTGCGGCTGGTCGCGCACCACGTCGTACACGGGTCGGTTCCAGCGGTAGATCGTGCCGTTGTGCAGCCGCAGCTCCGCCAGCGACGGCGTGTCACCGCGCTCCAGCACCTGCAACGGGTCCTCCTCGTCGCAGATCGGCAGCAACGCCGGGAAGTACCGCACGTTCTCCTCGAACAGGTCGAAGATGGAGGTGATCCACCGCTCCCCGAACCAGACCCGCGGCCGGACGCCCTGCTCCTTCAGCTCGTCGCTGCGCGTATCCGTCGCCTGCTGGAACAGCGCGATCCGCGTCTCCCGCCACAGCTCCTTGCCCAGCAGGAACGGCGAGTTCGCCCCGATCGCGACCTGCACGCCCGCGATGGCCTGCGCCGCGTTCCAGTAGGGCGCGAAGTCCTCCGGCGACACCTGCAGGTGGAACTGGGTGCTGGTGCAGGCCGCTTCCGGCACGATCGAGTCCGCGGTGAGCTGCAACCGCTCCACCCCGCTGATCGAGATGTGCAGGTCCTCGCCCCGCGCGGCCAGCACCTGCTCGTTGAGCAGCGTGTACCGCGGGTTGCCCGACAACGCGTCCACGGCCAGGTGCTTGGGCTGGAGCGTCGGCAGGATCCCGATCATCACCATGTGCGCGTCCACGCCCCGCGCCTTGTGCTCGGCCTCGTTCAGCGACCGCCGCACCACGTCCTCGAACGCCGAGATCCCGCCGCCGGTCAGCAGCCGGGGCGCGACGTTGATCTCCAGGTTCCACTGGCCGAGCTCCGTCACGAAGTCCGGGTCGGCGATCGCCTCCAACGCCTCGGCGTTGCGCATCGCCGGGTCGCCCGCGTCGTCGACCAGGTTGAGCTCGATCTCCAACCCGGTCGTCGGCCGGTCGAACTCGAACCGCGACTCGCCCAGCATCCGGGCGAACACGTCCAGGCACCGGCGGACCTTCGTGCGGTACCGCGTCCGGTCTTCACGGGTGAACTGCTGTCGCCCGACCTCGTCGCCCATACCGCCGCCTTCCGAACACCCTTGATCAGCGCGCGGGTACCGCGATCGCGGTCACCACAAACCCCTCCCGGGCCAGCCAGCGACCGGTGAACCCGTCCAGCGGGACACCGTCCACCACGGGCGGCTCGATGAGGATCCGCGCGGTGAACGTGCCGTCGTCCGGGTTGATGGCCACCTCCGCATCCTCGAACCCCAGCCACGTCCGCGCCAGCGGGAACCAGGCCTTGTAGACCGACTCCTTCGCGCTGAACAGCAGCCGGTCCCACGCCACCTTGTCGCCCGCCGCCCTCAGCTCGGCCATCCGGGCCAGCTCGGCGGGCACCGCGATCGCCTCCAGCACGCCGTCCGGGGTCGGCTCGTTCGGCTCGGCGTCGATCCCGATCGTCCACAGCTCGGACGTCCGGCCGACGGCCGCCGCCCGGTAGCCCTTGCAGTGCGTGATGCTGCCCACGACGCCCTCGGGCCACGTCGGCTCGCGCTTCGGGCCGGGCAGCAGCGGCACGGGCGGGAACCCGAGCGCGGCCAGCGCCGTGCGCGCGCAGTGCCGGCCGGTGGTGAACTCCCTGCGCCTCTTGTCGACCGACCGGGCGATGTGCTCCTCCTCCTCGGGGAACAGCACCACCCCGTCCGGGTCGCCGAACGCGTCGAACGCCGACACCGGCGGCGCGAGCAGGTCCGTGATCACCGCGAGTCCCCCTCGCGCAGCACGTCCAGCAGCGGCGCGGCGGTCCAGCCACGCGGCTGCCACTCCCGCGGGTAGCCGAGCGACACCTCGTCGAAGCGGACGCCGTCCTTGCGGATCGTGCGCGGGATGTGCAGGTGGCCGTAGACCATCACGGCCGCGCGGAACCTCAGGTGCCAGTCGGCGGTCCGCTCCGTGCCGCACCACAGGGCGAATTCGGGGTACCGCAGCACGAACGTGGGGTCGCGCACGAGCGGCCAGTGGTTGATCAGCACGGTGCGCAACGACTCGTCCACGGCGAGCAACCGGCGCTCGCTCTCCTCGACCCGCGCCGCGCACCACGCCTCCCGGCTCGGGTACGGGTCGGGGTGCAGGAAGTACTCGTCGGTGCAGATCACACCGGCCTCCTGCGCCACCGCCAGCGCGGACGCCTTGTCCGTCGTGCCCGCCGGCCGGAACGTGTAGTCGTAGAGCGTGAACAGCGGGGCCACCGCCACCGGCCCGCCCGCGCCCTCGAACACCGCGAACTCGTCCTCGGGCGTGAGCACGTCGATGCTGCGGCACAGCTCGACCAACTGCTTGTAGCGCACCTCGCCGCGCGTCTGCGCCGAGTCGTCCTTCGTGGTCCACAGCTCGTGGTTGCCCGGCGACCAGACCACCTTGGCGAACCGGCTCCGCAGCACGCCGAGCGCCCACTCGACGTCGTCGAACTTCTCCGCCACGTCGCCGGCCACGATCAGCCAGTCGTCGGGGGAGTGCGGCCTGATCGCGTCGACGAACTCGCGGTTCTGCTGGTAGGTCACGTGCAGGTCGCTGGTGGCGAGGAGTCGCGGCGCAGTGCTCACACCATCGAGGGTATCCGTGCACAGCCGGTATCGGGGAGTGACCGCTCATCCGCTCGTCGCTCCTGTGCAGCCGTTCGGCGGGGTGCCGGTGTCCGCGTGACGCTGGACCACTCCCGTTCGTCGCGCGTTCTCTTACCAGGGGGCTTCGCTGTTCCTAGCGTGATGGGCATCACGACGTCCTGGGCGGAGGACCTGATGACCAACTACGTACGACCAGCGCAGCCGTTCGGTCGGACGGTGGGCGCGGAGATCGCCCGCCAGGTGCAACAGCACACGCACCCCGCGGTCGCCCCCAGGCGCACCGACGACGCCGCCCTGGCCATGTTGCTGCGCGCCCGCCAGCGCGGCGACGCCCAGCGGCAGGAGCCGTGGGTGCGCCGGGCGCCGGAAGCGCCGCCCCGACCGCCGCACGCCGACGTGATCGAGCAACTGGCCGTGCGCCTGGTGCCGCCGTCGCTGTGGGCCGTGGTCGAGCCGCTGCTCCCGCCCGCGAAGGTGCGCCGCCAGGGCGGCGGCCGGGGCCGGGTGTCGGACCGGGCGATCTTCACCGCGATCGTGTTCGTCCTGACCAGCGGGTGCGCGTGGCGGCACCTGCCGCCGACGTTCGGCGTGACCGTGCCGACCGTGCACCGCCGGTTCCAGGAGTGGAGCGAGGCGGGGCTGTGGCTGCGGCTGCGGCGGGTGGCCATGGAGGGCGCGGCCGGTGAGGCCGAGTGGCTGCGGCTGGTGCTGGAAGCGGCGGAACGACGCGGCGCGCGCGCCGTGGGCTGAGCTGAACGGGGAACGACGGTGGCAACGCGGACGTCCCGAACTGTGAACCGGGACGTCCGCTGCGCCGTTCGTCCCGATGGAGGTGTTCTCGATGGATGAGCTGTCCAGACGCGAGGTCGCGCTGTTGAAGGCGACCGCCGCGAACCGGGTCGACCTGACCCGCAGCGCCGAGCCGGACGTGCGGGTGGACGGCCTGCCGTTCTGCGACCCGACCACGGCGCGCGCGCTGGTGCACGCCGGGCTGATCGAACCCGCGACCCCGGTCGCGCCGGGCGACCGCGCGCCCGCCCGCCTCACCGCCGCCGGCGCCGCGGCCCTGGGCCTGGAGGTCGCTGCGGCCTGACCGGTCGCCTGGTCCGCCGACCCGGTCCACGTGACCGTTGTCGAGGGCACTGCCGACGTGCCACCGGCCGCGTCGGCGCGGCTCCGGGCAGGTCCGCCCACCCTCCCGCTCAGGCGTGCACGCCCGCCTGGTACTTCGGCACCCTCACGCTGATCTTCGTGCCGAGCCCCTGGGCCGTTTCCACCACGAGACCGTAGTCGTCGCCGTAGCACCGGCGCAGTCGCTCGTCGATGTTCCCCAGCCCTATCCCGGCGGTCTCGCCGACCTGGCCCGCCAACGTGCGGCGCAGCGCCTCCGGGTCCATGCCGATGCCGTCGTCCTCGATGGTGATGTGCGCTTCCTCGCCCGCGTCCGCCGCCAGGATCGAGATGTGCCCCGGCCCGACCTTGCCCTCCATCCCGTGCCGGACGGCGTTCTCCACCAGCGGTTGCAGGCACAGGAACGGCACGGTCACCGGCAGGACCTCCGGCGCGATCTGCAGCGTCACCTTGAGCCGCTCGCCGAACCTGGCCCGTTCCAGCGCCAGGTACTGGTCGATCGACTTCAGCTCCTCCGACAACGTGGTGAAGTCACCGGCCCGGCGGAACGAGTAGCGGGTGAAGTCGGCGAAGTCCAGCAGCAGCGTGCGGGCGCGCTCCGGGTCCGTGCGCACGTAAGACGCGATGGCGGACAACGAGTTGTAGATGAAGTGCGGCGAGATCTGCGCCCGCAGCGCCCGCACCTCGGCCTCCACCAACCGGGTCCGCGACCGGTCCAGCTCGGCCAGTTCGAGTTGGCCGGACGCCCAGCGCGCCACCTCGTTCGTGGCCCGCACCAACCCCGCCGACGCCTCCCGGCTGTACGCCGCCAGCACGCCGACCACGCGCCCCTCCACGGTCAGCGGCGCGAGGACGGCCGTGTGCACCGGGCAGTCGGGCGCGGAGCAGGTGATGTCGAACGCCCGGGTGCGGCCGGTGTCGAACACGTCGGCGGCCAGGCCCATCGCCTCGGTCGCGTGGTGCTCGCCGTCGCCCTCCCAGGCCACGACCTCGGTCTCGTCGGTCAACGCGAGCGCGGGCGTGCCGAGCAGCGTCCGCAGGTGCTTGGCCGACTTCTTCGCCGCCTCCGGCACCAGCCCCGCGCGCAGCGGGGGAGCGGCGGACCACGCGGTGTGCAGCGTCTCGAACGTGATCCGCTGCTCGTGGGTGAGGAAGTCGTTGCGGGTGCGGGACGTCCACCACAGCGTGATCACCACGGCCAGGCCGACGACCAGGATCGCGCCCGCCGTGACCAGCGCGGTCACAACCGGTCCTGACTGCGCAGACCCAGGTTCTCCGGCGCGTGCAAGCGCACCATGACGTGGTTCACCCCCGGAGGCACCTTGCGCGGCGTCAGCAGCGACACCGCGTACATCACGACGAAGCCCAGCGGCACGGTCCACGCGGCTGGCCGGGCCAGGAACACGTGGTACCACGCCCCGCCGCCGCGCACGCTGATCGTCACCAGGCCGGCCACCAGCGCGGGCAGCCCGCCCGCGACCATCCCGGCGACCGCGCCGACGGTGCTGATGCGCGTGCTCCAGATGCCCAGCACGAGCAGCGGGCACAGCGACGACGCGGCCACCGCGAACGCCAGCCCGACCATGTCCGCCACCGGCACCTTGCCCACCAGCCACGTCATGCCCAACGGCACCAGCACGGCCAGCACCGTGGACATCCGGAACCCGCGCACGCCCCGCAACCGCAGCACGTCCCGGCTCAGCACGCCCGCCAGCGACACCATCAGGCCGGACGACGTGGACAGGAACGCGGCGAACGCCCCACCGGCCACCAGCGCGCCCAGCAGCTGCCCGCCCAGGCCGTCGATCATGCGGCTCGGCAGCACCAGTACCACCGCGTCCGTGTCACCGGTCATCAGCAGCTCGGGCGTGTACAGCCGGCCGAGCGCGCCGTAGATCGGCGGCATCAGGTAGAACACGCCCAGCAGGCCCAGCACGATCAACGTCGTGCGCCGCGCCGCGCGGCCGTTCGGGTTGGTGTAGAAGCGCACGATCACGTGCGGCAGGCCCATCGTCCCCAGGAACGTGGCGATGATCAGCGAGTACACCGCGTACAGGGGGAAGCGCTCGCCGCCGCGCATCGGCAGCGCCCACACGTCGTTGGTGTTCGACGGGATCGACCACACGTGCGGCACGGCCGCGCCCTCGTCGAACGTGAGCCGCGACCCGGCGGACACCACGTGCCGGCCGGCCGTCAGCTCGCCACCGCCGTCGACCCGCTCGCCGTCCACCCGACCGGCGCCGGTGAACGGGGTGGCGCGGGAGGCCTCGAACGTCGTGTCGGAGTCGAACGTGACCGTGGTCTGCTTCGTGAACTCGGGGAACTGCGGCCCGGTCAGGTCACGCGCGCCGTGCGCGTGCCACGCCATCACCAGGAACACCACCGGCACCGTGATCGCGGTCAGCTTGAGCCAGTACTGGAACGCCTGCACGAACGTGATGCTGCGCATCCCGCCGGAGATCACGTTGGTGGTGACGACCACCGCGACCACCAGCGCGCCCACCCAGTCCGGCGCGCCCGTCACCGTGTTCAGCGTCAGCCCGGCGCCTTGGAGCTGCGGCAGCAGGTACAGCCACCCGATGCCCAGCGCGAACACGCTCGCCACCGCGCGCACCGCCGGTGACGCGAACCGCGCCTCGGCGAAGTCCGGCAGCGTGTACGCGCCGCTGCGGCGCAGGGGAGCGGCCACCAGCGCCAGCAGCACCAGGTAACCCGCCGTGTAGCCGACCGGGAACCACAGCATGTCCGGCCCGTGGGCGAAGATCAGCCCGGCGATGCCGACGAACGACGCCGCCGACAGGTACTCGCCGCCGATCGCGGAGGCGTTCCACCACGGCGAGACGGTGCGCGAGGCGACGAAGAAGTCCGACGTGGTCCGCGAGATCCGCAGCCCGTACGTGCCGACCAGCATCGTGCCGACCGCGACCACCAGCACCGCGACGATGCCGTACCCACTGCTCACGAACGCTCCACCAGCTCGGCGAACTCGCGCTCGCTGCGCTCGGACTGGCGCACGTAGAACCAGCCCGCCAGCACGAACACCGGGAACACCAGGAAGCCGAGCAGCAGCCACGGCAGCGGCAGGCCCAGCAGGCGTTGCGCGCCGACCTGGGGCGCGAACGTGAACACCAGGGGCAGGGCCGCCACGCTCCCGCACACGACCGCGCACAGCAGCAGCCCGAGCCGCCGCTGGGTGCGGATCAGCGACCGCATGTAGACCGCGCCCAGCTCGCTCTGCTCGTCGATCTCCCGCGACGCGGGGTACGGGCGGGGCGCGCGCGGCGCGCGGGTGCGCGGGCTCGTCACCACGACCCGCTGGGTGGGCGGTCGCTGCGGCGAGGTCACGTCGGCTGCCGGTTGCGGCGCACGAGCAGCTGCCGGAGGTGCCGGGCGTGCCGCCGGCTGACCGGCAGCACCGCGCCGCCGATGTTCACGCTCAGGTGGCCGTCCTCCAGCCGCAGCTCGTCGATGTGGCCGAGCGACACGAGGTGGCTGCGGTGGATGCGCACGAACCCGGCCGAGCGCCACCGCTCCTCCAGCCCGTTGAGCGCGGCGCGGACCAGCCCGCTCCCGGTGGCCGTGTGCAGGCGGGCGTAATCGCCGTGCGCCTCGACGTACCGGATGTCGGCCAACCGGATGAACCGGGTGATGCCGCCGAGTTCGACCGGAATGACTTCCTCGCCCACGTCGGGTGTTTTCTCGGCCGGCGCGGCGGAGGCCGGTTCCGGCGCCTTGGAATCGAGCACTTCGTGCACGATCCGGTGCACGGACTCGGCCAGCCGTTCGGCCCGGACGGGCTTGAGCAGGTAATCGAGCGCTTTCAGCTCGAATGCCTCGACCGCCGGTTCCTGGTGGGCGGTGACGAAAACAATGCGGGGCGGCTGGGCGAACCGCGACAGCACCCGGGCCAGGTCGAGCCCGTCGAGGCCGGGCATGCGGATGTCGAGGAACACGGCGTCGACCGGCTGGCCGGCGTCCATCGCGCGGTGCAGCGTCCGCAACGCCTTGGTCGCGTCCGTGACGCCTTCGACGTGGGCGACGCGCGGGTCGGAGCGCAGCAGGTAGACGAGGTCCTCCAGCGCGGGGGCCTCGTCGTCCACGGCGAGCACCCTCAGTGTTCGCTCAAGCGCCCCACGGCGCTCCGGGCCCTCGCAGAGAGGGCAGGGAAGTCCTGAGGTCATGGAGTTCCAATGCGGTGTGGTCGGCAGCGTCGGCGATTAGACCACCGGACGCCTATCCTCACCCTTCGGGGTGGCCAAGGGCAATGACCGGCGCGCTGCCTGCGCGTCACCCAGCGTCATCTCCAGTTCGAGGAACGCCTCCTCGGCCCGCCGCGCGGCCAGCGACACCGAGGCCGCGGCGGCGCTGCCGACCAGTCGGCGGGTCGGCTCGTGCAGCCCCCGCACCACGTCCGACCACTCGTTGGCCAGCCTCGCCAACTCCGTCAGCGCGCAGACCAATTCGGCGGAAGTGCGCGGCGTCGGGTTCGCGATCCGCGCCAGGTCGACGTGCGGATCGGATTCCATGACATCCCCCACCGGTGAGCCGCCGAACTATCGAAACCCGATGCTCTCGTTTGCCGACCACGCGGTCAACGACCCGGAGGAGTGGTCTCAATTGGCACCCGAATCGCGTGTCGAACGCTCAGGTCCCGCGTGTCGAACGCTCAGGTCCCGCGTGTCGAACCTCCAGGACCCCCGAGTTCAACGCTCGCGTCGGCGGCCGAGGGTACCTGAGCGTTGAATTCGGGGGTCCTGAGCGTTCGACACGCGGGACCTGGAGGTTCGACACGCGGGTCAGGTCAGGTCGGCCAGGGCGGCGGTGGCGCGGGCTTCGAACTCGCCGAAGCCGCTGCCGGCGGCCAGGTCACGGCACGCGCGGGCGTGGTCGAGGGCTTCCTCGTGGCGGCCGTCGGCGGCCAGCGCGTGGATCAGGTGGAGGTGGGAGCGGGCCGTGCCGTACCGGTACTCCGACGACGTGGCCAGTTCCAGCGCGCGCAGGTGGGCGGCCACGGCGCGGGCCGGTTCCCCCAGGTGGCGCAGGACCAGGCCGAGGGCGTTGTGGACCTCCGACTCGATCCGCCGGCTCCCGCCCAGCTCCTGCACCAGCGCCAACGCCCGCTGGGCCGTCCGCATCGCCTCCGCGTGCTCCCCGGCCAGGCACAGCGCCGACGCCAGGTGCGCCATCGACTCCGCTCGCGGGTGCCGCGCGCCACTGCGGTACCACGCGTCCAACGCGTAGCGCTGCAGCCGCGCCGCCCGCGCGTAGTCCCCGGACGCCGTGCTGCACCGCCCGAGCAGCGCCGAGCACGCCGCCTCGATGTTCACCCCGTCGGCCGTCCGCGCCAGCTCCAGCCCTGCGGTCAGGAACGACTCGGCCGTCGCCAGGTCGCCGCGCATCAGCCACACCGCGCCGAGCCCGGTCAGCGCCGAGATCCGCACGTACGGCAGGGCGCCCTCGACCTCGCCCAGCTCCATCATCCGCTCGAACGACGCGAGCGCGGCGGGCAGCTCGCCGAGCTCCAGGTGCACGACCCCGTCCAACCCGACGTGCAGCCACTCCGCCCGCTCGGACGGCCGCAGCGACCGCAGGTGCCGCTGCGCGGCCCGGAGGTTGCCCAGGTTCCGGTGCTCGGTCGCCAACCACACCGTCATCAGCGTCTCGGCGTCGTGGTCACCGGCCGTCCGCGCCGCGCCCAGCGCCGCGCCGACGGCGTTGAGGAACTCCACGTGGTGCCCGTGCGACCCCAGGTACCCGCTGACCGAGTTGACCAGTTGCCACGCCATCGGCAACGGCCCGTGCGCGGCGCAGTGCTCGGTCGCCGCCAGCACGCTGGCCCGTTCCGCGGCGAGCCACGCCCTGGCCTCGTCCGGGTCCATCCTGGCAGGCCCGGACACGCCCAGCTCCGGGTACAGCACGTTGCCGACCTCGACCGCCGTGCGCAGGTACCAGTCGAACAGCCGCCGCCGCGCCGCGTCCAGGTCCTCGCCCGCCGCCTCGGCGCGGTCCGCCGCGTAGTCGTGCAGCAGGTCGTGCAGCCCGAACCGGTCCGCGCCGACCCGCTGCACGAGGTGCGCCGACGCCAGGTCCTCCAGCAGCCCGCGCGCCACGTCCTCCGGCGCGTCCAGCAGCGCCGCCGCCCCGAACACGCTGAAGTCCGGCCCCGGCAGCAGCCCCGCCAGCCGGAACAGCCGCGCGGCCCCCGGCGTCAACGCCGCGTAGGACAGGTCGAACGCCCGTCGCACCGCCGCCGTGTCGTCGTTGTCGACCGCCAGCGCCGCCAGCCGGTCACCGCCCCGCAGCTCCTCCACGTACGCCGCGACGTCCACGTGCGACGAGCCGACGAGGTTGCCCAGCGCGATCCGCAGCGCCAGCGGCAGGTACCCGCACAGCCGGGCCAGCTCGGCGAGCGCGTCGAACTGCGTCACGGCCGCCTCCGAGCCCAGCGAGCGGGCCAGCAGCTTCCACGCCTCGTCGCCGCGCAGCACGTCCAGCCGCACCGTCGTGCCGCGCAGCCGCAGCTCGTTGCGGCTGGTGACCAGCACCGAGCAGCCGGGGTCGCCCGGCAGCAGCGGCAGCACCTGGTCCACCGACGCGGCGTTGTCCAGGGTGATCAGCACCCGCCGGCCGCGCAGCCGGGCCCGGTAGCCGCGGACCAGTTCCTCCTCGTCCACCGGGATGTGGTCGGCCCGCACGCCCATCGCCCGCAGGAACCGCGCCAGCACCGCCGACGTCGGCAGCGGCGGCGACGTGGAGTGCCCGCGCAGGTTCACGTACAGCTGCCCGTCGGGGTACCGGTCGCGCACCGCGTGCCCCACCGAGATCGCGAACGCCGTCTTGCCCACGCCCGGCGGCCCGCACACGACCGCGGTCGCCGTGCCGCGGGTCAGCAGCCCCGTCACCCGGGCCAGCTCCACCCCGCGCCCCACGAAGTTGCCCACCGGCGCGGGCAGCTGCGACACCGGGGCCCACGTGCTCGCGGCCGGCTGGTGCAGCGCCGGGTCGCCGGTGAGGATCGCGTGGTGCACCGCGCGCAGCGAGTCGCTGGGGTCCACGCCCAGCTCGCGCGCCAACGCCGTGGACGCCTGCCGGTAGGCGTCCAGCGCGTCGGCCTGCCGGTCCACCCGGTACAGCGCCACCATCAGCTGCGACCAGAACCGCTCCCGCAACGGGTGCTGCGCGGTCAGCCGGCGCAGGTCGGCGATCACCTCGTCGCACCGGCCCAGCCGCAGCTTCACGTCCACCAGCTCCGAGATCACCCGCAGCCGCTGCTCGGCCAGGCCCGGCGCCGCCGTCTCGTGCAGCGACTCGGACGGCACGTCGGCCAGCGGCGGCCCGTGCCAGCAGCCCAGGGCCCGCTCGTAGGACTCGGCGGCGGCCCGGAAGTCCTCGGCGGCGGCCCGCTTCGCGCCCTCCTCGGCGGCGTCCTCGAACCGGTGCAGGTCCAGCGCGCCGGGCGGCAGGTCGATCCGGTAGCCGGTCGGGGTGGTGTGGATCAGCGCCGGGTCGCCGAGCGTGCGCCGCAGCCGCATCACGTACACCGGCAGCGTCTGGGCGGCGCGGTCCGGCGGCGACTCGCCCCACACCCGGCGGATCAGGTCGCTCGCGGGCACCGAGCGGTTCGCGTCCAGCAGCAGGGTCGCCAGGACGATGCGGTGCTTGGCGGCGGTGACGGGGACCGAGCGGCCGTTCCGGCGTACCACGAGGGACCCCAGCACGCCGAACTCGTCCTGCGACAGGGTCAACCGCCTCCGCTCCGTCCCGACGTTGACATGCTCGTACCCCGACCTGCGCCGGAGTACCACCGGATGGACCCTGCTACAGCCTGCCCACTTCGGTGATCCGCACCGCGGCCGTCCCGATCTCGTCGGACTCGGCCAGGTCGACCTCGGCGGTGAAGCCCCAGTCGTGGTCCTTCGCCGGGTCGTCCAGGACCTGCCGGACCCGCCACAGCCCCGGCTCCTCGGTGATCACCAGCAGCGCCGGGCCGCGGGCGTCCGGGCCCATGCCGATCTCGTCGTGCTCCTCGAAGTACGGCTCCAGCGCGTCCTGCCAGTCCTCGGCGGACCAGCCCGCGTCGCCGTCGAGCTGGCCGAGCTCGTAGTAGTTGCGCCGCGCCGCCAGCTCCACCCGCCGGAACAACGCGTTGCGCACCAGGACCCGGAACGCCCGCACGTTGCCCGTCACGGCGGGTGGCGTGTCGCTCAACGCCGTTTCCGCCGCTTCCTCGGTGGGGTTGCGCAGCTTCTCCCACTCGTCCAGCAGGCTGGAGTCGACCTGGCGGACCAGCTCGCCCAGCCACTCCTGCAGGTCGCTGAGCTCCTCGGTCTTGGCGTCCTCCGGCACGGTCTGCCGCAGCGCCTTGTACGCGTCGGCCAGGTACCGCAGCACCAGGCCCTCCGAGCGCGCGAGCTGGTAGTACGAGACGTACTCGGCGAACGTCATCGCCCGCTCGAACATGTCCCGCACCACCGACTTCGGCGACAGGTGGTGGTCGGCGACCCACGGGTGCCCGCGCCGGTAGGTGGTGAACGCGGCCTCCAGCAGCTCGGCCAGCGGCTTCGGGTAGGTCACCTCCTCCAGCAGCTCCATCCGCTGGTCGTACTCGATGCCCTCGGACTTCATCGCGCCGATGGCCTCGCCGCGCGCCTTGTGCTCCTGCGCCGACAGCACCTGGCGCGGGTCGTCCAGAGTGGACTCGACGACCGACAGCACGTCCAGCGCGTAGCTCGGCGACTCGCGGTCCAGCAGCTCGATCGCGGCCAGCGCGAACGGCGACAGCGGCTGGTTGAGCGCGAAGTTCACCTGGAGGTCCACGGTGAGCCGGATCTCGCCGCCCTGCCGCTCCACCACGCCCGCCGCCAGCAGGCCCCGGTACATCTGGATGGCCCGCAGGATGTGCCTGCGCTGCGCGGGCCGGTCCTCGTGGTTGTCCTCCAGCAGGTGCCGCATCGCGCCGAACGCGTCGCCGGGCCTGCCGATCACGTTGAGCAGCATGGCGTGGCTGACCTGGAAGCTCGACGTCAGCGGCTCGGGCTCGGCGTTCTTGAGCCGCTCGAAGGTCTGGTCGCTCCACGACACGAAGCCCTCGGGCGCCTTCTTGCGCACCACCTTGCGCCGCTTCTTCGGGTCGTCGCCCGCCTTGGCCAGCGCCTTCTCGTTCTCCACCACGTGGTCGGGCGCCTGCACGACGACCGTGCCGACGGTGTCGTAGCCCGCGCGGCCCGCCCGTCCGGCGATCTGGTGGAACTCGCGCGCCTTGAGGTGGCGGGTGCGCTGGCCGTCGTACTTCGACAGCGCGGTGAACACGACCGTGCGGATGGGCACGTTGATGCCGACGCCGAGCGTGTCCGTGCCGCAGATGACCTTCAGCAGGCCGGCCTGCGCGAGCTGCTCCACCAGCCGCCGGTACTTCGGCAGCATGCCCGCGTGGTGCACGCCGATGCCGTGCCGGACCAGGCGGGACAGCGTCTTGCCGAACCCCGAGGTGAACCGGAACCGGCCGATCATGGCCGCGATGGCGTCCTTCTGGGCGCGGGTGGCCACGTTGACCGACATCAGCGACTGCGCGCGCTCCAGGGCGGAGGCCTGGGTGAAGTGCACGACGTAGATCGGGGCCTCGTTGCCGTGCAGGAGCTCTTCGATCGTCTCGTGCAGCGGGGTGGTGACGTACTGGAAGTTCAGCGGCACCGGGCGTTCGGCGGAGCGCACCACCGTCGTCGTGCGGCCGGTGCGGCGGGCCAGGTCCTTCTCGAAGAACGTGACGTCGCCCAGGGTCGCGGACATCAGCAGGAACTGGGCCTGCGGCAGCTCGATCAGCGGCACCTGCCACGCCCAGCCGCGGTCGGGCTCGGAGTAGAAGTGGAACTCGTCCATCACGACCTGGCCGACGTCGGCGCGCGTGCCGTCGCGCAACGCGATGTTGGCCAGGATCTCGGCCGTGCAGCAGATGATCGGCGCGGTCTCGTTGACGCTGGCGTCACCGGTCATCATGCCGACGTTCTCCGCGCCGAACGTCTCGATCAGGGCGAAGAACTTCTCCGACACCAGGGCCTTGATGGGCGCGGTGTAGAAGGTCCGCTTGCCCTCCGCCATGGCGGCGAAGTGCGCGCCCGCGGCGACCAGCGACTTGCCCGAGCCGGTGGGCGTGCTGAGGATGACGTTCGAGCCGGAGACGATCTCGATCAACGCCTCCTGCTGCGCCGGGTACAGCGACAGCCCCCGTTGCGCCGCCCACTCGGCGAAGGTGTCGTAGAGGACGTCGGGGTCGGGGGTGGCCGGCAGGCGGTCGGTGAGAGTCATCGCAGGCAGAGCATAGTGCCAACGCCGTGAGGCCCGCGTTCGCGCGATCGTCGCTGATCAGGCGAGCCACCGCGACACCAGCAGCCGGCCCCGACCTCGCCCGCCCGGAGTGCCCTCCAGGTGTGATCGGAATCGTTGTTGCATTGAGCTGGCCATTGCGGACTACTTGCAACTAGCGTGGGGCGCGTGTCCGATCCGGTAGCAATGCACATGAGCGACGGCCTGCTGAACGCGCCGACCTCGCTGCTGTTCGTCGCGGTCGCCGTGGCCGGGGTCGGGGTGGCGCTGGCCAAGGCCCGCGGCGACCTCGACGACAAGACCGCGCCGATGGCCGGCCTGGTGGCGGCGTTCGTGTTCGCCACCCAGATGCTGAACTTCCCGGTGCTGCCCGGCGTGAGCGGGCACCTGCTCGGCGGCGCGCTGGCCGCCATCCTGGTCGGGCCGTGGGTCGGCGCGCTGTGCGTGACGATCGTGCTGGTCGTCCAGTCCCTGTTCTTCGCCGACGGCGGCGTCACGGCGCTCGGCGCGAACGTCACCAACATGGCCCTCATCGGCACGGCGGTCGGCTACCTGACGGCGGTCGCGCTGCGTCGGCTCGCCACCCGCAACAAGGGCGGCCTGGCCGTGGTCGCGTTCGTGTCCGCGCTGGTCAACACGGTGCTGGCGTCGTTCGGCTTCGTGCTGGAGTACGCCGTCGGCGGTCAGGGCGGTGTCGCGTTCGGCACGGTCGCCGCCGCGGTGCTGGGCGTGCACGTGCTGATCGGCATCGGCGAGGGCCTGATCACGGCGGTCACCGTGACCGCGGTCGCGGCGGCCCGGCCGGACCTGGTGCACCTGCTGCGCGGCGTGCCGCAGAAGCTGGAGTTGAGGGCGTGAAGCGCTTCTTCCTGGGGTTCGCGGTGGTCAGCCTCCTGCTGGCCGGCGTGGTGTCCTACTTCGCCGACTCGGACCCGGACGGCCTGGACCACGTCACCGAGGAGCACGGCATCGCCGCGCACGCGCAGGACCACCCGCTGGCCGGTGGGCCGCTGGCGGACTACGCGGTGGCGGGCGACGACCGGCTCACCGGGCTCGCCGGCGTCGTCGGCGTGGTGCTCACGCTGGCCGTCGCGGCGGCGCTGTTCTGGCTGCTGCGCAAGCGTTCCGGCGCCGACGCCGGATCGAAGTCGGGGTGAGCGCCGGCCACGGCTTCCTGCACCGGCCGGGCGACTCGCCGGTGCACCGCCTCGCGCCGCAGGTGAAGATCGTCGCCGCCGTGGTGGCGGTACTGTGCGTGGTGGCCACGCCGCGCGACGCGTTCTGGGCGTTCGGCGCGTACCTGCTCGCGCTCACGGCGGTCTGGGCGGTGGCGCGCGTCCCGGTGCGGTGGTTCGCCGCGCGCTCGGTGATCGAGCTGCCGTTCGTGCTGCTGGCGCTGGTGCTGCCGGTCACCGGCGGGGGCGACCGGGTCGACGTGCTGGGCCTGTCCGTCTCGGCGGAGGGCGCGCTGGCCGGGTGGAACATCCTGGCCAAGGGCACGCTCGGCCTGCTGACCTCGCTGACCCTGGCCGCCACCACCGCGCCCCACGACCTGCTGCTCGGCCTGCAACGCCTGCGGATGCCGTCGGTGCTGGTCACCATCGCCACGCTGATGCTGCGCTACGCCGAGGTGATCGTGGGCGAGGCCAAGCGGATGCGGGTGGCCCGGATCTCCCGCGGCGACGACCCCCGGTTCCTGTGGCAGCTCGGCGCGACCGCGCGCGGCGTGGGCAGCCTGTTCATCCGGTCCTACGAACGCGGCGAGAGGGTGCACCTGGCGATGGTGTCGCGCGGCTGGACGGGCCGGATGCCCGACGGCACGGGCGGTGGCGCGGTGGTCGAGCCGCGACGTTCCGCGCCCGCGTTGGTGGTGGAACGGCTGGCGTACGCGTACCCGGACGGCCACCAGGCCCTCTACGGGGTGAACCTGCGGGTCGAACGCGGTGAGCGCGTCGCCGTCCTCGGCCCGAACGGCGCGGGCAAGACGACGTTCGTGCTGCACCTCAACGGCGTGCTGGGCGGCGGGTCCGGCCGGGTCGAGGTGGCCGGGCTGCCGGTGGAGAAGGCGCACCTCAAGGAGATCCGCCGTCGCGTCGGCGTGGTCTTCCAGGACCCCGACGACCAGTTGTTCCTGCCCACCGCGCGGCAGGACGTGGCGTTCGGCCCGGCGAACTTCGGGCTGCGCGGCGCGGAGCTGGACGAGCGGGTGGACCGGGCGCTGGCCGCGGTCGGCATGGCGGAGTTCGCGGACCGCTCGCCGCTGCACCTGTCCGGCGGCCAGCGCCGGCGCGTGGCGCTGGCCACCGTGCTGGCGTGCGACCCGGAGGTGCTGGTGCTCGACGAGCCCTCGGCGAACCTGGAACCGGTGGCCCGCCGAGAGCTGGCCGAGGTGCTGCTGGGGTTGGACCGCACCATGCTGATGGTCACCCACGACCTGCCGTACGCCTTGCAGCTGTGCCCGCGCAGCGTGTTGATCGACGGTGGTGTCGTGGTGGCCGACGGGCCGACCCGGGAGCTCCTGGCCGACACCGAGCTGCTCGCCCGGCACCGGTTGGAGCTCCCGTTCGGCTTCCGCCTGGAGTGACGTCCCCGATCAGGTGATCAGGGGCTGGTGCAGGTCACCGTGGGCAGCGAGTTGGTGCCGGAGTAGTTGGCCGTGAAGCCGAACTTCACCGACGTCTCCGGCGTCACCGTGCCGTTCCACGCCGCGTTCTTGACGATCACCTGCGAGCCGGAGCCGGACTTGACGCCGCTCCACAGGCTGTTGATCGTCTGGTTGCCGCCCCACGTCCAGTTCGCGGTCCAGCTGCTGTACGGGCTCTTGCTGTGGTTCATGAGCTCGACCTCGGCCTGGAAACCGCCCGTCCACGCGCTGGTGATCTTGTAGATCGCCATGCAGTTCGCGTCACCCGGCTGGGTGGGCGTCGTGGGGGTAGTGGTGGTGGTCGACGTCGGGGTCGTCGTCGTGGTGCTGGTCGACGTGGTCGTGGTCGTGGTCGTCGTGGTGGTGGTCGTGCCACCGCCGTTGCCGACGCCCGTCTCCTGGCCGTTGCCGCCGTCGAACACGACGTCGGAGCAGTTGTAGAACGTCTCGGTGCTGTCCGAGCGGGTCCACACCGAGTAGATGATGTGGCGGCCGGACTTGCCGGAGGGCAGGTTCGCGCTCCAGTAGTACTTGCCGTCGACCGTGCCGACCGCGCCGCTGTTCGGCGGGTTGGTCACGCTGTGGAACGGCGTGCTCTCCAGGTCGCTCCACGCCAGCGGCCGGGTCGGGCTCCAGCTGTCCTTGGTGATGTACAGGTGGAACGTGCCGGGGTGCGCGGCCCACTTGTTGTAGGTGAAGTTGAAGCTCGCGCCCGCGGTGAGGTGGGTCACCGGGTAGTCGTCGCGCGCGAGGTCGAACCCGGAGAACGTCGGGTTGCCGCCGCTGCACAGCTTGCCGTCGGGGATGAAGCCGCTGGTGCGGCCCGCGCCGTCGGACCGCAGCACGCCGAACCAGTTGTAGAGCGCGTTGGTGCCGCCGGATGCCACCGCGGCGGCGCAGGCCGGGTTCTGCGGCCGGATGTCGCCCTGCGGGGACAGGCCGTCCTTCCAGCACAGGAAGGTCCGGCTGCCCGGGGTCATCATGGCGCCGTGTGCGGACGCCGCGGTCGGGCCGATCACGTTCACGAGCGTCGCGATCAGCAGTCCGGCCGCACCGGCCGCGGCCAGTGCGATCCATCGTCGGGCCGTCACGTCGTTCACCTCCTCGTTGAGGTTCTGGGAGCGCTCCCAGGAACGTGATGACTGTAACCGCGAGTACGCCGATCTGTGAATGGGCGACTACACAGTGCATCTCAGCGGCGCAGCGGCTGCCGCCCTACGGGGGCAGCGGGTTACACCCGGACGCGGGCACGCCGCCTCGCGCGTTTCGCGGGGCGCACTGAGCCGTGCGGGTGACCGGCGGGCGGTGCCGGCTGGTGCGGCCTGCGCAGCACGCGGTGCGCCAGCGCGGTCCGGCGGTGCGGTGGCGCGGCCAGCACGGAGGCGGCGAACACGGTCACCAGCAACGTCAACGCGCCCGCGAGCACCAGCGTCTCCGGCGCGCCGATCCGCTCGCACAGCCAGCCCAGCAGGGGAGCGCCCACCGCGCCCGCCGCCGCGCCGACGGCCGAGTTGACCGCCAGCAGCCGTCCGCGCATGCCGTCCGCGCTGTCCAACTGGATCCGCGTGCTCATGGTCGTGTCGATCACGACCGCGCCCGCCGCGATCGGCAGCAGCACGACGGCGAAGCCGAGCACGCCCGGCACCAGCCCGCTGGTGACCTGGAGCAGGCTCGTCGCGCAGGCGACCACCAGCAGCAGGCGCACGGTCAGCGCCTTGCGCGCCGCCGCGGCCAGCCCGCCCAGCACCGTGCCGATCGCGAACACCGTCGACAGCAGGCCGTACGTGGTCGCGTCCGGGCTCATCGCGGCCATCGTCACCTGGTAGTTGCGGCCGAGGCTGGACAGCGTGAAGCCGAGCGCGAACAGCAGGACCAGCCTCCCGCTCGCCGCCACGTACCGCAGGCCGGCCGCCACGCCGACCCGGTCGGAAGTGCTCTGCGCCAACGGGTGCAGCTCGTCGCGGCGGATGGTCAGCACCGCGCCCACCACGGCCAGGAAGCTCACCGAGTTGATCAGGAACAGGGCGGGCGAGCCGAACGCGGCGGCGAGCACCGCGGCGCTGCTCATGCCCAGGATGCGGCCCGTGGAGCTGAGCACCGAGCCCAGCGCGACCGCGTTGCCCAGGTCCTCCCGCGACACCACCTGGCCGCCGAACCGGCCCAGCGCCGGCCCGTCGAACACCGACACCAGGCCGGCCGCGAACGTCAGCGCGAACACCGCCGTGATCGGCGCGCCCCGCCACACCACCAGCGCCAGCACGGCGGCCAGCACGGCGTGCAGCACCTGGCAGACCAGGATGATCCGGCGCACCGGCAGCCGGTCCGCCAGCGCACCGGCCCACGGGCCGAGCAGCACGGACGGCAACGTGCCGAGCAGCACCGAGAGGCCGACGGAGGTGGCCGAGCCGGTGCGGTCGAGCACGACCCAGTTCAGACCGATCAACTGCATCCACGAGCCCGTCACCGAGATGAGGTCGGCGAACGCCCAGCGGCGGTAGTTGCGGCCGCGCAGAGCGCGGAACATCGAAGCTCCCTTGATGACGATCCGGGGCCTCGACGTGCGGACGTGCCCAGGTGAACGACGTTCACACTAGGTGTCGCTTTTCCGCGTTCAAACCTGAAGATGCGTGAAAACAGTCACGTAACGCTCTGCGTCGCAAGCGCTGCGAGCCGGTTCAGCGCCTGCACCAGGTGCTCGTCGGTGATCTCGTGCGCCTCGCCCCCGACCGCCGCCGGGTGGTCGCCGCCGACGTCGAGGTGCAGCACCACGCGACTGCGGCCGGGGCCCTCGTCGTCCACCTGGAGCCACCCCGAGTAGCCGCCGCCCTCCAGGTCGCCCCACTCCAGCCGGCGCTGCTCGGCGTCGGCGGCCAGGTAGCCCTCGGCCTCGTCGATCTCGTCGCCCATCGACACCCGCCCGGTGACCCGCTCCGGGCCGCTCGGTTCGACCTGGAGCCCGTCCGGCAGCCACGCCTCCATCGCGGACACGTCCCGGGCCAGGTCGAACACCACCCGGGCGTCGACCGGGACCGTCTGCTCGTGCTCGTACTCAGCCATGCCGGCAGCAGTACCCCCGGCACGTCCCGGCTACACCGCCGCGGGCGCCATGTCCCCGATCGTGGCCAGTTCCACGTGGTGCGGGCTCACCGCGCGCATGCCCGCGTCGACGCACCGGCGGACCACGCCGGAGTGCTCGCGCAGCAGCCGCAGGCCGCGACGGGCCAGGACCGGCACCGGCTTGCGCGCCTCGGCCACGTCCCGGGCGAACCGGCGGGCGAACGTCACCAGGCCGTTGGGTGCGAGCACGATCGCGTCGGCCAGCACGCCCGCTTCGCGGCAGCCGGTCACGAGCCGGTCCGCGAACAGGCCTTCGGCGATGAACAGGCCCGGTGCGGTGACGGTGCGGCAGCCGACGCGCCGGTCTTCGCCGAGCTCGTAGACGGGGGCCTCGACCGTGCCGGTGGTGGCCAGTTCCACCACGGCGGCGAGGGCGTCGGCGGTGTTCCAGGACCCCTCGGCGTCCCAGTCGGGGAGACCGGTCTCGTCACGGGGGAGCAGCGGGTCGTCGCCTTCGCGGTAGAAGTCGTCGAGTCGCAGCACGGGCAGGCCGAGGCGGGCGGCGAGGGTGGACTTGCCCGAGCCGGAGGGGCCGGCGAGCAACACGGCACGCGCGTGAACGGCAGGTGACGGCACGGGTGCCGATTTTCGCACACTCCGACCAAAACCCCACACCACGGCATGTGTGCCGCTTCCCACCCCGCTTCCCCCGCCCGCACAGCTTCTCGCTGGCTTCCCGTCCGCGCCGGCCACTGCCGCTCCGCGCTCCACCGGTCGTTCCGATGCCTGTCGCCGACCGCAGCCCTTGTCCGATCGTGCACCGACGCTGCTCCCGCTGTGCACCCGCTCTGGCCACCCGCGCGCGGGCACACCACGATGTGGTCCATGGTCGTCAGGGTGCGCGGCGTCGAGGACGCCAAGCGGATGCGCGAAGAGCTGCGCGATGAGCAGCGCGAGTCGGGCGCGGTCGCGGTTCCGGTGGTGGACGCGCCGACCGGGGCCGGTGCGGCGGGCGTGGTCGCCGAGGGCGGTGACTTCATCGAGCTGGACCTGGCCTCCTTCACGACGGCGGTAGCCGACCTGGAGCGGCTGCACGGGGTGCTGACCGGGCTGCTCGCCCGCGCGGACCGGGAGATGGAGCAGCCGCTCGGCGACGGCAAGGGCCCGGTCGCGCTCTACATGCGCCGGGCGTTCGGCCTGCGCGGCGGTGACGTCGGCGGCGGCGTGCGCACGGCGCTGCGGTCCTACCTGAAGGAGCTGGAGCTGTTGCGCGACGCGCTCGAACAGGTCGGTCGAACCCAGCGGGCCCAGGACGAGCAGGTGCGGCAGGACTTGGAGCGGCTGCGGTGAACGAGCGCAAGGGCGGGTACTGGTCGGACTTCCACGACTACTCGGCGGCCACGCGGCGGCAGAACAAGAAGCGCCTCAGGCAGCGCGAGGCCAACCGGCAGCCGGAGAACTTCGGCAAGATCAACTGGCGCGCGTACACGCACCGGCAGCTCTGGGACATGGTCAAGTCCGCCGACGCCGCGCAGATGGCCACCCGCGCGTACGAGTGGCAGCGGCTGGCGGCCGACGTCGACCAGGCGACCGCGGACGTGCAGAAGATCGTGCAGGGACTCGCGCTGTCGTGGCGCGGCCCGTCGGCGGTGGCGGCGGCGGAGTCGGTCTCCGAGCTCACCAGGTGGGGCACGCAGTCCTCGCAGCACGCGTTCCAGGTGGGTGAGGGCCTCGACGGCTACACCTCCGCGGTGACCGAGGCGGCACGGGCCATCCCCGAGCCGGTGCACCCGGACGCCGAGAAGTGGTTCCGCGAGGGCTACGACGTGACCACGCTCGACGGCCCGCAGGGCGCGTACATGCTCAAGCAGCTCCTGGACGACCACATGCCGTCCAAGCGGGAGCAGCAGGAGGCGATGGACCGGGCCGTGCGGGTGATGGAGCAGTACGAGGCGGCCAGCAGCGGGATCGGCCGCGGGCTCCCGATGTTCGACGAGGCGCCGGTCGTGACGAACACGGGAGCGGACAGCTCGCCCCCGGTGGTGTCGCCGCCGTGGGACGGCCCGAAACCACCCACGCCCCCGTGGTACCCGCAGCCACCCCAGCCGCCTCACGACGGGTCCGACCTCACCGACCCCACCTCCCGGCCGCCCTACGACGTCGGCTCGCGCCCGGATGACACGACGGCCGTCGCCTCGGTCGGCGGACCGGCGGTCGGTGGACCGGCGTTCGGTGGACCGGGTCACGCGGCCGGACCCGGTCACGCGGGCGGTCCCGGCGGGTTCGGCGCGCACCCCGGCTTCAGCCCGTTCGGCGCCGGCAACGGCCCCGGAGCAGGGGTCGGTTCCGGCAGCGGCCACGGCGGGTTCGGCCCGGGTGGCTCCTCCGGCGTGCTCGGCGCGGTCCCGGGCGGCGCGGGTGCGCGTGGCGGTGTCGGGCCGGTCGTCGGCGCGGGCGGGCCGCAGGGCTTCGGCATGTACCCGCCGACCGCGCCCGGCAACCGCGAGGAGGACGCCGAGCACCGCAACCGCTACGACAACGGCCTGGACCTGCTGGACGACCTGCCGCCCGCGTTCCCGCCGGTGCTCGGCGAATGAGCGGCGGCTACCAGGTCGACCCGGACGCGTTGACCGCGTTCGCGAGCCGGGTGGACGAGGTGGCGGACGAGGTCCGCGCCGCCGCGTCCACCCTGGAGGAGCCGACGGGCGACCTCGGCCCCGAAGGCGTCACCGAGGCGGTCGAGCGACTGGTGGCCGAGTGGGCGGGGGTGTTGCGCGGCGTGGAGCTGGACGCGCTGGCGGACGGGTTGCGCGCGGCGGGTGAGACCTATCGGCAGGCCGACGAGCTGCGCCATGACTGACTACCGGGGTCTCGGTTTCGATCCCGCGCCCGGTCACGCGGGCGCGGTGGTGGCGGCGAGCGAGCGGCTCGCCGTCGCCCTCACGGTCCCCGGCGCGCCACCGGAGCGATGGACGGGTGCGGCGGCGGACGGGTTCAGGACGCGGTTGGAGGCGGTGGTGTCGGAGCTGACGGCGGTGCGGCGCGCGATGCGGGCGGCGGCCGAGGTGCTCGACGGCTGGGCCACCACGCTGCTGGGCCACCAGCGGCGGGCCGAGGAGCTGGACCGGCGCGCGCTGGGGTTGCGGCGCGCGCTCGCCGAAGCGTCCGACGAGGTCGACCGGACCGGTGCGATGGCCGCCTTCACCGCCGCCGACGGCGAGGCGCACGACCGCGCCGTGGCGCGGCACGACGAGCTGCGGCGGCAACTGGACGACGTGCTGGACGAGGCCCGGCTGCTGGAGCGCGACCACCGCGCGGAGGCCAGGCGGGTCGCCGAACGGCTGCGCGCCGAGGAACCGTCGACGGCCATCGCGGACACGCTGACGAGCTTCTCGTCGCTCACCGCCGAACTGGCGTCCGTGCTGCTCGGCCCACCTCGACCGGCGTCCACCAAGGGCGCGGCGGCGGCGTTCCGGGCGGGCCTGGGGTGAGACTCGCTCCTGTGCCGGGGGTGACCCCGGTGGCACTCGGCACTCCCGAACGCACCGCGGCGGAACTGTTAGCCGTCCTGCGACGACTCAAGGGCACCCGCGACCCGGGCCTGGAGGTGTCCGCGACACAGGCCGCGGAACTGGCGCACCGGCACGGCGCAGGCCTGCTGGCCGTGGTCGAGCACCGGGACGCGGACCCGGCGCTGCTGATGGCGGGCGTCGTGCCGGTCGACCGGCCCACCGACCCCGTCGAGCTCGGCTTCCACCTCGACGGCCCGGCGATCCGCGAGGTCACCCGCGGCGAGACGGCGACCGGCTACCCGGTGGTGATCGTGGAGCGCATCCCGGTCACCGGGCCGGGCGCGCAGTTGCAGGTCGTGGTGACCGACCCCGACCACCCGCGGATCGCGGTGTTCACGCTGCACTCGCCGACCGGGCGCGGCTGGCTGGAGGTGGCGGGCATCGCGGGCCGGTTCGTGTCGGGCGTGGAGTTCAGCGGTTCCGGAACTCGCTCGGCGTCTGCCCGACCACCTGGCGGAACGTCCGGGAGAAGTGCGCGGCGCTGACGAAACCGCAGTCCTTGGCGATCTCGCCGATGCCGCGCGCCGCCTTCGCCGGGTCGGCCAGCAACGCCTTGGCCCGGTCGATCCGCAGGCCGCGGATGCGCTCGGACACGCCCTGCCCGTCGTCGAAGAGCTGGTAGAGGCGGCGGCGGGAGATGAACAACGCCTCGGCGACCCGGTCCGCGCTCAGGGCCGGGTCCGCCAGGTGCTCGCGCATGTAGTCCAACGCCTCGCGCCGCCGTGCGACGAGGGAGTCCACGCGCTCCAACTCGGCCCGCAGCGCGCTGCGCAGCACGAGTTCGGCCAGGCCGAGCAGGTGGTGGGACAGGCCGTGGGGGTCGAGGGCGTGCGCGGCGGCGAGCACGTGCGCGACCGCGCCCGCGAAGACGGCGTGCAGCGGGGCGTCGACCGGGACCGGCTGGAACATCAGCGGTTTCAGCTCGCCGAAGCCGACCGTGAGGCGTGCCTCGGCGACGGTCAGCATCACCACGTCGGGCAGGACGTGCAGCGCGCAATCGGGAAACCGAAGCGCGGCGCCGTGGCCGGGCACCCCGCCGTCGACCGTGCAGCCGACCAGCAACTGGATGTGCTCCGGGGTGGTCGCACCCCCGCTGAGCGCGGCTTTGGCCGCCGCCGCGCCGGAAGCCCGCACAGTCAGGAACCCGCCGGCGACGTCCACGGGGAGCAGCGTAGCCACCGGTGTTGCCCAACCGGCCGCGAAAGACGCCGCCGACCGCTACCTTCTGGCCTCATGGCGCGACGTTCGGCGACCGCGGTCGTCCTGTCCCACCTGGAGTTCGACCTGGTGTGGGAGGACCTGGGCGTGGGTGAGCCGCCCTACCCGCTCGAGGTGCCGTCACACGGCGGGACGATGGACGACCGGGACGCCCTCGGGTCGGAGGTCCTGCGCACGTTGACCGAGGCCGGGCTGGCCGACGGCGTGGACGTGTCGCCGGAGCTGGAGGACCTGTTCACGCTGCTGGCACACGGCGAGGTCTCGGTGGACGCGCTGGTCTTCCGCCCGCACCCGTGGCGGGTGCTGGCCACGTCGCGCGGCAGGCAGGGCGTGCTGGCCGTGCTGAACGACCGCGAGGTGGCGCTGGAGCCCATCACCGACCTGACGTCCGCGATCACGCGAGTGATCGGCGACGCTCCGGCGGGCCCCGGCGAGCAGGTGCGGATGCCCCGTTCCGTCTTCGCCGCCGCGATGGACGCCTACGCCGACTCCGGCCACGCCGCGCTGGAGCGGACCCTGGCCCAGGCGAACATCACCGGCCGTGCCACCCGGTCGATCACCACGCTGGTCGACTCACCGCGCAAGTCGACCGGTCAACTCGCCGCCACCGGCCCGGCCGGCCGTTCCCGCGTGCTGAGCTGGACCGAGACCGCCGCCGGGCGTTACGCCCTGACCACCGAGCAGTCCCCGGACACCGAGTGGGTCCACCTCTCACCCGCCGACACCCCGTGGCTGACCCGCCACCTGACCACCCTGGTCACCGAAGCCCGCACCCCCCGACCGTAGCCCTCACACCTCCCGACCGTAGGACTCACACGTCCTGAACGTAGGACTCACGCGAGAGTCCTACGTTCAGGTCGCGCGTGTCGAACGCTCAGGTTGCGCGTGTCCTACGTTCAGGTCGACCGTGTCCTACGTTCAGGTTCGGTGAGTTCGACGTTCAGGACGGGAGCAGGTCCGGGGGGACGACGTCGGCCAGGATCGACAGGCCCTCGGCCACGGCGGCAGCGGCGGCCTCGTCGGCCAGGCGGCGGATCACCGAGGCCAGGTCGGCGGGCCGCAGGGTCAGGGCTTCCCGCGTGAACGCCAGGTCGACCGGCTTGCCGTGCAGGTCGACCACCACGGTCACCCCGGACGACGAAGCCTCGCACCGCACCGCGTCCAACCGCTCGCCGAGCCCCATCACACCCGCCACGTCTCGGGAGTGGTGTCCTCCACCGACTCGGTCAGCGAGGTCCGCACGTCCAGCCCCAACGCCGCCACCTCGTCACCGACCACGTGCCGGGCCCGCGCGTTCGCCCGCGCCGTCGCCGTGTCGACCAACCCGAGGATCGCGCGCGCCAACCCCGACTGCCCCAGCCGCAACGACCGCGAGTCCAGCACCAGGTCCCGCAGCCCGCCGCCGGGACCCACCTCCACCGAGATCCCCGTGTCCGGGTCGTGCGCGTTGCCGGTGATCACGGGTGCACCCCTCCGTAGAACGTCGCCGAGCTCAGCCGGTGCGTGTTGCGCCGCACGCTGTCGCCCGAGTTGCCCTCGATCAGCGTCACGGTCCCGCCGGACACCTTCTCCACGATCCCGATGTGCTTGCTGGTCGCCGGGCTGCTCGGCCCCGACCCGAACAGCAGCACGTCACCCGGCCGCACGGCGCTCAACGACGTGTACGCCTTGCCGTGCTTCTGCCCCCACCGGAACACGTCGCCGGTGAACGGCAGCAGCGGGATGTCCACCCCGGCCTTGCGCCACATCGCCGTGGCGAACGACGAGCACCACGCCGCCGTCGGCCCGTACGGGTTGCGGTTGCTGCCCGGCGGGTTCTCCCGGGTGCCCAGCTCACGCCGCGCGGCGGAGATGATCGTCCGCGACCGGCCGCGGGCACGCGCGCGGGACGGCTTGGTCGAGCCCCGGGTGCGTTCGGCCCGGCCGTCCGCGACGCCGTCGTGCTCGACCTCCTTCTCCAACGCGCGCAGCTTGCGCGCGGCGTCCTCCAGCTCGCCCCGCACGTGCCGGACGGTCTCGGTGGTCTCCTTGGTGTACTTCGGCTCCAGGTCCGCCGCCTGCGCCACGGCCTTGAGCAGCGCGGCCTGCGTGCCGACGGCCTTGCCCGCGTCGAGCAGCCTCGTCGCCTGGTCGAGGTACTCGTCCACGGCCTGGCGCGCCCGCGTGTGCCCGGTCGTCAACGCGCTCGTGACGCCGGCGACGACCTTCTCCGCGTCACGTGCCGCGTCCGCGGTGACCCGCACCTGCCTGGCCAGCCGGTTCGAGCGCTTCTCGAAGCCCTCGGAGTGGCCGCCCTTCCAATGCTCCAGCACGGTCTTCGCGGCCTTGCGCTGGTCCTCGTGCTGGTCGGTGAGGCCGGCCGCGGTCTGGTGCAGCGCGTACTGGACCTTCACCGCGTCCTCGGCCTTGCCCGCCAACGAGTTCCGGTGGCCGATCATGCTCTCGGCGAAGTGCCGGGCCATCGCTCGGGTGTCCACTACCCCTCCCCTCCGCCGGTGATCACGCGACCGCCGAACGAACGCGCGACGTCGTCCTCCTGCTCCTTGTACGCGCGGGCGGAGCGGCCGGCGGACGTGGCCAGCGCGTCGGTGTTGTGCGCGACCGCCTTGACCTGCTTGCGCAGCGCCGCGCCGAAGTTGTCCAGCGCGTCGGCGAACCCGGACTGCTTGCCGATGCGCCCGAAGCTGTCCTCGGCGATCTCCCGCACCTCGCGCACGTGCCGCCGGCCCAGCGCGGTGAGGTCGTCGGCCGAGTTGCGCGTCCGCCGCGCGTAGTCGCGCAGCACGCCCACGTCCACGGAGAACCCGCCGCCACCCGACCCGCCACCCGACCCGCCACCCGACCCGCCGCGCGAGCCACCGCCACCACCGCCGGACCCGCCGCCGCGCTTCATCGCCTCCACGCCCCGCCGCGCCTCGTCCAGGTGACGCTTGTACGCGCCGTTCGTGTAGGTCGACCACGGCGTCCACGACCGACCGTCACCGGAGATCTTGTTCGCCGCACGGGCGTTCTCCGCCGGGTCGAACAGCTCCCGGTTCGACTCCAGCCCGAACTCGCGCCGCCGCGCCGGCCCCATCGAACCCAGCATGTTGATCTGCCACAGCCCGTAGGAGTTGTCCGGCGGGGTGGCGTTGTGCGCCCGCGGGTCGCCACCGGACTCGGCCAGCGCGACCGCCACCGCGATCGTCAGGTCCTGCCCGCGGAACCCCGCGTCGTGCGCGTGCCGGGCGATCTGCTCCGGACTCAGCTTGCTCATGCGTGCACCCTGCACGGCCGGTGACCTGCGGCGGAACCTCCGTTGCACGCTCGGACAGCGGCTGTGCACAGTAGAGCTACAGTCGAACACGTGAACGAAGGCCTGTTCGAAGACGGCTTGTTCGGCGTCGACCCGGAGGAGAAGGCGGCGCGCATCGCCGCCAACGCGCCGCTGGCCGTGCGGATGCGCCCCCGCACGCTGGACGAGGTGGTCGGGCAGGACCACCTGCTCGGACCGGGCGCGCCGCTGCGCAGGCTGGTGGAGGGCTCGTCGCCCGCCTCGGTGATGCTCTACGGCCCGCCGGGCACCGGCAAGACGACGCTGGCCACGCTCGTCTCCCAGGCCACCGGCAGGCGGTTCGCCGCGTTGTCGGCGTTGTCGGCGGGGGTGAAGGAGGTGCGCGCGGTCATCGAGGAGGCACGCGGCCGCCTGGTCCGCTCCGGCGAGTCGACCGTGCTGTTCATCGACGAGGTGCACCGGTTCTCCAAGACCCAGCAGGACGCGCTGCTGGGCGCGGTCGAGGACCGGATCGTGCTGCTGGTCGCGGCGACCACGGAGAACCCGTTCTTCTCCGTCGTCTCGCCGCTGCTGTCCCGCTCGCTGGTGCTGCAACTGCGCCCGTTGACCGACGACGCGGTGCGCGTGCTGGTCAAGCGGGCGGTGCAGGACGAACGCGGCCTCGGCGGCACGATCACCGTCGAGCAGGACGCCGAGGACCACCTGGTCCGGCTGGCCGGCGGTGACGCCCGGCGCGCGCTCACGGCGCTCGAAGCGGCCGCGGACGCCGTCGGGGAAGGCGGCGCGCTCGACCTGGCGACGCTGGAGGCGACGGTCGACAAGGCGGCCGTGCGCTACGACCGGCAGGGCGACCAGCACTACGACGTGACCAGCGCGTTCATCAAGTCGATCCGCGGTTCGGACGTGGACGCGGCGCTGCACTACCTGGCCAGGATGATCGAGGCGGGGGAGGACCCGCGGTTCATCGCGCGGCGGCTGGTCATCCACGCCAGCGAGGACGTCGGCATGGCCGACCCGACCGCGTTGCAGACGTGCGTGGCGGCGGCGCAGGCCGTGCAGCTCATCGGGCTGCCCGAGTGCGCGCTGAACCTGGCCCAGGCCACCATCCACCTGGCCACCGCGCCCAAGTCGAACGCCGTCACGACCGCGATCTCCGAGGCCATGTCGGACGTGCGCAAGGGCGCGATCGGCTCGGTGCCCGCGCACCTGCGCGACGGCCACTACGCGGGCGCGGCGAAGCTCGGCAACGCCCAGGGCTACCGCTACCCGCACGACGTGCCGGAGGGCGTGCTGACCCAGCAGTACCCGCCGGACGACCTGGTCGGCCGCGACTACTACCAGCCGACCGGACGGGGCGCCGAGCGCGTGATCGCCGAACGCCTCCCGAAGCTGCGCAAGGTCGTCCGCGGCGACGAGTGATCGGGCGAAATCGGTTATGCCCGCGAGGTGAAAGGGGCGATCATGGCCGGATGAACGCCCCGCTCAACGGTCACGCCCTGCTCGACTTCAACAGCCCGCTGTCCGACTCGAAGGCCTACGACCTGATCGCCGGCCTGCACCTGCGGGCGGGGCAGCGGGTCGTCGACTACGGCTGCGGCTGGGCGGAACTGCTGCTCAGGGCGGTGGAGCAGGAGCCGAACGCGCGGGGCCTCGGCGTGGACAGCGACGACTACGCCATCACGCGCGGCCGGGCGAACGTCGAGGCCAGGGGCCTGGCGGACCGCGTCACGCTCGACCTGGCGGACGTCACCGGCTGGGAGACCGAGCCTGCGGACGTGGCGATCTCGATGGGCGCGTCCCACGCGTGGGGCGGCACCGAGGGCACCCTGGAGGCCATGCGCGCCCGCATCCGCCCCGGCGGCACCCTGCTGCTCGGTGACGGCTTCTGGGAGCGACCGCCCGGCGCGAAGTCGCTGGAGATCTTCGGCGAGGAGGGGTTCGGCACCCTCGCCGACCTGGTGGACCTGGCCATGGCCTCCGGTTACCGCCTGCTCTCCCTCGCCACCGCCACCCTGGACGAGTGGGACAGCTTCGAGTCGCGCTGGTGCGCCTCCCGGGAGCGCTGGCTGCTGGAGCACCCGGACCACCCGCAGGCCGACGAGGTCCGGGCGGTCGTGGACGAGCACCGCGACGGCTGGCTCAAGGGCTACCGGGGCGAGTTCGGCTTCGCCTACCTCACCCTGGCCCGCCTGTAGTGACCCCGGCCGCCTCGCCCGGCCGGGGATACCGGACGAGGCGGCCGAGCCCGCCCGCCGGGGAGCACGGGTGGTCGAGGGCGTTGGGCGATGAGGCGCTGCCCCACCACCTGGACTTGTCCGCGCTCTCCCGGAACCTGGGCGAGGTAGCCCAGGACAGCGAGACGGCGCGGTGGCTGCGGAAGGCACCGCGCGACGCCCATCCCAGAACGTCCGAGACGATCTACCAAGCCCTGTACGCCGTCTCCCGGCGGGGGCGGTTCCGGATCTTCTCGGACGGCAGGACCGAGGCGTTGCCGTCCTGAGTCACCAGCCGTCCATTGGGGGCACCGGCACGGCCGAGTGCAGGGGATTGGGCAGGGTGCCCGTCTTCGGCACCGGGGGCCGGGCGGTCAGGTCCTGGTAGCCCAACGTGATCCGGTAGCCGTTGAGCGGGTAGCGGAGGAACTCCGGGGCGGTCAGGGAGCCGGCGTCCATCCGGTCGGCCAGGGTGGGGAAGCGGGCGCGGTAGGCGTCGATCTCGCCGCGGACCATGCCCCAGAAGCGGTCCTCAGACAGGGGGAGCAGGGTGGACAGCGGGCGGAAGACGCCGACCAGCAGGGCGTCCACGATGTACTGGCGCAGGATCGGCCACGGTTTGCGCGGCAGCACGGGGTCGTAGGTGTCCGGTTCCAGGCCGCGCGCGGGCACGCGGTCGACGGAGACGTTGACGTCGTCCACCAGGTCCAACAGCGCCACTCGCACCGGCACGTGGTCGGAGTCCGTGATCACGACGACGTTCTCGCCGTGCGGGTTGAACGTGATGCCGTACGTGTAGAGCACGTGCAGCAGCGGCCGGAGCAGGACACGCAGCAGAGCGGCGAACCACGCGGCCGGGTCGGTGCCACCGATGTACTCCAGCACCAGGGGCCGGCCGGCGCGGTCCACGTGCAGCAGTGCCGCCAACGACCACGAACGCTCACCCGGTCGCAACGCCACGGGCGAGCGCCAGATGCACCCGAGAGTCTCCAGCCACTGGTACGGCACGTCACCGGCACGGGACAGCTGCGGGTGCCGGACGGTCACCGAAGCGACCTCTCCCAGCAGCTCCGTGCCCCACTCGCCGATGAGCTTGTCGGCCGCCCACAACCCCGCGAGCCACTGCGTGACGACGGGCGCGGCCAGCGTGCAGTGCGGCGGGATGCCCCGGTACACCGACGTGTTCAGCACCCGCAGCGGCAGCTTGACCTGGTACCGCGTCGGCGAGTCCACGTTGGACATGGTCCGGATCGCCTGGGTCGGCAGGTACCAGTCCGGGGCCTCGCCCAGCTCCACGATCCGGCCGGTGGCCAGTTCCGGTGCCCACAACGTCCGCACCACGTGGTCGAGCTGCCACGGGTGCACGGGCAGCCACACGTACGCCGCCGGGTCGACCCCGGCCTCCTGCAACGCCTCGGTGAACCGCTCCACCGTCGCCGGGTCCAGCTCGTGCGCCCGCACCGACGACTCCGACAACGACGACGTGCCGCGGAACTCCGCCAGCCCCCGGTGCACGGCCAGCCACGGCAGCCGCACGGGCGTGCGCGCCTCGGGGCTGTGCCGCGCCAAGTCCTCCGCCGAGAACCCCACCCGTCCCTTGTTCGCGATCAGCCACGGGTGCCCGGTCAGGTGACCGTCCAGCTCCGCCTGCGGCAACGACACCAGCTCCGCGACGGGCCGCGCGGTCGACGCCAGCGCCACGTCGGCGGCCAGGGTCGCGGTCACCTCGGCCAGGAAACCGGCCGTCGTGGCCGGGTCGACCCGCAGGAACCGGAACGCGTCCACCACGAACCGCTGCACGTCGTCGCACGGCTCCACCACGTCGTCACCGAGGATTCCGGCCGCCGCCCGGCGCACCGACCCCGGCTCCACCACCCACCCGCCGAACGCCGTCCGGGTCGCCGAGAACGTGTACACCGCGTCGTCGAACCGCAGCTCGTAGCCCTCGGCGGGGGTCAGCAACCCCTCGAAGCACAGTTCGCCGATCGCCTTGGCCAGCAACGCCGCCGAGCACTCGCGCCAGAGGTCAGTCACCGTGGTCTCCCGGAGCGCCGAAGCTGGTGTACGCGGTGTGCTTGGGCAGCGGGTAGACCTCGCGGCCGGTCACCGCGTTGAGGATGGTCGCGTTGCGCACCGCCCCGATGCCCAGGTCGGGGGCGGCCACGCCGTGGCTGTGCAGGTCGGCGTTGGCCACGAACACCCGGCCCGTGACGGACGGGTCCAGCGAGATCGAGTGGTCCAGCGCGACGACGTACCGCCCCTGCGGGTCCCGGCGCACGAACGGCTCCAACGGCTCCAGGAACGGCGTCGGGGCCTGCGCGTACCCGGTGGCCGCCACGACCACGTCCGCGTGGTGCCGGAACGTCCGCCCGGTGTCGCGGTGCGCGCACTCCAGCACCACCTCGGAGCCGGAGACCGACGACGACACCACCGTCACGCCAGGCCGCAGCTCGACCGGCGCGAGCCCGTGCTCCCACTCCCGCCGGTACAGCAGGTCGTGCAGCTCCTCCAGCGTCTCCGCCGAGATCGCCCGGTAGTGCCGCCAGTGCTCGGCGCGCACCGCGTCCCGCCGGTCCTGCGGCAGCGAGTGGAAGTGCCGCACGTACGACGGCGTGGTCATCTCCAGCACCAGCTTGGTGTAGTCCAGCGGCGCGAACACCGGCGTGCGGGTCAGCCACGTCACCGCCGGGCCGCCCTCCAGGTTGCGCCGCAAGAGGTCCAGCACGATCTCCGCGCCCGACTGCCCCGACCCCACCACCGTCACCCGATCGGCGGAAATCGACCGGTGCAGGTAGTCGGAGCTGTGCACCAGCCGGTCGCCGAGGCCCGCCAACGCGGGCGGCACCGACGGCGTGGTGCCCACCCCGAGCACCAGGTGCCGCGCGGACACCGCGAACCCCGGCCCCGCCACCGCGAACCGGCCGGCCTCCCAGCGCACCGACGTCACGTCGTGCGAGAACCGCACCGGCAGCCGCGACGCCGCCCACCTCAGGTAGTCCTCGTACTCGCGCCGGGTCGGGTGGAACCTCTCCCGCACGTAGAACGGGTACAGCCGGTCCGCGTCACGCAGGTAGGCCAGGAACGACAGCGGGTGCGTCGGGTCGACCAACGTCACCAGGTCGGCCAGGAAGCTCACCTGGAGCACCGCGTCGCCGAACATCATCCCGCTGTGCCAGCGCAACTCCGGCCGCGCCTCCAGCACCACCGCGTCCACGCCGTCCACGGTGGACGCCAGCGCGGCCAAGCCGAGGTTGAACGGTCCGCACCCGATCGCCACGACGTCGTGGACGGTCACCGCGTGCGCACCATCAGCAGGGCCACCTTGTCCGGCAGCAGCACCTCGCCCACCGGCGCGAACCCGCCCGCGGTGAACGACGCGATCGCCCGCCGGTTGCGCACGTCCGGCTCGAGCAGCACCCGCGTGCACCGGGGGTCGGCCGCGAACAGGGCCTCGGTGACGACCGGCAGCAGTTCGCGCACGAGCCCCTGGTCGGTCATCGACAGCTCGCCGACGGCGACGTGCAGCCCGAGGTCGTGCGGCCGGGCCGGGTAGACCCCGGCGACCACGTCCCGCGCCGCCCGGTACACCTCCAGGTAGATCACCGGGTCGCCGCCGTCCCGGCTCACCAGCACCGGCAACGAGTGCAGCCCGGACAGCTGCCCGCGCAACTCCTCCTCCCACCGCTCCCGCGGCCACGCCTGGTGCCAGAACGCGGCCACGTGCGGCGCCTGCATCCAGCGGTGCACCAGGTCCAGGTCCCGGGTGTCCGGGTCGGCCGGGCGGGCGCGCCAGCCGCCGGTCAGCTCCGGCAGCGGGGGACCGGGCACGGCGGACAGGTCGTCGGTCGTCCGGTAGGCGTCGAGGTGGGTCACCGGGCGCACCTGCCCTCCCGCAACGGGTTGGGCGCGTCGAAGTACACCGACTGCGCGTCCAGCGGCGCCAGCACCTCGTCGATGCCCTCCAGCCTGGTCAGCAGGTTCGCCTTGCACGGCAGCACGTCCGCCTCCAACCACCGCCGGGCCAGCCGGTCGCCGTCCGGGCCGGCCTCGGCCAGCGACGGCAGCGCCGCTTCCAGCCGTGCCGCCATCACGCCCAGCAGGTCCCGTTCGTCGGCCAGCCCCTCCACGCCGATGCACCCGATCACCGCCAACGCCTGGTTGCGCAGCAGGTAGTACGTGAGCCGGTCGTCCACCACCGCGTCGTCCACCACGGCCAGCGTCGACCGCCCGGTCCCCAGCCGCTCCAGCACCCGCGGCAGGTGCGAGGCCGCCAGGTAGTAGCCCTGGTTGTCCCGGTAGCGCCCGCCGACCACCCGGCCCGCCGGGTCCAGCCGCACCAGCGTGTTCTGCTGGTGGGCCTCCAGCCCGATGCCGGTCTCGGCGTACAGCCGCAGCATCGGCACCAGCACGCGGTCGGTGTAGTCGGCGACCCACTCGGCCGCGTTCAGCCGCAGCACGAGCTCGCCCAGCAGGGACCGCCCGATGCCCGGACGCGGCGCGACCATGCCGGCCAGGCACCGCGAGTCGCCGATGTCGTGGGGCACCTCGCGCACGGCCACGTCCAGCCCGGTGACCTCGCCGCCCTCGTCCACCGCCAGCCACGCCGGGTCGCGCACGACGCTGAACTCGGGGTGCGCCTTCTCCGTGCCGCTCGCGTACCCGGACTCCAGCAGGAGGTGGACCTCCGAGCCCCGGCGCAGCTCGGTCGCCGTCGACTCGCGCCGGGAGTTCGTGATCTGCAGGCCCAGCGACAGCTTCAGCATCACCGGCGCGCCGGTCCGGTACACCGTGCGCAGGCTCGACGTCGGCGACCACGCCGGCCCGAACTCGCCGAGCGGCTCCAGCAGCCCGCGCGAGACCAGCGACGCGATCCGCGGCCTGGTCAGCAGGTCGTGCGCCTGCCACGGGTGCGCGGGCACGAGCACCCGGCCCGGCTCGGGGCTGCGCCCGGCCAGCGTCGACAGCAGCGTCACCGCGTCCGGCCCGGCCACCGACCCGTGCGACACGACCTGCTCGGCGGCCGAGAACCAGAACAGCGGGAACGACCCGCGCAGCTCCGGCGCGTACCGGGCGTTGTCGGCGTCGGACAGGCCGTCGCGGCTCTTGGGCGCGGGGTGGTGCAGGTGCCCGAGCATCAGCCGCTGCTCGCTGTCCAGGAACCGGTCCGCGGGCCCCACCGGCTCGCGCCGCCGGTAGGCCACGAACTCCGCGACCCGCCGCACCGACTCGGCCGTGCGCTCTACCAGGTCGGCGGTCTCACCACCCAGCTCGGCGGCCACCAGCGCCACCGCCAGCACCGGATCGGCCGGTCTGCCCGCCAGCGTCACGGGACCGAACCGGTGCCGGCCGGTCGGTGACGCGTACCGCACCTCCGCCTCCAGCGGCAGCCCGAGCACGTCGATCCGCACCCGGCCGTCCACCGGCACGTTCCGCTCCCGCACCCAACAGCGCAGCAACGCCTCCAGGTGCGCGTGCTCCGCGGTCGACCGGGGGTCGCCTTCCAGCGGATCCGGACTCATGCCGCTCCTTCCACAAGTCGTTCGGCGGCGGAACCGGCTTCGCGGACCAGGGCCAGCAGCGCGACCAGGTCCGCCTCCCGGGCGTTCGGGTTGAGCAGGGTCAGCTTCAGGCACGTCGCCTTGTCCACCTCGGTGCGGCCGATCAGCGCCGTGCCCGCGCGCAGCAGCGCCCGGCGCAGGCGCGCGTTCACCTCGTCGGCCAGCGACTCGTCGGCCGGCAGGTAGCGGAACACCACCGTGGTCAGCGTCGCGCCGCCGACCAGCTCGAACGACGGGTCGGCGGCGATCAGCGCGGCGGCGTGCCCGGCCAGCTCGTGGCACCGGTCGACCAGCGCGCCCAGCCCGGCGCGGCCCAGCGCGAGCAGCGTCGCGGCCACCTTCACCGCGTCCGGCCGGCGGGTGGTCTGCAACGACCGGCCCAGCGTGCCGTCGTAGCCCTCGGCCCGGTCGTCATCGGGGTTGAGGTAGGCCACCGACCGCTCCAGCGGCCCGAACAGCGCCGCCGACCGCACCAGCAGCACGCTCGCCGCGGCCGGCTGCCAGCCGATCTTGTGCAGGTCCGCGGTCACCGAGTCGGCCAGCGCCAGCCCGTCCACCAGGCCGGCGAGCTTCGCCGAGAACACCGCGCCGAAGCCGTAGGCGGCGTCCACGTGCAGCCACGTGCCGTGCTCGCGGGCGATCGCCGCCAGCTCCGGCAGCGGGTCCACCGAGCCGAAGTCCGTGGTGCCCGCGGTCGCCACGACGGCCACCGGCGTGCCGCCCGCCCGCAGCATCGCCGCCAGCGCGTCCGGCCGCATCCGCCGGCGCGAGTCCACCGACACCGTGCGCACCGCGTGCTCGCCGATGCCCAGCGCGGCGCACGCCCGCGCCACCGAGAAGTGCGCCAGCTCCGAGCAGAACACCACCGGGTCGGGCAGCGCGGCGACCCCGTCGGACCGCACGTCCACGCCCAGCCTGGCCCCGGCGGCGTCCCGTGCCAGCAGCAGCGCGGTGAGGTTCGACAGCGTGCCGCCTGGGGTGAACACGCCGTCCGCGTCGGCGCCGAACCCGGCCCACCGGGTCAGCGCCGCCACCACCCACCGCTCCACGGCCAGCGCGGCCGGCCCGGAGTCGTAGGTGTCCAGGGAGGCGTTGGACGCGCCGGCCAGCGCGTCCGCCGTGACGGCCACGGCCAGCGGGGGCGGTTGCAGGTGCGCGGCGGCGAACGGGCTGGTCAGGTCCACCCCGGCGGTGCCGAGCACGGTCGTGACGCGGGCCAGCGCGGCCTCCGCCCCGATGCCGTGCTCGGGCAGGTCGCCGAGCACCTGCTGGGCCTGGGCCAGCACGTCGGCGGGCCTGCCGGGCGGGACCGGTCGTCCGGAGGGACTCACCGCGAACACGACACCTCCGACGATCGACTAAGGTGAGGCTTACCTCATATACCCGGGGTGGTGTGTGTCAAGCCCCTCGGTGACCATCCGTGGTGTGACGATCACTCGCGTGACCACGCTAGCCGCCGCGACCACGATCGAATCGACGCCAAATGGGGGGTCTTGCCCCGCCGTCCCACCACGTGGCACAGCGCTGCCCTGATCTCGTTCGGAGCGCCCGACGCGGTCGCGGTAACCTTGGCCACCACCTTGAGCCTTGCAATCCACCAGGAGGATCCGTGTCGCCAGGGCAGATCGCCGCGCTGGTCGCCGCCGGCGCGTTCGTGCTGCTTGTGCTCCTGCTGGCGATCCCGTTGATCAAGCTGGGCCGGACGCTGGACGAGGCCACGATCGCCATCCGCAAGGCGCACCAGAACAGCGACCCCCTCTTCACCGGCGCGAACACGACGATCACGCACGTGAACACGCAGTTGGAGCGGGTGGACGGGATCACCGCCAACGCCCGCGCGGTCACCGGCAACGTCTCGGCGCTCACCTCGCTGTTCACCGCCACGCTGGGCGGGCCGCTGGTCAAGGCCGCCGCGCTGTCCTACGGCGTGAGCAAGGCCGTCCGCGCCCGGCGCGCGGCCAAGGAGACCTCCAGCAAGCACACGCGGCGCAGGGGCAGGCGATGAGGCGGCTGTTCTGGTTCGGGCTCGGCATCGCCGCCGGCGTGTTCGCCACCCGCAAGGCGGGCCAGGCCGCGCACGCCGCCACGCCCGCGGGCATCGGCGAGAACGTCGGCCAGGGACTGCGCGAGCTGGCGGGCGCCATCGGCTCCTTCGGCGCCGAGGTGCGCGCCGGAATGTCGGAGCGCGAACAGGAGTTGCAAGACACCGTGGAACGCCAGACGGGCTTCACGCCGGGTCGGCGAGCGCGCAGGGCGAACGACGCCAGGTAGGCCGTTCGTTCGCCTCGCCGCGCCCTCGCCCGATCGTCGCGACCTCCACACTCCCGAAGGACAAGACCCGTGCAGACCCACGAGATCATCAAGCGCTTCCGCGAGCACTTCGAGAACGCCGGCCACAAGTACGTGCCCAGCGCCTCCCTCATCCTGGACGACCCGAACCTGCTGTTCGTCAACGCCGGCATGGTGCCGTTCAAGCCGTACTTCCTCGGCGAGGCCCCGCCGCCGCACCCGCGCGCCACGAGCATCCAGAAGGTCGTGCGCACCGGTGACATCGACGAGGTGGGCAAGACCGCTCGGCACAACACGTTCTTCCAGATGGCCGGCAACTTCTCCTTCGGCGACTACTTCAAGGAAGACGCCATCCGGTTCGCCTGGGAGCTGATCACGAAGTCCCAGGACGAGGGCGGCTACGGCTTCGACCCCGAGCGCCTGTGGGTGACCGTCTACCTGGACGACGACGAGGCCATCGAGCTGTGGCAGAAGGTCGCCGGCCTCCCGCTGGAGCGCATCCAGCGGCGCGGCATGGCCGACAACTTCTGGTCGATGGGCGTGCCCGGCCCGTGCGGCCCGTGCTCGGAGATCTACTACGACCGGGGCCCGGAGTACGGCGCCGAGGGCGGCCCGGTCGCCGACGAGAACCGGTACCTGGAGATCTGGAACCTCGTCTTCATGCAGAACATCCGCGGCGAGGGGGGCACCAAGGAGGAGTTCCCGATCGTCGGGGACCTGCCCGCCAAGAACATCGACACCGGCATGGGCGTCGAGCGGGTGGCCGTGCTGCTCCAGGACGTGGACAACGTCTACGAGACCGACCTGGTCCGCCCGGTGATCGCCAAGGCCGAGGAGCTGTCCGGCCGCAAGTACGGCGACAACCCGGCCGACGACGTCCGCTTCCGCGTCATCGCCGACCACGCCCGCAGCGGCGTGCTGATCGTCGGCGACGGCGTCACGCCCGGCAACGAGGCCCGCGGCTACGTGCTGCGCCGGCTGCTGCGCCGGATCGTCCGCTCGGCCCGCCTGCTCGGCGTGACCGAGCCGGTGCTGGTGCAGTTCGCCGAGGTCGTCCGCGACGCCATGGGCCCGGCCTACCCGGACCTGGTCAAGGGCTTCGACCGGATCCAGCAGGTGCTCAAGGCCGAGGAGGACACGTTCCTGCGGACGCTCGACGCCGGGTCGCGGATCTTCGAGACGGCCGCCGGCCAGGTCAAGGCCGACGGCCGCGCCACCCTGCCCGGTGACAAGGCCTTCCAGCTGCACGACACCTACGGCTTCCCGTTCGACCTCACCCTGGAGATGGCCGCCGAGGCCGGCCTCACCGTGGACGAGGACGGGTTCCGCAAGCTGATGGCCGAGCAGCGCGCCCGCGCCAAGGCCGACGCCGCCGGCAAGAAGACCGGCCACGGCGACCAGACCGTGTACCGGGAGCTGCTGGAGCTCGGCGCCACCGAGTTCACCGGCTACACCGAGCTGGCCAGCGAGGCCACCCTGCGCGGCATCGTCAGCGGCGGCAAGCGGGTCAAGTCGGCCCGCGAGGGCGACATCGTCGAGGTCGTGCTCGACCGCACCCCCCTGTACGCCGAGTCGGGCGGCCAGGAGAGCGACGCCGGCACGATCGTCACCGCCAACGCCGAGCTGGAGGTCGTGGACGTCCAGAAGGTGGCCCGCAAGCTGTGGGTGCACCAGGTGCGCGTGGTCAGCGGCGAGGTCGCCGAGGGCGAGCAGGTCGAGGCCAGGGTCGACCCGGAGTGGCGCGTCGGCGCCCGCCAGGGCCACTCGGGCACGCACGTCGTGCACGCCGCCCTGCGGCAGGTGCTCGGCCCGTCGGCCCTGCAGAGCGGCTCGTACAACAAGCCGGGCTACCTGCGGCTGGACTTCGCCTGGACGGGTGGTCTTTCGGAGGAGGCCCGCAGCGAGATCGAAGAGGTCTCCAACCTGGCCGTCCGCAAGGACCTGCCGGTGCGCGTGGTGTACACGGACATGGGCGGCGCCCAGGAGCTGGGCGCCGTGGCCCTGTTCGGCGAGACCTACGACGAGACCGTGCGCGTGGTCGAGATCGGCGGGCCGTGGTCGCGCGAGCTGTGCGGTGGCACGCACGTCGAGCACTCGTCCCAGATCGGCCCGATCACGGTGATCGGCGAGTCGTCGGTCGGCTCCGGCGTGCGCCGGCTGGAGGCCTACGTCGGCATCGAGGCCTTCAAGTACCTGGCCCAGGAGCGGGCCCTGGTGCAGAACGTCGCCACGCTGCTCAAGGTGCCCGACGCCGAGGTGCCCGCCCGGGTCGAGGCCTTGGTGGAGCGGCTGCGGGTGGCCGAGAAGGAGCTGGAGAAGGTCAAGGCCGCCCAGCTCGTCGCCAACGCCGGCTCGCTGGCCGAGCAGGCCCTGGACGTGCGCGGGGTGTCCCTGGTGGCCCTCGAGCTGCCGGAGGGCACGTCGGGCGCCGACGTGCGGACCATCGCCGGCGAGGTGCGCAACCGGCTCGGCGCCAAGCCGGGCGTGGTCGGCCTGTTCGCCCCGGACGGCGACAAGGTGAGCTTCGTGGTCGCCACCACGTCCGCCGCCCGTGACCTGGGCCTGGCCGCCGGCAAGCTGGTGCCGGCCTTCGCCCCGGCCGTCGGCGGTCGCGGCGGCGGCAAGCCGGACCTCGCCCAGGGTGGCGGCACGAACCCGGCCGGTGTGGGCGACGCCATCACCGCCCTGCGCACCGAGGTGGACCGCGCCGTTGAGCAGCGCTGACCGCCCCGGCGTCGACGACCCCGGCCTCGGCCGGAGGCTGGGCGTCGACGTCGGCGCGGTGCGCGTCGGGGTGGCGTTGAGCGATCCCGGCGCGTTCCTGGCGACGCCACTGGTTACCCTGGCGCGTGATGTGAAGACCGGACGGGACCTGCGGGACCTCGCCGGCCTGGTCACCGAGCACGACGTGGTCGAGGTCGTGGTCGGACTGCCCCGCACGCTGGCCGGCAAGCACGGGCCGGCGGCGGAGGCCGCCACGGCGTACGCTGCGGCGTTGGCCGAGCGCGTCGCACCGGTTCCGGTGCGGCTCACCGATGAGCGGCTGACCACCGTGACGGCGAGCCGGGTGCTCTCCGAGCGCGGGGTGCGCGGCAAGAAGCAGCGCGCCGTGGTCGACCAGGCTGCCGCGGTCGAGATCCTGCAGTCCTGGCTGGACGCACGGGCGCGACAAGTGGCTCGATCCGCTGCGGAGCGGGCCCCCGGAGCTAAGGACGGCTCGTGAACGACGACCTCGGGTTGTTCACCGATCCCGACACCCGCGAAGAGCGGGCGGCACGCGGCAGGAGCGACGCCGCGGCCCGTCGTGCGAAGCGCCGGCGCAAGCGGACGATCCTGTGGGTCGTCGTGGCGCTGGTGCTGACCGGCGGCGGCGTCGGCGCGTACTACGGCTACCGCACGCTGAGCGGCATCGGGTCGTACGACGACTACGCCGGGGCGGGCGAGACGGACGTGGTGGTCGAGGTCAAGGACGGCGACCTGGTCACCACCATCGCGACCACGCTCAAGGAGCAGGGCGTGGTGGCCAGCGCGCGGGCGTTCACCGAGGCGGGCGCGAACGACTCGCGGGTCACCGCGATCCAGCCCGGGTTCTACCTGATGAAGACCAAGATGTCCGGCGAGGCCGCGGTCGCGCGGATGGTGGACAAGGCGTCCAAGATCGTGCCGCTGGAGGTCAAGGGCGGCTTCGTGCTGCACGACATCACCGGCCCGGACGGCAAGGTCACGCCGGGGATCCTGACGCGGCTGTCCGAGGCCTCGTGCGTGGAGCTGGACGGCGCCAAGAAGTGCGTCACGCCGCAGGAGCTGCGCGACGCGGCGGAGAACGCCGACCCGGCCGCGCTCGGCATCCCCGACTGGGCGCTGCCCGACGTCGCGTCCGCGCCGAAGGCGAACCGGCTCGAAGGCCTCATCGTGCCCGGCCTGTACCAGGTCAACCCCGGTGCGAACGCCGCCGAGCTGCTCAAGGGCGTGATCGCCACGTCGCTGACGAGGTTGCAGGGCTACGGCATCCCGTCCGGCGCGGGCAAGACGGGCTTCCGGCCGTACGAGGTGCTGGTCATCGCCTCCCTGATCGAGAAGGAAGGCCTGACCAAGGACTTCGGCAAGATCTCGCGGGTGATCTACAGCAGGCTCGCCAAGCCGCAGAAGCTGGAGCTGGACTCCACGGTCAACTACAAGCTGGACCGGCCGATCATCACCACCAGCGACGAGGACCGCGAGCGGTCCGGCCCGTACAACACCTACCAGGTACAGGGGCTGCCGCCGACGCCGATCGGCTCGCCGGGCCGTGAGGCGATCACCGCCGCCATCACGCCCGAGGACGGGCCGTGGATGTACTTCGTGAAGTGCCAGAAGGACGGCACGTCGTGCTTCACGAACACCTACGAGGAGCACCAGGCCGTGTCGGACAAGGCTCGCGCGGAAGGCGTCTTCTGACCGTGGCCCGCCGTGCGGCGGTCATCGGCTCGCCGGTGGCCCACTCGTTGTCACCGGTCCTGCACAACGCGGCGTTCGCGGCGCTGGGCCTGTCCGACTGGGAGTACACGCGGGTCGAGTGCCCGGCCGACGGGGTGCCGTCCCTGGTCGCGGGCCTGGATTCGTCGTGGGCGGGGCTGTCGGTGACCATGCCGGGCAAGCGCGCCGCGCTGGCCGTCGCCACCACCGCGACGCCCCGGGCCGTGCAGGTGGGCGCCGCGAACACCCTGGTGCCGGTCGACGGCGGGTGGCGTGCGGACAACACCGACGTGGACGGTGTGCTGGGGGCGCTGCGCGCGTCGTGCGGCTTCACGTCCGGCACGCGCGCGGTCCTGCTGGGCGCGGGCGGCACCGCCACCGCGGCTCTGGTCGCGCTGGCGTCCGTCGGGGTCCGCGCGGTCTCGCTGGTGGTGCGTTCGGCGAGCCGCGCGGCGGAGGCGGAGTCGTGCGCGTCCCGCCTCGGCCTGGCCCTGGACGTCGTGACCTGGGACACGGCCGACTTCGCCGCGCTGGCGTCGTCGTCGGACGTCCTGATCAGCACCGTGCCGCCGGACGCCACCGAGCCGATCGCCGCCGCGCTGGCCGGGTCGCCGTGCGTGCTGGACGTCATCTACCACCCGTGGCCGACGCCGCTGGCCCACGCCGTGGAGAAGCGCGGACGCACCCTCGCCACCGGCCTGGACATGCTCCTGCACCAGGCGTTCGGCCAGTCCGAGCAGTTCACCGGCCACCCCGCCCCGCGCGAGGCGATGCGCACCGCCCTCCGCACCGCCACCGACAACCTCCTCCCACTGCCGATCGATGGCTGAGGGCCCGACGGGCAGGCGGCGCGCGCTGCTCGTCTCGACGGGCGAGTTCACCGACGGGCGCCTGAGACCCCTGCCCAGCGCCCGGGCGGACGGCGAAGCGCTGGCCGCGGTGCTCTCCGACCCGGACGTGGGCGGGTTCGACGTCGAGTGGCTGGCCGAGCCCACCGCGGACCGGGCCCGTCGCGCCATCGCGAGCTTCTTCAGGGACGCGTCCCGCGACGACGTGCTGCTGTTCTACTACACCGGCCACGGCTTGAAGACCGACGACGGCGTGCTGCACCTCGCGGCGGCCGACACCGAGTCGTCCCTGCTCTCGGCGACGGCGATCCCGGCCACGTTCCTGTCCGACGTGGTCGGCCAGTCCCGCGCGGCCAACGCCGTGGTGATCCTCGACTGCAGCTACTCCGGGTCCTACCTGGAGGTCGGTCGGATCGCCGTCGGGCAGGCCGTGCTGGCCTCGTCCAGGCGGACGGAATACGCCTTCGAGAGCGTCGAGGGCGGCCGTCCCGGCTCGCGGTTCACCGCGGTGCTGCTGGAGGGCCTGGCCACCGGGAACGCCGATCTCGACGGCGACGGCCTGGTGGAGATCCGCGAGCTGTACTCCTACATCCACGACGGCATGCGGTCGTCGGACACCCAGACGCCCGTGATGAGCAGCACGCTGGCCGGCCCGCTGTACATCGCGGGCGCGCCCGGCGGCAGACGTGCGCCGACCGCTCCTCCTACCGAGGTCGACGCCCCTCTGCCGCCCGAACCCGAGTTCCTCCTCGCGGAGCCGGCCGAACCGGACGCCGATGTCGACTGGTCGACCGACGCGCCCGCCACCCGGGACGACCTGAACCGGGCGTCGTTGGCCGACGTGCTCGCCCTGCGGCTGCGCGAGGTGCGCCGGGATGAGCCGGGCACCTCGTTCCTCGTGCACGTCGACGGCGCGTGGGGCACCGGCAAGAGCAGCCTGCTCAACTTCCTGGGCCGGCGGTTGGAACGGGAGTTCACCGTCGTCCGGTTCGACGCGTGGCGCCAGTCGCGCATCGCGCCGCCGTGGTGGACGCTGCTCGGCGCCACCCGCAAGGAGATATCCCGCCAGCGCGGCTTCTGGCGGTCGGCGTGGCTGCGGCTGGCGGAGACGTTCGTGCGGGCGCGGAGGTCCGGCGCGCCGTACGTGCTGGCGTTCGTCCTGGTGGCGGTGGCCGCGGCGGCGGTGGCGCTGCTGTGGCCGCGTGGCACGGGCGGCGACCTGCTCACCAACGCGGCGAAGGGCGTGACCGCGGTGGCCGGCGCCGTGACCGCGCTGTGGGTCGCGTCCCGGTTGGTCAGCCGGTTCCTGCTGTGGGACTCGGCGCGCGGCGCGCGGCTGTTCGAGCAGTCCACGGCCAACCCGATGGACGAGGTCGCGGCCCACTTCGGGTGGATGCTCGGCAAGTCGGCGAAACCCGTGCTGTTCTTCATCGACGACCTCGACCGCTGTCCCGACACCTACGTCGTGGAGCTGCTCGACTCGGTGCAGACCCTGATCAGGGACTCCGGCACGGCCGCGTACTTCGTCGTTGCCGCCGACGGGGTCTGGCTGCGCACCAGCTACGAGACGGCCTACAAGGCGTTCGGCGACAGCGTCGCGTTGCCCGGCTACCCGTTGGGCCACCTGTTCCTGGACAAGCTCTTCCAGCTCACCGTGCCGGTGCCCGTGCCCACCGCGAAGGCGAGGTCGGTGTTCCTGGACCGCCTGCTGCGCGTCGAGTCGGCGGACGGGGGCGCGGACACCGAGTCGGAGGTGCGGGAAGCGCGCCGGCGCATCGCCGAGGGTGAGGAGGCCGAGATCCTGCAAGTGCTGGACGAGGCCAGTGACGACGCGCGCGAGGACCTGGTCACCGACGCCGCGCTCGCCCTCAACACGCCGCGCAACCGCAAGCGGACCGAACACGCGCTGCGCGGCTTCCTGCCGTTGCTGGACGCGAACCCGCGCAACGTCAAGAAGTTCCTCAACACCTACAGCGTCCTGCGCTCGGTGCGGGTGCTGGAGAACAACACCGTCGCTTCCGACGTGCTCGCGCTGTGGACGATCGTGCGGGTGCGGTGGCCGGCGATGGCGGACCACCTGGAAGTCGATCCGGAGGCGGTGCGCGGCGTCGTCGAACCGCTGTGGATCTCGGAGTGCTTCCCCGAGCACCTGCGGGAGCTGGCGGCGGACGAGGACTTCCGCGCCGTCGTGCTGCGGGCACCCCTGACCCCGCGCCTGATCCGCCAGTGCTGCGGCACCGAAGACTGACCCCGAGAGTCCTACCTCCAGCCCGCGCGTGTCCTACGTTCGCGTCGCGCGTGTCCTACGTTCGGAACGCGTGTGTCCTACGTTCAGGACCCCTGAATTCAACGCTCAGAACGCGCCGGGCCCCGCTCGCGGAGGTGCGAGCGGGGCCCGGTCGTCGTGCTGAGGGATCAGCCCTCGTCGAGGTCGGTGGCGATGATCTCCGCGATCGCCTCCAGCGCGGCGTCCGCGCCGTCGCCGTCCGCGGCCAGGACGACCTCGTCACCGTGCATCGCGCCGAGCGTCATCAAGCCCAGCACGCTCGCCGCCTCGACCGGTTGGCCGTCGTCCTTGCGGATGGTGACCGTCACCGGTTGCCCGGCCGCCGCCTTCGCCAGCAGTGCGGCAGGGCGCGCGTGCAGTCCGACCTTGCTCGCCACGGTGACCCGTCGCTCAGGCATGACCCGTCCTCTCGTTCCCGCTGTCCACCGTCAGGACGCCGTCGCGTCCGACCGGCCTTCCTTGTCACCCTTGTCCGTGCGCTCACGCCGGCCGCTGCCCTCGACCACGCTCTCGTCGGCCTCCGGGTCCTCGTCCTCGCTGCGGCCGGGTGTCCTCAGGTTCCACTTGGTGATGACGAAGCGGAACACGAAGTAGTAGATGGCGCCGTAGATCACGCCCAGCACCAGGATCAGCAGGGGCTTGGTCGCGATGTTGAAGTTGAGCAGGTAGTCGATGGCGCCCGCGGAGAACCCGAACCCGTCGTGGATCCCCAGCGCGTTGCTGATGGCCAGCGACGTACCGGTGAGCACCGCGTGGATCACGTACAGCGGCCACGCCACGAACATGAACGCGAACTCGAGCGGTTCGGTCACACCCGTGATGAACGCCGTCAACGCCGCCGAGCCCATGATGCCGGCGATGACCTTCCGCTGACCCGGCCGCGCGGTGTGCACGATGGCCAGCGCCGCCGCCGGGAGCGCGAACATGAAGATCGGGAAGAAACCGGTCATGAACGTGCCCGCGGTCGGGTCGCCCGCGAGGAACCGGGGGATGTCGCCGGTCTTCTCGTTGAACTCGCCGAACTGGAACCACACCACGTTGTTCACGATGTGGTGCAGGCCCAGCGGGATCAGCAGCCGGTTGACGAAGCCGTAGATGCCCGCGCCGAGGATCGTGCTGCCGGTGATGGCCTCGCCGACGTTCTTCAGGCCGGCCGCGAACACCGGGTAGATCAGGCCCATCAGCACGCCGACGATCAGCACCACGCCCGCGACCAGGATCGGCACGAACCGCCGACCGCCGAAGAACGCCAGGTACGGCGGCAGCTTGATGCGGTGGTACTTCTGCCACAGCACCGCGGTGATCAAGCCGACGACGATACCGCCGAGCACCTTGTAGTCGATCAGGACCGGGGCCGCGGCCGGGTCGGTCGGCTGGTCGAGGACCAGCGGCGACATCGCCTTGAACACGCCCTGCAGCACCACGTAGCCGACCACCGCGGCCAGGCCCGTGGAACCGTCGCCGCGGCGGGCGAAGCCGACGGCGATGCCGACGGCGAACAGCAGCGGCAGGTTGGCGAACAGCGCGTCGCCCGCGTTGCCGATGACCGCGGCGACCTGGTTCCAGCCCAGGCCGTCCTTGCCCAGCATGTCGGGTTGGCCGAGTCGCAGCAGAAGAGCGGCGGCGGGCAGCACGGCGATCGGCAGCATGAGGCTGCGACCGAACCGTTGGAGCCCGGCCAGGCCCTTGATCTCACGACCGCCGGTCGCCTGTGGGGCGCTGGCGCTCATGGGGTACCTCCCTTGGCGGAGTGGTGCGGTCCGGATTCCGGGTCGGTCCGGTCCAATTGCATGGTCACCTGGTAGAGATCGCCCCGGTACCAGGACGTCATGTCCTCGACGGGCCTGCCTCGTGAGCTGGAGACCCGGCGGAAGACGAGCAGCGGGCTGCCGGGCCGGATGCCCAGCAGCCTCGCGGTCGCGGGGTCGGCGCCCTCGGCCCACACGGTCTGGCCCGCGTGGTCGAGTTGGACCCCGTACGTGTCGGCGATGAGGGTGTAGAGCGAGGTGGTGAGGTCGTGCCGGTCGAGGCCGGGCACGACCCGCGGGTTGTACCAGCCCCGTTCGACGGCCAGTGGCACGCCGTCGGCGTGGCGCAGCCGGACGAGCCGGCAGGCGGGCTCACCCGGCAGCAGGCCCAGCGCGGTGGCGGCCTCGGCGGGCGGCGCGTCCTCGGCGCAGGTCAGCACCTCGGTCGCCGGGGTGAGGCCGCGGCGGCGCATGTCGTCGGTGAACGACTCCAGGTACAGCTGCACGTCCATGCGCCGCCGTGCGGTGAACGTGCCGCGGCCCTTGGCCCTGGTGAGCAGGCCTTCGGCGACGAGCTGGCCGACGGCCGCGCGTACTGTGATGCGGGACACGCCGTAGTGCTGCGCGAGGTCGCGCTCGGACGGGATCGCCGAGCCCGGCGGCAGTTCCTGCTCCGCCATGCGCCGCAGGATGTCGCGGAGCTGGGCGTGCTTGGGCCGCGGCCCGTCGACGATCTCGTCCCGGCTCATGACACCTCCCCGGTGCTCGCGCGTCCACACCGGGATTGGTACTTTCCGGTCTAGACCAGTTGGTGCGGGGAGGATGCTCCGCGCGCCAACCGGGTGTCAACCGCCGTTACGGGACCGTGCCCGAGCGGTGGCACCCTCAGGCCAGGTGTCGAGAGAGGACTTGAAGTGGCGGACGACAAGGCGGAGCGGATCCTCGCCGCACTCGGCGGCGCGGACAACATCGTGGAGATCGAGCCCTGCATCACGCGCCTGCGCTGTGAGCTGGAAGACGGTTCCCTGGTGGACGAGAAGGCTTTGAAGGGCCTGGGCGCGCACGGCGTGATGCGGTCGGGCAACGTCGTCCAGGTGGTCGTGGGGCCGGAGGCCGACACGATCGCCAGCGACATCGAGGACCTCCTGTGACGCTGCGCGTGGCCAGCCCGGTCAGCGGTCGCGTGGTGCCGCTGACCGAGGTGCCGGACCCGGTGTTCGCGCAGGCCATGGTGGGTCCGGGGGTGGCGGTCGAACCCGACCGGGGGCAGGCGGACGTGCTGTCGCCGGTGGACGGGACCGTGGTGACGCTGCACCCGCACGCGTTCGTCGTGGCCACTTCGGAGGGCGCGGCGGTGTTGGTGCACCTCGGGATCGACACGGTGAAGCTCAAGGGCGAGGGATTCACGCTGCACGTGGTCAAGGGCGAGGCGGTGCGCGCGGGGCAGCCCGTCGTGACGTGGGACCCGGCCGCGGTGGAGGCGGCGGGTTACGCGCCGATCTGCCCGGTGATCGCGTTGGACGCGACGCCGGAGGTGGTGCTGGACCCGGCCGGTGGTCCGGTGGCGGCGGGTGACGCGTTGTTCTCCTGGCAGCGCTGATCTCCGCGGACGGGTGAGTGCGGGTGAATGGACCATTCACCCGCACTTCTCGTTGCGCCCCCGGCGTTCCCGGGACGACGCTGGTCCCATGGTCATCTCGGGATTCCTGGCCGGCGCCGCGGGCGCCGGGTTGTTGCGCCGCCTCCCGCGCGGGGCGGACGTGGGCTGGTTGTGGTGCGCCGTGCCCACGGCGGTGTTGTGGTTCGTGGCCTGGGCGTTGGCGCCACCGTCCTGGCTGCCCGTGCCGCTGCTGCTGGCGTGGCTGGGCGTGCTGCTGACCGTGACCGACCTGCGCCACCGCCGCCTGCCGGACGCGTTGACGTTGCCCGCTTACCCGGCGGTCGGCGTCACGTTGTGGCTGTGCGACGCCGACCTGTGGCGCGCGGTGGTGGGTTGCGCGCTGTTCGGCGGCTTCCACCTGCTGGTCCGGCTGCTGGCGCCGTCGGCGATGGGCGGGGGAGACGTGAAGCTGGCCGGGCCGCTGGGTGCGGTGCTGGCGTCGGTCTCCTGGTCGGCCCTCCCCCTGGCCGCCGTGCTGGCGAGCGCGGTGACGCTCGTGCTGGGCCTGTGGTGGCGTGGCGGGGGCTTACCGCACGGCCCGGGTCTGCTGGCGGCGACGTGGGTGGTCGCGGTGTCAGCCGGGTGAGGCGGCGTCCTCCCGCTTGCGCGCCAGCACGACGATCGGCCCGATGATCGCCAGGCCGAGGCCGCCGAACCCGCCGACCACCATCCCGAGCGTGTTCACCGTGGGCCCGTTCGTGCGGTGGAAGGTGGTGGCCTTCTTGCCGCTGCGGGTCCGGTTGGCGGTCATCTCGGCGCCCTCGTCCGCGGGGGACAGGCTGTTCGCGAAGCTGGAGAACCGGTGGCGACCGCCGTCGGGGGTGACGACGGTCGCTTCGCACGACCAGGTGGCGCCGAGGACGAGCCAGTTGCGCGAGCACGTGACGTCCTGGGCGTGCCCGTCGACCTCCCGGCTCCCGTCGCCCGAGTACGGCTCGCTCTCGCGGCCGATGCTGAACACGACGAAGCTGAAGAAGGCGCAGTAGGCGCCGACCAGGAACCAGACGAGGGCCCGCAGGCGGCGGGAGCGCTTACTGCGGGCGGTCATGCTCGTCCCACTTCTGGTCGTCGTCGGCGAGGAACTGCTTGTTCAGCTCCTTCGCGGCTTCCTTGACGGGGGCCACGAGGTCGCCGGGGGTGGGCATGAGGTGGCCGATGTCACGGCTGGCGACGGCCCGGACCCAGTTCTGGCCGTCCAGGATGCCGCCGCCGGTGCGGCTGTCCACCCGGTCGCCGGCGCGCTGCACGCCGTTGCCCGGATCGGGCATGTCGGCGCTGCGCGTGCTCAGCGGCGGTTGGCCGAGCCTGGCGTACAGGTCCTCGACCTTCTGCTGCCGCGCCGGACCGCCCTGCTTGACGCGGTCGGCCCAGTCGCCGACGCGCTGGTTGGTGGTGGCGGCCCAGTCGTCGGCCCGGCGGGTGACGTTGTCGAGCGAGTCCCGCCCGCGCGTCGCGGTGTCGGCGAGGCGGTCGCCCGCCGAGTCGAGGCCGTCCGCCCGGGACGCCCGCGTGGTCGACCGGTGCAGCAGGTCGGCGGCGGTCTGGTTGCCGTGCGGGGTGTTGGGCGCCTGCCGCGCCAGAGCCGCCAGGTCGTCGGACTGCTTGCGCATCGCCGTGCCCGCGCGCTTGGCCAGCGCGGAGAGCTTGTCCAGCGCGCCGAACAGCTTCTTCAGGAACTGGGCGACCTTGCCGCCGATCTGCACGGCCTTGGTGATCGCCCGGGTGATGAACGCCGCGATCGACGCGCCGGCGGACGGCACGGCTGCGGCGGCTGCCGGGATGCCCCAGGCGATCAGGGTGCCCGCGAGGTCGGCGAGCAGGTCGCGGATCAGCGTGCGGGTCGCCGCGACGAGGGCCGACGCGACCTTGATCTTGTTCGCGGCCGACTCGGCGGCCTCGGCCGAGTTCGCCAGGCCGGTGATCAGGTCGCCCGCCCGCTGCTTGTAGGCGTCCGCGGCGGGCCCGGTCCACCCGGCGAGCTTGGTCAGGTCGGCCTGCTGCGCCTCCTGGACCTCCTTGAGCCGCGTGCCGATGTTGGTCCACGTGTTCGCGGCGGCCTCGATGGCGGCCGGGTCGCCCGCCAGGTCGTCGAACGGCTTGCGCACGAACTCGACGTTCTCGATGATCCAGCCGACCACCGAGGACGCGAGCGTGCCCAGCGGGTCGGCGACCGCGCCGGCGATGTCCATCGCCATCGCGGCCGAGTCGATGCCCAGCGAGACCGGGTCGATCGACTTGCCCTCCTGGAACGGCAGCGCGATGTCGCGGACGAGGTCCTCGGCCGTGTCGAACGGGCCGGCGCCGGTCAGGACCTTGGTGTCCTTCTGGGGCTGGGCGATCAGTTCGTTGGTCACGCGTTGATCCCCTCGAACCCGGCGGCGTTGCCGCCGTCGGCGTCGCGGTAGGTGGCGGCGGTCGCCTTGAGCTCGACGCCGGTGGCCTCCACCGCCGAGGGCAGCTTGGCGACGAGGTCCTGCGCCTGCTGCAACTCGTCGTCGAACACGAACGTGTACACCTGGCAGATCAGCCCCATCACGTCGGCGCCGAGCTTGGTGTGCGAGGCGGAGACGGCCTCCTGGAGGTCGGCCGCGAGCTGGTCGGACAGCAGTTTGCCGTGCGCCTCGACCGCGTCGGCCCTGGTTTCGAAACCGCTCATCGCAGGAACGTGCCGCCTTCGAAGTCGTCGTCGTCGCGGTTCGCCGGGCGCTTCGCCGTCGGCGGCTCGGCCGCGGGCGCGCCCGGGTCGATCGCCGCGATGCCCTGCTCGACCTGTTCGCGCAGGTAGCGCATGCTCTCGCCGTCGCCGAGGAGCGGGCGCACCGACTCCTCGATCTTGCGCGCGGCTTCGACCTGCGCGCGCCGGATCGTGTCCATGATCGTGCGGCCGAGCGTGGTGTGGCCGAGGTCCATCGCCTTGGGGGTGAGCTGGAGCGACTCGATCCGCCCGCCCGAGGCGACGGCCACCACGACCGCCCCGTCGGGGCTGCGCGCCTCGGCGCGGGACTCGCGGAAGGCGCCCTGGATCGCGTCGGCCTTGCGCTGCGCGTCTTGGAGCTGCTGTTCGAAGCGTTCGACGTACTGGTGCGGGTCGGTCATGGTTCCCTACATCGGTCGGTCGAGAAACGCGGCCATCGTGGCACGAACCCACGACCGCGCACGGCGAAAGGCGGAAATGAACCGACCACCCATCACGCCCGAGATGCGGGCGAGGGCGCGCACCACCCCGAACGCCTGGCTGCACGTGGTCGACCCGAACCACGGCGCCTCCACCACCATCCCTCCCGCCGAGGCGGTGATCGGCCGGTACCTGGTGGACGGTCGCGGCGAGATCACCGACCAGTACGTCCCCAACCCCCGCTACCGCCCTATCTCCACCCCACCGCCACCCGCTCGCCCGGCCACCCGCCCTCCTGCCGCGACTGCGAGTCGGCCCGCACCCGTCGCGCCCGCCGGCTCACCCGCGCCCGCCCGGCTGGTCGCGCCGCCCACCGCCGCGCCCGGTGGCTCACCTGCGCCTGCGCATCTCGCGGTGCCGACCGGTGCCGCGTCCGTCGGCTCGCCCTTGCCCGGCGGGCTCGCCGCGCCGATCCCTGCCGCGTCCGCCGGTTCACCTGCGCCTGCGCATCTCCCTGCGCCGACCGGTGCTGTGGCTGCCGCCCCGCCCGCACCCCCGAGCCCGCCCCGAGCCGCGACGCCGCCTGCCGCCGCACCCGGAGCCACCGCGCCGACCCCGGACCAGCCAGCCGCCGACGTCGAACCGGCCAACGAGCTGGAAGCCGTGCTGCGGCTCGCCCACCAGGGCGAACTGGCCCAGGACGACCTGCTGGAGGCCGTGCTCGCGGCGGAACTCGTACTGCCTGCCGATCCAGCCCGGCCGCCCCGCGGCCACCTCGTGACGCGTGGCGCGGTGGTCGACGCGTTCGCCTCGCCGAAGGCGCTGCCGGGTGACTGGCCGCCGCGGTGGCACCGGTTCACCGGGGTGGAGCTCGCGGTGGTGTTCGACCGGATCGGGGAACCGCTGCGGCTGAACCTGGGTGATTCGTCGGGGCTGTCCTGGGAAATCGCGTCGGACGCCCTGGTCGGGGCGTTGCGGACCGCGGTCGGGGCAGGCGGGCCGTCCACCTGGCGGGACACGTCGGGAGCGGGTTGACCTGGTCGCCCGGCCCTCGTTCACACTGTGGAAGGATCGCCGTCGTGCTGCGCTGGATCACCGCTGGGGAGTCCCATGGACCGGCCCTCGTCGCCGTGCTGGAAGGCATGGTCGCCGGGGTCGAGGTCACCACTGCCGACCTGACCGCTCAACTGGAGCGCCGCCGTCTCGGCTTCGGTCGGAGCCCCCGCATGGGGTTCGAGGCCGACGAGGTGGAGATCCTGGGCGGTGTCCGCCACGGGCTCACGCAGGGCGGCCCGATCGCGGTCCGGATCGGGAACACCGAGTGGCCCAAGTGGGAGAAGGTGATGTCCGCCGACCCCGTCGACCCGTCCGAGCTCAAGCCGACCGGGCGCAACGAGGCGCTGACCAGGCCTCGCCCCGGCCACGCCGACCTGCCCGGCATGCAGAAGTACGGCTTCGACGAGGCCCGCCCGGTGCTCGAACGCGCCAGCGCCCGGGAGACCGCCGCCCGCACCGCGCTCGGCACGGTCGCACGCCACTTCCTCAAGCAGGTCTTCGACGTGGACGTGATCAGCCACGTCGTCTCGATCGGCAAGGCCAGGACGCCCGCCGACGCGCCCGTCCCCGGCCCGGACGACCTGGCCGCCGTGGACGCCAGCCCGGTCCGCGCGTTCGACGCGCGCGGCACCGAGGCGATGGTGGCCGAGGTCGAGGCGGTGAAGGAGGCGGGCGACACCGTCGGCGGCGTGATCGAGGTCATCGCCTACGGCCTGCCGCCGGGTCTCGGCTCGCACGTGCACTGGGACCGGCGACTCGACGCGCGGCTGGCCGGCGCGCTGATGGGCGTGCAGGCGATGAAGGGCGTGGAGATCGGCGACGGCTTCACCACGGCCGAGCGGTGGGGCAGCCAGGCGCACGACGAGATCGACCGCGGTCCCGGCCCGAAGGGCGTCACGCGGCGCTCGAACCGGGCGGGCGGCCTGGAGGGCGGCATCACCAACGGCGAGCCGCTGCGCGTCCGCGTCGCCATGAAGCCGATCTCGACCGTGCCCCGTGCTCTGTCCACTGTGGACGTCCGAACCGGAGAGCCCGCGGTGGCGATCCACCAGCGCTCCGACGTGTGCGCGGTGCCGCGCGCGGGCGTGGTGCTGGAGTCGGTGGTGGCGCTGGTGCTGGCCGAGGCGGCGCTGGAGAAGTTCGGCGGCGACTCGATCGCCGAGACCAGGCGCAACGTCGCCTCCTACGTGGAGGCGCTGGAAGCCCGCTGGGAGGGCCTGTGAGCGAGGCCGCGAGCGAACCGTTCGGCACGGCGTCCCGGGCTCTTGCCACACCGGGCGCCGGCGAGGTGCGCGCATGAGTCCCCGGTACGTCGTGCTCGGGCCGCCCGGAGCGGGCAAGACGACGGTCGGGGTGCTGCTCGCCGAACGCCTCGGCGTGGCCTTCCGCGACACCGACGACGACATCGTCGCCACCGCCGGCAAGCCGATCTCCGACATCTTCACCGACGACGGCGAACCGGCGTTCCGCGCGATGGAGGAGGAAGCCGTCGCGGAGGCCCTGAAGACCCACGACGGCGTGCTCGCGCTGGGCGGCGGCGCGGTGCTGTCCGCGACCACCCGGGGCAGGCTCGCCGGCCACACCGTGGTCTTCCTCAACGTCGGCATGGCCGAGGGCGTCCGGCGCACCGGCATGTCCAGCGCGCGACCGCTGCTGGCGGGCGTGAACCCGCGCGCCACGTTCAAGGTCCTGCTCGACGCCCGCCTGCCGCTGTACCGGGAGGTCGCCACGATCGAGGTGACCACCGACGACCTCACGCCCGAGCAGGTGGTCGACGCGGTGCTGCGCCCGACGGAGCCGGCGCAAGGGACCTGAGTGGACCTGACCGGGGCACAGGTCCTCGCGCACCGCGCCGCGGCGCAGGGCCTGCACGGCGACGACCCCGGCGCGGTGCTGCCGCTGGGCCTGGTGGACAGCCCTCCCAGGACGGGCGCGGCGGCGTTGGGGGTGCGGGGCCGCCGCGAGGGCACCGAGGACCTGGTCCGCGTGCTCAGCCTGCGCGGCGCACCGCACCTGCACCGCCGCGAAGACCTGCCCGCGTTGCGCCGGCAGCTCCGGCCGCGCACGCCCCGGCAACTGGCTGCGTGGTGCGGCGCCCACCCCGTGCCCGACCTGGAGCACCTCGACCTGGTCGTCGACCTCCTGCGCCGCGAGTTCCCCGGCGGGACGGCCACCAAGGGCGAGCTGTCCGCGGCCGTCAGCCCGCTGCTGCCCGACGCCGTCACCCCGTACTGCCCGACCTGCGGGGTCGACCACGTCATCGAGAACGTGTTCCGCCTCGCCACCCTCCTCGCGGGCCTCGAACTGGAGCACCTGGGCCGGCAGCTGGTCTTCCGCCGCCCGACCGGGGCACCGGACGTCGAGGAGCACGGCGAGCCGACCCTGCTGCGCGACTACGCGCGGCTCGTCGGCCCGTTCGCCAAGGCCGACGCGGAGAAGTGGCTCGGCGCCGGACCGCAGGACGCGTGGCCCGACCTGCGCCCGGTCCGGGTCGACGGCAAGCGGCTGCTGGCGCACGAGGACGTCACCGGAGCGCCCGACCCGCCCGCCGGCCTGCTGCTGTTCCCGCGCGACCCCTACCTGCTCGGCCCGCGTCACCTGGTCGCCGACCCGGACGTGGCCAAGCGGGTGTGGCGGCCCGTCGGCAGCCCCGGCGCGCTCGTGCTGCACGGCCGGGTGGCGGGCGCGTGGCGGCACGAGTTCCGCGGCCGGACGGTGACGTTCCACGTCACGGGCTGGCCGGAGGTCAGGGGTGCGGCCCGGCGCGCGGTCAAGGACCAGGCCGAGGTGCTCGCCGGGGTGTGGGGCGGGAACGCCCTGGGAGCGGACGTGGTCGAATGGTGACCCGACGAGGGGAGTGGTGATGGGCGAGCCGGTGCGGATCCGCGTGGCCGCGGAACGACCGTACGACGTGGTGGTGGGCCGCGGCCTGCTCGGCGACCTGGTCGAGACCCTGAAGGGCACGGCCAGGGCGGCGATCGTCCACACGCCCACGCTGGCCGAGACCGCCGAGGCGGTCCGGGCCGAGCTGGAGGCCGCCGGGATCGACGCGCACCGCGTCGAGGTCCCCGACGCCGAGGACGGCAAGGACCTGCGGGTCGCCGGGTACTGCTGGGACGTGTTCGGGCGCATCGGCCTCGGCCGCACGGACGCCGTCATCGGCCTGGGCGGCGGCGCGGTGACCGACCTGGCCGGGTTCGTCGCCTCCACCTGGATGCGCGGGGTGAAGCTGGTCCACGTGCCCACCACGCTGCTGGGCATGGTGGACGCCGCGGTCGGCGGCAAGACCGGCATCAACACCGACGCGGGCAAGAACCTGGTCGGCACGTTCTACGAGCCGGCCGCCGTCCTGGTCGACCTGGCCACGCTGGAGACGCTGCCGCGCCACGAGCTGGTCGCGGGCATGGCCGAGGTGGTCAAGGGCGGTTTCATCGCCGACCCGGTGATCCTCGACCTGATCGAGGCCGACCCGGAGGCCGCGCTGGACCCGTCCGGCGACGTGATCGGGGAGCTGGTCCGGCGCAAGATCCAGGTCAAGGCCGACGTGGTGTCGACAGACCTGCGCGAGTCGGACCTGCGGGAGATCCTGAACTACGGCCACACCCTCGCGCACGCCATCGAGCGCCGAGAGCGGTACCGCTGGCGCCACGGCGCGGCCGTCAGCGTCGGCCTGGTGTTCGCCGCCGAGCTGGCCCGCCTCGCGGGCAGGCTGGACGACGCGACCGCCGACCGCCACCGCTCGATCCTGTCCTCGCTCGGCCTGCCGACCGGCTACGACCCGGACGCGCTCGGCCAGCTCCTGGAGGGCATGCGCTCGGACAAGAAGACCCGCTCGGGCGTGCTGCGGTTCGTGGTGCTCGACGGGCTGGCCAAGCCCGGCCGGCTGGAGGGCCCGGACCCGGCGCTCATCGCGGCGGCGTACTCGGCGGTCGCGGCCGAGCCCAAGTCGGGCGGCAGCGTCCTGCTGTGACGGCGCCGTGACCGCGGGCCACCTGCACCACGTCGAGCTGTGGGTGCCCGACCTGGCCCGCGCCGAGCGCAGCCTCGGCTGGCTGCTGCGGGAGCTGGGCTGGGCTGAGCACCAGCGCTGGCCGGCGGGCGTGAGTTGGCGGCTCGGCCCCACCTACGTGGTGGTCGAGCACTCGCCCGCGCTCGACGCCCACCACCGGCTCGGCACGGGCCTGAACCACCTGGCCTTCCACGTGGCGGGCAGGGCGGAGGTCGACCGGCTGGCCCGCGTCGCGACCGACCACGGCTGGTCACCGCTGTTCGCCGACCGGTATCCCCACGCGGGTGGTCAGGATCACTACGCCGCCTACCTGGAGAACACGGACGGTTTCGAGGTGGAATTGGTTGCCTCGTCCGGTTGACGCTCAATTGACGGAGTCGATCTCTACACTGAACCGCGCCGGGTGCGAGGCCGTTTGTCCCGGTGTCCGGTCATCGGGAGAAGTGGAGATCCGCCCCGCCATGTCCAGGCCCGATGTGCGAGCGGCCAGGCTGCTCGGCGCCGCGGTGGCCGTCGCGCTGATGGCGGCCTGCGCCCCGAGCGCCGCCGACCCGGCGGCCGACCCGGCTCCCACCAGCGGCCCGGCCACGTCGAGCGCGCCCTCCCGGCCCAAGGCCGCGCCACCCGCGCAGCCGGTCGCGCTGGCCACCGACCGGGGACGGCAGAGCGGCGGCATCGTCGCCCACGGCGGCGGGGACGCGCCGTACAACTACGCGCCGAGCATCCTGCTCGAGGGCGGCAAGCACCGCATGTGGTGGTGCAGCCAGCTCGGTGCGGCCGCGCCGGGCGGCGACGACGTGCTCTACGCCGAGAGCGCGAGCGCCGACGGCCCGTTCGCCGCGCCCGACGGCAACCCCTCGGTCCCGGTGCTGTCCGGCAGCACGGCGGGCTTCGACGCCATGCACACCTGCGACCCGTCGGTGATCAAGGTCGACGGCACCTACTACCTGTACTACACCGGCGCGGAGCGCGACAACCACGCCAACGGCAGCGCGATCGGCGTCGCCACCAGCAAGGACGGCCTCACGTGGACGCGCGCGGGCCGCGCGATCGTCGTGCCGTCGCAGGACGTGCTGCGGGCCAACACCTACGGCGCGGGCCAGCAGTCGGCGCTGTGGCTGGACGGCTGGTTCTACCTGATGTTCACCGACACGACCGGCGCGGCGGCGGGGTGGAACGGCGCGGGCCAGTTCGTGCTGCGGTCGAAGGACCCGCTGTTCGCCTCCGGTGTGCAGGCGCTGGGCCCGTCCGGCTTCCAGCCGGTGGGCGACACGAAGTCGAAGCGGACCCGATCGGTGGTGGACGCGTTCAGCGCCGACTGGATGTACGTCGCCGCGCTGCGGGCGTTCGTCATCGCGCACTCGACCGACCAGGGCACGACGCTGACGTTCTGGAACAAGGACTTCACCGCCCAGCCGCACCCGCAGGTGCACATCCCCGGCCCGTGGCGCGAAGGCCCCGGCCTGGTCCGCACCGCGCGCGGGCACGCGCCGGTGTCCCCCGAGGACCCGTGCGGCCGGGTCGCGGTGGACGTGGTGCGCGCGACCGTGGAGGGCTCGGCGAACGCGCCGACCGACCTGGCCCACTTCGGCCTGGACCTCGCGGGCGTGCCCGGCTGCGCGACGAAGGAGGCGGCGAGCGTGCTGAACGGGTTCGCCGTGCCGTCGCCCGCCAACACCACCGACCTCGTGCTGGACGGCGAGGTGGTCCGGGTCGAGCGCCGCTCGGTGAGCGACCGGCTCGCGATCAAGGTGCTGGGCAGGCGTCCGGCGGTGGTGGACGACCTGCCCGTCGTGGCGGAGATCCCGGCGGGCGTCAAGGCGGTGAAGGCGCCCGACGGCCGGTACGGGCTGCTGCTGGAGGACCAGCTGTGGGTGCTCGGCGCCGGTGAGGTCGCCGCTGACGTCGTCGCGCTGAACTCCTCGGAGCTCACCGCGGTGACGAAGAAGGTCTGGGACTCGTACAAGAAGGCGGGCGAGCTGCGCCGCTAGCGCGTCTCCTGCGGCTGGGGCAGGGCGTTGCCGATGCCCATCCCGACCGCCGCCGCGGCCATGACCAGCAACGCCGTGAACGCGGCGCCACCGGTCAGGGCCGAGCCGAGCGCCTCCAGTCCGGTCTGGTCGACCAGCGACCGGCCGGCCACTCCCGCGACCCCGGCCAGCGGTCCCGCCACCAGCGCGGCGAGGAACCACACCATGCCCCGCCCCTCGAGCCCGCGCCACGCGTCCAACGCGCCCCACAGCACGCCGATGACGACGACGAGCGCGATCGCGATGTACCGGACGGACTGCGCCGCCTCGGGGCTGTGCACGCTCACCGCCGAGGTGCCGGTCTGCACCCCGCCGTGGAACAACCCCAGCCAGAACCCTCGGACCAGCCACGCGCGCATGCGTCCCACCCTAGGCGCGGCCGGCGGCAGGTCATAGGGCACGTCCGCACTGTCCGTCACGCGACCCGTCGCACGATTCAGGACAGTTCACCCGATCGAGTGTCACGGTGGGGCGGTCCGCTGGGCTTTAGGCTGCTGGCATGCCGCACTCCACTCGCCGCGCCGCCCTGCGCGCCACGCTCCGGGACCGGGAGCTGGACGCGCTGCTGGTCACCAACCTGCTCAACGTCCGCTACCTGACCGGCTTCACCGGGTCGAACGCGGCGCTGCTCGTGCACGCCGACTCCGACGACGCGACGGTGTTCTGCACCGACGGCCGCTACCTCACCCAGGCCGCCGCGCAGGTGCCGGACCTGGAGCGGGTCATCGACCGGCCGTGCGACGCGGCGCTGGTCGAGCGGGCGGCGAAGGCGGGCGCGGGCCGGATCGGGTTCGAGAGCCACCACGTGACCGTGGAGGGCCTGGACGTGCTGGCGGACGCCGCCGCGGGCGCGGAGCTGGTGCGCGCCGCCGACCTGGTCGAACGGCTGCGGCTGGTCAAGGACGACGCCGAGGTGGAGGCGCTGCGGATGGCGTGCGCGGCGGCCGACCGGGCGCTGGCGGGCCTGGTCGAGCACGGCGGCCTGCGGCCGGGCCGCAGCGAGAAGGAGATCGCCCGCGAGCTGGAGAGCCGCATGCTCGACCACGGCGCGGCCGGGCCGTCGTTCGAGTCGATCGTGGCGACGGGCGCGAACTCGGCCGTGCCGCACCACCGGCCCACCGACGCCGTGGTCCGCGACGGCGACTTCGTCAAGCTCGACTTCGGCGCGCTGGTCGACGGCTACCACTCCGACATGACCCGCACCCTGGTCGTCGGCCGGGTCGCGGACTGGCAGCGCGAGCTGTACGAGCTGGTCGCGGCCTCGCAGGCGGCCGGCCGGGCCGCGCTCGCGGTCGGCACGACGTTCGCCGACGTGGACGCGGCGGCGCGCGGCGTGATCGAGGAGGCCGGGCACGGCGACGAGTTCCTGCACGGCCTCGGGCACGGCGTCGGCCTGCAGATCCACGAGGCTCCAGCGCTGTCGAAGGCGGGTGACGGTACACTTCTGCCCGGTATGGCGGTCACCGTCGAGCCCGGTGTGTACCTGGCCGGGAAGGGTGGTGTCCGCATCGAGGACACGCTCGTGGTGCGCGAAGGCGCCCCGGAGCTCCTCACCCTGACCACGAAGGAGCTCGTGGTCATCTGAAGCGGATCGTCGGTCCCGCCGACGTCGTCCTCCACTCACGCAACAGGAGAGCCCACCACCGTGGCCACCACCAACGACCTGAAGAACGGCCTGGTGCTGAACCTCGACGGCCAGCTGTGGACCGTCACCGCGTTCCAGCACGTGAAGCCGGGCAAGGGCGGCGCCTTCGTGCGCACCACGTTGAAGCACGTCCTGTCCGGCAAGGTCGTGGACAAGACCTTCAACGCGGGCACCAAGGTCGAGACGGCCACCGTCGACAAGCGGGGCATGACCTACCTGTACAAGGACGGCGCCGACTTCGTCTTCATGGACGGCGACACGTACGACCAGATCAGCATCCCGGCCGAGACGGTCGGCGACGCGGCGAACTACATGCTGGAGAACCAGGAAGCGATCGTCGCCATGCACGAGGGCGTCGCGCTCTACATCGAGCTCCCGACCTCGGTCGAGCTCGTGATCCAGCACACCGACCCCGGCCTGCAGGGCGACCGCTCCACCGGCGGCACCAAGCCCGCCACGCTGGAGACCGGCGCGGAGATCCAGGTCCCGCTGTTCGTCACCACCGGCGAGAAGATCAAGGTCGACACCCGCGACGGCCGCTACCTCGGCCGAGTGAACGGCTGAGATGGGCGCACGGAGCAAGGCACGCAAACGCGCGCTCGACGTCCTCTACGAGGCCGACCTGCGGGGCGTCGACCCGGTGACGCTGCTCGCGGACCGGGTCGGCTCGACGGACGTGCCGCCGGTGAACGACTACACGATCGTCCTGGTGGAAGGCGTCACGGCGCACCGCGCGCGCATCGACGACCTGATCTCGGAGCACGCGGAGGGCTGGACGCTGCAGCGGATGCCGGCGGTCGACCGCGCGGTGCTGCGGATCGGGCTCTACGAGCTGCTGTGGGCCGCCGACGTGCCGGACGCGGTCGCGATCGACGAGGCGGTGGAGCTGGCCAAGGGCCTGTCCACGGACGACTCGCCGAGGTTCGTCAACGGCGTGCTCGGCCGGATCGCGGTCATCGCCGACCAGCTCCGGGCCGTGCTCTAGCCGCTCACCTGCGCGAAGAGGCCGACAGGGCCACCCGGCGAGCAGTCGGGTGGCCCTTGTCGCGCTCAGTCCTCCTTGGCCGGACGGGCCTCGGGAGGCAGCACGCCCCAGTCGATGAGCTGTTCGGTCAGCTCGCCGGGCGTCATGTCGTAGATGATCGCCAGCGAGCGCAGGTCCTCGGTCCGGATGGACAGCACCTTGCCGTTGTAGTCACCGCGCTGGCTCTGGATGGTGGCCGCGTACCGCGCGAGCGGCCCGACCTTCTCCGCCGGCAGCTGTTGCAGCCGTTCCAGGTTGATGACGATCTTCGTGGCGGGCTCCGCACCGGACGGAACCCGGCCTTCCGGCAGCAGCTCGGCCACCGGGACGCCGTAGAAGTCGGCCAGCTCGGCGAGCTTCTGCACGGTGACGGCGCGGTCGCCGCGCTCGTACGAGCCGACGACCACGGCCTTCCAGCGACCGCCGGACTTCTGCTCGACGCCGTGCAAAGACAAGCCCTGCTGCTGGCGGATCGCGCGGAGCTTTGCCCCCAGCGCCTTGGCGTAGTCGCCCATGTGGCGGTTCTCCGTTCATTCGCCCCGTCAGCCGGTAGGGGACTGCCGCGGGGAGGCTTAGATCAATACGCAGAGTAATGATTGCTCTCCGTGGTCACCAGGTCAAGCTGATCTCGGTAGGACAGGTGGGCGAGACCACGCACACCACCCGGAAGATTGACCGCGCGCGCCTGATACGGTGCTGGTCAGCCCGGTCGCAGCCGGGTGTCCGACGTCCTTTAAGGACCCGTCCAGCGAGGCGGGGAAGGAGGTCCACCGTGGCGCCACGTCAACGTGGCGCGACGGACCCGGCCGGGGAGCGCGAGCTCCTGTCGGCCGGCGACGTCGCGCGCACCGTCGCCCGAATGGCCCATCAGATCATCGAGAAGACCGCTCTTGATGCACCGAGCGCACCCGCAGTAGTCCTGATGGGGATTCCGAGCCGGGGAGCGCCCCTGGCCCGCCGGCTGGCCGTGCGGATCGCCGAGTTCTCGGGTGTCGAGGTGCCCACCGGCACGCTGGACGTGACCCTCTACCGGGACGACCTGCGCCGCGGCCCCACCCGCCCGCTGGAGGCCACCAAGCTGCCCGACGGCGGCGTGGACGACAAGCTCGTGGTCCTGGTGGACGACGTGCTGTTCTCCGGCCGCACGATCCGCGCCGCGCTCGACGCCCTGCGCGACCACGGCCGGCCGCGCGCCGTGCAGCTGGCCGTCCTGGTCGACCGCGGGCACCGGGAGCTGCCGATCCGCGCGGACTACGTGGGCAAGAACGTGCCCACGGCCCGCACCGAGGAGGTCCACGTGCTGCTGGAGGAGTTCGACCAGCGCGACGGGGTGGTGCTGCGGTGAAGCACCTGCTCACCACCGAGGGCATCGACCCGGTGCAGGCCACCGCCATCCTGGACACCGCGGCGAGCCTCAAGCAGGCCCTCGAGGGCCGTGAGGTGCGCAAACTGCCGACGTTGCGCGGCCGCACGGTCATCACGATGTTCTACGAGAACTCCACCCGCACCCGCGTCAGCTTCGAGATCGCGGGCAAGTGGATGAGCGCGGACGTGGTGAACGTCTCGTCGTCCGGCTCCAGCGTGGGCAAGGGCGAGTCGCTGCGCGACACCGCGCTGACCCTGGCCGCGGCGGGCGCGGACTGCGTCATCGTGCGGCACCCGGCGTCCGGCGCGGCGCACCGGCTGGCCGGCTGGCTGCGCGAGGCGGGCACGTCGGTGGTCAACGCGGGCGACGGCATGCACGAGCACCCCACCCAGGCCCTGCTCGACGCGGCCACCCTGCGGGAACGCCTCGGCGACCTGCGCGACCGGCGGATCGCGATCGTCGGCGACGTGCTGCACAGCCGGGTCGCCCGGTCCAACGTGCACCTGCTCACCGCCCTGGGCGCGGACGTGACGCTGGTCGCCCCGCCGACCCTGCTGCCGACGGGGGTGGAGAGCTGGCCGGTCACCGTCTCGCACGAGCTGGACGCCGAGCTGCCCAGCCTCGACGCGGTCATGCTGCTGAGGGTGCAGGCCGAGCGGATGTACAGCGGGACCGCCGGCGCGGGGGGCAACGGACACTTCTTCCCGTCCGCCCGCGAGTACTCGATCGCCTACGGCCTGAGCGAGCGGCGGCTCCAGCTGCTGCCCGAGCACGCCGTCGTGCTGCACCCCGGTCCGATGCTGCGCGGCATGGAGATCGCCTCGGCGGTCGCCGACTCGCCCCGCGCCGCCATCACCGACCAGGTGCGCAACGGCGTGCACGTGCGCATGGCCGTGCTCTACCACCTGCTTGCCCACGAGGAGGAAACCGCGTGAACCGGCCCTTGGTCCTCAAGGGAGTACGACCGTACGGCGAGGGCGACCCGACCGACGTGCTGATCCGCGACGGCGTGATCGCCGCGATCGGCGAGGTCGCCGAAGACGACGTGGAGACCGTCGACGGCAACGGCGCGGTCCTGCTGCCCGGCTTCGTCGACCTGCACACCCACCTGCGCGAACCCGGCCGCGAGGACACCGAGACCATCGCCACCGGCTCGGCCGCCGCCGCGCTGGGCGGCTACACGGCGGTGTTCGCCATGGCCAACACCAACCCGGTCGCGGACAACGAGGTCGTGGTCGCGCACGTCGCCCGGCGCGGCCGCGAGGTCGGCCTGGTCGACGTGCACCCGGTCGGCGCGGTCACCGTGGGCCTGGAGGGCGCGAAGCTCGCCGAGCTGGGCACCATGGCCAAGGCGGGCGTGCGGGTGTTCTCCGACGACGGCCACTGCGTGCACGACCCGCTGATCATGCGGCGCGCGCTGGAGTACAGCAAGGCGCTGGACGTGGTGATCGCCCAGCACGCCGAGGAGCCCCGGCTGACCGTCGGCGCGCAGGCGCACGAGGGCGAGCAGGCGTCCCGGCTGGGGTTGCAGGGCTGGCCCGCCGCCGCCGAGGAGTCGATCGTGGCGCGGGACTGCCTGCTCGCGCTGCACGCGGGCGCACGGCTGCACGTCTGCCACGTCTCCACCACCGGCACGGCCGACGTGCTGCGGTGGGCCAAGGAGCGCGGCACGGACGTCTCCGCCGAGGTCACCCCGCACCACCTGCTGCTGACCGACGAGCGGCTGGCCACCTACGACCCGGTGAACAAGGTCAACCCGCCGCTGCGCACGGCGGCCGACGCGCGGAAGCTGCGCGAGGCGCTGGCCGAGGGCGTGATCGACTGCGTGGCCACCGACCACGCGCCGCACGCCGTCCAGGACAAGGACACCGAGTGGTCCGCGGCCCGGCCCGGCATGCTCGGCCTGCAGACCGCGCTGTCGATCGTGGTCGAGACGATGGTGAAGACCGGCCTGCTGGACTGGCGGGGCGTGGCGCGGGTGATGAGCGAGCGGCCCGCCGAGATCGCCGGCCTGCCCGACCAGGGCCGCCCGATCGAGGTCGGCGAGCCCGCGAACCTGACCCTGGTCGACCCGGACGCCACCTGGACGGTGCGCGGTGCGGAGTTCGCCAGCATCGCGGCCAACACGCCGTTCGAGGGCATGGAGCTGCCCGGCGCGGTGGTCGCGACGCTGCTGCGCGGGCGCGTGACGGCCGTCGGCGGAAGGATCGCGCCATGACCCGGGTGCTGCTCTCGGTCGCCGTGCTGGCGATCTTCCTGCTGTGCCTCTACGGCATGTGGCACGGCTGGCAGCGCCGCGCCCGCAAGCAGGCCGAGGTGCTGCCGGAGTTCCCGCAGCCGCCCGCCGAGACCGGCGCGACGATGCTGGAGACCACCGGCGTGTACGTCGGCACGACCATCGGCGGTGACTGGCAGGACCGGGTCGCGGTCGGCGACATCGGCCACCGCGCCGAGGCGACCCTCAAGCTCACCGAGAACGGCGTGCTGGTGGAGCGCACGGGCGCGAGCGCGCTGTGGATCCCGGTGGACCGGGTGGAAGGCGCCCGCACGGCCCGCGGCCTGGCGGGCAAGGTGATGACGGCGGACGGCCTGCTGGTCGTGCGCTGGCACCTCGGGGACCAGGTGTTCGACACCGGGTTCCGGGGCGACGACAAGGACGTGTACGAGCAGTGGGTGCAAGCGCTGGGAGGCGACTCATGACGAACGCGGCACTGGTGCTGGAAGACGGTCGCGTGTTCCGCGGTGAGTCCTACGGCGCGGTCGGGGTGAGTCTGGGCGAGGTGGTGTTCTCGACCGGGATGACGGGTTATCAGGAGACGTTGACCGATCCGTCGTATCACCGTCAGATCGTGGTGCAGACCGCGCCGCAGATCGGGAACACGGGTTGGAACGACGAGGACGACGAGTCGTCCCGTATCTGGGTGGCCGGTTACGTGGTGCGTGATCCGGCGCGGGTGCCGTCGAACTGGCGGTCGGTGCGCGGTCTGGACGACGAGCTGGTCCGGCAGGGGATCGTCGGCATCGCGGGCATCGACACCCGGATGCTGACCCGCCACCTGCGTGAGCAGGGCGCGATGCGCGCGGGCGTGTTCTCCGGCGACGAGCTGGGCGGCGCCGAGGAGATGCTGGAGCGGGTCCGCAGCGCGCCGCAGATGAAGGGCGCGGACCTCGCGGGTGACGTGACCACGCCCGAGCCGTACGTGGTCGAGGCCGTCGGTGAGCGCCGCTTCACGGTGGCGGCGTTGGACCTGGGCATCAAGTCGAACACGCCGCGGATGATGGCCGCGCGTGGCATCGAGGTGCACGTGCTGCCGCTGAACTCGACCGTGGACGACCTGGTCGCGGTCAAGCCGGACGGCGTGTTCCTGTCCAACGGTCCGGGCGACCCGGCCACCCAGGCGCACGCGGTCGAGCTGACCCGGGGCGTGCTGGACCGGCGGATCCCGCTGTTCGGGATCTGTTTCGGTAATCAGATCCTGGGGCGTGCGCTGGGTCGTGACACCTACAAGATGCGCTACGGGCACCGCGGCATCAACATCCCGGTGATCGACTACTCCACCGGCAAGGTGGCCATCACCTCCCAGAACCACGGGTTCGCGTTGGAGGGTGAGCCGGGCGAGGAGTTCTCCTCCGACTTCGGCCGTGTGCTGTTGAGCCACTACTGCCCGAATGACGGCACGGTCGAGGGCGTGCGGGCGTTGGAGGTGCCCGCGTTCAGCGTGCAGTACCACCCGGAAGCGGCGGCCGGTCCGCATGACGCCGCACCCCTGTTCGACGAGTTCGTGACCATGATGGGCGAGGGCCGCTGATGCCGAAGAGGACTGATCTCAAGCACGTTCTGGTCATCGGCTCCGGCCCGATCGTCATCGGTCAGGCCTGCGAGTTCGACTACTCCGGCACCCAGGCGTGCCGGGTGCTGCGGGAGGAGGGCTTGCGGGTCTCGCTGGTCAACTCCAACCCGGCGACGATCATGACCGATCCGGAGTTCGCCGACGCCACCTACGTGGAGCCGATCACCCCGGAGTTCGTGGAGAAGGTGATCGCCGCGGAGCGCCCGGACGCGATCCTGGCGACGTTGGGTGGTCAGACGGCGTTGAACACCGCGATCGCGTTGCACGAGCGCGGGGTGTTGGAGAAGTACGACGTCGAGTTGATCGGTGCGGACATCGACGCGATCCAGCGGGGTGAGGACCGGCAGATCTTCAAGGACCTGGTCCGTCGGATCGGCGCGGACGTGCCGCGCAGCGCCGTGTGCAAGACCATGGACGACGTCCGCGCCACCGTCGCCGACCTCGGCCTCCCGGTCGTCATCCGACCCTCCTTCACCATGGGCGGCCTCGGCTCCGGTATGGCGCACACCCCCGAGGAGCTCGAACGCCTCGCCGCGTCGGGTCTGGCGGAGTCGCCGGTGACGGAGGTGTTGATCGAGGAGAGCGTGCTCGGGTGGAAGGAGTACGAGCTGGAGTTGATGCGCGACCGCAACGACAACGTGGTGGTCGTGTGCTCGATCGAGAACATCGACCCGATGGGCGTGCACACCGGCGACTCGGTCACCGTCGCCCCCGCCATGACCCTGACCGACCGCGAGTACCAGCACATGCGCGATGTGGGGATCGCGGTGATCCGCGAGGTCGGGGTGGACACCGGCGGCTGCAACATCCAGTTCGCGATCAACCCCGCCAACGGCCGCATGGTCGTCATCGAGATGAACCCCCGCGTGTCACGGTCGTCGGCGTTGGCGTCGAAGGCGACCGGGTTCCCGATCGCGAAGATCGCCGCGAAACTGGCCATCGGCTACACGCTGGACGAGATCCGCAACGACATCACCGGCGAAACCCCCGCCTCCTTCGAGCCGACGTTGGACTACGTCGTGGTGAAGGTGCCGCGGTTCGCGTTCGAGAAGTTCCCCGGCGCGGACTCGACCCTCACCACCACGATGAAGTCGGTCGGCGAGGCCATGTCCATCGGCCGCAGCTTCATCGAGGCCATGGGCAAGGCGCTGCGGTCGATGGAGACCAAGGCCGCCGGATTCTGGACCACGCCCGACCCCGAGGAAACGCTGGAGTCCACCCTGGACGCCCTGCGCGCCGGGCACGACGGCCGCCTCTACACGGTCGACCGGGCGCTGCGCCTGGGCGCGACGATCGAGCAGGTGCACGAGGCCTCCCGGATCGACCCGTGGTTCCTCGAACAGCTCGCGTGGCTGGTCGGGCTGCGGGGTGAGATCGAGGCCGCGCCGGTGCTGGACGAGCGGCTGCTGCGCAAGGCCAAGCGGGCCGGGCTGTCCGACCGGCAGGTCGCCGCACTGCGCCCCGAACTGGCCGGCGAGGACGGAGTCCGCGCCCTGCGCCACCGGCTCAAGGTCCGCCCGGTGTTCAAGACCGTCGACACGTGTGCGGCGGAGTTCGCCGCCAAGACCCCGTACCACTACTCGGCCTACGAGTTGGATCCCGACGCCGAGACCGAGGTCACCGAGCAGCGGGACAAGCCCAAGGTGCTGATCCTGGGGTCGGGGCCGAACCGGATCGGGCAGGGCATCGAGTTCGACTACTCCTGCGTGCACGCCGCGATGGCGCTGCGCGAGGC
>JBFBCZ010000032.1:0-132997 GCA_040689555.1 Actinosynnema sp. NPDC051121 | reverse complement strand
CCCGCGCGCCGAGGTCGGCGACGACGACGGAGGCGCCGCGGGAGGCCAGCAGCAGGGCGTGGGCGCGGCCGATGCCGCGCCCGGCCCCGGTCACGACCACGGCGCGGTCGGTGAAGGAAAGGGTGTCCACGGGTGTTCCCCTCTGCTCGGCGCGCTCGCTGCCGCACCTGGGCACGACCCCAACGCTACCGAATACATGAGTTTGGTCAAGTAATGTGACGCAGGTCGGTCAGGGACGGTTGGCGCCGCCGCCGACCGCGGTGTCGGCGGCCCAGATCGAGCCGCGGCGCTGCCGGCGGGACTCCTCCCAGTCCAGGACGTCCAAGCCGGCGCAGATGTAGAGGGTGCGGCGGTCCTCGCCGCCGAGCACGCAGGCGGGGGGCAGCGCCGCCTGCGGGTCGAAGCGCACGACGTCGGTGACGGCCCCGCCTTCGACGATGCGGGCCACGGCGGGCACCGAGGGCATGCCCGTCCACACGCCGCCCTCCTCGTCCAGGCAGATGCCGTCCGGCAACGACGAGGTGGTGGCGAACACCCGCCGACCGCTCAACCGGCCGCCGGCGTCGCGGTCGAGCACGGTGATGCGGTTGGCGAACGCCTCGGCGGTCACCACGCGGGTGCCGTCGGAGCTGACGGCGATGCCGTTGGCGCCGCCGAAACCGCCCAGTTCGGTCAGCGCCCGGGCGGTGCCGTCCGGTTCGACCACGAGCAGCGCCGAGTCGCGCGGTTCCTCGCCCGCGAACAGCTCGAAGCCCAGCTGGGTGACGTAGGCGCGGCCGTCGGCGTCGACGACCATGTCGTTGACCGGCCCGGTGGCCAGCTCACGCAGGTCTGCGTGCACGGTGACCCGCTCGCCGTCGAAGGCCAGGACCAGGCGCTCGTGCATCGAGGTGACGACCAGCCGGCCGTCGGGCAGCCAGCCGAAGCCGCCCGGGATCACCTCGGTGCCGTTGACCGAGGTGCGGTCGGACAGGTCGAGCACGGTCTCCGGCGCCCCGGCGGCGTCGAGGCGGACCAGCCGGTGGGCGTACATGTCGCTGAACCACAGCGCACCGTCGTGCCAGCGCGGGCACTCCGCCCAGGTGTAGCCGCGCGACAGCTCACGCGGGACGACTTCGCGCGCGTCAGTCAGGGGATCGGCGTCGGACACGGTTGCTCCAAGGATGAGTTTGGTCAAGTTTTGCGCTCAGAAGGGGAGCGGGTAGGCGAACTTGGCCCGCAGCAGCGCGCCGGTCTCGGCGACGGCGAGCCGGCCGCGCGCCAGGTAGTCGGCCTGGAGCACGAAGCCGTGCGGGACGCCGGGGTAGCGGGTGAGCGTGGTCTGCACGCGCGCCTCGCGCAGGCGCGCGGCGTAGCGCTCGCCCCAGTCGCGGATCGGGTCGCACTCCCCCGTCACCACGATCGCCGGGGGCAGGCCGGACAGGTCGGCGGCGTAGGCCGGGATGCGGTAGGGGCTGTCGGGCACGCCCTGCCCGGCGTCGGCCAACCCGTTGAGGTAGAGCACGTCGTCGCGGCTCAGGATCGGGGCGTCGGCGTAGCGGGTGATCGACGTGGCGGCCAGGTCGCGGTCCACGCCGGGGTAGATCAGCACCTGGCAGGCGATGGCGGGTCCACCGCGGTCGCGGGCCGCCAGTGCGACGGCCGCGGCCAGGGTGCCGCCCGCGCTGTCGCCGACCACCGCCAGTCGCGCCGGGTCCACGCCGAGGTCGTCGGCGTGCTCGGCGACCCACTCGGTGGCGGCCCAGGCATCGTCGAACTGCGCGGGCGGCGGGGCCTCCGGTGCCAGGCGGTACTCGACCGCCACGACCACCGCGCCGCTGTGGTGGGCCAGGTTGCGGGCCACCGGTTCGAAGGAGTGGTTGGAGCCCATGCACATGCCGCCGCCGTGGAAGTACACGATCACCGGCGCGCCGTTTTCGGTGGTGGGGCGGTGCACGCGCAGCGGGATGTCCCCGTGCGTCCCGGGGACCAGGTGGTCCTCGGTGACGGCCATGGCGGGCAGGTCCGGCGGGTGGGGCGCGGCTTCCAGGGACGCGCGGACGGCTTCGATGCCCCGCTCGCGCATGGGCGGGGCGTCGGCCACGGCCGCGGCGATGGCCGCGGCGTCGGGATCCAGCGGGAACGCGGTCACGACCTCACCCCTCACTCGGCCGGGACGGTGAACTCGCCCTGGAGCAGGACCGGGGCACGGCGGTGGGCCAGGGTGTCGGCGCGGGCGGCCATGGCGTCGACGACGAAGGGCTGCGAGGTCAGGTAGAACTCGCCGGCCGCCGCCTGGTCGAAGAACACGCGGGCGGCGTCGAGCGGGTCCATCGCCTGCGCCTTGACCTTGAGCATGGCCTCGCGGTGCTCCTCGGCCGCCGCGGTGTCGCCGTCCTCCACCGCGCCTGCGGATTCGAAGATGTTCGAGGACACCGCGCCCGGCAGGACCGCCTGCACGTGGACGTGACCGGCGTGCCCGGCCAGTTCGACCTCCTGGTGCAGGCACTCGGTGAGCGCGAGCACGGCGTGCTTGCTCATGATGTACGGAGCTTGGAGGGGTGCGGCGCCGACCCCGCCGATCGAGGACAGGTTCCACACCCACGAGTGGCCGGGTTCGGCGAGCATGCGCGGAAGGAACGCGCGGATGCCGTGGAAGACACCGTTGACGTTGATCGAGACCAGACGCTCCCAGTTGGCGACCGGGGTGTCCCACAGGTAGCCGAACTGCTCGACGCCGGCGTTGTTGACCAGCAGTCGGACCGGGCCGACCTCGGTCGCGGTGCGTTCGGCGAGCCGTTCGAGTGCCCCCGGGTCGCGCACGTCGCAGGCGACGTCGACCGCGCGGGCACCGGCCACCTCCAGTTCGGCGCGCAGGGCCGCGATGGCGGCGGTGTCGACGTCGGCGAGCACGACGGTCATGCCCATCTCCAGCGCGGCGTGGCGGGCCAGGCCCGCACCGATGCCGGCACCCGCGCCGGTGATGACGGCGACACCGCCGCCGAACAGGGCCTTCGCGTCGCTCATCGGGTGTTCTCCTCGCGTTCGGCGACGATCTCGCGGATCGCGCGGACGACAGGTGCGAACGTCGTCTCCGGATCGGTGACCGCCGGGGTGTCCATGTTGTTGTGGCAGATCGCCACGGCGATGCGGTCGCGCAGGTCGGCCCAGGCGATCGACCCGCCCGCGCCGGGGCTGTAGACGATCTCGCGGTGCTCGCCCACCAGCGGGTCGGACGCCCCCGGCTCGCCGCCGAGCCAGTAGCCGGCCGCGCCGAACCACACCGGGATGGTCAGCACCCGGTCCGGGTCGTGCGCGTCCTGCCGCGGTCGGGTCAGGGACGCGGCCCGTTCACGGGACAGCAGCCGCACGCCGTCGAGTTCGCCGCCTTCTGCCAGCAGGGCGAAGATCCGGGCCACGGAGGGCGCGGTGGCGATGGCCCCGGCACCGGGGTCGACGGCCTGCTGCACGACGCGCTGGTTGTGCACGTCCGATCCGGGGAACACGGCGGGCGGGCTGATGTTGTGCTCGTCGACGATGGCGAAGGTGTTGCCGCCGTAGAGGGTGGCGACCCGGGGCAGGTCCGCGTCGGGCACGCCGAGGTGGAAGTCGGTGACGCCGAGCGGTGCGCAGACCTCCTCGCGGACGAACGCGTCGAACGGCCGACGGGCGGGGTCGGTGCGGCGCACGACCTCGCCGAGGATCCAGCCCCACACCAGCACGTGGTAGGCGTTGGCCGTGCCGGGTTCGAACAGCGGGGTGGACGCGGCGACGCGTTCGACCACCCAGTCCCAGTCGGCCATCAGCTCCGGCGTGACCCCGTCGGGCATCTGCGGGATGCCGGCCCGGTGCGACAGCGCCTGCTCGACGGTGGTGGCGGCCTTGCCGTTGACGGCGAACTCCGGCCAGTAGCGTGCGATCGGCGCGTCCAGGTCGAGCAGGCCGCGCTCGGCCTGCAGGTGCACGGCGAGCGCGGTGACGCCCTTGGTCACCGAGAACACCGGGAACAGCGTGCGGTGGTCGGCGGGGATATCGCGCTCGGCGTCGGCGAGCCCGGCGACGGCGTCGACGATCAGCTCGCCGCGGTGGTAGGCGGCGACGGCGATGCCGGTCTCCCCCAGCTCCAGCGCGCGGTCGAGCGCGGCGTGGATGCGTGGGTCGTCGTGCGGGACGGTCATGGGTCTCCTCGTGCGGCGGCGAACGGCGGAGTCGGGCCCGGGGTCGCACGAGACTAGGGACCCGACGTCCGCGCGGGGCTTCGGTGTTCCGGTCAGTGGACGGGTCAGGAGGTCACCTGACGACGGGCGAGCAGCCAGCGGCCCTCGTCACCACGCCGCAGTTCGTCGGTGTAGGAGCCGACGGCGAGGATGCTCGACGGCGTGCCGCCGGACAGGAGCTGGAAGTAGGAGTGCGCCGCGGCGCGGTCGCCGTCCACGTGAACCTCGTGGTTGGTGATGACGTGCCGGTTGCGGGAGGCGGGACCCGCGTACCCCAGCTCGCGCATCGACTCCAGCCCTTTCAGCACGTCCTCGCGCCCCTGCCACGTCGCCTCGGGCATCCACCACTCCACGTCCTCGGTGCACAGGGCGCCGATCTCGGGGATCGTGCTCTCGTCGGCCATGCGGCCGAACTGGTTGAGGAGCGTGACGATGCGCATCGTGTCGTCGGCGGTGCTCTTGTGGTCGGTGCTCACCGGTTCTCCTGGTCGCTCTCGATGTCGGGGTGGTGATGGTGGCCTCGCGCACGCGGCCCCGGCGGCGCTCGTCCCGGTGAGCGGGACAGCGGGCTCACGTACCACCGCCGTGCGGCAGCCTCCGGGGCGTGACGACTTCTGCTGACGACGGACACCTCGACCTGTCGGTGTCCGTGCGGGACGGCATCGCGCTGCTGGAGATGCGGCGTCCACCCGCCAACTACTTCGACGAACGGCTCATCGGCGGGATCGTCGATGCGGCTCTCGCCCTCGACGACGACCCCGCCTGCCGGGTGATCGTGCTGGCCTCGCAGGGCAAGCACTTCTGCGCGGGCGCGGACTTCGGCGACGGCGGGGGCTTCGACCGGGACCGGGTCGCGGTGTCCGGACGCCTGTACCGCCGGGCCGCGCAACTGTTCGACGTGCGCACGCCGACCATCGCCGCGGTGCAGGGCGCGGCGGTGGGCGGCGGCTTGGGCCTCGCGTGCGCGGCGGACTTCAGGGTCGCCGAGCCGTCGTCGCGGTTCGTGGCCAACTTCGCGCTGCTGGGCTTCCACCAGGGCTTCGGCCTGAGCGTGACGCTGCCGGACCTGGTGGGCCGCCGCGTCGCTGCCGACTTGCTGCTGACCGGACGGCGGGTGGGTGGTGAGGAAGCCGTCCGCATCGGGCTGGCCGACCGGCTCGCCGAACCCGGCCGGGTGCGTGAGACCGCGCTGGCGTGGGCTCGGGAGATCGCGGCGGCGGCGCCGCTGGCGGTGCGGTCGATCCGGGCGACGCTGCGGGCCGACCTGCCCGAGCGCGTCCGTCAGGCGCTGGAGCACGAACTGGTCGAGCAGGCCCGGCTGTGGCAGACCGCCGACTGCGCCGAGGGCATCGCGGCGAGCCTGGAACGCCGCGCGCCGGTGTTCCGCGGCGAGTGAGAACGGGGCGGCGCGGTTCCCCGGCGACGCCCCGGGGCATGTCATTCCGGCACGGCGGGTGTGAACGCGTAGTCCTGCGGCTCGGGGGCGCGCAGCATGGTCCAGTAGTCGACCAGTCGCCACGGGCAGGTCACCCACGCCCGTCCGTTCTTGTTGCGGTAGTAGCCGTTGGCGGTGCCGCCGTGCTGCCACACGGTCTTGTCCAGCGACTCGTCCACGCGGCGGTTGTAGTCGTCGGTGGCCTCGCGGGTCGGCTCCATCGCGGTGAGGTCGTTCTCCACCAGGTACTGCAGGCTCTCCACGACGTAGTGGACGTGTTCTTCGCTGGTGATGTTGTGCCCGCCGCCGTGGTTGGGGGCGGCGTTGGGGCCGGCGGTGACGAAGAGGTTGGGGAAGCCGGGGACGGTGATGCCCAGGTAGGCGCGCGGGTCCTGGTCGGCCCACGCCTCGGACAGCTTCAGCCCGTCGCGGCCGACGACGTCGAGGAAGCCCAGGTACTCCAGCTTGAAGCCGGTGGCCCAGATGATGACGTCGGCCTCGATGAACTCGCCCTCGGTGGTGATCACCCCGTCGGGGCGGATCTCGCGGAACGCCGCGCGGTGCACGGTGACGTGGTCGCGCTTGACCGCCTCGAAGAAGCCGGGGTCCTTGACGATGCGCTTGGCGAACGGCGGGAAGTCCGGGGTCAGCTTCTCCTTGAGGTCCGGGCGGTCGGCGAAGGAGCGGTCCAGGTGTTCCAGGCAGACCTGCATGACCGCGTCGTTGGCCGGGGACGCGGAGACGTGGGTGGCGTACCAGTCCTCGTCGATGCGGGCGATGGGCCAGCCCTTGTCGGCGGCCCACCAGTAGGACTTGAGCCGGAACCACTGGTGGTAGTAGGGGATGTTCTCCAGGGCCCACCGCGCGCCCTCGGGGACGTCGGCGGCGACAGCGCGCTCGGGGATGACCCAGTGGGGCTGACGGGCGACGACGTGGAGCGACTCGACCTGATCGACCACGGCGGCCACGACCTGCACGGAGGTGCAGCCGGCACCGAGGACGACGACCTTCTTGCCGGTCAGGTCGACCTCGGGCCGCCACTGGGCGGTGTGCATCGTCCGACCGCGGAAGGTCTGCGCGCCCGGGACGTCGGGGATCGAGGCGGCGTTGAGCACGCCGGTGGCGGTGACCACGGCGTTGGCGCGGTGGGTGCGCGTCGCGCCGTCCGCTCCGCGCACGGTGAGCGTCCACGCCTGGTCGGCCTCGTCCCAGGTGCAGCCGAGCACTTCGGTGGAGAAGGAGATGTTGCGGTGCAGGTCGTACTTGCGGGCCACGCCGCGCAGGTACTCCAGGTACTCGGGTCCGGTCGGGTAGTACTTCGACCAGGTCGGGTTCAGCTCGAACGAGTACGAGTAGAAGTGGCTGGGGGTGTCGACCGCCGCGCCGGGGTAGGTGTTGCGCGACCAGGTGCCGCCGAGGTCGTCGTCCTTCTCGAACACGTGGTAGCGGAAACCGGCCTCGCCGAGTTTGATCGCGGCGTTGAGGCCGATCATGCCCGAGCCGATGACGGCGACGGTGAAGTCCTCCGGCGGGCGGCGGGTCGTCGGCACCACGCGGCGGGCAGGCTCGAAGCCGGCCTGCTCGCGCAGGTGGGCCACGTACTCGGCGTCGACGGTGTCGTTGGCGCAGACCCCGGCGATCCGGCGGAACAGCTCGTCGTCGGGGACGTCCAGGCGCGGCACGAGCGAGGTGCCCAGCAGTCGGCGGGCGAGGTCGCGGACCTCGGCGGTGATCTCCTCCGGGTACTGGCCCAACCACGCCGCGCCTGCCGCGGCGCGGTACTCGCCGAGCTTGGCTTCGAACTCGTCGACGAGCGCGGTGTCCCCGGTCAGGTGCACCAGGGCGGCGAGCAGGGCGCCGGGCTCGGCGGCGTCGACGGCGGCGGCCAGGGCGTCCGGGTCGACGCCGGTCACGGGCGAGACGACGTAGGTGGGCTGGTCGTGGGCGATCACGGTCATCGGGACACCGGTTCCTCGTGGTGGTGGAGCAAGCGACGGGTGCGCGATCAGCCGCGGGCGACGGCGGTCAGCGCGTCGGCGAGCGGCAGGACCGCGTGGACGGGACGGGTGGGTCGCCCGCGCAGGCGGGTCACGCCGGAGGCCGCGTACCAGATGTCGGTGGCGGCCCGACGCACGGCGGCGACGGCCCGGTCGACGGGGACGGCAGTCGCGGGTCCGCACAGCGACAGGGCCGCGGACAGCCCGTCCTCGGACGGGCCGATGGCCGCGGCGACCGCTGTGACGCCGGCGGAGCAGCCCTCGACGTCCACCGCGACGCCGTCGCGATCACGTACCCGATCGATCTCGCGTCGCAGGTCGGCTTCGGTGCGGACCCCACCGGGCGCGGCGGGTGCGGGGTAGGCCAGGGCGGGCCAGTCGGCGTCGTCGAGCTGGGCGAGCAGGGCGCGGCCCGCGGCCGAGTGCACGGCGGGTTGCCGGGCGCCCAGCCGCCAACCCTCGCCCTTCTCCGGCCAGCCGCCGATGCGTTCCAGGTGCAGCACGTCCCCCGACTGCAGGGCGCTGAGGTGGACGGTCAACCCGGTCGAGCGGTGCAGGGCGTGCATGTGGGGCAGGGCGGCCTGGTGCACGCCGTCGCGGCGCACGACCTGGGAGCCCAGCTCGAACATGCGGATGCCCAACGCGTACTCGAAGCCCCGGCGCTCGATCCAGCCGAGGTCGACCAGGCGGCCCAGGATGCGGTGCGCCGACGAGCGGGGCAGGCCCGCGCGCCGGGAGACCTCGGCCAGGGTGAGCCGGTGGCCGCCGTCGAAGACTTGGAGCAGGGAGGCCACCCGGTCGATCATCGCGGTGGGCGCGTCGTTGCTCCGGGCCGTCGTCATCGGCACCTCCCGGCGACATCGCCTTCTTGCACAATCTGCCGATGTGGCAGAAACTGACAGATGTGAGCCTAGCCGCACCCCGTCATCGTGTAAACAAATCGTGTCCACTTTCCGCATACGATCCTGCATCCACTGCTGTTTTCGCAGGTGCCGGGCTTCCGAAGAGGTGCCGTCGTGGCCAAGGGTGAGCGCCCGACGCTGACCGAGCGGCGTGCCGAGGAGCTGCGCGCCGCGATCGCCCGCACCGCGATGGAGATCTTCGTGGCCGACGGCGACACCTCGGCGAAGGTCGAGCGCATCGCCGAGGCCGCCGGCGTCTCCCCGCGCACCTTCCACCGCCACTTCCCGGTCAAGGAGGACGTGGTGCGCCCGCTGTTCCGGGCCACCGCCGAGGCCGTCGCGAACGCCCTGCGGGACGTCCCGGACACGGTCGATCCGGTCGAGGCGCTCGTCGCGGCCTGGACCGCCGCCATGCCCGGCGGCCGGATCAGCGAGTTCGACCGGCGCTTCCTCACGCTGATGGTGACCACCCCGGAGTACCGGCTGCGCTGGCAGGAGGCCGACGCGGAGCTGTGCGAGGTGATCGCGGGGTACCTCGACCGGCGCCTGCCGGCGGGCGGGCACCCGCTGCACCGCACCCTGCCCGCCTACCTGGTCGTGCACGCCACCCGGCACGTCTTCGAGCACTGGATCACGTCCGGCTCCGACGAGGACCTGGACGCGCTGCTGCGCGATGCGCTGCGGATGGTGCTGGCGGGCGCGGCCGTGCGATGACCACTCAGCCGAACGCCCCGCACTCGCGCAGCGCCGCGAGGTCGTCGGCCCCGTAGCCGAGGGCGGCCAGGACGCGTTCCGTGTCCGCTCCCCGGGCGGCGGGGGCGCGGGGCGGCACCGAGCCGGAGCGGCCGAGCTTGATCGGCACGCCGATCCCCCGGTAGTCACCGTCGGAGACCACCATCCCCCGGTGGCGCACCTGCGGCGCGGCCAACGCGGCGGCGACGTCGTTGACCGGGCTCGCGGGCACCCCGCGCGCCCGCAGCGCCTCGGCCAGCTCGCCGGACTCCCGCGCGCGGAACAGCGGTTCGAGCAGGGCCAGCAGCTCGGCGCGGTGCTCGACCCGGTCCCGGTTGCGCAGGAACCGCGCGTCACCGACCAGGTCGGGCCGCCCCAGCACGTCGGTGAGCGCGGCGAAGTGGGCATCGCTGGCCGCGGCCACGAACAGGCTGCCGCCGCGCGCGGTGCGGAACACCTGGTACGGCGCGACGGTCGGGTGCGCGGCCCCGGTGCGGACCGGCACCGCCCCGGAGGTCAGGTGGGCGGCGGAATGCGGGTGCATCAGCGACACCACGGCGTCGATCAGCGTGATGTCCACCAGCTGCCCGCGGCCGCTGACCGCCCGTTCGGTCAGGGCCAGCAGGACGCCGGCGAACGCTTGGTGCGCGGCGGTGATGTCCACGATCGGCACGCCGACGCGCAGCGGGTCGCCGTCCGGTTCGCCGTTGACGCTCATCAGGCCGCCGTGGGCCTGGAGCACCGCGTCGTAGCCCGGTTCCCCTCCCAGCGGGCCGTCCACTCCATAGCCGGTGATGCGGCAGTACACCAGGCGCGGGAACCGCGCGGCCAGCCGCGACTCGTAGCCCAGGCCCCAGCGGTCCATGGTCCCGGCCTTGAAGTTCTCCACGACCACGTCCGCGCCGGCGATCAGGTCGAGCACCACCTCGCGGGCCCGCTCGACCTTGAGGTCGAGCACGATGTTGGCCTTGCTGCGGTTGAGCCCTTGGTAGTAGGCGCTGGTGGTCTGCTCTTCGTCCACGAACGGCGGTCCCCAGCGGCGGGTCTCGTCGCCCGCCGGGGGTTCGACCTTGACCACCTCGGCACCGTGGTCGGCGAGCATCTGCGTGCACAGCGGCCCGGCCAGCACCCGGCTCAGGTCCAGCACCTTCAGGCCGCGCAGCGCTCCCCCGCTCATCGGGTGCCCCCGCTGACCGTCGACCACCACGAACCTTGCTCCGCCACGGCGGCGGCCAGCCGGTCCTGCCAGTGGGCCTCGTTGCCGAACTCCTCGCGCCACGACCACAGCCGCGTGGTCGCCGCACCGAGGTGGTGCTCGGCGGAGTAGCCGAGCGCACCGTGCAGCTGGTGGCCGATCGTGGCGACGACGTGCGCCCCGGCCGACGCGGCGGCCTTGGCGGCGGCCACGGCGACCTCGGCCCGGTCGTGCGCCTCGACCGCGAGCAGGGCGGCGTCGGCGCTGATCCGCATGGCGGTGACCTCCGCCGCGAGCGCGGCCAGGTGCTGCTGCACGGCCTGGAAGCGGGCCAATGGGCGGCCGAACTGCTCGCGTTCGGCGACGTACTGCCGCGTGGACTCCAACACCGCGCGTGCCGCGCCCGCCAGCTGCACCGACCGCGCCAGCGCCCCTCTCAGCCGCAGCTCGTCGGCGTCGATCCCGACCGGTGCGGAGGCGACGGCCTCGACGTCGTCGAGCACCGCGGTGTCACGCGGTTCCCCGGCGAGGTTCTCCGCCTGCTCGACCTCGCCGACCGGCACCACGGCCACGAACAGGTCGTCACCGTCCCGGGCGAGGGTGACGACGTGGTCGGCGTGCCGCGCCCACGGCACGGCCGCCCGACCCGACAGCAGCAGCGGACCGCCGCGCCGGTGCGCCTCGATCTCGTCGAGTGAGGCCACTACCAGACCGTCGGGCACATCCAGGCCGGCGCGGGCCAGCAGCCACCCGGCCAGGAACGCCGACTCGGCGATCGGCGCCCCGGCGGCGTGGAAGGCGACGAGGTCGACCACGACCGCGAGGTCGCGCAGTCCCCCGCCGCTGCCGCCGACCTCCTCGGGCACGCCCAGCAGGTGGAAGCCGGTGTCGGCCAGGTCCTTCCACAGCGCGGCGTCGAAACCGCCCGTCGTGCGTCCCTTGAGGATCGCGCCGACGGCGGCGCGGATCTCCTCGTGCAGCTCGTCGTTCACCGGACCCCCAGACCGCGGGCCACGACGGACCGCAGGATCTCGTTCGTGCCGCCGCGCAGGGTGAACGCCGGGGTGTGCGGGATCGCCTCGGCGAGCAGCCCCGCGAGTCCGTCGGCACCCGGTCGGGGTTCGACGCCCGCCACTCGCCGCACGGTCTCCACGACGTCACCCTCGAAGCGCGAGCCGAGGTCCTTGACCAGGGCCGCCGCCACCTCGGGGGATCGGCCCGCCGCCAGCGCCGCGGCCACGGCCAGCGAGAGCTGCCGCAGCGTCCAGGCGCGGGAGGTGAGCCTCCCGACCTCGCGCGCGGCCACCGGGTCGGTCGTCCCGCGCAGCCCCGACGCCCACGCCTGGAGCAGCGGCGCGGTGCTGAGGAACCGCTCGGGCCCGGAACGCTCGTGCGCCAGCTCCGCGACGACCTGCCGCCAGCCCGCGCCCCGTACGCCCAGCAGCGCGCCGGCCGGGACGACGGCGTGGTCGAGGACGACCTCGTTGAAGTGGTGCTCGCCGTCGATCGTCGTGATCGGCCGGACGTGCACCGCCGGGTGCGGCAGGTCCACCACGAACTGCGACAGGCCGGCGTGCCGGTCGCCGGGTGCGCCGTCGGTGCGGGCGAGCAGCACGATCGCGTGGGCGAAGTGCGCGCCGGTGGTCCACAGCTTGGTGCCGGTGATCTCCCAGCCGCCGTCCACCTCGCGGGCGCGAGTGCGCACGGCGGCCAGGTCGGAACCCGCGTCCGGCTCGCTCATGCCGATGGCGAAGAAGCACTCGCCGCGGGCGATGCCCGGCAGGTACCGGAGCCGCTGCTCCTCGGTGCCGTTGCGCAGGATGGAGGGGGCCATCTGGCGGTCGGCGATCCAGTGCGCGGCGACCGGCGCGCCCGCCGCCAGCAGTTCCTCGACCACCGCGAAGCGCTCCAGCGGGGAGCGGTCGTGGCCGCCGTAGCGGGCGGGCAGGGTCATGCCCAGCCAGCCGCGCGCGCCGAGCCGCCTGCTGAAGGCCGGGTCGGCGGCGGACATCCAGGCGTCGCTGCGCGGCCGGAACGCCCCGGCGGCGCGCTGGTCGTCGAGGAACTGCCGTACCTCGTCCCGGAGTTGAAGCTCCGCGGCGCCGGGGCGGTGGGCGGCGAGGTCGATCGTGGCTGTCACCCGGACTCCTCTCTCGGGGGCCAGGCCAGACTAGAAAATTGGATCCAATCCTGTAGCCGACGTTCCGCTGAGTGGACGCCTCACCCGGCCGACGGTCGGGGTGCCGCACCCGCCCGGAACATCAACGACAGCTGCGCCTCCGAGCCCGCGCGGTGGGTGTCCATCAGCTCGACCAGGCGTTCCAGGTCGCCCGAGCCCAACGCGGCCAGCATGTCCCGGTGCTCGGCGAGGATGCGGGTGCGGGCACCCTCGTCGTAGAGGTACACCGCGTGGTAGGGCAGCGCCCACGTCCAGATGCGGTTGATCTCGGCGACCACCAGGTTCAGCCCGCTCAGCCCGAAGATCGCCTGGTGGAAGGCGCTGTTGGCCTCCCGCATCCGGGGCAGGTCCAGCTCGGCGGCGGCCCGTTCGACGTCCTCGGCGAGCGACCCGATCCGGTCCAGCTGCCCGGCGTCCGGCCGTGGCAGGCTGCGGATCACCTCGGTCTCCAGCAGCCGCCGCATCAGGTACACCTGGTCGAACTCCGGGCGGCTCAACCGCGCCACGGCGAAGCCCACGTTGTGCTCGTGCGCCACCAGCCCGTCGGCGACCAACTGCCGCAGGCCCTCGCGCACCGGCAGCCGGCTCACCCCGAGCACGGCGGCCATCCGCTCCTGCCGGATCTGCTGACCCGGCAGCAGGTCACCGGAGACGATCATCCGCTTGATGCCGTCGACCACGCGCGACACGGCCTGGTCCGCGGCGCCGGCGTTGCTGTTGGCGGGCATGGGCACTCCTCACGATCCGCACCACCGTACGGTGCGCAGCCGGGTGGGCGGGCGACGGCGCACCGGCTCCGCCCACCCCACCGGTCAGGACGTGACGCTGCCGCCGTTGAGGTCGAGGATCTGCCCCGTCAGCCAGGACGCCTCCTCCGAGGCCAGGTAGACCACGGCAGCGCCGACGTCCTCGGGCGTACCCAGCCGGCGGGTGGGGATCTTCTGCGCGACCACCTCGGTGGCCGCCCCGGCGGCGTTGGTCTGCAGCCCCAGGGCCAGCGTGTTGACCGTGACACCGGAGGGCGCCAGCTCCTGCGACAGGTGCCGCATGAAGCCCTCCACCCCGCTCTTGCCCGCTCCGTAGAGCGACAGGCCCTGGTCGGAGCCCGTGCGGGCGGCGCCGGAGGAGATCTGCACGATGCGCCCCCAGCCGGCCTCGCACATGTCGTCCACGACCGCCGAGACGCAGTTCATCGCGCCGAACAGGTTGATCTCGATCGGCGCGCGCCACCGGCTCGGGTCGAGGGTGCGGAAGTGCCCCTGTCCGAAGTCGGCGGCGATGCCGGCGTTGTGCACCATGATGTCGACGGGCCGCCCCAGCCCTTCGCGAGCGCGCGCCACGGCTTCCCTGACCGCCTCCCGGTCGGTGACGTCGAACGGCACCGCCACCGCCGTGCCACCGGCCGCCACAATCTCCTCCGCGACAGCCTCGGCCCGCTCGGCGACCAGGTCATTGACCGCCACCGCCGCGCCGCGTGCGGCCAGGGAGCGGGCGATGCCCGCGCCCGCGTTCTGACCGGCTCCGGTGACCAGGGCCGCGTGGCCCGACAGATCGAACATCATCGTCCTCTTCCCGTGCGTCGTGGTCGTCGCGACAGCTCTCACGAGCCCTGCACCAGCTCCAGCGCGTGCCCCTCCGGATCGGTCACCACGGCCACCCGCATCCCGGTACCGGGCAGCGCCCTGGGCTCGACGCGCACGGAGCCACCGGCCGCCACGGCGGCGCGCACGACCTCGTCGACGTCGGCGACGCCGAAGCCGAGCACGACCTCGCCGGCCGGTGGAACGGCCCGGTCGGGGTAGTGCACCAGCAGCACGGTCGGCCCCGCACCGGCCGCGGCGAGCACGAGCTGCTCGTAGCGGCCCTCGCCCTCACCGCCGGACAGCCGGTGCACGACCGCCAGCGCGAGGACGGAGCGGTAGAACCCGGCCTGCGCGTCGAGGTCGTCCACGACGACCTTGACGAACGTCAACTGCCCATCGCCGTTCATGGACCCCTCCGGGTAGTGGTGTGTCGCGACGAGTGCAGTAGAGCCGCCGGGTCCTCGGCTCGGTGGCCGGTGTTCCACTGAGCGGGAGTCCGGGTCATCCTGATACCCGGTCGTGCGGCGCGTGGGCGGGTTCGAGCTGGGCGAGGAAGGCGTTGCGCTCGGCCTGGCGCGGGTAGCCGGCGACGTCCTTGACGCACTCGGGGCACCAGTGCCCCGCGGTGAGGACCAGGCGGGGGCTGCCGGTGAACTCGTGGCCGAGCGCGCACCGCCACGACAGCGGGGTGGCGATGTCCCCTCTCACCGCGTCGGGCGAGAGCAGTTCTCCCCCGCGGAACGCGGCGGCGTCGCGGTAGTCCGCCGCCGTCCACCGGGCGGGGTCCTTGTCCTCGTCGTAGCCGTGGTCGAGGTGGGAGGGCGTGCGGTCCGGCTCGACGGGCCGGAAGGTGTCCCAGCCGCCGATGGCCTCGAACTCCTTGCGGGAGCCGTAGTAGGCCGCGATCGCCTCCTCGTCCCGGGCGCGGACGTAGGCCATCGTGCCCCGTGGCTTGCGGGTGAGCGGCTTCATGACGAGGTTCTTCACCACCCACGCCGGTATCCGACCCGCCATCGTCAACGAGGGGTTGGCGCGCAGTGCCCGGTCGAGGGCGGCGTCGAAGCTGTCACCGCGGAACGGGACCAGCTCCTCCAGCCGGTCGGAGTCGGTGTACCACTGGCCGTGGAAGTTGCGGGTGGCGAACCAGTTCCGGTCGTACCAGCGCCTCGGGTCGCCGACACCGAGCGCCGCGCCGATGCGCTCCTGGAGCTGCCAGTTGGTCAGCCGCCACGCCTCGCCGCCACCGATGTTGTGGATACCACCCCAGAACTCCTCGGGCACGTCGGGCCCGCAGACGTTGGCCAGCAGCCGGGCGGCGTCCTCGACCGAGACCCATTCCATGACACCGCCGAGCGTGGAGTGCGTCATGATCGGGTCGCGGATCTGGAGCATGCCTGGGTGGAAGATGCCGGTCTGGCGCAGCCACACCCACCGGGGCAGGCCGGAGTCGACCAGTTCCTTCTCCGCGATGACCTTGGTCTGCCCGTACTCGTCGTAGCGGGAGACACGCAACGGGTCGCCGACGCGCCCCCAGTGGTGGGGCGGGTTGCGGTCACCGGTCTGCGCGACCGAGCCGATGCCGACCACGGCGGTGCGGGCCGGGTCGGGTTGGGCGCGCACGGCGCGGACGATGTTGCGGATGCTGCCCACGTTGACCCGGTGGGCCAGTTCCGGCCGGTCGTCTGCGAACGGCGAGACCACCGCGCCGACGTGCAGCACGAAGTCCGCGCCGCGCACGCAGCGCTCGACCACGTCGTAGTCGGTCAGGTCGCCGTGGACGACCTCGAGGTTCTCCATGTCCGCGTAGCGGCGGACCACCTCGGTGTCCCGCCCGCCGGGCAGGACCAGTGCCACGACGTCCACGCGGTCGGCCCGTTCGCGGAACTCGTCGAGGACCGCACGGCCCCAGTTGCCCGTGGCACCGGTGAGGAAGACACGGGTCCGCTTGTTTCGCACGTACGACCTCACTTCATTGAGACGGAGCTGGTGTCGAGCGGCATGCGGATGTCGCAGCTGTCCACGTGCGTACCGGGGCCGGTGGTGAGGGTTCGGCCGTCCGGCATCGTCACGGTCGCGGTTGTGCCGGGCGGGACGGTGACGGACAGGTGGAAGCGGCCGTCCGTGATGTGCCAACGTGTGGCGATGCGCCCGTGCACGGAGTCGAATTCGGCCTCTGCCCAGGTCAGTCCGCCGCCCGGCTGGGGGCACACCTCGAAGTGGCCGTACCCCGGTGAATCCTCGCGCAGCCGGATACCCGCGGTGTAGCGGTGCAGGAACGAGATGACCGCACCCTTGCTGTAGTGGTTGAGGGAGGCGTGCGGGGTGCCGTGCTCGTCGAGGCCGTCCCAGTGCTCCCAGATCGTCGTCGCGCCGCGGTCGATCATGGTCAGCCACGACGGTGCGGTGTCCTGGAACAGCAACTCGTAGGCCACGTCCAGGTGCCCGGTGTCCGCGAGCACGGGCAGCAGGTCCGGCGTGGCCAGGAATCCGGTGCCCAGGTGGGTGTCCGCGGCGCGGATCAGCCGGACCAGCCGGTCCGCCGTGGCCACGCGCAGATCGTCGGGCACCAAGCCGAAAGCCAACGCCCGTACGTACGTCGCCTGGGTGTTCGGGATCAACGAGCCATCGGCGGCGATGAACTCCGTGCGCCAGGCGTCGAGCGCACTCGACGCGAGGAGCGCGTACCGGTCGGCGTCGTGGTCGTGCCCGGTGAGGGCGCAGACCTTGGCGAGCAGCGAGGCCGAGCGGTACAGGTACGCGGTGGCCACCGCGCCGTGGTCCGCAGTGCGGAAGGCCTCTTCGTCGACGTCCGGCTCGCACCACTCACCCCAGTGGAAGCCGCCGTCCCACACGAATTCGTGGTGTGGCGCCCAGGTCGTGCGGCTGGGGTGGCTTCGGGTGCGGGCGCGTTCGGCGGCGAAGTCGACCCAGCGGGTCATCATCGGGCGGAACTCGTCGAGCACGTCGAGGTCGCCGTAGGCCAGGTACAGCTCCCACGGCACGACCACCGACGCGTCACCCCAACCGGAGGATCCGGCGAACTGGTCCAGGACCTCGGCCGGCAGGTGCTGGACGGCGCGCCCGCCCGGGTCGGGGGCGAAGTTGGTCAGGCAGCCGTCGTCCCACTGGTCGACCGCGAGGTCCCGCAGCCACTTGACCGAGAACCCCGCCACGTCGTAGAGGAAAGCGGCGGTGGGCACGTACAGCATCCAGTCGCCGGTCCAGCCGGCCCGTTCGCGTTGCGGGCAGTCGGTTGGGATGTCACAGGCGTTGTCGCGGAAGCTCCACACCGCGGCCTCGTGCAGCTTGTCGATCCGTTCGTCGCTGCACCCGAACCGGCCGGTGCGGCGGAGGTCGGTGTGCACGACCACGCCTCGCACGTCGTCGGGTGTCAGCGGACGGGACGCGCCTTCCACGCTTGCGTACTGGAAACCGTGCGTCGTGTGCCGCGGTTCGAACACCTCGTCCGGCCGGCCGCCGGAGGTCACCTGGTCGACCTGGCCCGCGGAGAGCGGTTCGCGGGTCTGCCAGTCGACGCCGCGCAGGTGGTCGACGGTCAGTTCGCCATCCGGGCCGAGTGCCTCGCCATGGGCCAGCACGAGGTGGTCGCCCGGGGGGACGTCCAGTCGGAGCCATCCGTTGATGTTCTGCCCGAGGTCGACGACCTGCCGTCCCGACGGCAGCCGGGTGACCGAGACCGGTACCAGTTCCTCGATCCGCCGCACCGGTGGGGCCGGTGAGGCGGTGAGCCGGGCGAAGTCGTCGTAGAGTCCGCCGCTGACGACGGTGGCCCTGGACCACGCGGCATCCCGGTAACCGGGAGTGGACCAGCCCGACTTCGCCTGTCGCAGGTCCGCTGTCTGGCCGTCCATCGGATCGGCCGTGATCCACGCCGGTGTGGTCGTCCACGACGAATCGGTACCCAGCACCGTCGTGGACCCGTCCGAGTGCACGAGGTGCAACTGGCACAGCAGCGCCGTGCGGTCGCCGAACGAGTTCGGGATTCGCATCGCGCCGGTGCGCCCGCGGAACCAGCCGTCGGACACGATGGCGCCCACGGTGTTCTCGCCCGCGCGGAGCAGGTCGGTGACGTCGTAGGTCTGGACGTGCAACACGTCCCGGTACGCGGTGTACCCCGGTGTCAGCTCTTGGTCGCCGACGCGCTCGCCGTTGAGGAACGCTTCGTAGATGCCGTGCGCTGTGGCGTACAGGCGGGCGCTGACGACGGGCTGTGCTACCGCGAAGTCCCGCCGGAACAGGTGTGCGGGCCGGTGTCCGGGCTCGGGCAGGTCGTCCTCGCGGGGTTCGACCCAGGCGGCCGTCCAGTCCCCGGCGGCGAGCCCGGTCTCCCAGAACGCGGGTTCCGACCAGTCGCTCTCGCCGAGGTCGGTCCACACCTTGACCCGCCAGGTCACCCGCCGACCCGAACCGGGCTCGGGGCCGGTGTAGCGCACCAGGACGTGCTGATCGCCGTCCACCGGCCCGGAATCCCAGTCGTCGGTGCGGATCCGGTACGCCGACTGCTCGGTCGAACCGGCGGGGAGCCACCAGGACAACCGCGGCGCGGCGACGTCGGTGCCCAGCGGGTTGTCCAGGTGTTCGGCACGCAAACAGGTGGGTGCGGTCACTGGTGGGTCCCTTCCGCCATGCGGTTCACGAAAGACCCGATGCGGGTCGCCGCCTCGGTCGCTTCGGGGAGAAACCCCGCGGTGATCTGCCAGCCGTGGAACATGTGCGGCCAGACGTCGAGTTCGACGTGGACGCCGGCGCGGGCGGCGTTGGCGGCCAGGGTGAGGGAGTCGTCGAGCAGGCGTTCGGCGCTGGAGGCCTGGATCAGCAGCGGTGGCAGTCCGCGCAGGTCGGCGAGCACCGGCGAGACCAGTGGGTCGTCGGCGGGGTGGTCACCCAGGTAGTCGACCCGCATCTGTGGTCCGAGGTGTGCCTTGAGGACGTACTCGGTCTCGTCGCGCTCGACCCAACTGCCGGTGTGGAAACGTTCCTCGCGCAGGTCGAACACCCCCGAGAGCAGCACACCGGCCCGCGCCTGCTCACGGCGTCGCAGCAGGACGGCCGCCGCCAGGTTGGCGCCCGCGGATTCGCCGACCACCACCACGTCGCGCGCCAGTGTCGTGGCGTGGTCGAAGGCGTGGAGGCAGTCGTCGAGCGCGGCCGGGTACCGGTTCTCGGGGGCCAGCCGGTATTCGGGCAGGAGCACGCGGGCCCGCGTACCCAAGGCCAGGTGCGCGGCGAGCGGGCGCAGCACCGCCGCGTTGCCGGAGCGGAACCCGCCGCCGTGCACGAGCATGATCACCAGGTCGTCGCGCGGCTGGTCCGGGGTCATCAGGTGGGAACCGGGACGCAGGGTGGGCCGAGGTTCGTCGACCACGCCGGGGACACCGGGGTAGCGCGCGCCGAGATCGGCCATGTCGGCGCGTTCGGCGGCCAGGTCGGCCGGCTCGGCGGCGTCGCGCATCCAGTCGACGACCTGGTGGAAAGCGTTGCTGGGCATGACTTCCTCGCTACTGGTGCGTTCCGGTCTTGCTGATTTCGACCAGGTCGGCCAGGACGTCGGAGGGCAGGTGTGCCCCGCTGAGGGTCAGGAAGTGGGCGAACTGGCTCATCGGCAGTGAAGCGACCATGCGCAGCGCGTCCGACGAGGTCCCCGCGGCCTGCCGCGCCTGTTCCTCGGTCATGGCCTCGGTGAGGGTGCGGGTGATGAGCGGGCCGACCACCGGGTGGCTGAACCACTCTTCGACCGGTGAGTCCAGGCTCAGCTCGCGCTTGATCACGTCCCCGACGAGGGTGATCCGCTCCTGCGCCGCGACATCGGCGGCGCTCTGTCCGATTTGGATGGTGTAGTCACCGGGCGCGACCACCCACTGGCTCAGCTCGATGTCGTAGTAGGCGAAGGCTCGGCGGCCGAGCGGCAGCTCGACCGTGCGCGACCCGCCCGGCTCCAGTGCGATCTTGGCGAACGCGCGGAGTTCTCGGGCGGGGCGACGGACCGGGCCCGCGCTGGTGGAGACGTAGACCTGGACGACGTGCTTGCCCGCGACGGCTCCGGTGTTCGTCACGGTCACCGAGACCGTCGCGCTGTCGTCGCCGGTGGTGGTGACGGAGAGGTCGCGCGTCTCGAACGTGGTGTAGGACAGGCCGTGACCGAACGGGTACCGGACCCCGACCTCGGCGGTCTCGTAGTAGCGGTAGCCGACCAGCACACCTTCGCCGTAGCGGACGTGCCCCTGTTCGCCGGGGAAGTTGAAGTAGCTCGGGTTGTCCCGCAGGCGGACCGGGATGGTCTCGGCGAGGTGGCCGGAGGGGTTGGCGAGGCCGAACAGCAGGTCCGCGATGGCGGCGCCGCCGGCCTGGCCGAGCAACCAGCCGTCGAGGATGGCGTCGACCTCGTCGTGCCAGCCTTCGAGCGTGACGACCCCGCCGTGCGACAGCACGACGACGGTCCGCCGGCTGACCGCCGCGACCGCCCGGATCAGGTCCACCTGGTCCGACGGCAGGTCGATGGTGTCGCGGTCGTAGCCCTCGGACTCGTCGGACTCCTTCAACCCGGCGAAGACGACCGTCACCTCCGCCTCGCGGGCGATCTCCACGGCGTTGTCGTCGAGCCCGCGCGCGTAGCTGACGGGTGTGCTCAACGCTCGGATCGCGTCGAGCGCGGTGTCGACGCGGGTCGGGTTCACGTGCGAGCTGCCGCCACCTTGGAAGCGCGCCTCGGCGGCGAACTCCCCGATGACGGCGACGGTGGTACCGGGCGTGATCGGCAGGGTCTCCTGGTCGTTCTTCAGCAGTACCGCGCACTCGGTGGCGAGTCGTTTCGCCAGCCAGTGGTGGGCGTCGGCGTCGAACGTGCCTGTCGCGGGTGCAGCCCTCCTGGACAGCTCCACGACGCGGCGCACGCTCCGATCGACGACCGCCTCGTCCAGCTCACCGCTGCGCACCGCGGCCACGATCTCGGCATCGGTGGTACCGCCGGTGCCCGGCATCTCCAGGTCCAGGCCGGCGACGAGCGCCGCGACCCGGTCGGCCACCGCGCCCCAGTCGGACACCACCACGCCCTCGAAACCCCACTCGTCGCGCAGGACCTCGGTGAGCAGGCGGCGGTTCTGCGACGCGAGGACGCCGTTGACGCGGTTGTAGGAGCACATGACCGTGGCCGGGTGGGCTTCGGTGACGACCTTCTCGAACGCCGGGAAGTAGATCTCGCGCAGCGTGCGTTCGTCGACGTCCGCGCTGACCCGCATCCGGTCGGTCTCCTGGTTGTTGGCGGCGAAGTGCTTGACGGAGGCACCCACGCCCTGCTCCTGGAGACCACGCACGTGCGCGGCCCCCAGCACGCCGCTCAGCAGCGGGTCTTCGGAGTAGTACTCGAAGTTGCGGCCGCACAGCGGTGACCGCTTGATGTTCACGCCGGGGCCGAGGTTGACGGTGACGCCGACGGCGCGCGCCTCGCGGCCGATGGCGGCGCCGATCTCCGCGGCCACCTCGGGATCCCAGCTGCTGCCCACGGCGGCGGCGGTGGGGAAGCATGTGGCCGGTCGGCTGGCGTGCACGCCCAGGTGGTCGACGTCGGCGTCCTGGTGGCGCAGACCGTGCGGACCGTCCACCAAGAGCATGGACGGCACGCCGGCGGCGTCGATCGCCTTGGTGGACCAGAAGTCGTGCCCGGACAGCAGCGACGCCTTCTGCTCCAACGTGAGGTCGACGGAATCATGCTGCGGCATTACCGGTTTCCTTTCGAGCCGACGACGGCGGCGGTGAGGTCGTCCTTGAGTTCCGGCGATGCACCGGGCACGTGGTCGAGGACGATGTTGAGCGAGATGCTCGCCGCTTCCGGAGCGGAGGCGTCGAGGGGAATGCCGGGGAAGTGCTTGCCGAACGCCTCGGTGACGGCCCGCCACACCTTGAGGTCCTGAGCGAGGGTCCGCAGCGGCGTGTCCATTGTGTACCGGGCCTGGGCTGTGCCCGCGATGTCGTACTGCCAGCTGTGCGCACCGGACTCGATCTCGACGACCAGCTCGTCCGGGTGGAGCGGGAGCACGACGGTCGCGGTGGTGCCCTCAGGGATCCGCACGTCGAGGCGCATCTGGTTCTCGCTGATGCGCCACGCGACGGACACGGATCCGTGCACCGTGTCGTGGGTGGCGGTCGCATGGGTGAGATCGCCGCCCGGCCGCGGTGCGATGCGCATCCTGGAGTAGCCGGGTTCGACGGGGCACAAGCCGCCGACGACCTTGTGCAGCCAGTCGGCGACCGCGCCGAGCGCGTAGTGGTTCAGCGAGGTCATCCCGGACGGGTTGATCGTGCCGTCCGGCCGGATCGAGTCCCATCGTTCCCAGATCGTCGTCGCCCCCATCGTCACCGGGTAGAGGAACGACGGGCACCCGGTCTCCAGCAGCAGGAGGTAGGCCGCGTCCAGGTGGCCGGTCCGGCTGAGCGCCTCCGTGACGAACGGGGTCCCGGCGAAGCCGGTGGAGATCCGGTAGCCGGCCTTGGCGACCAGCGCCGCCAACTGCTCGCCCGCCCTGACCTCCTGCTCATGGTCGAGGATGTCGAAGCAGATCGCGAGAGCGAGCGCGGTGGCGGACTCGTTGGCCAGGCGGCCGGCCGGGGTGACGTACTCGTGGCGGAAGGCGGTCCGCACGCGGTCCGCGAGTGCCGCGAAGTGCTCCGCGTCGCCGGCTTCGCCCAGGAGCCGCGCGGTCTTCGTGATCTCGGCGGTGGTGCGGCACAGGAAGGCCGAGGCCACGAGGTGGCGGTCGGTCTTCCCCCCGGCCGGGCTGTCCATCGGAGCGTCCGGATCCAGCCAGTCCCCGAACTGGAAGCCCTTGTCCCACAAACCGTTCTCGTTCAGCCGCGTCTCGACGTCGCGGATGAACGCGGACATGGACTCGTAGCTGCGCCGAAGGATCTCGACGTCACCGTACTCGGTGTAGAGGGTCCACGGCAGGCTGACCGCCACGTCGCTCCACAGCGCCGTGGGGGAAGACGGCGTCGACAGGACGTCGGGAACCACCCAGGGGACGTAGCCCTTCGCACGGTGTTCGGCGGCGAGGTCGGCCAGCCACGAACCGAGAACCCCGCGCACGTCGTAGAGGAAGGCCGCGGTCGGGCCGAAGGCGTTGATGTCCCCCGTCCAGCCCAGGCGTTCGTCGCGTTGCGGGCAGTCGGTGGGGATGCCGACGAAGTTGTCCCGCATGGACCACACGACGTTGGCGTGCAGTCGGTTGAGCCGTTCGTCGGAGCACTCGAACCAGCCGGTGCGGGGCATGTCGCTGTGGACGACGACGGCGGTGATGTCGTCGGCGGTCAGCGTGCCCGGATAGCCGTCGACCTCGACGTAGCGGAAGCCGTGGAAGGTGAATCGCGGTTCCCACGTCTCGACGTCGCCACCCCGCGAGGTGTACCGGTCGGTCGACGTGGCGGTGCGCAAGGTCTCGGTGTTCAGTTCGCCGTCGACCAGGACCTCGGCGTGCCGCAGCGTCACGGTCTGCCCGGCCGGCCCGCGCACGGTCAGCCTGACCCGGCCCGAGATGTTCTGCCCGAAGTCGACGATCGGGTTCCCGGCGCGGTTGCGGTGGATCGAGATCGGGGTGAGTTCCCCGGTCCTGCGGATCGGAGGCGCGCCAGTGGTGGTGAGGGTGGCGAGGTCCCAGTCGAAGGGTTCCACCGGCGCCCACGTGGTGTCGTCGAAGCCGGGGCGGTCCCAGCCGACGGGTTCGAGGCGCGCGTCGTGCTCTTCCCCGTCGTAGAGGCTGTTGGCGAGAACGGAGCCGGTTCCGGTGGTGAACGACCCGTCCGTGCCGATGGTCTCGACCCGGTCGTCGTACTCCAGGTCGAGTTGCAGGAACAGCCCCGGCCGGTCGGCGTAGTGGTTGCGCCGGCCCTCGTACCCGAGCCGGCCGATCGCCCACCCCTCGCCGACGACGGCGCCCAGGGCGTTGGCCCCGGCCACGACCCGGTCGGTGACGTCGTAGCTGCTCACCGCCAGCCGGTGGCGGTAGGACGTCCAGCCCGGCGTCAGCACGTCCTCGCCCACGCGGGCGCCGTTGAGGTGGGCTTCGACCACCCCGATCGCGGTGACGCGCAGCGTCGCGCGGCGGGGAGCCCTGTCGACGGTGAACTCGCGGCGGAAGTAGGCGGCGGGCTCGCCGGGCTGCGCCCAGGACGTGGACGCGGGCGTGATGAACCTGGCCTGCCAGGTGGGCGACATGATCAACTCCTCAGCGAACGGACCTGACGCGCAGCACCGCGAGTCCACTGAGGACAGTGCAGGCAGCGGCGACGAAAAACAGCAAGGCGTAGTTCTTCTCGGTGGTGGTTGCACCGACGGCCAGGAACACCGGCGCGACGAGCGGAGCCACGGACTGCGGCACGCTGGTCGCGAAACCGATGATGCCCATGAACCGGCCGGCCTCGCTGTCCCGCTCCGGCAGGACGTCGAGCACCAGCGCCTGGTCGACGGCCGAGAACATGCCCAGCGCGATCGACGTGGTCAGCGACCCGGCGAACAGCACCGGCAGGCTCGACGCGAGCGCCATCACGACCGCGCCGAGCGCGAAAACGGCTCCCGCGGCGAGCACGAACACGCGCCGCCTGCGCAGCCGGTCGGAGAGGAACCCGCCGGTGAGCGCTCCCGCGGAGGTCGCCAGCACACCGAGCCCGGACAGGGCGGCCATGGCGCCCGCCACCTCCTGCACGCCGACACCCAGCCGGGAGGCGAGGAAGAACGCGACGAACGTCGTGTTGAGCGTCAGCCCGAAGTAGAACAGGAAGCGGCCGATCCACGCCCAGGAGTAGTCCGGGTACCGGCGAGGGTCGAACACGTACTTGCGCGCCAGGGCACCGATCGTCAGCGGAGCCCCGAAGGACGCGCCGCGGCTGTCCGGCTCGTGCACCAAGGAGGCGAACAGCGCCACCAGAACGGCGCCGATCGCGCCGGGCACCAGGAAGAGCAGGAGCGGATCACCCACGAAGCCGCCGGCGAGCGTGACGCCGACGGCCGGTGCGACGAGGGTGCCGAACCCCACCAGACCGGCGACCTTGCCGCGCTGGGACTCCGGCAGGCGGTCGGCCTGCGAGTTGGTCAGGGCGCCGAGGGCCTGGCCCCAGCCCAGCTGGGCGAGGACCCAGCCGAGCCCGAGCACGAAGACGCTCGGGGCGGTCGCCATCACCACCAGCGACACGATCCCGACCAGCGTGCCGACGACCATGAACGGCCGGCGGCGACCCAGTCGGCTGCGAGTGCGGTCGCTGAGCACCCCGAGCATCGGGCCGGTGACGACGACCGTCGCGGCACCCACGCCGGTGATGTAGCCGAGGTACTCCTCGTGTCCCGGCGCGAGCTGCGCGAGCCGGACCGACAACGAGATCGCCAGCGGGGTGATGAACGCGATGAAGACGCCGAACTGGGCGAGCACCATCAACCAGATGTAGCCGGCGGAAACCTTCGGCGACTCGACGCCCGGCGCGGGCGCGGTGGTTCCGGGAGGCGGCGGGACGGCGGACGCTTGGCTGTCGATCATGGGCAGACTCCGTTGTCCAAAATTCGAGGTCCAGGCTGTTAGCACGTGCTAGCGGAGCGTTGAGCGGTGATGCTAATCTCGCCGGACTAGCACGTGCAAGCACCAATTGCGTTGAAACGTTCCAACTCTTGCGGAGGTCGACCGACGTGCCTGACCTGTCGGCTGTGAAACAGGCTCTGCGCGAGCAGCGCATCGAGACGCCCTCGTGGGCGTACGCGAACTCGGGCACCCGGTTCAAGGTGTTCGGTCAACCCGGCGTGCCGCGCACGCCGGAGGAGAAGATCGCCGACGCGGCGACCGTGCACCGGTTCACCGGCGTGGCCCCGACCGTCGCGTTGCACATCCCGTGGGACCGCGTGGACGACTACGCCGCGCTGACCCGGTACGCGCGCGACCTGGGCATCGGGATCGGCGCGATCAACACCAACGTGTTCCAGGACGAGGACTACAAGCTGGGTTCGGTGACCAACCCGGACCCGAGGATCCGCCGCAAGGCCACGGACCACCTCGTCGACGCAGTGTCGATCATGGACGAGACGGGTTCGCGCGACCTGAAGCTGTGGTTCTCCGACGGCATCAACTACCCGGGCCAGGACGACCTGCGCGACCGCCAGGACCGGCTCGCGGCGGCGTTGCGGGAGGCTTACGACCGGCTCGGTCCCGATCAGCGCATCCTGCTGGAGTACAAGCTGTTCGAGCCGGCCTTCTACGCCACGGACGTGCCGGACTGGGGAACGTCCTACGCCCACTGCGTCGAGCTGGGTGACAAGGCGACGGTGTGCATCGACACCGGCCACCACGCGCCCGGCACGAACATCGAGTTCATCGTGGCGTTCCTGCTGCGGGCCGGGAAGCTCGGCGCGTTCGACTTCAACTCCCGCTTCTACGCCGACGACGACCTCATGGCCGGCGCCGCGGACCCGTTCCAGCTGTTCCGGATCATGTACGAAATCGTCCGCGGTGACGCGCTCGGTCCCGGCATCGCTTTCATGCTCGACCAGTGCCACAACATCGAGGCGAAGATCCCCGCGATCATCCGGTCGGTGATGAACATCCAGGAGGCCACGGCCAAAGCGCTGCTGGTCGACCGGGACGCGCTGCGCACCGCCCAGCAGGCAGGCGATGTCCTCGAGGCGAACGCCGTGCTGATGGACGCCTACAACACCGACGTCCGGCCGTTGCTGGCCGAACTCCGGGAAGACACCGGGCTCGACCCGGACCCCGTCGCGGCCTACCACCGCAGCGGCTACCAGCGGAAGATCGAGGCCGACCGCGCCGGCGGTGCTCAGGCCGGATGGGGAGCGTGACCACCATGACCGTGCCCGAGCAGCTCGTCGCGCGCAGCAACGCGCTGGGCGCCGACCCGCGCAACACCAACTACGCCGGCGGCAACACCTCGGCCAAGGGCATCACGACCGACCCGGTGACCGGTTCACCCGCGGAACTGCTGTGGGTGAAGGGATCCGGCGGGGACCTCGGCACGTTGACCGAAGCGGGACTGGCGGTGCTGCGGCTGGACCGGCTGCGTGCGCTCGTCGACGCCTATCCCGGGGTCGAGCGCGAGGACGAGATGGTCGCCGCGTTCGACTACTGCCTGCACGGCAAGGGTGGCGCGGCGCCGTCGATCGACACGGCCATGCACGGCTTGGTCGACGCGGCCCACGTCGACCACCTGCACCCGGACTCCGGCATCGCTCTGGCCACCGCGGCGGACGGCCCGGCGCTGACGAAGGAGTGCTTCGGCGACCGCGTCGTGTGGGTGGACTGGCGGCGACCCGGTTTCCAGCTCGGGTTGGACATCGCCGCGGTCGAGGCGGCCAACCCCCAGGCCATCGGCGTGATCCTCGGCGGGCACGGCATCACCGCCTGGGGCGCCACGTCCGAGGAGTGCGGGCGCAACTCCCTGGAGATCATCCGGACCGCGGAGGAGTTCCTGGCCGAGCGCGGTTGCGCGGAACCGTTCGGCGCGGTGGTGCCCGGCTTCGAAGCCCTGCCCGAGACCGAGCGGCGGGGCCGTGCGGCGGCTCTCGCGCCGGTGATCCGCGGACTCGCCTCGACCGACCAGCGGATGGTCGGGCACTACACCGACTCGGAGGCCGTGCTCGACTTCGTCTCGCGGGAGAAGCTCGGACCGCTCGCCGAACTGGGCACCTCGTGCCCAGACCACTTCCTGCGCACGAAGGTCCGTCCGCTGGTGGTGGATCTGCCGGGCACCGCGCCGCTGGAGGAAGTGATCGCGCGGCTCGAGGAGCTCCACGCGGACTACCGCGACTCCTACCGCGCCTACTACGAGCGGCACGCCACGCCGGACTCCCCTGCGATGCGCGGGGCCGATCCGGCGATCGTGCTCGTTCCCGGCGTCGGCATGTTCTCCTTCGGCCGCGACAAGCAGACCGCGCGCGTGGCCGGTGAGTTCTACGTCAACGCCATCAACGTCATGCGGGGCGCCGAGGCCGTATCGACCTACGCCCCCATCCCGGAGAGCGAGAAGTTCCGCATCGAGTACTGGGCCCTGGAAGAAGCCAAGCTACAGCGGATGCCGAAGCCGAAACCCCTCGCCGGACGGATCGCCCTGGTCACCGGTGCGGGCTCGGGCATCGGCCGGGCCATCGCCTTGAGGCTCGCCGCCGAGGGGGCCTGCGTGGCGATCGCCGACCTCGACGCGGCGGCAGCGGCCCGGACAGCCGCCGAGATCGGTACCACGGACCACGCCGTCGCGATCACCGCGGACGTCACCGACACCGACGCCGTGCAAGCGGCCGTGGACGCCACCGTGCTGGCGTTCGGCGGGCTCGACCTGGTCGTGAACAACGCCGGCCTGTCGATCTCGAAGCCGCTGCTGGAGACCACCGACCGCGACTGGGACCTCCAGCACGACGTGATGGCCAAGGGCTCGTTCCTGGTCTCCAGGGCGGCGGCGAAGGCGATGGTCGAGCAGGGCATCGGTGGCGACATCGTCTACATCTCGTCGAAGAACTCGGTGTTCGCGGGGCCGAACAACGTCGCCTACGGCGCCGCGAAGGCCGACCAGGCCCACCAGGTCCGCCTGCTGGCCGCCGAGCTGGGAGGGCACGGCATCCGCGTCAACGGCGTCAACCCCGACGGCGTGGTCCAGGGCTCCGGGATCTTCGCCGGCGGCTGGGGAGCCCAGCGCGCCGCCGTGTACGGCGTGCCGGAGGACAAGCTCGGCGAGTTCTACGCCCAGCGCACCATCCTCAAGCGAGAGGTGCTGCCCGAGCACGTCGCCGCCGCGGTCTTCGCGCTGACCGGCGGCGACCTCGCCCTGACCACCGGCCTGCACATCCCCGTGGACGCGGGCGTCGCCGCGGGGTTCCTGCGATGACCGTGCGCGTCGCCGCCGTCGACCTCGGCGCCACCAGCGGCCGGGTCATGGTGGGCACCGTCGGCGAGAGCCGAATCGTGCTGGAGGAAGCGCACCGGTTCCCGAACGGGCCGGTGCGCGTGGCCGGCCGCCGGAAGTCGACGCTGCACTGGGACGTCCTGGGCCTCTACGCGCAGGTCCTCGAAGGGCTCCGGGCCGCCCACGCCCAAGCCCCCCTCGACGCGATCGGCATCGACTCCTGGGCGGTCGACTACGGTCTGCTCGCCGCGGACGGGACGTTGCTCGGCAACCCGGTGCACTACCGGGACGACCGGACCGACGGCGTCCTGGACCAGGTGCGCCGCGTGGTGCCGGACCGGGATCTCTACGCCACCACCGGGCTCCAGCGGCTCCCGTTCAACACGCTGTACCAACTGGTGTCCGAGCGCGAGGGTCCACGGCTTCGCCACGCCGCGACGATGCTGATGGTGCCCGACCTGCTCGCCTACTGGCTGACCGGGCAGATCGGCGCCGAACACACGAACGCGTCGACGACCCAGCTCTACGACGTGCGCGCCCGCGCCTGGGCCGGCGGGCTCGCCGACGCGGTGGGTGTGCCGCGCGGGCTGTTCCCGCCGCTGCGCTCGGCCGGGGACGTGATCGGCCCGGTACTGCCGGAGGTCGCGGACGAGTCCGGCCTGCCGACGCTCCCGGTGATCGCGGTCGGGTCGCACGACACCGCGTCGGCGGTCGTGGGCGTGCCCGCGGAACCGGGCACGAACTTCGCCTACATCTCGTCGGGCACTTGGTCGCTGGTGGGAGTCGAACTCGACGCGCCCGTCCTGTCCGATGCCGCGCGGGCGGCCAACTTCACCAACGAGGTGGGAGTCGACGGCAAGATCCGATTCCTGCGCAACGTGATGGGACTGTGGGTGTTGTCCGAGAGCGTGCGGACCTGGCGCGCCCACGGGCAGGAGGTGGACCTGCCGAACCTGCTCGCCCAAGCCGCCGAGGTGCCGGCGTTGCGCGCGGTGGTGGACATCAACGCGCCGGAGTTCCTCCCGCCGGGGGACATGCCCGCCAGGATTGCGAACGCGTGCCGGCAGACCGGGCAGGAGCCCCCGGTGACCCGGGCGGAGTTCGTGCGGTGCGTCCTGGACAGCCTGGCGCTGGAATACCGGCGGGTGGTGCGGGAGGCCGCCGAGCTGACCGGCCGACCGATCGAGGTCGTGCACGTCGTGGGAGGAGGGGCGCGCAACGAACTGCTCTGCCAGTCGACTGCGGACGCCTGCGGGATCCCCGTCGTGGCGGGCCCGGTCGAGGCGACCGCGCTGGGCAACGTGGTCGTGCAGGCCCGTGCCCTCGGTGTGGACCTCCCGGACCTGGCCGCGATGCGCGCGTTGATCCGAAGCAGCCACCCCGTGCGCAGGTATACCCCTTCGGCCCGGGCCGCACTGTGGGAAGAGACGAGAGTGCCGTGAAGGTCGCGCTCATGGTCACCTGCGTCGACGACGCGCTGTTCCCCGAGACCGGCAAGTCCGTGGTCCGGTTGTTGCGTCGGCTCGGGGTCGAGGTGGGTTTCCCGGAAGCTCAGACGTGCTGCGGCCGGCCGATGGTCGACCCCGGTTACCTCGATGAAGCCGTGACCGTCGTGCGCACCTTCGCCAAGGCGTTCGACCGGTACGACGCGATCGTCACGCCGTCGGGTTCGTGCGCCAGATCGGTGCGGCACCAGCACGGGATCGTGGCCCGGCGTGGCGGTGACGAGCGGCTCGCGGCATCGTCGGGGAAGGTGTTCGAGCTGTCCGAGTTCCTTGTCGACGTGTTGGGCGTCGAGGACGTCGGTGCGTACTTCCCTCACCGCGTCACCTACCACCCGACCTCCATTCCTCGCGGATGCTGCGCGTGGGCGACCGGCCGCTGCGCCTGCTGCGGGCGGTCCGCGGGATCGACCTGGCGGAGCTGCCGCGGCGGACGAACGCTGCGGGTTCGGCGGCACGTTCGCCCTCAAGAACGCCGACACCTCCGTGGCCATGGGGCGTGGATCAGTGGACCGAGCGCGACCAGCGACATCGAACTCGACCGGGTCGAAGGTGTGCACGGGCCGAGGAGCCTGCGGGTGGTCGTCGTCGACGCCTGATCGATCAGGCCCCCGTGGACTCCCGGGCGACCACCGCGGTCGCGGCGTCGACACCGCCGTCGAGCAGCGGTCGACCGGTGGCCGCCCGGAGCGCCAGCGCTGCCAGGTGCCGCCCGAGCCCGGCGTAGTCGATCCGGATGCTGGAGATGGAGGGGACGAACAACGCGGTGTACGGGTTGTCGTCGTGCCCGATGACGGCGAGGTCTGCGGGCACGCCGAGGCCCCCGCGAAGGGCGGCGCCGATCACCGTGGCGGCGCTGTCGTCGTTGTAAGCGACGACGCCCGTCACGTTCGCGTGAAGCCAGTCCTGGACCGCCTGCCCGGCCGCGTCCGGGGCGCCGTCGACGGGTCGGACGACCAGCGGGGGCAGCCCCAGGGACGCGGCGGCTTCCCGGGCCGCTCCCAGCCGGGACGCGACCAGGCCGGACACGCGCGCGTCGGTCGTCGCGGCGAAGCCGAGGCGCTGGTGGCCGCGCGTGTGCAGGTGCTCGACCTGCAGACGGGGGCCGTCGTCGAGGCCGAGGGGATCGGGCGGCGACGGGCTCGGCTCCGGCCCTGGGATGATCTTCGTGATGCCACAGCCCTGCATCGCCGCCACCTCTTCCGGGGTGAACGGCGCGAAACCCACCACCACCTCGGGGTCGAGCAGCTCCCAGAGCGGGCGTGCCGTTCCCACGGGGTGGTGCGTCTGGGTGACGAGTGAGTACCCGGCCTCTTCCAGTGTGTGCGACGCTTCCTCGACGCACTTGCTCACGCTGAAGTCCACCGGCCAGTCCGGGATGACCAGCAGTACCAGCCTGCTGCTTCCTCGGCGCAGCGCCTGGGCGGCCTTGTGCGGGCGGTAACCCAGGCGAGCGGCCTCCGCCAGGACCCGATCCCTGGTCGCCTCGGAGATCCGCTGCCCGGTCGTCCCGTTGAGCACGAAGCCGACCGTGGCCCGGGAAAGCCCCAAGGACCGCGCGACGTCCGCCGCCGTCACCCGCTTGCCCGCTCCGACTCTCACGTCCACCCCTCCCCGCACGACCGCTTGCACGTGCTAGTGGGGAGGTTAGCAGCCGTTCGCCCGACCTTGCCGATGATCGACGGGAACACGATCCCTCGACGACAAAGGGGCGCTCCGGTTCCCGGCGAGCCCTCAAGCGGCTCCGGCGCGCCACAGGCCGACTACTCGCTGTTCACTCGAGCCGACGGCCCGGACCGGTGGTGATCAACCGGGTCGACGAGCCCGGCCACCCGCTGCCCGCGGTGAGGCATCTGCGCACCACTCTGCCCCCGAACCCCGCACCACTACCTCGACGTGCTCTCACCCCGCGGCGCCGACCAAACGATCTGGTTGCCACGCCTGCGGACAGTGGACCTCGCCGCGCCGGTCAAAGCCCTGGGGCGCGGCTGATCCCGACCTCCACGGCCGGCTGAGCACCTGCCTCACATCTCACCGGTTCACGGTTCAGGCGAGTGGGCCGACTGCGGCCATGGCCCGGTCAAGGGCCTCGTGCAACGGCCCACCGCCGGCCGCGGCTGAGGCGTTCGCCGCAGTGAGGCAGGCGAATGCCGCGCCCACCAGCGCGAGCGGAGCCGGATCCGCGTCGTCCCAGCCGCGGCCCGCTTCGTGGGCTCGTTCCCGGGCGGCGTCGGCGATGCGGGACTGGTTCCCGAGCATCCGGTCCAGGTACGCCGCGCGCAGTGACGCCGAACCGTTGATCACCCGCTGAAGCTCCGCCGCGCCGGCGGCCTGCACCGGATCCCCCATGTAGTCGACGACGTCGTCGAACATCCGCCGCAGCGACGTCCACAGCGGCTCGTCGAGCGGTCGAGCGCGCAGGGCGTCGACGAACTGTTCCCCCAGGCGTTCGTGCTTGCCGAGGATCACGTCTTCCTTGCTGCCGAAGTAGCGGAAGAAGCTGCGCTTGGACATGCCGGACGCCGCGGCGATCTCGTCCACCGTCGTCGCCTCGTAGCCCTGCTTGAGGAACAGCGCGAGGGCCGTGTCGAGCAGCTGCTGGCGCACGGCCAGGCGGGTGCGCTCCCGCAGTGACGGTGACTCCACCCCCCAAGACTAACATCACGCGCCATGCTTGACACCGAGTGACAGATTTGGCGTACGGTGACGTCAGTCTTCGAGGAGGGCATTCATGACCAAGATCTGGTTCATCACCGGCGCCGGGCGCGGGTTCGGCAAGGAGTTCGCCAGGGCGGCCCTGGGCCGCGGTGACAAGGTGACCGCGACCGTGCGGAAGCTCGGCGACGTCGACGACCTCGTCGACGAGTTCGGCGAAGCAGTCCTGCCGCTCCAGCTCGACGTCACCGACCGCGCCGACGTCTTCGCCGCGGTCGAGCAGGCCGGCGCTCACTTCGGACGCCTCGACGTCGTGGTCAACAACGCCGGCTACGGTCTCTTCGGCGCCATCGAAGAGATCACCGAGCAGCAGTTGCGCGACCAGCTCGAGGTCAACCTGTTCGGCGTCCTGCACGTCACCCAGGCCGCCCTCCCGTTGCTGCGAAAGCAGGGCAGCGGCCACATCGTGCAGATCTCCACCGTCGGCGGCGTCGCCGCGTTCCCCAACCTCGGCGGGTACCACGCTTCGAAGTGGGCCCTGGAGGGCTTGAGCGAATCACTCGCCCAGGAGGTCGCGCCGTTCGGCATCAAAGTCACCCTCGTCGAGCCCGGCGGCTTCGCCACCGACTGGTCCGGCTCCAGCGCGGTGCGCGCCGAACCGCAGCCCCAGTACGACCCCATCCGTCAGGCCATGGTCGAACGCGCCAAGCAGACGCCGCCAGAGCTGACCGGTGACCCGGCCGCCGCCGGACCGGCCCTGCTGGACCTCGTCGACGCCGAACAGCCGCCCCTGCGGGCCTTCTTCGGCACGATGCCCACCATGATCGTCCCAGGCCTGTACCAGTCCCGGTTGGACACCTGGGAGCAGTGGAAGCACGTCGCCATTGCCGCCAACGGTCACTGATTTCCAGTCCGTCGACGCTCCTCGCCTGTGGTCACGCAGCTGGTGGCCAACGGCGAGGAGCGTCGGTCAGGACGTTCGACCGATCCACGCCGGACCCGCGGTGATTACTGTCCCACCGCGATCGGATCGCGGCCGACTCGGGCGCAGAAACCCCTGCCCCGAGTCGGCGCGACAACCGGCAGCCCGTTTACCAGCGGCCGGGCTTGACACTCACCTCTGTCACCGGTCAGGCGGGTACGAACTGCCACTGCTGGTTGGTGCCGCCGTTGCTGGTCCACTGCACGACCTGAGCCCCGTCACTGGTCGACGCTCCGTTCACGTCGGCCACCAGTCCGCTGTTACGGGCGACGATGGTGTAGTAGCCGTCACCGGTGGGCCGCAGGTACCACATCTGGTTGGTGCCGCCGTTGGCCGACCACTGCTGCAGTTGCAGGCCGACCGTGCTGCTGCCGGCGTTGACGTCGAGCACCTTTCCGGAGGCGTTGTAGCGCAGGGTGTAGGCGTCCTGCGTGGTGCTGATCGTCCATGTGGCGGTGCCGCTCTGCTGGATCGCCTTGGCACCGTCGGCGGTGGAGTTGCCGGCGATGGCGAGGGGTTTGCCGCTGTTGCGGTTGACGATGCGGTAGGTACCCGGTGCGGGTCCGGTTCCGCCGCCTCCGCTGAGGTTGAAGTACTCGACCGCGTCGGTGAAGACGGTGCTGCCGGACTTCGTGGTCGACAGCTGCAGGTACACGCGGTTGCCGGTGGCGGGGGTGGTGAAGGACACCGGCTGGGTGACCCGCGAGCCAAGCGGGACGGTCAGGGTCGCGCTTCCGGACGCGACGACCGCGCCGTCCGGCGCGTCGAGCCGCGCCGTCCAGGTGAAGCCCACCGAAGTGTCGGCGAAGTCGTCATTGAAGACGGTGATGTTGCGGGTGACCGTGGCGTTCCGGGCGTAGGTGGGCACGGCCTGCGGCAGGGGAAAGGTGCCGTTGGAGTCCGAGACGCCGGAGGCCGACCAGAACGGCAGGTCGACCGCAGCCACCGGGTTGAACGCCGCCTGCACGCGCTGGATCTGCGGGTTGCTCCAGGGGTCCGGGAGGTTGTCCGCGCCGTAGATGGGGCGACCCCCCTCCTCCGGGGTGAAGTCGCCGGTGCGCACTCCGGGCACGACGCCGGCCCAGGCGGACAGCAGCGTGTACGGGCGCAGGTCGGTGGCGTTCTTGCCGCGCTTGGCCAGGGTGGCCGTGGCGAACCACTCGAAGCCCTGCTTGTTGTTGCATGCCGGCCAGATGTACTCGCCCTCGCCGTCGGGCCGCCCGTTCACGGTTTTCAGGCCCTCGCCATACCTGCCGAAGCCGTCGACGTAGTGCGGGATCACCGCGAAGTTGGCGTACGTCATGCCGGGATACCCGTTGAGATTCCCGTCGACGCCCACCTCGGCAATGATCGGCCGGGTGCCGTCGTTGCCGTTGATCGCCGCGTACAGGTCCTTCTCGAACTGTTCGGAATCCTGGCCGCTCTGGTTCGGCTCGTTGACCTGACTCCAGCGGATGACCGCGGGGTGGTTGCGGTCGCGCAGGACCAGCGCACGGGCGTGGTTGACCATGTTGTCGTGCCCGGCGATCCAATCCTGCTTGCCGGAGGAGCCGCGGATCGCGGTCTCGCCGATGATCATCAGGCCCATCTCGTCGGCGACGTCCAACATGTACGGGCTCGCGGGCTCCTGGTGGATGCGCACCACGTTGTAGTTGAGCCGCTGGTAGTTGTCCACCGCCTGCGGCCAGCCGCCGTTGCCGGGCGACGGGGGCAGGAAGCCGGGCAGGGTGTCGTAGGCGTCACCCTTGCCGCCGTTGTTGACCCGGTCGTAGTCGGCACCCTGGAGGTTGTCGCCGCGGAAGTTCACGCGCACGCCGTTGAGGTAGTAGTAGTCACCGTTCTGGGTGGCCTCCCGGAACCCGAACCGGTACGTGGCGTCGCTGGTGCGCCCGTCATCGGCGACGGCATGCACCGTCAGCCCGTGCAGCTGCGCCCGGTACCCCGACCGGTACGGCACGTTGGGCCACCAGTACGAGGTGCTGTCGAGGTTCCACGCGACCGGCCCGACGGTCACGGTCACGGTCGAGTTGGCCGCCACGGTGACGGTGCGGCTGGGCAGTTCCGGGTAGCTGAAAGCCGTTCCGTTGATGGACGACAGCGACCCGGACAACGTCACCGACCGGGAACTGCCCGACGTGTTGCGCACCGACACGTCGTAGCTCAACGTCTTGTTCGCCACCGACGTACGCACGAACGTGTCGCTGACGTACACCGCCGGGTACGTCCGCAGGAACGCAGACCGGAAGATCCCCTGCGGGACCGCCTCGGACCAGTCGGCGGCGTCGGGCACCAGGTACCGGCCGTTGGACGCCTTCAACGCGCCGCGGCCCTTCACGGCGACGCTGATCGTGTGGGTGCTACCGGGGGCCGCGTAGGCGGTGATGTCGAAATTCGACGGCGTGAACGACGTGGTCTGCGTCGCCACCACCCGACCGTCGACCGACAGCGTCGCCTGGTGGTTGACCGCGCCGAACTCGATCCACGTCGACTGCGGCTGACCCGAATCGGGCACGGTGATGCTGCGCGAGTACACCGCCTCGTTCACGTCGGTGAAGCCCTGCTTGTACCAGCCACCGCCGGGCACGGTGATCGAGGTCGCCCCTCGACCCGCCGGCGTGAAACTCCACGTCCCGGCCAGGTCGACCGAGGCGATCGCGGCGGAGCCGGCAGCCGCGGCCGCGGGAACCGGCTGTGTTGCGACGGCCGATGGTCCTGCCGCGGCGGGCTGTACCGTGCCGATGATCGCGAGGAGTACGGCGCCGGCCAGCGCTGAGCGGGCGAGGCGTTGGGATAGCGTGCGAGGTCTGCTTTGACGCATCGAGAAATCCCTTTCGCGGGTGTCGCGTCTACGGGGATACACCGATCACCGGACCCCTCGTCACTACCCGCCGGGCCCGCCGAAACGAAGAAGTCGACTATCAACCCAGTTACCGGCGTCGTGCCTGCGGAGCAGGACATTGGTCGGTAAGCAATTCGGTGCGCGAACCGGTTCGATACAGAACGATAAGCAGGGTCGACTCGTGGTGTCAAGCGGCACATGCTATGGCTTGCGACGAATGAACGTCGTACAGGGCCTTGGGGAATCGATCGTTTCGGTGTGCGCTCTCGAGGCTCTTGACAGCGTGCGTCTGACTGCGTAGACATGATAGCGCAGTCAAACAGGGCTGCGGCCGGCGATGAGGGTGCTATGACGCGACTGGCGAGGCCGGGTGGAAGTCCTTTGACGCCGCGCAGCGTGGACGTCGCGCGGCTGGCCGGCGTCTCCCAGAAGACGGTGTCCAGGGTCCTCAACGACGAGCCGTATGTCTCGCCCGACCTGCGCCGGCGGGTCCTGGACGCCGCCGAGGAGCTCGGCTACCGGCGCAACCAGGCGGCTCGGGCGCTGGCCTCCGGACGGACCCGGTCGATCGGCGTGGTGACGCTGGGCAGCGCCTTGTACGGGCCGGCGTCGTGGCTCGTGGGCATCGAGCGGGCGATCCGGGAGATGGGCTACACGCTGCGGGTGGCCGCCACGATCGAGGGCGACCCGGGCGGCATCGCGGGCGCCTTGGCGTCGCTGCTGGACCAGGGCGTGGACGGGGTCGTCATCTCCGAGCCGATCGACGAGGGTGTCGGCCTCATCAGCGTCGACGTGCCGGTCCTGGTCCTCGGCGCGCCGCCCAACTTCGCCGCGCCGCAGGTGGTGACCGCCAGGGTCGGCGCGGGCCGGTTCGCGCGGGCCGCGACCGAGCACCTGCTGGGATTGGGGCATGCGACCGTCCATCACCTGGCCGGCCCGCAGCGGTGGTATTCGGCACGGGACCGTCTCGCCGGCTGGCGCGAGGCGCTGCGAGCCCACGGTGCGGACGAGCCGCCGGTCGTCGAGGGCGACTGGTCGGCCGCGTCCGGCTACGCGGCGGGCCGGAAACTGGCCGGCGACGGCAGCGTGACCGCGGTGTTCGCCGCGAACGACGACATGGCGATCGGTCTCATCCGCGCGCAGCTCGAGGCCGGGCGCCGGGTGCCCGAGGACATCAGCGTCGTCGGGTTCGACGACATCCCGATCGCCGCCTACGTCACTCCCCCGCTCACCACCGTGCGGCAGCCGTTCGACGAGGTCACGCGGCGGGGCCTCGCGATGCTGGTACAGGTCATCGAGAAGCCGGACGTCGAGCTTCCACCGGCGGCCGACCAACCGGTCGAGCTCGTCGTCCGCGCCTCGACGGCGCCACCACCGCCCCGGCCGATCCCGGGACGTGGCCGCCGAGCGATCCCCCAGGCCCACGGTGGCCCGCACGGTCAGCCCGCCGGCGACGAAGTCCCATACACCCAGCCCTGACCAGCATCGATCTGTCCACCTACGACGGCACGTCACCCCCGATCGCGCGTCAGCGTTCTCAGCATCGGTGAGAGCACTCCTCCGCCCCGCCTCGGGGGTGATGCCGCCCGGTGGCGCTGGCGTGGTTATTGACCTGTTGATTCGAGCGGTCCTGCTCACCTGCGTCGGCCTCGCCGGTTGAACACGGCGGCGACGGCGAGCAGCACGTCGCTCAGGGCGGACATCCCCACCAAGGCGGCCGTCTACGCACGGGAACTGGAGCTCCCCGAGATCCAGCCCGCTGCTCGGCTCTACCGCGCGCTGCTTTCGGTGGGCCGGATCGACCGGGCACGGAGAAGCCCATTACGCCATCCGCCGCCGCCTTGGCCTCGTGGCTACCGGAGGACTGCCGTCTGACAGCGGCGGACACCCTGGTCGCGGGGCGGCGAATAGCACAGGAATGGGTGGGGTACCGCTACCTTCAGCAGAATGACGACTGGCTGATCGACCTCGGAGGAAAGTCGGCATCTGATGCGCCTGGCGGTGACCCTTTGTGACGGGTTTCGGAACGACTCATTTCGCTGGATGAAAAGTGGGGTGGTCGCCGGTGTCGATGAGTTCCTGCCGCCGCCGGTTATCGATCGTCTGATCGCTGATCTGAAGGTCTCGGACAGTTCGGTCACGGACCGGCCGGCGCACCGGTAAGGTCCAGCCCCGTGCCACCTGCGACAACCTTCCGCAATCCCGTGATCCCGGGCTTCTTCCCGGATCCCAGCATCTGTCGGGTCGGCGAGGACTACTACCTGGTTTGCTCCAGCTTCGAGTACTTCCCCGGCGTACCGATCTTCCACAGCCGCGACCTGATCTCCTGGCGGCAGATCGGCAACGTGTTGGACCGGCCGAGCCAGCTCGACCTGCCGGCCGACACCTACGCGTCGCGGGGCATCTTCGCGCCGACCATCCGCCACCACAACGGCGTCTTCTACCTGGTGACCACGAACGTCCGGATCTGGCGGCACCTGATCGTCACCGCGACCGACCCGGCCGGGCCGTGGTCGGAGCCGGTCCAGTTCCAGCTCCCGCTCATCGACCCGTCGCTGACCTGGGACGAGGACGGCGACTGCTGGCTCACCCTGGCCGGCACCTCGAACTACCGCATCGACCCGGCCACCGGCGAGGTGTTCGAAGGTCCGATCCCCCTGTGGTCCGGTACCGGCGGTCAGTATCCGGAAAGTCCGCACCTCTATCGGATCGGCGACTGGTGGTACCTGTTGCTCTCCGAGGGCGGCACGCACACCGGGCACGCGGTGTCGGTGGCCCGGTCCCGCAGCGTCCGGGGACCGTTCGAGCCGGCTCCGGTCAACCCGATCCTTACACACCGCGGCCTGCAGCGGCCGATCCAGGCCACCGGTCACGCCGACTTGGTCGACGACCCGAACGGCAACTGGTGGATGGTGCTGCTGGGCATCCGACCCAAGGGACAGTGGCCGCCGTTCCACGTGCTCGGCCGGGAGACCATGCTCGCTCCCGTGCGGTGGGAGCACGGCTGGCCGGTCGTCGGGCCGGTCGACGAGGAGATGCCGATGCCACCCGGCGTCGCGGCACCGACGGGGCCCTCGGCGCTTGACGTCCGCGACGACTTCGACGCCGACCGGCTCGATCCGTCCTGGATCTCCCCGCGCAGCCGTCCCGATGGGAGCTGGTCGCTCACCGAGAGGCCTGGCTGGCTCACCCTCACCGCCCTCGGCCCGACGCTGGACCGGCCGGGTGCCACCATCATCGGGCGGCGCCAGCAGCACCACGACTGCCGGGCCGCGGTCCGGATGGAGACCGACGGCCGCGCCGGCCTGACCGTCCGGATCGACGAGGCCCACCACTACGACCTGGAGGTTTCCGACGGTACGGCGCGGGTGTGGGCCCGCATCGGCCCGCTGCGCCAGAGCGTCGCCGAGTGCGCCGTACCGCCCGGCTCGGTGAACTTGGCCGTCACCGTCCGGTCGACCGACCCGCTCCCGCCCACGGTCACCTCCGCCGAGCAGTTCGCCCGGCTGTCGGGGCCGCTCGGGATCCGGGCCGCGGGCCCGGACACGGTCACGTTCACGGTCGACGCCGGCGACGGCGACGGCGACGGCGACGGCGACGGCGACGGCGACGGCGACGGCCCCACCGTGCTCGCCGCCCTCGACGGCCGCTACCTGTCGACCGAGGTGGCAGCGGGTTTCACCGGCCGGGTCATCGGCATGTACGTCACCGAGGGCACCGCTGCCTTCGACTGGTTCGACTACCGGGCGCAGCCGGATGCCGGACCGGGTCCGGCTACCACCGCCTGACAACCGCCCCCTCTCGTCGGCCGATCCGGGGCTCGGGCGTCGCCCGCGCCGAGTGTCACCGAAGCGCGGACCCCCTTGGCCAACAGCGCGGTGGACTCAGCCGGAACGGCACGGGTGGCTACCGAGGCCGAAAGCTCGGAGTGGGTGATCGTCGGGAGTTCCGGCGGCGTGTCGGTGTGGGTTGCGGCTCGGTGGGCGTATGCCGGGAGGGTGAGGTACGCCCAGGGTGGCGGCCTGGACGCGCGGGGGCGGTCGCGCCCTGGACAGGTGAGGATGCAGGCGGTGAACCTGTTTGAGCAGCAGGCGCCGGTGAAGGTGATCGCCGCGCGGTTGCGGTGTCGGCGCAGCAGGCAGTTGGTGCGGCTGCAGGAGGAGGTGGATGCCGGCCCGGCGGTGCACGGCTGGGCCGAGGATCAGCGCTGGCCCCTGCCGCGTATCACCACGTTGGTCGGTCGGTTGTTCCATGTGCGCTACACGCAGCGAGGTGTGTCGTATCTGCTGCACCGGTTGGGCTGGTCGCCGCAGGCGCCGGTGCACCGGGTGGTGCAGCGTGACGAGGCGGCGATCGCGGCATGGCGGCAGGAGACAAGGCGCGCACCTGGTTCGGGCGGGGCAGACCCCAGTGGTAGCGGTGTCCAGGCGGGGATCCGGCCGGGTGTCGATGGCCGGGCTGGTTGGGGCTGCTGCTGGTCTACCTCGCGGTCCCGATCGACCTGATCCCCGACTTCGTCCCCGTCCTGGGCTACCGACGACGCCGTCATCGTCGTCCTCGTGCTCCGCTCCGTGGTCCGTCAGGCCGGTCTCGACGTGGTCCGCGCGCACTGGCCCGACACCGACGAGGGCTTCGCCGCCGTCGCCTGGACCACCGGCTTGAACCGCCCCACCCGATGACCGAAGCCGTGGTCACCGTGCTCGCCGCGTTCGACCTCGCGCTGCTGTCCGCGGTCGCCGGGTTCGGCGGCGGGGTGCTGCTGTTGCCGGTGTTCACCGTCCTGTTCGGACTGCGCGCCGCCATCCCGATACTCACGCTGACCCAGTTGTCCAGCAACGGCTCGCGGGTCTGGCTCAACCGTCGCGAGCTGCGCCGGTCGCTGATCGGCTGGTTCGCCCTCGGCGCGGTACCGTGCGCGGTGCTCGGCGGACTGCTGCTCGCCCACGCGCCGCCGGCCCCGCTGCAAAGGCTGCTCGGGGTGTTCCTGATCGGCGTGGTGACCTGGCGGCGGATCCAGCGCCGACCACGCAAACCCGCCGAGCCGATCTTCACCGCCGTGGGCGCCGGGGACCTGCTCACCAGCCGAGTCCTGCTCTACGGCATCGCCCTCACGCCCGCGACCCTGCTGCAGTGGGTGCCGATGTACGACTTCGCCACCGTCGATCTCGAGGACGCCGTCCTCGATTCCCCGGCCCGACCACACACCTTCGGCTCCGTGAGGGCCTGGCGTGCGCGCCGGCGGAACCGGAAGTGAGCCGGGTGGCCGTTTGCTGCCGCGGCCCGGCGGGGTGGGACACCCCGCCGGGCGCCGGTGGTCAGCCGATGTCACACGCCGCGCCGTTGAGCGTGTAGCTCGACGGCTTGGCCGTGTTCCCGGTGTGGGTGGCCTGGAAGCCGATGCCGATCGACGCGCCGGGCGCGATCGTGGCGTTGTAGGCGACGTTCCGGCCGGTCACCTGCCCCGACGTGGGTGAGAAGGTCCCGTTCCACGCCGACACGATGGACTGACCATCGGGCACCGTGAACACCAGCGACCACCCGTCGACGGCGCTGCTCCCTGTGTTGGTGATCGTGATGTCCGAGGTCAAGCCGTTGTTCCACGCGTTGACCGTGTTCGTGACCCGGCACGCCGCGTTCCCGGGCGGAGTCGTGGTGGTGGTCGTGGTGGTGGTCGTCGTCGTTGTTGTCGGACCGCCGTCGGTGATGCGGTAGGTGACCGCAGAGCGGGCAGGCACGGTGGCGGTGAACGCGCCACCGCTGACGGCCACGGCCGACTGGGCGGTCATGCTGTTCGCGTTGTTGGTGACGTACGGGGTGGCGGTGCCCGTGGTGATGCCGGCGTTGCGCAGGCTGAACGCGGTGGACTGGGCGCTGGTGCCGGCGTTGAGCGCGACGACCACCACGGAACCGTCGGTGTTGCGGTAGGCGGACAGCTTCAGGTTGCCGTCCGAGGTCGTCGCGCCGATGCGGTTGGCGCCGGGGCGGATGTAGCGGCTGTACTGCGCCATCGCCCAGAGCCGCTTGGAGACGTTGTAGCCGGTGCCGTTGCCCTGGATGAACGCGCGTGTGTTGTTGGTCGACACCGCGTACCAGTAGATGTAGCCGTTGACGTTGCCGGCGGTGAGGGCGGTGTGGATGGAGTTCGCGACGGTGAAGCCGTCGATGCCGCTGCCGTCGTCCCAGTTGGTGTTCCAGGAGCTGGAGCTGCCGCCCGGCGACCACTCCGACATCCAGGTGTGCTTGCCGCCGACGGACAGCGGCGAGGTCGGCGCGCTGCTGTAGTGGTGCCCGGTGTGGGTGGTCACGTAGCCCGCCGCCTGGGCGTCGGCCATGATTGCCGAGGCGTAGGTGCGCTGGTCGTTCCAGCCGACCGGGTCGCAGCAGGCGAGCTTGAGGCCGTTCTGCGCGGCGAGCGGTCCGATGATCTTGGTGAACTCGGCGGCCTGGGCGGCGGTGAACCGCATCGAGGAGTAGTCGGTGGTGTAGTTGGGCTCGTTGGTGAACCCGATGTCGGTGATCGGGATGCCCTCCTGGGCGTAGAACTTCGTGTACTGGATCAGGTAGTTCGCATAGGCGTTGCGCCAGTCGCCGGACGCGCAGGAGGCGCCCTGGAGGCCGCACAGGGTGCCGCCGTTGTTCTCGGTGCCGTTGGTCTTCATGTAGCCGGGGGCGCTCCAGGCGTCGGCGTAGAAGCGGTTGACGCCGTAGGACTGCGCCTTCTTGGACAGCCAGACCTGACCGTCGTCGTCGCCGTTCCACACGTACCGCGGGGTGGCGTTGGGGCCGCCCGGGTTGGTGGGCTGGATGGAGCTGCTGGTGGAGCTGATCCCGTTGCGCAGGATGCTCAGGCCGGCGCCGGTCTGGCGGTTGAAGATCAGGTCCAGGACCTTCTGCTGGTTCTCGGCCGACATGGCGCGGATGACGCTCGTTCGGCCAAAGGCCTCGGAGAAGCCGAAGCCGTCGATGGGTTGCAGGACGGTGGCGCCGTCGATGGTGGCGGTCGCCGCGGCGCTCGCCGGGCTCTGCCCGAGCACGACGGCCGAGGCGACGGCGACGGCGGCGACCAACGCCGCCGACGCGCGCTTGGGGAGGTGCAACATGGTCACTCTTCCTCGTCGAAGGGTGGCGGACGGCTCATGGCGTGGCGCGGAACGTCGCGTCCCGGCGGGTGCTCGGGCTCGACGACGCGCCCGGCGGGTCGTTGCACAGCACGTGATCGGAGTGCCGGAGGTAGCGGTCGGGGAAGTCGGGGTGGCGCAGGTGCGCGGTGTTCGGTGCCGCGAGCGCGATCCGCGGCAGGGCGAGGCCGCCGGTGCCCCTGATGGTGGCCGCCGCGACGGTGCCTAAGCGGTGGCCGACGAAGAACTGGCAGGCGTTGGTCAGGGTGAAGGCCGTCCCCAGCGGGGTGAAGGTCACGCCGTCAGGGCGGTAGGAGTACCGCGCCTGCGGCCCGGGTAACAGCCCGACGCGGCGGCGCGCGAGGCGACGCGGTTCACAAATGTGGACAAGGGGAAGTCGTCGCATCGAGCCCCCAACGTCGTCGTTGACGGGCGGCGCGGGCGCACGGCCCCCGACCGGGACAGAGGTGGAACCCCTCAATGCCGAGGAATCTACGAGCCGCGACCACCACTGTCAACGAAGAATGTGAGCGTTCACTATGTGCAGCGCGGCAAGCCGACGACTGTCGAATCGTTCGACAACCTTCCGTGCAGCTAAAGGGGCTAAAGTTCCTGAGTGGCCCGTTCAGACCAAATCCACCGCTTGCGCAACACCGACCGTCTTGTGAGCGTGAACATGCTGCCGTCACGGGCGCACCGGCCCGAACTCGTGCGGCTGCACGCCGACGCGATCCTGGCGAAGGGCCTGAAGTCCTTGGTGTCGCTGCACCACGCAAGCTGTACGGCCAACTCGGCGTGACGGCGGAGAACCAGCTCTGGCCGCCGGGCCCACGGCGGGCAGTCCATCGTCCTGCCGACCGCCGGCAGGACGACACCTGGCCTGCACCTCTCGATGCCCTCGTCGACCACTTCCTCCACCGCGCCCGCCTGCGTGGTGAGGCTGACGTCCTCCGGAAGATCCCACCGGTGGGCGCCGTCCCGACCCCACCGGTCATGTGCGGATCACGGTGGCCCGTGCCTGGGCGGATGCTCACCGCGGGGCGTGTCCATCACCGATGACGCAAAGACCCGCCCACGCGGACGGCGGCGCGTGGACTGACTCCAATGTGACGTATTCGACCTGGTCACGGGTGCGCCAAGGGCCTCGTCTGTTGATCAGTTCGGTCTTGTAGAGGCCGATCGTGGACTCGGCCAGGGCATTGTCGTAGGCGTCCCCGACCGAACCGATCCAGCCCACGATCCGGCGGGAGAACACGTCGATCACGAACGCGACGTAGAGGGTGCCCGACCGGGTGGCCACGTAGGTGAAGTCGGCCACCCCCAGGGCATTCGGGTGCTCGGTGGTGAACCTCCGATTGACCAGGTCACCGGTGCGCACGCCGTCCGCGGCGGGAACGGTGGGGCGCTTGGCCCTGCCGTGCGTGGCGCCGGTGATGCCCAACTCGCGCATCAGCCGCTCGACTGTGCACCTGGCCACCCGATTCCCTTGCGGTGCAGGGCCTGCCATGCCTTCCGCGCCCCGTAGACCTCGTAGTGGATCACCGGGCACCGTCGCTGCGTCCGCGACTACGAACGACTACCCCGCATGATCCGCATCACCAGCCGCCGACTCACCCGACAGCAGTAACTGGGAAACAGCTGTTGAGACGTGAGCGGATGGATGGACTGTGCCATTGCCTGTACCTGACGAACCTCATCCCCGGTGGGCAGGTGCTGCTCGGATTTGTGATTCGGCACGGTTGTCGACTGCCGTGCGCTTATGGTGTGCGCATCTACTCGAAGAGTGTGCCGGGGGCATCATGTCGCGAGTCGGCAGATGGGTGATCGGGGTCATCGGGGGTGTGGTCGTCTTCGCGGTCGGCTGGTGGGTCTGCACCTGGCCGCTGGCGATGGGGGCCGGCGCGGCGATCGGTGTCGCCGGGATTTCCGCCGGCCTGGCCTTGGCGATCTTCGTCCGCTGGGCAGCCACTGCCGCCAAGCCTGCGCCACGGCCGTCGTCGCCACCGGTTTTCACGTTACGACCACCGACCTCCGCACCGCTGCGCAGACCCGGCGGTCGTCTTGAGGTTGTCGACCGACTGCGGCCTTCCAGCGGTGACAGCAAGGGGACAGATGCACGGGAGGACACCGTCGCACGGACCGAGCAGGTCGCCACGGACACCCGTTCGGCGCTCGGTGACGACCACCCCGACACGTTCCAGGCGCTCAACAATCTCGCCGGGGCGTACCAGGTGGCGGGCCTCCTGGACCGGGCGACCGAGTTGTTCGAGCACGTTCTCGACGGTCGGCGCCGGGTGCAGGGCGTCGACCACCCTGACACGATCACCGCGATGATCAACTTAGGCGGTGCCCATCACGTGGCCGAGAGGTTGGACGAGGCCATCGCGCTGTTCGAATCAGCCCTGACCACAGCGCGCCGGGTGCTTGGTCCCGATCACCTCGAGACGCTCAACGCCGGCAACGCCCTTGCCCACGCCTATCAGGCGAACGGCCAACGGGACGAAGCCCTGTCCCTGTTCGAACAGACGCTCGCCGACCGGCGCAGGATCTTCGGCGATGACCACGACGAGGTCCTGGACGCCGCCAACGGTCTGGCGGCCATCCACTTGACGGCCGGACGACCCGAGGAAGCCGTCACGTTGTTGGCGCCGACTCTGATCGACAGTCGGCGCTCACGTGGCGACGATGATCCCCGCACGCTCGTCACCGCCAACAACCTCGCCCACGCCTACGAGGAGATCGACGAGGTCGACGAGGCCCTGACGCTGTTCGAGCGCACTGCCGCCACGGCGCAACGGGTACTGGGCCGCGAGCACCCCCTGACCGGACGCGTGCTGGACGCGGTGACCCGATTACGGGCCGCGGGACGCCTGACAGACGTCCAGCGTGAGGTCGCCCGATTGGACGCGGTGCTGGAGCCGATCGTCAACCGCCGGGTGGACGTCTCCACCCCCGAGCGCTTCATGGCCATGATCGAGGCCGGGCCGCCGCGAGTCGACGCCGCGGTGAACGCCGAGTGCACGACCGTGCTCGAGGAATTGCTCGTCCGCTACGCGAGCGGAGACGAGGCCACCCGCGTGGCTACCCGCGACCTGTTCACCCGCTACCCGTCCTTCCGCTGGGCGGCGCACCTGCCCTGGGAGCCCACGGCAGAGAGTTTCCGACTTCACCTGCTGCACCTGTCGGCCAAAGACCAGGGTGGCGACATGCGGGACGAGATCGTGACCCTGGACAGCTACTGCGCGAAAGCCCGCGAGGCCGGCATCGACGTCGGCCCGATACTTCACCAGGTAGCCGAGCTCTCCAGCGACGTGAACAAGTACGGCATGGGCTCCATCCGTGGACTCCTGCTCAGCAGGGCACGTGCCTAGTGCTCCAGCCGCACTTGGTGATCACGTGCTCCAGGCTGCCGATCTTGTGATCGTCGACGAGGACTTATCGGCCTGGACCGCGGGTTTGGACGAGTTGTTCGGGCGGGTCGCGGGCCGGTTCCACCGGCTGGAGCCGAGGCGACGGGGGCGGGCCTGCGTGCGGGGGGTCATTGGCGCCGACCGCCGGGAAGAACGGCTGGATCCGCCGGGCCACCGCCCGCGTCGGCTGACCGCCGACGCGGTTGCCCTTGGACCACCGGCGCGCAGCCGACCGGCGACACGGCTGCCCGCACCGCGAGCGCTCCGTGGTGCCCGGCCGGCTCGTGGCAGGCGGGCGCGTCACCCGCCGGTTGTCGCGGCTGGCTGGTCGTCGGTCGCCGCCGGTGCGCCGATCACGCCGTCCGCCGACATCACCCAGCCCCGGTCCGGCCGTGCGCCGCGCGGCGCGGTCCCGGACCTCAGGCCCCGCCGCACCAGGTCGACCACCCGCCGCAGCTTGGCGCGATCCCGCTCGGCCACCAGTGTCTCGTCCACCTCAGATCATCCCCTTCCGCAGGGCGTAGGCGACCGCGTGCGGTCGGTTGCGCAGGTTGAGCCTGGTGGTCAACCCGTAGAAGACGTTCTTGATCGTGCGCTCGGAGTAGGACAGCCGGCCGGCGATCTCGGCGGTGTCCAGCCCTTCGGCCATCAGCCGCAGCACGTCCGCCTCGCGCGGCGTCAGCTTGGGCACGCTCGTGTCCGGCGACACCAGCTCGCGCTGGAGCCGTTCCACGTGCTTGAGCAGCTCCGCGACCAGGCTGGGCGGCATGACGCCGCTGCCCGACGCGGCCGCCAGGACGCTGCGCAGCACCCGCTCGCCGGTGGCCGCCGCACGGGGCAGGATCGCCACCACCCGGCACTCCACGGCCGCCAGCACGTCGTTCTCGCCGATCTCGTCGAGGACCAGCACCACCGGCGCGCCGACGTCGGCGGCGATCCGCCGCAGGCCGGTCAGCACCTCGGGGCCGATCCGGTCGACCGCGGCCACGACCACGTCGGCCCGCGCCCGCTGGTCCCGGTCCAGGACCACGATCTCGGCCCGCGAGCCGAGGTAGCTGGTCAGCCCAGCCAGGCTCAGGTGATCCGCCGCCTGGACGACGACCCGAACTCGTTCCACCGCTGCCTCCCACAGATCCGGTTCCCCGACACCGAGTCTGCGAGGCGCGACTTCAGGCGCTCTCAAGCGCTTCTACAAGAGTTCTTCACGAAGGCCGAGTGGCGTGAAGAGTGGCGTGAAGACGCCCGACCAGCACTCAACACCCCGGGATGTCGCCCGGTCAAGGGGAATCGACGTCACGCCTGGACGACCTCCTCCGCCGCGGCCCAGTGCTCGTGCAGGGCCAGCAGCACGTCGTCCAGGCCATGCGCGGGCGACCAGGCGGGGTAGTCGCGTCGGAACTTGCGGGTGTCGCTCATCCACCACCGCGGGTCGGCGAACCCGGCCTGCGGCGAGTAGTCGAACTGCACCTCCACGCCCGTCAGGTGCTCGTAGCGTGCGATCAGCTCCAGCACCGAGGCGGCGCGCTCGCGGCCGCCGCCCAGGTGGTAGACCTCGCCGGGTCGGGGGTCGAGGTGGAACTGCCACACGGCGTCCACCAGGTCACGCGCGTCGAGCACGTCGCGCACCTGCTTGCCGCCGTGGCCGAGGACCGGGTACCGCGTGCCGCGCACGGCACTGCGCACCAGGTGGGACACGAAGCCGTGCTCGCGCACGCCCGCCTGCCCCGCGCCGGTGAGGCTGCCGCACCGGAACACGCCCACCCTCATGCCGAGCCGGCGGCCGTACTCCTGGGCGGCGAGGTCGGCGGCCAGCTTCGACACGCCGAGGAACGTGCGGTCTGCGCGGTCCAGCCGCAGCGACTCGTCCACGCCGTGCTCGTGGAAGGGGTGGGACGGGTCCAGCTCCCACCGGGTCGCGGTCTCGACCAGGGGCAGCGCGTCGGGCACGTCGCCGTAGACCTTGGCCGTGGACACGTGCGCGAACACCGCCTCGCCGCAGTGCCGCCGGACCGCGTCGAGCACGGTGACCGTGCCCACCGCGTTGACCGCGAAGTCGACCAGGGGCCGCTCGGCGGACCAGGCGCGGCTGGGCTGCCCGGCCGCGTGCACCACCAGCCGCACGTCCGAGCCCCACGTGCGCAGGATCTCGTCCACCGCCGCCTGGTCGCACACGTCGGCCCGGTGGTGCCGGTAGTTGGGGACGCGCCGGACCTCGGCCAGGCCGCGGGCCACCGACCCGGCCGGGCCGAAGAACTCCTGCCGCATCCCGTTGTCGATGCCGACGACCAGGTCGAACCGCGGCGCGAGCCGCCGCACCGCCTCGCCGCCCACGAGCCCGGCCGAGCCGGTGACCACTGCGATGTCCACGGGGTGCTCCTCTCGATCCGTGCGCGGACCCGTCCGCGCCTGCTGCCGGCCCGGTCAGGAACGGCGGAAGAACTCGACCTCGCCGAGCGCCACGTTCCGGCCGGCGCCCAGCCCCGCGGCGGACGTCACGACCAGGCGCACCGCGACCACGTCGCTGATGCCGGTGTCGGTGCGCTGCGGTCCCGGCTGGTCGTTGAGCGTCACCGGGATCGTGCGGGTGGCGCCGCCGGAGACCGTCACGACCAGGTCCACGGCCGTGGGCCGGGCCTGCTCGCGGAACTGCTCGGGCTGCGCCGACGCGCCGGTGTGGACGACGACCGACAGCAGCCGGAACGGCCGGTCGAAGCCGAACTCGATCGCGTCGCCGACGGCGGGCGCGCCCCAGTACCGGTTCGACAGCCCGTCCACGGCGGCTGCGGCCGGGTGGTCGGGCACCTCGGCGGTGGCGGCCGTGCGGACGGGCGCGATCGCCGCCGGTGTGGCCAGCCGGTCGCGCAGGTCCTCGAACAGCTCGACGCCCCGGGGGTAGAACAGGATCCCGGCGACCACCAGCGCGGCGACCACGAGCAGCGCGGCCAGCCGGCGCAGCCACCGGGACGTGTCGCCGTGCCGGCGCGGGCGGCGGTGACGTCCCTCGACCGGGGCCGGGGTGCCGCCCTGGAGCGGGGTGGCGCAGCGGCGGCAGAACCGGCGGCCCGGCGGGTTGGCGGTGCCGCACACCGGGCACGGCGGACCGCCCACCTCGACCTCGGTGGCCGTGGTCGGCAACGGGCGCTTGGCCTCCGGCCGGGCCGGCAGCACGGGTCCGAGCACCACGTCCGACCGCCCCTCGGCGAGGGCCGCCTCCGACCCGGCGGTGGTCCGGACCCGCGCCGCTTCCGGCCGTCCGGTGGCGCGTGGTCCGGTCTCGGCGGGCGGTGTCGCGCCGTCCTTGCCGAAACGCGAGCGGACCCAGGCGCGCCAGCGGGCCCACGGGCCGGGTCGGGCGGGGTCCGCCGGCTCGCGCGCGGCGGCGACCGGTGCCGCCGGGTCCGGTGGTCCTTCCTCGATGGCCGCCTCGACCCGCGACGCCAGGGGCTCCTCCCCCGCCGGTCGCTCCGGCTGCTGTTCGACCGGGTCCTCGCCCGCTCCCGGACCTTCGTCCGACCGCCCCGGCTCTTCCTCGACCGGGTCCTTCGCCGCTTCCCGCTCCACGGCCGGTCCCGGCGCGGACGCACCCTGCCCGACGGGCGGGGTCGCGGGTTCCGCGGCCGGTCGGGCGGCTTCGGCGGACCACCCCAGGTAGGTTCCGCAGTTGCCGCAGAAGTCGTCGCCGTCCTGCACGGACGCGCCGCACTGCGGGCACGGGCGCACCACGGCCATCACCCCCCACCCGCAGGCGGCGCGTCCAGCACCTCGACCGCGCACCGGACGTGCACCGGGCACACCGCGCCCACCAGCGCCTCCACCCGCTCCCGGTCCACCGCACCGGACGAGCCCGGCCACACCCGCACCACGACCACCTCGGCCGTCGCGCCCGGCAGCGGCGTGTCGGGCGTGCCCGACCAGCGCGCGCCGGGACCGTCCGCCACCTCCGCGCCCACCCCCAGCGACAGCTCCAGCCGCTCGACCAACCCGCGCGCCGTGCCGCGCTTGCGGTGCAGCTCCACGGCCCGGCGCACCAACGCCCGCCGCAGCGGCTCGGGCCACGCCGGGTCCAGCCCCGCCGCCACCCACGACGACAGCCACGCCAGGAAGTCCTGGGGCGCGAGCGCCGGGTCGAGGTACGCGGGCAGGTTGTCCAAAGTGGACAGCACTGCGGACAGCACGGCGTCCAGGCCGGAGGTGAACCGCTGCGCGAAGCCGTCCGCCGCGTACAGCGCGGGCAGCATGTCGCCCAACGGGTGACTGCTCGGCAGCTCCGGCAACGCCGCCCTGGTCACGGCGCACCGACCGCGACCTGGTGCTGGTGGGAGAAGACCAGCGCGTTGGGCGCGACGTCCAGCCGGTCGACCGGCGCGCCCCGCGTCCCGGTCACCGGGTTCGCCGGGAACATCCGGATCTCGTCCACCAGCAGCACCCCGGGGACCGCCTGGAGCACCGAGAACACCTCGCCGAACTGCACCGGCCTGCCGAAGCCCCACCCGCGGCCGTCCGGTCCGCCGCGCAGCGGGTTGAGGTACCGGTACAGCGCCGTCAAGGCGTCCTCGCGCACCTGGTTCGCGTCGGCCGCGGTGAGCCGGGCCACCACCGTGATCCCCTGGTAGCGCGGCGGTTCCACGACCAGCCGGGTGCCGAGCAGCCGCCGCTCGTCCAACCGGCCCGAGACCGCGGCCAGCACCTCGTCGGACGGGATGAGCTGCTCGAACCGCAACCGGTCGCCCTCGTCGGCCACCGCGTCGGGCACCACCAGCACCCGCGCCGCGCCCGCCTCCCCCTCCACGGGCAGGCAGCGCACGCGGGCCAACGACGGCGCGGCCTGCCGCGCGATCAGCTCGTGGTCCTCCGCGGTGACCGCGCGGTCCTGCACCCGGAGCTGGTTCGGCGCGCGCAGCTTCGCCTCGGCCACCGTCTCGGCGTCCACGCCGCCGGTCGCGGCCTCCCGGTTCACCACCGCCGACACGTAGGGCACCGAGCTGCGCAGCACCGAGATCACGCCACGCGCGACGTTGCCCGACCGCCCGCCGCCGGTGCGGTAGCGCGCCACCCGCAGCACCGCGCCCTTCGGCGGCACCGCGCCGTAGCGGCGCAGCGTGCCGTCGGCCTCGCGGACCGCGGGCGGGAACTGGAACTCGCCGATCGACGCGTCGAGCACCACGTGCCGGTCGTCGGGCCCGGAGACCCCGAAGTCCTCGACCACCGACCAGTCCTCCCAGCCGTCGCCGGCGGAGACCTGGACGACCACCGGGTCGCCGTCCAGCAGCACCGGCGCCCTGGGCACGCGGAACCGCTGGCCGGGCACGCCGGCCGACTCGCCCAGCGGCACGTCGACCTCGGTCTCGGCGTGCTCGACGGTGGCCGTGCCGCCGATCGTGTACGCCTCGGCCTCGCGGACGGTCGGCGACTCGGAGTAGAACGGCTGGCCGGGCACCGGCTCGGTGACCCGGCAGCGCAGCCAGCCCGCGCGCTGCCCGGCGATCACCGACGTGGTGTGGCCGCCGGGCACGTGCAGCACGACCTCGCCCGGCCGGTTGAGGCCGCCGGTGCCGTCCTCGTCCACCTCGCAGGCGGCCCAGTCCACGCCGGTCCACGCCTCCCACACCAGCGGTGGCTGCCGGGGGTCCACGCCGATGCCCTCGACGCGGCTCTCCAACCGCAGCACCACCACGCAGTTCGGCACGGCGGCGGTCAGCCCGAACAGGGTGGCGTCGCCGGACTCGGGCGTGCCCCGGAAGCACGGCACGTCCTTGCCCGCCTCCAGGTCGCGGGTGCGGTCGGCGTGCTCGCCCGACGCGGACCTGGTCACCAATCGCGCCAGGTCGCACGGCACGATCGGCAGCTCGCCGGTGGTGGCGAACACCGTCGCCTCGGAGGACTCCGTGCTCATGGTCGCGACCTCGGTGCCCGCGGGCAGCGACACGGTCTCCGCCTGCGGCGCGGACAGCCAGAACGTCACCCGCGCGCGGGCCGCGGTGGGCGGGAACAGGCGCACACCGAGCAGGTCCAAAAACGCCAGGTAGTTCTTCTCCGGCACCCGGTTCAGCCGGTACACGAGCTGGTCGGTCATCTGCGCGAAGGTCTCGATGAGGGTGACGCCGGGGTCGGACACGTTGTGGTCCGTCCACTCCGGACAGCTCTGCTGGACGTAACGCTTGGCCTCGTCGACGAACTGCTGGAAGCGGCGGTCGTCCAGGTTGGGCGCTGGGATCGCCATCAGTCGGCCTCCCCTTCCTCGGACGGGATCGTGTAGAACGGGAAGACCAGGTTGCGCTGGTCGTTGGTGGACTTCACGGTGTAGCGGATGTCGATGTAGAGCGTGCCGACGTCGACCGAGTCGAACGCCACCACCACGTCGGTCACGTCGATGCGCGGTTCCCAGCGGTCCAGGGCCGTGCGCACCTCGCGCGAGACGTGCCCGGCGGTCGCGCCGTCGGCGGTGGCGAACACCAGGTCGTGGATGCCGCAGCCGAACTCCGGCCGCATCGGGCGCTCGCCCGGCGCGGTGCCGAGGATCAGCCGGATGGCCTCCTGGATCTCCTGGTCCCGGTCGACCATGCCGATGCCGCCGGTGGGGCCGACGCGCAGCGGGAAGCCCCAGCCGCGGCCGACGAAGTCGGCGCTCACAGCGCACCCCCGATCATCACGGTGCCCGGCCGGGGCGAGATCTTGGCCTTGCAGGAGGTCTCGTCCAGCGCCCCGGCGGCGGCCAGGCCGCCGATGAGCACGCCCCGGCGCGCGATGGCGGGCGTCACCATGACGATGTTGGGCACGGCATTGTGCGGCACCACGGCGCACACGTGCACGCAGTTGATCGTCGCGGCGGGTTTGCCCTCGATCAGCACCGTGAGCAGGCGGGCCGCCGAGAGCGGGTTGAGCGGCGCGCCGATCGCGCCGCCGTGCACGGTCAGGTCGCCCTGACGGGCGGCGATGGGCATGGCGGAACTCTCCTCACGTGGTCAGTTGAGCTTGATGAGGGTGCCCTTGAGCGTGAGCACGCCCACGCCGGCGTCGATGGTGATGCCGGACCTGTCGAGCGTCACGGAACCCGTGCCGGCCTTGACGGTGGCCCCGGTGCTGCTCAGGGTCACGGAGCTGAGCGCCATCGCGCCCTTCGCGCCTCGCACGGACACCTCGATCCGGTTCTGCTTGTCGTCCAGCAGGACTTCCAGCCGCTCGTCGCCCGTGACCAGCCGGACACCGGTGGCGGCCCGGCTGTCCAGCAGTTCCAACCGGTTGCCGTTGCGGTCGGCGACGGAGCGGCGGTTGACCTTGCCGCGCAGGGGGTCCACCAGGGCGCGGCCGTGCGGCGAGGGCTTGTCGACGCCGTTGTAGAGCCCGCCGATCACGTAGGGCCGGTCCAGGCTGCCCTGCTCGAAGCCGACCAGCACCTCGTCGTCCACCTCGGGGCTGAACACCCCGCCGCCGCCGACGCCGCCCCACTGCACGGTGCGGACCCAGTCGGTGACGTAGTTGTCGTCCAGCCAGGGGAACTTGAGCCGCACCCAGCCGCGCTGGTCCCGGCCGGGTTCCTTGATGTCGGTGACGATCCCGGTCGCCAGGCCGGGCATCCGCTGGCTGCGGGCGGGCGCGTTGCCGCCGGTGACCAGACCCGCCAGGGACCGGTCGTAGGAGGCGCTGACGGTCAACGTGGTGCGGTAGCCGGTCTCGGGCCCGAGGACGTGGCGCGCGCCGGTCACGGTGTAGCTGCCGTCGAAGTCGGGGCCGTAGCGCGCCAGCGTCACGGGGTCGCCCGCGCGGAGCTTGGGGTTGCCGTCGACCACGGCTTCCAGCTCGCCGAAGCCCGCGCCGGTGGACGCCTCCAGCGAGCGCGCCACGCGGGTCGCCTCGGCCTGGGTCGCGTAGGGGGTGTCCGTGACCAGCAACGGCGCTTTCGTGGGGAACTTCGCGTTGGCCGTGCTCGCGGCCAGCCCCGGCCGGACGGTCTTGCTCGGGGTGTTGGGCTGCACCGCGACCAGCGCCTTCTTGGTGGCGACGTCCCAGCTCCGCACCTCGACGCCGTTGGCCTGGTCGGCCGTGGTGAGCACGGCGCGCAGGGAGTGGGTGTTCCTGCCGAACCGCAGCACGTGCGGGTCGCCCGCCGCGGCCGCCTTCGGGGCTTTGCTCGCGGGCGTGAGCTTGACGAACTCCAGCCGTCCCCCGTCGTCCACCCGGACCACTGCGTCGTGCTCCTGGGCGAGCACCTGGAGGAAGTCCCAGTCGGAGACCCCGGCCTGGCTCAGGTGCCGGTAGGTGACGTTGGCGACGTCCAGCCGGCCCACGGTCAGGCCCGCGCCGAGGGCGACCTTGCGCACCACGGCCGAGGCGGACATGTTGCGGAACGCCTGCACCTTGCGGCCGCGCATCAGGCGGTGCGCCCGGCTCGTCGCCCGGATCACCACCAGCACGGCGTTGCTGTCGTAGTCCATCTCCAGCGCGGTGACCTCACCGCTGAACACCCGCTCGGCCTCGGTCGCGACGGAGGCGGCGATCGACACCTCGATCCGGCTGCCGATCCTGATACCGGCCCGCTGGAGCAGCTCCCGGTTCGCGTCGCGGTAGGTCAGCACGGCGCTGTCGGGCAGCCCGACGTTCTCGTCCACGACGCAGCGGACCAGGAACTTCGCCTCGTCGCGCAGCTCGTTGCCCTCCACCATGATCACCGCGCTGGCGGCGTGGCTGTCCCCCATCGCGTTCGGCGTGGTCACCGCTCCTCCTCCGTTCCACCCGCGGTGCCCGGCACCAGCAGCTCCGTGCCGGGCACCAGGACCATGGGGTCGTCGATGTCGTTGGCCTCCGCGATGACCCGCCACGCGGTGGCGTCGCCGTACTCGCGCCACGCGAGCTGGGGCAGGCTGTCCCCGGCGACCACGCGGTGCGTGCGCCGGGCCTCCCGCGAACCGGAGGTCGGGTTCTGGCCCGGCGTGCCCGTGCCCGCCTCCTCGATGGACAGCGAGCAGGTGGCGCGCAGCGGCTTGCCGTCCACGTCGAACAGCGAGTACTCCACCGACAGGCTGGACAGCACGCCGTCGAAGGACACCGACTTGGCGGTGCCCCACTCGAAGCGCACCCACGGGCTCGCGGGTTTCTCCTTGCGCAGGCTGGCCTTCGTCGGCACGCAGGCGATCATCAGCTTCTCCACCCCCTCCTCCACCGAGTTGTCGTGCTCCGAGGTCGCGTCCAGGAACACGTCCACGCTCAACGACCGCGGGCCGCTGCCGACGAACTCCGGCAGCGACGCCTGGTCGGCCATCCGCGCGGGCTTGCGCCGCCACTCGACGCTCTTGCTCAGCGAGAGCCGGTTGGGGTTGAACTGGAACTTGACCGTGGCCAGCCGCGCACCCGGTTTGGCCCCGCTCGTCGCCGGCGGTTCCATGATCACCAACTGCGCCTTGACGAGCCCGGAGCCGAAGTACGCCGAGACGGCCTTGCCCGTCTTCGCGACCCCGGCCTGGAACTTCGATGCCACGGTCCGCCCTCCTCGCTCGCGCTCAGTCGTCGCCGGACGCGTGGAGGCCCTCGTGGGCGAACTCCAGCGTCTCCACGGCGGCCTGGGACTGGTTCGGGTCGAAACTGGGGCCCTGCCAGCGGACCGGGATGATGCCCATCACCTGCCAGCTCACGATCGGGGTGAGGTCCGGGGCCAGGGCGACGATCTCGCCGTCCTCGCGGTCGGCCTCCTTGAGGACCTCGTTGAACCACTTCAGGACCTTGGCCGAGTCGGCGGTCACCGGACGGGTCATGGTGATGTTGGACCAGGTGATGCGCGAGGGCAGGCTCCAGGTGAAGTTGTTGTTGCCGCCCTCGGCGTACTGCTCGACCTCCACCTGCGCGCCGAGGCCGTCGCAGGTGTGGAACATGCCGAGGTCGTCGTCGGCGATGGTCAGCCGGAAGAAGACGCTGCTGGCGAACACGTCGTCGCTCACTGGTGCTCCTTGGTCGGGCCGGCCGGCTCAGCGGCGGCGGTCGTGCAGTCGGCCGTTGCGCTCCCGGCCCTCGCGCAGCTCGGCGCGCAGGAGCCGGCCGACCGGGTCGAGCAGCCTGCGGGCCAGGTCGTCGAGGTCGAACGGGAGCTGCGGTTTGCCGTCGTCACCGCGTTCCGGGGTCGGCGGGTCGGTGCGGGCGGGGGTGGTCTTGGTGGTCTTGGTGGCCGTGGAGGTCCGCTGGACGGTCGTGGTGGACGGCCACTTCACCGGGACGTTCCCGGCGGTCGGGCGCGGGGCGGCGGCCGGCGCGGTTGCGGTCCTGTCCCGGTCGGGCGTGGTCGGTGTGCCGGACGGGTGCGGGTGGGCGATCGACGGCAGCTTCGGGGCGTGGTCGAGCGGCTGGGGCGGGGTCGGGCGCACCACCGCCGTGGCGGTGCGCTGGTGACCGGTGTGCCGCTGGACGTGCACGCTCCGGCCGACCGGCCGGCTGGGGCTGCCGGTTGACGATGGGGTCTGCTGCGGGCCTGTTGACGCGGCGGGCGTGCCCGACCACCGGGGCCTGACCACGGGCCTTGTCGCCATGTGGGGCAACGGTTCCGGCAGGCCCGTGCCGGTGTTGGTGGTGAGGGGGCGTTCGGCGATCAGGGGCCGCAGGCGGGTTTCGGGTTCGGCTCGGGTCGTCGCGGGCTGGGCGGTGGTCTGCCCGGCCCGGAGCCGGGTGACCGTCACCACCGGCAGCCGCTGCGGTCGCGGACCGGCTTTCGGTGCCGTGGTGGTCGCGCGCTGCACCGGCCGGTCCGGTGGCGTGGTCCGCACGGCCGGAGCCGTCCGCGGCGCGGGTGGAGTGCCGTCGGGTGCCTTGTCGGGTGCCTTGCTGTCAGGTGCCTTCGGTTGACGTGCCCTCACCGGCGACGCCGTGGCCGGGAGGTCCGACATGGGCTCACCGATCCCGGTGCCCCGCTTCGGACGGACGACCGGAGGCGTCGGGGACGTGCTGCGCTGCACCACCGGGACGTGGCCGCCGGTGGAGGCGGTCGGGGGCAGGGCCGTCAACGGCTCGCCGAGCACCGGCGCGGAGCGCGGCACGGGTCGCTCGCCCGCCTTGGTGGCCTGCGGCGGCGCGGCACCCACCACGGGGAGCGCGCGGGCCGGTGGCATCGGCGGCTTGGCGAGCGTCAGCGGGGGTCGGAGCGGACTCAACTGGACGGCGCTGGTGTCGGGCGACTTCGGCCCGTTGGCCGGAGCGGACGTCGCAACCGCCGTTGAACCGGCCGATGGGGCGGGCTTCGGGACGATCGGTGCCACACGCGAGACCGCAGCCGGCTCGGCGACCGACGCTGCGGTCGTTACCTCGGCCGACACTGCGGGCGACGCGGCGGATCGCACCACGGGCGGCGAGCCGGTGGATGAGCCGGCGGGTGGCGGGGTGGCCCGTACCACGGGCGAGTTGGTAGGCGGCAGGGCGGACCCCGACCCAGGCGCGCCGGTAGGCGGTGCGGTTGAGCGCATCACCGGCAAGGCAGCGGGTGGCGCGGCGGACGCCGGACCTGTCGCCGGCGGAGCGAGCGAGACAGCGGGCAGCCCGGTCAGCGGCGCGACGGACGAGGCGGCGGACCGACCACCCGCCGAGGTAGCTGCCGAGGCCGAAGGCGGACCGGCCGGCGAAGCGGAGGAGGTGTCAGCAGACCCCCCACTCGCCGGGGTCTGCCCACTTGGCGACGCGGTCGCCGAGGTGGACGAGGCATCAGGCCTACCGCTCGGCGACTCGGAGGCAGAGCCGGCAGACCGGCCGGTCACCAAGGCGGGCGAGGGGGCAGCCTGGCTGGTCGGCGGGGCAGGTGAGGCGGCAGACCGGTTGATCGGCGAGGTAGACGAGGCGGAAGCCCGACCAGTCTGCGGGGCAGGCGAGGCGGCAGACCGGTTGATCGGCGAGGTAGACGAGGCGGAAGCCCGACCAGTCTGCGGGGCAGGCGAGGCGGCAGACCGGTTGATCGGCGACACCGGCGAGCCGGAAGCGCGGCTGGTCGGCGAGGCGGCGGGTCGGCTGGTCGGCGAGGTAGACGAGGCGGGAGGTCGGCTGGTCGGCGATGTGGCGCGCGAGACCACGAGCGGTGCGGTGGAAGCCTTCGGCCCAGCCATCCCGACTGTCCCGCCCGACCCATCGGCCGCACCTGCGGTCGCTCCTGCCCCGCCAGTGCCACCGGCCATACCGGCGTTCCCGGTCATCCCCGCAGTCCCGAGGATTCCGGCGGTGCCGGACGTCCCCGCGATTCCGGCGGTTTGGCCGGCCGCAGCGGTCCCGGCAGTGCCGGCGGTTCCGGCAGTCCCAGCGGTCCGGGCGGTTCGGACGGTCCCGAGAGCCTGCGAGGTCTGCGCGAGCTGGGTGGTCTGCGCGACCTGGGTGGTGGGCGCGGGCCGGTCTGCCCCACTTGCGCCAGGGGCGGCCCCGCTCGACCGGCCGGCAGTTCCGGTGGTCGGGGCCTTCCCGCCCACGCCACCGGCCTCCCCACGCCCCGCAGGGCCGCCCTCCTCCCGCCACGCCATCAGCAACGGCCCGCCGCCCGAATAGCGCGAACGTTCCGACACCTCCGGCCCGATCACCCCGCCCACCAGCCCGGACGGCGCGCTCGCACTCACCGAGTGCCCCAGCTCCCCGCCGAGCCGGTGGTCACGCCACGACGTCAGCCCGTCCCGGAACCGCAGCCCATCACTCACCGCCACACCGCCGCGCCGGACCACCCCGCCCAACGGCGGCACGGCGCGCCAGCCCCCGTCCCAGGCGGGACGAGCCGGAGCGGCGACCCGGTCGGCCTCGGGCCTCGCGGCATCCGCCCCATCCGCGCCCTCAGCCACAGAGGTCGCGGAAGTCGCCTCCGCGGCACGCTTCCCGCGCCGCAACCAGTCCCGGAAACCCACCGGGTCACCTCCCCTCGTTCACCCTCGTGTTGATGCGCGCGATCTCGCGGACCCAGCTCTGGCGCTCGTGGTGCGCGAGGTCGAGGATCTCCTCGCGCGGCCAGTGGAAGTGGTAGGCCACGTACGCGACCTCTTCGAGCAGCCGGTCGGCCGCGTACGTCACGATTCCCCCAGGCGACCACCCGCGAGGTCGACCTCGAACGCGGTGCCGCACGACGGGCAGGTCACGCCCGCCCGGGTGTGCCCCTCGCTGTTGATCCGCCGGTAGAAGTCCTGGAGGAACGCGATGTCGGTGGCGTACATCTGCTCGACCACCCCGGCGTGGACCTCGCGGACCGTGCCCAGTTGGGTGATGACCTGGCTGAGCAGCACCACGCTGAGGTAGCCGGGGTTCTCCTTGACCCGCAGGTCGATCTGGGGCCGCAGCTCGTCGCGCGCGGTGGCCAGGCGCATCCGGCCGTGCCGGTGCACCACGCCGTCGGGGTCGACGTAACCCCGAGGCAGCTCGAAGTCGAACTCGGTGCGCAGCCCGCCGCGCGCCGTGCCGCGCTCCGGCTCGTCCTTGGGCTCGACCAGCTCGTCCAGCTGGTCGAGCGCGATCGTCCGCCGCCTCATTCGACCGTGATCTCCTCGAACACGAGCGTCACCTTCTCGGTGGCCGCGCTGGACTCGCCCGCCTTGAACGAGGGCCCCTCCCACTTGCTGGCCCACGCGCGGTACAGCGTCATGCGGCGGACCGTGTTGCCCTCGGTGTCCTTGACCTCGATGGTGATGTCCTGCCGGGCCGCGGTGACCGCGCCCTTCTCCAGCGTTTCCTTGAGCCAGTTGGTGAACGTGACGCTCTGGTCCAGGCCCCGGGTGAGCGTCACCTCACCGCCCTTCTGCGCGCCCGGCTGCTTGCGCAGCACCGGCTTGCCGGTCTCCGTCACCTGGGAGACCTCCACGACGTCCTCCTCGACGGTCAGCCCGCTGACCTCCTGGAGCGACTCGACGGTGAACCCGCCGAGCTGGACGCCGAAGATGTGGGTGGAAAGAGCATCGCCCTCTGCCATCGGTGGTGCCGCCTTTCTCGTTCACGCCCGCGCGGGCGGGTCATTCGCTGACGAGGCTCGTGCTGTCGGAGAACTGGGAGAGCTGGAAGACCACGAACTCGGCGGGCTTGACCGGGGCCACCCCGATCTCGCACACGACCTGGCCGAGGTCGATCGACTCGCGCGGGTTGTTCTCCCGGTCGCACTTGACGTAGAACGCCTCCGCCGGCGTGCGGCCGAACAACGCGCCCCGACGCCACTGCTCGGTGAGGAACCCGGTGATGTTGCGCCGGATGCTGGCCCACAGCCGGTCGTCGTTGGGCTCGAAGACGACCCACTGCGTGCCCAGCAGGATCGACTCCTCCAGGAAGTTGAACAGCCGGCGGACGTTGAGGTAGCGCCACGCCGGGTCGGACGACAGCGTGCGCGCGCCCCACACCCGGATGCCGCGGCCGGGGAACGACCGCACGCAGTTGACGCCGATGGGGTTGAGCAGGTCCTGCTCGCTCTTGCTGATGTTGATCTCCAGGTCCACCGCGCCGCGGATGACCTCGTTGGCGGGCGCCTTGTGCACGCCGCGCTCGTTGTCGTTGCGGCTCCACACACCCGCGATGTGCCCGGCGGGCGGCACGAGGGTGTTGCGCCCGTTGGCCGGGTCGAAGACCTTGATCCACGGGTAGTACAGCACCGCGTACTTGGAGTCGTAGTTGGCCTCGTCCAGCCGCCAGGTGCGGATCTTCTGCGCGTTCATCCCGGGCGGCGCGTCGAGCAGTGCGACCCGGTCGCCCATCTGCTCGCAGTGCGAGATCATCGCGAGCTGGACGGTCTTGACGCCCTCCAGGTCGATCAGGCCGCGCCGGTAGGCGCTCATGAGGTCGGGCGCGACCACCATCGTGACCTCGTCCACGCTCTCCAGGCCGCCCATGCCGGTGCGCTCGTCCGGGTCGCCCAGGTACTCCTTGGCGTCGAGCCGGGCCGGCGCCTTCGACGGCGCGGGCGCGGCGGGCAGCGCCACCTGCTGCTTGTCCGGGCGGGCGAGCGCGCCGTTGGACCGCTCGGTGACCGTGATGAGCTTGGACCGCTCGGACACCTGCGTCACGACGTAGTTCTTGACGTTCTTCTTCGTGGAGACGTCGTAGGTCTCCACGACCTTGCCGCCCTGCTTGACCAGCAACTTGAAGCGGTCGTCGGGCGGGTTCTCGCCGTCGGCGTCGGCCACCTCGACCGACAGGTCCGGGCCCGCGCCGGGCAGGGCCGCGACGTGCAGGCCGCCCAGCTCGGCCGGCACGGGCGCGGTGGGTTCGGCTTCGGCGTCGGTCGCCTCGCCGCCGACGCGCACCACGTACGCCGCGCCACCGCCGTTGGCGAAGTAGCCGTAGACGGAGTGCGGCAGGTAGGCGTCCTCGGTGAAACCGCCGAAGAGTTGGACGTACTGGTTCCAGTTCGCCACGAGGGTCGGCCGGTGGAAGGGTCCCCGCTCGGCGAAGCCGATGAAGGCGGCCACCGCGGTGCCGACGCCCTCGATCGGCCGCGCCCCGGACTGGACCTCCTCCACGTAGACGCCCGGTGAGAGGTACTGCGGCATGGTCGCTCCCTGTCTCTTCCCGCTCTGGCGGCTGCTGTCGCTCTGGCACCTTCCAGCCTGCTGCGACCGGCCCCGCGCGGGCAGGGCTCGCGGACCCCGACCGGGGGCAGAGCCGTTGCCCTAAAAGACATCCGCGGTGCGGACGCACCTCCGGGCACGCCGAACGGCCCCGGCGCGGTGGTGCGCCGGGGCGGGGTGGGTGCGGACGCCGTGGCCGATGGCCGGGAATGGTTCGTGCCGCCGGCCTCAGCTCTGCGGATGACGCCGAACCGTGCGGCGACCGCCTTCGACGGTGGTCCGGAGGTGCTCCGGGCGCAGGTACTCCCGCAACCACCGGCCGATGGTGTCGATGAGCTTGTCGAAGTCACCGGGCAGGTCGTTGTCGGACATCGCAAGCAGCTCCTGGGCGAGACCGGTGGCCAGGGTGTTGCGGACGGCGGCGATCTGGTCGTCGGAGGCCGGGTAGGTGGTGGAGGCGTTGCCGCCACCGGCCACCGGGATGTCGACGTCGAACGTGTCGACCATGGACTGGAGGATCGTCCGAGCCTCGTCCGCCGGGGTGCCCTCCAGCGTGTCCCGCACCTCCGTCCACACGGGCTGGTCCTGGTTCGGCGTCTCCGCTTTTTGCCTGGCGCGCGCGCGGACCGCGTCGACCAGCTCCTGGTCGTCGGACTTGGCCTTCATCTCGGCGGCCACCTGCTGCCGGACCCGGTTGATCGACTGGTTCGCTTGGGCGTCGCCCGCCCACAGGTTGAACGGGTTGTTCGACAGCATGTCCAACACCCTGGTGACGGCCGCGACCAGGTCCTCGCGCAACTGCTCCGACGTCGTGCTGCCCGCCTGCGACGATCCGTGGTCGGAGTTCGGTGAAGCCACCCGGGGCGGCGTGTCGAGCTCCATCCCGCTGCCCGCCGGCGACGGCGGCGAGGTGGTGGCGGCCGCCGGGACGTCGGCCATGGACACGTCGCTGCCGCCCTGGCTCCCCGCCCCACCGACGTCCTGGCTGCCGCTCCCGCTGCCGCTCCCGCTCTCGGCCGCGTCGAGGTCCGCCCAGGTGGCTGACGCGTTCAGGGTCCGGATGAGGGCCCGCATCCGCTCCTTGATGTTCTCGCCGGGTGCCAGCGCGGCGTTGAAGGCGTTCTCGAACGCCTCGCGCATCGCGTGCCAGGCGATGATGTGCCGGCGGTCCTCCCCGTAGCCCGTGACGATCTGGTTGGCCTGGGTGTCCCAGCCGGGGCGACCACCGACGGTGATCTCGGTGCCCGTTCCCTCGTCGGTCGTCACGCGGTTCGCCACGACCGTCACGTCGCCGCCGGAGTTGCTCCGCTTGCGCACCAGCCATTCCATCAGGGGGCGGGTGAAGTTCTCCATCACCGCGTCGCCGACGAAGTGCTGGGCGTCCATCAGCTCCACCAGCTCATCGACGGCGACGGCGACGGCATCGGCGCTGTGCGGCAGCACCCTGATCTCGTAGGGGCCATAGCCCATGGAGATCGGGGCACCCGCGATCACCTGGTTCCAGTCGATCCTCGCCAGCCCCTCCGTGCTGCTCATCACCTGCAGCCGCGGGTCGATGCCCCGGGCGTTGTCCTGCCGCCTGGTGCGGAGCTCGGTCCTGCCGGCGGGCAGCGGCACGGGCACTTGCAGCTCGGTGGCGCGCAGCCGCTGCTCGATCCGCTTCACGTCGTCTTTGCTCAGCCCCGGCTGGATCCTCTCGATCGTCGTCAGCTGGATCGGCATGCCGCCGTGGCGACCGCCCGCCGCGCCGCCGTGGTGGTGCGGACCGGGCGACTCACCGCGCAGCGCTCTGGTGGCGTTGGCCTCGGCCTCCCGCTCGTGCCGATCGGACGGGTCGCTCACCCGCATCCCGTTGCCCTGGTCGGTGCCCTCGACCCGTCCCTCGGCCTGCTGGCGCACGTGGTCGAACTCGTGCAGCAGCGTCTTCCAGTTGTTGCCGCCCCGGCCGAGCACCACGTCGCGGCCCGTGGTGTACGCGTGCGCGCCCATCTCCTCCGTCGAGCGCTCCGCGGCGGCGCCGGTGTGCAGGCGCACCCCGGACAGGTCCACGCCCAGCCGCGCCTCGGCCTCCGACCGCATGTCGTCGGGCACCGGCTTGCCGGGACCGCTCAGCGCTTCCCGCACGCTCGACCGCTGCACCTCGGCCCGTTCCGCCCCCGCCTCGTCGATCACCGACCGGACGAGGTCGGAGGCAGCCGAGTTGCCGACGAGGCGTTGCAGCCTCAGCACCTCGTCCACGCCGCGCCCGGCCCCGCCCGCGGCCCGTTGGGGGCGGACCCGCCGGTGGGCGTGGTCCTCGTGCTGGTGCTGGTGTTCGTGAGCGTGCATCACTGCCTCCCGCATCGGTAAGAACCGGTCACCGCGCCGCGTCCAGCCACGGCCCGAACTCGCTCTCCAGCACGAGCCGGCCGAGCTTGCGGTACTCCGAGTGCACCGACGTCACCACGTCGGCCATGGTCACCGGCCGGTCGCCGGCGGCGGACCGGTAGGCCGCGGTCACCGCGCACGCCCGGATCGACCCGCCGGCCAGCTCGAAGCGCTCCGCGCAGAACTCCAGGTCGAGGTCGTCGGCGCGGGGCAGCGCCGGGCCCAGGCAGCGGTCCCACAGCGCCAGGCGCTGCCGCGCGTCCGGCACCGGGAAGTCGGCGATCACGTCGATGCGGCGCGTGAACGCCTCGTCCACGTTGGACCTGAGGTTGGTGGTCAGCACGGCGATGCCGTCGAAGGACTCCATGCGCTGCAACAGGTACGCGGACTCCACGTTGGCGTACCGGTCGTGCGCGCTCTGCACCTCCGACCGCTTGCCGAACACCGCGTCGGCCTCGTCGAACAGCAGCACCCCGTGCACGCCCGCCGCCTCGGTGAAGATCCGTTCCAGGTTCTTCTCGGTCTCGCCGACGTACTTGTCCACCACCGTCGACAGGTCCACCACGTACAGGTCCATGCCGATCTCGCCCGCGACCACCTCGGCGGACATGGTCTTGCCGGTGCCCGACTCGCCCGCGAACAACGCCACCACGCCACGCCCGCGGCCACCGCCGGGCCGCATCCGCCACTCGCCGAGCACCCGTTCGCGGTGCTTCGCGCGCACGACCAGTTCGGCGAGCTGGGCACGGGTCTGCTCCGGCAGCACCACGTCGTCCCAGCCGACACCGGGCACGATCCGCCGGGCCAAGCGGTCCAGCCCGGCCCCGTTCTGCGCCCGCACGCCGGCCCGCACGTGCTCCAGCGCCACCGGCCGGCGTTCGACGGCGGCCAGCCGCGTCGCCACGGCCACCGCCCGGTCGACCTCCTCGGCGCCGAGCCGGTAGCCCGCGAGGTCCGGCAGGAAGGCGGGCTCGCCGCCGAACGCGCGCGTCCACCACGCGGCCCGTTGGGCGGGCAACGGCGACGGGACGGGCAGCGACAACACGGGCCGCGTGGTCCACTTGGGGTCCCAGTGCTGCCGGCTGTGCAGGACGACCGGCACGTCACCAGCGAGCGCGACGAGTTCGCGCACCAACCGGGCCCGTTCGGGCACCAGCGGTTCCAGCGGCCCGAGCACGATGCCCGCGCCGCGCAGCCGGGCCTCGCGGACCACCGCAGCGAGGTCCGGCTGGTCGCGGTCGGCCAACGCCGTCACGTCGACCACCACCGCGTCGCGGCCCGCCGCGGCCAGCGCGGCGACCGCCGTCGACCCGGCGTCGCCGCCGCTGTCGCGCAGGTGGACGGGTCCGGTGCCGGCGCGCAGCCCGGCACCGAGCCGTTCGGGCAGTTCGGCCGCAGGCGTGCCGTGCCGGGGCACGACGTGGACCAGCGGGGCCACCGCCGGGTCGGGGGTGTCGTCGCCGAGCAGGTGCGCCACCACCCGGTCGGGCACGCGCAGCGAGCGGGCCAGCGCGGGCTCGGCCGGGTCGCGCACCTCCACCAGGCCGGCCGCCACCAGGGGCGCGGTCGTCGTCAGCCGGAACCGCCCTGGCCCGGCCGCGGGCGCTCCGCACAGCCGCAGCGCCAGGCCGACCGTCGCCCGGCGGCGGGTGACGTCGTCGTTGAGGTAGCCGTAGAGCAGCTCGAAGCGGGCGTCCACGTCGGGGGCCAGCGCCACCAGCAGGAGCTCGACGTCCAGCGGGTCGAGGGCGAAGTCCTCGGCCAGGGCGAGCAGCCGGGGACCGGGCGGCGGGACGTCGGCGGCGAACGCGTCCAGGTCGAGGTCGTCGCGCGGCGGGAAGAGCGGCGGCTGCCGCGGTGCGTCGAGGACGCGCCGCACGGCGTCGGCGGTGAGGTAGAGGCCGCGGTAGGGGTCGCGGCGGGCGGGGTCGGCGGCGAACGCCTCGGCCACCGCCTGCCGAACCCGCCACTCGACCGCGCCCAACCGCGCCCAGAGGTAGAGCAGGTCCGCTTCGCGCGCGGCACCGGCCGACGGGGCGGCGTCCCCCTCGAACGCCGTCCCGAAGGCCAGGTCGTCGCCCGCCGACGTGGCACGCCTCTCGAACACCGCCTCGAAGGCCGGGTCGTCGCCCGCCGACGTGGCACGCCTCTCGAACGCCGTCCCGAAGGCCGGGTCGTCGCCCGCCGCACCACCCGGTCGGGCAGGTTCGTCCGGTCCCGACCCCAGCCCCTGCGCGGCGGTCGGCTCGGTGGACTCGCCGGTCATCGTCTCCGTCATCGGATCGCTCCCCCGCGACGCCGCCTCGGACCCGCCACGGGCCGTGGTCTGGTAGCCGCGAACCCGTCGCCCTCCGCGCTCGTCGGTCCCTCGTAGCGCAGCCGCCGCGAGCGCTCGCCCGCCTGCGCCGCCGTCTCCAGCACCACGCCCTCCGTCACCGGCGGACCGGCCTGGGTCCACTCGCCGGCCAGCGGCGCGATCACCTTCAGGTCGATGGACGGCTTCAGCTCGCCACCCAGCGCCGACCACATCTCCGAGGTCGCCCGCCCGTCCGGCGGCTGGGCGGAGTTCAGGATCACCCCCAGCCCCAGCTCCGCCAACGTCCCGGTCAGCCACTCGTTCGCCATCCGCTCGGTGCGCACCAGGACCGACAACACCTCCGACAGCAACCGGTGCTCGTCCTGCGGCCGGTTGGTCCACGCCGTGACCAGGTACGCCAGCTCGAACCACCGCGCCGGACCGCGCCAGCCGACCAACACGCCCTCGTCGTCGTAGACCTCCATGCCACCCGCGTGGCGTCGCGCCACGTCCTCGCGGATGTCGTGCAGGAACACGTTGACCGTGGGCGCGTTGCGGCGCGCGGACCAGTCCTTGGTCGGGGCGTCGAACGCCAGCTCGCCCCCGCCGCCGGGCACGCCGGCGGCGGTCAGCATCCGCCGGATCGCCTCGTCCACCTCGTGGATCACGGGCACCTCCTCGTTGTCGGGTTCACCGGCGCGCCACCATGTCCGGCGGTCCGATGGACGCGGCCACCACCAGGAACGGCGCGCCGACCGGGCCGAAACCGGGTCCGGTCGCGGTGATCGTGCGCGGCCCGGTCTGGTCCTTGGCCAGGATCAGCAGCTGCGCGGTGAACCGGCCGTCCGCGCGGGGCACCGTCGGCGCGGCCACGGCGGTGATGCCGGGCGACCACGCGAGTGCCACCGGTGCCCCCGGCGGGAAGTCCTCGCCGCGCACCGAGGTGACGAACCCGGGCTCGCCGATCGGCGGCACGGCCACGATCCTCGGCAGCAGCACGGTCATCGGCGCGACGGCGGTGTTGTCGTTCGGGTCGGCGTCGGTGCCGGTGGTGCGCAGCACGCCGCGCACCTCGGTCCGCACCGGCGCGTCGGGCGCGAGCACCACCTGCACCACCTGCGTCGTGCCGACAGGCAGGTCGGGCAGCACGCAACTCGTCGGCGCGCACCCCGGTGGCAGGCTCGCCACCGGCACCCGCGCGGGCAGCACGAAGTCCAGCCGCAGGCCGGTCGCCAGCGCTCCCCCGCCGTTGCGCACGGTGAAGCCCACCACCGCCCGACCGCCCACATAGGACGGTTGGGGCTGCACCACGACGGCCAGCGACGGACCGGCCGGCGGAACGGGCGGTGGCGGCGGCAACGCGGTGGTCGTGGTCGGCGGCACGGTGGTCGGAGTGGGTTGCTCCGCCACGGTGAGCACGGTGTCGTCCGCGTTGTCGGTCGGCAGCGCGTCGAGCACCGACCCGGTGACCGACCAGTCCAGCCGGTGCCCGCCGGCCACCACGCCCACCACGTCCGCCACCACCTCGACCGACGCGCCGGGGCCCACGACGCCGAGGTCGCAGCGCAGCTCCTCCGCCACGCACGTGCCACTCGACGCGCGCAACCCGCCCAGGCGCAGCCCGCCGGGCACGGCCACGGTGAGCGCGGTGCCGGGCGAGGCCGCCGGACCCCGGTTGCGCACGGTCACGGTGACCGGCGTGGTCTCGCCCACGTCCGCGGACACCGCCGGCGGCGCGTCCACCGCGAGGTCCACCGACTGCTGCCAGGCGGGCTCCTTCTGCCTGCCGGGCAGGCGGGTCGCGATCCGCTCCAGTTCCCCGGTGCCGGGGTCGAGCACGGCCAGCTCCTCGGGCGAGCGGGCCTCGCCCGCGCGCCGGGTGGTCAGCACGATCCGGCCGTCCGGCGCGTACGCGGCGTCACGCGGCTGGAACGGCCCGGCCGGGTTGGTCACGGGCCCGCCGCACGTGCCGCCGCCCAGCAGCACCTCGCACCGGCCCGGGTCGGCCAGCGGCACCCGCAGCAGGCCGTCGAACTCGCGGTTGAACACCAGCTCGCGCCCGTCCGGGCTGAACGCCGAGCTGTCGTCGGTCACCGCGCAGTCGCCGCCGCACGCCAACGCGCTCAGGTCGCGCTGCCGGTCCAGCGCCCCGGCCCGCGTGGTCCAGATGTGGTTGTCGCGCACCTCGCCGCCCGGTCCGTCGCTGATGATGCCGCGGGTGAACGCGATCGTGGTCCCGTCGGGCGACCACGCGGGCTGCGTGTCCTCCTGGTCGGCGACCTCCGGCGGCGGCCGCAGCACACCGGCCACGGTCCCCGTGTCGGCCTCGACGACCACGATCCGGCTCGCCGAGCCGTCGGGCCGCACACCGCCGGGCGAGCGCCGCGCGAACGCGATGAACAGGCCGTCGGGCGAGAAGGTGGCGTCGAACTCCCAGTCCGCGGGCTGCCGGTCGGCCACGGGCACCCGGCGCGGGTTGCCGCCGTCGGCGTCCACCAGCCACAGCCGCTGCACCCGCCGCCCGCCCTCGTCCTCGAACCGGCTGAGCAGGATCCGCCGCCCGTCCGGCGAGTACGACTGGCGGGTCGCCCACGTGTCGAACCCGGCCCTGGGTCGGAACAGCAGGTTGGGGTCGTTGACCGCCTCGGGGTCCTCGCGCAGCACGGTCACGCCCAGGTCGCGCGGGTCGGACCCGTCCGGGCGGATGTCCTGGAGCGTGGCGGTGAACCAGGTCGGGGCGCTGGTGCGGGACACCAGCAGCCGCGGCCCGGAGCCGTCGTCCTGCCAGCTCGGCGAGCTGAGCTGCCGGTTCTCGCCCAGCAGCACGTCCGGCGGCGCGGTGAGCGGCAGTCCGGGCGCGGTGTCGGCCCGGTAGACCTTGACCGCGGCGGGGTCGGCCGTGCAGGAGCAGGTCTGGTCGAGGCTGAGGAACAGCAGGCGCGTCCCGTCGGGCAGCCAGGCGGGCCAGTGGCCCCGCCACGCGGCCTGGTCGCCGCCCAGCAGCGGCGTGCCGACCCCGGTCCCGGTCCCGGTCAGCACCCGCACCCGCGGCACCCCGTCGACCCGCAGCGTGTAGGCGATGCGGCCGTCCACGGGGTTCCACGCGGGCTCGTCGGCGTCGCCGTCCGGTTCGTCGGTCACCCGGGTCTCCGGTCCGCCCGCCACCGGGCGGCGGTAGATCTCGCGACCACCGTCGCGGTCACCGGAGTAGGCGACCTGCGTGCCGTCCGGGGAGAACGAGGGCCACGACTCGTCGGCGTCGGTGTCGGCGAGCCGCCGCGTCCCGCCGCCGTCCACGCCGACCAGCCACAGGTCGCCGCGCGAGGCGAACACCACGGTGCGCAGGTCGGGTGAGAGCTGCGGGTTCGCGGCGTCCTGGCCCTCGGTCAGCTTCCGCACGCCGCCGTCCGCGCCGCGCAGGTACACCTGGGGCCGGGGTTCGTCGCGCAGGCTGGTGAACACCAGCAGGCCGCCGCGGGCGGACACGTGGTCGTCGTGGTGGGACGGCCCCTCGCCCATCACCGGCGTGGTCGGGCCGAGCCGGTCCGGTTGCGGGTCGGCCGCGTAGCCGAGACTGCGGTGCCCGGTGCCCGCGTAGGCGATGCGGCCGGGCGACGGCGGCTCTCCCGGCTGGCCGGCCGCCTCGGGCGGGTCGGTGACGCCACGCACCACCGCGATCACGCCGCACGCCACCACGACCGCCGCGAGGGCGGCGAGGGTGCGGGTACGCGCCCTTCTGGACAAGGTTCCACCTCCGGTCACGGGCCTGTCGCAGACGATCGTCGCCGCGCGCGGCGTGCGCCGGACAGGCCCGGTGGGGCACAGCCGGGGAAGACCCGGGGGGCTGTTCGGGCAACGGGTCGGGGTGCGGCTGGTCAGATCAGGCCGTGGCGCATCACGTAACCCACGGCGTGGGCCCGGTTGCGCAACTGGAGCCGGGTGCTGACCTCGTGCAGCACGTTCTTCACCGTGCGCTCGGAGAACGACATCCGCGTCGCGATCTCGGCGGTGTCGTACCCCTCGGACACGAGCCGCAGCATGTCCGCCTCACGAGTGGTCAAAGTGGACAGTGTCGGCCCGTTCGGGTCGAGCACGTTGCGCTGGAGCCGGCCCACGTGGTCGAGCAGCATGCCGAGCAGGTCACCGGGCAGCACCGCCTCGCCCTTGGCCAGCGCGACCGCGGTGGCCACCAAGCGGTCCTGGTCGGCCTCGGCGCGGCGGACCACCGCCGCCACGCCGCAGTCGATGACGGTCTGCAACGCGTCCTGGTCGAAGCGGCCGACCACGACCCCGGTGCGCGTGCCGGACGAGCGCTGCAACCGGCGCAGCAGGAACGCCGCCGCGTCGTCCACCTCGTCCACCACGACCAACGACACCTGCGCGCGTTCGTGCTCGCGCGGGTCGAGCACCTCCACCTCGGGCCGCGGGCGCAATTGGTGCGTGACGCCCGTGCGCAGCACCGGGTCCTCGGCGTACACCGCGACCGGGATCCTCGTCATGACCGCCTCCCTGGCGAGAGCGGGACCGCGCCGGCGGTCCCCGTGCCACCATCCTGCGCACCGGGGCCGGGCCGCGGGAGGACCGGGGGCCGCCGGTGCACTTGTTTGCCCCCGGTGTGCCCTTTTCTCCCTGCCGCAAGGGGTTCCGGGCTGCCTACCGTTCGACCGGTGACCACAACGACCGAATTCGGTCTCCCGACCGTGGTTGTCACGCCCGGTTCGGAGGCGAGCACGAAGCTGACGGTGCGCAACGACGGCGACATAGTCGAGGCGTACGAGTTCGAGGTGGTGGGCGAGTGCGCACCGTGGACCTCGGTCGAGCCCGCGCGGCTCTCGCTGTACCCCGGCACGTCCGAGCAGGTGACCGTGGTGCTGCGGCCGCCGCGGTCGTCGGAGGTGCGGGCGGGCGAGGTGCCGCTGGGCGTGCGCGTCCTGCCGGCGGAGCGGCCGGACACGGCGGTGGTCTCCGAGACCACGGTCGTCGTCGAGCCGTTCTTCCAGCAGCACGCCGAGTTGGTGCCCGAACGCCGCCGCGCCTGGCGCAGCGCGCGTTTCCACGTCGAGGTGCGCGACGACGGCAACACCCCGATCGCGGTCGGGCTGGTCGCGGCCGAGGCCGACGACCAACTGCGCGTCACCGTGCCCGAGCAGCCCACGACCGCCGCGCCGGGGGTGCGGGTGGAGCTGCCGGTGCGGGCGCGCGTCGGCAAGGTGCTGTGGTTCGGCGCGCCGCTGTCCTGGCCCGTCCGGGTGACCGCGACCTCCACCGACGCCGCCGCACCGTCCGCCGAGACCGCGCAGGCCGAGGAGCTGGAGGGCGAGCTGCTCCAACTCCCGGTGTTCCCCAAGTGGTTGCTGGCGTTGCTGGCGCTGCTGCTGGCCCTGCTGCTGGCGTGGCTGGTGCTGGTGCGCCCGGCGGTGCAGAGCGCGGCCCGCGAGGCCGCCGACGACCGGGCCGAGGAGCTGGTGGAGGTCGGCGAGCAGCAGGCCGCCGCCTCGCGGACCCAGCCGCCGCAGCAACCGGGCGGCGAGCAGACCCCGGGCGGCGAGCAGCAGCAGGGGCAACCCGGGCAGCCGGGGCAGGGCAACGCCACGGGCGGCGGCGAGCAGAGCTCGAGCAGCATCGAGGTCCGGACGAACACCGGCGACCAGGGCACCGGCAGCTACGTCGTGCCCGCCGGGAAGGTCTTCCGCGTCACCGACCTCGTGCTGGCCAACCACCAGGGCGACGAGGGCGTGCTGACGATCGTCTTCGGCGAGCGCACGGTGACCACCATCGCGCTGGAGACGTTCCGCAACCAGGACTACCACTGGGTGACGCCGATCGACGTGCCGGAGAACAGCGCGGTGAGCGCGACCGTCACGTGCGCCCGGCCGGGCACCCCGGCCAGCGGGCGGCAGGCCCCGAACTGCCTGCAACTGCTCAACGTCAGCGGCACGCTCGCGGACCTGCCGCGGGGGTGAAGGGGGACGGACCCGAGGTGGTCCGGGTCCACGTCGGGGTCGGGTCGGGGGTGCTCCCCGGCCCGGCCCCGACGAGTCGTATGCGGCACAGGCGTGCGTGGGCGCGGGCGGCGCGAGTCGTTTCCAGGCGCGTGCGGCACCGGCGCGAGCGCAGGTGAGCGCGGCACGGGCGGCGCGTGTCGTGCGCGCGTGGGTGTAGGCGGCGCGGGCATGCGCGGCACGAGTCGTGCGCGGCCGGCGGGGTTCCCGTGCGCTTGTCGGTGACGGGTGCCGGGTTTCCGCTCGGCCGTTCGGCCGTGCCGGGGCGCGGTCAGTCGCGGCGGCGGTTCCACTCGTCCAGCAGCGTGTCGATCCACGCGCCGAGCAGGTTCGCCACGTCGCGGTCGCCCCGCAGCAGGTGATGGCGCAGCTCCGCGGCCGCGGCGGCCAGTTCGGCGCACAGGTCCAGCCGGGACAGCTCGTCCCGGCCGGCGTCCGGCTCCGACCGCGCGGGCTCGGGCCGTTGCGGAACCGTCACCGCGGCTGCCCGGCGTTGCGCCCCGCGATCCGCAGGGCCTCGATGTACTTGGGCAGCTCGACCAGCGCCCGTTCCCAGCTGTCGGAGTTGAGCTGCCCGGCGAACACCGCGTCAACCACGAGCCGGTCCACGTCGGGCGCCACGTCGTCCCCGGACGCGTCGCGCAGCTTGCGCGACAGCTCCAGCTTGCGCAGCCGCGACCGGACCTCGTCCAGCGTCCGCTCCAGGTCGCCGATCACGCGCTGCGCCTGCGCGGGTTCCAGCACCAGCCACCCGCGGCGGGCGCACTGGAGGAACAGGTCGCCGGCGAACCGCTCGGGCGGGGAGGCGCGACCCGCACCACCGGTCTCGCCCTCGGACCGCACGTCCATCGCACCCTCCGCACGGGAACCGGTCACCGCTGCGACCCGGCCCCCAGGTTCGCCCCGTACCGGGGATGTCCACCGACCCCACCACACCCCGCGCGCCGAGGAGAAGACCGGACGGCCCGGTCTGCCCGTCCTTACCCCCGGTTCTGCCTCGCGCGACCGTGTGACCGGGTGCGCCGGACGAGGCGGCGAGGTCCGACAGCGCGAGGCCGGCTTGATCGACGCGCGGGTTGCCTTGGCTGCTCGCGGTGCGACGGTGGACGCGGCTCACCTGAACGGTTCGACGGGATCGCACGGCTCGTGGGGTCGCCGTTGAGCCGTCCGTGACAGCTCGTCCACCCCGTAGAGGGGTTTGGTGGCACGGCGAGGGAACGGCCTGGCGGTCGCATCGCCCGCGATCGAGACTCGGATGGCGGATCAACCGACCGCCGCTGGTGCGGCAAGGACTTCAACCGGAGCGTGGAAATGCGGCGGGTGCGAGTTCTTTCATTGTTCGTCGGTGTCGTCGCCGCCACAGCGGTCGTCGGAGCGCCACCCGGCCTGGCTGAGCCTGGTGGCGAGCGCATCGTCGGCGGCAATGACGCGACACAGATCTACTCGTTCATGGCCTCCATCCAGCTCAAGGACGGCTCTCCGCACTGCGGTGGGACGTTCGTCAGCGAGCGGTGGGTGTTGACCGCGCGGCACTGCCTGGACCACAAGAACCCAGGGGATCTGCAGATCCGCATCGGCAGCAAGGACCGCACCTCGGGCGGGACGTTGACCTACCCCGAACGGTTCGTCCGCCACGACTCCTACGACCTCGCGATGGTCAAGATCAAGGACTCGATCACGTCCGGGCAGCTCAACGTCGTCCGTACCCCGCAGGTCGGCACCGCGGTGCGGCTGTTGGGTTGGGGCAAGACGTGCGACGGGAACTGCAGCGCCCCCTACCCGACCACCCTCCAGCAGTTGGACAGCACGGTGGTGGCCTCGGACGCCTGCCGGCCTTACGGCATCAACACCGCGTACGAATTCTGCGTGCAACGCAAGAACAAGGACGGCGGGGCCTGCGTTGGGGACACGGGCGGTCCTGCGGTCGAGAATCCCGACGGGCAGTACTGGCGGCTCGACGGCGTGCTCAGCCGTGGCGCCAACCCATGCAAGCCCGGTCCAGACGTCTACGTGAGGGTCAGCGCCTTCGTCGACTGGATCCGGAAGCAGGTGTCCTCGTGAGGCCAAGGGCCCGTGCTCGACCCGGCCGAGACCGATCGGACCTCTCTTGGAGTGAATCCGTTGCTGGAGAAGTGTCCTGCGAACGAAACTGTGGGTCAGACTGCCTGGTCCGCCTGCTGGTGCGGGTGGCTTCGTAAGTGGCGCGGCGAACACGGCCACCCCAGCAGCGGTATGTCGTGAACTACCCGTGACGACCGTCGGGTGAGGACCGCCCGGCTCCGCCGGGGCGGTTCCGCGTTGTTCGGGCGGGCCGGCTGCCCCGTCGAGCCGCGCGGCCGGGCCCCTTGCGACAGCCGGTTACCGGCTGAGGCACGGCCGTCACCTGCGCGAGTGGGCGCGTCACCCTGCGGTGCCGACCCCGCGCACGGCAGGTCTCGACGGGCGGGAACGGGCGACCCTGCCGGAAAACTCCTCGAAGGGTGCTCCCGATGCGCAAGCTCGCTCGCAGGACCGCTATCGGCGTGGTGGCCGTCCTGCTCTCCGCCCTGACCGTGCCCGCCCACGCCACCACCCAGGTGGAGACCGGCCAGTTCTACAACACCGGCCGGTCGAAGTGCGCCACGCCGGAGAAGGCTGCGGCCGGCAACTACACGCCGAACATGAAGCCCTGCCTGACCGGCTCCGCCGCGGCGAACCAGGTCCATCTCGTCTTCCGGCCCGAGAACACCTACTACCTCATCAAGAGCCACGCCTACGACGTCTGCATCGGCGCCTACAACTTCCACGACAACCTCTACACGATCATCTACATCGACTGCGCGGACAAGAACGCCCGCTTCTACCGCCTCGCGGCCTTCGGCGGCACCCGGTACGTACTCGCCGACGGCGGAGCGAAGGGCGAGTACCTCTACGGCACCGACTACGCGGTGCACTCCAGCAAGAACTCCGAGGGCAACGACCGGATCTGGCGAGTCCGGCCGCTCGGCTGACCGGCGGGCAACGGCACGACCTCCGTCGGCATCCGCACTGCCGACAGGAGCCCGGACCGCAGCAGCGGGACGCGGCGCGGGGCCGTCACCGTCAGACGGCGACCGCGTGCCGCCGTGGGCCTTCGGCTTGGCCGAGGATCGATACGACCTGGACAGTGGACGACGCACCCACCGTTTCCTGCAAGAAGGAAGAGCCGAGCCGGTCGGCCGCGGTCAGGGCGCCGTGCCCGGCTGCCCGGCGGACGGGGTCCGGGGCAGCCGAGCGGGCGGGGTTCAGCTCAGCAGTCGCCAGACCTGGTACGGGCCGTAGTTGCACGCCCGGGCGTACGCGTCCTGGCTGGCGGCACCGTGGGTGTCGAGGCAGATCAGCCGGTCCTGGTAGTACTCCTCGCGCAGCGTCACGTTCTGCCAGTTCGGCCCCACGCCTTCCAGCACGTCGGTGGCGGGCGGCCGACCGCTGGTGCAGGAGCGGGTGTAGAGCCTGGGCCCGCCGTACTCGTCCATCCCCAGGCACAGCCCCGTGGCCCGGTTCTTGATCTGGACGAGCTCGTACCCGAACCGGGACGTGCCCTTGGGCCCGTACACCTCCCAGGTCTGCCAGTTGTTGCCGTTCTGGCACGGCAGCGTGTAGACCGGCCCGAAGGCGCTGCCCGACGCCGGGAAGCCGCTGTCCAGGCACAGGCCGGACTGGTGGTTCTGGAACTTCCCGACGAGCGTGTAGGCCGACGCCGGGGAAGCGACGACCAGCAGACCGCCGGTGATCATCACGCACAGCGCGACGACCTGGGAGACGAGCCGGGACCGGCCGTTCCGAATCTTGAGCACGGGTGTTCCCCTCTGGTCGAGGTCGGTGACCGAACGGCCACCCGCGACCGAGTAGACCGACGAAGGCTCCCGGCCTCCATGCAGAACGGCAGGCAAGAACTCGTCGCCGGGTGTTCCCCCAGCTCCGGCCGCATGTGACGTGATCGATAGACTCGGCGGCTGCGAGATCATCCGCGAACGGGGGGGTACCGCCGTGGTCGATCCCAGCCTCGGCCGACTGCTGCGCGCGCACCGCTCCGCCGCCGGGCTGACGATCGAGGAGCTGGCCCACCGCTCCGGCGTCAGCCCACGAGCGGTCAGCGACCTGGAGCGCGACCGGGTCCGCCGGCCGCAGCGGCGCACCCTGACCGCCGTCCTCGACGCGCTCGCCCTCGACGCCGCCGGGCGCGAGCTGGTGCGGCAGGCCGCGGGCATCGGCCGACCGCCGCCCGGCCCGTGCCCGATGCCCGAGCCGCCGCCGCACTTCACCGGTCGGCGCGACGCCCTCGACGCCATCCGGGCGCTGGCCGGCACCCCCGGCGAGGTCGCAGGCCCGACCGCCGTCGCCGTCCTCACCGGGCAGCCCGGTGTCGGCAAGACCACGCTCGCCCTGCGCGCCGCCCGCGAACTCGCAGGCGACTACCCGGACGGTCGGTTCTTCGTCGACCTGCGCGGCACCGGGCGGTACCCGGCCACGCCCGCCGAGGTGCTGCGCCGGCTGCTCCTGGCCCTCGGCGTCGCCGGCACCCGGATACCGGCCGGCACCGACGAACGGGCCCGCGCGTACCGCAGCCTGCTCCGGCACCGCCGGGTCCTGCTGGTGCTCGACAACGCCGCCACCGAGGAACAGGTCCGGCCGCTGTTACCCGGTGACGGGCCCGGTCTCGTGCTCATCACCTGCCGGCGCTGGTTGAGCGGGCTGGAGGCGGTGCACTGGTTACCCCAGGAGCCCTTGCCGCCCGACGACGCGACGGCACTGCTGCACGCCGTCGGCCGGCCTCAGGCGGTGGACGACCCGGAGCAGCTCGCCGTGCTCGCCGCCCACTGCGGGCACCTGCCCCTGGCCCTGCGGGTGGCAGGGCAACGCCTGCACGACGAGCCGGACCTGACCGTGCCCGCGCTCAACGGGCGGCTCGCCCGCGCCCAGGACCGGCTCGCCGTCCTCGACGGCGGCACGCCCGGCCTCGCCGCCGCGCTCACGGTGTCCTACCACTCGCTGCCCGAGACCGGCCGGCGCATGGTGCGGCGGGTGGCGTTGGTCCCCGGCCCGGACTTCGCCGCCGACGCCGCCGCCGTGCTCTGCGGCATCGACGCGGTCGACGCCGAAGACCGACTGGACGACCTGGTGGAGTGCGGTCTCGTCACGATCCGACCGCCGGACCGCTACGCCCTGCACGACCTGGTCCGGGACTTCGCCGCCGGTCGCCTGCGCCGCGACGAGCCGGACGGCGGCCGTGCCCTCGGCGTCGACCTGGTCAGGTGGCTGCTCGACACCGCGGTCCGGGCCGGGAGGCACTTCGAGCCGGGCGGACCGGACCCCGCTCCCGACGGGGTGTTCCCGGTCTTCGCCGACTCCGTCGGGGCACGCGCCTGGCTCGACGCGAACCTGGACAACTGGTTCCCCGCGCTGCGCATGGCCGCTGAGACGGGCATGGACGACCTGGTCGTCGCGGTCGCCGACGCGCTGCACTGGTTCTCCGACCAACGGCTGCACCTCGGCATCTGGTCGGACGTGTTCCGGCTCGGCGCCGAGGCGGCCCTGCGCGGCGACGACCCGGCCGTGCAGGCCGTGCACCTGAACTACCTCGCCTGGGCACAGGCGATCTGCGATGCGGACTACCGGGCCGCCCTGGGCACCGCCCGTGAGGCGCTGCGCCGGGCGGAGGCGGCCGGCGACCTGGCCCAGCAAGGCTGGGCGCTGCTGGGCGCGGGGACGGCACACACCCTCCTCGGTGAGCACGACCCCGCCCTGAGGCTCCGGCAACGGGCGTGGGTGGCGTTGCGGAAGGCCGGTGACCGCGAGGGCCTGCCACAGGCCATGCGCGTGGTCGGCTCGTCGCTGACCGCGCTCGGCCGGGCGCACGAGGCGTTGCGGGTCCACCAAGCGACGCTGCGCCTGCTGCGCGACCCGGGCTACCCGATGTCCGACCTCGTCAGGGCCTACTCCGACGCCCTGACGTGCCACTGGATCGGCGTCGACCTGGCCGCCGTCGAGCGGTGGTCGGAGAGTGTGGACGCGTTCCGCCAAGCGTTGGCGGGCGTGCGCTCCTGCGAGCTGCGCACGCAGGAGCCGGGCGTCCTGATCGGGCTCGCGGACGCGTTGCGGCACACCGGGGCCGTCACCGAGGCCGCCGACCACCTGACGACGGCCGCCGAGCTGGCTCGCGACCTGGGCGACGCGGAGACCGTCGAACGCGCCCGGGCCGCGTTGGCCGGGCTCACGACGCCATCCGATCCCGGCTGACGGGGACGCCGCTGGAGAGCGTGGCGGCGAAGGCGCGCAGCACCGGGTGGACCTCGTACCCGGCCGCGGACCGCGCCCAACCGCAGCCGGCGAGTTCGGCCAGCACCGTCACCGGAGGCCGGGGCTCCCGGGCCAAGGCGCGGACCGCGGACCGGGCCGGAGCGGGCAGTTGCCGGTACCCGCGGTCGAACGCGGCCCCGACGGACAGGTCGCCGACGGTCAGCCCGTCCAGCAGCCGCCCCGGTCTGGCCAACCGTTCGGCGATCCGCTCGACCGGCCACCGGCGCCGGGTCAGGACCCGGTTCGCGATCGCCCTCAGGGCCAGCGGCAAACCGTGACCGTGCCGTGCCAGGTCGCCCGTGGCGGCGTCCGAGGCGGTTCCGCCGATCATCCGGCGCAACGCGCGCTCGGCGGCGGTGGCGGACAGCGGCGCCAGCACCCGGCTCCGCCCACCGGGCAACGGCAGCCACCGGGACGAGGTCATCACCGTTACCGCCGGCCCCTCGGCGGGCAGCAACGCCGCCACCCGCTCGGGGTCGCCCGCCCCGTCCAGGATCAGCAGCACGCGCCGCCGGGCGAGCACGCCGCGCCAGTCCGCGCCGAGGGCTTGCGCCACCCTCCGGGTCACCTCCGACGGCGTCGGCGGCCGGTCGCCACCGAGGTCGACGAACCGCACCCCGTGCGGGAAGTCCCCGGCCAGCCGGGTCGCGGCCTGCAGCGCCAGCGCAGTCTTGCCGATCCCGGGCAGCCCGGCGACGTGCACCAGTCCGCCCCGGCCCACCGCCGCCACCAGCCAGGCGAGATCGTCCTCGCGCCCGGTGAAGCACGGCGTCGCGCGGGGCAGCCCGGCGGTCGCGGACTCGGCGGACACCGCCGCCCGCAGCCGTTCGCGACCTCCCGGGTCGAGGCCCAGGCCGCCGGCGAGCGCGCCGATCGTGCCCTGGTGCGGACGGCGGACGCGTCCCCGCTCGATGCCGCCGATGGTGCGCGGGCTCACCCCGGATCGCGCCGCGAGCTCGTCGATCGTCAGCCCGGCACCGATCCGCAACGCCCGCAGCACCGCACCGCCGTCCACCACACGCCCCTCGCAGCAGTGTCACCGGACATCGACGATCGACGCTATCAACGCCGTGTGACGTGCGGCGCCCGTCGTGCTGTGGCGCCCGTCATGCTCCTGCCCCGCCTTCCGTCGACATGCGAGGCGGACGTGGTGCGGGGGGCAGGAGGGTGGCCGCCTGTTCCGCGCGGTAGCCGCACTGGACCGTGACCGATCCGGTGTACGAAGCGGAATTCCGGGCCAAAGGGCTCGGCAGGTACCGGCTTGAAGTCGCTGGGGAAGAGGTTCAGGTGCCCACCCGGCGGCTCGGGTGCCGCCGGGTGAGGCGGGGTCACCCGGCGGCGGGCTCGGAACGGGGGTCGTCGAACCGGCTCGGCGAACGCCTTGAGCCCTTCCAGGTCGAACGTGTCGCACGTGAGGGTCTGGTGGGCGTCGACGGCCTTGATCAGCGGTGTCGGACCTTGTGCCGCAACGCCGACGACGCGGTTGCCCTCCGGTCCGGTGACGTAGGAGCGCACTGCGTCCAGGTCGCCGACGGGCAGGTCAGCCGGGTGGTGCACGAGCAGGTAGCCGCGGAGCGCACGTGGAAGACAGCTCAACCTAGTTCTTCAGCATGCCCTCGTGGAGCGCGACGACGAGAGCCTCGCTACGACTGGACACACCGAGCTTGGCGAACACGGAGGTGATGTGGTTCTTCACGGTCTTCTCCGAGATGCTCAGCCTGGCCGCGATCAGGCGGTTGGACAGCGCGTGCGCGAGGAGCGCGAGCACCTCGTGCTCGCGGTCGGTGAGCCGGGTACGCCGTCGAGGCATCCCCGACCGCGCCTCCGGCTCGGCGCCTGCGATGAGGGCATTGGTGACCAACCGCAGCTCGTCCGCCGCCCGGCTGGTGGCCGAGGCGTACTCGTCGATGAAATCGAGGATCAGCGAGGGAACGGTCTCCGCGATGTCCTGTCCCTGCAACCACAGTATGACCGTTCCGAGCAGTTCGGCCTTGTCCGAGTCCTGATCCGACGACCGCAAGGCGTAGCGGGCCAGTGCTTCCAGGTCGAGCCTGTCCAGGCCGGTCATCTGCAGCCACTGCTCGAACCACTGTTCAACGACGGCATCGGACATCCGACCTCCCACTCACCGTGGCGTCGACCCCACAGTCCCCGAGGTTCCAGAATAACGCGGCGCGGTCAGGCGAACGTGGCCGCCGACCCGACCGAGCTGATGTTCACCAGGATCGACCTGCCCGCAGCTCGACGGGCCTCGGCGATCACCGCGGCCAACTGGTACCCGGTCTCCAGGGCCACCCTGCGACCTTCGGTCCTGGCGAACAGCGCGGCGGCGGCCTGCGCTTGGCCGGTGCTGACGGTGGTGGTCCGGATCAGGCCCTCGGCGTGGCAGCGGGCGACCGGCGCCGCCACGATCGTGGACCCGAGGCCGCCGATGTAGTCGGTGCCGAGCAGCCGCTCCAACCCGTACGTGTGCAGCTTCGGGTAGAAGCCCTGGTCGTCGATCGAGTACCGGCCCCACACGCCCTTGCTGACGATCGGGCAGAGCTCGGACTCGGCGCACACCACCTCGGGTCCGTCCGCTCCGGACAGGAGGTCGGCGAGGAACGTGCCCGAGATGCCGAGCAGGTTGGCCCCGCCGCCGCAGCTGCCCACCACCACGTCCGGCCGCAGGTCGCCGAGTTGTCCGCGAGCCTCCAGCCCGACGATCGTCTGCGGCAGGATGAAGTAGTTGTACACGCTGCCGAACACGTAACGGGCATCCGGCTGCCGCCGGGTGTACTCGACCGCGCGGTTGGCGGACAGCACGAGCGGATCGGACCGGGCGTCGTCGGGACGGACCACCTCCACCCGGGCTCCGGCGGCGCGCATCAGCTCCGCGCGGTCGGGCCGCGCCCGCAGGCTGGCCTCGTCGATGAAGCAGAGCACCTCCAGTCCGAACTCGGCCGCCGCCAAGGCCAGGGCGATCCCCCAGTTGCCCGTCGTCTCGGTGGTGATCCTCGCGATGCCGTCCCGCGCGCAGTGGTACGCGACCCACCAGGCGCTGTTCGCCTTGTGGTTGCCCGAAGGCGTCGCCCCCTCGTCCTTGACGAACACCCGGCAGTCGTTGCCGACCGCCTCGGCGAACGCCCTCGCTTCGAACAGCGGAGTCGGGCGATAGCGGGCGAACCTCTCCTGCAACGGTTCGGGCACGGGCACCAGGAAGTCGGTGGACAGTTCCAGCGCGGCGAGGGAGGGCGGCAGCACGGCGGCCAGCCGGTCCAGGGTGATCGGATCGTCCGTCTCCGGGTCCAGCACGGTGTCCGGGCAGTACGCGGACAGGTTCAGCAGCGTGTCGAACAAGGCGTCTCCACGGGGTTGGTTGCGATCAGGCCAGGTCAGGCCAGGTCACGTCGGGTCAGGTCAGGTCAGGTCCACGAACTTCCCGACGATCTGCCGGCCTTCCTCGCCCAGCGCGAACTCCCTGACCCGGTCGACCATCTCGTAGACCGGCGCCTCGTCCCGGTAGGCGGTCACGTGCTCCGCCAGCGCCGAGTGCCAGGCCGCGGCCGCCGGGCTGAGCCGCTGCGGGCCGAGCAGGTGGCTCGCCTGGAACAGGCAGCCGGCCAGCACGGCGAGGATGGTGCCGACGTTCTCGCACAGGGTCAGCGCCTTGCGCGCCGAGTTCAGGCTCATGCTCACGATGTCCTGGTTGCCGGCGTTGGAGGGCAGCGTCTTGACCGACGCGGGCGCGGCCAGGTCGAGGTTCTCGGCGGCGATGCTGGTGGCGAGGTACTGGGTCCCGCTCAGCCCGGAGGACAGCCCGCTGTTGTCGAGGGCGAGGAAGTCGCTCAGCTCCCCGTTGAGGTGGGGATCGACCAGGCGGTTGATCTGCCGCTCGGCGAGCACGCCCACCTCGGTCAGCGCGATGCCGAGGTAGTCGCAGGCCATGCCGACGTACTGACCGTGGAAGTTGCCGCCGTGGAAGGACTCCTCGGCGGTCTCGAAGATCAGCGGGTTGTCGTTGGAGGAGTTCAGTTCACGGGTGAGCACGGTCCGGCAGTACCGCATGGTGTCGTGGATCGGGCCGAGCACCTGGGGCACGCAGCGCAGCGAGTAGGCGGACTGGATGTAGACCCCGGCGTCGACGACGCCCTCGGTGTCCTGGGTGCGCGCGCTGATCTCGTTCATCAGGTCGACGTGCTCGCGGGTCAGGTCGTTGCCTTCGAGCAGTTCGCGCAGCGCCGACGCCACGGCGATCTGGCCGGGGTGGCCCTTCAGCTCGTGGCCGCGGGGGTCGAACGCCCTGGTGCTGCCGCGCAGGCATTGCACGTACAGGCCGGAGAGGAACACCGCGAGCCGGAGCAGGGCTTCCGCCCGCACGAGCGCCACGACGGCGGCCCCGGTGGACGCCGAGGTGCCGTTGATCAGTGCGAGCCCCTCCTTGAAACCCAGGGTCACCGGCTCCAGACCGAGTTCGGCGAGCACGCCGGCGCTGTCCCGCTGCACGCCGCCGTGCACCACCCGGCCCTCGCCGATGATCGGCAGCGCCATGTGGCACAACGGGGAGATGTCCCCGCTGGCCCCCAACGAGCCCTGCTGCGGGATCAGCGGGTGCACTCCCCGGTTCAGGAACTCCACCAGCATGCGCACCACGTCCGGGCCGGCCGCCGAGTAGCCGCGGACCAGGCAGTTCAGCCGAGCGGCCAGGACCGCCCGGGTCACCGCCTCGTCGAACACCGCACCGACCCCGGTCGCGTGGTTGCGCAGCAGGTTCACCTGGAGCGCGGTCTGCCACTCCGGACCGATCACCACGTGCGCGAGCTCGCCGAACCCGGTGTTGACCCCGTAGATCGGCACCCGCTGCTCGCCCCAGCGCTGCACCCGGTCGAACGTGTCGCGCAGCGCCGCGACCGTGTCCGCCGCCACCTCCACCCGCTCGCCGTCGAGGGCGATCGCGGACAGCTGTTCCGGACTGAGGCCGTAGCCGTCGACGACAATCATGGTTGCTCCTTCGTGGACGCGCGCAGCGTGGTGAGGTAGGCGGCGAAGTCGGCGAACCGGGAGTGGTCGAACACCGCGCGCTGGGGCACGGCCAGGCCCAGCCGGGCCGTCACCTGGGCCACTACGCGCGGGGCGAGCAGGGAGTAGCCGCCGACTTCGAAGAAGTCGTCGTCCACACCGACCTCGGCACATCCGATGGCCTCCTGCCAGATGCGGGCCAGCTCCCGCTCCAGTTCACCGTCGGGCGGACCGCCGGGCGGGCCGCCAGGGTGCGCCGGCATGGGCACGGGCAGCGCTGCCCGGTCCACCTTGCCGGTCGACGTGCGGGGCAGGTCGTCGAGCAGCACGTAGTGGGCGGGCACCATGACCGGCGGCAGCACGCGCACCGCGTGACGGCGCAACGCGGGCACATCCGGCCGGCGGTCGGGCTGCGCGGCGACGTAGGCCACGATCTCCGGCGCGACTCGATCGGCGTGGTGCAGCCGCACCACCGCCTCGGCGACGTCCGGCGCGGTCGACAGGGCCGCCTCGATGTCGCCGAGCCGGATCCGCACGCCGCGGATCTTCACCTCGTCGTCCAGCCGGCCGACGAACACCAACTCCCCAGCCTCGTCGTACCGTCCGAGGTCGCCGGTGCGGTACACCCGGATCGCGGGATCACCGCCCGGGTCGGCCAGGAAGCGCTGCGCCGTCTCGTGTTCCCGCCCCAGGTAGCCGTGCGCGAGGTACCGGGAGCGGACCAGGACCTCACCGACCCCGGTGCCGTCCAGCAGGATCTCGCGACCGGCGATGGGCCGCCCGATCGGCACCACCTCGCCGGTGAACCCGACCGGCACGCGGTACCAGGTGGCCAGGGTGCACTCGGTGGGTCCGTAGAAGTTGCGGATCGCGGCGTTGGGCAGGTGCCGGGCCGCGGCCGTGAGCAGGTCGGGTGGCAGCACCTCGCCGAACAGGCTCAGCGAGCCGACCCCGGGCAGCGGCCGGTCGGGACGGGCGGCGAACAGCGCCCGGCACAGGCTGGGCACGGTGAGCAGGTGGCTGATCCGCTGCTCGGCGACCAGCGCGGCGATCCGGGCCGGGTCGGCCTTCTCCTCGGCGGACGGCACCACCAGGGTCGCCCCGACGTGCAGCGCCGCGAGCACTTCGGCGTAGGCGGCGTCGTAGCTCATCACGGCCCACTGCAGCATCCGGCTACCCCGCACCAGCGCCAACTCCGCGGCGAACCAGCGGGCGAACTGGTCGAGGTTGCCGCGACGTTGCACGATTCCCTTGGGAACGCCGGTGGAGCCCGAGGTGTACACGACGCAGCCGGTGTCCGCCGGCACCGTCGCCGGCCGGCCGCCGGCACGACGGGCGGCGGGACGACCGCCTTTCCAGGCGAGGAGCGCCGCCGGCCGGCAGTCCCGCAGCACCTGCTCGCGGCGCAGCGGCGGGTCGGTGGGGTTCAGCCAGACGAAGGGCACCTCGGCCCGCAAGGCGGCCACCAGCGCGATCACCGCCGGCAGACCCTCGTCCACCTCCACGGCCAGGATCTCACCGGGGGCCAGGCCCAGTGCCCGCAGGACCGACGCGCACTGGTTCACCAGTTCCGCGAGCTCGCCGTAGCTGGTCACCCCCTCGGCACTGTGCACGGCAGGCTGGGCCGGGTCGTGCTCGGCCAACCGTTCCCAGGCGTTCACGACACCTGCTCCGTCACCTGGACGACCGCCAACGTGCAGGCGAACCCGCTGCCCCCGCCGACCAGCAACACCGTGTCGCCGGGGCGCACGGCGTCCGTCGTCACCAGGTGGTGCAGGCCGACCAGGTTGTCGGCGGCGCCCAGGTGCCCGGTCGTCGCGCCGAAGTCCCAGGTGGACAGCGCGTCGTCGATCCCGAGGATGCGTTGGAACAGGCCGAGGATCACCGGCTGGGTGGCCACGACCGGCACCGCGTGGGTGATCCGGCCAGCGGTGGTGCCGGCCTCGTCCAGCACCTGCTTGAACGTCTCCGTGATCACGTCCTTGATCCGCTCCAAGTGCTCCTGCATGGGCACGACGTGGCTGTGGTAGCGCCCGCGCATCCCGGTGAAGTCCACCGGCTCGGCACCGGGCGGGAACCCGTCGCCGCGCGACTCCGCTTCCAGGCTGTTGTCGAAACCGGTGGCGATGGCGGTGATCCGGGCGAAGCCACCGTGCGCACTCAGCAGGAGCGCACCGGCGCCGTCGCCGAACACCGTCTGGGAGTCGGAGTTCCACCGGTCGAAGCCCGCCGTGTCGAACCGGTCGGCCGCGGTGACGAGCACGTCGCCGCCGCCGTCGGCGAGCAGTCGCGCGCCCAGTTCCACCGCGGCGAGGCCGCCGTTGCAGGATTGCAGGACGTCGTAGCCGGGAACGCCGGCGCCGAGGGTGTGCGCCGCCACGTACGGCGCGGCGGACCAGTAACGGGCGCCTTGGGAGTTGAGGTAGGTGTGCAACACCGCCTGCACCGGTGGCGGCGAACCGCCCAACGCCTCCTTCGCGGCCAGCACGGCCATCTCGGCCGCCACGTGCGCGTCGGCGACGCACACCGAGGTGATACCGCCGGCGGCGGCCTGCTCGGCGGAGTACCAACCCCGGGACACGGCGTCGGTCGTGCTGACCCGCGTGGGCAGGTAGGCGCCGAGGCCCGCGACGTACAGCTCGGGTGTTCGCATCCGGGCCCCTCTCAGCGGAGTTTGGCGGCGAGGATCGGCCCGATCTGGGCCAGTGACTCGGGTTGGGTCATGCGGTGGTGCCGGCTGACGATGTCGTGGTTCTCGATGACGCCGCCGACGTAGCGCCGCCACGCCTCGGGTGTGGCGACCCGCGGGTCCAGGGTGGAGGTGAACAGCAGCAGGTCGCCGGGGAAGAAGTCCGGGACGTGCTCGGCGGACAGCCGCGTGTTGTTCAGCATGGTGTCCGCGATGGCCATCACGTGCTGCTCGGACAGGCTGGCCAGCGCGCTGCCCCGGCCGCGCAGGATGGCCACGAACTGCTCGAAGGTGACCGGGTCGTCGGTGTCCGGGGTGCCGTCCAGCGTGAACCGCACGGGCTCGTCCTCCTGCGGGGTGCCGAACAGCAGGAGCAGCAGCGCCAGGATGCTGCGTTCGCTGGGCACCGGTTTCTCGGGGAGATCGCACACCGGGGTGGAGTCGAGCATGGCCAGCGTGGCGGTCCGCTCCCCGCGCCGGTGCAACTCGGTGGCCACCGCGTGCGCGGCCAGACCGCCGAAGGACCACCCGAGCAGGTGGTAGGGACCGGTCGGCTGCACCGCGAGGATCTCGTCGGCGTACTCGGCGGCCATCTGCCGCACCGACGTCGGCAGAGGGCCGGTCCGGGCGAGGTTGCGGGCCTGGACCGCGTAGATCGGGCGGTCCGGGGCGAGGTGCCGGAGCAGGCCGCTGTAGGTCCAGCCCAGGCCGCCGGCCGGGTGGATGCAGAACAGCGGTTCCCGGCTGCCCTTCGCCCGCAGGGGGAGGATCACGTCCACCGCCGCGGCGGCCTCGTCCACGTCCAGGCGGGTCGCCAGCTCGGCCACGGTCGGGCGCTCGAACAGGGTGCGCAGCCCCAGCTCGGCGCCCAGGGTCGCCCGGATGCGGGCGGTCAACCGCGTCGCCAGCAGGGAGTGCCCGCCCAGCACGAAGAAGTCGTCGTCGATGCCGACCTTCGGCACGCCGAGGGTCTCCGCGAACAGCCCGCAGAGCAGCTCCTCCTGCGGGGTCCGCGGCGCCCGGCCGCCGCCGGAGGCGAGATCGGGCGCAGGCAGGGCGGCGCGGTCGAGCTTGCCGTTCACCGACAGCGGCAGGCTCTCCAGCGGCACGAACACCGACGGCACCATGAACTCGGGCAGCCTGTCACGCAGGAACTGCCGCAACACCGGCACGTCCCCCGGCGGCACCACGTAAGCCACCAGCCGGTCCTCCTGCGCCGTCACCACGGCCTGCTCCACGTCGGGGTGGTCGCGCAGCTGTGCCTCGATCTCGCCCAGCTCGACCCGGAACCCCCGCAGCTTCACCTGGTGATCGGCCCGGCCGACGAACTCCAGCTCCCCGTCCGGGCGCCACCGCACGAGGTCACCGGTCCGGTACATCCGGCTTCCCGGCGGACCGGACACGTCCGCCACGAATCGTCCGGCCGTCAGCGCGGGCCGACGCAGGTAGCCCCGCGCCACCCCCGGGCCACCGATGTACAGCTCCCCCACCACGCCCGGCGGCACGGGACGCAGGCCGGCGTCCAGCACGTGCAGCCGGGCGTTCGCCACCGGCCTGCCGAGCGGTGGTGGCAGCGTTGTGGTGTCGGCCAGCGGGCCGCTCGTGCTGGCGCAGGCCGTGCTCTCGGTGGGCCCGTACGCGTTGATCACCCGCCGGCCGGTGGCCCAGGCCGCCACCAGCGCCGGCGGGCAGGCCTCACCGCCGACCACCAGGGTGCGCAGCGCCGGCAGGGGTTGCACGGGCACGGTGGTCAGCGTGGCGGTCGGGATGAACGCGTGGGTGATCCGCTGCTCGGCGAGCACCTCGACCAGGGCGGAGCCGGCCAGCGGGACCGGCGGCGGGATCACCAGGGTGGCCCCGGCCGGGAACGCCATCAGCAGCTCGATGACCGACAGGTCGAAGCTGGGTGAGGAGAACTGGAGCACCCGGTCACCCGGCCCGATCGCGTACCGCCCGGTCTGCGACACGGCGAGGCTCGCCACACCGGCGTGGGTGTTGACCACCGCTTTCGGCTTCCCGGTCGAGCCGGAGGTGTAGATCACGTACGCGGCGTTGCCCGGCAGCACCGGGATCGCGGGGCGGTCGGCCGGACAGGACGCGGCGTCGTCGGGAATCCCGGTCAGCACCAGCGCCGGTCGGGCGTCGTCGAGCATGAACGAGATCCGCTCGGCCGGGTACTCCGGATCCACCGGGAGGTACGCGCCGCCGGCCTTGATCACCGCCAGCAGGGCGATGACCAGCTCGGCGGACCGGTGCATCCGCAACGCCACGATCCGCTCCGGGCCGATTCCCCGCTCGATCAGCAGCCAGGCCAGGCGGTTGGCCCGCTCGTCGACTTCCCCGTAGGTCAGTTCGGTTCCGCCGTCGACCAGGGCCACGGCCTCGCGTGGCTGCTGCTCGAACAGGGTCGCCAGGGTCGCGGTCGGGACTGGGGTGGCGGTGTCGTTGTAGGCGTGCAACCGTTCCCGCTCGTCGTCGGTGAGGACGTCGAACCGGCTGATGGGGCGGTCCGGCGTCGCCGTCAACGCCCGCAGCAAGCCGGTCCAGCGGGTGACGAGGGTTTCGACGCTGGTGCGGTCGAACAGGTCGGTGCTGTACTCGAGGACGCCGTGGACCCCGTCGACCGCGCCGTCGGGGCCGCGCCGCTCCCAGAGGCTGAACGCCAGGTCGAACTCGGCGGTGGTGACGGGCGTCGAGACCTGGCCGACCTCCAGGCCGGGCAGGGAGAAGTCCAGTTCCGGCGCGTTCTGCAGCGCCAGCATGACCTGGACCAGCGGGTGGTGGGACAGGGAGCGCGCCGGGTTGAGGACTTCCACGAGGTACTCGAACGGCACGTCCTGGTGGGCGTAGGCGTCCAACGCCGTCTCGCGGACCCGCGCCACCAACTCGGCGAACGTCGGATTGCCCGACGTGTCGGTCCGCAACACCAGGGTGTTGACGAAGAAGCCGACCAGGTCGTCCAGCGCCTGGTCCGTACGACCGGCGATCGGACTCCCCACCGCGACGTCCTCACCGGCACCCAACTTCGTCAGCAAGGCAGCCAACCCCGCCTGCAACACCATGAACACACTCGCCCCACAACGCCGGGCCAGCACCGCCAGATCACGGTGCAGCGCCGCATCGAGGTGTACCGGCACGCCGTCACCGCGGTAGGAGTTGACGGCCGGGCGAGGGCGGTCGGTGGGCAGCTCCAGCTGATCGGGCAACCCGGCCAGCGCCTCGGCCCAGTAGGCCGACTGCTCCACGAGAAGGCTGTCCTCATCCGCCTGGTCACCCAGCAGACTCCGCTGCCACACCGTGTAATCCGCGTACTGCACCGGTAGGGGCGACCAGTCCGGCGCCCTACCCTCGCGACGAGCGGCATAGGCCGTGGTCAGGTCATGCGACAACGGGTACATCGACCAGCCGTCAGCGGCGATGTGGTGCACCACCAGCACCAACACGTGCTCATCCGCGGCCAACTCGAACAACGTCGCCCGGATCGGCAACTCCGTCACCAGGTCGAACTGGTACCGCGCCGCGCTCTCCACCGCCGTCAACAGCTCGGACCCGCCGATCCGGGTGATCACCAGCGAGGGGACGGTGTCGACGACCTGTTGGTGGGCGACCCCGTCCAGCTCGGGGAACACGGTGCGGAGACTTTCGTGACGCGTCACCACATCGGCGAGCGCGGCCCGCAACGCGTCGCGGTCCAGCCGGCCGGACAGGCGCAGGGTGAGGGCGATGTTCTGGCTGACGCCCTCCAACTGGTGCAGGAACCAGAGTCGGTGCTGGGCGAAGGACAACGGCATGACGTCCGGGCGCTCCCCCGCGGTCAACGGCAGCCGGGCCCCGTGCGCGCCCCGCACCAACCGCGCCACCCCCGCGACCGTCGGGTTGTCGAACAGCGCGCGCAGGCCCACCTCCACGCCCAGGGTCGCCCGGATGCGGGCGGTCAACCGCGTGGCCAGCAGGGAATGCCCGCCCAACGCGAAGAAGTCGTCGTCGACACCGATGTGGGCGACCTTCAGCACCTCGGCGAACAGCCCGCAGAGCAGGTCCTCCTGCGGGGTGCGCGGCGCGCGGCCACGCACCGCGGTCGGCTCCGGCACGGGCAGGGCGGCCCGGTCCAGCTTGCCGTTGACCGTGAGCGGCAGGCGTTCGAGTGGCACGAACACCGACGGCACCATGAACTGCGGCAGCCGGTCGCGGACGAAGTCGGCCAGCACCTCCGTTCGTTCCGCCGTCACGACGTAGGCCACCAGCCGATCCTCACGGGCCAGCACGGCGACCTGGTCCACGCCGGGATGAGCGCGCAGCACCGACTCGATCTCGCCCGGCTCGACCCGGAACCCCCGCACCTTCACCTGGTGATCGACCCGGCCGACGAACTGCAGCTCACCGTCGTGCCAGCGGCCGAGGTCCCCCGTCCGGTACATCCGGCTCCCGGCCGGCCCGTGCGGATCGGCCACGTACCGCTGGGCCGTCAGCCCCGGCCGGCGCAGGTAGCCGCGGGACAGGGACAGACCGCTGATGTACAGCTCCCCCACCACACCCGGCGGCACCAGCCGCAACGCGGAGTCCAGCACGTGCACCCGGGAGTTCGGCATGGGCCGACCGATCGGCGCCGGCTGCGGGCAGTCGAGGTCCTCGGGCACCAGGTAGGTGGTGACGACGTGCGTCTCGGACGGCCCGTAGTGGTTGTGCAGCCGCCGGCCGGGCGTCCGGCGGAAGAACTCGCGCACCTCGCCGTCCAGGACCAGTGGCTCCCCGCCCTGCGCGATGTCCAGCAGTCGGGGCAGGCTCCGACCCTGTTCGTTGGCGGCTTGCGCGAGGCCGCGCACCACCAGGTTCGGCGCGAACAGCTCCGTGACGTCGTGCCGGTCCAGCCACTCGGCCAGCAGGGCGGAGTCGTGCCGCACCTCGTCGGTCGGCACCACCAGCGTCTTCCCGTACACCAGGGTGGACAGGACTTCCTGCACCGACACGTCGAAGCTGAGCGCGGTGAACTGCGCGGTGCGTGCCCCGGGGCCGCCGGGGAAGGCCGTGCGGTGCCACAGCAGGAGGTTCAGCAGGCCACCGGCGGACATGACCACGGCCTTGGGGGTGCCGGTGGAACCGGAGGTGTAGATCACGTACGCCGCGTTCGCGGGATCCGCTCGCGGACCGGGATCGGTCTCCGGGCCGGAGCCGATCTCCGCGGCGGTCACCGGGTCGTCCACCACCAGCCGGGGCACGTCCGCGGGCGCGAACCCGGCGTGGGTCAACAGCAGGGACGGCCGGGCATCGCGCAGCATGAACGAGATCCGCTCGGCCGGGTACTCCGGATCCACCGGCAGGCAGGCGGCGCCGGTCTTGAACACGGCCAGCAGCGCCACGATCATCTCGACCGACCGGGGCAGCGCCAGCGCCACGATGTGCTCGGGGCCGACGCCGCGGTCGACAAGGGCGCGCGCCAACCGGTTGGCCCGGGCGTTGAGCTGGGCGTAGGTGACCGTGGTCTGCTCGAACACCACGGCGGGCGCGTCCGGTGCGGCCCGCACCTGTGCCTCGAACATCTCCGGCAGGCTGGTCACCGGAACCGGGGCCGCGGTGTCGTTGTATACGTGCAACCGGTGCCGTTCGTCGGCGCTGAGCACGTCGACCCGGCTGATCGGCGATTCGGGATCCGCGACCATGGTTTCCAACAGGTGCACCCAGCGGGCCACGAAGGCCTCGACGGTGGCCCGGTCGAACAGGTCGGTGGCGTACTCCAGGACCCCGCCGATGCCCTCGGCGGCGCCGCCGGGGCCGCGCCGTTCGGTGAGGTCGAACGACAGGTCGAACTTGGCGGTGGTCGTGGGGGTGGACACGAACTCGACGTCCAGGCCGGGCAGGGTGAAATCGGTCTGCGGGGCGTTGTGCAGCGCCAACATGATCTGGAAGAGCGGGTGCCGGGACAGGGAGCGGGTCGGGTTGAGGACTTCCACCAGGTACTCGAACGGGACGTCCTGGTGGGCGTAGGCGCCCAGGGCCGTCTCCCGGACCCGCTTGATCAGGTCGCTGAAGGTGGGATCGCCGGAGGTGTCGGTCCGCAGCACCAGGGTGTTGACGAAGAACCCGACCAGATCGTCCAACGCCTGGTCCGTACGACCGGCGATCGGACTCCCCACCGGGATGTCCTCACCGGCACCCAACTTGGTCAGCAAAGCGGCCAGCCCCGCCTGCAACACCATGAACACACTCGCCCCGCAGCGCCGGGCCAGCACCGCCAGTCCGGCGTGCAGGTCGGCGTCCAGCCGGACGAAGACGTGATCGCCGCGGTAGGAGGCGACCGCGGGGCGCGGGCGGTCGGTGGGCAGTTGCAGCTGATCGGGCAACCCGGCCAGCGCCTCGGTCCAGTAGGTCAGCTGCTCGGTGAAGGCACTGCCCTCATCGGACTGCTCACCCAGCAGACCTCGCTGCCACACCGTGTAGTCCGCGTACTGCACCGGGAGCGGCGCCCACCCCGGTTGCCGCCCCTGCCGTCGCGCCGCGTACGCCTGCGCCAGGTCCAACGCCAACGGGCTCAACGACCAGCCGTCGGCGGCGATGTGGTGCACCAGGATCAGCAGCACGTGCTCGTCCGGGGCCGACTCGAACAGCGCGGTCCGGATCGGCAGCTCCGACGCGAGATCGAACTTGTGCTCCACGGCCGCCGACAGCGGCTCCGACAGGTCGTCGACCCGCGTGACGTCCAGCGTGGGGGTGAGCCTTAGAACTCGCTGGTACGCCACGCCTTCCACCTGCGGGAAGACCGTCCGCAGGCTCTCGTGCCGCAGCACGACATCACGAAGAGCCGCCTGGAGCGCATCACGGTCGAGCTCACCGACCAGGCGCAGGGCGAGCGACACGTTGTAGGTGGAGTTGGGGCCTTCCATCTGGTCCAGGAACCACAGCCGCTGCTGCGCGAACGACAACGGCACCGCAGCCGGTCGCTCCCCCGCCGTCAGGGCCCGCCGTGCCGGTCCCACCTGGTCCAGACCGGCCGCCACACCGGCCACCGTCGGGGCCTCGAACACACTCCGCAGCCCGAGTTCCACGCCGAGGGTCGCACGCACGCGGGCCACCAGTTGGGTGGCCAGCAGCGAGTGCCCACCCAGGGCGAAGAAGTCGTCGTCAACGCCCACGCCGGGCACGCCCAGCACCTCGGCGAACAGCCCGCACAGCAGCTGCTCCCGCGGCGATCGCGGCGCCCGGCCCACCGCGGCCGGCGCCTCCGGCACCGGCAGCGCGGCCCGGTCCAGTTTGCCGCCGGCGGCCAACGGCAGGCTCTCCAGCACCACGAACGTCGACGGCACCATGTAGTCCGGCAACCGCTCCCGCAAGTACGCCCGCAGCACCTCCGGCTGCCGCGCCGTCACGACGTACGCGACCAGCCGTTGATCACCCGGGCGGTCCTCGCGCACCACCACCACGACCTCGTCGACCCCGTCGTGCTCGCGCAGCACCGCCTCGACCTCGCCCAGCTCGATCCGGAACCCGCGCAGCTTGACCTGGTCGTCGGCTCGGCCCACGAACTCCAGCCCGCCGGCGCGCCACCGGACCAGGTCCCCGGTCCGGTACATCCGGGTCCCCGGCGGTCCGAACGGGTCGGCCACGAACCGCCCGGCCGTCAGCCCGGGCCGCCTGAGGTAACCCCGTGCCAGTCCGACGCCGGCCACGTACAACTCGCCCACCACTCCCGGTGGCACCGGTCGCAGCGTCGCGTCCAGCACGTAGGTCCGGGTGTTGGCCACCGGGCGGCCCAGCACGGGGCTGGGTGAGTCGTCCAGTGCCGCGGTGAGCGAGTCGACGGCGCACTCGGTCGGGCCGTAGAAGTTGAACGCCAGCGTCTCCGGCTTCGCGCGCAGTTCCGCCCAGAACTGCTCGGAGGTGGCCTCGCCGCTCACCATGACCGTCACCGGGCGCCGGCCCGGTCCGTCCAGCAGCCCTTCGGCCACCAGTTGCCGCAGGTACGACGGCGTGGTGTCCAGGTAGTCGATGTGCCGCTCGCCGACGTGGCGCACGAATTCGCCCGGGTCGGACCAGGTGTCGTCTTCCACCACGTGCAGCTCGTGCCCGGCGAAGATCCACAGCAGTTGGTCCCACGAGGCGTCGAACGACAGCGAGGAGGTCTGGGCGATGCGCAGCCGCCGGCGGCCGGCCTTCGCCGCCGTCCGCGCGAACAGGTTCACCCGGTGGTGGTGGAACAGGTTGACGATGCCGCGATGGGTGGCGACCACGGCCTTGGGCACGCCGGTGGAGCCGGAGGTGTGGATCACGTACGCCGGGTGCTCCGGGTGGATCGGCACCTCGAAGTCGGTGTCCGGGTACTCGACCGCCGCGGCCAGGTCGGTGGCGGTCAGCACGCAGGCCGGCCGCACGCCGTCGAGCATGGCGTCGATCCGGGCGGCCGGGTAGCCGGGATCGATCGGCACGTAGGCGCCCCCGGCCTTGAGCACCGCCAGCAGCGCCACGATCGCGTCGGCGGACCGCGGCAGGAGCAGTGCCACCAGTGACTCCGGCCCGACTCCCCGGTCGGCCAGCAGCCGGGCCAGTTGGTTCGCGCGGGCGTTGAGCTGTGCGTAGGTGAGGGTGGTGTCGCCGAACACGACGGCGGTGTCGTCCGGGGTGTCCGCCGCCTGGGCCGTGAACAGGGCGGGCAGGGTGTCGGTCGGGACCGGAGCGCTGGTGTCGTTGTGGTCAGCCAGGTGGCGCAGTTCCTCGGCGCTCAGGATGTCGATGCGGCCGAGCGGGTCGTCCGGGGCGGCGACCGCCTCGGTGAGCAGGCGCTGCCAGCGTGCCCGCAGTGTGGTCACGGTGGCCTGGTCGAACAGGTCCGTGGAGTACTCGAGGGTGCCGACGATGCCGTCCGGGAGGCCGTCCGGACCGCGCCGCTCGGACAGGCTGAACGCCAGGTCGAACGCGCCGGTGACGGTCGGTGTCGGCAGCAGGTCGACGTCCAGTCCGGGCAGGGCGAACCGGGCCCGCGGCGCGGTGTCCAGAGCGAGCATCACCTGGAAGAACGGGTGGTGGGACAGGGACCGCGCCGGGTTGAGGACTTCCACCAGGTACTCGAACGGCACGTCCTGGTGGGCGTAGGCGTCCAACGCCGTCTCCCGGACCCGCGCCACCAACTCGGCGAACGTCGGATTGCCCGACGTGTCCGTCCGCAACACCAACGTGTTGACGAAGAACCCGACCAGATCGTCCAACGCCTGGTCCGTACGACCGGCGATCGGACTCCCCACCGGGACGTCCTCACCGGCACCCAACTTGGTCAGCAAAGCGGCCAGCCCCGCCTGCAACACCATGAACACACTCGCCCCACAACGCCGGGCGAGCGCCGCCAGATCACGGTGCAGCGCCGCGTCGAGGTGTACCGGCACGGAGTCGCCCTGATACGTCGGTACGGGCGGGCGGGGTCGATCCGCGGGCAGCTCCAGCTGATCGGGCAGCCCGGCCAGCGCCTCGGCCCAGTAGGCCGACTGCTCCGCGACCAGGCTACCCTCGTCGGACTGATCACCCAGCAGACTCCGCTGCCACACCGTGTAATCCGCGTACTGCACCGGGAGCGGTAACCAGTCCGGCGCCCTACCCTCGCGACGAGCGGCATACGCCGTCGCCAGATCACGGGACAACGGCGACATCGACCAGCCGTCGGCGGCGATGTGGTGCACCACCAGCACCAACACGTGCACATCCGCGGCCTGCTCGAACAACACCGTCCGGATCGGCAGCTCGACGGCCAGGTCGAACTGGCGCCGCGTCACGCTCTCCACCGCGGCCGGCAGATCGTCGGCCGGCATGACCTCCAGCGTCGCCACCGCGTCCACGACCTGCTGGTACGGGACGCCCTCGGCTTGGGGGAAGACCGTCCGCAGGCTCTCGTGGCGGCCCATCAGGTCGGTCAGCGCGGACCGCAGCGCCGACCGGTCCAGTCGGCCGGCGAGCCGCAGCGCGAACGGGATGTTGTAGTTGGCGCTCCGACCTTCCAGCTGGTCGAGGAACCACAACCGGTGCTGGGCGAATGACAGCGGCAGGACGTCCGGGCGTTGCACCGTGGTCAGGGCCGGCCGGGCCGGGCCGGCTGCGGCCAGACTGCCGGCGACACCGGCCACCGTGGGTGTCCGGAACAGCACGCGAAGTGGCACGTCCACGCCCAGGGTCGCGTTGATCCGGGCGGCCAGGCGGGTGGTCATCAGCGAATGACCACCCAGCGCGAAGAAGTCGTCGTCGACGCCGACCTGGGGTAGGCCCAGCACTTCGGCGAACAGGTCGCACAGCACCTGCTCCTGGGGCGTACGCGGCGGGCGGCTGAACTTGTCCTCCACCACGGGCGTGTCCGGGCGGTGGGCGGCGAGTGGCGCGACGTCGAACCGGCGGAGCGGGCGGTCGGGATCGGCGACGGCCTCGGCCAGCAGGCGTTGCCACCGGTGCACCAGCGCCTCGGCGGTGGTGTGCTCGAACAGGTCGGTGGCGTACTCGAGGACCCCGGTCAGACCGGGCCGTTCGGTCAGCCGGAACGCCAGGTCGAACTTGGCGGCGTTGCCCGGCGGGGGAAGTTGCCTGACGTCCAGGCCCGGCAGCGTGAGCTCGGCCCGGGGGTCGTTGTCCACCACCAGCATGACCTGGAACAACGGGTTGTGGGCGAGCGACCGCTCCGGGTTGAGCGCCTCGACCAGGAACTCGAACGGCAGGTCCTGGTGGGCGTAGGCGTCCAGCGCCGTCTCCCGGACCCGCGTCACCAACTCGGCGAAGGTCGGGTCGCCGCCGGTGTTCGTCCGCAGCACCAGCGTGTTGACGAAGAACCCGACCAGATCGTCAAGCGCCTGGTCCGTACGACCGGCGATCGCGCAGCCTACGGGGATGTCGTCACCGGCGCCCAACTTGCTGAGCACAGCGGCCAACCCCGCCTGCAGGACCATGGACACGCTCGCACCGAGCCGCCGGGCCAACGCCGCCAGGTCACGGTGCAGTGCGGGGTCGAACCGCATCGGCACGGTGCCGCCCCGGTAGGACGGGACGGCCGGGCGCGGCCGGTCGGTCGGCAGGCGCAGGCGGTCCGGCAGACCGGCCAGCGCTCCGGTCCAGTACGCGAGCTGGGTGGCGAAAGGGCTGGCCGGGTCGGACGGATCACCCAGCAGTTCTCGTTGCCACAGCGCGTAGTCGGCGTACTGCACCGGCAACGGCGCCCAGTCCGGCCGCACGCCTTGGCGGCGCGCTGTGTAGGCGGCGGTGAGGTCCCGGGTCAGCGGGCGCATGGACCAGCCGTCGGCGGCGATGTGGTGCACCAGCAGGACCAGCACGTGCTCGTCCGGCGCCAGTGCGAACAACTCCGCCCGAACCGGCGGTTCCGTCGCGAGGTCGAACTCGTGCTGTCCGATCGTCGCCAGCGCTTCGGACAGGTCGTGGACCCGGGTGCGGTCGAGTGTCGGGGTGGCGTCCACCACCACCTGACGGGGAACGCCCTCGGTCTGCGGGAAGACCGTCCGCAGACTCTCGTGCCTGGCCACGGTGTCGTCCAGCGCGGTGCGCAGCGCGGAATGGTCGAGCGGACCGGACAGCCGCCAGGCCAGCAGGATGTTGTAGGTGGTGTTCGGTCCTTCCAGCTGGTCGAGGAACCACAGGCGGTGCTGGGCGAAGGACAGCGGGACCGCGGCCGGACGCGCGCCGGCGGTCGGTGCCGGTCGGACCGGCCCGGCGGTGTCCATCGTGGCCGCGAGCCGGGCGACGGTCGGGTGGTCGAACAGCGTGCGCAGCGCCAGCTCGGCGCCCAACTCGGTGCGGACCCGGGAGATCAGCCGGGTGGACAGCAGCGAATGACCGCCCAGCGCGAAGAAGTCGTCGTCGACACCGACCCCGGGCAGGCCCAGCACCTCGGCGAACAACCCGCACAGCACCTCCTCCCGATCCGTGCTCGGGCCACGGCCGAGGACCGGAGGCGCTTGCGGCACGGGCAGCGCGGACGGGTCGACCTTGCCGTTCACGCCGATCGGCAGACGGTCCAGCACGACGACGGCCGACGGCACCATGTACTCCGGCAAGCGTCTCCGCGCGTGCGCCCGCACCAGCTCCGGCCGTACCGGCTCCGTCCGTACCAGCTCCGTCTGTACCAGCTCCGTCTGTGCCAGCTCCGTCTGTGCCAGCTCCGTCTGTGCCAGCTCCGTCTGGGGTGGATCCCCCGCCGGCACCACGTAGGCCACCAGGCGCTTGTCCTCGGGCCGGTCCTCCCGCACGACCACCGCGACCTGGCCGACATCCGGGTGCTCGCCGAGCACCGCCTCGACCTCGGGCAACTCGATGCGGAACCCGCGCACCTTGACCTGTCCGTCGAGCCGGCCGCGGAACTCGAACGCGTCGCCGCGCCGCGTGACCACGTCCCCGGTCCGGTACATCCTGGCGCCGGGTGGTCCGTGGGGGTCGGGCACGAACCGCTCGGCCGTCAGCCCCGGCCGGCCCAGGTAGCCCCGGGCCACACCGGCGCCCGACACGTACAGCTCGCCGGTCTCGGCCGGCCGCAACCACTCGTCCAGCACGTGGACCCGGGTGTTCGGGACGGGCCCGGCGACCACCGGCTCCGGTGACACCTCCAGCGAGGTGATGAGCGGTGCGATCGTGCATTCCGTCGGGCCGTACGCGTTGTAGGAGTTCAGGCCGTCCGCCGCCCGGAGTTCCCCCCACAGCCTCGGGGGCACCGGCTCGCCACCCACCCCGACGGTGACCGGCCGCCAGGAGTGGGTCAGCAGGCCGTGGGACAGCAGCAGCCTCACGTACGAAGGCGTGCTGCCGATGTGGTCGATCCGGTGCCGGACGAGGTAGGAGACCGCCGCGTCCGGGTCCGCCCAGACGGCGTCGTCCACGATGTGCAGTTCGTGCCCGGCGAACATCGCGAACAGGTGGCTCCAGGACGCGTCGAAGGACAGCGATGCCGTCAGCGCGACCCGCAGCCGGCGATCGCCGACCGACCGCTCCGACATCGCGTAGGCGTTCTCGCGGTAGCCGTGGAAGCTGTTGAGCACGTTGGCGTGGCTGACGACCACACCCCTGGGACGCCCGGTGGAACCGGAGGTGTAGATCACGTACGCCGCCTGTGCCGGGTCGACCGGTGCGAGGTCGGCCTCCGGGCGGTCGTCGACCCCGGCGACGGTGACCGGATCGTCGAGCACCACCACCGGAGTGCCGTTCCCGGCCGGGATTCGCGCCGTCGTGCGGCGGTCGGCGAGCAGCAGCACCGGTCCGGCGTCACCGAGCAGGTAGCCGATGCGGTCGGCGGGGTACCGCGGGTCGACCGCCAGGCAGGCGCCACCCGCTTTCAGCACGGCCAGCAGCGCGACGACCAGCTCGACCGATCGGGGCAGCATCAGCGCGACGACCCGTTCCGCGCCGACGCCCTCGGCGACGAGCACGTGCGCGAGCCGGTTCGCCCGGGAGTCGAGTTGGCCGAAGGTGAGCGCGGTGTCCTCGAAGACGACCGCCACGGCCTCCGGTGTCGCACGTGCCTGTGCCTGGAACATCGTGACCAGGTCCGGGGTCGCCGGTCGCTCCTTCAGCACGGACGGCTCCACTGCCGAATCGCCTGCACCCACCGGCCTCCTCACGCTGTAAAGCGGACTTCGCGGCCTCCAGTCTCGGACCGGCGAGCTGAGGGGACCATGGGACGTTGGTCCCAGCCACGGGGGAAATCGAGGTGATGAGCCTTGGCGGGACCAAGGTCCCATGGTCACCCGCGCACGGCTCCTCCCAGACTCGACGGTGTCGCTCCACCACGCGAGGAGGCTTCGAGTGCTGCAGGCAAGCCAAAGCCCGCGAGCAGACAGCGCCCGCTACACCACCGTCCCGGAACGGATCGCGGAGTGGGCGGCCCGCAGCCCGGCGGCAGTCGCCATCGTGGACGAGCACACCTCCGTCACCTACGGCGAGTTCCAGCGGCGGGTGGACGCCCTGGCCGACCGGCTGCGCCGACTCGGGGTCCGGCCGGACGAGCGGGTCGCGGTGTACCTGAACCGCTCGGTGGACTGCGTGCTGGCCGCGGCAGCCGTGCTGGCGGCCGGCGGCGCGTACCTGATGCTCGACGTCCGGCAGCCGGCCGCCTGGACCCGTCGGCTGCTCGACGACAGCGCGGCCCGGGTGGTGATCACCCGCCCGGACCTGTGGGCCGCCACGGCGGTGGAGGGGTTGTCGCCGGTGGACGTGACGACCGCGCAGCGCCCGATGCTGATCGGCACGCCGCCACGGCCGCCCGAGCCCGTGCCGGGTGATGCCGTGGCCTACCTCAACTACACCTCCGGCTCCTCCGGTGCGCCCAAGGGAGTGCTGGTCGAACACACCGGCCTGGCCAACCTCGTGGACTGGTACCTCCAGCGCTACCGGGTGGGCCCGGAAGACCACCTGACCCAACTGGCGCGCCCCTCGTTCGACGCCTTCGCGCTGGAGGTCTGGCCGTGCCTGGCGGCCGGGGCCACGCTGCACATCGTGGAGTCGGCCCTGCTGACCGCGCCGGCCGAGTTGCAGGAGTGGCTGTGCCGATCCGGGATCACCACCACCTTCGTGCCCACGCCGCTGGCCGAGCAACTGCTGGAGCTGCGCTGGCCGGACGACGGCCGCCTGCGGGACATGCTGGTCGGCGGCGACCGGCTCACCGCCTACCCCGACGCGGCGCTGCCCTTCCGGCTGCACAACAACTACGGGCCGACCGAGTGCACGGTGGTGGCCACGTGTTGCGAGGTGCTCCCGGGTGGTCCGCCGGACGAACCGCCGCCGATCGGCACGCCGATACCGGGCGTGTCCGCCTACGTGCTGGACGAGCGGCGCCGTCCGGTCGCCGACGGCGAGCCGGGCGAGCTGCACCTCGGTGGTGTCGGCGTGGCCCGGGGGTACCTGGGCGACCCGGAGCGGGACGCCTTCTGGGCCGACCCGTTCAGCGCGGAACCCGCGGCCCGCGCCTACGCCACCGGCGACCTGGTGCGGCGTGCGCCGGACGGGCAGCTGCACTTCCTCGGCAGGGTCGACGACCAGGTGCAGGTCCGGGGGATCCGGGTGGACCCCGGCGAGGTCGAGCCGGTGCTGCGGTCGCACCCCACCGTCGGCCGCGCGGTCGTCATCGGTCGGGACCGGCAGCTGATCGCCTACGTCACCGCGGGCGACGGCCCGGTGGACCCGGTGGCACTGCGCCGTTTCCTCCAGGCGCGGTTGCCGGACTACATGGTTCCGGCGATGGTGGTGCCGACCGACCGGCTGCCGATGACCGGGCACGGCAAGGTGGATCGGCGGGCGCTGGCCGAACTGCCCCTGCGTCAACCGGGAACCGCACCACCGCCGGAACCCGAGGACGACGTGGAACGCGCGCTGACCGAGGTCTGGATGGAGGTGCTCGACGCCGCCGAGATCCACCCGCAGGACAACTTCTTCGAGATCGGCGGGGACTCGCTGCGGGTCAGCCGGTTGGTCAGGCGGTCCCGGGACCGGGGGCTCGTCCTGCGCCCCGACGACGTCTACGCCCACCCCGTGCTCAGGGACCTCGTGGCCGCGCTGCGGGGACAACGGCCGACGGTGGTGGCCTGATGGGCAAGCGCGTCACCTTCGTCGAGCTCTCGGTCTACGACAACACGGTCCCGCTGGTGTCCGGCTACCTCCAGGCCTACGCCATGGAGGACCCCGTCATCGCGGCGTCGGTGGACTTCCGGATCTACTCCCGCAGCATGCGCCAGGACCCTGACCGGATGGTCGCCGACCTGCTGGACCTGCGCAGCGACGTCTACGCGTTCAGCTGCTACATCTGGAACACCGGGCTGGTCAGGCGGCTGCTGGCGGCCCTGCTCGCCACGCGGCCCGACGCCTGGTTCCTGCTCGGCGGGGCGCAGGTGATGAACCACGGCGCGGACTACATCCCGGCCGGCGCCCACAACGTCGTGGTGTGCGACGGCGAGGGCGAGCAGCCCTGCTACGAGTTCCTCCGGCAGGTGCTCGTCGAGGAACCGGACCTCACCGAGGTCTCGGGCGTGACCTTCCGGACCGGCGGCGGCGAGCTGGTGACCACCGACAAACCGCCGCGGCTGCGCACCCTGGACGACGTGCCGTCCCCGTTCGCCGCGGGTCTGTTCGACGGCCACGACTACACGTTCACGGTGCTGGAGACCAACCGCGGCTGCCCGTTCCACTGCGGGTTCTGCTTCTGGGGCGCGGCGACGAACTCCAAGGTCTACAAGTTCGACGAGGATCGCGTGCGCGGGGACATCCGGTGGATCGCCGAGCACGGCGTGGCCAGCGTCTTCATCGCCGACGCCAACTGGGGGCTGTCGCCGCGGGACGTGGAGCTGAGCAGGTACATCGTGAGCTGCCGGCAGGAGTTCGGCTCCCCCACCTCGATGGTGCTGGCCGCCGCGAAGAACCGGCCGGAGCGGGTCGCCGAGATCACCGAGATCCTGGTGCGCGGCGGCCTGGTCACCAGCCAGCCCATCTCGCTCCAGACGGTGAACACCGAGACGCTGCGGCTGATCGACCGGCAGAACATCCGGGAGGACACCTACACCGAACTCCAGCGCAGCCTGAACGAGAAGGGGATCAGCTCGTTCATCGAGATGATCTGGCCGCTGCCCGGCGAGACGCTGGAGACCTTCAAGGCCGGGATCGCCCGGCTGTGCCGGCTGGAGGCGGACACCCTCACCGTCTACCCGCAGCTGCTGCTGCACAACACCGCGCTCTACGAGCAGCGGGAGACCATGGGCATCGAGGTGGAGCGGGCACCCGATCCGGTGGCGGAAGCCGACGTGGTGGTGGCCACCCGGTGGGTGGACCGGGCCGAGTGCGAGCAGGGTACCTGGTTCTACTACCTGGTGCAGAGCCTCTACAACGCCCGCGGCGCCTACCACCTCGCCCGCTACCTGGACCGCCGCGGCCTCCAGTCGTACGAGGACTTCTTCACCGCGGCGACGGACTTCTGGCAGCGGTCGGACAGCGAGTTGTGCCGCTTCGTCGCGGACTCGGTGGCCACCGCCGACAACTACGACCTGCTCAACATCGGCAAGGCGGCGCACCTCGTGCTGCACTCGCACCGGCACGCCTTCGACGCGCTGCTGCTGGACTTCGCCCGTTCCCAGCCGTGGTGGTCCGACGCGGGCGCCCGCTGCGCCACCGACCTGGACCTGGTCGCCCGGCCGTACCTCTACCGCGAACCGGTCCGGGCGCCCGGCGTCGAGTTGACCGAGGCCAGGTTGGTGAAGGTCGACGAGACGTCGCTCGTAGTGTCGCTGCCCGCCGCGCTGGCGCACCTGCCGGTGGAACTGGGGCTGCTGGCCGAGCCCGCCACCGAGCTGCGCTTCGAGCACCCGCGTGACGGCAAGATGCCGGTCCCCCGCCACCACACCGTCGAGCAGAACGCGAGCTACTGCCACGTGATGATCCAGCGGCTGCGCACCCTGCTGCCGGCCTGCCGGTCGGTGCGGCTGAGTGCGCCATGATGCCGAGGGGCATCTTCACCGACGACCACCGGGCGTTCCGCGAGGTCGTCCGGGAGTTCATCGCCCGCGAGGTCACGCCGAACCTGGCCAAGTGGGAGCAGGCCGGTGTCGTCGACCGGAACGTCTGGTTGGCGGCGGGGCGGCAGGGGCTGCTGGCGCCGGAGATCGACGTCGAGTACGGCGGCGGCGGGGTCCGGGACTACCGCTACCACGTGGTCCGGGGCGAGGAGATGGCCCGGGCCGGCACGCTGAGCCCGGCCTTCAACCTGCACAGCGAGGTCGTCGGCGGCTACCTGGACGACCTGGGCACGCCGGAGCAGAAGAGCCGCTGGCTGCCGGGTTTCTGCGCCGGCGAGCTGATCGGCGCCATCGCCATCACCGAGCCGGGCACCGGCAGCGACATCGCGGCGATCGGCACCACCGCGCACCGGGAGGGCGACGACCACTACCGGCTGCGGGGCAGCAAGGCCTTCGTCACCCACGGCCTGCTGGCCGGGCTGGTCCTGGTGGCCGCGCTCGACCCGGCGGTCGGCCCCCGGTCCGCCAGCCTGCTGGTGCTGGAGCCGCCGCTGCCCGGGCTGACCGTGGGCGCGCCGCTGGCCAAGATCGGCCTGCACTCGCTGGACACCGTGGCGATGACCTTCGACGACGTGCTGGTGCCCCGGGCGAACCTGCTGGGCGAGGCCGGCGCGGGCTTCCGCTACCTGATGCGGAACCTGCCCCGGGAACGCCTGTCGGTGGCGGTGACCGCACTCGCGCTGGCCGAACAGGTGCTGACCGAGACCCTGCGGTACTGCGGGATACGGTCCGCGTTCGGCCGGCCGATCGGGCAGTTCCAGCACAACCGGTTCCAGCTGGCCGAGATGACCACCGCGATCCAGGTCGCCCGCGTCTTCACCGACCGGTGCGTGGTGGAGCACGACCGGGGCGAGCTGACCCCGGAGCAGGCCGCGATGGCGAAGTGGTGGAACACGGACCTGTGCGCCGACGTGGTCGACCGCTGCCTGCAACTGCACGGCGGCTACGGGTACGCCGCCGAGTCCCTGGTCGGCCGGGCCTACGTGCAGGGCAGGGTGCAGGGCATCTACGGGGGCACCACCGAGATCATGAAGGAGATCATCGGCCAGTCCCTTCCGCTGTGACGACAGGGGGCGCACGTGAGATACCTCGACGAGGCCACCGTCCGGGAGCTGCTCCCGATGAGCGCGGCCATCCCGGTGATGCGCGAGGCGCTCCGCTCGTTCAGCGCCGGGCGGGTGCACCAGCCGATGCGCACCATGGTTCCCGGGTACGGCGGCGACGTGCTCGCCGTGATGCCCGCCTTCGTCTCGTTCGGCGGTGGGCGCGGCATGTTCGGCTTGAAGGCGATCGCGGTCAAACCCGGCAACCCGGCTCGTGGCCTCGATCCGCATCCCGGGCTCGTCCTCGTGCTCGACCCCGACACCGCGGCGCCGATCGCGGCGGTCGACGGCACCAGCCTGACCGCGATCCGCACGGCCGCGGTGTCGGCGGTCGCCACCGACGCGCTCGCCCGTCCCGACGCCGGTGTCCTGGCGCTGCTCGGGTCCGGGACCCAGGCCCGGGCCCACCTGGCGGCCCTCGCGCTGGTGCGGGAACTGCGGGAGGTCCGGGTGTGGAGCCGCGACCCGGATCGTGCCCGTGCCTTCGTGGAGTCGGCTGTCGACCACCCGGTGGTGCGCGCCGGCTCGGTGGCCGAGGCGGTCGCCGGCGCCGACCTGATCTGCACCACCACGTCGAGCCCGACGCCGTTGCTGGAGGCCGGTGTGGTGGCGGCGGGCGCGCACGTCAACGCGGTCGGCGCGGTGTTCCCCGATCGGCGTGAGCTGGCGGGGGACCTGGTGGGACGAGCCGGCGTGTTCGTGGACAGCCGCGAGTCGGCCCTCGTCGAGGCCGGAGACCTGTTGTCGGCCATGCGGGAGGGCCACTTCACGGCGTCGGACATCCGGGCCGAGATCGGTGAGGTGCTGCTGGGCCTGCACCCCGGCCGCGGCGACGACGACGAGGTGACGGTGTTCGAGTCGCTCGGCCTCGCGGTCGAGGACGTCATGGCCGCCCGACACGTGTGGGAACGCGCCGCCGGCCTCGGCTGACGGCGCGTCGTCAGGTCCACCAGATCAGCTCACCGCGGTCGTCCACCCCGGTGAAGCAGGTCAGCAGCAGCCGCCTCCGGTCCTGGCCGGCGGGTTCGCCACCCAGCACGGCGTGCACGAGGTTCCCGTTGAGGACGCAGAGGTCGCCGGTTTCCACCGGTATGACCAGCGACGGCACGCCGGTCAGCAGCTCGACCGGATAGGGGAACCCGCTGTGCAGCAGCCCCAGTCGATCCCGGGAGGCCTCGTCCGGCTCGACGTTCCACACCTTGAGCTGCCCGGTGCCGGCGATCACCTGCGGGTAGGCGTTGACCGCCATCACGCGCCTCAGCCGCTGGACCTCGAACCCCGCCTGGGCGGGGTCGCCGAGCTGGGCCAGGTCGTCGTGCGGTTGCAGCAGGAACTCGCCTTCCTGGTTCCAGCAGACGGCTTTCGAGTTCCCGGCCGGCCTGCCGTCGTGCCTGGCCGCCCGTGCCGCCGGGACGACACCGTGGGCCGTCAACGACGAGCGGAAGTCGGCGATGGGGTTGGCGGCGTCCCGGTACAGGTCGCGCACCGGGCCCGCCGACCGCTCCACCGAAGCCAGGTACTCCTCGGTGGTCTGGTCGACGTGCGATGCGCCGACGATGTAGCCCTCGACCCCGCCGACCCCGTCGCCGTAGCGCGGGGTGCGGGGCATCGTGGGCGACCAGAAGTTCGCGACGATGCGTTCGCAGTCCGAGGTGGACAGGTACGAGCGGATCCGGTAGGCGGCGAGGTCGCCGCGCAGCACCCGCGACACGGCGTCGTAGTCGACGACCCGCGTGGTCTGGTGCACCCGGAACGACGTGGGCGGCAACGACCGGCCGGCGATGGTCACGAACGTCCTCCGTCCCCGTCCGCCGGGGCGCGGTGCAGCAGTGGCCGGCGGGTGTGCAGGAAACCCAGCATGGCGGGCAATGGGCTGACGATCCGGGGCTGCGCGTCCAGCCGCGTCCGGTGCCGCCGGTGCACGGTCGGCAGCTGCGACCAGTGCGCGCCCGGGTTCAGGTGGTGCTCCTGGTGGTAGCCGTCGTTGAACGCGAGCCAGTTGTACAGCCGCCCGTAGTGGCTGACCGAGTCCGCGGCCCTGTTGTCCGGGTCGGCGCCGTAGTGCCGGTAGTAGTTCTGCACGTTCACCATGACCAGCGCGAGGAAGTAGGCCGGCAGGTAGCAGAACAGGGCCCACTGCCAGGAGATCACCGCGAGCACGGCCAGCGACAGCCAGCGCACCACGCGGTCGATCCTGATCTGGCGGAGTTCCCGGCTGCGCCGGGGTTCCCGACGCCAGGCCAACGAGATCAGCACGCGCTCGCCGGCGCCGGGCTTGCGCAGTCGCACGATGACCAACAACTCGTGGCCGCGGTCGCGCAGTGACTGCAAGGCCCCGCCGATCGCATAGCGCAGCAGCGGCGCGTGTTCTCCGTTCTCACCGTCCCGGTACGTGGAGGACAGGTCTTTCGTGGTGCCGGTGTCCCCCAGGGCGTCGTTGTTGTACCGGTGGTGGTTGCGCACGTGCGTCAGCTCGTAGGCCTGCACGGACTGTCCGATGTTGGCCGAGTTCAGCGCCGACACCACCGCGTTCAGCCGGGCCGAGACGAACCACGGCACGTGGGTGAACAGGTGCGACACGACGATGATGTTGTACGCGGTCATCACGGCGAGCAGGCCGACCTGCGCCACGCGGGCCGGCCAGCCGACCTGCGCCCAGGTGGCGGCACACCAGAACAGCACCGCGAAGTGGGCCAGGCTGTAGATCACCAACAGGCCGTCCCACGACGAGACTCTCCAGACGCGCATGGCACCCCCTTAGTAAGTACCGGACAGGGAAGGATCCGTGGCCCGAGGGAAGGACGCTCAGAAGTAGGACTCCAGGGCGCCACGGCGCCGCACGTCCAGCGTGGCGCAGTGGAACGAGCCACCGAAGCTGTTGAAGTTGCGGAAGTCGCAGAGGATCGGGGTGAACCCGAACCCCTTCATGGCGGCGATCATCGGCTCGTCCTGCCGCTCCACCACCACCCGTTGCTCGTCCAGCACCAGCAGGTTCATGTTGATCCACGCGCTGGTCAGGTACAGCGGGTGCGCTGCCGGGATCACCGGTTCCGGCGCGGCCAGCACGTCCCAGTCCCGGAACTGGCGGGGCACCTCGGGCACCCGGTCGGCGTTGATCAGCAGCTTGCCGGGCGCCAGCGGGACCAGGGTGGCGTCGATGTGCATCGGGTGCGCGTCGGCGAACTCGAGCACGTGCACCCGGTAGTCCTCCCCCAGGTGCCGACGCAGCCACTCGATGCCGAAGTCGTTGGTGACGTTGCTGCGCTGGGCGAAGATGTCCCTGCCGCAGCGGACGAAGTCGGCGGCGTCGAACGTGGGTTCGAATTCGGTCACCACCAGCCGGACCGGGTCGGATTCGACCCAGTCCTGGTCGAACTGCTGATCGGTCAGCTCCGGCTTCGGCGCGGCCGTCCACTTGGCGCCGCCGCGGAAGTACTCCTTGAGCAGCGGACGGTAGGCGAGCGACTCGTAGTAGCGGGAACGCCAGGCCATCGGGCACTCGATGATCTGCTCACCGATCACCAGCAGCGAGTCCCTCGGCATCGCCGCGTACATGCCGGTGCTGGTCCAGTCGAGCGTCCGGTACGGCCGACCCTGCGCGATGGGTTCGGGCCGGCGCACGATCACGCCTTCGCTCTCCAGGATGTGCGCGAACTCGTCGAGTTCCGCGGCCGCGGCCGCGACCTGCTCCGGAGGGAAGGGCCGGCCGGCCATCCGGCGGAACGTCTCGTGCTGGTCGGCCGGCAACACCGGGGGGAGGGCGAGGTGCCAGCCCGGAAAGCAGGCTCCGTCGACGATGCCGACGATCACCTCCTCCAACGGGTCCCATTCCGTGTACGAACGCACAGGACTCCGCGACGCGGATGGGTGGGGCAACGGTTTCTCCTGACCGTGGGTGGCAGTTCCCGGTTGAGCGTTGAACTCGCGGACCGGGCCGCTCGACAAGTGTGGTTCGGGGTCCGGCGGCGGCACCATGGGACCTTGGTCCCGCAGACCGTCCGGGCCCGGGTGCGGGAGGCTCAGCTCACTAGAGCAGATGGAGACCGAGCCATGGATTCCCTACTCCAGCGACGTCGCCTGGAAGACATGGTGGACACCGACACCCTCTACTTCGAGGCAGGCGCCGAAGCACTGCGAGGCAACGGGTTCACCCTCGTCCGGGCCCCCGGTCTCGAGCACCTCGCCGCGGGCTGCCTGGCCATTCGCGTCGATCTCCCCGCCACGGCGGCGAGCGCGCGTCGGTGGCGGCTCGACTTCGAGAACGCCGTTCGCACCGCGGGCGGACACCGCTGTCGGCTCTACCTGACCGGCCGATCACCCGCCCTCGAAACCGAGCTGCTCACCCACGGATACGTGCGGCGCTTCGAGTCGATGCTCGTTCGCGACCCGGAACCCACGCCACCACGGAGTACCCCGGTCCGGCTGCGGGAGATCACGTCGGCAGCGGGCTGGGCCGAGAAGGTGCGCATCGACAGCGAATCCACCCACGCCCCCGACGGTCACCGCGTCGACACACGGTCATGGGCGGAATACGAGCGCCGGAAATGGCAGAGCGGCATCCTCCACTACTTCATGATCAACGGCGCGAACCAGACCTACGGGACGGTGGGGATCGTACGTTCGGACACCATCGTCCGAGTAAAGAACCTGCTCCTGCGCCCCCGTTGGCGAGGGATGGGGATCGCCACCCAAGTCGCACTGGCCGCCCATGCCGCCGCCTCCGCGACCGGAATACCCACCGGACTCTTCGCGTCCGCCGGGGGCATCGCCGAACGCGCGTACCGGCGGGCCGGCTTCCGACCGATAGGAACCGTCACCGAGTTCGTCCGGGAACCCGGCGGGCAGGACTCCGCCGGAACTCCCCACAACTGATCGGAAAGGGACATCATGAGCGTCAATCCGTTCGACGACGAGAACGGTCGCTTCTGCGTGCTCGTGAACGAGGAGGGGCAGCATTCCTTGTGGCCGGTTTCCCTACCGGCACCCGCCGGTTGGACCATCATGTTCGGCGAAGACAGTCGACCGGCGTGCCTGGACTACATCGAGCGGCATTGGGTGGACATGAGGCCGAGGAGCCTCCAAGTCGCCATGACGGAGGACGGTGCCCCGTGAACTTCACGGTCGACCCGTTCACCGGCCGGCCGTTGATCGGCGCAGCAGCTTCTTGTCGGGCTTGCCCGCGTCGGTCAGCGGGAGTCGCTCCACCAGGTGGACCTGGTGCGGCGCGTACATGGCCCCCAGTTCGGCCGTGACGAAGGCGCGCACCTGGTCGGGTGTGACGCTGCGCCCCCAGCGCGCCACGACGGCGGCGTGCACCCGTTCCACCTCGTCCACGTCGGGAACCCCGAACACCGCGGCCTGGGCGATCGCCGGGTGTCGCACCAACACCTCCTCCAACTCGGCCGGGTACACGTACCCGCCGACCACGATCACCACGTCCTCCCTCCGTCCGCGCAGGTGCAGGTAGCCCCGCTCGTCGAAGTAGCCGACGTCCCCGGTGCGCACCTCGCCGTCGCGCCACACCTGCGCGGTCAGCTCCGGGTTGCGCCAGTACCCCTTCGCGGCCGTCGGCGACCGCACGCAGACCTCCCCCTCCCGGCCCGTGGGCAACTCGTTGCCGTCCTCGTCGCGGATCGTCACCCGCGCTCCGGGGACCGGGCGTCCGACGGTGGCGAGCAGTTCCGGTTCCAGGTGCTCCTGGGCGGACAGTTCGCAGATCACGCTCGCCTCGTTCTGCGAGTACACCTGCACCAGCACGGGACCGAGCAGTTCGACCGCCTGCGCGATCTTGGTCGGTGACGCGGAGGAGCCGCCGTAGCTGACCGAGCGCAGGCTGGACAGGTCGTGGTCGCCGGCTGTCGGGTGGTCGACGACCTGGTACAGCAACGGTGGCAGCAGGTGCAGTTCGGTCACCCGGTGCGCGGCGACGTCGGCGAGCACCTTCGCGGGGTCGAAACCCCGGTGCAGCACCAGTCGACCACCGAGGCCGAGCACCATCTCGGCGGACAGGCCGCCTGCGTGCGACAGAGCCATGCAGAGCAGCAGCACCACGTCCGCGTCGACCACCGTGCTCATGAGGTCGTAGAGTCTCGATTGAGTCGCGTAGGTGACCTGGACCCTCTTGGGGTTCCCGGTCGTGCCGCCCGTGTGCCGGATGTAGCAGACGTCGTCGGCGTCCACTTCGGTCGGGGTGACCGGATCGCCGGAGGCCCTGTCCGCCAACGCGAGCATGTCCTCTCCCGGTCCCGTCGGGCCGAGGCCGAGCACCGTGGCGACCGGCGCTCGTTCGAGTACCTCCGCGGCCCGCCCGGCCAGCGCGGTGTCCACCACCAGCACGTCGGTGTCCACGGCGGCGACGATGGCCGCCTGCACAGCCGCCGCCAGACCGTTGTAGAGGTACGTGGTCCGCGCGCCGAGCAGGTTCGCCGCGTACTTGGCGGCCATGATCTCGACCCGGTTGTCGGACAGCAGGGTCACGCTCGATCCCCGCCGCACCCCCTTCGCCGCCAGCACGTGCGCGAACCGGTGGATCAGTGCCGACAGGTCACCGCGGCGGATCGTGGTCCCGTCGGGCTGGTGGCAGGCGATCCGCTCGGGTTGCCTGGCGAGGCTGTCCAGGACCCTGTGCGTGTAGTTGTGGCTCACCGTCGGTCGAGCCACAGGGTCCAGGGACGTACTTCCTTGATGCGCAGGACCCCGTTCAGCGCCCACGGGTCCTCGGCGAAGATGGACCGCACTTCGTCCTCGTCGGCCGCCACCACGGCGAGGAGTCCGACGTCCTCACCGCCGCCGTCACCGATCGGACCGCCGAGGATGATGACTTCACGGTCGAAGAGGTCATCGGCGAAATCCGAGTGCCCGTCCCATTCGGGTTGCTCCCGAATGCCCCGGGCGTACTCCCAGCGGGGTCCCTTCGCTGTCGTCACGGCGAAGACGGTCACGTTATCTCCTTGTCCTGGTCACGGAGGCCGGCCATCACCTGGGCCGCGGTCCACCGTGCACCTTCCGATGGGCGTACGGATCGATTCCGAAGGACTTCAGCGGCAGCACGATGGTCTTGATCTCGCCTTGCACGATCTGAGAGAGGAAAGGGGAGGCCGCGATCGCCCGCCGACAGACCTCGCTGGCGATCGCCCGGATCTCCTCACGATTCCGGCTGATCCGGAACAGGGTCACGTACAGGCGGTCCCGCATGACCTGGACGTGCACGTCCGCGATCGAATCCTCGGGCGTCGCCGCGGCCCAGGTCGCCTCCACGGTGGCGCTCTCCAGTGCGGCTTCGTCAGCGTGCGGACCGCGAAGCCGCAGCACCACCGTCGCGTGGTTCACGAAAGGTCGTCTTCCATCGAACACCACACCTGTTCCGTTGCCGTTGCTCTGGAACGCGGAACCGGCCCTCGGTGGAGAGCCTAGATCGGGGCGGCGAGCGGCTGCTTGACCGACCTTGCGCAGTCCATGTCGAATATTGCGCCGTTCAGGGCCGACCGGACGGAGGCCGATCAGCACGCCGTCTCGGGCTCCTGATGCCCTGACGCGCTCGCGCCCTCCTGCCGGACCCGTTTCCGGTACTGCGACGGCGAGCACCCCACCCACTTGCGGAACACCCTGGCGAAGTGTTCCGGGCTCTGGAAGCCGCACCGCCTGCCGACCTGCGACACCGGCTCGTCGTCCGCCACGAGTTGGTACCGCGCCGCGTCCACCCGCAGCCTGATCAGGTACTGCAACGGCGTCTCCCCGACGGACTCGGAGAACCGGCGCACGAAGTGATACCGGCTGACCGCGGCCCGCTCCGCCAGGCGGTCCAGGGTGATGTTCTCCCGCAGGTTCTCCTTCATGTAGGCGATCACCTCCACGAGCTGGTCCAGTTTCAGGCCCCCGGTGCCCTGGTGCTCCGCGGTCCACGGCGCGAGCAGGTAGTTCGCCAGGTACCGGGACGCGCTGACCGCGTAGTCCTCCCCCGCTCCCAGCTCACGCGCGTGGACGAGCGCGGACACCATCGACGCCAGGTGCAGGTCCAGGCGCTTGAGCGCGTGCGGCCTCAGCGCCTCCTCGGCGGAGGTGGGGTGTGCTCGTGCGGCCTCCCGGAAGATCGTCGTGGGGAGCTGGGCGCAGGCGAGCTCGAAGGGCGGGTTCCCCGGTGGCAGCCGGCGGATCCGGACCGGCTCACCCGGTGCGATCCGGCAGACCTCGCCCGGCACCAGGGTGACGCGTCGCCTGCCGTCCCCGTCCCTGGCTTCGACCTGGCACGACCCGCGCAACGGGGTGATGATGGCGAACCACTCGTCGGGCACCCGGCACAGCAGGCTCTCACCACCGGTCGGAGCGGTCCGCCGTTCGACGGTCAGCGATTCCCACGGCGATATGACCCTCAATGGCGTCATCCGGTGCACCCGCAACGGATGCGCGGAATCCTCGAACCGCCGTGGACGGACACCACGACAGATCTGGACGGCTTCGACAGCCGCATGGGCAACCTTTGCGACGAGTTCACCATCCGAGACGCTCGGACACCGTTAATCGGCGAGGCGTGGACCATCGCCGCAGGCCAACGGGAGCGATTGCGCGAACCGACCCGGTGGCTCGACCAGTAATCCAGCGCCCGAATCGGCCCGAAAGTGCAGAGGTCGCCCGGGAAGACGCCACGACCGGGGCAGGTCTGCTGCACTGGGATTCGACTGGCTCGACCATCGGCGCTCTACCTCTCCGTCGGGGTCCAGGCCTTTCAATGGCTTCGAGTCCACCGTATGACCAGGCCGGAACACCAACTAGGGCGGAATTGACATGGACGAGCCGTACCTGCGCAGGTGGCGTCCTCCGCACCTGCCGGGGGTCGAAGTGGTGTCCGGGCGCATCCCGAACTACACCCGCCCGCAGTTCACCCTGAGCAGCAGCTACACGATCAAGATCAGGCACGGCGGCACCCCTCCGCTGGTGCGGTACCGCGGCCGGGAGCAGGAGGCGGGCGCCGCGGGCGTGGTGACGGTGGTCGAGCCGGACGAGGTCGTGCAGGCGCTCGGCGGGAACGAGGCCAGGGCGGAGTTCGACCTGCTGCTGGTGGACGCCGAAGTGATGCCGCGCGGCGCCTCCGGCCTGCCGCGGTTCCGCCGACTCGCCTACCCCGACCGCGGCTTGTTCGACGGCATCGCCGCACTGCACCGCGGCCTTGCCCGCGATGAGGACCGACTGGCCCTCCAGTCGGTCCTGACCTGCTTGCTCGACGACCTCGTCACACGGCACGCGTCCGCTCCCGGCCGGGCCGACCCCGCGATCGGTCCCCCGGCGCTGCGGCGCGTCCGGGAGGTCCTGCACGACCGGCTGGACGCCAACGTCAGCCTCGACGAACTCGCGGCGGTGGCCGGGTGCGGCAAGCACCACCTGCTCAGGAGCTTCCGCCGGGCCTACGGCGTCCCGCCGCACCGCTACCGCACCCTGCTGCGGCTGGACCGGGCCATGGCGATGCTGGTGACGGGCCGTTCGGTGGCCGAGGTGGCCGCCACGCTGGGCTACTGCGACCAGAGCCAGCTCAACCGGCACTTCCGGCAGGCGCTCGGCATGAGCGCGGGCGCCTACGCCAAGACCGTGCGGTAGCCGGCTCCGGCGGGAGGTCGAGCGTGAGTCTGCTGTCGGTTCGCGGGCCGGGGCGCGCTGTCAGTGGGCGGTGCTCCGCCACCGGGCGCGCCTTCCCGCTGGACGTCGGGGTCGGCCACGGGTGCGGCGCCGTTGAGCGAGGACGCCGGGTCCTGGAACACCGTCCCGACCCGGCCGCGCAGGTTCCGCCACTCCCGGCCGCGCAGAGCGGTGACGCGCATCACCGCGACCCGGTCGGCGAGACCGCCACGACACCCATGTCGTGGGTGACGAGCAGGATGGCCACGTCGAGCCGGTCGCGCAGGTCACCCAGCAGCCCGATGATCTCCGCCTGCACGGTGACGTCCAGGGCGTGGTGGGCTCGTCGGCGACCGGCAGCGCCGGTTCGCACGCCACGGCCATGGCGATGACCACGCGTTGGAGCTGCCCGCCGAACAGCTCGTGCGGGTAGGCGCGCAGCCGCCGTCCCGGTCCGGCAACCCGACCAGGCGCACCGGGTCACCGGCCGGTGCGCCCGCGCCGCCCTCCACGAGCTGGTCGCCGATGGTGAACACGGGGTTCAGCGCGCTCATCGGTTCCTGGACGCACCGGCCGCTCCTGCCACCCAGGCCCGCACCGCCCCTCCTGGTACTACGGCACACCTGGCACCGCCCGCGCCCAGCAACTCGCCGCCCTCGCCACCCACGACACCGCACACCGGCTGGGCGAAGTCCTGCTCCAGTGGCCGACGGAGGACGTCGCGACTCTCACGTCACTGCTGACGAGGTTCGCGGACGAGGTCGACCGGCTGGGATTGCCCGGGGCTTCCCGCGCAGACGACGACCGCTCCTGAGATCACCGGGTGGTCGGGCGGCGATCGGCACCTCCGCACGCCCTGCCCGGGGCGCGGAGCCGTCGGGGCGTGGCTGCGGTTCCCACGTCACCCCGCAGGAAGGGCCGGCATCGGTTCGTGCGCCGCTGCGCCGGTTCCCGGACCGCGAGGAGCCGACGGGTTCCCGGCCGCGGTGTGATCCGCGAACCAGCGCAAGGTCGCCTGACGCCACACCTGGGTGGCGACCGCGCCGGGCGCGGCGTCGAAGACGTGCTGGCCGTAGGGCACCTCGATCAGGTCGCACGGGATGCCGGCTCGCCGGAGCCGGTCGTGCAACCGACGGGTGCCGGCGGGCGGCACGATGTAGTCGGACGTGCCCATGGTGAGAAGGGTGGCCGGCGCCAGTGGGCTGATGTGGTTCGCCGGGGTTGTGGCGGCGTAGCGCTCGGGGTACTGCCGGGGACTTCCCCCGAGGTACCGCTCGGCGAAGACCCTGGACGGTTCGTTGGTGTAGAGCTGCTCCATGTCAGTGGCGGGGTAGAGCGCGCTGACGGCCTCGACCCTGGGCAGATCGCCGCCGCAGTCGAAGCGGAGGGAGCCGGCGTTGCCCTTGTAGGCGGCCTGGAGCGCCAGGTTGCCGCCGGCGGAGTCGCCGATCATCGTCAACCGCGCCGGGTCGCCGCCGTACCGCCGGGCGTTGGCCCCGGTCCACGCCAGCGCGCAGCCGATCTGTCCCTCGGTGACGTACCACAGGTGACGCTGGTCGGTGGAGAGTGCGTAATCGGCGCTGACGACGAGGTACCCGCGGTCGGCGAACCACCGCGCGTGCGTGGGCGGCGTGCCTTCCAGCCGGGAGCTCGAGGTGAAACCCCCACCGTGCACCATGACGATGACCGGCGCGCCAGCCCGGTCGCCGTTGACCGGGCGCCACACCGACAGCGACAGGTCTTGTTCCTCGAAGCGCAGGTAGGCCACGTTCTCGTCGGGCGAGGCGTTCGCGCCGGGCAGGTCGAGCAGAGCTGCCACGTCGAGGTCGACCTCCTCACGGCCGGCCAACGCCAACTGCCTCCCGCCGATCACGGTGACGCCTGCCAGTGACAAGACGGCCAGCACAGCCAGGACTCGCCACGTCCATGTCCGTCGGCGCCACCACAGCCACCCCATCCCCGCGACCAGGAACAGGGAGGCGACGAAGAGATGCGCCGAGAACGACGACAGAGTGGCACCGACGACGTTCACGGGCACGGGCAGGAAGGTGCTGACGACGACGAGGAACACCCCGACCACCACCGTCCCCAACACGAGGAAGAGCGTTCGCTGGACCCACGTGTCGACGACACCGGTGCCCCTCCTCGCATCGCGCGTCGAAGCCCGCGTGGGCCGGTCCGCCGCGTCACCGGACTCCGCAGGCGAGGTCATGGTGGACTCCTCACGGACCAAGCTGCCGCGCATCGCTCGACCACCTGCTTTATACCTGCGGTCGCACCGACGCGCATTGCGATGGTACGCCGGATCGGGTGCGGCTCGCGCCGGCCTCATGGTCCCGCACACATCAGGATGCCGTTCACACCTCCGGGTGAAAGCTGTTCACGGAGCCGAGGCGGAACCGTTGGGCGAGAGGCCGCGAGCGCAGGGAAGACCGGGAGCCGGTTGCTTGCGCATCCCACCGCGCCCGCTGTCCCGGTCTGCGCGCGGACATCACCCGAGTTAGGTTCGGCGCCATGAGTACCGGACGACCCGCCGCGTACGCGGCGTAGGCATGTCGCGTGTTGCGGGTTCCTCAGCGCCATCCGTTGCCGGCTCCGGCGCTCCGCCGGGATTGGCGTGCTCGGCACGCCGACGGAGTCCGTGAGCACGGCGCCAAGCGGCGCACCCCGAACGCGGAGACCCCACGGTGATGCCCGATGGCGCCTGATCCGCCGGGACGCGGCAACCGGATCGCCCTCCTCGTGCCGGCGTACAACGAGGAGGAGGTGCTCCCGGTCCTGATCGACCGCCTCGAGGCCGTCGCCGACAGCCTCCCGGCGTACGACTTCACGTTCCTGCTCGTCGACGACGGCAGCAGTGACCGCACCTTGGAGCTGATCAAGGAGCGATCCGCGGTGGACTCCCGGATCGCGTGGGTCAGCCTGTCGCGCAACTTCGGCAAGGAGTCCGCCATGATCGCGGGCCTCGACCACGTCGACGCGGACGCCACGGTGATCCTCGACGCGGACCTGCAGGACCCGCCGGAGCTGGTCGGCAGGATGGTCGCGGCCTGGGAGGAGGGTTACGAGGACGTCTACGCCCGCCGGCGTTCCAGGGCGGGCGATTCCTGGTTCAAGAGGTTCTCCTCCCATGCCTTCTACAAGCTGCTCCAACACGCCACGAGCGTGAAGCTCCAGATGGACACCGGCGACTTCCGGCTCCTCGACCGGCGGTGCGTCGAAGCGCTGCGGCGGTTCCGGGAGACCGAGCGCTACACCAAGGGCATGTTCAGCCTGATCGGTTTCAAGAAGAAGGAGGTCCTCTACGACCGGGCCGCGCGGGCAGCCGGCCGGACCAAGTGGAACTATGGCGGGCTGTTCCGCCTGGCGATCGACGGCATCACGTCGTTCACCACGGCGCCGCTGCGGTTGGCCACGATTCTGGGACTGCTCATGGCGGGCACGTCGTTCTTCCACCTGGTCTACATCGTGGTGACGTCGATCTTCACCGACCGGCGGTTCCACGAGGTCACCCAGATGACGGCGACGCTGATCTGCATCGGCGGCGTGCAGTTGACCTGCCTGGGCATCATCGGCGAATACGTCGGTCGCATCTACATCGAGGCCAAGCGGCGCCCGCTGTACTTCGTGGAGGAGTCCCACTTGCGCGAGCCGCGCACGTGAGCCCGACCCGGCACCGGGAGGACCGGACATGCGCACTCGGAACCTGCTGATCGCACTGGTCCTGCTGCTGACCGCGCCGGGGATCGCGGCGGCGGCCGAGCCGTTCGCTCCGGGCACGACGTACTCCATGCGCTCGAACACCCAGGCCCAGGACATCCGCATCCCGATCCCGGCCGGACTCACCCCGACCGAGGTGCACGGGCAGCTGCTCTTCGACTCCGACGCCACCGGTCGGGTGGAGGTGCTCACCCGCAACCACATCACCGGGACCGTCGAGAAGGCGGCCGACCAGCGCGAACGCCCGCTGAGGTTCCCGGTGACCGCGGCCGACGTCGAGCACGGCTACCTGCTGTTCTCGATCCGCTTCCTGACCGCGGGTGTGACCGATCCCGAGGAGTTCTGCGTCCGCTCCAACGAGGGCACCGTGCGGTTCGCCGACGTGGTGGTCGAGCTGGAAGGCACCGAGGAGCCGCCGGAGACGCCGGCGCACTTCTTCGGCGCCAGCGTGCGCGCGATCGCCATCCGGGTGCCCGAGGCGCCGACCGCGCAGCTGCGGGAAGCGGCCCTGGCGGCGCAGGCCGCGCTCACCCACCGCTACACCGGTGACACCGCCATCACCGTCACCAGTCCGTCGGAGAGCGCCCGGGCGGTCACCGTCCGCCCCCTCGACGGCCGGGTCGTGGAACTCGTGCCGGGAGATGGCGAGGTTCGCGCCGGGATTTCGATCGTCGACGGCATCCACACGCTCACCCTGACCGGCGACTCCGCGCGGCTGACGGCGGCTGCGACCGCCCTCGGCTCCGACCTGCTGGCGCTGGCGGACTCGTCGACGACGACCCGGTTCGGTGCGACCGGCACCGAACCGGGGAACACGACGATCACGCTGGCGGACCTGGGCCGGCCGGCACCGCGGTTGGAAGGCCTCGGTCAGTCGGAGTTCAGCGTCGAGATCACCCAGTCGCACTTCGGTGCCGCGGTGGAGAGCATCGACCTGCACCTGGTCGGCGAGTACGCCGAGCTGCCGCCCCAGGTCTCCGCGGTGTTGTCCTACTACTGGAACGACCAGCTCGTCGACTCCCAGGTGCTCGACGACGACACCACGATCGACCGCAGGATCAAGGTCGCGCGCACCATGCTCGCCTTCGGCAACACCCTCACCGTCCGGTTGGACGCGGTGCCGTCCGGGGACGGCGCGAGCGGCAACCGGTCCGGTCCCGCCTTCGACTGCACCGGCGAGCTGTCCTACCTGCCGATCGTGGCGTCCTTCGACGGCAACGCCTCGACGTTCGAGGCGACCCCCGGCCAGCCGTTCGCCCCCGGCTTCCGGCGCTTCCCCCAAGTGCTCGGCAACGTTCTGACGGTCGCGTTCGGCGGCTCCGAGCCGACTGCGGCGAGCCTCACCGACGCCGCGGTGCTGGTGCGCGAGTTGCAGGAGCTCAACCACGCGCAGTTCACCGTCCGGGTCGTCGACGCCGGTGAACTCCTCGACTCCTCGACACCCGGCCTGCTCGTGGACGCGAACGCGAGCCAGGTCGAGGTCCTGGGTGCACCGTTGCGGATGGCGGAGTTCCGCGCGATCGACCGGCGCGACACCGACTTCGGTGTCGGTGTGGACCGCTCGTACGCCGCCCTGCAGGCGTTCCAGCAGAACGGGCGCGACCTGCTGCTGCTCTCCTCCTGGGATCCCGAGGGCAGCGCGGACGGCGCGCGGCTGAGATCCGGGTTGGTCGACGAGATCGCCGCGTCGAAGGACGGTTGGCACGCCTTGAACGGCGACCTCGACATCAAGCAGTCGCTCACCGGAACGGCCGCGTTGATCGACAGCAACGGGATCGTGCCGCAGCCGGAAAGGGTTGACGACCTGTCGACGTACGCCTGGTCGATCCTCGCCTTCGTCGGCCTGGTGGTGTTCCTGCTGCTCGCCCAGCAGGTCTCCAGGCGCCGGCTGCGCAAGCGCGCGGCACGGCTGGTGGACGCCCAGGAGGCCGACGGCAGGTCGGGTGCCGGCGGGTCGGGTGCCGGCGGGTCGGGGGCCGGCGGGTCGGGTGCCGGCGGGCCGGCGGGCAGGCCGTGACGGACGTGGCGGACCCACCCGCGACCGGCCAGGCACCCCGGTCGGCGACCGGGGCGTCCATCGCCCGCCGGATGCGCGTGACCTGGCGGGCGATGGACGAGCCGGTCCGAGGTCCCAGGGTCCCCGGCACGGTCGCGGTGTCGGTCGTCGCCGTGCTGCTGATGACCGGTGTCTCGCTGTACGTCGTGGGTCAGGGCGGCAACCTCTGGTACTCCGACGCGTTGTCGCACCTGACCATCGCCAGGCGCGTCTTCGACAACCTCTCGCCCGGGTTCCAGCAGCTCGGCACCGTCTGGCTGCCGATGCCACACCCGGTGCTGATGCCGTTCGTGGCGAACCTCTGGCTGTGGAGCACCGGCTGGGCGGCGGCGCTGCTGGGGATCATCTGCTTCGGCGCGTCCACCGCCGCGCTCTACCGCACCGCCGCCCGGCTGGGGTTGGGGCGCGCCGGCCGCCTGGTCGTGCTGCTGGTGCTCTGGACCGACATCTCCGCGCTCTACGCCCACACCACCGCGCTCACCGAGCCCGTGCTGCTGATGTCGATCACCGCCTGCATCGCGGGCATGGCGCACTGGGCCACCGCGCGGAGGCCGATGAGCGGCGGCGAGCTGGCGGTCTACGCCGGTGTGCCCGCAGCGGCCTCGGTCCTGTCGCGCTACGAGGGCTGGGTCCTGGTGGCCAGCATGGCAGTCTTCATCGTCATCGTGGAGTGGCGTCGCAGCCACGACGTGCGGCCGCACGTCTGGCGGTTCGTCCTCCTGCGCCGCGTGCTCCCGGCCGTCGCGCCTCCTGCCCTCGCAATCGGGTGGTGGCTGGCCTACAACTTCGCGATCTACCGCGACCCGTTGGAGTTCATGTTCGGGCCCTATTCGGCATACGCGCAGCAGAACGCCCTTGCAGAGCATGGCGCGCTGACGACGAAGGGCAACCTCGGCGTCAGCCTGTACGTCTACAACTGGGCTGTGCTCGACGTGATCGGCGTCGTGGGCGTCGTGATCGGGGCGCTGGGCTTCTTCCTCCTGCTCGCCAGGGAAGGGCTCACGACCCCCGCGCTGGTCCTGGGCGTGCTGTTCGGGACCTTCGTCTTCGAAGTGGCAGCCCTGTACCTCGGGCAGACCGTGGTGCAGCACGCCCACTCGCTGCCGAAGGGCCTGTTCAACGTCCGCTACGGCCTGCAACCTCTCCCGTTCTGCGCCCTGGGGGCCGGATTCGCCGTGCACCACCTGCGCGGGATGCGCCTGCCGGGCGCCGCCCGGATCGTGCCACTGCTGGTGTCGGCCGCGCTGGTGGGGCAGCTCGCGTGGTGGGCCGCCGACGTCCCGGGCCGGGTGCCGGTCATCGCCGAGGGCCGGGCCAACCAGGGCATCCGCGCCGACGACGCCGCCGCCCACCTCCGGGTCCACTACGACGGCGGTGGTGTGCTGTCGGACGAACAGGGGGCGGGCAACACCGTCATCCCGTTGGTCGGCATCCCCAACCGCGAGTGGTACAACCGTGCGGCGGGCCGGTTCTTCGACGAGGCGCTGGCCGCGCCCGCCGGTCACGCCCGCTGGATCCTGGTCAACGTCACCGCGGGCACGGGCGAGGACGGCGACGACCTCGTCCACCGGGAAATGCTGGAGCACCCCGAGAGGTTCGCGTCCTACCGGCGGGTGTACGCCGACGACACCCACGCGATCTTCAAGAGGTCCTGGTGATGAACGTGCCCCCGGTCGACCGGACCACCGGGTCGACCGCGGTCTTCGACCCGGACCTCAAGGCCCGCGAGCGGCGGCTGGTGCGGGTCCTGCTCGACCGCGGCATCGCCACTCCAGGGCAGGTCGAACGCGCGTTGGACGCCCAGCGGGCGGAGGGTGGCCTGCTGCGGCAGCACCTGATCCTGCACGGCGTGCCGCGCCGGGAGATGTACGCCGAGCTCGCGCGGCTCTGGGACGCCCCCGTGGTCGATCTCCAGGAGGAGCCGCCGGTCGCGGCCGCGCTGATGGCGCGACGGGAACCCCGGGAGTTCGCGATGGCGGGCTGGGTGCCGTGGCGGCTCGACGGCGATGTCCTGACCATCGCGACGTCCGTCCCGCCCACCCCGGATGTCCTGGCCGATGCCCGGGCGCTCGCGGGGGTCGACCGGGTCGAGGTGCGCACCGCCACGGACTGGGACGTCACCCGGACCGTGCAGGAGGCCTGTCGCGACAAGCTGCTCTACCGCATCACCGACCACATGGCCGACACCGACCCGGACGCCTCGGCGCGGGTGAGCGTGGTCGTGTGGCAGAAGGTGGTCCCGCCGCTCCTGATGCTGGCGTTCCTGGCCGCCGCGGTGCTCCGGCCGGCTTGGACGGTCATCGCGGTCTACAGCGCCGCGAACCTGCTGTTCGTCAACAACGTCGCGTTCAAGACGCTCTACGGGTTGCGCTCGCCGTGGCGGGTCGCGCAGAAGCGCCGGTGGGAGCGGGCGGTGCGCCTGGAGCGGGAGCGCCGCGGTGTGGACGGGGACTGGCCGGGGCGCGTCCCGGACGACCACCTGCCCGTCTACACGGTCCTGGTGCCGGTCTACGACGAGGTGGAGGTGGTGGCGAAGGTGATCGGCAACCTCGACCGGCTCGACTACCCCAAGTCCAAGTTGGACGTCATGATCCTGCTGGAGCAGAAGGACACGGCCACCATCGAGGCGGCGCGGGCGAGCAACCCGCCGGAGTACGTCCGCATCGTCATCGTGCCCGAGGGCGAGCCGCGGACCAAGCCGCGGGCGTGCAACTACGGGTTGGAGTTCGCGAGAGGCGAGTACGTCGTCATCTTCGACGCCGAGGACCGGCCGCAGCCCGACCAGTTGCGGCGCGCGGTGGCCGCGTTCGAGGCGAACCGGCTGGTCAGGGAGCGGATCGACCCGACGACGCCGCGCCTGGTGTGCGTGCAGGCCTCGCTGATGTACTTCAACTCCGACTACAACCTGCTGACCCGGATGTTCTCGATCGAGTACGCGCACTGGTTCGACATGATGCTGCCGGGCATGGACGGTTCGGGCCTGCCGTTGCCGCTGGGTGGCACGAGCAACCACTTCGAGACCCGAACACTGCGCGGGCTCGGCGCCTGGGACCCGTACAACGTGACCGAGGACGCCGACCTGGGACTGCGGATCGCGAGCCGGGGGTACGCCGTCGGCACCATCGAGTCGGCCACCGCAGAAGAGGCGGTGTCCGAGTCATTCGCCTGGATCCGCCAGCGGACCCGCTGGATCAAGGGCTACCTCGTCACCGCTGCGGTCAACACCCGACACCCGGTCCGGTGGTTCCGGCTCAACGGGATCGGCGGCGTGGTCAGCATGGGCGGCCTGGTGCTCGGCACGCCGCTGGCGTTCCTGGCCTACCCGCTGGCGCTGTTGTTCACGGTCGTGACCTACATCGGCATCCGCGTCGGCGTGGACTTCCCGGCCGCGATCCTCCAAGGCGGCGTCCTGGTGATGCTCGGCGGCAACGGCGCGATGATCCTCTTCTCCGGGATCGCCGCGTGGCGCCGCTACAACTGGCGGATCGCCGCCTACGCACTGCTCAACCCGGTCTACTGGCTGATGCACTCGGCGGCGGCGTGGCGCGCGGCGTACCAGTTCGTCTTCGACCCCCACACGTGGGAGAAGACGCCGCACGGTCTCACCCAGGACTACGAGGCCGGCTCGGAGGAGGTCGACCACCGGGGCGGTGTGAAGAGCTGGCCGCCCGCGTGAACCCGGAGTCCGGTCCTGCATCCCGCAGCTCTGTCCGGACGCAACCATCGACACGATGGGGTGAAGCGTCCCAGCCGTGCCCTCAGCCTTCCGTGGCTCCGCCTGTTCAGGTGCTGGCCAGGGCGGCAAGCCCTGATTGTCTCCGCGTTGCCCGTTGCGGAGTCGACCGACGTCCTGGGCGCAGACCCCACTGCCTAGGCCTGCCAGATCTGGATGAGCCAGCGCTCGATGCCGGATTCGAGGGTTCCCTCGTCCAGTTCGGCGGCCTCGTCCTGGTTTCCCGCGTGGACGCGGGCGTGGTGGGCACCGGACCGCGTGATCGGCAGGGTGTGTGCGGAGCAGGTCGCGGTGACGGACTGGAGGCGGACCGCAGACTGGAGGTCGCAGGTCAACTCCACCACGTGGTCCCAGTCGTCCGGGGCGGAGGGCGGGGCGTCGTCCCAGAGTTCGAGGCGTACCGCTGGGCAGTGGTCGGTGGCGGCGCTGTGCAGCAGGAGCCCGCCGGCACCGCCGACGGCGACCCATTCGCCCGGAGGAACCAGCAGGGTCAGCGGGCTGCGCAGCATGCCGGCCTCCTGCACGACGAACTGGCCGTACTCGACCACAACGGTGTCGTCGAGCGCCGTCATCAGGTTCGGCATCCGGCTCCCTCCGTCGGAGGATGAGGATGGTAGCGGGGTCCCACGACAGTGACGGTCCCCCGCTCGGCACCAACGCCGGATCCGGGTGCGGGCCGGCGTCTACGAGCCGGTAGCAGTAGGGCCGCCTGCCACCGAGGTGGCGTCCCTGCTCGACGGTCTGCACGCGCATCGCGGTGACGACCCCGTGTCGGGAACGCAACACCTCCGTCACCGAGCGCTTCGCCGACAACGCCGGCAGCGCTTCATGCGCGGGTTGCCGAAGTCCACCGGCCCCTCCGCCTCCGGCAGCCACAACTGCACCCCGTACCGCTCCAGCACCGCCCGCAGTTCTCGCACCTGAGCACCGTCGAGGGACGCACGCTCCTACTCGCCGACCACCGCGTCGATCCGGTCCGCGTTCGCCGCGATGTAACGCAGCATCGTCCCTGCCCGAGGCCGCAGATGCCACGGCACCTGCCGGGAACACCCGACGTCACCGACGTGCCGTTGGCGGCGCAGCTGCGCGACGTGGTGGCGGTGGTGACGCGGATGGAAGGGGCGCCGCCGCAGCACGTCGTGCTGACCTGCCCGGCGGTGTCGGGTCCGTACCGCCGCGAGCAGCGGAAGAGTTCGTTCTCGGCCTCGTCGCGGGTGCGCCATGACCTTCGGCTGAACTCGGCGGCGAGCCGGACACCCATGCCCGGCAGGCTGAGGATCACCTCGGCGTGCCGGTGCCGGCGAAACCGGGTCTCGATGGGCGTGTCGAGCTCGACGATCTCCTCGTCGAGAGCCCCCAGGCCCTTCGCGATGCGGGCCACCCATCTCAGCGGCCAACGCCTCGCCACGAAGCACGGTGTGCTGGACCATGGCTGTCTCGACTGCGGCCAGGGCGAGCGCGGCGGCGCTTCACCCCCGCGGTTGCGCAGCCAGGTTTCGATGCGCTTGGCACCGGACCGGCGGATCGCGGCCGGAGCCTGGCAGCCGGCCAGTAGCCGGACCGGCCCCTTGTTCGTCAGGCTCAGCCCTCGTTCCAGCGCAAGGAAGAACTCCAAGAGCTGGTCGCGAAGCCGGTTGATCTGCCGGGCGCGGTCGTTGACCAGGTCGGTCCGCCGCCGGGTGAGCGTCCGCAAATCGACCGCGATCTCGTCACCCGTCCGCAGCACGCCGAGATCGGCACGCATCCGTGCGCGATCCCGGACGATCAACGGCATCAGGAGGAGCGGCGCCTGGCACTGCACATGATCGACGAACTCGCCGGGTGAGGTCTGCCCGCGCGGCCCGTGGTGGCCGACGCCGGCTGCGGCGACGCCTCCGGCTTCCGTCTAGGCCTGGGCCGCCTTGCGCAGGGTGTCGCGTTCCTCCTCCCACTCGCGGATCCGTTTGCGCAGCGCGACGTTCTCGTCCTCCGAGGACCCCGACTGCGTCGCGGTCGCGGCGACCGGTGATCCGGTGCGCCGTCCGTCGTCGAGGCGGATCCGGTTGCGCAGCGTCTCGTGGTCGACCCCGAGGTCCTGTGCCACCGACTTGATCGTCGGGCCGGGTCGGGACCGGCAGAGCGCGACCGCCTCGGCACGGAACTCCGGCGGGTCGTGCTTCATCACCATCTGAACGGGACTCCTGTCCGCCCGGATCGTCCGGATTCCAGTGTGTCTGGTGTCCAGCATCCGGGGGCAGGGCCCCTTCTCCGCCACCGCATCCTGCTGCCCTGACAGATGCTCGAAGTCACCACCGACCACGGACCAGAGCCGCTCCCCTCGACCCACCGCTTCAGCGACGCCAGGCCGGCCTGTCGAAGTCCGACCGGGTGGTGTCCCTCCAGTCCGTGCGGGGGTTGGGCAGTCCGGCTCCGAGCGGCTTGATCAGGTTCAGCTCGATCGGATGGCCGATCTCCACTGCCGCAGCGAATGTGTGGTGCCGGTCGTGGTAGAGGGAGAGTCGGTCCCCCGCGTAGTAAACGGGAATCCTGGCCGGCTGACCGGATTCTTTGAGCTCCTGGATCTTTTGGTTGATGATCGTGGGACTGACGTGGTCTTGCGTCGGCAGGATGTCGGAGTACCTCGAGCCGGCGATCGACTGCGGAAGCGGACGGTAGTGGTAGGTGCCCTTGACGTCCATTCGGCCCAACTTCCTGCCCGGTGTCGGCGTGAAGCTGTCCACGCCGGCAGGCGGATTCGGCGAGGGCTGCGGCACGCCCAGGGGCCGGCTCTGCGGTGACGGAGTCCTTGTCGGCGCCAGTGGCGTCAGCGGACCGACAGTGCGGCCGGTGTTGTACCCGGCCCCCGGTGGCACGCCGGGCAGCGCACCCCCGAGGCTGTTCGGCAACCTCGGATTCTCCAGAGGTCCTCGTGCCAACCGGGCGTCCTGCGGCCTGCCGGGGAGTTCTCGCCGGTCTGCGGGCGCAATGCCCGACTGCCCCCGCATGAGCGGTCGCGCCCGCTGGTTGAGCTGGTCGAGTCGTTGGCTGTTCCGGTTCAACCTGGCGACGATCTCGGAGACCCGGTTAGGTCGTTGTCCGGGGAAGTCATGTGGTCCCCGACCCTCGCCCGGTCGGTAAGCGTCGTTTCCCCTGCCCGCGCCGAATCGGTCGTTCGGATGAAGCTGGTTCGGCCGTCCGGGTCGGATGTCTCCGATCCCCGGTGCGCCTGGTTGGTGCGGCGGGCTCTGCCGGCCGGACCGGCTCGAGGAGCTCGACCTGCGGTTGTCTCGGGATGGTGATGGCATCGTGTTCTCTCGGGATCAGACGACGGTGAGGTCCGCGCAGCGGTTACCGCGGAAAGTTCCGGGCTTCGTCCTCGTCGGCTCGGACCATTGACCGGACTTCCCTGTCGCGCTGCCTCGGTAGGCACAGCGTCCCGTTGTCGGGCGGGGAAGTCGGTGGGGGCATCCCTCGATGTTCGGGGAGTTGTCCCGCTTCGGCGAGTAGGGATATCCCTACGGCACGGTGGAGCGGACGGTCACCGGCCCGTGGAGCAGGACGATCACCGAAACGCCCTCAAGCCTGCGCGGACCGACACGCCACACGACGAGGCCGCGTTCCGTGCCCGGCTGCCGATGGTCACGATCCCCGACAGCTTCCGTGCACGAATGGCCCTGAAGAATGGACCGACTGTGCCGGGGAAGACGGCCACCGCCGTGCGCCGCGCGATGGCCTTGATGTTGGGCGGTGAACACGTCGGCCGGTACATCGTCGTCACCGGCGAACCCGACGGCTTCGGCGGCCGAGTGCGGATCATGGTCCCCTTTTGGTCAGACGACCAGCCTCCGATCTCGCGAGGACCCGGATGGCGCTCGACATCATGGGAAGAGCACACGCGCTCTGTGCGACACGAGGCGCGTGGTCGTATCCCCGGCGTAGCCGGGAGGAACTCGGAAGAGTGTTCCTGGGTCCAATGGCTTACCACGTCGTTGGTCGCGTCCTCCCCCGGCAGCCGCTGGTCGACCAACTCCACCGCCACATGCCCCCGCCCGAACCGGTCCACCAGCCACGCCGACTCCCGCCGCGCGTCCTCAGGGCCTTCCCCGACCAAGGCACGGCGGCGCGTCGAGGGGCCTGCCCGTCCGGCGGCGCACCGGCCTCCGCCGGAGACCGGCTCAGCGCCCGGTGCGGGTGGTGCGGTGGGCCACGACGGCAGCGGCTGTGCAGCAGATCGCCAGGCCGGCCAGCACCAGGGGTACCGGCAGGGCCGCGCGGGTGATCAGGAGTCCGGCGACCAGCGGCACGGTGGCGTTGCCGACCATGCAGGCGGTAAGGACGACGGCGGTCGCCCGCTGGGGACGGTCGGTGGTGCCGAGGTGGGCCAGGGCAGTCGGCAGGACCGGGGCCAGGCAGAAGCCGGCGACAGCGATCGCGACGGGGGCGCCGCCGGGCCAGGCGGTGAGCGCCAGGGCGACCGTCGCACCGGCGAGGCACCCGACCACGAGCGCGGTGGGCGCGGCTCGGGCCAGGCGCGGGATCACCAGCCTGCCCATCGCGAGGCCGACCCAGAACAGCGAGGTCAGCCGGGCGGCGGCGGCCGGGTCCCACTCCTGCGCGACGAGGTGCGTGGACATCCACGCGGCGCTGCTGGTCTCCAGGCCCGCGTAGAGCGAGCCGAGCACGGCGAACGTCACCACTGCGCGCGTGCCGGCTGTGGGGCCCCCGCCTGCTGCGGCAGGCCCCGGCTCGCCGCGGGGCGGTGCGGTCGGGACGAGGCCGGCGGCCCCCGCGGCGATCGCGACGACCGCGGCCAGCAGCAGGAAGACCGCCGCCGGGCCGAGCGCCGAACCGACCGCCAGCGGACCGGCGACGGCGCCCACTCCGAACGCGGCGTTGAGCGCGTTGACCATCACCACGCCGCGCTGCCCGTACCGGGTGGAGAACGCGGTGTTGAGCGTCAGCACGAGACCGCCATAGCCGAAGCCGGCCACGGCGGCGCACACCAGCAGCAGCGTGCCGGTCGGCGCGAGGGCCGTGCCGACCAGGCCGCCGACCGCCGCCACCACCAGCACCGCCCCGGCCGCGCGGGTGCGGGTGGCGTGCGGGGCGGCCCCGCCGAGCAGGGTCGCGGCCAGCGCGCCAGAGTTGTAGACGCCGACCAGCAGGGCGACGGTCGAGTCTCCCCCGAGCCCTTGCCGCAGCACCGGGACCGCCGCGCCCAGGGCCGCGGTGGCGGCGCCGAGGGCGGCGAACATCAGGAAGGCGGACGCGGTGGTGAACCCGCCCGGCGTCCGGGTGGGCCGCGTGACCTCGTCGGTGAGCACCGGAGCCCTAGCGGTCGCTGACCGGTTCGTGCACGAAGCCCCGCAGGCCGTCCGGCACGGCGACGACGCCGAGCCGCGTGAGGCTGTCCACGTGCCAGTGCGGTCGCGGGTCGCTCGACGCGGTGCGGCTGCCGACGCCGATGACGAACATGCCGGCCGCGCGGGCCGCCGCCACACCGGGCGAGGCGTCCTCGACGACGATGCAGCTCGCCGGGTGCACGTCCAGCGCCCGGGCGGCGGCGAGGTAGCACTCGGGGTCGGGCTTGCCCGCGGACACGTCATCGCTGGTGATCAGCACTTCGGGCACGGGCAGGCCGGCACCGCGCAGCCGGGCCAGCGCCAGGTCGCGGTCGCAGCTCGCGACCACCGCCCACGAGTGGCCGGGCAAGCAGGCGAGCAGTTCCTCCGCGCCCGGCAGCGCCCGGACGAACTTCGTCTCGGCCGACTGCTGGCGGCGGAGTTCGGCGTAGTCGCCGGCCGCGAGGCCCGACGGCAAGCCCGGTCGCAGGTCGACCATCACCTGGTCGCCGGGCCTGCCGTGGACAGAGGGCAGCACGGCAACCGGGTCGAGCTGCTTCAACTCCGCCCAGCGCAGCCAGCTCCGCTCGATCACCCGGTCGGTGTCCACGAGGGTGCCGTCGAGGTCGAAGAGCAGCGTTCCGGTGCTGAAGGTCGCGATCCGGGCATCGTGGGCGACGCCGATCGTCCCGCTCGACATGTGCGCCATCTCGCTCTCCTTGCTGGTGATCCCCTGGTCCTGATTTGATTCGGCTCGGTTACAAAATGCTGCCTCGAGTGTAGTGGGAACATCTGACCGATGGATAGACCTGTTCGGCGTCCGACCGCCGTAGGACGCCTGCTGGAGCTGCTGCACCTGCGTGGGCCACTGACCCGCGCGGAGGCGACCACGGCGCTCGGGCTGGCGCGGTCCGTGGTCGGTGACGCCGTCACCGACCTGGAGGAACTGGGCCTGATCGAGGTGCGGCACCTCGCCCCGACCGGCGCCGTCGGCCGGGGACGCCCCTCCCCCATGCTGGCGCCCGCCCCGAACGGCCCGGTCGTCGTCGCCGCGCACGTGGGCGTCGGCTTGGCGCGGCTGCGGGCGGTGCGACTGGGTAGCGAGTTCGTCGGCGAGCCGGCGTCGCTGCCCGTCGACCGCGCCGAACCGGCCGAGCGCGCCCTGGCGGCCCTGGCCGCGCGGGCGGCGGAACTGGCGCACGACGCAGGCGGGCCGTGGGTCGGCCTCGCGGTCGGCACCGGCGGGATGGTGCGCCACGGGGTGGTGCGCTCGGCGTTGCACCTGGGCTGGACGACCGAGCCGGTGCCGGCGGAGGAGCTGCTGGCACGGTACCTGCCCCCCGGCGTGTCGGCATCGGTCGCCCACGAGTGCTCGTTGGCGGCGCTGGCGGAACGGCGCCGGGGCGCCGGGCGGGGCGCGGGCTCGGTGCTCGTGATCACCTGTGAGCACACCGGCATCGGTGGCGCGCTGCTGCCAGACGGGCCCGCGACGACCGGGCACGCGCTGGAGGCAGGCCACTTGGTCGTGGACGATCGCGGCCCGCAATGCCCGTGCGGTCAGCGCGGCTGCCTGGAGCTGTTCGCCGACGGCCGGGCCCTGCTGCGGGAGGCGGGCGTCATCGACACCGGGGACGCGGCGCTCGTGGCGGAGGTGCTGGAGCGGGCGGCCCGCGGCGAGCCCGGCCCGCTGGCCGCCGCGCGCCGCGTGGCCGAACGGCTCGGCATCGGCGCGGCCAGCCTGGTGAACGTGCTGGACCCGGATCTCGTGGTGCTCACCGGACCGCTGAAAGCACTCGCGGTACTGGCGCGTGAACAGCTGGAGAGCAGGCTGGCCGACTCCCTCGTCGCCAGGGTGGACAACACCCGGTTGACCGCCGGTGAACTGAGCGAACCGGTCCTCCTCGGGGCCGCCGACCTCGCTTTCGACGTGTTCTTCCGCGCACCGTCGAACGCACTCGGCGACAACACCGTACGACCACGACCCGACGCCGACTGAAACGGCACTTGAAACCGCATTCCACGCACGGCGCGGTCGTGCGTGCCATGACGAGCACCGCTCAAGTGAACACGAGTGGACTAGCTGTATGAGGCCATGACGTTGGTGACGCCGTCGTGGAGCCGGGTAGCTGGCGGTTGGTTTCCAGCGGCAGTGTGGGGTCGATGGTAGTTG